>CBDICH010000007.1:0-787731 GCA_965277305.1 Nakamurella sp. | reverse complement strand
CGTCGAGAAGCGTCAACCCGATGCCGGCCTCGACCGCCGCCTCACCGGCGGCGATCCCCATGGTGTTCGGCTCGGCGTAGGGGGTTCCGCCCGGCGCATGGTGGAGGTAGTGGAACTCCCCCACCCCGGTGAACCCGGCGCAGACCATCTCCGCGTAGGCGGCCACGGCCAGCGAGCGGAAGCTGTCCGGGTCCAGCCGATCAGCAAGGGCATACATCGTCTCCCGCCAGGTCCAGAAGCTGCCCAGGCCGGCAGAGTCGCCCTGCGTGCGCCCGCGCAGTCCACGGTGGAAGACATGGGAGTGGGCATCGGCGAAACCGGGCAGCACCAGGCCGGGCAGCGCCTCGTCGTACGTACCGTCGGCCGGGTCGATCGAGGTGATCACGCCGCCGGCACAACCGATGTCTACCGGGCCGACGAGCTCACCGCCGATGAAGGCGGACCCGGCGCGGTAGACGGTCAACGGACCAACTCGGTCAGTGCGTCAGCCAGCGCGCCGACACCGATCAGACAGTCGGCGGTCTCCGCGTGTTCACCGGGGGCGTGGGAGATGCCCGTCGGGTTCCGGACGAAGATCATGCTGCTCGCGGTGTGGTCGGCCAGCACGCCCGCGTCGTGGCCGGCCCCGGTCGGGATCATCGGAGCGTCGAGCGCGGCGGCCAGGTCCATCGTGAGAGTCGGGTCGAACGTCACCTGGTCCGAGAGCGACTCTCGGTGCACCACCAGCGAGCAGCCTTCCAGCTCGGCCTCCTCGCGCACCGCCGCCACGATCTCGTCGACCAGGGCGGCCGTGTCCGCCGCGGACCCGTGCCGCACGTCCATCCAGGCGTTCACCGACGAGGCGATGACGTTGGTGCCGCCGGGGATCGGCTGCAGCCGACCGATGGTGGCGACGGCTCCGTCGTGCAGGCTGAGCGCCCGACGGGCGGCCAGGATCGCTGCGGCGGCCGGGATCATCGGATCGTGGCGGTCCCCCGGCCTGGTGGTACCGGCGTGGTTTCCCTCACCGGTCAACGTCATCCGCCACCGCCCGTGGGCGACGATCTGGGACCCGACCCCGACCGCCGCATTCGGGTCGGCGGCGTGCAGCAACCTGCCCTGTTCGACATGGAGCTCGATGAATGACCCGATGGAAGACACTCTGGCCGGGTCCGCGCCGATACCGGCCGGATCGATGCCCACCCGACGGGCTGCGTCCGCGAACGACACCCCGTCCTGGTCGTGCAGCCGGCGCACGTGATCGGCGTCGGCGGCACCGGTCATCAGCCGGGATCCGAGGCACGGCAACCCGAATCGGCCACCTTCCTCCTCGGCGAAACAGACCAGTGCGAGCGGTCGCGCTGGGGTGACACCCCGCAGGTGGAGTTCGTCGACGGCCAGCAGGGCAGACACCACCCCCAGTGGGCCGTCGAACGCACCGCCGCCCGGCACCGAATCCAGGTGCGAGCCGGTGACGACGGCGTCGGTGCCCGGCTCACCCCACCAGGCCCAGATGTTGCCGTTGCCGTCGACCTCGGTGCCGAGCCCGCGACGCTCCGCCTGGGCGACGAACCAGTCACGCATCTGCATCTCGTGATCGTCGAACACGTGCCGCGAATAACCGCCGCGACGCTGGTCCCGGCCGAGCCCGGCCAGGTCGGACCAGGCGCTGACGAAGCGCCTGCCATCGGCCGGTGGCGGCGGGGTCTTCACTGGTCGGCTTCGGCGGGCGCGGCAGATTGGACCTTCATCGGGATGACCAACCCGGTCCGCTCGGCGGCGACGTCGGCCTCGGGGTAGCCGGCGTCGACGTGCCGCAGGACTCCCATGGCCGGGTCGTTGGTGAGCACCCGTTCCAGTTTCCGGCCGGCGAGTTCGGTGCCGTCGGCGACGCAGACCTGGCCGGCGTGGATGGACCGGCCGATGCCGACCCCGCCGCCGTGGTGGATGGAGACCCAGCTGGCGCCCGATGCGGTGTTCACCAGAGCATTCAACAACGGCCAGTCGGCGATCGCGTCACTGCCGTCCGCCATCGACTCGGTCTCCCGGTACGGCGAGGCCACCGACCCCGAATCGAGGTGATCGCGACCGATGGCCAGCGGCGCACTGATCTCGCCGGAGGCCACCATCTCGTTGAACCTCACCCCGGCCAGATGGCGTTCGCCGGCGCCCAGCCAGCAGATCCGGGCGGGCAGGCCCTGGAAGGCGATCTTCTCCGGCGCCAACCTCATCCAGCGCTGCAGCTTCTCGTTGTCCGGGAACATCTCCCGCACCGCGACGTCGGTCGCATGGATGTCCTTCGGGTCGCCGGACAGGGCGGCCCAGCGGAACGGGCCCTTGCCTTCCGCGAACAGCGGCCGGATGTAGGCGGGCACGAAGCCGGGGAAGTCGAACGACCGCTCGTAGCCGGCCAGTTTCGCCTCGCCCCGGATCGAGTTGCCGTAGTCGAACACCTCGGCGCCGGCGTCCATGAACCCGACCATCGCCTCGACGTGGGTGGCCATGCTCTCCCGTGCCCGGTCGGTGAACTCCTCGGGCTTTGCAGCCGCGTAGTCGTGCCAGTCCTCGAGTGAGACGCCGGTCGGCAGATACCAGAGCGGGTCGTGGGCGGAGGTCTGGTCGGTGACGATGTCGATGTCGACGCCCCGGCGGAGCAATTCCGGCAGGATGTCAGCGGCGTTGCCGATGACGGCCACCGAGAAGGCCTGCGCCGCGGCCTTGGCGGCCAGCGCCAGCTCGATGCCCTGGTCCAGACTCTCGGCGACGACGTCGAGGTAGCGGGTCTCGACCCGGCGCCGGGCCCGGTGCGGGTCGACCTCGATGCAGAGTGCGACGCCACCGTTCAGCGTGACCGCCAACGGCTGGGCGCCGCCCATCCCGCCGAGCCCTGCTGTCACCGTGAGGGTGCCGGCCAGTGTCCCGCCGAACCTCTTGTCCGCCACAGCGGCGAAGGTCTCGTAGGTGCCCTGGACGATGCCCTGCGAGCCGATGTAGATCCAGGAGCCTGCCGTCATCTGGCCGTACATGGTGAGCCCCATGGCCTCCAGCCGGCGGAACTCGGGCCAGGTCGCCCAGTCGCCGACCAGGTTGGAGTTGGCGATCAACACCCGCGGGGCCCACTCGTGGGTTCGCAGGATGCCGACCGGCTTGCCGGACTGGACCAACAGCGTTTCGTCCTGCTCCATGTCGATCAGCGACCGACTGATGGCGTCGAACGACGCCCAGTCACGGGCGGCCTTGCCGGTGCCCCCATAGACGACCAGGTTGTCCGGGTCCTCGGCGACCTCTGGATCGAGGTTGTTCTGCAGCATGCGCAACGGGGCCTCCGTGGCCCACGACTTGGCGGTCAGCGTGGTGCCGCGATTGGCGCGGACGGGACGGGCACCGGGCAGGGCGGACATCAGGACTCCAGGGTGGGTGGGCTCATCGGGGTGGGCCGGGGTGGACGGGCTGGGGTGGACGGGCTGGGGTGAACGGGCTGGGTTCGGGTGGATGAGCTCGGCTGCGTGGGGCCGGCCCGGTCATCGGGGGGTTGAGTTGGCCAGCAGCGGCTCGATGGTGGCGCTGATGGAATGAGAGGCGAGGAGCTCGACGACGGCGTCGATCTCGGGGCCGAGATGACGGTCCGGTCCGGGTCCGTCGACGACGGTCCGCACCAGATCGCGGACGGCACCGGTGACCGGGCCGGGCTGCAGCGGCGCCCGGAAGTCGAGGGCTCTGGCCGCCGTCAGGATCTCGACGGCGAGAACCCGGCGGAGACCGTCGATGGAGCGGCGTAGTTTGCGGCCGGCGTGCCAACCCAGCGACACGTGGTCCTCCTGCATCGCCGAGGACGGGATGGAGTCGACCGAGGCCGGGACGGCCAGGCGCTTCAGCTCGGCCACGATGCCGGCCTGCGTGTACTGCGCGATCATGTGCCCGGAATCGACGCCCACTTCGTACGCCAGGAAGGGCGGCAGCCCGTGCGACCGGTTCGCGTCGAGCATCCGGTCGGTGCGACGCTCGGCGATGTTCGCCACGTCGGCGACCGAGATGGCCAGGAAATCCAGCACGGCGGCCACCGGTGCACCATGGAAGTTGCCGTTGGATTCGACCCGGCCGTCCGGGAGTACCACGGGGTTGTCGATGGCACTGGCCAACTCGCGGTCGGCGATCCGGCCGGCGTGCTCGGCGGTGTCCCTGGCCGTACCGTGCACCGCCGGCGTGCACCGGAGTGAATAGGCGTCCTGCACGCGGATGTCCTCCGGGCCGGCGTGGGACGACACTATCGCCGACCCGGCGAGGGCCGCAGCCATCCGGGCCGCGGACAATCCCTGTCCGAGTTGCGGCCGCAGGGCATGAAGTTCGGCGGCGAACACCCGGTCGGTGCCCAGCAGGGCCTCGACGGACATCGCCGCGCTGATGTCTGCGACGTCGAGCAGTTCCTCCAGATCCGCCAGTGCCATCAGCAGCATGCCGAGCATGCCGTCGGTGCCGTTGATCAGCGCGAGGCCCTCCTTCTCGGCCAGCACCACCGGCTCGAGTCCGGCCGCGGTCAGCGCAGTGAGCGCATCCGTTTCCCGACCCTCCGCGTCGGCCACCCGGCCTTCGCCGATCAGGGCCAGCGCGATGGCGGCCAGCGGCGCCAGGTCGCCGGAGCAGCCCAGTGAACCGTATTCGGGCACCACCGGGGTGATACCGGCATTGAGGAGGGCGGCGTACGCCAGCGCCGTGGTCGGACGGATCCCGGTTCGCCCGGTGGCCAGCGTGGACAGTCGCAACACCATCAGGCCGCGGACCACCTCGGTCTCGACCGGAGTTCCGGTACCAGCCGCGTGGGACCGGATCAGCGACGTCTGCAGAGCTGCCCGGCGGTCGGCAGTGATGTGCGTGGTAGCCAGGGCACCGAAGCCGGTGGAGATGCCGTAGTGCGGAGCGGCGTCTCCGGCCAGCGCGTCGATGACGCCCCGGGTGGCGGTGATGGCGGCCAACGCGTCCTCGCTGATGGCCACTTCCCGGCCACCGCGCGCGACATCGACCAGTTCTGCCCGCCCGACGGGCCCGATTCCGATGAGGACCGGGTCGAAGGCACTGACGGACAGCATGACGGCGGGCTGGCTGGAGTTCACTCGCTCATTGGATGCCCTGGACAGGCAGCGGCGCGATAGCGTCGACCGACTTGGTGTCCGGTATACCGGACAAGTGTCCCTTGACCATGCTGCCGGAAATCCTGCGGATGTCGCAGATCCCCACCGCCGGAAGGTCGCGCCCGCGCCCGCGCTGCGCCGCGGACTTGCCGTGCTCCGATTGCTGGCCAGCCGGCCCGCTCCCGTCTCGGCCGGGGCGGTCGCCCGCGACCTGGGCCTGGCCAGGTCCACGACCTACGAACTGCTCGCCGAACTTGCGGCGGCCGGATTCGTCGTCCACCTGCCGTCCGAACGCCGTTGGGGCCTCGGGGTTGCTGCGTTCGAGATCGGGACCGCCTACCTCCGGTCGGAGCCGCTGGAGCGACTCGGTCGCCCGCTGCTGACGCGGCTGGCCCGGACGGCGGGGGCAACCGCCCATCTCGGCATCCTGCACGGCCCGCAGACGCTCTACCTGGTGAAGGAAAAGGCCCCCGGACATTCGATGACGCTGGTGACCGACGTCGGTATCAGGCTGCCGGCCGCACTGACCGCCACCGGTCTGTCGATCCTGGCCAATCTCTCCTCCGGTCAGGTCCGCGCACTGTTCCCGGATTCGGCGAAGTTCCTCGACCGAACCGGGCGGGGGTCACGCAACCTGCCGGAACTGCGTTCGGCCCTGATCGAGGTCCGGCGGCGGGGCTGGGCGCGGGAGGACTGCCAGGTGACGGTGGGCACGGCATCGGTAGCGGCCGCTGTCTTCGATCACAATGCGATGCCGATCGCGGCCATCGGCATCACCGTCCCGCACCAGTGCCCGGATGCCGGGTCACGGCAGACCTCGTGCTCGTTCGACGAGCTGGTCGAACCGGTGCTGCTCGCGGTGGCCACGCTGACCGCCGCGATCGGCGGGCGGGCCCCGTCGACCGGCCGGCGTTAGCCGACCTCCAGACCCGACTCCGCCGCAATCGCCGAGATCTCCGCCGCGAGCGACAAGTCCTTCTCGGTCAGGCCGCCGGCGGAGTGCGTGCTCAGGGCGAAGCTGACCTTGTTCCACCGGATGTCGATGTCGGGATGGTGTGCCGCGGCCTCGGCTCGCACCGCCACCTCGTCGACGAAGGCGATCGCGGTGGGAAAGTCCCGGCCCCGGTAGCTGACCCGGAGCTCGTCGCCCTGGCGACACCAACCCGCCAGCCCGGCCAGCCCTGCGTCGATCTGCCTGTCACTGAGCAATTCGGCCATTCCCTCACGATCACGCCACCGCCGCCTGCCGTCAAGGCCGTCTGCCACCGTGCCGTCCCGTCCAAACCCCGGGGTCCATCGGGGACGGCTTCGACCTCTAGGCTGCTGGATCATGCACGTACGAGAACTCGCCGTCCCCGGTGCCTTCGAATTCACCCCGACACAGCATGGAGACGATCGAGGCCTGTTCCTCGAGTGGTTCAAGGTCGACGCGCTGCGCAGCGCCGCCGGCCACGCGCTGGAACTGGCCCAGGCCAACATGTCCGTCTCGAAGGCAGGAAGTCTGCGCGGGGTGCACTTCGCCGACGTGCCACCGGGTCAGGCCAAGTACGTCACCTGCCCGGCCGGCGCCGTCATCGACTTCATCGTCGACGTGCGCGTCGGCTCCCCCACCTTCGGCGTGGTCGACGCCGTTCGACTGGACACCGTGGACCGCCGGGCGGTCTACCTCTCCGAAGGACTCGGCCACGCCTTCGTGGCGCTCGAGGACCGCTCGACCCTCACTTATCTGTGCTCGACCGGATACGCACCGGGCCGGGAACACGGCATCAACCCGCTGGACCCGGCGTTGGACCTGCCGCTACCCGACGGCTTCGAATTCGTGCTCTCCGAGAAGGACCGGGCCGCGCCGACGTTGGCCGAAGCAGCCGAATCGGGTCTGCTGCCGACCTGGGCGGCCTGCCGGGAGTACGTCGCCACCCTTGCCTAGCCGGACCCGGTCGCCGCCGGATGCGGCCTGAGCAGCGCCATCGGACACATCGAGAACGAAGGGAAGTGAGCGGGATGTCGAGGATCGCACTGATCCGGCACGGTCAGACCACGTGGAGTGCCACTGGCCAGCACACCTCGGTCACCGAGCTCGATCTCACCGAGGAGGGCGTCGAGCAGGCGGTCGCGATCTCCACCGTCCTGACCGGACTGCACCTCGGTCCGGTCACCGTGTTCAGCAGCCCGCGCCTGCGGGCCCAGCGGACGGCGGCGCTGGCCGGGCTGACGGTCACCGAGACCCTCGACGACCTCGCCGAATGGAACTACGGCGAATACGAGGGGCTGACCAGCAAGCAGATCCACGTCGACCGGCCCGGCTGGAACATCTTCGACAACGGTGCGCCCGGTGGCGAGACTCCTGATCAGGTCTCGGATCGAGCGGACAGGGTGCTGGCCAGGGCCGCAGCAGCGCTGGAGCAGGGGGACGTCGCGCTGGTGTGTCACGGCCACATGTCCCGGGTGCTGGCGGTCCGCTGGGTCGGCCTGCCCGTCATCGAGGGCAGCCTGCTCATGATGAACCCCGCCGCGGTCACCGCTCTGGGCACCTACCACGGCCGGAACTGCATCGACCATTCCAACGTCGTGCCCTTCCACCTGCTGGTCAAGCCGGGTACGTACGTCCCGAACCCCGCGGCTTCCGACGGTTCCGATGGCTGACTCTCGCATCCGCCCTGCGGTCCCCGCTGACGTCGGGAAGATCGTCCAGCTGGTCTACGAATTGGCCGAGTACGAGAAGCTGGTCGAGGAATGTCACCTGACCGACGAACTCCTGCGCGCGGCCCTGTTCGGCGACTCGCCGGTCCTGTTCGGTCACGTCGCCGTGGTCGACGAGGCGGTGGTCGGCTACACCCTGCACTTCCTCAACTACTCGACCTGGGAGGGAGTGCACGGGATCTACCTGGAGGACCTCTACGTCCAGCCAGGTCTGCGTGGATCGGGCTTGGGAAAGGCACTGCTGCTCAACCTGGCGGAAATCGCGGTGCGATCGGGATATGCGCGGGTGGAGTGGTCGGTGCTGAACTGGAACACCCCGTCCATCGCCTTCTACGAGGCCATGGGCGCAGTCGCGATGGACGGCTGGACCGTCTACCGGCTCACTGGTCCGGCTCTGGCCCGAACAGGGCAGGGAACCGGTTGATCCAGTCGTTGGCCGGCCGGGTGATCAGCAGTCCACCGGTCACCAGCGACACGACGATCAAGGCGATGCCCCAGCCCGGGCGTCCGCTCGGTACCGCCATCCAGTAGCCGACGGCAAGCAGGATGATCTGCACCACGATCGTCGGGGTGCGGCCCCATCGCCGGCCCTGCAGCAGGGCGACGCCGCACATCGCCATCGCCGCGGCGAGCACGACGTAGTAGGCCGCCTGGGCCAGCAGCTGGCCGGTCGAGGCAGAGTTGCCGAGCCCGGACACGACGACGATCGCGGCCAGGACGATCACGCCCAGCGCCTCCAGACAGAGGAGCACCGCGGAGGCCACGACCGGCGGCGGAGGCGGGATGCGCAGCGGGCCTTGGCCGGTGGCTTGAGTCACGCTGCCGAGATTACCGCCGCTTCCACCGCACGCGAGGCTGCCCGCAGCACGTAGGCTGCCCGACGATGCGCGCCATGATGATCGTCAATCCCCACGCGACCGCGACCACCGAGCGGCGGCGGGACCTGTTGGCGCACGCGCTGGCCGCCGAGGTGCGGCTGGTGGTGGCCCAGACCACCGGTCGGGGCCACGCCGCGGAGCTCGCCGAGAAGGCGGTCGCCGGCGGAGCGGAACTGATCGTGGCCCACGGCGGTGACGGCACGGTGAACGAAGTGGTGAACGGCATCATGGCCGCGACGACCGACATCGCCGCGGCAGCGCCGATGCTGGCCGTCCTTCCAGGCGGTTCGACCAACGTGTTCGCCCGGGCCATGGGTATGGATCCGGACCCGGTGCTGGCCACGGAGCAGATCCTCGAGGCGTTGATCGTGCGGCAGCCGCCGAGGACCATCTCGCTGGGCCGGGTCGACGACCGCTATTTCACCTTCAACGCCGGACTCGGTCTGGACGCCGAGGTGGTCGCAGCCGTCGAAGAGCGCCGTGCGGACGGGAAGCCGATCTCCAACATGCTGCACGTCCGCAAGGCTGTCAGCCAGTTCTTCCGGACCGACCGTCGGAAGCCGCGTCTGACGATCACCGTGGACGAACAGCCCGCCCAGCCCGGTGTGCATCTGGTCTTCGTGTCGAACGTCGATCCTTGGACCTATCTCCATGCGAGGCCCATCCGCACCAATCCGGCAACCTCACCGGACGGCGGTCTCGGGGTGTTCGCGCTGAGCAGCCTCCGGCTCCCGACCGTGGTGCGGGTGGCAGGCCAATTGCTGCGACCCGGCGCCGAGCCGTCTGCTGGTCCGCTCATCCGCGACGATGATGTGAATTCTGTCACAGTCACGTGCTCTGAACCGGTTGGACTGCAGGTGGATGGGGATTACCTCGGTACGAGAGAGGGCGCGAGCTTCGTTTCGGTGCCGTCGGCACTCAGGGTGCTCACCGGTCTTCCGACCAGGCTTCGTGACGACCACTCCTGACGTCCACCGGAAAATGCTGGTCTGAATCGTTCCGAACAGGCATCATGGGACACGTGGATGCACGGCCGTAATCAAAACGTGAGCTGCGTAACCTCACAGACACGAACCCTTGACATCCCCGTGTCACATGAAACTATTGAGGTCGATGTTCGGGGTGCTTCTACCACCGATCACCCGGTTGCTGGAAATCCAGTTTCCGGAACTCCGTCCCGGCAGGCCTGCTCAGCAGGCCCACTGTCGACGACGGGCCCACATGATTTTGCTCGCATGATGATGGCACTCCTACTCCGGAGTGCCGATACGAAGGAGTGGTCACAAGATGGACTGGCGCCACCGCGCAATCTGCCGCGACGAGGATCCGGAGCTGTTCTTCCCGGTCGGGAATTCTGGGCCGGCGCTCTTGCAGATTGCTGAGGCAAAGGCGGTGTGCCAGCGTTGTCCCGTGACCAGCGAATGCCTGACCTGGGCGCTGGAGACCGGCCAGGACGCCGGCGTGTGGGGTGCGATGAGCGAGGACGAGCGTCGCGCGCTCAAGCGTCGCCGCGCCCGGGCCCGCGCTCGCAGCCTGTAGAAATCGCAGCCTGCAGAACCTGCCTCCCCCGCTGGAATCCTCGCCCGACATCTCCGCTGACGATCCGTCATGACCGCCCCGACGCCACCACGGCATCGGGGCGGTTCTGCTGTCGTCCATCCACGTGAGATGTCCCCGATCTGGAATGCGGTCCGCAGCCCCTGCGCTGCATCGAACATGATCCTTCTCTTCGAACCCCTGACCCTGCGCGGCGTCACCTTCGACAATCGCATCTTCCTGGCGCCGATGTGCCAGTACAGCTGCGAACGCGAGGACGGCGTACCGACCGATTGGCATCTGGTCCATCTGGGCTCGCATGCCATCGGCGGCTTCGGTCTGGTGCTCACCGAGGCCACGGCAGTGAACCCCGCAGGACGCATCTCTCCCCAGGACACCGGCCTGTGGAATGACGAGCAGCAGACCGCCTGGTCCCGGATCAACGACTTCCTGCACGCTCAGGGCAGTGCCACCGGTGTGCAGTTGGCACACGCCGGCCGCAAGGCGTCGACCTACTCTCCGTTTGCCGGAAAACCCGGATCGGTCCCGGCTGCCGAGGGCGGTTGGACTGCGGTGGCCCCCTCGGCGCAGGCCTTCGGCAGCTACGCCGAGCCGCGCGAGCTCACCGTGCCGGAGATCGCAGCCATCGTCGGGGACTTCCGGGCGTCCGCCGTGCGCGCGCACGCAGCCGGTTTCGACGTGGTCGAGATCCACGCGGCACACGGCTATCTGGTGCATCAGTTCCTCTCGCCGTCGTCGAACCTCCGCAGCGACGGATACGGCGGGGACTTCCCCGGACGGACCCGCCTCCTCGCCGAGATCGTGGCCGCGGTGCGGGAGGTCTGGCCCGAGCACAAGCCGTTGTTCGTCAGGTTCTCGGGCACTGACTGGACCGACGACGGCTGGACGATCGAGGACACGCAGGCAGCTGCGGCCCTGGTCGCGAGCCTCGGCGCCGACCTGATCGACGTGTCCAGCGGCGGGAACGTCGTCCGCGCGGAGATTCCGATCGGACCCGGTTACCAGGTGCCGCTGGCCCGAGCAGTGCGTTCGGCCACCGGGCTTCCGGTCGGGGCGGTGGGCCTGATCACCGATCCGGTGCAGGCCGAGCAGATCCTCTCCGACGGCTCCGCGGACGTCGTGCTGCTGGCACGAGCGGCATTACGCGAGCCTGGCTGGCCGCAGCGGGCAGCCCACGAACTGGGCCTGCCCACCGACAGAGCTCCGTACCGCCCGCAGTACCAGCGCGGCGCCTGGCAGTAGCCGGGCACCCGGGAGCGCGAGTCGCTACGCCCTGCCGCGGAGCGGGATTCTGATGAGGACTTCGGTGCCGGGCGCATCGTCCCGGCGGCGCATCCCGATCGAGCCGAGCAGCTCGGCGTCGACCAGGGTGCGGACGATCTGCAGGCCCAGGCCGGAGCCCTTCTCCAAGGAGAATCCGGCCGGCAGGCCGACTCCGTCGTCGACGACCCTGATGTCCAGGTGTTTGGCCGAGCGCTCGACGCCGATGACCACCTCGGCCTGGGCGCGGGGCACCCGGTAGCCGTGTTCCAGGGCGTTCTGCACGACCTCGGCGAGCACCATCACCAACGGTGTGGCCAGCTCGGCGCCGATGATTCCGAAGCTGCCGATGCGCCGCACCTTGGCCCTGGTCTCGGCCGAGGCCACCTCGGCGACGATCGGCACCAGTTTGTCGACGATCTGGTCCAGGTCGACCCGGTCGTCCGGGGACAGCGAGAGCGTGTCGTGGACCAGTGCGATGGACGAGACCCGACGGACAGATTCGGCCAGCGCGTGTCGGACCGCCCCATCCTTGGACCGTCGCGCCTGCAACCGCAGGAGGGCGGCCACGGTCTGCAGGTTGTTCTTGACCCGGTGGTGGATCTCCCGGATGGTGGCGTCCTTGCTCAGCAGCGCCCGGTCGCGTCGGCGTACCTCCGTCACGTCTCTGACCAGCACCAAGGCGCCGGACGGCCGCCCGCGGGGCCGCAGCGGGAGCGCTCGGAACAACACGGTGGCGGCCCTGACCTCGACCTCCATCCGGAGGCTGCTGCGCCCCTGCACAGCGCCCGAGATCCGCGCTGCCAATTCGGCGGCGTCGAACGGGTCGGCGATCAGCTTGCGGGTCAGATTGGCCAGATCTGCGCCGATCACCGAGCCGGTCAGGTTCATCCGGTGGTAGGCCGACACGGCGTTCGGGCTCACGTAGACGACCTTCGCGTCGGCATCCAGCCGCAACAGACCGTCACCGGCGCGCGGTCCGGTGTGGATCTCGCCGGTCTGCACGGCCGGCGGGAAACTGCCGTCGGCGACCATCTGGAACAGGTCCTCGGCCGCATCCACGTAGGCGGTCTCCAGGAGGCTGCCCTCCCGGTTCACCATGCGACCGGTGTCGCGGCTGAGCAGCGCGACGGTGGCGTCTGCGTGCCGGACCGGTATCACCTCGCGTCGATGTGTCCGGCTGCGAGGCGCCCTGGCCGGCGGCAGCGGGACACCCCACTGATCGAGTTCACCGAGTTCGGCGTCGGAGACGATCTCGGGCGAGACCCAGGCCTCGTCCAGCAGCAGGCTCTCGTCGGGCGCGGCACGGACGGTCACCATGTCGTCCACGTGGGCGGTGGTTCCAGTGGTCGGTCGCACCTGGGCGACGCAGATCCACCTCCGCTCCTCGGTCTCGCCGGCGGCCACCGCGTCGCCCTCGACCTGCGGCTCGGTGGCCACCCACAGCAACAGGTCCGAGAAGGAAAGGTCGGCCAGCAACTGCCACTCGGAGACGAGCCCCTGCAGATGGGCGACGGCCGACCCGGACAGAGCGGTGTGCTCCGCCAGCAGGTCAGAGACTGTGCTCAGGAGATCTCGGCGATCAGGTCGCCCTCCTGGACCACCTGTCCCTCACTGACGCCCAGGGCGGAGACCACGCCGTCCACCTCGGCAATGACCGGGATCTCCATCTTCATGGATTCCAGGATGACCAGCGTGTCGCCGTCGGCGACCGTGTCACCCTCGGCAACCAGCACCTTCCAGACGTTGGCGACCATCTCGGCGCGAACTTCCTCGGCCATCTGTGTTCCTCCACTCTCGGGTTCGGCGCCCAGCTGCGCACCGCAGCACATCCTTTCACGCCGGTGCCCCCAGGTCGGTCCGGCGCTCTCCAATGGCCGGATGCGTCTCGTCGACGTGGCAAAATAGGTACAGCGCTGCACCAATCCGGTCCGGCGGGCAGCAAACCAGCCACTCACTATCTGGAGTCACCATGAGCAAGCGCGGCCGTAAGAGGAAGTCCCGCAAGAAGAACGGCGCAAACCACGGCAACCGTCCCAACGCCTGACCTTCCTGCAATGCCGACGGGCCCCGTCGGTGATCTCCAGCCCGGGCGGATGGCCAGGACTCGACATCACCGACGGGGCCCGTCGGCATTGCAGCTCATCGAAGAGTTCAGGTGGTCAGCGAGTTCAGTACTCGACGGTACGAACCTCGGTCGCGGCGAACCCGGGGCCGCTGATGCTGGTCACCGTCACCGATCGAAGATGCTGGGCCAGCCGCGCCCGCAACTGCTCGGGCGCGCGCTCACCGCCACACTTGCTGTGCAGCAAGGCTTTCAGCTTCTGGTCGAGGTTGGCTTCTTCGAGACAGGGCGAGCAACCGTCGAGGTGGGCCTCCACCGCGGCCCGGTTGTCCGGGTCGAGCTCGTCATCGAGGAAGAGCCACACATCCCGGAGGACGCCTGCACATTCGATCTCTTCAGGATCTCCGCAAGCCATCGCTCACACCTCATTCAGGTCGGTCGCAGAATTGCGCAGGAACCCGCGCTCGGTCGCGTAGTCGGTGAGCAGCTCGCGGAGCTGCCGACGCCCACGGTGCAGACGCGACATCACCGTGCCGAGCGGTGTTCCCATGATCTCGGCGATTTCCTTGTAGGCGAAGCCCTCGACGTCGGCCAGGTAGACCGCCAGTCGGAAGTCCTCCGGGAGTTCCTGGAGAGCCTCCTTGACGTCGCTGTCCGGCAACCGGTCCAGCGCATCCATCTCGGCCGAACGCAGACCCGTCGACGTGTGCGACTCGACCGCAGCCAACTGCCAGTCGGTGATCTCCTCGGTCGGCGACACCAGCGGCTGTCGTTGCTTCTTGCGGTAGCCGTTGATGTAGGTGTTCGTCAGGATGCGATACAACCAGGCCCGGAGGTTCGTGCCCTGGGTGAACGACTTGAATGCGCCGTACGCCTTGAGATAGGTCTCCTGGACCAGATCCTCGGCGTCCGCTGGATTCCTGGTCATCCGCATGGCGGCCGCGTACAGCTGGTCCAGCATCGGCATGGCCTGCTCGGTGAACCGGTCCGACAACTCCTGCTGGCTGATCTCCGGGACCGCCACAGCTTCGGCAACCCCGCCTGCGCCAGCTTCCGCCGTCTCGATATCTGTCGCCACCAACACCCTCGTCCCTGCCGTCCTGCCCGGTTTCCGGGCGCGCGGGCCATCGGCCCCACTGGACATGGAGGGTACGCCGAACGTGGGCACCGGCCGGTCGATCAGTGCTGACGCTGCCATGGGCCACCTTCCTCTCATTGATGCGCAACACCGCCCCGCGGTGCCCTATTCCGTCCGACCGCCGCACTGGGAACGGCTAATCTGCAGCGATGGCCGGAGCTCCCACCCCAGCGATCGCCGCACTGGCGAAGGCGAAGATCGAGTACACCCTGCGCCCGTACGAGCACGACCCGCGCACGACCGCTTTCGGTGACGAGGTGGTGGCTGCGCTCGGCCAGGACCCAGCCCGGGTGTTCAAGACGTTGGTCGCCTCGGTCGACGGCACCCTCGTGGTCGCGGTGGTCCCGGTGTCCGCCCATCTCGATCTGAAGGCGCTCGCGGTGGCGGCCGGCGGGAAGAAGGCGGCGATGGCAGCGGTGGCCGAGGCTGAGAGGTCGAGCGGCTATGTGGCCGGCGGCATCTCGCCGGTCGGTCAGCGCAGAGCGCTGACCACCATCATCGACGCGAGTGCCGGCGATTTCCCGACGGTATTCGTCAGTGCCGGGCGACGCGGTCTGCAGATGGAGCTCGCACCCGCGGACCTGGCGCGCGCCTGCCGGGCGAGCCTGGCCAGCATCGCCGCTTCGTGACGTTCGGTCTATAGCTCGAGCTGGACCGCGTCGAGCGTCGAGGCCACCGCACGGATGAGCTCCGGGCCGTTGTTCCGCACGCTGTTGACCGACGCCGACACCACGCGCGGCTGCAGGTTCGGCTCCGGCATCGCCTCCAGCAGTCGGCCGGCCACCGCCGGATCGCCCGTCGTGCAGTCCAACCACGCCCCGTGCAGCTGCGCCGGGACCACTACCGGGCAGCGATCGTGGATCTCACCGAGAGTGTCGGTGGCCTGCTGGGTGATGACGGTGCAGGTCCACAGCCACCTGCCGGGATCGTCGTCGGCCATCGCCGGATCCGGCCAGAGCTCGTAGAGGCCGGCGAACGCGAGCGGCTGGTCGTCCTGTGCGTGGAGAAAGTACGGGACCTTCCCGACCGCCGTCTTCTGCCACTCGAAATAGCCGTCGGCCGGCAGCAGGCACCGGCGGCGCCCGGCGGCCTTTTTGAACGCCGGCTTCTCCACCACCGTCTCGCGGCGGGCATTGATCAGCCGGGCCGCGCCTTTCCTGTCCTTCGACCAGCTGGGCACCAGACCCCACCGGAGCGTCCGGAGCTGGCGGACGATGGCCGCGTCGTCATCGTCGCCACGCGGCTTTCGCTCCACGACGGCCCGCACCTCGTCGGTCGGCGCGATGTTCCAGGACGGCGCCAGATCCTCGCCGATCACCTCGTCGACGTCGAAGGCACCGTAGAGCCCGGCGGTGTTGGTGGAATTCGCGTAACGGCCACACATCTGTTGATTGTGCACCAGCAGTCGGGCTCGCGGAGGTCGGTCCGCAGCCCTGTCCAAGCAGGTCAGACAGGTCCATAGTGGTGATGACGAGGACGCAGTGGGGCGCGGAAGGGGACGCCGCACGTCGGCGTCCACGCAAGGAGGAGCGGTGAACCGGCGGTTCGCGGGCGGAGCCATCATGGTGCTGATCCTGGTGGCCGTCATGTGCGCGCCCGGAATCGTCGGGCACAGCGTGATGGGTGCGCCGGCGCCGGCTGTGCACGTCGATCCGCGGCCGCTGCCGGGCGACTGCCTCGGTCCCCTGGAGAACCCGGATCAGCTGAACTCGGTGTTCGACGTCGTGCCCGCGGTGCCCTGTAGCCAGCCCCACAGCGCAGAGGTCCTCGCCGTCGGCACTCTCGACCCGAAGGCCTGGCCCAATCGGCCCACCGTGGCCGACACGGGGTTCACCAGCGGGTCGCTGAGCCGTCAGTGCGACCAGCAGGCCGGGCGATTCCTCGGCTGGGGGGTTGGGTCGCCCACCTCCCGGATCCAGGTCAGCTTCTTCACCAGGCTGACCGTCCCGGGCGATCTCGAATGGAAACTCGGTCAACGGTGGTACAGCTGTGAAGTGATGCCCGGTGTCCTCGACTTCCCGATCTCCTACGACGGCACCGCCCGCAACGCCAGCATCGGTACCCCGCCGGGCGCCTTCGCCAGTTGCTCGGAAGGCCCCGGACAGCTGGCCGTTTCGTGCGACCGTCCCCACCACGCGGAACTGCTCACCAGGTCATTCGGCTCGACGCCGCCCACGACGGCGCGCTGCCGACAGATGGTCGCCACGGTGATCGGCACGTCCGACCCCACCTTTGCCGGCCAGCTGGCGGTGCTGGCCCGCGGCCAGGGCGGGGTGTCCAACTGCTGGGTCACGACCACCTCCAGCCAGAGCCTGACGGCGACGCTGATCAACCACGGCTCCGGTCCCCTCCCGTTCGGATGAGTGGATCCGGCCCGATCGCCGGCCAACCCGCCCACCCGTCAGCCGGACCCCGCGCGATGGGCGAAAATAGGTCGGTGAGCATTTCAGCGACGACCGGATGGCCGGCACCAACACCAACACGATCCATCGACGCCACCGTGGCGGTGCCCGGCTCCAAGTCGGTCACCAACCGGGCGCTCATCCTGGCGGCCCAGGCGACCGGGCCGTCCAGCATCGCCGCCCCGTTGCGTAGCCGCGACACCGATCTGATGGCCGCCGCGCTGTCCGCGCTGGGCATCACGGTGGACCAGGGCGCCCCGGCCGAGCAGGACATGTGGACGGTGACCCCCGGGCCGCTGCGCGGGCCGGCGACGATCGACTGCGGACTGGCCGGCACAGTGATGCGATTCCTGCCGCCGCTCGCCGTGAACGCGACCGGAGACGTGACCGTCGACGGCGACGAGTACGCGAGGCTCCGCCCGATGGCGACGATCCTCGACGCACTCCGGCAGCTGGGTGCCAGGATCGACGGAGACACCCTGCCGTTCGTCGTCCACGGAACCGGCTCGCTGCCCGGCGGAACGGTGCGGATCGACGCCTCGTCGTCGTCACAGTTCGTGTCCGGACTTCTGCTGTCGGGTGCGGGTTACCGCGATGGCCTGACTGTGGTGCACACCGGTAAGCCGGTGCCCTCGATGCCGCACATCGAGATGACCGTGGAAATGCTCCGCGCCGTCGGAGTGGTGGTCGATGACAGCGGCGCCAACACCTGGCGCGTCGAACCAGGCCCGGTTTCTCCGTTCGTCGGCACCGTCGAGCCGGACCTGTCGAACGCGACCCCCTTCCTGGCCGCCGCCGTCGTCGCCGGCGGCACGGTCCGGGTCCCGTCATGGCCGGCGCGGACCACCCAACCGGGCGACGCGATCCGCTGGATCCTGTCGCTGATGGGCGCCGAGGTGGACCTGACCAGCGGGGTCCTGACGGTGACCGGCCACGACCGGCCGGCCGGGGTCGACCTCGACCTGCACGAAGTCGGTGAGCTGACGCCGACGATTGCGGCCATCGCCCTGTTCGCCGACAGCCCGAGTCGGCTGCGTGGCATCGGCCATCTACGCGGCCACGAGACAGATCGGCTGGCAGCCATCGCCGGCAACATCAGGGCGATCGGCGGTGATGCCGACGAGACCGAGGACGGCCTCGTCATCCGCCCGCGCCCCCTCACCGGAGGGATCTGGCCGGCCTGGGCAGACCATCGGATGGCGACGGCAGGAGCCATCATCGGACTCGCGGTACCCGACCTCGTGGTCGACGACATCGGTAGCACGGCAAAGACTCTGCCCGGTTTCGCGACGATGTGGACCAGCATGCTCGAGGCAACGCGAGCTGCGTCCTGAAGACCCTCGGCGACGACTGGGACAACGACGACGTCCACGTCCGCCCCGGTCGCCGCTCCCGGCCCCGCACGAAAACCCGCCCCGCACACGATGATTCGACCGTCGGGATGGTGACGACCGTCGACCGCGGCCGCTACACCTGCCTGGTCGGGGCGGGCACCGAGCGAGCCAGGTCGATCACCGCCATGCGGGCCAGGGAGCTCGGCCGCCGGGCCATCGCCGTGGGCGACCGGGTCGAATTGGTGGGCGACATCTCGGGCGGTGTCGATGCCCTCGCCCGGATCATCCGGATCAACGAACGGCGCAGTGTGCTACGGCGTTCGGCCGACGACACCGACCTGGCCGAGCGCGTGATCGTGGCCAATGCGGATCAGTTGGTGATCGTCACGGCCCTGGCCGACCCGGTGCCCAGGACCGGCTTCATCGATCGATGCCTGGTCGCGGCGTACACCGGCCATCTCGACCCCGTGCTGATCCTGACCAAGGCTGACCTGGCCGATCCGGCCCCGCTGCTCGAGACCTACCGCGATCTCGACCTGCCGATCATCGTGACCCGACGGGTTCCGGGCGCCGACCGCACCCTGGATCCGGCGAGCATCGACGAGGTGCGGTCCCGCCTGCACGGTCTGATCTCGGTGATGGTCGGCCATTCGGGCGTGGGCAAGTCGACCCTCGTCAACGCCCTGGTTCCGGATGCCCTGCGGGCCATCGGATCGGTCACCGGGGTGGGCAAGGGCCGACACACTTCGACGTCCGCGATCGCCCTCGCCCTGCCCGACGGCGGTTGGGTGATCGACACGCCCGGTGTGCGGTCGTTCGGCCTGGCCCATGTGACCGCCGACGATCTGCTGCAGACCTTCGACGACCTGCTGCCGGCCACCGTCGGCTGCCCGCCGGGGTGTGACCACTCGGGCCCTGATGGCGGTCCGGATTCCACCGGCGTCGGGTGCGCGCTGGACGGGTTCGTCGCGGCCGGCGGTGCCCGTCCGGGTCGGCTCTCCTCCTTCCGCCGACTGCTCGCCTCCAAGGCGGGTACCACCGACCACGAAGGCGACGAATCCTGATCGGCTGCACCACCCTGCGTGGTCCGTTGTCCCCATACGCTGGCTCTGTCCACATCGTGGTCGAGCTGCTGGCGCGTGCACGGTGAGCTGGCGACACTTCGCCGGTGACCTTCTTCGTCCTGCCACTGACCATCAGGTCCGACCAGCGGGACGTTGATGTGCTGGTCGAGCTGACGGGGCCCACCCGGTTGGCCGATGTGCTGCCGGCGCTGATCGACCGGGCCGGCCTGCCCGTCGGCACAACCCTTCATCACGGGATCGGCGCCGTCGAAGGCTCCTGGATCCTCGGCCGGGCCCCGATGCTGGCCGGCCGGGTGCTGTCGACGGTGGGCAGCGACGACGTCACCACCATCGGCCCGGTCAATCTGTCATGCGTCGCGGGGCCGGACGCCGGGGGTTGGGTTCCCGTCGACGACCGCCCGGTGCTGGTCGGCCGCGGCCCGGACTGCGACCTGGGTCCGGTCGACCCCGAGTTGTCCCGCAAGCATGCCCGCATCGGCAGCATCGATCAGCGCATCGTGGTGACCGACCTCGGTTCGGTGAACGGGGTGCACATCGACGGCGCACCCCGGCCCGACGCGTCGACGACGACCCTGATGGGCGGGTTGATTCGTTTGGGCGGCAGCGTCTTTCGTGTCACCATGGACGCCGAACCGGCGATGCTGGTGGTGTCCGACGGTGCCGGTCGCCTGATCGTGTCCCGCCCTGCCAGGGTGGCCCCGCTCTTCGACCACCCGACCCCTCCGGAGGTCGGGCCGGCCCCCGAACGGACAAAGCGCCCGCTTCCGCTGGTGGCGGCGGTCGGCGGCGCGGCCGCTGGTGTCGGGATCGCCGCCATCACCGGTCTGTGGACGTTCCTGCTGCTGGCCGCCCTGGGGCCGGTGATGATGCTGCTCAGTGCCCTGTCCGACCGGATCGCGGGTCGCCGGAGCCATCGGCGCGCACGGTCGGACCATGCGCGGGCGACAGCGGCGGAAGCGGAGCTGATCGAGGAGGCCGTCCGGGCTGACCGACGCGATGCCTGGGATCGCTATCCGGATCCCGCCACCCTGGCCAGGCGAGCCCACAGCGGCAGCGTTCGGCTGTGGGAGCGTCGCCGCCACCATCCAGATTTTCTCGTCCTCTCGTTGGGCGTCGGCGGCCGTCCGATCCGGATCGTGCGAGCCGAACGCCCGTGGGTGGCCGAAGTCCCGATCACGGTCGACCTGGCCGCCGTCGGAGCGCTGGGGATCGCCGGTCGCGCCCGCCCGCTGGTCCGGTCCCTGCTCGCCCAACTCGTCACCCTGCACTCCCCCGCTGATCTGCACATCGTGGTCTTCTCCGACCACGACGACCTGGCCAGGTGTCGGGATCTTCCGCACGCCGCAGCCGGCGGGGCGGTGGCCACCTTTCCGACGCACCCGACCGCGGCAGCAGCCGTGGCCAAGCTGCTGACCTACCGGGAAGAGCGCTCCGTGGTGGTGGTTCTCGACGATGCGGATCGTTGGCGGCGCACGCCCAGGATGAACGAACTGCTGCAGCGCGCCGCCGGCGCAGAACCTGATCTGATCGCGATCTGCATCTCGACGGAACCGGCCGCCCTGCCGGTGGAATGCACCGCGATCGCCGTCGTCGATACCCAGCGGGTCCGCCTCGTCACCGGGGATGGAGAGGTCGACGCCGAACCGGCCGGGGTGTCGTCGCGCTACCTCGACGACATGGTCACCGCCCTCACACCGCTGATCGACCCGGATTCACCGTGGGGAGGATTACCGACCGACGTCAGTTTCTCCAGCCTGTTCGCGCCCGCTCGGGCGGCGGTCGGGATGGCACGGCAGTGGCAGCGCCCGTCGATGACGACCGCGATCGGAGTGTCGTCCGGCGGCCCCCTGCTCGTCGACCTCGAACGGGACGGGCCGCACGTGCTGATCGCCGGGACCACCGGATCAGGGAAGTCGGAGTTGCTGCAGACCTTGGTCGCCGGACTGGCGTGCGCCGCGCCGCCCGCTCACACCGCGTTCCTGTTGATCGACTACAAGGGCGGCGCGGCCTTCGGCCGATTGGCGGATCTGCCGCACACCACCGGAGTCATCACCGATCTCGATGAGGTGCTGGGCACCCGGGCGCTGGTCAGCCTGCGCGCCGAAGTACGCCGACGAGAGCAACTGCTGGCCGACGCAGCCGCGCCGGATCTGACTGTTCTGCGGCGATCGGGCGAGGCACCCCCGGCCCTGGTCGTCGTCGTCGACGAGTTCGCGACGGTGGCCGCCGAACGGCCCGAGTTCCTCGCCGGGCTGCTCGATCTCGCCCAACGCGGCCGCTCGCTCGGACTCCACCTGATCCTGGCCACCCAACGGCCGGCCGGGGTGCTCAACCCGGCCATCAGGGCGAACATCGGTCTCCGGGTCTGTCTGCGGGTCGCCGACGACGCCGACTCCATCGACGTCATCGAGACCGCCGCGGCGGCCCGGCTCACGCCGGATCTCCCCGGCCGGGCACTGCTACGCGGCAGTCGCGGGCGCGTCACGGCCTTCCAGGTCGCCCGGGTCACGACGTCGCCCGCGAACGGGCACCGTGTGCTGCTCCGCGATGACGCTCGCGCGACCGCGCGAACGGCCGGATCCACCCCATCCGACCTCGACGAGATGGTGGCCGCGGCCCGGACCCTGGCGAGAGGAACAGCCCGGCCGACACCGCCCTGGCTGCCCCCGCTGCCCCTTCGCTTCGAATCCGGCGATCCCGGTTGCCTCGGCCTGCTCGATCGTCCATCCGAGCAGTGCCAGGTCGACTGGAGATCGCCCGGCGGTTCGATCCTGGTACTGGGACCAGCTGGTTCGGGTCGCAGCGCGGCGTTGCGCCGGATCGCTTGTGCGGCCGCAGCATCCGGTGCTGATCTGCTCGTCGTCGACGCCGGTGACGGACTGTCCGACCTGGCCGACTGGGAGGTCACCCGCTCCCATCTCACGATCGACGACGTCCCACTGATACAGCGGTTGGTCGGCCGGGTGGCCGCTGAAGTGCGATCCAGAGCCGCCTGCGAGGCACCTCCGGTCCTGTTGATCGTGGACGGTTGGAAGTTGGTCGGCGGCCCGTTGGATGCTCTCGACTACGGCGCCACGATGGCCGGTCTGGCCGACCTGGCCGCCCGTGGGCCGGCCGTCGGCGTCACCGTGATCGCCAGCGGCGATCCGGAGCTCGAGCACCACCGGATGGCCTCGTCCTTCTCGACCGTGGTGCGGCTGGGCGGAGCGGGCAGGGCACCCGGCCGGGGCCGGATCGATGCCGATGAGGTGCAGCTGGCCCGTTGCGAGCGCGGCACGCGACCGCGGGGATCAGCTCCACGGCCGGACCCGGACGCTCGGGATCCCGTGGTCGTCCGGCGTCTACCGCATCTGGTGAGCAGGCGCGATCTGCCGGCCGCCCGGCCCGATGCGGTCCCGATCGGACTGGGCGGTGACGCCGTGGTCCCCCAGCTGATCGATCTGGCCGGCCCGGGTGGCGCGCTGTTGATCTCCGGACCTCGGCGCAGCGGAGTGAGCACCGTTCTGTCCGTGCTGGCCGCCGGAGCGGTCGAGGCCGGCATTCGGGTGGTTCGAGGAAGCCATCGGCCGGTCAGCCCGCTCCCCGGTGTTCTGGACATCGACCTGCGGGCGGGAACCGCTGGGCTGCGGACCGTACTGGCGGAACATCAGGGCTCGATCCTGCTGGTGGCCGATGACGTCCCCGACTGGTCGGAGACCGGAGCCGACCTGCTGGAGCGATTCGTCACAGTGGCGGGTCCGGGTCAGTACCTGGCCCTGGGCTGCCGGCTCGATCTGGCCCTCCGCGCACACCGCGGTCCCATCGCGGAAGTCGCTGCGCTCCGGTCCGGAGTCCTCCTGCAGGCAGAGGCCGCGGATGGGGCCCTGCTGGATGCGCGCATCCCGCGTCGCACGGGTCCGTTCCGGGCAGGTCAGGGTCATCTGGTGCATCGGGGCGAGGCGGTACCGATCCAGGTGGCGAGGCTCGAGAACCTGCCGCCGCAGTCCGGCAGGACCAGGCCGCCGACGGCGACCGGACGCAGCGGGGGTGACACGGATGTCACGCAGGGCCAGGCACCATGATGGTAAAGGGGAAGCAACCCCGCCGTGGTTCGGGACGTCCCCCGACGGGGACGCCCGTCCGTCGACGTTGAAGGACGGACGGACGGGTGACGTAGAAACGTCACGAAGTCCCTTTCTACCAAGGCCCAGCAATCAGATATCGGATGGTTCACATGCAGGTGGTTGGACACACGGCCCGGATCAGGCGCGGGCATCTCATTGCCCTGTTGCTGGCGTTGGGCCTCACCGCAACGGCCTGCACTGCGACGGGTGGTGGTTCGGCGGTGCCGGTCACCGTGACCGTGCCTTCGACGGTCGCCGCCGGCTCCACGTCGGTCACGGTCCCCGGAGTCAGCAGTACCGCCTCGGCGCCCGCTTCGTCTGCCGCGGGTTCCGCACCGGTGAGTTCGATACCGGTCAGCTCTGCCGCTGCTTCCAGCGCAATCGCACTGCCGGTCGCCAAGGTCAGTTCCAGCCCGGCTTTCGGGGCCAGTGGCATCACCCCGGCGGATCCGGTGAAGATCTCAGTCACCCAGGGCAAGATCACCGAGCTGAAGATGACCAGTCCGACGGGGAAGGCGCTCAAGGGTGCTGTTTCGGCCGACGGCACCAGTTGGTCACTCGGCGAGGTCCTCGGCTACGGCAAGGTCTACAAGGTGGCCGGGTCGGCCACCGGAACGGACGGGAAGGTCGTTCCGATCACCGGCAGCTATACCACCGTGACCCCGAAGACGAAGGTGCGCACCACCATCAGTCCGGGTGACGGCAAGGTCGTCGGTGTTGCGACCTCCGTGATCGTCTCGTTCAGCGTCAAACCCGCCGACGGCGACGCGATCGCCAAGAACATCACGATCACCACCACTCCGAAGGTCACCGGCGCCTGGGTCTGGATCCAGCACGACGACGGACTGTGGGCGCTCGACTTCAGGACGGCGAGCTACTGGCCCGAGAACACCAAGGTGCACATCGCGGCCAATGTCTACGGCCTGAAGTTCGGGAACGGGATCTACGGCGGCGACGACGTCACCAGCGACTTCACCATCGGCCGGAACCAGGTCGTCAAGGCGGACGTCAATTCGCACGATCTGCTGGTTTTCCAGGATGGCAAGCAGGTGGCGGCCTACCCCGCGTCCTACGGAAAGGGCGACACCCCGGACAAGATCACCCGGTCCGGCATCCACGTGGTCAACGACATGTTCCCCACCAAGCTGATGAGCAACCCGAAGTATGGGTACACCAATGTGCTGGAACGCTGGGCGGTCCGGATCAGTGACAACGGTGAGTTCATCCATGCCAACCCGAACACCGTGGGCGATCAGGGCAACACCAACGTCTCGCACGGTTGCGTGAACCTCTCCCTCGCGAACGCGGAGGCCTACTACAAGTCGGCGCTGCTCGGTGATCCCGTCGAAGTGACCGGGACGACCATCGATCTGTCAGCGTCGGACGGCGACCTGTTCGACTGGACGTACTCCTGGGCCACCTGGAAGAACCTCTCCGTCAAGTCGTACTGAGCCGGCGACCGCCGTCCCACGGCCGGCCGCACGCAGGCCTGGTTCACACGACCGGCGCGAGCGCCGGCCGTTTCGGTGGGCGGTGATCACCCGAAGACGTGCCGGTGAGTCGACGTCGCACCCACGGCCCGACGTACTCCCAGTAGAAGTCCAGCTCGCCCCGAGCGGTTCGCGGCGGCGGCAGCGGCGTTCCCGCCGGCGCCGTCCATGCCGCGGGCCGCTCGACGTGTATCGCGTCCAGGACTCGGGCCGCGACCTGCCGGTGGCCGATCTCACCGAGGTGCAGGCGGTCGCCGGCCCAATAGCGCGGGTCGCGAAGCTCTTCGATCGGCCAGAGATCCACCAGTAGCGCCCCCCGCCGCTCGACCACCAGCCGCACGCCAGCGGCCAGCCGGTCGCCGGTCGCTCGGATCCGATGCCCGAGCGGTAGCCCGTCGCACGGGTCGGCGCCGGTGAACAGCACGACCGTGGCGCCGGAATCGACCAGCCGGGCGGTGGCCAGGTCGATCAAGCGCAGCAGCGACCGGACGTCGGACCGCGGCCGCAGCATGTCGTTACCGCCGCCGGCGAACGTGACCAGGTCAGGACGCAGATCGAGGGCCGGGTCCAACTGCTCGTCGATGATCGGCCCGAGCAGTTTGCCGCGAATGGCGAGGTTGGCGTAGCCCGTCCGCTCACCGGACGGATCCTGCCGAACCCAGTGCTCGGACAGCACGCCGCCCACCAGATCCGCCCACCCCCGCACCGAACCGTCGGGCAGATCGTCACCGACGCCTTCGGTGAAGCTGTCGCCGATCGCCACGTACCGGCCCGGCACCCTGCGCGGCACAGGACCCGGAGGAGTCTCGCTCATGGCTGCTGACGCTACTCGCGAGTAGCCCTAGGCCGGTCGCCCCGATAGTCCCGGGCAGTGAATGGCAAAGGTCACAGACCGGCGCTGCATGCTTTAGATGACAAGTCCACTTCTTTGGGACTACAGTAAGCAGCGAGGTTGTTGACACGTCATACATCAGCAAGATGCAGAGCGTCATCCAGATCGCACTGTTCACAGTGCGCCAGTCACCACGGAGGATTCAATGAGCACTCCCACCACCACACTCACCGGAACCTGGGTTGCGGACACCGTTCACTCAGATGTCAGCTTCAAGGTCCGCCACATGGCCGTCGGCAAGGCCAAGGGCAGCTTCGCCCTCGAGTCCGCCACCCTGACCGTGCCCGAGACCGGCCTGGCCGACGCCACCGTCACTGCCGTGATCGACGCCGTGAGCGTCGACACCAAGCAGGAGCAGCGCAACGAGCACGTCAAGTCCCCCGACTTCCTGCACGTCGAGCAGTACCCGACCCTGAACTTCGTCTCGACCGGGATCAAGAACTTCGACAACGACGAGTTCGTCGTCGTCGGCGACCTGACCATCCGCGACATCACCAAGTCCGTCGAGCTGGCCACCGAGTTCCTCGGCGCGACCACTGACGCCTATGGCGCAGAGCGGGCCGGCTTCTCTGCCACCACCTCCATCAGCCGCAAGGAGTACAACGTCTCCTTCGAAGCCGCTTTCGGCGCGGGTAATGCCGTCGTCAGCGACAAGGTCGAGATCTCCCTCGAGCTGGAGTTCACCAAGTCCGCCTGATCCACCCCGCACCACCACGAGCCCCGGCTCGGCCCTTCGGCCGAGCCGGGGCTCGCCGGCTTTCGGGCGTCCGTTCGAGGGGCCTGGTCAGTGCGTCAGCGGACCCGTCTGATCCGGATCGGGCCCTTCGCGGTACTCGGGTCGACCACGCGTCCACCCTGGGTAATTTCGACCTCACCCGCAGCCACCAGTCTCCGGGCCGCGGCCCGCGCAGGTTCCATCAGGTCGCGCCAGTTTTCACCGCCAAGATCCCTGGCCACTTCGCTCGGACAGATCGTGGAGCCCAGCGCCCGGTGCGACAGCTTGGTGCGGATCGACTCCTCCAAGTTTCGGTCCATCGCCGTCACCTCGCGCGCCGACATGCGTCCGGGCAGTAGCGCTCCGGATCCCAGTCGCGAGCCCACTTCCTGCGCCACAGGATGGTCCGACCGCAAGCCACGCAGGATCTGCCGTCCGGCGGTGTCGCGCCCATCGTCGTCCCCCATCGGTGGGTAGCTTCGGCTCTCAACGCAACCAACGCTACCGAGGATCCGAGACGAATTCAGAGCCAGGTGGGCGACGCAAAGTGGAACCGGGCAGGAGATCGACGCGGGGAGCATGCGAGGGGACCGGAGAGGTCATCTCGCGGGCCGAGATCAACGGGACGTGCGGACCTAGAATTGCGCGATGGAACGCGTCCTTGGAATCGGCGGGTACTTCGTGCGGTCGGTCGACCCGATTGCCCTGAGCTCGTGGTATCGGGAGTGTCTGGGCTTGGACACCGACGACAACGGCCTCTGGGGCCAGCAAGCCGGGCCGACGGTGTTCGCGGCCTTCGAGTGGGAGACCGACTACTTCGGTCGCCGTGATCAGCAGACCATGCTCAACTTTCGGGTTCGCGACCTGGAAGCGATGCTTGCGCAGTTGCGGGCCGGTGGCGCCTCCGTCGCCGACGACACGCAGGAGATGGAAGGCGTCGGACGATTCGGCTGGGTCACGGACCCTGACGGCAACCGGATCGAACTGTGGGAGCCCGCGTAGGCGACTCTGCGACCGGACTTGACGACCTTGGCTAACTCGGATAGCTTTTAACTAACTGAATTAGCCTTATGACGGAGGATGTCATGACCGAACATGTGCAGATCGGCACCAACACCATTGCCTATGACGTCATCGGCGAAGGGCCCCTCGTCGTTCTCGCGCACGGCATCGGTGACAGCCGACACTCCTATCGCTTCCTCGTCCCGGCCCTGGTTACCGCGGGATACCGGGTCGCCAATGTCGACATCCGCGGCTGCGGAGACTCCAGTCTCGGCTGGGACGGCTACAGCCGCACCGATATCGCCGGCGACCTGGTCGCCGTCATCCGGCATCTCGGCGGCCCGGCCGTGATCGTCGGCCAGTCGATCAGCGGCGGCGCCGCGACCATCGCGGCCGCCACCGCACCGGAGATGATCACCGGTCTCTTCGAACTGGCGCCGTTCACCCGCAAACAGTCGGTCGCCGTCGGCGGACTGGTGCGTGTGAAGCGCTATCGGGTCGGTTACACCCGGCTCGCCTTGACCGTGGTTCTCGGAAGCCTCCCGAACTGGAAGAAGTATCTCGATCTGGCGTACCCGTCGAAGCCGGCGGATTGGGACGCCGAACTGGCCCGCATCGACGGCAAGTTGAGCGAGCCGGGCCGGATGAAGGCGTTGCAGGCCATGTGTAAGGCCAGTCCGTCCGACGCCGACGCACAGCTGACGAACGTCCGCTGCCCGGTTCTGATCATCGAGGGCACCGCCGACCCCGACTGGGCCGATGCCCGAGCCGAAGGCGAAAAGATCGTCTCCGACCTGCCCCAGGGCCTCGGCCAGCTGGCCGTCATCGACGGCGCAGGCCACTACCCCCACGCCCAGACACCTGACGACGTCCTCGCACTCGCGCTGCCCTTTCTGACCAAGACGGCTGCCCGTGCCTAGGGCCGGACTCGCGCCCGCTTCGGTCACCGAGGCGGGTGCCGCCCTGGCGGACGAGGTCGGGCTGGACCAGCTCAGCATGGGTCTGGTAGCCGAACGGCTCGGCGTCAAAACCCCTTCCCTCTACAAGCATGTCGACAGCCAGGCCGACCTCACCCACCGGATCGCAGTCCTCGCGATGACCGAACTCGGCGACGCGCTCCGTGACGCCACGCAGGGCCGGGCCGGCAGCGACGCCCTCGGCGCCGCTGCGGCCGCCATGCGAGAATTCGTGAGGGATCACCCTGGCCGGTACGCGGCCGGCAACGCGGCCCGACCGACCGGACCCGATGATCCGCTCATCCCGGCAGCCAGTCGTCTGCTCGCCTCGCTCTCCGCCGCACTGCGCGGATATCACCTGGATCCCAGCCAGGAAATCCATGCACTACGAATGGTGCGTAGCGTGCTGCACGGCTTCGCCACGCTGGAAGCGTCCGGAGGCTTCCAGATCCACACCGATGTCGACGACAGCTTCACCTGGATGATCAACGCTCTGGATCTCAGCCTGCAATCCGCCGGCTCTCGCGTGTGATGGCAACCGCTCCGGATCGCCGCGGAGCGACGGGTCCTGACACACCTGTGCCATCACCACTCGAGGGTCGGGCCAACAGTCGCCCTGCGCACCCCCGTGGCCGGCGATCAAGACGTGCCCGAACGCCTGGGGTCAGGCCACGATCTCCTCTCATAGGGGGTTCCTCCGGTGGGCGCTCCGGTCCCGCCCTCCTCGGTCCGGTCCAGGCGTCGACTCGCTCACGGGTGCCGGATCCGTCGTGCCGGATGATGGGGCGATGGTGGGCCGATGATCATCGCGACGGCACGGTTACGTCTGGAGAGCATCTCGCCACCGCTGGCGGCCAGAATCGTCGCCGGCCGGCGCACCGTTCAGGACCGCTGGCATCCCGAATATCCACTGGCCGCCGAACTCGATCCGCTCCGATCCCTCGCGGCTAATTCTGCACCTGATCCGGTATTCACCCTGTACATGATCCGGAACGCCGCCGACGGGTTGGCCATCGGCGGATTCGGCTTCTTCGGGGCGCCCGATCAAATTGGGCGGGTCGAGATCGGCTACGGCTTGGTGGCGGCTGCCCGGGGCATCGGTCTGGCTACCGAATGCGTCTGCGCTGCAGTGCAGATGGCAGCGCAACGCGGCGCTACCAGCGCGGCGGCGGACACCGCACCGGACAACCTCGCATCCCAACGGGTCCTGGCCAAGGCCGGGTTCCGCGAGGTGCGCAGAGACCACGGGAGCGTCTTCTTTGTGCGCCGCCTCAGCTCGCCCTGCAAAAACACCGGACATGTGTCCTGGGAATTGGAGATCGGCGTTGCACCGATTGGGACGTCGGCGAGACCAGGTCTGCGGTTCGAGCTGCCGGACGGCACACTCGAGTTACCTGACGAATAGGCAGAACGGGTGGCCGGCGGGGTCCACCATGACCCGGACGTGATCCTGGGGCTGAAAATCGACGCCGACGGCGCCCAACTCCTGGGCGCGAATAGTCTCGGCCACGAGGTCATCGACTGCGATGTCGAGGTGCATCATCATCTGCTGACGAGTCGGCTGTTCCGGCCACATCGGGCGGGTGTAGTCGTCCTCGAACTGGAACGACAATCCCGGCCCGCCACCGGAAGGTTGGAGTCTCACCCAGTCCTGCTGATCCTCCACCACTGTCCAGCCCAGCAACTCGGCGTAGAAGGCCGCCAATTCGCGCGGATCGGGACAGCCCAGGACGCAAGCCGCAAGGTATGGACGGGCGCGTTCCATCGATTTCCTCCATCGCTGTCCAGCAGCCATCTGTCGTCGCCGTCCTGTCCGAGCGTAGGACCTGCCGCCGAGCGATGCGGGGCGCGGCAGTGGGTGGTGACCCCGGCGATCGCGTCGACGGCAAACAGGCCGGTGCTCAGGCGGTCAAGATGAACGGCCCGTTCGCCGTGATCGCGACGGTGTGCTCCGTGTGCGCGGCGCGACTGCCGTCGGCGGATCGGACGGTCCAGCCGTCCGGGTCCATCCGTATCCGGGCAGTGGTTCTCGCCCACCACGGTTCAATCGCGAAGACGAGCCCCGGGCGGATCCGGTAGCCCCGACCCGCGCGGCCGTCGTTGCAGATGAACAGGTCCTCGTGCATCGTTCTCCCGACACCGTGGCCACCGAACTGGTGATTGACCGGGTAGCCGTACGCGGCGGCGACAGCGCCAATGGCAGCGGAGATGTCACCGATGCGGTTTCCGATCTGGGCTGCCGCGATCCCGGCGGCGAGGGCTTCCTGGGTAGAACGGACCAGCGTGCGGTCTGCGGGGTCTTCTCGCCCCACGATGACACTGACCGCGGCATCTGCGACCCACCCGTCCACCGAGACTGCGAAGTCCAGGCTCAGCACGTCTCCATCGCGCAACCGGTAGTCGTGGGGAAGTCCGTGTTGTGCAGCGTCGTTCACCGACAGGCAGATGACGTTCCGGAACGGCCCGTTCCCGAAGGACGGTGCATAGTCCCAGTAACACGAAACGGCTCCACGATCGGCGATCGCCTTTCGCGCCGCCAGCTCCAGCTCCAGCAGGTTCACCCCGACGGCGGCCTGCGCCGACAGCTGGGCCAGGGTGTCCCGGACGAAGGCGCCGGCCGGGCGCATCTGCTGGATCTCGGCCATGGTGTGTAGTTCGATCATGGCGGTATATTAATACCAGGTGGTATATTCATACCACTCAGGTCGCTGACGGAGGTGCGCATGATGGTTCGGATTCCGCTGAGCCCGGAGCAGATCGCAGCGGGCCGTCGTCTCGGCGAGACACTGCGCCGGGCCCGCGATCTGCGGTCGCTGACCGACGTCGCCGCTCAAGCAGGCATCTCGCCCGAGACCTTGCGGAAGATCGAGACCGGTCGATTGCCGAGCCCGTCGTTCGGGGTGGTCGCAGCACTGGCCGGCGCCCTCGGATTGTCGCTGGACGGGCTCGCGGCGCAGTGGTCCGGCGCCTCCGCTCGCGCCGCCCGCAGCGCATAGTGCGGAGCCGGTCGAGATGAGAGTGGTGTTCGTACACGGGGCCTGCGTGCGCGACGGTGCCTGGTGGTGGCATCGAACCGGCGAACTGTTGACGGAGCGGGGAATATCGAGCGTGGCTCCCGCGCTGCCAAGCTGCGGCGAGGACAGCGAAAAGCCTGCTGGCTCAGGTGGTCCGGGCTTACCTGAAGACGTCGCGGCCGTGCGGAACGTGCTCCAGGGCGATGACGAGCCGACCGTCGTCGTGGCCCACAGCTACGGGGGAATCGTCACCGCGGAGGCTGCCGCCGGAGTCGGCTCGGTACACCATCTGCTGCTGATATCCAGCTACCTACCCGAAGTCGGCCAGAGCCTTTCCGACTTCGGCGGCGACACGCCCGCTCCATTCCTCGACATCGACCCGGCTGCAGGCACTTTCGGTGTACGGCCGGACCTCCTCGTCGCGACGTTTCTGCAGGACTGCGAACCCGAAACCCAGGCCGACGCCGCCGGCCGGCTAGCGAGGCAGAGCGTGCACGTGACGGCCCAGCCGGTAGGAGCGGCGGCCTGGCAACAGATACCCACGACCTACCTCGTCTGCGCCCGGGACGGGGGAACCCCGGCGCCGCTGCAGCGTGACTTCGCCCGCAGAGCCGGTACCGTCGTCGAACTGGAGTCGGGCCACCACCCGTTCCTGTCCCAGCCGGCCGCCGTCCGGGACCTACTTCTGAGCCTCTGACCGCACCGACCACCGCTTGCGATGGTGACCGGAGCGACGAATCACCGGGTGAGACTGACACGTGCCTTCCGACAGTGCCGGTGGCCAACTGGCGGCAGCGGCTGGGCGGCTGCACCGACGGGGGTATCTGGAAGAGTTGGCCAGATGACGTCGACGCGACCCGGCCGGGATGCGCAGCGACCATCGGCCCGGCCGCTACGGCGGGTGGCGGGCGACCCGACGATGTCGTTGCCGGCAGACGTGTGGCCCGGCTCGATCCCCGCCGTGCGGCAGATCCTCGACACAGGAATGGAACTCGGCGCGCTCACCATCCTGGTGGGCGACAACGGAGCCGGAAAATCCACCCTGGTCGAGGCGATCGCAATGGCCTTCGGCATGTCGCCGGAGGGTGGCTCGACAGGGGCTCGGCACTCGACGCGCTCTTCCGAGTCGGAACTGCATGAGCACCTGCGCCTGACCCGAGGCGTCGGCGGCGCACGGTGGGGTTTCTTCCTCCGGGCCGAGACGATGCACAGCTTCTACTCGTACCTCGAGGGGAACCCCGGTGCGGAGGAGCCCGCATTTCACGAGATGTCGCATGGCGAATCATTTCTGGAGGTTCTCGGCTCACGGTTCAGCAGTCCCGGGCTCTATGTGCTGGACGAGCCGGAGGCGGCCTTGTCCTTCGACGGCAGTCTGGCCCTGGTCGGGATCCTGAAGGAGATCGCCGAGAGCCGCCGGACTCAGGCCATCGTGGCGACGCATTCGCCGATCGTGGCCGCCACGCCGGGGGCCGACGTCTACGACGTTGGTCCGTGGGGTCTGCGCGCCACACCGTGGTCGGAGCTGCGGCTGGTACAGAACTGGCGCTCTTTCCTTGCCGATCCGCAGCGCTACCTCCGACATCTGAGTTGAGACGTCCCGGATCATGTCCTGCGTTGTCGGCTCGGCAACGGCTCGAACGCGCTATCCGACGGTGGCCATGCCGGCCAGGATGAGGTCCACACCGGCGAGGAATTGCTCCCGGTCGTCGTGCTCGGGCAGTTGCGTCGCCACCCGATGCACGAACGGGTAGACCGAGGGATCGAGTCGCAGCCACCCTGCGGCGATGGTCGCGAGGAAAGCTGATCGATCTGTCTCGGGCGCGAGAAGGCGGGCGCCGGCGGCATACTGCCCGGCGAGGCCCAGAACGTAGTTCAGGAGCGCGGACGCGCAGTCGAACTGCGCCCGTTCGGGCACGCCCAGCGCCTCGATCTGCGCGCCGAAGCCCTCGAAGATCCGCAGGACCGCCGACTGCCACGGCTCCCGGGAGAGCTGGGTGCCCACCCAGGGATGGGCGTCGATGGCGTCGAAGACCCCGAGTGCGATCTCCCGGATCGCCTCCCGCGGGTCAGGATCGCCGACCACCTCGGTCATCACGGCGGCGATGACGTGGTCGGTGGTCGCCGCCAGAAGTTCGTTCTTGTCGGAGACGTGCCAGTAGATGGCGCCGGCGCCCGTGGCCAATCGGCCGGTCAACGCGCGGAAGGTCAGCGCACCCTCGCCGTCGGCGTCGAGAATCGCGATCGCAGCGTCGACGATCCGCTCCTTGGACAGAGCATCCGTCCGTCGTTCGGTCCGCTGTGACTTGTTTGGCATGGACACCATCTTGACATAACTGGAACGTTGTTCCAAACTCTATTGGAACAACGTTCCAGCAAACTTTGGAAGGGACTACTCATGACGACAACAGTCACGATCATCGGCGCCGGCCTCGGTGGCCTGACCCTCGCGCGCGTCCTCCACATCCACGGCATCCCGGCGACCGTCTACGAGGCCGACGCTTCGGCTGAGGCCCGCACGCAGGGAGGCCAGCTCGACATGCACGAGCACAACGGGCAGGTCGCCCTCGAAGCCGCCGGCCTGACGGACGAGTTCCGCGCGATCATCCATCAGGGTGGCTCGGCGTCACGCGCGCTCGACCAGCATGCCAACGTACTGCTGGACGATCCGGACGACGGCACCAGCGGACGCCCGGAGGCGCTGCGGGGCGACCTACGTCGGATCCTGCTCGACTCGCTGCCATCCGGAACCGTCCAGTGGGGTCGGAAGCTTGTCAGTGTCAGCACTCTCGATGCCGGCAAGCACGAGTTGCAGTTCGCAGACGGATCGACCGTGCACACCGAGATCCTTGTCGGTGCCGACGGCGCCTGGTCCAAGGTTCGCCCCCTTCTCTCCGATGCCAAGCCCGAGTACTCCGGCACGACGTTCATCGAGACCTACCTCTACGACGTCGACGAGCGGCATACCGCGACCGCCGAAGCTGTGGGGAGCGGCGCGATGTACGCGCTCAGTCCTGGCAAGGGGATCGTCGCGCATCGCGAGACCGGGGACATCCTGCACACCTACGTCGAGTTGAACCGCACTGCCCACTGGGTCGATGCCATCGACTTCGGTGATGCCGCCACCGCAAAAGTCGCAGTCGCGGCCGAGTTCGACGGATGGGCACCGGAGCTGACCGCGCTGATCACCGACGGCGACAGCACACCGATCCCCCGGATGATCTACACGCTTCCGGATGCACATCGATGGGACCGCGTCCCCGGAGTCACCCTCCTCGGCGATGCCGCACACCTGATGCCCCCGTCCGGAGAGGGGGCCAATCTCGCGATGCTCGACGGAGCCGAGCTCGGGCAGGCCATCGCCGCCCACCCGGGTGACATCGAGACCGCCCTGGGCGTCTACGAAGCGGCCATGTTTCCCCGCAGTGAGGCGGAGGCGGCCGACGCCCACGAGATCATCGATCTGTGCCTCGGTGAGCGCGCGCCGTTCGGACTCATCGACTTCTTCAACGGGGTCCATGCGGAGGGCTACGGATCACCACTTCAATCCTGACCCACCTCCCTGCGTCGACCGAACACGAGGTGATGCACTCCGGCCGACGACGGCACCAGGCCCACCGAAAGCCACGTCAGGGGTGGAGTTTCCCCGAATCCCGCCCTCTCCGCCGCAGATCTGCAGGTTGCGGTGCGCTGTCACGGTGCGCTGTCACGGTGCGCTGTCACGGTGCGCTGTCACGGTGCGCTGTCACGGTGCGCTGTCACGGTGCGCTGTGACGTGTTCGATGTGCTGGGCTGCAGTGTCAATCGAGGATCGAACCTCGAACGCTACCCGCCGCGCACCAGAGGGCCGAGTACCCGTCGACCCGCGCGGGGTGTGCGCGCGCCTGCCGCAACTACCTGCTTCCCCTGCTGTCGTTCACTCCAGCAGATCGACCTCCCAGTTGGAACGTTGGCTGTGCACATCCAGCTCGCGCAGCTCAGGTGCGAGCACGTCGGCCCTCTCATCCTCGGAACGTCGTCAGTACGAGCCAGTAGGCAACAGCCGGTCTGGGCGGGCACCGGAGAAACTCCGACGCCCGCCGGGGGATGTCGCGCACCAGGTCGCCGGCCCCGCTATCACCTGCTGGAGACTTCGGTACGGTTTGCGGCGTGGCAGTCGAGTTCTCCACCTCCAATGAACGGGATGCCCTCGCCGGGTTCCTCGATCAGCAGCGGGATGCGCTGGTGAGAAAGGTGAGTGGGGTCAGCGAGGTCGACGCACGCCGGGCTCCGACCGCCAGCGCCCTGTCGTTGCTGGGTCTGCTCAAACACTGCACGATCTGGGAGGCCCGGTGGTTCCAGGGCATCGCCGCCGGCCGCCCGCTTCCCGACGGGTGGCCGCAGCGCCGGTCGTCGATCCCCGACGCGACATTTCGCCTCGACGCCCAGGACACGGTGGAACAGTGGGCCGCCCGGTTCGCAGCAGCGACCGAGACGTCCCGGCAGATCGTCGCCGGCATGGAGCTCGACCACGCCTGCGCACGGCCGGATGTCGTGGCGTGCAACCTGCGCTGGGTCATGCTGCACCTCATCGAGGAGACCGCCCGGCACGCCGGCCATGCCGACATCATCCGGGAGACGCTCGACGGCACCCGAGGAATGTAGACGCAGCGCAGTAGCGTCGTCGAGGCGCCGGGTTTCACATCACACCGTCAGCCGGCCAAGTGGATAGCCACCATTGCTGTACAGCAACTGACCGTTGATCCACTCCCCCTTCTCCGAGAGCAGGAAGGTGACCAGGTTGGCGATGTCGGCCGGCGCGCCCAGCCGCCCGGTCGGCTGCTGGGCCAGTCCGTCGGCTCGTGTCTCGTCCGTCATCCAGCCGGTGTCGATGGGGCCCGGGTTGATCACATTGGCACGCAGACCGCGGTCGCCCAATTCGTGCGCGGCCGCCAGGACCAGTCGATCCAGCGCACCCTTGGTCACCCCGTACGGCAGATTGTGCACCGTGTGGTCGCTGGTCAGTGCAACGGCGGCCCCACCGGTGGCGGGCAGTTGACGGGCGAAAGCCGCCAGTAGCAACCAGGTCGCACGCACATTCACGGCGTAGTGCCGATCGAAGCTTTCCACCGTGGTGGTCAGCAGGCTGGAGTCGACGCTCTCGCAGTGCGACATGACAAGGCCATCGAGGGGCCCGAACCGGGAGTTGGCGGTATCCAGCAGGAACTGCGGGGCGGCCGGGTCTTCGAGGTCGACCGGGATCAACTCGACGCGGGTGCCGTGGACGGCCAACCGCGCGGCGAGCTCCCGGGGGTCGTCCGGTCCTGCCGCCAATCCGAGGCGGTCGTCGTAGGGACGCCAGTACGACACGACCAGATCCCAGCCGTCTGCGGCCAGTCCGGCAGCCAGACCTGCTCCGATCCCCCGGCTTCGCCCCACGCCGGTGATCAGCGCCGTCCGACTCACGCCCCCACCCGCCCTTCGACGGGAGCGGTGCCCTCGATCTGGGACCGTCGGGCGAGCACAAAAGCCTGGGACCGCTTTTCCTGGCCTTCCGGTCCGCGGGTCAATCGGGCATGGACGACGCCGCCCAGCGCCACGATCACCTCCGCCACGTACTCGGCCGTATAGAGGAATGCAGTCAGATCGATGTCGTGGCCGTAGGCATGCTCGAGGTGTCTGTCTCCCTCACCACTCTGAAAGCCCAACAGCAACCAGCCATCTGGTTCGAGGACGCGGAGGAACTGCCGAAGGACCGATGGCAGGGCCGACGGTGGGGTGTGGATGATCGAATACCAGGCCAGGACTCCGGCCAACGAGGCGCTCTCCAATTCGAGCGCGTCGATACTGCCCACCGAAAACTCGAGATCCGGGTGCAGCTCCGTTGCCACCCGCACCATCTCCGATGAGAGGTCGATGCCGAAGGCATCGACCTCTCGATCCCGGAGGTACCGGGTCACCCGGCCCGGGCCGGATCCCGCGTCCAGCACCCGCCCTCGCCCACGTACCCGACGTGAGAACTCCTCCAGCATCGCGAGGTCCAGCGAGGCCTCGAACTGGTCCAACCGGACGAGCTCGGCATAACTCTCAGCCACCGTGTCGTAGGCGCGGCGGGGCGCGGCCCAGAGATCCGTCATGAGCCAGCACGGTAGACGGCCCCACCGACAGCCAGTCGACCTCCGATGGCAGCGGCCAGCGCAATCAGCCCGACTGCAGTGATGGCCGCGCCGAGGAGGTGCTGTCCGGTCGTGTACGACGTACGCGCGTACTCGGGACCGGACGTCAGTGGCGTGTAGGCCGTCCAGCCGTAGAAGGGCACCTTCGTCGGTGCGAGCAGGAAGACCACGGCCCCAGCGCCGATCAGCACCGATGCCACCACGATCACGGCGTTCCGCCGCCACCACGACCGCCCGAACGGCCGCGCAGCACCCGGCTCGGCGACAGAGGTCTGAACCCCGCTCGACACGGAAACAGTATGGCGTGCTGCCTCTGTGCAGGACTTGGTGGTTCCACCTGCCGGGGGCGATGGTCACGAGCTGGTGAGGATGACCAATTGCTGGGTCGCCCTGGTCATCGCTACGTACCGATCGACGGCTCGTTCGATGCCGTCGCCGAACCCCTCCGGGTCGATGAGGACGACCAGGTCGAATTCGAGACCTTTCGACAGCTCGGGGGTCAGGCAGCGAACCCGTTGGCCACCGTGGCGATCGGTGAAGAATCTGTCGAGTTCCTCGGCGGCGGTGCTGATGACGCAGGCGTTCCCGTCGTCGTGTTCGGCGAACCAGGCCTCGATGGTCAAGTGGAGTTCCGACGTAGAACCGTGCCGAACGGGAACGCCGGTGCATCTCACCGAATTCGGAACGTTGGCATCAGGGAGCACCGCCCGGATGACGGGCTCGGCCTCGGCCATCACTTCCTCGGGTGTCCGGTAGTTGATGCCGAGCGAGGCCAGGTTGATCCGCCCGAGTCCGATCCGCTCGAGCCGTTCCTGCCACGACTCGGCGAACCCGTGTCTGGCCTGGGCCCGATCCCCCACGACGGTGAAGCTCCGCGACGGACAGCGGAGCAGCAGCATCTGCCACTGGGCGTCCGTCAACTCCTGGGCCTCGTCCACCACGATGTGGGCGAACGGACCGGCCAGCACGTCGGGGTCGGACTCGAGCAGTCCGTCGTCGTCCACGAGCGCATCCCGCATCCCCGGCTGGCGGAGCTGGGCCATCAGGCCCTCGTCGTCGTGGGCCTGCAGGAGGTCGTCGACGACCCGATCCATTCGCTGACGCTGCGCGGCCATTGCCGCATCGTGCCGACGCTGACGTTGAGCTGACTCGGGATCGCCGAGCCGTCGCCGAGCGGCGTCCAGCAATGGCAGATCTGCCTCGGTCCAGGCGCGGGGATCATCGCGACGGAGCTTGCGGACCTCCGCCGGCTCGAGCCACGGGGCGGTCAGCCGCAGGTAGGCGGGTACCTCCCAGAGGTCGGCGACGAGGTCGGCCGCTTCGATGAGCGGCCAGGAGCGATCGAGTGCCGCACGCAATTCCATGTTCTGCCGCAATGCTTTTTCGACCAGATCCGCCGGGCCATTGCTGTCGTCCTTGGCGATCAGGATGGTGAGCAGTGCCGCCCAGATCTGCTCGCGAGCTTCGTTGTGTGGTGTCCCCGGTTCCACTGTCTCGAACGCCTCCACCCAGTCGGCGGCCCCCACCCAGATTTCAGACCAGTCCGTCTCCACCGTCATACCCGTAGCGGGCGGCTGCTCGTAGAACCGGACCGCCGTCTCGATCGATTGGACCAGGCGCACAGACGATTTCAGCCGGGCCACGTCCGGTTCGCCCTCGATCGCGGCCGCCGGTCCCTCGGCGACGAGATCCGACAGGGTGCAGATCTGCACGCCCTCCTCCCCGAGGCTGGGTAGCACGTCAGCGACGTAGGCCAGGTAGGGCCGGTGCGGGCCGACGAACAGCACCCCACCGCTGCGGTGTCCCAGGCGCGGATCGGCATACAGGAGGTAGGCCGTGCGGTGCAGCGCGACGACGGTCTTGCCCGTACCCGGGCCGCCGTCGACGACGAGGGCACCTCCGGATCCCGCTCGGATGATGGCATCCTGATCGCTTGCGATCGTGCCCAGCACGTCTCGCATCCGGGCCGAGCGATCGCTGCCCAGGCTGGCGATGAACGCGGACTGGTCGTCGAGAGCGGCACGGCTCTCCAAGCCGGCCGGGGTGAAGACCTCGTCCCAGTAGTCGCTGATCCGGCCACCCGTCCAGCGGTACCTGCGGCGGCGAGCGAGACCCATCGGCTTGGCGTGGGTCGCTCCGAAGAACGGTTCTGCCGCCGGTGCGCGCCAGTCGAGCAACAGTCGGCGGCCGCTGCTGTCGGCAAGGCCGAAACGTCCGACATAGACGGGCTCAGCTCCCTCGACGCCCACCATGTGTCCGAGGCACAGGTCCACGCCAAAACGGGACAAAGCGTGGATTCGCGCGGTCAACCGATGAATCTGTTCGTCGCGTTCCATCGCCTCCTGGCCGGTGCCGCCGGACTTCCGGCGCTCCACCGCCAGGCGGTCCGTCAAGTCGGCGGTCGACTCCTCGAGGCTCGCGGCGATGGCGGTGAAGTGCAGCTCGTCGTCGGCGATCAGCGCCGGAACAGCCTTCTGGGCCAGGCGTCGCGGGAGGTCAAATGCACTGGTGGTCAAGGGCTTCACGTCAGCTGCTCCGATCTGAGGCGCGTGTCGATATCGGCACCGGCCGGCAATTCTGCGGCACCGACCGGGCCTTGCCGCAAGCCCCCCAGTGCGCTATACAGTGAAGGGGAGCCAGACGCGCACGATCCTCGTCCCCGGATCCAGAATCAGGCAGTAGGACTCGTCGTTCCGGCCCACGTCAACTACGCCTCGGTACTCGAGCAAGTCCTTCCGGATGATCTCGTCGAGCTCTCGGATCGGTCCGGCCGATCACCCGCCCGTCCGCGCAGAGACCGGTGGCGCGAGGCAGACTGGAAACCGGGACCTGCCATTGCATCGTCCCGCGTTTGTGCTGATGTCACGAAAGGTCCTGCTGCACATGAATATTCCGCTGTCAATACTCGATCTGGCCCCCATCAACAAGGGCCAGGACGTGGGTGCAGCCATCGCCGCCAGCGTCGCGTTGGCCCAACAGGCCGAGAGATTCGGCTATCGGCGCGTCTGGTATGCCGAGCATCACAACATGGCCTCGATCGCCTCATCGGCCACCAGTGTGCTGATCGCCCATGTCGCGGCGCACACCTCCTCCATCCGACTTGGTGCCGGTGGCGTGATGTTGCCCAACCATTCCCCGCTGACCATCGCCGAGCAGTTCGGCACGCTGGCGTCCATCCACCCCGACCGGATCGATCTCGGTCTCGGGCGGGCGCCGGGTTCGGACCAGGCGACGATGCGAGCCCTCCGGCGGGACAACACGTCATCGGACCATTTCCCGCAGGACGTGTTGGAGCTACAGGGTTACCTGCGCGGTGAATCGTTGATTCCCGAGGTCAACGCCGTGCCCGGTCGCGGGTCGAACGTTCCGCTCTACATCCTCGGCTCGTCCTTGTTCGGGGCCAGACTCGCTGCGGCGCTTGGCTTGCCGTTCGCTTTCGCCTCCCACTTCGCCCCCGCCTCGCTCCTCGACGCGGTGGCCATCTACCGATCCGAGTTCCGGGCCGGCCCGCAGCTGGACCAGCCGCACGTCATCGCGGGCGTCAACGTCATCGCCGCGGATTCCAGCGAGCAGGCCCACCGGCAGCTGCACCTGGTCAAGCGGGCCAGGGTGTCCGCACTGTTCGGCCGGACCGGCCGGACATTCAGCGATGAGGAAGCGGACCTGGTGCTCGAGTCCGAGGCCGGTCGACAGATCGAGCAGATGGTGACCTACTCGGCGGTCGGCACCCCGGACGAGGTGCGGGGCTATCTCCGGCAGTTCGCCGAGCACGCTGATGCCGACGAGTTGATCACCGCACACCAGGCCGCTGACACCGAAAGCCGACTCCGATCCGTCGAGCTGACCGCTGACGCCATGGCGACCGTGTCCAGCTGACCCCCCCCGTCGGACCAGCCTCTACCTCCCTGCCAGCAGGGCCAAGACCGCGGCCGCGACCTCGTCGCGGGTCAGCCGCCCCACGTCCACTTCGATGTCCGCGACATCGGCCCGGTCGAGTACCCGTTCGAGCTCACCGGCACGAGCCTGATGCCACTCGAGCGCCTCGGCGTCGTGCTGGTGCCTGTCCTGCAACCTGGCCACCAGACAATCGGCATCCACCCGAAGACGACACACGGTCAGCGGAATGCCGAGAACCTTCTCGTACCTGGCCCGGTCGCCCTTCGATTCGCATACTCCGGCCAGCACGAGACGGCGGGCGCCGGCGCGGATGTAGTTCGCGGCCAGCGGACCGAGGTTCTCGAGCTCCATCCCGAACCCGAACCGGTCGCCCTCCGGTGCGGGCCAGAATTGCCTGATCGCATCGAGATCGATGACAGCGTGGGGAATTCCACCTGATCGCAGCCTTGCGGCAACTCGTTCAGCGGTGGTGGTCTTTCCCGATCCGACCGTACCCGTCAGTAGCAACGCCGTCGTAGTCACCCACTCACCGTATCGGCGGCTCACCCGGCGGCGAGCCGGGTAGCGGGAATGGCCGGTCTCGAATCCCGTTTCTTCAGTTCACCGGGATGACCAACAATTTTGCCTTCGACAGGCTCGGGCCGTACATGACGCCGTAGGCGCGCGCTCCGGCTGCGAGCTTCGGGTCGACCGGCCCGAACACCGGGGTGTCCTTACAGGCACCCGGCACCGACTGTTGGTCCTTGACCTGGTTCACCCTGATCTCCGATCCCGGCGGCACCACATAGTCCAGCGACTGGGTGCCACCGAACAGGCTGACGGTGTCAGAACCCATGTCGTGCAGCGTGTTCGTCGGCTGCATTCCGGCTGAATCCAGGTCGAGATAGGACAGGCACGTGCCATCGCTGGTCGACGGCGTCAGCCCGTGGGCTGAATCAGTCATCCCGGGGCGATCCTGCAGGGCGGACGCGTCGAGCTGCAGAACTGCCTGCCCGGCAGGGGGTTTCGGGATCGAAACGTACGTGAAACCGCCTGCTTTCGGACTGGATCCGATGTCGTCGGCCGACACTCCGATCGTGGCGCCCTTGCTGCCCGGCGCATTCGGGCCCACGATCATCGTGAGCTTCTGGCCCGGAGAGGCGTCCTCGCCCTGGTCGATCAAAATCTCGTCGCTCGATTTCGCGCCGACCGGGAAGAAGCCGAGGGTGTACGGGGTCCGATCGTCGCTCACCCCCTGGCCGAGCGAATCGGTGACCTCCGGAGCGAAATACTCGCTGACCGTGCCGTAGGCGACCGTCGTCAATTTCGTGCCACCGGAATCGGGACTACCGGCCCACACCTCGATGGGGGCGCCGGATTGGCTCCCGTCGGGGATGTAGGTATTGGCCACCCGAACCAGCATCTTCAGGGCCACAGTGCGATTCTTCTCGACCGTCCCACCCGAATCGCTCGGTGCATCACCGCCCGTCGACGAGTCCGATGTCGCGTCCGCCCCGCCCACCGGCACCGGGTTTCCTGCCGTGACGCCGCAGCCGGCCAGCGTCAATCCGAGCGCGAGTGCGAGCGGCATACTCCACAGGTTGCGACGCGATACACGTGACATTTCGAATCTCCCGAGGACGGTCGCTCCAGTGTTCAGGTCATCGGCAGGAGACGGCGCTGATGATCTTGATACATCGAGCAGCGGCTTTCCGAACGTGCCGGGGCGGCGCGCGCCGCCCGAGCGCTCGCCGGATTGCCGACGGACGGCCCCCGTGCCATCTTGGGATGATGCAGAGCGTGTACGACGCCGCCGGCGGAGACGACGGTGTTCGGCAATTGGCCGCCGCCTGGCACGCCAGGGTGCTGGTGGACGAGGTCGTCGGCCACGCCTTCAGCCACGGATTCCATCCGGATCACACCGAACGCCTGGCAGCCTACTGGGCCGAGGCGTTGGGTGGCCCGAGCCTGTACTCCGCGACCTACGGCGACGAGACGTCGGTGGTGCGAATGCATTCCGGGAAGGGCCGGCATGAAGACATGGATCGTCGTGCGATCGACTGCTTCGACCGGGCCCTGGCGGACATCAAGCTGGACGTCGCCGAGGCCGTCGGGCGGACCCTGCACGATTACTTCGCTTGGGCCACCACGACGACGATGTCGCACTACCACCGGTCCGAGAACGACGTCCCGGACGGACTCCAGATCCCGCACTGGTCGTGGGACGGCCTGATCACCGACTCGAACTCGTGAAATAGGAGCCCTCGTCCAGATCCGCCAGGAGACCGGGGTGCGCCGGTTCCCAGCCCATCAGTTCCCGGGTCAGCGTGTTCGAGGCCGGGGCGTCGGCGCCGAAGAACCGCCCGAGCCAGCTGAAGTGCTCGGTGGCCTGATCTGCCGGGACGGAGACCATCGGTAGTCCGAGTCCGCGGCCGATGGCCTCGGCGATCTCTCGGGTGGGTATACCCTCCTCGGCTACGGCATGCAGCACCGAACCGGCGGGCGCACTCTCGACGCCGAGACGGACGAGTTCTCCGGCGTCCAGGCGATGGACCGCGGGCCAACGGTTGGCGCCGTCGTCGATGTAGCCCGAGACCCCCTTCTCGCGGGCGATGCCGACAAGGGTGGCGATGAAGCCGTGGTCGCCGGGCCCGTGGACCGTCGGCGCGAACCGCGCGATCACCGAACGCACGCCTCGCGGAACGAACGACAGTGCCGCGTCCGCGTTGGCGATCCTGGGATGCCCACCCAGATCAGGGCGGTCCCCCTCGGTGCCGACCCGTCCGACGGCCAGACCGAGGGTGCCGGAGGCGATCACCAGGGGCCGGTCGGTGCCCTCGAGGACGGCGCCGATGGTTTCGATGGCCCGCAGGTCGGTCTGCGCAGCCTTCGCCATCTGGGAGAAGTCGTGGTTGTACCCGAGGTGGACGACACCGTCGGACGCATCCGCACCGGCCCGCAGACTGTCCAGATCATCGAGATCGCCGCGCAGCACGTCGGCCCCGAGTGCGGCGACCGCAGCCGCTCCTGCGTCAGAGCGAGCCATCCCCACCACCTGGTGTCCGGCGCCCAAGAGTTCGGACACGGTGGCCGAGCCAATCCATCCTGACGCCCCGGTGACGAATACGCGCATGGTTCCTCCACTGCCTGCTCGCTCCTCGGAGCGCCGATGTCACTTGTTGACATCACCGTAGCAGGTCATGTCAGACAGTGACATGACCTAGACTCATCTCATGAGTCGATGGGAGCCGAACGCCAGCGGGCGGCTCCGACAGGCCGCGATGGAGCTCTACGTCGAACGTGGATTCGAGCAGACCACCGTGGCCGACATCGCCGATCGAGCCGGCCTGACCGGGCGGACCTTCTTCCGCTACTTCGCCGACAAGCGCGAGGTACTGTTCGCGGGATCGATTGCGCTGCAGGAACATCTGGTCGCCGCGCTGGACGGCGCCCCACCGTCGTCATCGCCGATGCAGGCCGTCGCTGTCGCTCTCGACGCCGCGGCGGTCGCGCTCGGCCAGCATCACGCGCTGTCCCACCAACGTCAGGTGGTGATCGCTGCCAACGTCGAACTGCGGGAGCGCGAGCTGGCCAAGATGGCGACCCTGGCGAGGGCGCTCGCCGACGGTCTGCGCCGCCGCGGTGTCGACGACGCGCGCGCACACCTGGCCGCCGAGACGGGGATCGCCGTCCTCCGGGTGGCCTTCGAGCGCTGGGTGGGTGGACCACCAGGTGAGCAGTCCCTGGAGCTCGTCATGGGCGAGACCCTGGGTCAGCTCAAGTCGCTGAACTCGGACTGAGGCGTAGACAGGCCAACGATCGCGACCGACCCCTACTCGGCGCTGTCGAGATCCTCGATGAGATAAGCAACCTCGCCGGGCGCGTACCAGCCGAGGGCGATATCCTCGGCCGACCCGACGGCGAATTCCGCATCGTCGTCACCCAGGTCGGCCTGGTCGACGACGGCCACCGCGGCCCGCACCACATCGGCCGCGTCAGCGCCGTCGAGATGCACGGATGCGATGTGCTTCCACGGTACGGAACCCTCGATGCTGGCCGCCGCCCGATCCAGGTCCGGCGTCGACCTGGCCGTCGGGACGTCAGCCGAGATCACCACCCGCAGTTGCGGCTCGTCGGCGCCGGCCGCGGCCAGCAGGCGAAGACAGGCCCTGGCTGCGTCGGTCATGGCCAGGAATTCGAGTTCTTCGTCGTCAGCGTCCGGATACTCCTGACGGAGATCGTCCGTGACGGCGAAGACGACCCCACCGCGGGGCGACACCTCCTTGTTGGCCACCACTTCGCGCAACGTGGACAAGATGACCGGGATGTAGATCCTCACAGCTGATCTCCTGTCGGGTCCGGCTCCGGAGCCGGGCGGACGGTCCGTGGTCGGCGGGTGCGAGCAGCTGCTCCCGACCGGCGCGGGCGATCGGTGGCGACCGGCGGATCGACCGGCTCGGGCGGGTCGGGCAGCAGTTCGACGATGGCCTCACCGATGTGCTCGGCGAACTCCTCGACATCTGGGATGGCGTCCCGGTCGACAGTGAATCCGAAGAACACTCCGCCGTTGTAGGACGTGCAGGCCACCGCCAGCGCCTGCCCCTTGGCCAACGGCGCGATCGGATACATGGCGACCACCGGCGAACCCCCTGCGTACAGCGTCACCTGGGGTCCCGGCGCGTTGGTGACGAGCACGTTGTACATCCGTCCGGACAGTTGTCCGGCGACCCGGGCACCCAGCGCGTGCAGGGTGGGCGGAGCGAACCGGCCCAGTTCGAGCAGTGAGTCCGCACCGACCTGCCGGCCGGAATCCAGATGAGCACCCATCGAGAAGGACACCTGGTGCAGGCGCATCACCGGATTGGGCTCGGCCACCGGCATGTCGACCACGTAGGAGGCCACCGGCAGACTCGATGCCCCGTCGGCATTGTCGTCGGCCGAGGACGGCGGTCGCACCGACATCGGCACCAGCGCCTTGAGCATCGTGGACGCGGTGACCGCCTCGCCCCGGGACAGCAACCAGCTGCGGAGGGCACCGGTGATCACGGTCAGGATGACGTCGTTGACCGAGGCGTTGTGCGCCGACCTGATGGCCTTGATGTCGGCCAGGTCGGCCCGGAAGGTGGCGAAGCGGCGCTGGCCGCTCATGGTCACGTTCAGCACCGACGGCGGTGCGGGCCGGATGGTGCGACGGATGGTCTCGGCCACCTCCACCCCGACGTGGGCGATCTTGCCGACGCTGGAGCGAACGTCGGCGGCGGCCAGTTTCACCAGGTCGATCAGCTCGGACGGACGGCTCGCGATGTCGGCGATCGCATCGACGACCAGGTCGATGTCGCTGGGTGGCGGCAACGGGATCCACGGTTGATCCGGCAGGCTGCGCTGCCGTCGCGCGATGTCCAGGATGGCCGCTGCCACATCGACGGCACCGATCCGATCGACCATCGCATGGTGGGTCTTGTTGACGATCGCGATGCGACCGCCGGACAGACCCTCGATGACGTACATCTCCCACAGCGGTCTGGTCCGATCCAGTGGCCGGGAGATCAACCGCCCGACCAGGTCGTCGAGCTGGGCCTCGGTGCCCGGTTTCGGAAGCGCCGAACGCCGCACGTGGTACGTCAGGTCGAAGTTGTCGTCATCCACCCACACCGGCCGGGCCAGCCGGCCCGGGACGAAACGAACGAGCTGTCGATACCGAGGGACGAGCGAGAGCCGCGCCGAGATCAGGTCCACGATGTGCTGGTAGTCGAAGGTCCCGGGCTCGGGAGCCAGGATCACCACGCCGCCCACGTGCAGAGGTGTCGATGCATCCTCGGCGTAGAGAAAGGCGGCATCGGTGGCCGAAAGGCGGTCGGTCATCCCGTCATCGTGGCACAAGCGATGCACCGAGGGCCGCCACGGCCTTGCGCAGGCCGGAACCCGGCGAAGCATGGGCGAGTGGAACCCCGAGCTGCCAACACTTGTCCATCGCCGCTCTGTCCTCCGGCAGCGTGGCGGTCACCGCGAATCCGGTGAAGCGGGCCAGGGCAGCCGCGGATTCGTCCGCGGTCGCGGACGTGCGGCGGGACCGGTTGAGCACCACGCTCGGGCTGGCTTCCGGGACCATCTCGGCCAGTTCCGCCAGTCCCCTGACCAATCGCTCCATCCCCGATGGATCGGCCGATCCGACGGCCAGCACCAGATCGGCGTCGGCGAGGACGGCCAGCGTCGCGCCGTTGCGCCGCGGGGCCACCGTGTCGAAGGTGATCTCCTCAATTAGACCGGCAATACACACAGCCCTCGATAGAAGTCCAACTCGCGTGAAAGTATAACGCCAGCGGCTGACCTGCGCCGTTCGGGGTCACTACAACGTGCCTGAGCATCTGCCGCAGCACGTTGCGGCGGACCGTCACCGGTAGCTGTTCCCACTCGGCCAGCAGGTCGACCGCGGCGGTGCGGGGCTGCGCGGTGACGTCCTGGTCCTCCAAGCGCTGCAGCTCGGCGACCAGTTCCTGCCTGCGGGCTGTCAGCTCGTCGCGGGTTGCCTCGTAGGGGCGTTGGGGCACCACGCCGGTGAGGAAGTACTGGGTCAGAGCGTTCATTTTCCGGTCGACGTCGGTGATCGCCGAGGTGACTGTCAGCCGGTCGACTTCCATGACGACGGGCTCGGGCTGCGATTGGGCGCTCAAGGTCACGTCAGCTGCTTGTTCCTTCAGCCAGTCCATGACGGCGTTCTCGACCTTGCTGGCCGACACGGACTTGTACCGGTGCGCGCGGGTCGCTGTGCCGTGGTCGCAGCGGTACTGGGCGTACCAGACCCCGTTGTGTGTCGCACCGCCGGATGCGGACATGGAGAACCCGCACCAGCCACATCGGAGCAGCCCAGCCATCAGATGGTCAGAGCGGTCACGGCGGCCCTTCCGGCGGTTGTCTCGCCGCTGCGTCAGGTAGGCCTGCCACGTTTCCTCGGTGATGATGGGTTCGAAGCTGCCTTTCCGCTCCTCCCCCATGTACCGGACCAGGCCGACATGCATCGGGTGGTCGAGGATCGTTTTCACCGTTGTGGGGTGCCACCGCGCCCCGGTCACTGTGGGTTGGCCGGTGGAGTTCAGCCAGTTCGCCAACAGGTTCAAGCCCTGCCCGGCCAGATACCTGCGGTACAGCTCCCTGACGACGGGTGCCTTCTCTGGGTCCTGGGTGACGGTGCGGTGGTCGGAGATCCACCCCCACGGCACCCGGCCGTTCACCGGCAGCCCGGCGTCGAACCGTTGCCGGTGGGCCTCTTTCCAGCCCTCACCGATCCGTTCTGACTCGAACGCGGCCAGCTCGGCCAGGACCCCGCGGGTGAACCGGCCGGTCGACGTGGTGGTGTCGATCGGTTCGGTCGCGGACTCGAGCTGCCCGCCGGCGCCCTCCACCCGGTCGACCGCGACGGCCCAGTCCAGCCGATTCCGGGACACCCTGGAGATCTTCCAAACCACTAGGACGCTGGCGTGGCCGGCCTCGATCATCTTCACGGCCTGCTCGATCTTCCGGCGCTTCCAGAACCGGCCGGTCAGGTCAATGTCCTCGAGGACCTCGACCAGCTCGTAGCCGCGCCGTTGGCAATGATCCTTGATGGCCGCCAACTGGATCTGCGGCGACATCAGGTCCTCACCGCGGCCACCCTCATCGGAAACCCGGACGTAGGCCAGCGCTCTACGTGGCCGGTCAGGAACAGCCGACAGCTTCGCCATCACCGGTGGGTTTCGACGTAGTCGTAGATGTCCTGCGGGAGACCGGGCGGGACAACTAGGTCGCTGCACGCCTCCGTGCCGACGATGACGAAGGAGCAGCCACAATGATCGGCCATGCAGTCTGGGTGACCCTCTTCCATGTGGTTATCCCAGGGTGCGAACGATTCCACGGTCCACCACATCTCGCCGTCGAACGCAGCGCAGACCAGGCAGTCATCCGGGAGATCCATAGTCGACCACATGACGTACAGCCATCCCCTCGCGGACAGCAAAGACGTCTGCTTGCGCAAGGTCAGCTCCCAGACCCGAGAGTCGCTGACAGCTTCCCGGCTCGGGCGTTCGCTTCGGTGATCGTGAGTCGACCCCGGTGAGAGACCTCGACCTGGTACGGGCCCTCGTTGCCGGGCACGCCGTGGACTGTGAAGTCGAAGATGCAGCTACCTTCTATGGCCAGGCCATCATCCAAGGCACCAGAGCTAACTATGGTGCCCGACGCGTTATACACAGTGACATCGGTGCCGCCGCTGATGTCCAAGTAGCCGCCCGATCCGCTGCACGACGCCAGATCCGTTGCTGATGTGGGCTGCAACAGGATCAAGGATCCTTTCAGGTCGAACGACCGACCTTCGTACAGCTTCCACCCGAGGAACCCCAGGCCGGCCACCACTACGAAAAAGACCAAGATGAAAACGCTCGTGGACATACCCAGGAACTTCTTGGGCTTGATCGGCTGGGGCGCCGGCACGTTGACATAGACCGGCGGCGGGGGCTGTGCGAACGTGTACTGCTGGTGAGGCGGCTCCTGCGGAACGTTCGGTTCCATCAGTTCTCGATTCCGGGGCGTCGTAGTACGTCCTGCGCCGGTATGAGCGCGGACAGGGTCTCCTGATACCTCTGGGGGCAAACGTCGCAGCGGCAGCGCATGTCCGCCTGCCCTTGCTGGTATGCGATTCGGTAGAGCTGGCGGTCGATCTCGTCCATGAGACCCCCTTCGAGTCAGGGTGCCCCCGCACACCCGATCCATCTTTAGGTGCTCATTACAACGCATCAATCTATGCAATTCGCAGACCTAAGAGAGTGATGACTCTCCGGTCAGTTCCGGCCGGGTTTCTTACTCTCCGCTCTCTCCGCATCGCGCTGATCGATCAATGCCTGGAATGCGGCATTCGGTTCGTCCTCAGGCGACCGCTTGCCGGACACTCTCGGTTGATCTTTGGTAACGGGTCGGACACGACTGCTAACACTTTGGTCAGCAGGAACGAACGCGCCAGACCCTTGCGTATTGGGGGCTCCTGGTCGGCCCTCGCTGCGGCTCGTCGGGCTTCCCTGGCTTTGCTCCGATTCCTGCTCTTCTTGGGCATTTCGTTGCTCCACTCGTAGTCGTAGGTCAGCCAGTCGGTTGACCGCTGCTCGGTTGTGATCTGCGATAGCCGCGCTGTCGCTTCAGCTAGAAGCGGCCCGACCTCTCCCGGCCGAACATCGCGGCGCTCTCGGTCTCCGGTCCGGTCGGGATAAGGCCGAGCACCAGTGCAGCGCCCAGGGATGCGGCTCTGGACGGTTTGAAACGGCGTGTCTCCGTCGGTGAGGTCCACGTTCAGGACTCGCTCGACCACCGCCCGACGGTTCTGCGGCAGCGTCCTGTCGGTCGCCCAGTTGGCCACCGTCTTCGGGCTGACATCAGCACGGCGGCGGCCAGGTCCTCCGGCTGGACATGCCCCTGGCAAGCTCTCTGGCCTACGAAGCAATCTTGCAGCGTCCGATTGTCATGGCCAAATCGTTACGCGAAAACATCAGGCAAGACAAGTTGCCCGATCTGGGAAACGACCCCTTGAAGGCGGGCAACCATCGGTGTAACTACACCCGCGTGAGCATGCCCTGGCCTGCAATTAGGTCTTCTTTCTCGATGTTTCCCAACCTGGTCTTGACAGGTTGCCTGTTCTTGCCTAGTATTGGGTCATGAGCAACCGAAGAGCCCACGGCCCCGGAATCCTGGGCGATCCGAGAGTCGTTGGGCATCCCGCACGGCAAGTTCGCCGTAGCAGTCGGAATCTCGCCCGGATACCTGACCAACATCGAGAAGAGCGTCAAACAGCCTTCCGATGCCGTCATCGCCACGATGGCCAACCGCCTCGGCGTCACCATCGACCAGATCACCTACCCGGTGCCGGCGGTGGCCTCATGACCACCCAACTGAACCCCATCGAGGCGATGGCCAGTCCGTTCGACTCCATCAGACGCACTCGCGCCGACGGATCGGAGTACTGGTCTGCACGGGACCTACAGCCCCTGCTCGGCTACGACAAGTGGGAGCGGTTCGAGGACTCGATCGACCGCGCACAGGTCGCAGCCCGGAACAGTGGCGAAGGAGGTTTTTCCCGGCTCCGGGAAGAACTCCCCAACGGCGGCCGCCCCCGGACGGACTTCCACCTCTCACGCTTCGCCGCCTACTTGGTTGCGATGAACGGCGACCCTCGCAAGTTGGAGGTAGCGGCCGCTCAGTCTTACTTCGCGATCAGGACCCGCGAGGCGGAGACCGCGCCAGCTCCGAAGGAACTGTCCCGGCTTGAGCTGATCGAGTTGGCCCGAGAAGCTGAGCTGTCACGGATGGCCGCAGAGGACCGCAACGTCCAGCTGTCCGGTCAGGTCGCACAGCTGGAACCGAAGGCTCGCACGTTCGACCTGTTTCTCGGGGCGAGTGGTGACTACTCCGTCGGCGAGGCCGCGAAAATCCTGTCACGCGACCACGGCATCAATATCGGTGAGCGCCGCCTGTTCGCCTTCATGGAACAGTCCGGCTGGGTCTACCGGGTCAAAGGGCGTCCCATCCCCTACCAGGCGCGGGTCGACAGCGCGCACCTGGTCGCGAAGGCCCGCTGGTACACCGACGACGAGACCGGCGAACAGGTCGCAGCCACTCCCCAGGTCCGGGTAACAGCGAAGGGCCTTGACAGCCTCAGGGGCAAGCTGATCGCCGGGGCCACGCCATGAACGACCTCGTCTGGGAGGAACCCCCGCCGCCGAGCAAAAGTCGACCGGGAGCGTTCACCGAGAAGATCGATGAACTGAAAAGGCACCCCTGCCGCTGGGCCTTGCTGTACGAGGATGCGCCAGGCTCCACCGTCAGTCGTCTCCGGAAAGCCGGATGCGAGGTCCGCGGCGACTGGGCTCTGAAGGGGCGTGACCGGGCCGCTAACCGTGTCAAGATCTGGGCCCGCTGGCCGGTGACGTCATGAAATGGCAAGATCCGCCAACTTCCATCGCGAACAGTCGGACCAGCGGCTCGCTCGTTGCGGTCACTGACCAATTGAAGGCGCGGCCCGGCCAGTGGGCCCTCATCTACGAGCAGACATCGCCGAACGTCGGTACCCGTCTTCGGGTCATGGGCTGCGAGGTCCGTGGAGTCAACTATTCAACGCCAGACCGTCGTCGATGTGACATCTATGCGCGCTGGCCGGTGGAGTCATGACGGTTCCCGTGCCGCCGGATGATCTCCGCGTCGATGACGTGGTCGTCATGGAGGACCGCTTCCGGATCACCGAGGTAACCGCCGACCGGATCTGGGTTGGCGGGGTCTCGTACTCGAAGGTCTCGCAGTTCCCGGACATCGACCGGACCTGGCTTCTCGTCCCGGATGGGTTCCCGGAATGAAGCCCCGGGAGCCGGTCCTGCCGCCGATCAGCCGGCAGGACGCCATCGATGCCGCAGCTAAGGCGTGGCTTGAGGGCCGCGCAACACCAGAACCGAAGCAGGTCAAGAAAAAGCCTGCCGCATAACAGAGGCCGCCACCTGGGCCAACAGGTGACGGCCAAGCCACCAATCCACTACCCACGAAAGGCACGATCGATGACAACCACAAGCCTAACCACGAGGCCCGGAACCTGGTGGAACCCCGGTGCGCACGATGACGTCGCCGAGGCTGACTACTTCGGCCACCCGGCGCTGTCGCATTCCGGGGCGAAGCTGCTGCTGGAATCGCCGGCGTTGTTCAAGTGGCGTCAGGACCACCCGCAGCCCGCGAAGAAGGCTTTCGACTACGGGCATGCCGCGCACGCGCTGGTGTTGGGTACCGGCGCCGAGATCGTCGAGGTGAAGGAAGAGACCTGGGCGAAGAACGTGGCCAAAGCCGCACGAGATCAGGCCTACGCCGAGGGCAAGGTTCCGCTGCTCTACCACCAGGTTCAGCAGGTGAAGGACATGGCGGCGGCGCTGCTGCAGCATCCCGTGGCCCGGAAGATGTTCACCGCGGGAAAGGCCGAGCAGTCCCTGTTCTGGGCTGACACAGCTACCGGGGTGCACCTGCGGTGCCGGATCGACTGGCTCCCCTACACCGGGCTCGAGCAGATGGTTATCCCCGACTACAAGACGACGGTGTCCGCGACGGGACCGGCGTTCCAGAAAGCGTTGCTGTCCTACGGGTATCACCAGCAGGCCGACTGGTACTCGGAGGCGGTCCGGCAGTGCGGCATCGACGAGGACCCTCGGTTCGTGTTCGTGTGCCAGGAGAAGACGGCGCCGTACCTCGTGCAGATCTTCGAACCTGACGCAGCGGCGATCCAGGCCGGCCGTGAGGCGAACCGCCGCGCGATCAACCTCTACGCGCAGTGCGAGGCCACCGACACGTGGCCCGGCTACTCCGAGGCGATCGAGCTGGTTTCCCTCCCCCCGTGGGCTGCTGTGCAGGCCGACGATGCACCGATCGACGACGTCGATGACGTGTTCGGCAGGGCCGTCTGATGGCCTTCAAGAAAGCAGTCCGATCTGCTGTGCGAGTCCGCATCGCTTTGGCCGGCCCGTCCGGGTCGGGGAAGACGTACACCGCCTTGACTTTCGCCCACGCGCTGGGGAAAAAGATCGCGGTCGTCGACACCGAACGTGGCTCCGCCTCCACCTATGTGGGGGTGAACAACTGGCAGTTCGACGTCGACGAGCCGTCCAACTTCGACCCCGGACAGTTGGCCCGGACGATCCGGCAGGCCGCCACCGAAGGCTATGACGTCGTCATCATCGACTCGTTCTCCCACTACTGGGAAGGCACCGGCGGATCCATCGAGCTGTCCGAGAAGTTGCAGTCCGGCGGGAATAAGTTCTCCGGCTGGGCGAAGGTCAAGGAACGCGAGCGGGACATGATGGATGCGATCCTCGGTTTCCCCGGCGACGTCATTGTGACTCTGCGGACGAAGAACGAGAAGGTCGTCGAGGAGAACGAGCGCGGCAAGAAGGTTGTCGTCGACGTCATCTTGAAGCCGATCCAGCGGGACGGCATCGAATACGAGTTCGGAATCGTCGGCGAGCTGGACCTCGCGAACACGTTGACGATCAAGAAGTCTCGGATCGACACGTTCAAAGTCGGGGACACGTTCGAGCATCCGGATGGGGAGATCATTCAGCAGATCTCCGACTACCTGGCTGCCGGACAGCCGTTGGCTCCGCCGCAGGACTACGCCGACCGTGCCGTAGACATGACCGACTTGGAGCAGCTGCGGGCACTGCTGGACGAGGTGCACCGTGCCGGGTACGACGGCTCCGGCGTGCTGGACCCGGCGGGCGCGTCCGTTGCGTTGCGGGACTTCGTCATCGAGTGCGGCAAAAACCTCCGGGCACATACCGCCGAGGTGCCGGCATGACCGGCCTGGATCCCCGTTTCGCTGACCCGGTTGTGCTCGACGGCCTGGCCGACATGGTTTCGGATCGTGTCGGCCGGGTGCACTCCCGGCCCATCGACCCCGACGCCATCATCCCCGGCGACCTGGTGCTCATGGTCACCGCCGATGGGCGCAGCGAGCTGATCCACGTCGACACCATCTCGAAACTCAACGTCGGCGGCCGGGCCAACGGTCGCGGCTACTACACCGACTACCAGAAAGCTGCCCGCGAGTGGGAGCTGGTCTATCGGGCGTGGCCACCCAATTTGGCGCCGTACAGGCCGCAGGACTGGCAGCTCGCCGCGCTCGAAGCGGACGGCTACTTCTCATGACAATCCTTGGAGGTCCCTCATGCTCGGCTGGATCATCGGCGTTGTTGTGTTCGCCTACTGCTTCTACGTTTCCGTCCACTACGGCAGGGCCTCCCAGGATGAGGAGTTTGCCGCCGAGGGACGGTTCGCCCGGCAAGCCCGCGAAGGGTTGGCCGCCCATGACGCCGACGCCGACCGTCTCTCACTTGACGAGGTTCGTTTCTACGCCCACCACTGCCGCCCGCTGCCAGCCGTTTCGCAGCCGTGGTGGGTTCCCTACTCCGAAAGCTGAGGCCACCCGATGCTCGCCGGAATCCTCATCGCGGCCGGGATCGTCATCGTCCTCAACGCCGCAGCCGCAGTGTTCCTGCTTGTCCACTACGCGAGGGAGCAGCGCCGTGCAGGCCGGTGACGGGTTCACCGTTTTCCTCGCGGCTGCGTTGTTCTGCATGGTGGCTGGTGCTGCGTGGTTGTCGCGGGGGTGGCGGCGATGAGGGTCCACACGAGTTCCGTCCTCGAGGAGGGGGACCCGATCAAGGCCACCGCTGTGAACGTCCCGACGCCACCCGGGGCGCCGCTGGTCGTCCAGCTGAACCTGGGCTACAACTCATACGCGTTCCTCACCGCCGCAGAGGCTGACCAGTTGGTCTCCGCGGTGCAGGGTGTCTTGTCGAAGTTGCGCGCCGGGATGCAGGTGCCCGCATGAGCGGGCAGGGGTACAACCGGACGCCGGAGCTGTTGCAGGACGTCACCTTCCTGTTGGAATGCCGCGTCCACCCGGAACGGATCGCATCGCAGGTCGGGCATTCGTTGGCGGCCATCGAGAAGGTGTTGCGCCGCGCTGGCCGGTCCGCTGACGCGAACCTCTTCGGAACGGTGAGGGGCCATCGGTGACTACCCATCAGATGCGGCGACGACTGAAAGTCATGTCCCGCAAAGCCACCAGCGAGCAGTTGAAGCCGTACGACCAGGCGCTCTACGAGTTCCACAAGGCCCTGAACCGGCCGCAGGACTCCAAAGCCGCCGACGAAGCAGAACGGTTTGGTCCTTGGTCGGAGGCGTGGATGAGTCGACACGAACAACCGCCCACTCCCGACCCTGTTCGATTAAGGAGGGCGAAATGAAATGCCCGCTCGCGATCAGCGATGGCGTGGTGACGCACCATTGCTCATGCGATGGTCAGAACCCGTCGCACCCGAAGTCTGCCGAAGTGAGCGACGAAGCCGCGCTCAACCAGGTCACATGGCATCAGGTGTTGCCCGGTTCAACAGCGACGATTTTCCGGGTGCGCGACTTTGCTGATCGTCAATCAGCCGAACAGTTCGCACTAACCCTCGCGAGTTACAGCGAGTCCGAGATTTACGACATTCAGAACCATCACTGGTCAGGAGCCCAGACATGAGCGACGAGTTAGCAGGCCAAGCGCAAGCGTGCGAGCACTTCTGGATCAGCAAACACCAACCTGACTTCCCCAGGGAGCTGTACTGGGTGCGGCAATGCTCCATGTGCAACCAGATCGACGCGGCGGACCTGGCGGAGCAAGTGGGGATATTCCGTCTACACATGGAGGCATGGGCAAGGGGGCAGATCGCCCAAGAGATGGAAGCCATTCGCCTGTCTCACGTATTTACGAGTAACTACCAGTACGGGCTCGGCTGGGGTACTGCGATGTTGGACGTGGTTCGCGCCATCCGACATCCTGATTCGGCAAGGAACAACCCTGGATGGCTAGTCGGATGAGCGACAGCGCCTACGGATACCGGGATGACGAGTTCGGCGGGTTCACCTCGGCCGAATCGTGCAGACGTGCCAGGGTGTACGAGCAGCGGATGCGTGACGGCGCCTGGCATGCGATGGACAGTTGCGTACTCCGGTTCCAGGAGATCATCCGGCCCCACTTGGCTATCCCCTGCGGTGCATTCCAAGTCCCAGCCCCGACTCCGGTGGCAGCCGACTGGGCACTGTTCGAACTGGCGTCAGCATGACGACCGCCCGTCGACCAGCCGAGGAATTGTCCGGCGAGCAGGAGTTGGATGGCGTCGGCCGGACCGCCCTGACAATCCGGGACGACGTGCGGCAAATCGATCCGTGGCTGCTGCAATGGCAACTCGGTGTGGCCTGCGAGCAGGAGCCTGCCCGGATGGCGAAGGTCATCATGGCGATGGCGATGATGATGCCCCCGGACGAAACGTTGGGGCCGTTGACCGATCGGGTGTGGGCTGTCACCACCCCACTGTCGCAGAGGTCAGCGTCATGAGCCTGGTTGGCTTCAAGGCCGCGAACCACCCCCAGCAGGTCCGGTTCAAGACTGCCAAGGATGAGATCAACGATCGCGCAACGACCACCGAGGTGTTCGGGCCACTCGCGGAGCGATTCGGAGGGTTCACCGTCGACGTAGCCGCCGCCGAGCACAACACCAAATGCGAACGGTTCTACTCGATCGACGACAGCGGCCTCGAGCAGAGCTGGGGCAGCGAGCGTGTCTGGTGTAACCCGCCCTACTCCGACATCCCGTCGTGGGTGGCCAAGGCATGGCGGGAATGGGATTCGGCATACCGACCGGACCTGATCGTGATGCTCCTGCCCGCGAACCGCACCGAGCAACTCTGGTGGCAGGCGATGGTCGAGCCGCACCTACGTGCGCGATCGCGCACGTTCCGCGTCGAGTTCTTGTCCGGCCGGATCCGGTTCCTTCGCAAGGGCCAGTCCGAGATCGGCCCCAACGAGCGGCCGCCGTTCGGCTGCTGCCTCCTGATCTGGGAGGAACCGTCGTGACCGCGCTGGAGCCTCCACCAGCGCCCGACCCGGAGCTGCTCGAGCGGATCGACGCCCGGCAGGTTCGCTGCCCGCGCTGCGCTGCTCCACCAGGCCGTGACTGCGACATGACCCGCTACCCACCCCCACACACCAAAGCCGCCCGCACCTTCCACCGGGCACGCCTGCAGATGTTCAACCTGAGATGAGGACCGCAGTGAAGCTACAAACCACCGGTGTACTCCCCAGCTACGTCTATGTCGCCTCGAGCTGGCGATGCAAATTCCAGCCGGCGATCGTCTCGCTCCTGAAGACAGCGAAGATCCCGCACTACGACTTCCGGAACCCCGAAGGCGGCACCGGATTCGCCTGGTCCGACATCGATCCCAACTGGGAGGCCTGGGACGCCGAGACATTCGTCAAGCTCCTCGATGACCCGATCGCCGAGAAGGGCTTCCGGTCTGATTTCGACGCGATGGAGAAGGCGGACACCTTCGTCCTGGTCCTCCCGTGCGGCCGGTCGGCGCACCTCGAACTCGGCTGGGCAGTGGGCCAGGGAAAGCGGACCGCGATCCTCACACAGGACGGCCAGGAGCCCGAGCTGATGTACAAGATGGTCGACTTCGTGACCTCGTCCGTCATGGATCTCCTTGCGTGGCTGGGAGTTGAGGACTGATGCTCCGACGATCACCCTTGAAACGCACAGGCGGTTTGCGGTCCGGAACCCAACTCGCCAGCAAAGGCATCACCCGCAAACCCAGCCGCCGGCTCACCGCCTCGAGGCAGCAGTTCTACGACGTGAAACCGCAGGTGTACACGCGGGACCGAGGGCTATGCGTCTGCTGCGGCGCCCGGATGACCGACTACCACCATCGGCAGCCACGGGGCATGGGTGGCTCGTCCAGATCGACCACCATCCACTCGCCGGCCGCGCTGATCTGCGTCTGCCGAGCCTGCCATAACCGTCTCGAATCGGAACGGTCCTGGGCTGAGAAGTCCGGGTACATCGTCCGCCGAGGCATCACCAACCCCGCCGAAGTGCTCCTCGTGCACCACGGCGCGTGGGCCCTGCTATCCGACGACGGCTCCCTGCTGTACGTCACCCAACCCGAAGAACAGGAAACCGCATGACCACCAGCGTGATCGACCTCGAAAACCTCCACCTCGAATCCGGCGGCCACCAAGACCCCGGCGCCGGAATGTGTTTGATGGAAGCCGTCTCCATGTTCTCGAAAGAGCCGTTCTCCGACCACCCGGCGTGCGTCTCCCCGTATCTGCGGGAGTTCGGGATCACCCTGAACGACAGGGCCACCGACGTGCGGCGCCAAGACCTGATCCGGTTCGTCCCCCAGGTGGTTGGCACCGCCGGTGACGGCCTAGACGAGACGCGCCGATGGTTGGCCGCTGAACACGTCACCCGCACCACACTCCCGAAGTGGTTGGACCGCGCAGGTCTCACAGCCGAGGCGACGAAGGTGCGGGGGCTCGACCCGATCGTCGACCGGGACACCTACCGGGCGTCGCGGGTGCTGGTCAACGAGGTGCGGGATGTGACGTGGCGGCTGCGTGTGGCGCGCCGCGAGACGATCAAGGCGGCGGTGCGAAAGGCACTGGCGGACAACCCCTCGTCTGACGCAGCCGTAGCCGTAGCCGCAGCCGCAGCCGTAGCCGTAGCCGTAGCCGTAGCCGCAGCCGTAGCCGCAGACGTAGCCGTAGCCGCAGACGTAGCCGTAGCCGCAGTCGCAGCCGCAGACGCAGACGCAGTCGCAGCCGTAGACGTAGACGTAGCCGCAGACGCAGCCGCAGACGCAGCCGTAGCCGCAGTCGCAGCCGCAGACGTAGCCGTAGCCGCAGACGTAGCCGCAGACGCAGACGCAGTCGCAGCCGCAGACGCAGTCGCAGCCGTAGACGTAGACGTAGACGTAGCCGTAGCCGTAGCCGCAGCCGCAGCCGCAGCCGCAGACGACTACACGCGGTGGCGCACCATCTACGACGCCGTCTACGCCAAAGTCCGCGCCACCTACGAAGAGCGCTACACGGATCTCGCTGCGGAGTCCTGGAAAGACGCACTGGGGTTGTACGAGCGTCTCATCACTGCCGGTTCGCCAACCCAGCCATAAGACGCCTCTGCTGGCCGTCGACGGGGGCGGCCAGCAGAGGGACCCGAACGGAGAAGCCGTGTGGTGGACCCAGATCCAGTACCAGTTACAAAGCCTGCCGGCTTGTTCGAGTGGCAGCGCATCTTGCGGAGAGTTCGAATGAAGTCGCCAGTTCAAGGAACAGGTTTCCTGATGGCCTCTTACGCCGACATGGACGGTTCACGAATCCATCCTGGAATCCAACGGTTGACGCGGGTGTCAGGTGTGAACGAGAAAACCATTCGTCGCCATATTGTCGAGTTACGAGAAATGGGTTTGATCGAACGAGTCAAGCAAGGTAACCGCCACGCCGGACTCGCTGACGAGTTTCGTTTGACGATCCCAGAGAATGCGTTCGACTTCCTGGACATGCTGGACCAGGACGAAGACAAGCTGATCCATCACCGGGCGCCAGTGTCCACTAGAGATGGACAGGATCTGCCCGCCGAGCACGAGTCTGGCGGACATTCAAACCAAGTCCAGCGGACATTCGGGCCGAGTCTAGTGGACATGGACGCCCACCCACCGGCCTCTCTACACGGGCCACACACCAACCCAGAACCTCACCTTCCAGAAGTAAGTACAGAAGGCGCGACAATTTCGAGCATCAAAGATCTTCCTCGACCCGGACATTCCAAAGGCCACCAGCAGGCGATCGCCATCCTGGAACAGAAGAGGAGACAACGGGCATGACGGTTTATATGGGGATGCCAGTCGCGTTTCTTGCGCCAAGCGAGGACTGGGAGGATCTAGCATTGTGTAAGGAAACCGGCGGCGACGATTTCTTTCCAGAAAAGGGTGAGTCCACCAAAGTGGCGAAAGCTGTTTGTGCGAAGTGCGAAGTCACGTCCGAATGTTTGGGTCTGGCTCTGCGTATTGGTGCCCGGTTTGGCGTGTGGGGCGGCCTGTCCGAGAGGGAACGCCGGCAGCTCGCGAAACGGATGGGGATGGCGGCATGACCATCAGGCTCTGCCCGAGCTGCGCGCGACTCGTCGACATGATTCCACCGCCGGACTGCCCAATTTGCGGCGGCGTCGGACATCTGGTCCTGGGTCGCGGCGGCATGGACAAGCACGGGGCCACCGTGTGCTCCCTTGCAGTGGAGATGGCGTTGGAGAAACAGGCACGCGCCGACCTGGGCCACCGATACCAGGACTTGGGTTTGGCCCGCGCGAATCAGACGAAAACCGTCGAAGAGATGCGGAAAGTTGGGCTGCTCGCGAAGACGGGCACGGACTCCGGGCGTTCGGTGATCAAGTCGATGACGATCGCCGAGCATCGGGAACGCGCCGCAGTGTTGGCCGGCGCGACCCGTGAAGACACGCGGCGGCTGTCGACACCAAGACTGGACTGGGATGTCGACGACCGTCCTCTGGCCGCCGGTGGTCCGCCTGGCTTTTCCTCCGGCGGGTTCGTCGCACATTTGACCCGGGTGAATGACCCGCAGGATCCGTTGGCCATGGGCGGCATCGCAGAGCAGGCACGCAAACGCGTGAAGGACCGGCGATATGCCGCCGTCCTGGCCAACCTGATTCCACTTTTCGACATCTAGGAGCAGCACATGATGGAAACGCCACACGAGGGATCCAGATGGAGGTACGAGAACTGGCGGCACCCGGAATACGGCTGTCGGTGTGAGGCCTGCACAAAGGCTGAAGCTGACTACATTGCGGCGCGGAAACGGAAGCGGGCTGCAATGCCGTTACCGGGGCACGTTCCCCACGGCCGCGCCACGACGTACAGCAACTGGGGTTGTAGGTGTGAGGCATGCTTGACCGCGCAGCGCGAGCAGAACCGTGTGCGGGCTAAGGGTCGCCGGTCGGAGAGCGCACCGTCGCGGGATAACCGGCCGTGGACGCCGGAGGAAACCGAGATCGCCTGCAACGTCAACTTGCCTCTGATCCTCCGCGCTGAGTTGGTCGGCCGCACCGAGTCGGCCGTGATCAAACGCAGGCAACGAGCGTTGAAGCAGGCTGGCCGTGGCTGACCGCTGCGATTTCTCTGATCTGCTGGTCACGGACTGCTCACACTGCCGGGGCATGGACGTCCCCGAGCCCGTTTTCGAGCGGTATTCGTTCGTCGCGAGGTTCGACGGTGTGTGCCGGATCTGCTCGATGGACATCGTGTCCGGTGACCGCCTGACCGTGGTCGTTGAGGGTTCGCCGGCCATCCACCAGGAATGCGCATGACCAGCGAGGTGAACCACCCGCCGCACTACACCAGCCACCCGTCCGGCGTGGAGCGTTTCGGGGAGCACACATCTGAGGAAACCGAGCAGCAGATCGTGGAGTTGTTCCGCGCGTTCACGGAAGGGAAACGGAATGAGCACCGAGCCGCTACACCCTGACTACCAGGCAGCACACGATCTTGTCGTAAAGACATGGGGTGAGATTCGGGCATCAGACAACCCAATGGGGCCGCACCCGATGGGTTCGCCAGAGTTTAAGATCTGGCAGGACGGCTACCGCAACGGCTACGCATCCGAGCGCAACATGTGGCGCCACTTCGCTGGTGTCAAATACCCGCAGGACGTAGGCGAGATCAGGCGACGTGAGGCCGCTCTCCGTTCTCCTGACCGTCTTGTGGCGTTACGGGACGCAGCAATGGCACACGGACGGGTCAACTACGTTAACGGGTTCGGATTCACCTGTACCTGCGGCCACAGGCTAGGCGAATACACCTTGGGCGACTCAATCTTGACGGTTCACAACGCCCACCAGCTCGACGCCATGAAGGAGGCCGTGAAGTGACCGCGTGGCCGGATGAACCCACACCGGGCATCTTCACCCTTCGATGCTCTTGCGGCACATGGACATTCACAGGCGACTACGCCGAGATGGAAAAGGCCAGCACGCAGCACGATGACGCGCCGTGGCAGAAGCACATCGTGACCATTGCTCAACATCAGGAGGCATCTCGGTGACCGGCCCAACCCAAAGGGAAGACCCGCGCACTCACGTCATGGCCGGTTTCTTCTACGGCTGGCCAGGCTCACCAGCAGAGGTCAACAGGTGCGCGGCGGCACTCCCGGCCATCGACCACGCCGACCTGGCCGCCGGTTTCGTTCGGGTGGATATCAACGACCCCGCCACCATCGAGGTCATCCGAACGGCGCTGGAGAACGAGGGATGCAAACCCGGCAACAGCATCCATTCCTGGCGCTGTGAACACCCCGACCGATACGGCGAGTGTGACTGCTGCACCGAAGTCGCACGCGCTGTCTTGGCTGCTCTCCGACCTTCCGACAAGGAGACACCGTGACCGCCGCCCAAATCGCCGAATCCGATCAGCGGCTCATCGACGCCGCGATCCGCGCCGGGTTCGTGTACGTCGGACCGAAGAAGCCGAAGCCGGGCCAGACGTTGCGGTTCCTGGGGAACGACGCGCCCCTGCACATCTCCATCATCGGGACAGGCCTGCAATCCCGGGTTGTTGTCGGCCGGCGGCCACGGTTCCGGCCGCCACGACCGAACCGGGGCTGGGAGAACGACTGGCTCCGCGACCGGGTCTGGTATCCGCGCCTCGGCTGGGTCACGCACGAGACGATCCACCGGCAGCACCGCGGCGGCCGGACACGCCACCCCTTCTGGCAGCCTGTCCAGGCCGTCCCGGTCAAGCCGAGCAAGGCCCGCCGATGAGGAAGCTGATCAACCCGTTCAATCTGCCGATGGTCCGCCACCACCGCTGCCCAACACCCAGGAAACGCAGCTACCGCCGCGCCATCGACGCGGACCTGGCCCTGATCGCCGCCGCGACCAAACACCTCGGAGACGGCCGGCCAACGGAGTGCCGGGTCTACCGGTGCACGTGCGGAATGTTCCACCTCACCTCGAAAGCGCAGGTTGCCTCATGAGCGGCCGTTACGTCATCTGCTGTACCAGCCACACCCTGCCGATCATCGGCGACCCGGACCGGCTCCAACAGAGCCGCATCGAAGCCGTCCAACTCCAGATCGCGCACCGGCCGCTGATCCTCAAATACCGCGCCGCCGCGATCCTCGCCGAGAACATCCCCGGCATGTACGACGTCAGCCCCTACGTGCCTTTGACCCAGTTCATGAACCAGCACGAACATTGCGCCCTGGCGCCCTACGACACGGAGAAAGGCGAGGTCACAGCATGACCGCGCACCTGGATGTTGTGTTCGACGGCCCACCCGGACATCACGGGTCCAGGCTGCTCGACTGCGAGAACAACGCGGGTCACTCCGTCAAGGCCGGCATTTGGGTTGACCGCAACAACGGAACCTGGGCACTCCGCCTCACCACAGACGACATACCCCAGCAGGTCACCCGGATCGACCCGAGCAATCCGTGGCCGCGCCGCGACGAAGTTGAAACCGCGTGGCGACGCAACCACCCCCACTGCTCCGGCATCGCCCGCTACCTGCCGACCGGCCGGATCGTCATGGAATGCGGTAGCCCCAGCGAGCACCCCGCATGATCGACCTCCTGTACTTGGCCCGGGACCACGATCTCCCGCCGAAATGGGACGGCCACCACGTCGAATGGACCGGCTGGCAGAACGCGCCGGTCACGTTCATCTGCCCACCGAAGAAATCCGAACCATGCCGCATGTGCGGATCCACCGCCGACACCATCCACAACCGCGGCTACTACCGCGGACTCGACCGCAGAACCGGGCGGCAGTGGAAACGCGTCGTCCTCGCCCTGCGCTGCCCTGACTGCCGAACCGACCAGGCCATGGACTGGCACGGCGACTGGTGGGACCTCGACCCGAGCGACTACACCAACGACGGATCCAGGGTGCTCCGATGACCGCGAAACGGGAAAACCATGCGGAAGGAAAAACCCGCAGGTCACGCACCGGACAAACCCTGTCAGCCCGAACCCTCGCGATCCACCAGAAACAGGCCCGGGCGTGCGAGCTCCGCACCATGGGCTGGGACGTCCAGAAGATCGCCGACCACCTGGGCTACAGGCAGGCCGCGGCGGCGTGGAAGGCCATCGAGGCGGCGAAGAAACGCAACGAGTCCCCGATCGTCGAGGCGTTGCGGGATGAGCAGGACGCCCAGCTCAGGCTGCTGTCGGCGAAGGTCTGGACCAGTCTCGACGGCGTGGAGGATCGGGACACGCTGTACAAGGGTGCGCTGGTGTTGGTGAAGATCCTGGAGCGGCAGTCGAAGCTGTTCGGCGCCGACGCACCTGTGAAGTCGGAGATTTCGGGGGATGGCCAGATCACCGTCAGTTTCCACACCGCCCTTCAGCCGATCGTGGTGGAGCAGGACTCGCCCGGGCAGATCGGACCGTGACACTTGCGAATGAAAACGTGTTAAACGGATTCTGGTGAGAAAATGTTAAACATGCCGCAGATTTACCTACCCCGCCAGTTCGTCGGCGTCCGCATCGGCGTCCGAACGCTGCAGCGAATCGATGAGCTGGCCAAGCGAGACGGGATCACCCGTTCGAAGATGATCCGCGCCATGATCGACCACTACCTGGAGAAAACACCATGAGCACCGCAGAGCAACGAGTCGGCGAGTTCCTTCGGGCATTCACCGCCGCCAAAGACCCGAATGATCCATTCCAGGCAATCGCGCGGCAGGGTGACCACTACCTCTACCCGGAGGACGTGGACCACCTGCTGTTCCAGGCGGAGTTGGCCGAACATAGCCGTCGACCGATCGCAACGTCGCTGCCCGGCCGCCGGTGATCCACGGCGAGTGGCCGGACGGCCGCACCTTCGACGGTGTGGTCACTGCGGTCACCAGGAATGGCGCAGAGTTCCAGATCGACACGATCGGTAGCATCCGGGAACCGGAGGTCGACGGTGGCTGACCGTTCGGCTGAATCGCCCGAACACAGGGACCCGAACACACCGCAATGACCAAGGTCCAGTACGACTACGTCCCGACCATCAAGCAGACGATGCTTCACGGCTTCACAGGTGTCGACGAAATCCTTTTCGGCGGCGCGAGCGGCGGAGGCAAGTCCAGGGCCGGCCGGGCCGAGGCGATCCGCATGGCCACACTGGTCCCAGGATCCCTGACCTACGTGTTCCGGCGGACGTTCCCGCAACTACAACAGGACGTCATCCCCAAATTTCGGGTCGAAATGCCCAGAGGTTTGGCGAAGTACAACAGCTCGGATCACACCTGGTATTTCACCAACGGATCCCGCATCGTCCTGGGTCACATGCAGAACGAGGCCGACTACGAAAACTACCTATCCTCCGAACCGCAGCTCATCGTGTGGGAAGAGTTGACCCAGTTCACCGAGATGCAGTATCGGATGATGCGCGGCCGGTTACGGGCCGCCGGGCCCGTATTGGACCGGATGAACCAGTTGGGTTGGATCTGCCGGTCATTGGGCACCACAAACCCCGGCGGCGTTGGCCATGCCTGGTGTAAATCCCGTTTCGTGGATCCGGGTGTCATCAACAAGCCGTGGCGGCCGGCGAACACCGACGAGGAACGCAACCCCGGTTTGCGGGTGTTCATCCCCGCGAAGCTCGAAGACAACCCCCACATGGACCCCACCTACGAACAACGCCTGGACAACCTCGACCCGATCATGCGCCGCGCGTACCGCGACGGTGACTGGGACATCCTCAAGGGTGTCCGGTTCCCGCAGTTCCGCCGCTCCCTGCACGTCGTCGAACCCGGTGCGATCCCCGTCGACTTCATCGGGCACCCCATGGCTGTTGGTGTCGACTACGGCCTGGTCGACCCGTGGTGCGCCCTCTGGGGGATCCAGTTGAACGACGGCCTGATCTACGTGTACCGGGAGCTCTACGGCCCCGGCTACACCGCGGCGCAGCAGGCCCGCATGATCAAGGACGCCGAGATGGACGGGGAAAGGATGCCGCACCGCCCGTTGCCGATCGTGATGGACCCGTCAATGTGGAAACGGTCCTCGGAGCAGGTCGAGAAGAATTTGGACCCATCGCTGCCCCCGGTGGGCAGTGTGGCCTGGTACTACCGGAAAGAGTTCGGCGCGCAAATCCAGAAGGCCCGCAACGAACGGATCTCCGGTTGGGCGCAAATCGATGAACTGCTCAGGGTTCGGGAGGACGGGTTGCCGCGGCTGATCATCTCGTCGGCGTGCACCAACCTGATCCGGGAATTACCTGCGCAGCAGCGGCACAAGACGAACCCGGAGGATCTGCAGGCCACCGGTGAAGGCCACGCTGATGCGGCGGACGCACTTCGCTATCTGTGTATGCAGTTGGCGAGGAACGGCAACCCCAGGGTGACGCCTGGTCTGGTTTCTCGGTCGATCGCGGCGCCCATCACGGCCGGTGTCGGATCGCAGCAGTTTTAGGCCTCAGTCGCGGTCCCCAGCGTTGACGAGTTGGCCGGCCCGCTGGAACGACACACCCATCACTCGCCCGATGTCTTTCAATCCGAGCCCCTCAGCCCGGAGCTCGGCGGCGGCCAGGCGCGCCTCGGCCGCGGCCGCGGAGTTGGCCCGGGCGGCTTCGCTACGGAGCTGCTCTGCCTTGGCGATGTGGGCCGATGCATTGATCGGGATTTCGTACTCCATGGCCACATCGAAAGACCCAGCCGGGATGTCCTCGTACAGCGCGATCAGGTCGCGGGCCATGGCGTCAGCTTCCACAACGTTCCGGCCTTGGGTGAACTGCCCCAGTTCTGGGATCTCTACGGCCCACCACTTGCCTTCGCGGGTGGCTTTTGCTTGGTATGTCTTCATTTCCACCAGCCCTCTCCGAGGATCTCTGCTGCTTGCTTCAGGATGGCCAGCGCGGTCATCTTGTTGATTTCGGCGTGACGGGGGATCGTTATCCGCAGCCCGCCGAGTGTGTAGATGGTGTGCTTGCTGCCCTCGCGGTCGATTTCGAACAGGATGCCGAGGGCTTTGGCGGCGTCGGTGATCTGCTTGATGAGGTCCCGCCGCTTGGTCATGACACTATTCTAGTGTGCACTAGAACGTAAGGTCAAGCCCGCACTAGAACAATTTGTCTCAGCCTGCGGAACCGTCTTTCGTGCAGGCATCGTCAACGCCACCCATGTTCATGACCATGCGGTCGCCGGAGTGCCATGACACCCGGGTCGGCGCCGGCGCAACCCGTCGTCCGACCTGTAGGCCCTTCCTCGGAATGTCTCTGTAGGTCACTGACCGGGACACCCGCCGGGTCCACCCAGGCCCGGCGGGCACAGCCGATAGTCCCGCACTATGACGGCCCCGAACACTGCCCCGACCGGTGAGATCGGCCGCCCCGGCAATTTGCGGCCCACCTACAACTTCGACCGCACCGGGCCCAGCGGGCAAGTCTTCGAATCCAACCCATCCGAGTACAACCCCGAACTCCGCTTCCCCTCAAGCATCCGGGTGTATTCGCAGATGCGGACCGACGACCAAGTCCAAGGCCTGATCCGGGCATGCACCCTGCCGATCATGGAAGCCGGGTGGGACTTGGACGCCACCGGCTGCTCCCCGAAAGTCGAGCAGCTCGTCCGGGCGGAGCTGGGCATCCCCGCCGACGGCGAACCCCTACTTGCACGCCGGCGCGGCCAGTCCGGCATCGTCTGGCAGGAACATTTACGTGAAGCCCTCACCTGTTTGACGTACGGGTTCGCGCCGTTCGAGCAGGTCTACACGATCACCCAACCCGGCGAGGCCGGACATCTCCCTGGGTTTGAGGATCAGCCGATTGTGCACCTGAAGAAGTTGGCGCAAAGACTGCCCGGGACGATCCGGAAAGTGGAAGTCGCGCAGGACGGTGGCCTGTTGGGTGTGCGGCAGTCCAACGCCTCCAACGTGTGGAACGGGCAGCTCGCCTCGGGTGGCCCCATGTACGCGGGCGAGTTGGACGTGTGGATTCCCGTCGACCGGTTGGTTTTCTACGTTGTCGACAAGGAAGGCGCCGACTGGTACGGCACCTCCGTCCTGCGGGCGGCGTACAGGCCGTGGTTTGAGAAGGACCAGCTCGGCCGGATCCAGCTGCAGGCAGCCGAACGGAACAGCATGGGCATCCCCGCCGTCACCTACGACCCATCCTCAGACGTCAGCAAGGAAGACGCGTTGGAGATCGCCTCCAACGTCCGCGCCGGCGCAACCGGCGGCGTCGCCCTCCCGTTGGGCGCGAAGCTCGAACTGCTCGGCGTCACCGGATCCACCGTCGACATCGCACCCATCATCGACACCAAAAACCAGGCCATCACCAAAGCCGGCCTCGCCATGTTCATGGACCTCGGGCATGACCGGGGCGCCTACAACCTCGGTGCGCTGTTCGTCGACATGTTCGACCGGCAGCTGAAGGCCATCGCCCAGTCCATCGCGACCACCGCCACCGAGCATGTGGTCCGGGACTTGGTGGAGTGGAACTTCGGCCCCGACGAGCCCTACCCGAAGATCATCCCCGGGAAAATCTCCGCCCAGTCCGCGCTGTCCCCCGCCGACCTTGCCCTGTTGGCCACCGCCGGTCTGATCACCCCCGACGACACCCTGGAAGATTCGTTCCGGGACGACTGGTCGATGCCACCCATCGACAAGGCTGGCCGGAAACCCGCACCGATAGTGCAGCCCCAAACTGATCCGTTCACACACCCCGGGAACTCGTCCGGCCTGGAAACCCCACCGAAGGTCCCCGCAGTTCCGGACGTACCCAAGACGGGCAGCCTGTCCGAGGCTGACGACGACGCCGTTTCCTACGGCGCCCGGTTGATGCAGCGGATGAAGACACTGGCCGGGAAGCCACGTGCACGCACATAGGCATTTGGAGCAGCTCGTCGTATTGGGTGAGCTCGAGCAGGCCGTGATCGACGCGGAACACGCCCAGGGGTTGACGCCGGCGGGGATGCACCGGCCACTCACCCCACCCGAGGTCCGATCGAAGGTGAACTTCGCCGCGATGGATCAGGCGGTCACCACAGCGGGGCAGCAGACCAGCAGCGCCCTGACAGATCTCCGGGACGTCATCGTCGCTTACATCATCGCCGCCGTCACAGTGCTGCCCGGAGCGAACGCTGTGCAGGCCGCGATCAACCAGTTCGCGTCGAAGCAACCACCCGAGGTGCAGACGGCGATCCGCCGGGCCACCGCCGACATCGAACAAACCTTGAACGACCTGTATTCGACCGGTGCGGACGAGGTTGTCCGTGAAGCGGTGCAGCAGGGTGTCACGCCCGCCGAGGCGGTGGCTGACGGTTTGAGTGCGGCGGAGGGCGAGTTCACCGCTACCGCATCGGTCGCCCCAACAGCGGTGTGGTCGGGGATCTTGTCTGCCGCGGTGAAGGCCGGCGGCGCGATGGCCGCGAACGCCGACGAGGTGACCAACCTCGTAACGTCCGCGTCGATCGCCGGCCCGCAGGATTTGGCGCGGCAGGCCGTCAACGTCGTCCACGGATTGGGCCGGCAGGCCGCCGCGAACGGCATGGGCGAAACCCCACTATCGGTCTACGCGAGCGAGTTGCTTGACGGTGCCACGTGTGAGCCCTGCCAACACGTCGACGGCCGCGAATACATCAGCTTGGACGACGCCTACGCCGACTACCCCGATGCGGGGCCATACATCAACTGCGACGGCGGGGACCGCTGTAGAGGAAGTTTGCTGTTCGTGTACGACGAGTCGTTCGCACCGAGCAGCCCGGACGGCGAACTGCAGGACGCCTAGAAACACCTGAGCGTCCCACCTGGCACCGACAGCCACCCCGACTCTGACCGTCATGCCCACCAACACCCGCCCACGAACCGGGGTCGTGAAGACCGCCGATGGGTATCTCAACGTCGAGCTCGTGAAAGTCGGTAAGTGGGCTGCGTCCCGCGGCGACGGAACCGTCACCCCCGAGGACATCGCGGCGATGGCAGCCGCAGCGAACGACCCGCTGGCCGACCGGGTACCCATCAAGCTCGGCCACTCCGACTCCCGGTTCCAGGACGCCGACGGCAACCCGCCGGATGACGGTGACGGGAACCCCGCCTACGGCCGGGTCGAAAACATTCGGGCATCCGAAGACGGCACCGCGCTCCTGGGAGACCTGGTCGCGATGCCGTCTCTGCTGGCCGACGTCGCCGACTCCGCCTACCCGGACCGGTCCGTGGAATTCGTGCCTGGAAAACGGATCGGCGGCAAAACGTATCGGGCTGTCCTCACCGGCCTGGCGCTGCTCGGCGAAACCGCCCCGGCCGTCAAGGGATTGAACGACCTGTACGCGAAATTTGCGGCGCAACTAATCCAGCCGATCGTCCTGACGATCCACGACGACACGCCGACGGTCCACCAAAGCGCCAAAGATCCGGCTGATGGTGCCGGGGACAAACAGTCACCAATTGTTGGAGGTCTAGTGGCAGTCAGCGCGGAAGTTCGGAAGGCGCTCGGCATTGCCGACGACGCCACCGACGAAAAGATCACCGAGGCGCTGGCGGCTCAGGGCATCGCGCTCATGCCGGCGGCACCCACCGCGGAAGAGGCAGCCGCGACCGAGGCAGCCCGGGTCCAGGCCGAAGCGGACGCCGCGAAGGTAGCCGACGACGCTGCCGAGGCCCAGAAGGTCGCCGCATCGCAGGCCCCCGCGACGATCACCGTCGACGCTGTGGCGCTGTCCGCTCTGCAGGCCGACGCCGCCGCCGGCCGTCAGGCCCGCGAAGAGCAGATCGCCGCACGCCGTGACGGCCTCGTCGGGACCGCGCTCCGCGAGGGCCGCATCCACCCGATCGTCGTCGCCCAGTACCGGGCGATGTTGGACAGCGACGAGAAGAACACCGCCGCGCTGCTCGCCGCGCTCCCAGTGATGCTCCCGGTCACGGAGCTCGGCCACGCCGGGCAGCCCGCCGCGCTGTCCGAGGCCGACAGCGCCGCAAGCAGTGCGCGGGTCGCCGCGGCCAAGACCCAGTACTACCCGAGAGGAATCTGACCATGGCCCAGACTCGCAAGCTGAACCCGTCGAAAGAGGCGTGGACTCCGGGCGCGGCGAAGACGTGCACCGCGTCGGGCGCCATCACCGGTTCCCGGTTCGTGAAGGTCGTCACCGGTGGCACCCCATCGCAGCCGATGGTCGCCCAGTGCACCACCTCCGGGGAGAAAGTCTTCGGCATCGCCGAGTACGACGTCGCCTCCGGCGGTGACGTGTCCGTCCTTCGGATCGGCGCGTACGGCGTCACCGTCGGCGCGGCGAACCTGACCGGCGGCAACGAGGTCCAGACCGACGCAGCGGGTAAGGCCATCGTCCTCGCGTCCGGCCGGTCCGCCGGCACCGTCCTGCACGACGCGGTGGCCGCCGCCGTCGGCTACGTCGCGCTCACCGTCTGACCGTCCCGGTATCCCCCGAACCTGAGCTCAAGGAGAACCCGCCATGCCGTACCCCACAGGTCCGGGCACACCGATCGTTGTTGCTCCCGGTGACGTCTCGATCGACCTGCTCGCGTTGCCGCCGCTGGAAATCCAGCACATCATCAACGACTTCCCGTCGTCGTATTTCATCGCGGACACCCTGCTCAGCCAGGACACCGCCCCGTCGGGTGTGGTCCTGTACAACCAGCTGTCCGACCTGGACCTGTACATCGATTCGGATGCGCAGCGGCAGCCGACCGACGTCAACCCGGGCGACGAGTTCCCCGCCGTCGACGTGCTCGACCGGGTCCCGGCCGTGGCGGTCACGGTGAAGAACGGCGCGTACTTCGCCGTCACCGACGAAGATGCGCGCCGCTCCAAGCTGAACGTCATCCAGGAGAAGCTCCGCCGGCTGAAGAACAACCTGACGCTGATCTCCAACACGAAGATGGTCAACGCGATCCTCACCGATCCGACCGTCGTTGCGTCGTGCACCACCGCGACCGTGGGGATCTGGAACGGCACGAACAACCCGCTCCTGGATGTGTCGGCCGCGCAGAACCAGGTCGACAACGAGACGGACCTCGGGTACGACTCCGACTTCGGGATGCTCCACCCCGACGCCATGCTGATCCTGCAGAACTACCTGGCCACCACGAACTTCACGCCCCGCGAGGACGCCTCGCTGAACCCGCTGTTCAACAAGTCCATCAACGGCCTGAAGAACCTGAAGTGGATCGTGTCGAAGCGTGTCCCCCGCACGAAGATGATCATCGGGCAGTCGAACGTCGTCGGAACCCTGGTGTCGGAGATCCCGCCGTTCACCGAGGTCATCCCGGAGCGGAAGCGGCAGCGGACCGTGGTCCTGTCCGGGCGGCAGGAAGTGACCGTCATCGATCAGCCGTACGCGGTGCACGTCACCACCGGCATCATCACGTGACCACCCGAACCAAGGACTCGTCGTCGGGGCCGGCTATGCCTGCCAGCTCCAACGTCGACTCTGCGTTCGTCGACGTCACCGCCGATGGTCGGGCCGCCAGGTTGGCGAAACTCATCGCCCCGAAGGAGCCGGCCGAAACCGGCCTGGTCCCGGACAAGCCGCAGCCAGTCCCGGTCGACTACACCCCGACGGGGATCGTCCGCACCTGGGTTGCCGACGGCCAGCCGTTCCTGGTTCGCGCTGCCTTCCACGGCCGCTCCCACATCGCCCGGAACGTGTTGGGCAAAGAGGTCCAGGTCGTGCAGATCGCGAACCGCGGCGACGTTGTCCACCTCGACCCGAAAGATGACGCCACCGTCGCAGCAGTCGACGCCGGGTATCTCGCACCGTTCGAGGGATAAACCATGTCTGCGCCGCAGATCGCGCCGAGGGACGTTCCGTGCGGCGACTTCGGGGTGTCCGTCGCTGACGTCAACTCCCTGATCCTCGACGTCGCGATCCCTGACGACGCAGACCCGGACGCGCCGGCCGACACCGCGTCGATGACGGTCACCGTCGTGCAGGGCTACATCCGCAGGATTTCCAGCGAAATCGCCGGCCGGTTCTACGACATCGCCCGGATCACCGATGAACCCCGCCGCCGGTCGATCAGCGGAACCCTCGAGCTGGCCGTCATGAATTTGGCGGCCTCATATGTGGAGGCGTCGACCCATCCGGCGGTGGATGGCGTGAACTCATCCACTTACTCGGCGGTGTTGGCGGCCCGGGGGAACTTGATGCTCGACAACCTCCTGATCCAGCTGAAGTTGTGGCTCGCCGATGGCGACGGACAAACAGCCGGTGGCGGCGCAGCCCATTCGTTCCCGCTGTGCCCCCGCTTCCCGGACGGGATGATCTTTTGAGGATCACCCTGAAAGTTGACGGCATCCAAAGTTTGGACGCCGAACTTTTGCGGTTCACCGACCGCATCCAGAATGCGACACCGGCGTTCGAGGGCATAGCGGACATGTTCGCCGAAGCCGAGACGCAACGGTTCGACTCCGAAGGTGACATTGGTGGCGACGGCGGGAAATGGTCACCGCTCGCCGCGTCGACCGTTGCGTTCAAACTGAAGCATTTCCCGGGCACGAAGATCCTCGAGCGGACCGGTGCGCTGCGGCAGTCGTTGACATCCAGGCCGTTCGGCATCGAGATCATCGGGCCGCAGGCGATGAGGATCGGCACCGACACCGTGTACGCCCGGTTCCATCAGGACGGCACCAGCAGGATGCCCCGCCGTTCCCCACTCGCCCTGTCTGAGACGCGGCGCAGGTCGATCGTGAAGATCGTGCAGCGCGGCGCAGGTCGATCGTGAAGATCGTGCAGCGCTGGGCTGTTGAGGGGTCGCTGTACAAGGCCACCGCGGACGCCGCCTGATGTTGCACACCGAAGGTGTCGTCGGCCTCGTCACGGGGATGTTGGCCGCCCGGATGCCCGACAAAATCGGGGAGAAGCGGGCCCTGCTGTCGGTGACACCGGCGCAGTTGCCGCAGATCAAACGGTTCCGGCCTGTCGTCGTCGGCAAGGCAGCAGCAAGCGACTACCCAGCCCTGTATGTAGTGGCGCAGCAAAACCCGGCGACGAAATCGCAGCAGAAGGACCGCTTCGGGGTGCAGTACGCCATCACCTACCAACTGACCGTCGTCACCCTCGTCCGGTCCACGTCAGCCGAGCTCACAACGTTGATGCAGCAACGCATCGCGTCCGCTGTGAAGGAATGCCTCCTGCAATCGATGCAGCTCCGCCCCCTGGACGGGGACGACTCGGCCCGCATCGAGCAGGACAGTCTCCGGGAACGGTTCTCCGGCATCGAGTCGTACGGCGGGCGGGACACCGCCACCTACGGCGGGTGCATGACCGACCTGACCGTGACCGCCCAGGAATACCTGCCCCGGTTGGCCCCGCAGGGCGGCACCGTGAACCTCGTCGTCGACTTCAACCTGGCCGGCTGATGGACGACACGCCGACGGTCCACCAGAGCGCCGCTGTGTTGCCGCAGCCTTCACCCATGCCCCTGCACCGCATCATCAACGACTCAGGTCAGGCGGTGTACTGCGCCGACGGGTCGCTCTGGGAAGCCGGCGAGGAACGCGAACAGGACCCCACTGAACCTTCCACGGCCCGCAGTATCAGCCTTGGCCACTTGAACGATCTGGGCGAAGTCGCCCACCCGGCGCCCGCCGTCGAAGAAGAAGCAACTGAGGGAGACTCCTGATGGCTGTCGGTCTGTCGTTTTCAACCAGCGTGGCTACCGGCCCGACGAACGCGGTCGGTGATCCCAACGCCCGAACCTTCGTCGCCGGGATCACCCTGAAAGGGCCCGTCGGTGAGGCGACCAGGGTCACCTCGTTGACGACGTTCGTCACGATCTTCGGCGCGGAACAGTCCTACTCCGCAGCCCTGTACGACTTCGTCCAAACGTATTTCGCTGAGGGCGGCGCGGAACTGTACGTGTCCCGAGTCGTCGGCCCTGCCAGCGCCCACGGCACTCTCGCGTTGATGGACCGCGCCGGGACGCCGCTGCTCACCGCCACGGTGAACTCGCAGGACCCCGGCGGGTTTTCCTCGGAGATCACCATCGAAACCGTCGCGGGGGCTGTCTCCGGTGTCACCCTGAACGTGTACGACTCGGGTGTCCTCGTCGAGCAGTTCGCGAACGAGCCGACCACCGCGCAGCTGGTCCTCGACATCAACACCAAGTCGAACTTCATCACCGCCATCGACGCCCATTCCGTGTCGTCCGGGACCACCTCGCTTCCCGCGATCCACGCGCAGCAGCCGTTGGCCGGCGGCGCTGACGACCGCGCGTCGATCACGTCCACGATCCAGGGCAACGCCTACGCCGTGTTCGGCTCCGACCTGGGCCCGGGTGCTGTCGCCGCACCCGGTTACACCGGCGACCAGGTCGCGACCGCGCTGATCGCGCACTGCCAGACCAACGGCCGTATCGCGATCCTCACGGGCGCGCAGGGCGCCTCCCAGTCTGATCTGCGGGCCATCGTCACCGGCGTTCAGTCCGCGTCGCCGTTGGCCGGCGACTACGTGGGTGTGTTCGGCCCGTGGGTTTTGATCCCCAACGGGTCGTCCACGAAGGCGGTCGACCCGTCCGGATACGTGTGCGGTGTCCGCGCTCGGGCGATCAACACCAACGGCTTCCAGAAATCCCCCGCAGGAACCATCAGCAACGCCCGGTTCGTCGTCGGCCTGGCCACCCCCCTTGATGCGTCGACGAACAACAGCTACAACGCGAACCAGATCAACGGGATCACCGTGTACCGAGGGAACACCCGCCTCTACGGGTGGCGTTCCTGCTCCCTGGACACCGTGAACTTCTTCGATCTGACCGGCCGTTCCATGTTGAACGCCGTCCAGGATTTGGTGCAGCAGGCAGCCGACCCGTACGTCTTCGACACCATCGACGCCTCCGGTGTCCTGCAGGGCCAAATCCAGGGCGCCATCGTCGGATATTTGGATGAGGCGCAGAAGAACAACGCGTTCTACGCCCTCATCGACCCGTCCGACGGATCGCAGACCGATCCCGGCTACTCCGTCCAGGTCAACACCTCCAGCGATGTGATCGCCCAGTACGGGCAGAACACCCTGGTCGCAACCGTGGGGATCCGGCCGTCGCCGACCGCTGACCTGATCCTCTGCAACATCGTCCTCGCCGGCCTCGGCGTCGCAGTCTAAAAAGGAGCATCAACATGGCTGGCAACGCAACGGCGGCGATCGGTAAGCGCCACGCGATCGTGACAGTGTCGAACCTGCCCGGCGGTGACCGGGACGCCTGGTCAACCCTCAGTGGCGGGGCACAAACCGCGCCGGTGACCCGGAACTACAACGGCGGGTCCGGCAGCAAGGGGAAGGCGAACATCATCCCCGGCCGGGTCACCATCGCCGACATCGTCGTCACCCGACCGTTCGAGCCGGGCCGGGACCAAGCCCTGCACGCGGCGTTGTCGTCGCAGGTGTCGCAGTTCCTCGCGAAGTCCGTGACGAAGCAGTACGTCGATTTGGACGGCATCGCCGTGGGGAAGCCGACGACGTTCACCGGTTGCCTGTTGACGGCGATGACGATCCCCGACTACGACGAATCCTCCGGTGACGGCGCGTTCATGTCGCTGACGTTCTCCCCGCAGGGCGTCGCCTGATCTGCAGGGTGTCGGAATTCGGGCCCCCACCCTGCACCATCCCACCCCGCAACGCATGGCCACAGCAGGGTTAAGGGCACCCCACCACGACGGTGGGGTGCCTTCCTGTTTCACCGATGAGAGGACCCCGAATGTCCGCTGAGCCCGCAGTCCGCGCAGTGAAAGACCAGCCCGTGTCGGTGTACGACATGATGCAGGCCGAAGTGGAAAAGGCTGTCACCGAGCCGCTGACCGTGACGCATCCGGCGGCGGGTATGGAGGCGTTCACTCTCACGTTCAACCCGGACATCGACTACAAGACGCAGTACGAGCCGTGGTCGAAGTGGGCGCGGCAGGCCGGCGGGAAAAAGGAAATCGACCCGTCGCTGTTGAACCGCCGGATCATCGCCGAAACGTGCATCGCGATCTCGAAGGACGGGGAAGTGTTGCGGGGCCCGTCGGGTGAGCCGGTGACGTTCCGCGACGAAGACCTCATCGCCCGGTACGGGGCCCGCGCGATCGACGCGGTGAAGGGATTCATCGTGTTGGACGGCGGGATCAACGCTATCGCTGACCGGATCATCCGGGCCGCCGGGTATGGCGCCGAAGTGGAAGAGGGTGCCACCCCAAAAGATCTGTGAGGAACGCCCTCGTCGAAATCCTGACCGGTAGGGCCGAAGTGCGGGACGCAGCTCTGGTTGCGCACACCTTCGGGCAGGACCCGGTGGCGCTCCTGAAGGGCAGCAGCTTGTTCGACATGGCAGTTCGGGTGGCGGCCCACAACATCATTCAGGCCGAACGATCGAAGGAGTCAAAGTAGGTGACATCGCCGGAAGCGGTCGCGATTGATGTCATCGTCAACGCCGGCGCCTCCGTCGGCACCCTCAACGAGGTTCGCGCCGGGGTCACCGGTGTGGGCACCGCCGCCACAGAGACGGCTGTTGCGTCGACGGCTGCGATGGACCGGGTCACCTCGTCGTTCTCCACCGCCGCGGTCGGCGCCCGCGGGTTCGGTTCCGCCGCAGTCGCAGCCGGGGCGGAGGCAGAAGCCGGATTGACCCGGGCGGAAACCGCGGCCCGCGCCACCGCCGACACCTTCCGAGCGTTGACCGCCGGCCTGGTCGGGGCGGTCGCGATCGGCGGCGGCATCGAGCTGGTCAAGAAGTTCGCCGAGGCCGCCGCCGACGACGCACAAGGTGTCCGGTTGGTCGGCTACGCGTTCGGCGATGCGGGTGAGGCGGTCCTCAAATTTTCGGAGACCGCGAACACCGCGTTCGGGCTGTCCGCCGCGAAAGCGAACACCCTGGCCTCCGAGCTCGGGAACTACTTCTCCGGATACGGCATCTACGGTGAGCAGGCCGCGAACCTGGCCACCGAGCTGGTCGGCCGTGAGGCGGACATCGCGAAAGCCACCGGGAAGTCCATCGACGACGTCCAGTCCGCGATCGAATCAGCGTTCCGCGGCAAAGGACTCGCCGCGCAGGCACTTGGCATCAAAATCGATCCGGCGGCGCTGTCGAAGGAAGCCTTGGCGCAGGGGTCCATATCTGATCTGAAGGACACCCTCGACCCTGGCGCGAAGGCCCTCGCCGCCGTCGGCTTGGTCATGGATCAGACCTCCAACAAGGCAGGCGACTTCGCGAAGTCGATCAACACTACGCAGACGCAAACCCAGATTTTGACGGCCACGATGGACAACTTCGCCGGGCAGATGGGACGCGCCGTTTACCCGTCGTTGATCGCCGTCGGGAACATCCTGCTGGCCACCGTTGTCCCTGCGGTGAAAATAGTGGGCGACGTCCTGGCGCCGGTGCTGTCAGCGTTCGGTGACCTGCCGCCGTTCGTCCAGAACGTGGTCGGCGTGTTCGGGGTGCTGTTGCTGCTCCGCGGTCCCCTGAATGCGATGTTCAGCGGGATCGTGAACGCCGTGACCGGCCTAGTCACGAAACTTGCCGCATCGTCGGCGGGAGTCCAGACGTTCGCACTCGAGACCGAGGCGGAAGCTGAGGCGGCGACCGCTGCGGCAGCCGCGGAATGGCGGCACGCCGCTGGGCTGACAGCTGTTGGTGAAGCCGCAGTCCTAGCAGCCGGTGATGTGGAGGCAGCTGCGGTCGCCGTCGATTCGGCCGCTGAGGGTTTCACCCTGCTGTCTGGCCCGATTGGCATCACCGTCCTTGCCGTCGGCGCGGTCGTGGGTGCGCTCACCCTGTTCGGGTCTCATGAGGCGGACGCCGCGACCCAGGTCCGGGACTTCTCCGCCGCGATCGACGAGAACACCGGGAAACTCGGCGCCAACGCCAACAGTGTTATCTCCACCGCTGATGTGACGACCGTTGTCGATTATGTCGTGAAGTTGGGTGGGGCGTACGGAACCTACACGAACGCTGTCGAGGGTCACACGGACGCTCAGAAGACACTGGTTGATCAGATCCAGAAGTCGGCGACCTCGGCGATCGATGCGTCACCTGCGTGGCAGGAACTTTCGAAGTCGCAGGCCGCCGCCGGCCTGACCGCGTCGGGTGTTGCCGCGACTTTGTTGGCCGGAGGCCAAGGTGCCCAGAACCTCAAGGCTATCTTCGCCGGAAACGGCGGCTTGGCGAAAGACTTTGCGGATGTGACCGGGTCGATTACCACGCAGCAGGGTGTCCTCAACCAGTACCACTCCGACCTGACCAGTATCACGACGAGCCTGAAGGAAAAGGCCGGGGCACTGGAAGAGAACACGGCCGCGCAGGACCGTGACACTAAGTCGCAGGACCAGTACCTGGCTTCGGTGGTGAAGGGCACCTCTGCCCAAGACCTTGTCACGCAGAAAACGAAACTCCAGTTCGATGCGATGACCGCCGAGAACTTTGCGTACGTTACCGCTGCTGCTGCCGCTGATTCGATGGCAGCATCAACGAAGTCGCTGGCCGATCAGATGACAGCGGTGAACACTCAGACGACGCTGGTCACCGCCGCTTTGGATAAGTTGGCCGGCCGGAATCCTACGGTCGAGCAGGCCATGTCTGACGAGTCCACGGCGCTGCAGGCCATCGGCACGAAATACGGGTTGGGCACCGTGGATGCGCAGGGCAACTCGGCGGCGCAGCATCTGGGCGCCGGGGTGTTGAACGCTGACGGCTCCGCGAACATCTCCACCGCCCAGGGCACCGACCTGCGGTCCACGGTGCTGACAGCCAGGACGGGCATCGCCGAGGCGTCGCAGGCGGCGTACAGCGGGGTGCTGGACACCGAGGGCAAAACGGTCCAGGGGTACGCGGACGCGAAGTCGGCGGCGAAAGCGGCAGCTACGCAGGGTGTTGCCGGGTTTTTGAACAGCTTCGCCCAGGTGTTTGGTTCGAGGGCGATGGCCGCGAAGCTGGCCGGCGCCTACGGTCTAGACCCGACGCAGGTGCTCTCGGCTATCACGGTCGCGCGTGTCACGGCGGCGACGACCGACCCGGCCATTGCGACGATTCAGGCCACGTTGGACGCGAATGATCTGCACGCGGCGGCGAAAGGTATGGCGACGGGTGGGTGGGTGACCGGCGGGATCCCCGGCGTCGATTCGGTGCCGATCATGGCGCAGCAGGGCGAGTTCGTTGTCAAAGCTTCCGCAGCGTCACAGGCCGCGCCGTACCTCCACGCGTTGAACAACGGCGGCCACGGCTACGCCACCGGCGGATCAGTCACCCCGAACGGCCCCGACCGGTGGAACGTCGCCGGATCCGGCTCGACTGGCGGGAAGAACATCACCCTCGCCCCGGGCGCGATCACCGTCACCATCGACGCCACAGGCGCGTCCGCCGGCCAGCTCGACGACCTGGCCAAGACGTTCCGGCAGGAACTCGAGCAGGCGTTCCTGGACGACCTGGAAAGGCGACTCTGATGGCCACCGCTCTGGGCAGGTACGTGAAACTCCGGGTACTCGGCTCACCCGTTCCGGCGTTCCTCCACGGCAACGGCGTCGTCACCTCGCTGGGCATGGGCCCGGAGCAGGCCACCGTCACCGGGTCGGCGTGGCAGTACACCCAGCAACCGCTGCAAGGTTTGAAGGCGCTCACCTACAAGAACGCGCCCGGGGTGAAAGGTTTGACGTTCAGCCACACCATCTCCACGAACACGCTGAAGCCGTCCACCTACGTCGACCAGCGGATCGCCCAATACCAAGCGCTGGCCGATGCCGGTGTCCGGGTGCGCCTCATCTCCACATCGGCGGCTGAGACGGCCGGGTGGTGGTTCATCAGTGACCTGTCCATTGCGATCACGTCCCGCGACGAAAACCAGCGGGCGCAGACCGCGACGATCACGTGGACGCTGATCGAGGCGACCCCGTCGGCGGTCCCGAAACTTGGCCGTACTGCCCCACAGTCGGCGACTACCGGTGCAGGGCGGCCGGCGCCCGCGAAGGCAGCAGCGGCGAAGTCGACGGCGAACCGCCGGTACACCGTGAAGTCCGGTGACGGCCTGTATGCGATCGCCGGGGCACTATTGGGTTCGTACACACGCTGGCCGGAGATCGCGCAGCTGAACCACCTGGCTGACCCGAACCGGCTCGACGCCGGCCAAGTCCTTCTGATCCCGCCGCGATGACCAACTGGTCGTCGTCGCAGATCGCGATCGCTGAGGACATCTACAAGGTCGCCATCGATGACGGGTTGGGTCAGGCCGGCGCCACCATCGGCATCATGACGGCTATCGACGAGTCGACATTGACGAACGTGATGCACGGCGACCAGATGGGCCCGTCCAGCATCGGCGTGTTCCAGCAGATGGGTCCGTGGGGGCCGCTATCTGTCCGCACCAACCCCACCGGGGCGGCCGGCCTGTTCTTCGACGCCCTGCAGCGGGTGTCTGGGTGGCAGTCGATGGAGCCGTGGCTTGCCGCGCAGGCCGTCCAGCAGTCCGAGTTCAGCGACGGCCGGAACTATGAGGCGTGCCTCCCTGACGCGCGGGCGTTGGTCGCGCAGATCGCCGGCGGCGGCGGGTTCACCGGCATACTCGCCGGCATCGGCACAGCCGTCACCAATGCTGTCGACGGTTTGGTGAAGTCCACACCCACACGGTCGATCACATCCCCTGACGGCGGCGCCGGATCGGACCTGTTCAATGCTCTCGGCTTCGGCACGGGCACCACGACGGCGCCCACAGCGGACCAGGCAGCTTTGGCGAAGCTCCCGAAGCTGGGGAACCTCCCGTCGGTCACGTATCTGCCGTTCCGTGGCCGGCAAACGGTGGATGCGTCGAACCGGCTCGCCGACATCACCCTGGCCGGCGCGAAACTGCACTCCGAACTGTCTTCCCGGACTGTGTCTGCGGGCATGTCGTACAGCTCCACCCAGGTCAACCAGTTCACCGTCGTCATGCAGGACACCCCAGACGGCGTGATCGCCCGTTCCGGGCTGATCAGGCAGGGTGTGAAGTTGGACTTCGCGGACCAGCACACCGACATCCGCGGCATCGCATTCGCCGACGGCCACGGCGCCCCACAAATCACCGTCAAAGGCCGCTCCCGGGTCGTCTCTGCGTTGAAGTCACACGACGGCCCCGGCAACTGGGGGAAAATGGCTGTCGACACGTGGGTGCGGGAACGGGCGCGGGAGTCCGGCGCCGAAGTGATTTGCGGGCCTTTCCCCGACCAGCAAACCATCACCCGGCAGGCCGACCTCACCACCCCGGAAACCACGTGGGATGTGATGCAACGGCTGGCCCAGACGGTCGGGGCGATCTGTTTCGAGTTCGACCAGATCATCGTGTTCGGGAAACCCACCTGGCTGGCGAAACGCCCATTCCACAAGCGGTGGCAGATCTCGTGGACGTCCTACTCGAAGTACTCCAAGAATCTGAACGGCATGCCCGTGTATGTGGGGTCGGCGGACTCCGCGGACTCGTTGACGTTTGGCCTGGTCGGCGACTACAACGCCAACATTCGGCCCGGCGACATCGTGACCCTGTACGGCTCCCTGGCCGCGGGGAACGGGGATTGGTTCGTCACCGGCGTCGACATCGCCTACGCGCTGGGGCAGCCCGTCAGTGTGACCTGCGCGAGGATCATCGACCCGAAACTCCCGGCGGCGACGAAGACCGCGGCGGACGGCACCGCGACCGGGAACACCAACAGCACCGTCGATTCCACCGGTGACGCTGTCGGCCGAGCGGCCGCCCAGTTCGCGTTGACGAAGGTCGGCGGCCCCTACGTCTATGCCGGCGACGGGCCCACCGCCTATGACTGCTCCGGTTTGACCCACGCCGCTTGGCTGGCGCAGGGCTACAACATCCCCAGAGTGAGCTATGAGCAGGCCACGCTGCCTGCGGTGCCTTTGGATCAGTTGCAGCCGGGGGATCTGGTCACCTACTACTCCCCCGTGTCGCACGTCGCCATCTACGTCGGCGGCGGCGATGTTGTGTCCGCAGCTGACGAAGCGCTGGGGATCATCGAAGTGCCATATCAAAATGCTGGTCCAAATCCGACGGGGCACAGGGTTCCGCGCCACTGAATGTGAGATGATTGGTTGTGGGCGAAATATGGCTTCCGGTCTTTGGATACGAGGCGCAATACCTTGTCAGCGATCGCGGCCGCGTGCGAAGCATTCCCCGTCCGCATTGCACCGGCCGGATATTGAAGGCGGTATCCAACAACCAGGGCTACCAGCAGGTTTGCCTCTGCAAGAACGGCAAACAGGCGGTGCAACTGGTTCACCAGTTGGTCAGCTATGCATTCATCGGTCCGCGGCCTGAAGGTATGGAAGTTCGGCACCTTGATGGCGATTCAGGTAACAATGATCTGACTAACCTGTCGTATGGAACTCGGTCGGAGAACATTCTCGACCTAGTCACACATAGTCGACACAATCAGGCTCGAAAAACGCATTGTCCGTCCGGCCATGAATACAGCGAGGAAAATACTAAGCATTACAGGGGCCGGCGGATCTGCCGGTCGTGCAAGCGGCGACAGAGACAGGGTGCCGCATGATCACGGACACCGTTGTGCCGGCGGCGTTGCTGCCGCAGTGTGTCGCCCTGGCCGCCGGCAGCGACTGCGACCAGGCATGCGCAGGCACACAGGCCTCGTTCGACGGGTCGGAGCTCGCCGGAACCCTGTACGGCATGGACGACTCCCGCGGCGTCTCCGGGATCTTGGGGCAGTGCGCCGGCCACATCCCAGTTGCTGCCGCTCTGTCACGCCGGGGGTGTGTGGTGTTGACCTTCGCGGGCCGGATCGGTGTGACCATCGGCTACGGCCGGGTCGTCGAACCCGCCGGCCGCCAGTACGTCATCGTCCAAGACGGACCGTCCCGCTACCAGCTGGCTTTTGACCCGGGCCGGGTTGTGTTCACCATGGGTGCCGCATGACCCGGCCCATCCCGCGGCAGCCAGCGCCGAGGCCGCCGCTCACCGGCTGGTGGATGGGAACCGTCGTCTCCATCACCGACCAAGACGGCCTGACCGTGAACATTCCGGCCCTGTCGGGCGGCGACGGCCGACACACCGGCTGCTACAGCGCGGTGTTCGACCCGGCGCTGGCCGGTGGGGATCCGGTGTGGGTGACCAACGTCAACGGCTCCCGGGACCTGTTCATCGTCACCGCCCGCCGCACAACCTGACCTTCCCACCCCACCCCACCCGCGGCTGACATGGTGGGCTGGTGCTACTCATAGCGTTCCCCTTCCAGATCGGTGTCGACGGCACCGTCCAGAAGGTCGACGACACCTCCGACGAATACCTCGAGCAGCAAGGCCAGGTCATCGTCGGCACCATCCAGGGTGAACGCCCGATGGCGGACCAGTTCGGCATCCCCGACGCCGTGTTCGGCACCGTGGAGCAGTCCGACATACAGGCGTGTCTGGACCAGTACGGGCCGTTCGGGGTGACCTGCACCGAGGTGATCACCACACCCATCACCGAGACCGAGGTCAACGTGGCGGTTGTGCTGCAACTCGACTCCGACGGAAGTGACCAGGCATGAGCTCACCGATCGTCAATTTGACGTTGTTCGACCAGGACGAGCAGGTCACCGTCGACAACTCCGTCGCGGCGATCGAAACTCTGATCCCGGGGATTCAGCTGATCGAAGGCAACACCGAGATGGTGCTGATCGAGGCCGCGGCCCTGCAGATCGGGTTGACGCAGTACACCATCAACCAGCTCGGCCAAAGCGTCTTGGACAACATCATCGCCCTGTGGGGTTTGCCCCGCCTCACCGCGGTCGCGGCGGAGGGCACCATCACCGTCACGATCGCGGCGTCGACGATCGGGGTGCAAACCCTCCCGGCCGGGTCGATCTTCCGGGTCTACAACTCCGACGGATCCTCCCTGGATTTGGTGACCACCCAGGACGTCACCCACAACCCCACCGACTCGCTGACGTTCGCCGCTCCCGTTGATGTGTCGACCGTCGGGTCCTATCCGAACACCCTCGTCTCGGGGACACCCTGCACCCTGGTGAATGTGTTGACGTGGGTCGACGGTGCCGTTATCGGATCGTTGACCGGCGGGACCGACCCCGAGACGGACGCCGAGTTCTATCCGCGCGCGGCTCTGTTCTTCCAGAACCAGCAGCAAACCCTGGTGCTGACACCGCAGTTCGCGACCGCAGCCCTGGATGTCGACGGGGTTGGGCGGGCGTTCGCGATCACCGCGTGGGACGGCTCGGGATCCACACCCGGCACCGTCGGCGGCCACGTTTCGGTGGTCGTGGCCACCGCTTCCGGGGCGGCGTGCTCCACCGACACGAAAACAGCGGTCCTCAACACGTTGACCGGTCAGGCAATCGCCGGTTTGACGATCAACGTCCTGGACCCGGTCCTGAAGGCGTTCGTCGTCGCCGTCGCGGTGGCTGTGCTGCCGGGGTTCGTCGCCGACGATGTCCTGGCCAACGTCACCAGGGCGATCCAGACGTTCCTGGACCCGTCGACGTGGGTGTTCGGGGCGCCGCTGTACATCAACCAGCTGATCGTCGTCGCCGGTGAAGTGCCCGGCGTCGCCCGGGTTGGCACCGTCACCGGCACCGTGGGCGGCACCAATATCACGTCGTACACGCCCGGCCCGCTGGACCTGCCGAACGGGACCGCCGCGGTGACTGCGACGGCCATCTGATGTGGCAGGCCGGCGACGGTAACCTCCTGACGTTCGACAAGACGGATGGCGGGTTGGCCAGGTGGGTTGGTTGGCTGAACATGGCCGACGGCAGCTCGGCCGGAAACAACGGTGACGGCACCCTGACGTTGGCGGAGGACACCGGGATCGCGACCGCGTACTACCCGGCCGGTGTCGCGATCTCCCCGATGCTCGTCCAACCGGGCGCCAACTATGTCGCAGCCGTCACCTGTGACCGGTTGGTAGCGGTTGGGGTGTCGTTCATCTACGGCGACGGCACCGTCTCCGCCGCGACGTGGGGATTCGGCACCACCCGCGCCGCCGTGTCCGTGCAGGCCCCGGCCAACTCCGTGTCCGCGATCGTCTCGGTGTTCGCGCCGACCGCGCGGGTCACCTCGGCCGGCTCTACAACTGAGGCTGTCACGTTCTGGGACATCACCGAGATGGGCGCTTGGGCGTTCCTCGCCGACTCCGAAACACCCGGTCCGGTCACCCTGTCCGGTGTCGTGTTCGTCCACGGCAACACCGACCCCGGACCGCTGGACCCGGCCGTCGTGGATACCACCTTCGGGCAGCGGGTGTGGACATCGCTGCCGCAAATGTATGTGGACTACGACAAGGCCGACACCAGGACCGGTCTGCCGCTGTCGAAGTTCCTGCACGGCCTGTTCGCCCAGGTCGACGACGTTGAGGCCGTCCGCGACCAGATCCTCGCCGGCCAGTTGACCGATCCCACCCAGGTGCCGGACAAGTGGGTGTCCTGGTTGGCGCAAATCGTCGGTGCCCCCATCACCACCATCGCGAACACCCGGTCTGTGTTGCAGTCCCAGCAGACCGGCCCGGCCGTCGGGACGCGGCAGTATTTGCGGGCGTTGGGGAAGTCGTTCCTCACCGGTACGAAGGTGTGTGACGTGTTCCCGAACCCGGTGAACCGGTGGGAGTTGGCGATCCGGGTCCGCACTGACCAGCTGGGTTTGGTGACTGATGCGGCGGGGTTTAAGGCGGCGATGATCGCGACCGGGCAGGTCCCGGCGGGGTTCCTCCTGCGGATCGTTACCGGACTCCCGCTGTGGTCCGATATTGATGGTTTCGGCGACGGCACCTGGGGTGGCCTCGACCGGCCGAACCCGCGCTGGAGCGATATCGACAGCATCGGCGTCTCCGGTATCTGATCTCCCCTGTCGGCCGACACTCGGACGGTCCACCCACCGTCTGCCCTGTCAACGCATCGTGCACCTATGGCCGACTCGACTGACGCACGCTTCGGCGACCCGATCTGGGGCGGTGAAGGATCAACGTGGCCCGGCGTCACCGGCTGGAACGCCCTACTCGCCGCCATCTACTCCAAAGCTGCCATCGGCATCCAAGGGGTTTCCGGGTCCCGCCCGGCGGCGGGGATCAATGCCCGCGTGTATTGGGCGACCGACACGAACCGGCTGTACTGGGACAACGGCACCACCTGGACGGAAGTGTCCCCCGTCGGCGGCGGCGGAACCCCCACCGGACAGTCGTTGAGCAAAGCCGGAGCGGCCGGCGCGGAGGGCACATCCCGGATCGCTGCGCGCGCAGACCACTCCCATCCGGAACCGGCGTGGCCGCTCAGCTTTTACGGCTACCGCCTCCCCGCCGATGTGGGGGTGCCCGTCGGGTTGCACGTCGTCGCCGCGTACACCGTCCCGTCCACAGCGGCTGGGCTGTACATGCTGGGCTACACGATGGTGATGGCCACCCAGTCCGCGGCGGCCGACGCGTTTTCCCAGAACGCTCTGTCGCTGTTCGTCAACGGGTCCCAGTACGGGCCGCAGGTGCTCTCTGACTGCGACCGGAAGCGGATGCCCTACTCGTACACCGAGGGCTACATCCACGCCGGTGGATCCCTGACCCTGTCTGTCGACGCGAACCCGCAGCAAACCCCCATCAACGTGCTGGCCGCCGGGACGATCCTGTGGGCGGCATATTTGGGTCCGCAGTGACACGGCACCTGTGGATCCTGCTGGCCACCTGCACGGGGATCTACTCGGTCAGCCGGATCATCCTCGGTATCACCTACGCGTTCATTCCGAAAGCGCACCTGCCCCCTGCGTTGCAGGACTGGACGTCATTCCCCATTCAGGTATGGGGTGCGTTGTGGGCGTTCGCCGGCGTGGCCGGATTGGGCACCTCGGTGCTGCTGTACCGCCGGTTCTCTTTCACCGCGTTGGCGTCGTTGGTCGGGATGAACGTGGCCTGGACGACGGCCTACTTTGTGTCCTGGCTGAAAGGGGAAAACACCGACGCTGTGGCCTCGTCGACGTACGCCGGGACGTGGGCGTTAGTCGCAGGGTTCGGTGTGGCCATCGCGATACTTCGGAGGCGGGCCCGTGAGCTTTGACATCAACACAGTCATTGTCACGGTCGGCACGATCACGGCATCTATCGCCGGCGCCTGGGTCGCTGTCCGGTATGCGAAGAAAGGTCAGGAGGAAACGGCCCGGGTCGACGCCTCCGGGAATCAGCTGACCGCCGAGACGCAGTTCCGTGAACAGATCCTTCGCAGGGTCACTGACCTTGAGCGGCGCCTGGACGACTCGAACCGCGCTCGTGAGGTCGACCGGATGCGCTACGAAGACGTCATCGCGGCGGCCGCTTTGAAGTTCGACGCGCGGGAAGAGCAACTGGTCACCTGGGGAACTTGGGACGACAAATCCCCACCTCGCCGGCCGCCTGCGTTCGTGTGGCCGCCGGGGGTGGCGTCCTGATGCTACACGCTGTTCCGAGAACTCAACGTCGTCCTCGCGGTGTGGTCGGCGTGCCTGTACTGCTATATCGACCGGCATGCGTTTCACCTCACCAAGCAGGGCCTGATGACCAAGGGTGAGTTGATCGCCAGGATGGGGCGTGTGGTGTTCCTCTTCGCCTCGGCCAACTCCACCCTCGATGCGGTGGTGCACCATAAGCCCGGCTCAATCCAGGTGTTCGGTCTGTCGCTGGGCCTGTCGTGGATTGCGCTGGGCACGACGTGGATGGCGTGGGACGTGTTCAAGGTCCGACACCCACGACGGTCCCACTAACAGGTGATGGCGGGTCTGACTCTGGCGTGGTCAGAAGGAGACCCGAATGAGTACCCCGACACCTGGCGCCGACCAGCCGACCACCGACGCCGGGCATTTGATGCCCGTGGCGTTGTGGGAAGCGATCGACCACAACACCGCTGAACGGGCCATCCCCGACCCGGCGCTGCTCCTGGTCCACGCCCAGTTCCTGGACGGCCACCAGTGACATTGACCGACACCTACGGCGGGACGACGGTCGTCGCCGAGCTCGACTGCATCACCGACACCATCGCCACGCCAACCTCGATGTACTCCGCCTCCGCCGGGATTCAGAAGGTGCTGTGCGGCATCGAGCACGATGTGGAGTCGCCGTCCGGGCGGTACGCCGTGCCCTTGGCGCAGGGCTGGCTGCGGTCGGGGGAACCCCACTCAGTTACCGGCATCGTCGACGGGTTCTCCATCGTCCAATGCCTACCGTTTGGGGCCTGGACGTGGGGTGCCGGCGGCGCGGTGAACCCGTGCTCGGTGCAGTGGGAACAGGCCGGGTACGTCACGTTCACCGAGAAGATGTGGCTCGGTACTGAGACTGTCGGCACAACCTACGTGGATGCGCAGGGCAACTCGCACGCGTGGACCGCGGTGAACAACCAGCAGATGGCCGCGCAGTTCGTCAACTACGCCACCATGGTCGCCCAGACGAACCACCACTGCGCAGGGCAACTCGCACGCGTGGACCGCGGTGAACAACCAGCAGATGGCCGCGCAGTTCGTCAACTACGCCACCATGGTCGCCCAGACGAACCACCACTTCGGTTGGGGTGCCCCGCGGTACGGGACGCAGGACGAGTTCAACCAGATGCTCGAGGGCGTCGAGGTTGGGGTGTGGTTTGCCCACAACGACGTGTCGAACTGGGACCCGCAGCACCGGACCACCCACACCGACCACGCCCCGAACTATCCGCGTAACCAGCACATGGCGTTGGCCGCCCAGATCTACGACGGCAGCAAACCCACTCCGCCTGCAGTGATCCCCCCGGTGGTGATTCCACCTGTGACCCCGATACCTCTCAAGGAGGACTGGATGGACGGCAAGACCCTTTTCTGGCTGGTGTACGGCCCCCCGCTGCACAAGGGCGGCCCGACCCCGATCTACCTGGCATCGGTGCTCGGCCGCACCTACGAGCACCTGACCCCGCAGAGCCTCAACGACGTCCCTGTCGTCCTGGCCCGGTCCGGGTTCGATGCGCCGAAGCGGTGGCCCGGCGTCGTCCAGAACCTCGCAGCATTCGGAAGGGCCATCTGATGAACCTGTTCCCCTCCCTGATCCGCACCTACGTGCCGCTGATCGTCGGCTACCTCGTGGGCTGGTTGGCGACTCTGGGCATCACAGTGACCTCGGATCAGCAGGTCGCGATCATCGGCGCGATCGGGACCATCGCAGCCGGCGTGTACTACACCGTGGTGCGGCTCTTGGAGAAGAAGTTCCCCTGGGCGACGGTGCTTCTCGGCTCGTCGGTGCAGCCCACCAACTATCAGTCGGCCGACACAGCCGTATCCCAGGTGCTGCCCTCTTCCATCAGTCTCGGCGTCGAAGACGACACCGACCTGGGCGCACACGCAGCGACGTGACTTCCCCCGAACCGAAAAAGAAGGGCTGACCTGTGTCCAACCCGTCTGTGAACACTGGCACCGTAGCGCTGATCAACCCGGCGACTGGGAAGTTCGATGACTCCCTGATCCCCACGGACCTGCAGGCCGACGCTGACGCGGCGGCAGCGTCGGCAGCGTCGGCGGCGGCATCCGCGTTGGCCGCGCAGGCGTATGTCAGTCAAGCAGGCGGAGGGCCTGGCGCCGCGGCCGCCGCCGCTTCGGCCGCGGCCGCCCAGGCGGCGGCCCAGACAGCTGCTGCAGCCGCTTCGGCCAGTGCCGCTGCAGCGGCAGCATCGGCGGCGTCCGGGGGTGGCGCAACCCCGGGGATGATCTCGGCGGCCATCGCAGCGTTGCCGACTGTCGCCCAAACCGGTTCGTACACCGATCTGGCCAACAAGCCGGCGATCCCTTCGACTGCCGCCGCGGTCGGTGCCGTCCCCACCAGCTCGGGGAACACCGCCGGCGGATACCCCGTGCTGGACTCCGCTGCTCATCTGACGGTGAACCAGCTGCCCGGCGGATCGGAGTATCCGGTGAAATGCCCGTCAGATGTGCAACCCCTACGCGCCAGCATCACCGGACGCACCGACATCACCATCGTGTGGCTGAAGGCCACAGTGCCGTCGTACGCGGCCGGATACGCGGTGACAGGTGACCGTTGGCGGCGGTGGACGGGCTGATGGCAGAACAAAACGTCGGACCGTACTACGAGCTCGGGAACGACTACGTCTGGCGGAGCCCCGGCCGGCCAGATATCGGCACCCCGTCAGCGGCCCATGGTGTTCTGACGCGCGCCCGGTCCCAGTTCGCTGGTGGTGTCACCACGCCGGTGGGGACACCGACGACTGGTTTGGCGTGGAAAATGTCCGACACCATCGTCGGGAACACGAAGAAGGCGTTCGCCCACTATTTCGGGCCGTACCGCATCTCGGAAGACAACGCCCTATGGACAAACGACGTCTACCACAACACGTGGAACAACCCCCACGGCTCCTACGCGTCGACCGGCGGTGCGTTCCGTGACCGCCCCTACGCCCCCACATCGCCGCCGCACCCACTGGCCGGCGACTACACGTTGCAGGACTGCACCCAGGATGTCGTGATGGCCCGGGCCGCCGGCCTGGATGGGTTTTTCTTCGACATGCTGGGGTTGTCCGGCGCGAACTTTGATGCGTACCAAAAGCTCGCGCAGGCAGCGTCCACACAATTCCCGGACGGCTCGTTCAAGGTCATCCCGATGGTCGATGCGAACGGCGGCACCGCCGCTGGGACACCCGACCAGGCCGCCGATGCCATCGCCTACTACGCCTGGTCCAATCAGGCCGCCGGGATCCGCCGGCCGTCCGCGTGGTTCCTCGACGACGGCCGATATGTGGTGTCCTGCTTCAAAGCCGAGGGGAAGACCACGGACTGGTGGACGCAGCTGTTCAACTCGCTGTTCACCCGTTACAGCCTGCAGATCGCGTTCATCGGTGTGTTCGTCAACATCAACTCTGCTGCGTCGTATGCGGCGGTCGATACCTACGGCGAATCGGATTGGGGTTACGGCGCTGACCCCAACATCATCAGCCACGCAGGGAACTACTGCGCCCCCGCCCACTCGCGGGGGAAGGTGTGGATGGCGCCTGTCGTGCCGCAGGATGTGCGGCCGTTCACTGGTGGCCTGTTCGATGAGGCCATCGGGTTCTCCTGCCTGATCGCCGGGTGGACGAAGGCCATCGGTGAGGGCGCCGACTATGTGCAGGTCGTGACGTGGTGCGACTTCTCCGAGACGCCGATGACGGTGTCGGCGGCGAACGGCTGGTCGAACTTGGACGTCAACGCCTACTACATGGAGTGGTGGAAGAAAGGTGTCGCGCCGACGATCCTCCGCGATGCTGTGTTCCTGGCCCACCGGAACCAGTTCGTCGGGGCGCCGCTGTCCTCAGGGCAGTCGAACCGGATGTCTCACTGGTCCCGCGGGAACATGTCGGCCACGCAGGACATTGTGCAGGCGTTGACGTTCCTGACCGCACCCGCGCAGGTCACCGTCACCATCGGCGGTGTCGACAACGTGTACACCGCGCCAGCGGGCGTGAACATCCAAAACTTTCCGCTCGTCGCCGGCACGAAACCGGCGGCTGCGGTCCGCCGGAACGGTGACGTCACCACCCAGGTCACGTCGAACATCATGGTCACCGCGACGCCGGTGAACGACGACATGGGCTACTACCGCTGCTCATCCATCCGCGGCACCGCCAACCAATTCCAGCCATAGGAGAAAATTGAAATGACGATCTCGAAGGTCGCGGCTGGCAACGTCGCACCCACCACCAACGTTTCCACCGTCACCATCACGGTGCCGACGGTCCAGGACGGCGACTGGATCCTCATCTTCACCGGCGCACCTGCGACAGCGTCCGGTGCCGTTTCGACGACGAACACCGGCACCGTCGGCGGTGGCGCGGCGATGACCCAGATCGGCACGCTGCAGAACACCACCGGCATCTCCACGACTGCGTGGAAGCACAAGCTGCTGGCCACCGACTCCACGAAGACGATCATCTACGTGTACGGCGGGTCGACGGTTGAGTCTTTGGCGTGGTACATCATGCGTGGCCTTGACGGCACCGACTGTGTGGACGCCTACAACGCGAACGTCGCGGCCGGTGCTTCGTCGACGTCGGCGACCGGTCCGTCACTGACGACAGTTGCCGCGAACTGTGTGGAGCTGTCCGCCGAGTACGGGCAGGGCACCGCCGGTACCGGGTTCAACGCGTGGACGGCCCCGTCGCCGCTCACATTGGAGACGACGGCTGCGGAATCCAACGCCGCGCTGGCGTGTTCCGTGCTGGCGATCGCGTCGAACCTCACCCCCGTATCGGCCGGGTCGACCTTGGGCCCGCGGACCTGGACGAAGAACGTCGCATCCTCCACCCAATCCGGGTGGATTCTGTCGCTCCGGCCGCCCACATCGAATGCCGCCCCCACCGTGACGACCGCGGCGACGCAGGACATCACCGCCGGGACCGTCAGTTTGTCGGCGTCGTTCGGCGACGACGTGGCCGTGACTGCGGCGCAATGGTCGAAAGGCGGCACAAACCTGACCACCTCGACGTCGGGTTTGAACACGGCGTCCGGGACAGCGACAGCGACGGACACCGCACCTGCGGGGACCACCGTGTACACCTGCACCGTCACCGACGGCGGGGGTCTGACAGCGACGGCGACATGCACTGTGTACGCGTCGCCGGCGGTCGGCACCGATGTGACAGTGGCGTCGTACACCGGCGCGTCGTACACGCTACTGGGCACTGCCGCGAGCATCCTGGCCGCGATCAACGACACCGACGCGACGACGGGGGCGCAGTCCCCCAACGCGCCCGCCGGCGCCACCCAGGTGTTGGTGTGGAACCCGCACGGTGACGGACCCATCGTTCACTACCTGTCCGGCTACCAGTCGCCGTCATCCCCGCAGATCACCCGGCAGGTCACCACCTACCTGACGGATGGGACGACGCAGGTCTACCAAACGTCGTACGCGCTGCCCGCCGGGAACACCGAGCAGCCCATCACGATCGACGCACCCGGGTTGGCGATCGCGAACACCCGGGCCGTGCGGCGCAGCCTGAAAACTGTGATCGTCGATACGAGCGCCTGACCTATGGCATCGACGGCGCTTCTGACGCGGGCGCGATCCCAAGCTGGGGTCGCGTCTGTTTCGGCGAACGCCGGGGTGACCGCGACCGCGACCACGACGAACCCGGCCACGCCGGCGGCGTTCCTGACCCGCGCTCGATCACAGATCACCAGTGTCCCGGTCACCGCGAATGTTGGAGTCCGCGCCACGGTGACGGTGGTGAACCCGACCGGGGCGACAGGGTTCCTCACCCGGGCACGCTCTTCGATCGTGGTGACTGCGGTGGCTGCGGTGCTCACGGGCGCCAGGTCCCGCGCAGGTGTGGCCGGTTCCCGGAGTGTCCTGACGGGGGCCCGGTCTCGGACCACGATCCCGCCGGGGGGCGTCGTCGCGGCGTTCCTGACTCGCGCCCGGTCCGTCGCTCAAGGGACAACCCCACTTGCGGTCATTGTGTCCGGGGCTGGCGCCTACGAACCGTTCGATGTGGTGACGATCGACGCATCGCAGTCGACAGGCAGCCCCACCTCGATTCGGATCGTGCAGCTGTCCGGCCCGACAGTGACACCTGTCGCCGTGTCCCCCGGGGTGTGGTCGGTGACCGCTCTGGCGTCGGACACAACGGTGACCTGCGTGTACGCGGTCACCGCGTCGAAGACCGGCTTTTCCGATGTCTCCAGCAACGTGTCCCTGACGTTCTATCAGGTGCAGAGCTACACCCTCGCCGGAACCACGTGGGTACCGGACCACGAATCGATCCCGATCTAACAAGGAGCAGTCATGGCTGGAATCACTATCGCGGCAACTCGGGCGACCGTCATCAACGCCTACACGGCGCTGATCGGCGCCGCGGCGTTGCACACCGCCGACGTGTCCACGTCGGCGAATGAATTGACCGGTACGGGTTCGGCGCGCGGCGCCGTGTCGTGGGGGTCGATCACCGACGCCGGGGGCACCGCGGACCACGCCATCGTGGTCGGAACCGCGACCGCGACCCTGCCGGCTGCCGGTGGCTCCCCGAAGGGTGTGGGCCTGTGGTCAGCGACCACGGCGGGGACGTTCCGGGATGGTCAGACCGACATGGTCGACGTGGTGTACCCGGGTAATGGCACCGCGCTGATCACCATCACCGTCACCGTCTAGGTCGGCCGTGGCCAGCGCGGCGCTTCTGACGCGGGCGCGGTCCCGCAACGGGATCGTCGCCACGTCGGCCAACGTGGGGGTCACCGCAGCTGTCGCGGTGGCTGTGAAAACGTACCCGGTGGTATCCGTCGACCTCGGGATCGCAGCGACGACCAGTGTTTCGGTGACCCAACCGGTTAGTGTGGCCGCGAACGTCGGTGTCACCGCTGCCGCAGCCGTGGTTCCCAGGCAGGCTGTCCAGGTCGCCGCGAATATCGGTGTCACAGCCACTTCTGTGGCGGTCCCCACCCAGGTCGCCGCAGTAGCCGCCGCTGTGGGTTTGACCGCTACGGCGTCCGTCGTGGTGAACCAGCCAGTCTTCGTGGGCGCCAACATCGGTGTCACCGCGACAGCTGTAGCGACCCCGAGCCAGAGCGTCCCGGTCGCCGCGAACGCAGGTGTCACAGCCACCGCTGCCGTGGGTCAATCATTTCCGGTCGCAGTGTCGGCCAGCGTGGGCGTGGCAACTGCGGCGACGGTTCAACAAATCGTGCCGATCACCGTGACCGCCACCGCAGGCGTATCAGCTGCCGCCGCCGTCCAAGTTGTCGTCGCTGTCCCCGTGACCGCAGATGTCGGTATCGGGGTGGCCACATCGACGCTGCCCACCATGCAAGTCAACGTCACCGCAGATGCGGGTGTCGGCGCCGCAGTGACCGTATCCAAGCGCGGCTCAACCGTGGCCGTCGACGCCGACTTCGAGGTGCAGCCACAACCGTGGCAGTTCCAGATCCAAACCCAACCGTGGTCATTCGAAGTGGAGACCCTCATGCCCATCCGAACCGATTCGCTCGAACTGGTCTACGGGACGTGGACCGGGATAGTGGACCTGGACTTCGACCCCCCGACGGTGGGGTTCGCCAACTCCGAAGACGGTGTCCCGGACGCGTTTTACCCGATGGCTTGGGTCACCCCGATCGGGAAGTCCCGCACGGCCGCGGTCCTCATCGGCCCAGGATCGACCGCTGGTGTCCTGGCCGCCGGCGAGTGGTGGCTAATCGGCGATCTCACAGCCAACCCGGAAGACGTGAAGAAGGCCGGTGGATCGATCACCGTCGTCTAGTTTCCGCAGGTCACGCACACTGTGCTGCTACCGACAGGAATCACTCGTCGGCTTCCAGGCAGAACCCGCAATCGACGATGGTGACCGGGGCCATCGCGCGGCAGAGAGCGAGCACCGTCGGAATCGCCGATGGTCGCACCTCGGGCCACCGATCGGCCCTGGTGATCCCGGTCAGCAGCCGGAGATTGGGTTGCACGGACCAGGCCAGCTTGGTCAGGTCGGCCATCTCGAGCCGACCGTTCGCCGCCTGCCGACAGGCTCCGGCGAGCCCGGGCGATTCGTCCAGCAGACCGAACGCGCTGGCTAGCACTCCGCCGTAGACGTCGGCGTCGATCAGGAGCGTGGGTGTACCGCCGGCCGCCATCTCCGCGGCCAGGTTGGTGGCCAGCATGGTGCGGCCCGGTGCGCCGACCGGCCCCCAGACGGCGATCACCCGGCCGATCGGCTTCGGCTCGTCCACTCCCGGCCGTGGCCCGCCTGCCTCACCCGGCCGGCCGTCGTGACCGAAGGCTGACCGCGGATCGGCCACGGCGCGATGACTGGACAGACCCTTGAACGGCCCGGTGGCCATCTCGTCGATGGCGGTGCGGGCCGCAGCCAGCAGGACGTCCGGCCCGGTGTCGTCGGCGACGAGGGTGTTGATGCCGATGCGCTCCAACCGGGCCATCACCCGCTCCTCGCCGGCTGGGTAGATGCCGACCACCGCTACCCCGGCCGAGGTCAATCGCTGGACCGCATCGGTGTCCAGACGGCGCAACTCGGCGGACAGCACCACTACCGCAGCCTGCCCGGTGGTCGACGCGGTCAGCACATCGGCGACGTCGACGCATCGGCGGATCACCGTCATGGCGGATCCGGGCCGGTCCAGGGCCGCCACCAGTTCGTTCTCCCAGCTCTGGCCGTTGCCGGCGGTGAGCAGACCCGGAGTCACTTGGAACCGGTGACCAGAACGACGATCGCATCACCCTCAGGGAGGGCCTTGACCAACGAGTCGGCCACAGCCGCGGAGACCAGGACGGCGATCTGGTATCGGCTGGAGGTGGCACCGGACAACCCGCCGGAGGCCGGTGCGGTCACCGACTGCACGGTGATCCCGGCCGCGATCTGATCCGTCCTGGCCAGTGACGACGACGAGGTTCCGCCGCGCGTCAGATACAGATCGATCACCGATCCGTGCGCGACCCCTGGTGGCACCCGGTCCGGCGCCACGCCGATCACCACCACCCGCCCCGCCTTGGTGGCCTGCACGGCGGAGACCGGTAGCAGTTCGCCGGCCATCACCGGCACGCCGAGACTGGATCCGACCACGGCGGTACTGCCGTCGTCGGCGGCCAGGTACTGGGTCGCCGTATCGGCCAGGTTGACGTCGACGGCCACCAGATCGGCCGAGGTGATCACCGTGCCGGCCGCCAGGTTCCTCGTCGCGGCCCACACCGGGCTGGTGTGGGAACTCGCACCGACCACGCGGGCGCCCACCACCACGGCCGCGACGACGAGCACCACGCCACCGATGACCCGGACATCGAGCCACCGCGGCCGCGTGGCCCGTCTGGGCACCGGAGCTCCATCGGACGTGACAGTCTTCATCGCACTCCCTGATCGTCGCTGGGCCTACCCGCGGGGCCGCCTGAACTGCAACTCGACTGTGGACCGGCAGCTACCGCGATCCGTGGTTGTGCCAAACTGTTCACGGCGACAAACTAACTCATCGGCCGCCTAACGCACCAAATATCATCAACATGGCGTCAACACGATCAAACCGAGCACGACGTCAGCATCCCGAAGACTAACCCTTTCCGACCGAAGGACCGCAATGACCACCGAACGATTCCTGACCCTTGCGGATGTCTCTGAGATTTTGAATATTTCGACCTCACAGACCTATGCGTTGGTGCGCAGCGGGGACCTGAAGGGCATCCAGATCGGGGGGCGAAACCAGTGGCGGGTGGAGCGGAACCGACTGGAGGAATACATCGACCACGCTTATGAACGGACGGCTGCTTCGTTGTCGGAGCTGCCCTCTGCCCTGCCTGCCGACTCCTGACCGGGCTGTGGCTCGCCCCGTAGCCTGCGGCGGCTGACGTGGGGATCGGTCGTCCGGCCCACGAATCGTCGCCCCCTCGCCCTACGGACGAGGCTGTCGTTTGCAGTTCGGCCAGGTCGGGTACGGGCTGGAGATGACCGCAGAGATCCTTCCGGACCAGGTACCCGACCCAGCGACCGAATGGGAAGCAGCGAACGCAAACGTAGTGCAGGTCGCCCACAAGCCCGACGCCACCGAGGCCGAAGTGTCCGAAGCGTGGGAGCGCCACGACCGGGCCACCGACATGATGCAGCGCAGGTACCGGCCAGGCTACGAGTCCTAGACCTCCCATCGCGTGATGTCGACGGCGTGACCGTCGCCCTCCGCGTCCTGGCCGGATCGCTGACGGTCATCGGTGGGCAGCAGGTGAGCGTTGCAGCATGGTCCTGGCCGGTTCGATGAACGCGACGGCGCGGGGGTTGGTGCTGACGGTGAGCCAGGCCGAGGCCGTCAGCGAGGTGGCAGGTCGCGGATGGGCACGGCGACAACGGCACGATGACAGGGCCAAAGAATGGAGAGTCAGTTGATGGCGCCCTCCGTCGAGGGTCGTCAGCTGTGGCAGCTGCCCGGCAGCAGCGTTCCGCTGCGGTCTCGATCTTCGGCGTGGGCGTTCACCGACGCTGCTGACGGGCGCCGATGATCCGCCGGTTGCATAATCGCCACAGGCGGATGCAACCTGGTCAGTCTGTGATCCGTGAGGCGCGGACCCAACGGATGTCCCCCGCTCGAACAAGTGGCGCCCAATTCCGGAGAGAGGTCACAAGATGACGGTTCGCACAGAGTCGACCGAGAAGTGGATCCGGGGTTGGCTGGACGGTGAGACGGTCGTCGACACCCGCCGCGCATTGCTGTTCTGGGAGGACCCATTCCCGATCCCTGGCTACGCCATCGACCCAGCCGACGTCAAGGATGGTCTGTTGACCCCGGTCGCGGGCCCACCGGATGCGGTGCCATTTTTCTTCGGACCCAAAAGTTCGGTGGCGCAGTGGTTCGACATACGCACTGCCGACCGTGAGTTCCGGGGCGCCGCTTGGCAACTCGCCGACTCTGCCGTCGCCGACCGGGTGATCTTCAGCTGGCAACCGGGCCTGTTCGACCGGTGGACTGAAGAGGACGAGGACGTCGCCGGTCACCCCCGCGACCCGCACAAGCGGGTCGAGGCCATCGCCGGCTCCCGGCACGTACAGGTCCGCGTCGGCGAGACCGTGCTGGCTGATTCCCACCGACCGGTGCTGCTGTTCGAAACCGGCCTGCCGACCCGGTATTACCTGCCGCCCGAAGACGTCGACCTGGCCGTGCTCACGCCCGGACCGCAGCGAAGTCACTGCCCGTACAAGGGTGTTGCTGACAAGTACTGGGGCCGACCGGACCTGCCAGGAATTGCCTGGTCCTACACCGATCCTTTCCCCGCCGTCGGCAAAGTGGCCGGGCTCATCGCCTTCTACAACGAGATGGTCGACCTCACCGTGGACGGCGTCGCCATCCCACGTCCCGTCTCACCGTTCTCCGACCCGGCGAACCGGCCGGCATCCTGAAGCCGCCGGCGTCCCGCAGACCCGCTCTCCGACGACGTCCTCGTCGACCTCAGGCCGGCGAGCAAGATCGGGCTCGAATGCCCGATCCTGACCCACGGCCGAGCATTCGAGGTCGCATCCACCGGCGACGAGTTTGCCATCCAGCGGGGCCGGCTCAAGTCCGTTGCCCGCCAGTGCTCGAAACGCGCGGTCCCAGCGACCTGGCGCGCCGGCGAGAGCCTGGACGACCTACCGTCGACGCGGCCGAGTGAGGCCTGAGCCGACCCTCGTCAGCCCAGCGGTAGCGCCCGCACCAGGACGACGGCGGACAACGGCACCAGCACCACGGATCGCACGCTGACCGCCCGTCGGGCCTCCCACGGCGCATGCAGCGCCACTTCGACGAAGTCAGCCCCGAGCCGATCGATCGTTCCGGTGATCTCGGTGTACAGGCTGATCGGCTCCCCCACCCCACCGGACACCACGACCGCCACCGGCGCCCGATCGCGGGCAATCCCACGCAGCGCATAGCGCAGATCGAGCCGCAGACCGACGCCCGTGATCGCCGGGCCGGTCGCTGCGGACAACCCCTCCACGATGGCGACCGCACCGGATGCAAGTAGCGCTTCCCGCCCGACTGCTTCCTGGATGAGCAGCCAATCAGGACCGACCTCGGCCAACGTCCCGGTGACCGCCAGGCCAACCGTGGTGCGTACCCGGATCGTGCGTCCGATCGCACCGGCGAGCCGTTCGACGGTCGAGATCGAACCGGCGGCCACTCGCTCCCGATCGCCCAGCTCGGCCCTCCTCTCGGCGTCCTCGAGTGCGTCGAACTGGGCGTCCAGATCGGTGAAGAGTTGCTCCCATCTCATCTACCTACCGTGCTCGATCACCTGCGTTTCGTCAAGTCTGTAGGCGAGTCGACTTGACCTGATGCGTTTGATGCTGTTTGACTTCATTTCATGGCCTCCGATGAGCTTTGGACTACGTCACAGACGAACGATGAACTGGTCGGCTCACCGGTGCGCGCCGGTGTTCAGCTGATCGGAGCCGTTGGTGTTCTCGCCCTCCTGGCCGTACTGCTGCCCGGCCCCGGCCAGGTCGGGCGGGCGTTGCTCGGTCAGGATCGATCCATAGCGTCCGTCGGCGACGAGGCAATGCTGGTGTCTGCGGCCGTGCTGGTGTGGCTGCTGCTGATCTGGGTACTGGTGGCGGCCGCCGTCGCTCTGCTCGGGCGCGTACCCGGGTCGACCGGCCGTCTGGCCCGACGGGCGCTGCGGCGCATGACTCCGGCCATCCTGCGAAACGTCGTGCTCACCGTGGTCGGTACATCGGTGCTGACCGGCGTGGCAGCCTGTGCTGCTCCCCGGAGCGCCGCCGCGGCAGTGGCACCGGTGCGTAGCGGGATCGCCGTCGAGGGGTCGGCTATCCGGTTCGCATCGAATTCATCCGCGCTGATCGACATCGACTGGCCGGCCGACCGGCCGGTGGCGGCTCGAGCGGCCAGCCGGTCCGTCCGCATCGATGTGGACTGGCCGATGTCTGCGAACGCGCACGGGGGGTCGGCTACCGAGCGCGCCCCGGCGGCCGCAGCGACGGTGAACGTGGACTGGCCGCGGCCGGAATCGTCGCGCAGCTCCTCCGCGGACAGCGGCGTCGTGGTCCACCGCGGGGACTCACTGTGGGCGATCGCCGCCCGCCATCTACCTGCTCAGGCGGACGTGGCCGACGTCGAAACTGCCTGGCACCAATGGTATTCGGCCAATAAGGCAGTCATCGGAAACGACCCGAACGTCATTCTCCCCGGGCAGATCCTGCTGCCCCCGAACCCAGGAACGAGTGATCCATCATGACGTCTGCACTGATCGCCGACGCTCAGATCAAGTCGGCGCCGAGTCCAGCGCCCCGGCCGTATCTCTCGCCGGTGCCGGACTGCGAACCACCCTTCGACGACGAGCGTTCGGCGGCCAGCCGCCTGCAGCAGCTACGGTCAGCCGCGAGATCGTCGGCTGCACTGGTGCGGACGGTACCCGCCACCATCACCGATGCCGCAGTCCCGGGGTGGTCACAGGACCCGGACATCGGGGTGCGGCGCACGGCGACCTCCGCACTACCCCCGGCCACCCGGTCCGGGCCGGTATTGGCCCGGGCGCTGGTCGAGGTGTTGTCCGGCCAGCGGCCGGTGTCACAGCTGCGCGTGCACTGCTCGCCCGAAGTGTTCGCCGGGCTGCAGGGCAGGCCGATCCTGCGCGGCGCCCTGGGGCACCTGCTGAATGTCCGGGTGTGCGAGCCCGCCGACGGCGCCGCCGAGATCAGCGTGGTGTTCCGCCGCGGTGAGCGGGTCAGGGCTCTCGCCTTTCGGATCCAGGGTGTGGACGGAAGGTGGCGGGTCACCGCCCTGCAGACCGGGTGACCGGGGAATGCAATCGGCCGACCCGGAACGGGTCGGCCGATTGAAACCATTCGTCAGCCAGGGGGCTTTTAGACCCTGCGGATCTCACTGGGAAATCTCACTGCACGATCAGACGGCGCCGGGGCGCCCATGGCACTGCTTGTATTTCTTACCGGACCCGCAGGGGCACGGGGCATTTCGGGCCGGGGCACCGTTGGCACCCGGCTTGGCGCTCGCCCCGGAAGTCTCGACTCCGCCATCGTCACTCGGACCCGAGTAGCTCAGCGCGGCCGGCGCGGCGACCGGCCTGGCCAGGCCTTTCGCCCGCAGAGCGGCCGGCGCACCATCAGTGTCGGTCGCCACCGGTGCCGCCACCTGCTGGCTGGGCAGCGGTTGGACCGGACGCACCCTGGTGCGCACCGCCCCGGCCTGCTTGCCGCCGACCGGTTTCGGCGCGGGCAGGCCCTTTCCGTTCTGGCGCTGACCTGCCGGCGGTTCGAGAACAGCCCCATCGGATCCGTTCGGGCTGGTGCCGTCCGGCCCGCCGTTGGCACTCACGTCCGCGCCACCGTCGCCATCGCCGCCGTCAGCGGGCACGACCTGCACCTGGAGGTTGTAGAGGAACCCGACGGACTCCTCCTTGAGCGAGTCCAGCATGGCGCCGAACATGTCGAAGCCCTCGCGCTGGTACTCGATGAGCGGATCCCGCTGGGCCATCGCGCGCAGCCCGATACCCTCCTTGAGGTAGTCCATCTCGTACAGATGCTCGCGCCACTTGCGATCCAGCACCGACAACACGACCCGACGCTCGAGTTCACGGGTGATCTCGGGGGTGAGCGCCTCCTCGCGGTCCGCCCAGGCCTTGTGTGCGTCGGCCAGGACCGCTTCGAGCAGCGAATCACGGGTCAGGTCGCCGTGCACCTCGTGGATCGAGGTCGGCGTGAGGCTGATCGGATACAGGGTCCGGAGCGCAGCCCAGAGCGTGTCGGTGTCCCAGTCCTCGGCATACCCCTGGGCAGCCGCACCGTCGATGTAGGCGGTGATCACGTCGTTGATCATGTTCTGGACCTGGACGTGCAGGTCCTCGCCGTCGAGGACGCGTTTGCGCTCCTCGTAGATGACGGTGCGCTGCTTGTTCATCACCTCGTCGTACTTGAGCACGTTCTTGCGGATCTCGAAATTCTGCTGCTCGACCTGGGTCTGCGCGCTACGGATCGCCTTCGACACGAACTTGTGCTCGATCGGCATGTCGTCCGGCATCCGCAGCCGGGTCATCAGCATCTCGACCGTGCCGCCGCCGACGCGACGCATCAGGTCGTCACCGAGCGACAGGTAGAAGCGGGACTCGCCGGGATCACCCTGGCGACCGGCGCGACCACGGAGCTGGTTGTCGATTCGCCGGGACTCGTGACGCTCGGTGCCCAACACATAGAGACCACCGGCGGCCCGGACCTTCTCGGCCTCGGCTTTGCTCTTCTTGGCGGCCGACTCGAGCGCTTCCGGCCAGGCGGCCTCGTACTCCTCCGGCGTCTCCGCCGGGTTCAGGCCCTGCTCGCGCAGGTCGAGGTCGGCGGTGAAGTCGACATTCCCGCCCAGCACGATGTCGGTGCCACGACCGGCCATGTTGGTGGCCACCGTGACGGCTCCGGCGCGGCCGGCCTGCGCGATGATCGCCGCCTCCCGCGCGTGGTTCTTGGCGTTGAGCACCTCGTGCGGGACGCCGGCCCGCAACAGCAGCTTCGACAGCAGTTCCGACTTCTCCACCGAGGCCGTACCGACCAGGACCGGCTGGCCCTTTTCGTGGCGCTCGGCGATATCGGCGACAACGGCATCGAACTTGGCGTCCTCCGCCTTGTAGATCAGATCGCCTTCGTCGGCGCGTCGGACCGGCTTGTTCGGCGGGATCGGGACGACGCCGAGCTTGTAGGTCTGGCTGAGCTCGGCGGCCTCGGTCTGGGCCGTACCGGTCATGCCGGAAAGTCGTTCGTACAACCGGAAATAGTTCTGCAGGGTGATGGTGGCCAGAGTCTGGTTCTCGGCCTTGATCTCGACGCCCTCCTTGGCCTCGATCGCCTGGTGCATGCCCTCGTTGTAGCGGCGTCCGTGCAGCACACGGCCGGTGAACTCGTCGACGATGAGGACCTCGCCGGATACCACGATGTAATCGCGGTCCTTCTTGTAGAGGTCCTTCGCCTTCAGCGCGTTGTTCAGGAACCCGACGAGCGGGGTGTTCACCGATTCGTAGAGATTGTCGATGCCGAGCGCCTGCTCGACCTTGGCCACGCCCTCTTCGGTGACGCCGACGGTTCGCTTGGCCTCGTCGACCTCGTAGTCGCCGTCACCGGTGCTCTCGCCGCCGACCTCCTTGCCACGACGGAGGCGAGGCACGAGGCGGGCGAACTCGGAGTACCACTTGGACGACTGGTCGGCCGGGCCGGAGATGATCAGCGGCGTCCTGGCCTCGTCGATCAGGATCGAGTCGACCTCGTCGACCACGGCGAAGTGGTGGCCGCGCTGGACGAGATCGTCCTTCGACCAGGCCATGTTGTCGCGCAGGTAGTCGAAGCCGAACTCGTTGTTGGTGCCGTAGGTGATATCCGCGGCGTACTGCGCCTTGCGGATGTCCGGGGTCTGCTGGGCCAGGATCACGCCGACCTCGAGGCCGAGGAAGCGATGAACCCGGCCCATCCACTCGCTGTCCCGCTGGGCCAGGTAGTCGTTGGTGGTGACGACATGGACGCCCTTGCCGTCGAGCGCGTTGAGGTATACCGGCAACGTGGAGACGAGAGTCTTGCCCTCGCCGGTCTTCATCTCGGCGATGTTGCCGAGGTGCAGCGCTGCGCCACCCATCAGCTGGACGTCGAAATGTCGTTGCCCGAGAGTCCGCTTGGCGGCCTCCCTGACGACGGCGAAGGCCTCCGGCAGGATGTCGTCGGTCGTCTCGCCGGCGGCCAGTCTCGCCTTGAACGAGTCGGTGTATTCGCGCAACTCCGCGTCGGTCAGGTCCGTGTAATCGGACTCGATGGCGTTGATGTGGTCGGCGATGGCGCGCAGACGCTTGATCGTCTTGGCCTCACCGGCACGGAGCAGTCGGGACAGAACCACGTGGTCACCCTCGGTTTGTATTTCACCAGCCGCAACCGCCCGCGCCCAGTTCGGCGCAGCCAGCTACCTCCGGAAACTTCTTGACGTTTCCGGCAGTCCCCATGGTAAGCGCTACGCGGCGCGGGCGAGGCCCGACGACCATCGCCTGCTATCCCACCTGGGGATACCGCGTGCGCCCACCATGTGGGTCCTGGCCGGGATGGTCAGGTCAACCGCAACAACCCGTAGTCGAAGCCTTTGCGCCGGTAGACCACGGAGCACAAACCGGAGTCCGCGTCCTTGAACAGGTAGAAGTCGTGCCCGACAAGCTCCATCTGGTAGAGCGCCTGGTCGACGGTGATCGGGTCGGACGGGTGGTCCTTGATCCGGACCACGCGGCCCGGACTGCCGTCGGCCGTGTCACCGAGGTCGTCGTCCTGCCAGCGATCGGAATCCTCGAAATCGTCACCCGTCTCGTCCGGGAGCCCTCCGCCCGGGCCGGCGACGACGGAGATCGGGGTGCGTGCGTGCTGTTTGTGGTGGCGGATGTCGGCCGAACGGCGCAGTCGCGACTCGAGCTTGACCACGGCCGCATCGAGCGCGGCGTAGAAACTGTCGGCGCTGGCCTCGGCTCTGACGACCGGACCGCGGCTGGCGAGGGTGAGCTGCACTCGCTGGCAGGTCTTCGACAGGCGCCGATTGGACTCATGAGAGAGCTCGACGTCGACCCGGATGATCTTCGAGTCGTACCGCTCGCTGCGAGCCAGTTTGTCGGCAACATGTGTCCGGAAGTGCTCCGGAACCTCCACGTTGCGACCCTTGACGACAATATCCATACATCCTCCCGGCGACCATGGCGGCCCGTGTTCCTGCGGGCGCGCAACTGACTTCGTTGTGTCCCGAGCGCTTCCCCATGCGCTTCTTGGAACCGGGTCCACCCGGGATATGTCGAACCTACCGGGAGCGCGCCCGCGCGCAACCTGGGAGTGGGTCGAGCGTTACCTGTTGTTCGCATTGGTCCGCCACGGCGCGGCGGTGGCGACCGCGAGAACGGCTGCGGTCTCGATGCCCTCGTCGGCCAACGCGGTGATGGCGGCCAGCGAGGTCGAACCCGTGGTCAGCACGTCGTCGAGCAGTACCACCGGCACACCCTGGGGTGGTGCTGCCGACAGTCTGAACCGAACGCGGCCGGCCAGATTGGCGGCCCGGGCAGCGGCGTCCAGACCCACGGAATCCCGGGCGCGTCCTGCCGTGTACAGGCACGGAGAAACGCCCGCGAACAAGCCATGCGTCACCATCCGGCGGGCGGCGGCTCTGGCCATCACCGTGACCGGGTCGCCGCCGCGGCGGCGACCCGCCGCCCGTCGACTCGGGGCCGGCACGATCCAGACCTGATCGGGGACCAGGGCGATCCGACGCAGCCTGATCAGGGCTCGACCGACCGCGTCCCCCAGCAGCGGCGGCAGGTCGGTACGGCCCCGCTCCTTGCCGGCCAGGATCGCGGCCCGGGCCGGTCCCGCGTACCGGGCGATCGCGCGTGCCGGCGGCAGCGGCATTCCCGCTGCCGCGTCCAGGGTCGCTTCCGGTAGCTGGACCAGACGGGGTCGGTTGTCCAGGACGGACGCACATCCGGGGCACCACGGCTCGGGACCACCGCAGCCGGGGCACGGTCGGGGAAGGACCAGGTCCAGTGCGATCCGGAGCGGGTTCCACGAGTCGGACATCGATCCAGCCTGGGCCGGATCGACCGGCTGCGCCACCGATCCGGCATGGATGTGGACAACTGAGACGTACGTGCACAACTCGCCGGACGGTCCGGTCAGTTGGGGAAGAAGAGACTGCTGGCCGTGGGGTTCGTGTCGTCGGCCTTGACCCATTCGCCGTCGGCCAACGTTCCCTGCAGCTTCAGGATCGGACCGGGCGCTCCCTGCTGGCCCACCGTCACGTACACCGCCGCCGCCGCCGCGATCGTCGTGCTGCTGGAGGTGTTGTCCCCAGTGGTGGCCTCTGCGGTGGAGTCCACCGTGGAGACCGCCATGGAGGTGACGTCGCTGTATTGCGCCGTCGTGGTCGCCTGGGTCAGATTCGAACCGTCGATCTTCAGTTCCTTGATCGACCGATAGCCGGGCAGATTGTTCGAGACCACCATCAGGTCGTTGGAGCTCTGGAAGGCAACCGGCCCGACGTCGGTCAGCGAGCCCTGCAGCTGCTCGAGATTGATCACCGTCAGCGCAGCCGGGGTGTCCGCCGTGGCCGGACTGGTCGAGTCGGTCTGCGTGGTCGAAACCGGGGCGATGGCTCCCAGGTAGAGCTGCTGCCCGGCCACGATGGCGACCCGTACGCCGTCGGGCGAGAGCACCAGGGCGGTCACCGCGCCCTTTCCACTGAGCTGCGCCGAGCCCACCTTGGCCCGGCTGGCGGCACCGCTGCCGTCGACGGTCGAGCTCGTCCGACTGGTCGAGATCTGGTAGATCTCCGGATTCTTCGCCGCACCGTTCTGCACCACCCATACCTCGTCACCGGAGCGGCTGAAACTCGGCTGGGTCAGGGTGTTCGCCTGCAGCGCCGGCACCGATTGCTCGTAGGCCAGCGGCTGACCGATCAGCAGTTGCTGGCCGGCGCTGCCGTCGGAGTTCCTGACGTTCGAGACTGCCGCCAGCGTTCCCGTGGCGGCCGACATGGACGCCGAGACCACGTGCTTGGATCCGGTGCCCACCCCGCCGTAGAGCGCCTTCTTCGTCAACAGGTCGATGATGCCGCCGGTCTCGTTGATGAAGTACGGATCGGAGGCCACCGCTCCGGTTCCGGGTACCCGGTCCGGGCTGAAGGATTCGACCGTCGACGCCGTGTAGACGAGTTGATCGGGATCCAATGGGGCACCGTTGATGTCGATCGACAGCGGCGACGTGTCCGGTGACAGCGTCCAGACCAGCTGCGCGGCCAGCGCATTTCGATCGGCCGCGGTGGGTACGTCGATCCCGCTGAGGTCGATGGTGGTGAGCCCGGCGCTGTCGGTGGTCGGCGTGGTCCGCAGGGATGCGCCGGCCAGTTCCGAATCGGCGGCCCCCTTCAGCACCCCGGCCGGCCCGCGCAGCAACAGGTTGAGCAGCGTGAGCACCCTGGTGTCCGGAGTGCTGCGGATCAGGTAGCGCCGGTCCGGCACCACTACCGAATGCGCGGCGTCGAGGAAGTACAGCGTGCGCACCGAGAACACGTTGGTGAAGTCGGACTCGGTGATCAGCAGTTCTGCGGGCGGGTCGGTGATCCGCCATTCGCCCTTCTGCTTGACCACGTGCACAGTCGCCTTGTAGGACTCACCGTTGCCCGCGTGGTAGGCCTTGTCCGGGTCGAGCGTGGCCACCAGCGGCGACACGATGTTGTAGGCATCCGGGTCGGTGGCGCTCGGGTCGATGCGGAACTGATCGGACAGGATGATCACCGACGACGGCTTCGACTGCCACGATTGCGCCGCCTTCGTCGTGAGGTACTGCTTCGGGGCCAGATAGGCGGAGCCGGCGGCGCCGGCCAGCGAGATGCGGGCGGCCGAGGAGATGAACCCCCGAACGATCGCATCCGGGGTCATGCCCGCGTCGGGGGTGGCGGGCGCGTCCTGGTTGACCTGGTCGGCCACCTTGGTGACGTCGGTGACCGGCCCGGAATCGGGGATGCCCGAGCATGCGACCAGCAATGCACTGAACAGCACCAGCAGCAGCGAACGACGGACGAGCGGACGGGAGATCATTGCGGCCCTCCATCGGTTCCGTCGGCGACGCCCGGCCAGGAGATCAGGGCGCCGGCCGGGAGAGCGCCGGCCAGACCGTGGTGCGTCCAGTCCCTGGTGTCCAGCGGATCTGGGGCCCCGTCGATCGGCTCGTCCACATCATCCCCACCGACGCGAAGCGGCAACGGCGACGAGTTGACCAGGGTGCCGGCGATCAACGGCAGGGTGAGTCGGAACCGGGCTCCGTGGCCCGGAGCCCCGGAGGCCTGGAGCCAGCCGCCGTGCAACCGCGCGTCCTCCAGCGAGATGGCCAGACCAAGTCCGGTGCCGCCGGTCTGCCGTTGCCGGGACGGGTCGGCCCGCCAGAAGCGGTTGAACACGAGGCCGGCCTCCCCCGGTTTGAGACCGACTCCATGGTCGGTCACGGTGATGGCCAAGACGTCGTCGTCGGAGGCCAACTCCAGATCGATGGTGCCGGCCTCGGCATGATCGATCGCGTTGTTCAGCAGATTGCGCAGGATGCGCTCGACCCGCCTGCTGTCCACTTCGGCAATCACGGCCCGAGGTGGAAGCTGGCGGACGATCGTCACGCCTGCGTTCGCCGCCAGCGGCTGGGAGGCGGAGATGCAGGACGCGATCAGGCCGCGCACGTCGATCTTCTCGGCCGACAGCTCGGCCATGCCGGCGTCGTACCGGCTGATCTCCAGCAGGTCGGCCAGCAGCGTCTCGAACCGATCCAGTTCGTTGACCAGCAGCTCGGTCGAGCGACCCAGATGCGGAGGAAGATCCTCACGACTGTCGTAGAGCAGGTCGGCGGCCATCCGGACGGTGGTGACCGGGGTCCGCAGCTCGTGCGAGACGTCGGAGGTGAACCGGCGCTGAAGATTGCCGAACTCCTCCAACTGGCGGATCTGCGCCCGGATCGCGTCGGCCATGCCGTTGAACGACCTGGCCAGCGTGGTCAGCTCGATCGGGCCCTTGACCGGCATTCGCTCCGCCAGATCACCGGCGGCCAGCCGCTGGGCCACGGCCGCGGCACGACGGACCGGTCGCACCACCTGCAGCGCCACCAGCACGGCGATGAGGGTCAGCGCGATGGCCAGCGCCGCACCACCGAGCAGCAACGTGTTCTGCACGACGGCCGCCGTCGTCTGGTCGGCGCTCAACGGGAAGATCAAGAAGACCGAGAAGTTGTCGGTGCTGGTGGGCGCGGGTGAGCCGACGACCAGCGCCGGCACGTAGGCGCCCTCTCGCCGGACCGTCGTGTACTCGTAGGCGATGACGCCCTCGGCCACCCTGGCCTGCAGATCGGCGGGCACGTCTCCGACGAAGCCCTGGGCCTGGTTGACGCCACCGTCGGGCCGGCTCTGCACGATGACCGGGTCGAACGCCCCGGTGTTGCTGCCCTGGGCGTTGGAGTCGGTCGCCAGCGCCGGATTGCCGAGAGCCTGCAGCGTCAGGTCGAGTTGCGACTTCAGCGAGCCCGGGTCGGCGTCCGCACCCTGCATGCCGTTCTGCACAGTCTGCGCAGCGTTCTTCACTTCGGAGATCGCGACGTTCTGCTTGGACTCCAGCAGGCCCTTGGTGATCTGTTGCTGCAGGATCACGCCGATGCCGAACATGGCGCACGTCGAGAAGAACAGGGTCAGCACGATCACCCGGAACAGCAGCGACCGGCTCCAGAACGACAGTGCGGCCCGGAGCCGCAAGCCCTGCAACCGCAGTAGATGGGCCCGCCGCTCGGTCGACTGCCCCGGCGATGGACCGGGGCTCACGCGATGCCGGCCTTGTAGCCGACACCGCGGACGGTGACGACCACCTCGGGACGTTCCGGATCCTTCTCGATCTTGCTGCGCAGGCGCTGGACGTGGACGTTCACCAGCCGGGTGTCCGCGGCATGCCGGTATCCCCAGACCTGTTCGAGCAGCACCTCACGGGTGAACACCTGACGCGGCTTGCGGGCCAGGGCCACCAGCAGGTCGAATTCCAATGGGGTGAGCGGAATGGCTTCGCTCTCCCTGGTGACCTGATGCCCGAGAACGTCGATCTCGATGTCGGCCACCCGCAGGCGCTCGGCCGTACCCACATCGGCGCGCCGCAGCCTGGCCCGGATGCGGGCGGTGAGCTCCTTGGGCTTGAACGGCTTCATGACGTAGTCGTCGGCGCCGGACTCGAGGCCCAGCACCACGTCGACCGTGTCCGTCTTCGCCGTCAGCATGATGATCGGGATGCCTGATTCCGCCCTGATCTCCTTGCAGACGTCCAGTCCGGACGTGCCGGGCAGCATCAGGTCCAGCAGGACGAGATCCGGATGGGTCTCCCGGAAGACCTCGAGCGCCTTGGCTCCGTCCCGGACGACCGCGGTGTCGAACCCCTCACCACGGAGGACGATCGTCAGCATCTCGGCCAGGGCTGGGTCGTCGTCGACCACCAGAACGCGCGCTCTCATGTCCATATGGTGTCATCCATTCGGTCCGCGCGTGGGCAACGTCATCCGGTCGGGTCCGGCGCGCCGCCCATGGGACCATGAGCAGGTGAACTTCCCGTCGTATCCCTCGCCCAGCGGCCCGAACGCCGGCGGTCCGCAGCCCGGCCTGTATCCCTTGCGCCCGTTGCGGATCGGCGAGATCTTCGGGGCGTCGCTCCGCGTGGCGTGGCGCCATCTGGCGGTGCTGGCACCGATCGCACTGATCTTCCAGCTGACCAGCGCCGTGGCCCTGATCGGCATGCTGGCAGCCAACGGGTCCCTGCACGACTACGCCACCGGCGACTATCTGACCCTGCCGGCGAACCCCACGCCTGCCGAGGTGAGCGCGGTGCTGGACTACGTGGTGCACAACATTCTCGGTGCGCTGGCGGTGACGTTGCTGATCGGGTTGATCAGCGGCCCGATCCTGGCCGGCTTCGCGACACCGTTCGCGGCGATCGGAGCGACCACCGTCAACGGGACGAACGAGGCCGCGCTGGCCCGACTCAAGGGGCGCGTCGGCGTGCTGCTCGGCCTGGGCGTCGTCGTGGGAGTGGTGACCGGAATCGGCTATCTCCTGCTGATCGTGCCCGGCGTCATCCTGTGGTTGATGCTGATGCCGGCCGCTCCGGTCGCCGCTATGGAGCGGCTGTCGATCCCGGACTCCATCCGTCGCGGGATCGCGGTCAGCAATGGCTTCAAGGGCCGGCTGTTCGGCGTCTCAGCGCTGGCCGCGCTGATCTCGGGCGGCATCTCCTTCGCCGCCTCGTCGATCCTGGGCAACGTGATCAGCAGTTCGGACCCGGTGCGTCATCTCGTGTTGACCCAGGGGCTGGCCGTCCTGATCGGTTCGTTGTTGATGCCCTGGAGCAGCACCGTCACCGCGATGCTCTACATCGACATCCGGATGCGCCGCGAGGGGTTGGCCGAGGCCCTGCAGGCCGCCGCCCGCTAGACCCGCCTCACGCCAGCAAGCTGTCGAGCAGGTCCGCGGTCGGGTCCCCCGGGGCCAGCACGGACCAGGGCGACAGGAAGCTCTCGTCGGCGAGTCTGCGGTACATCGCGATGGTCCTGGCCTGCAGTCCGGCGTCTGCCTCGAACCGGTCCAGCGACCGGGCCGCATCCGCATCGGCGCGCCCCTGCGCCCGCTCGGCGGCCAGCGCCGGCGGTGTGGCGAGCAGCAGTTGATGATCGGGCACCGGCAGTTCGAACCGCCCGATCTCCAGTTCTCGCACCCATTCCGGGAAACCGGTCTCGACCGCCGGCGCGCCCAGCCGGGCGGCACCGTAGGCCGCGTTGGAGCTGACGTAGCGGTCGAGGATGACCAGATCGTTCCGTGCCGTCAGGTCGCGGATCTCCGATGCGGCAGCCCGGCGATCGAGCGCGAACAGCAGAGCCGGGCCATGGACCGAGTCCGACAGATCGCCCAGCCGGCCGTAGAGCGCGTCCTGCACCAGGTCGGCGTGCACATCGATGCCGTAGCGCGGAAATGCCATCGTGGCGATAGCGATACCGGCGGCCCGGGCCTGTTCCGCGATGCCCCTGGTCAGCGTCTGCTTCCCCGAGCCGTCCAAACCCTCGATCACCATCAGTCGACCCACGGCGAGAACCCTATGTCAGTCGGCCGGTTCGGTTGCCCCCTCACCGCAGTGATTGGATGGTCGGCATGACAGAAGCAGCCGCAACCAAGCCAGAGGTCGACTTCCCCACGGGCGACGCGCCGACCGAGTTGACGATCCGCGACATCACCGTCGGTGATGGAGCCGAAGCAGTACCGGGCGCCAAGGTCCGGGTCCACTACCTGGGCGTCGAGTTCTCCAGCGGCGAGGAATTCGACTCGTCCTGGAACCGTGGCGAGTCCATCGAGTTCCCGCTGCGCGGTCTGATCCAGGGTTGGCAGGACGGCATTCCCGGGATGAAGGTCGGCGGACGCCGCGAGCTGGTCATCCCGCCGGAGCTGGCCTACGGTCCCGCCGGCGGCGGCCACCGCCTGTCCGGCCAGACCCTGATCTTCGTCATCGACCTGCTCGGCGTCTCCTGACCCACCCCGTCCGGCGTGGATCAACCTCGCAGGCATGGACGAAGTTGTTGACCCTCGTCCCAACCGTCCCACATCGGCGAAGTTGATCCATGCGCCCCGGCCAAGCAAACGAACAGGCCCCGCGAGTCGACGACTCGCGGGGCCTGTTCACGTCACGCGCAGCTCACGCTGCGGGCGGCCTAGTAGCGGTAGTGATCGGCCTTGTACGGGCCTTCGACGTCGACGCCGATGTACTCGGCCTGCTCCTTGGACAGCTTGGTCATCTCGCCGCCGAGCGCCAGGACGTGGATCAGCGCGACCTTCTCGTCCAGGTGCTTGGGCAGGCGATATACCTCGAGGTCGTACTCGTTGCGCTTGGTGAACAGCTCGATCTGCGCGATCGTCTGGTTGGCGAAGGACGCCGACATGACGAATGACGGGTGGCCGGTCGCGTTGCCCAGGTTCAGCAGGCGGCCTTCCGACAGCACCAGGATGGTCTTGCCGTTGGCGAAGGTCCAGAGGTGGACCTGCGGCTTGATCTCCAGCCGATTGATGCCCGGCAGCTTGGCCAGCCCGGCCATGTCGATCTCGTTGTCGAAGTGGCCGATGTTGCCCAGCACGGCCTGGTGCTTCATCGCCTGCATGTGGGCGGTGGTGATGATGTCCTTGTTGCCGGTGGTGGTGACCACGAAGTCGGCGCGACCGATGGCCTCGTCGACGGTGGACACCTCGTAGCCGTCCATCAGCGCCTGCAGGGCACAGATCGGGTCGATCTCGGCGATGATGACCCGCGCACCCTGGCCGCGGAGCGACTCGGCGCAGCCCTTGCCGACGTCGCCGTAGCCGGCGACGAGCGCCACCTTGCCGCCGATGAGCACGTCGGTGGCGCGGTTGATGCCGTCGATCAGCGAGTGGCGGCAGCCGTACTTGTTGTCGAACTTGCTCTTGGTCACCGAGTCGTTCACGTTGATGGCCGGGAAGAGCAGCTCGCCCGCGGCGGCCAGCTGGTACAGCCGCAGCACGCCCGTGGTGGTCTCCTCGGTGACACCGAGGATCTTCGGACCGACGGCGGTGAAGTAGCCGGGATCGGTGGCCAGCGACGCGCGGAGCAGGTCGAGGATGACGCCGTACTCCTCGGAGTCGGACTCGTCGGTCGGCGGGACGACGCCGGCCTTCTCGTACTGCACACCCTTGTGGATCAGCATGGTGACGTCGCCGCCATCGTCGAGGATCATGTTGGGGCCCAAGGGCCTTCCGTCATCTGAATCGGCTGTGGGCCAGCGCAGCATCTGGTCGGTGCACCACCAGTACTCCGGCAGGCTCTCGCCCTTCCAGGCGTAGACCGATACTCCGGTGGGGGCCTCGGGTGTGCCGTACGGGCCGACGACGGTGGCTGCGGCGGCGTGGTCCTGGGTGGAGAAGATGTTGCAGGACACCCAGCGCACGTCTGCACCGAGGGACACCAGGGTCTCGATCAGTACGGCGGTCTGGACGGTCATGTGCAGCGAGCCGGCGATGCGCGCACCCTTGAGCGGCTGCACCTCCGCGTACTCGCGACGCAGGGTCATCAGTCCCGGCATCTCGTGCTCGGCGAGGGTGATCTCCTTGCGGCCGAACTCGGCCAGACCCAGGTCGGCGACCTTGAAGTCGAGCCCATTGAGGTGGTCGGCAGTGAGGCCGGCGGAAAGTGTTGCTGTCACGAAACGCTCCTAGCGCGCAATCATGGCGCCGCGCGGATCGCAGCACCCAACGGCCGGACTCGGGCAGATCCGTGGTCGGACCGCCCTGCACCGGACGCCCGCGGGCGTGCATGTCGCCTTCCAGGGTACCGACACGGCAGCATCGGCGCTGGCCCAACCCGGTACCCGACCTGCAGATCTAGCTCACACCCGGCCGATCCACACCGGCCGGCCGGGTGGGCTTTCGAGCCGCGCCAGAGGTGACGCCGGCCAGCACGATCAGCACCAGGACCAGTAGCAACCCGTGCAGCAGACCGAAATGCACACCGAGGAAACCGATCGCGGGCGGCCCGACGAGGAAGGCGAAGTAGCCGATGGTGGCCACCGCGCTCACCCGGGCGGCAGCGGTCCTGGGATCGTCTGCCGCCGCGGACATTCCCACCGGGAAGCCCAGCGACGAACCGAGCCCCCAGCAGATGACGCCGACTCCCGCCAGCCAGGCACTGGGCACGAAGATGACGATCAACAGGCCGACGGCAGCCAGTGCGGCCGAGGCCCGCAGCACCGCCACCCGACCGAACCGGTCCAGCAGGTACACCCCGGCCACCCGACCCACCGTCATCGCCGCTACGAACACGCCGAAGATGAAGGCTCCGGCCGCGTTGCTGACGTGGTGGCCGTCGACCATGGCCAGCGCCAGCCAATCGTTGGCCGACCCCTCGGCGAATGCCATGCCCAGGACGATCAACCCGATCAGGATGGTCCGGCGGTCCTTCCAGATGGACAGTCGACCACGCCAGCCGCTCTGCGCATCCCTCGGCGCCGGACCGGTGTCGGGCTCGTCTGGATGCGGCTGGAGCTTGCGGATGCAGACGGATGTGGTCACCACGATGATGATCGCGATCACGCCGAAATGGACGGCCACCGAGACGCCCAGCAGTTCGGCGAGCGCACCGACCGCGGCTCCGGCCACCGTCCCCACACTGAACGCGGCGTGGAACAGCGGCATCACGGTGCGACCGAGAACCCTTTCGTTGGCGGCACCTTCCACGTTCATCGCGACGTCACACATGCCCGTGCCGGCGCCGAACAAGGCGAGCCCGATGCAGACCAACGGCGGTGTCGCGAACACCGTCACACCGATACCGGTGATGGCCAGTCCGACGGAACCGCCGGTGACGGCGACCGCGATGGTTCGCTTCGGGCCGAAGACGACGAGGACATGACTGGAGAAGGCGAGCCCGACGATGGATCCGACCGCCAGACAGAAGACGATCCAGCCCATCTCGCCGGTGCTGGCGTGCAGGGTGTCCCGGATTGTCGGCGTCCTTGACACCCAGCTCGACAACCCGAGGCCGGTGAGACCGAAGATGACGAAGACCGCGTTGCGCCAGCCGACGATCTGCTGGCGGGTCAGCCCCGGGACCGTGATCCGACCGGCGACGGGCGGGGCGTGGTTGCTCAAGGGATCCCCTTGCTGGAAGTACGACTCTCGGATCAGTCGATCGAATCGATTCGATTCTGCGTTTCGACTAAGGTAGCGAACGCGCCGGGCGAGGTCAAACGAAACGTTCGTGAACCCCGGCCGCCACAGGCCGACCTGAATCGGAGGCGCACGGTGACCGAGATCGTCGCGCACCCGGCCCGCCCCGCGGCCGACAAGCGACCGACGTTGGCTGCCGTCGCCGCCCTGGCCGGGGTATCGGTATCGACCGCCTCGCTCGCTTTCAGCGGTTCCGGACCGGTGTCCGAGCAAACCCGCAACCGAGTGCTGGCCGCGGCCGAACAACTGCGGTACGCGGGCCCCGATCCCCGAGCCAGGTCACTGCGGCAGGGCCGGTCGGGCATCATCGCCGTCGTGCTGGAAGAGACTGTGCTGCAAGCATTCCGCGACCCGGTGAAGATCGCATTCCTGGATGGGATCGCCCAGGAGATTGCGGGCTCCGGTCGCGCGCTGCTGCTCGTCCCGGACATCACAGACGGGCCGACTGTCGCCTCGACCGCCTTGGAGAACGCCACGATGGACGCGGTCATCCTGCTGGGGTGCAGTCCGCACGTCGCCCGGTCGATCGAGATCACCCGACGACGTTCGGTCCCGATCGTCGCGCTCGGCAGCACCCCGTTCCCGGACGTGCTGTCGGTGACTCTGGACGACCGCGCCGCTACGGTCACACTGGCTCGCCATCTGGAATCACTGGGCCACCGCAACGTCGCCGTGGTGGCCCTGTCGCTCGAGGAATCCCGGGAGCGCGGTCCGATCACGCCGGACTGGGAGGCCCGGGCCAGTGTGTCGACGACGATCGATCGGCTCGCGGGGGCGCGCGAGGTCTTTCCGGATGCAGGCGTGGTGATCACCGCCGGCAGCCTCGTGGACGAAGGCCTGCTGGCCGGCCGGGAGATCCTGGCCGCGCCGAACCGCCCAACCGCGATCATCGCGCAGAGTGACCTGCTGGCGGCCGGCGTGATCCAGGCTGCGCAGGAACTGGGCCTACGGGTTCCCGACGACGTGAGTGTGGTCGGCTTCGACGGGATCCGCCTGGACAACGTGATCTCCAACGACCTGGCGACGATGGTGCAGCCGGCTGCCGAGCAGGGTGCCACGGCCGCCCGGATGGTGCTGGCGATGCTCGACGACGGACGGCCCGACGAGGCCTGCTTCATCAGCGAGTTCCATCTCGGCAACACCACGGGGCCGCCGGTCCGCTGAGGAACGATCGACGCAGGCAATTCGGGGGAACACCACTTCCATGCCCGAGCTACCCGAAGTCGAGACCGCCCGCAGCCTGATTGCAGCCACAGCCCTGGGCCGACGGATCGTCGCGGTCGATGATGCCGATACGTTCGTCTGCCGGCCGCACTCCCCCGGCCAGCTCAGCGACGCCTTGGTCGGACGCAAGCTGACCGAGGCCCACCGCCGCGGCAAGACCATGTGGTGCGAAACCTCCGGCATCGGCCGCTCGCCCGGCCACGGACCCGATCTCGGGATTCACCTTGGAATGGGCGGACGTATCGTGGTGTCGTCCGGCAGCGGCCGGACCCGGGAGGGCGGCGACCCGCGCCCTCCCAGCCGCAGCCCGCTGAAGGCGGAGTGGAACCGGTTCACGCTCGAGTTCGCCGACGGCGGCTCTTTGGTGCTGTTCGACAAACGACGGCTGGGACGGGTGCGTCTGGACCCCGATGTCGACGCCCTCGGGCCGGACGCCGAGGAGGCCACGCCGACCGAATTTCGCATCCTGCTCGGCAAGGGCACCGTCGCGGTCAAGGCCCGACTGCTCGACCAGTCGAAGATTGCCGGGATCGGCAACCTACTGGCGGACGAAATGCTCTGGCAGGCCCGCATTTCTCCCTCGGAACCGGTCGATGTGTTGCAACGCACGGAGACCGATCGGCTCTACCGTGCCTTGCAGTCGTCGTTGAAATCCGCGATCGCCAAGGGTGGGGTGCATACCGGCGAGGTCATCGCCGCCCGCCGCCCGGGCGGGATCTGCCCGCGCTGCGGGGCGGACATGGTGCACGGCACGGTGGGCGGCCGGTCCACCTGGTGGTGTTCGCGAGAGCAGTCGATCAGCTCGTGATCGCGCCCTGGGCGGCCGATCCGACGAGCTTCGAATACTTGGCCAGCACTCCCCGCTTGTACTGGTGGGTCAGCGGGGCCCATCCGTGCCTGCGGGATTCGAGTTCGGCCGGATCGATCAGGAGGTCCAGCGTCTTGGCCGCGATGTCGACACGGATGACGTCACCGTCGCGCAGGAACGCGACCGGCCCGCCGTCGACCGCCTCGGGCGCGATATGGCCGATGCACAACCCGGTGGTGCCGCCGGAGAAACGCCCGTCGGTCAACAGCAGCACGTCCTTGCCCAGTCCTGCCCCCTTGATGGCGGCGGTGATGGCCAGCATCTCACGCATGCCGGGGCCGCCCTTGGGACCCTCGTATCGGATCACGACGACGTCGCCCGGCTTGACCGTGCCCTCGGTCAGCGCATCCATCGCCGCCCGTTCCCGTTCGAACACCCTGGCCGGCCCCTCGAAGACGGCCAGGTCGAATCCTGCCGTCTTCACCACGGCGCCCTCGGGCGCCAGCGATCCGTGCAGGATGGCGATGCCGCCGGTCTTGTGCAGCGGATTGTCCAACTTGCGCAGTACGTCGCCGTCGAGATCCGGCAGATACAGGTCCGCGAGATTCTCTGCCAGCGTCCGACCCGTGACCGTCAGCGCGTCGCCGTGCAGCATGCCCGCGTCCAGCAGCGCCTTCATGATCACCGGGATGCCGCCGACCCGGTCCATGTCGTTCATCACGAACCGGCCGAACGGCTTCAGGTCGCCGAGATGCGGCACCTTGTCGGCGATCCGGTTGAAATCGTGGAGGCTCAACTCGACCTCGGCCTCGTGGGCGATGGCCAGCAGGTGCAGGACCGCATTCGTGGACCCGCCCAGCGCCATCACCACGGCGATGGCGTTCTCGAAGGCCTTCTTGGTCATGATGTCGCGCGCCGTGATGCCGCCCCGGATCAGGTTGACCACGGCCTCGCCGGAGCGGTGGGCGAAGTAGTCCCGTCGGCGATCTGCGGCGGGCGGGGCGGCAGAACCGGGCAGCGACATCCCGAGCGCCTCGGCCGCGGAGGCCATCGTGTTCGCCGTGTACATGCCGCCGCAGGCGCCCTCACCCGGACAGATGGCCCGCTCGATCCGATCCAGGTCACCCAGGCTCATCTTCCCGGCCTTGCATGCTCCGACCGCCTCGAAGGCATCGATGAGCGTGACGTCCTTCTCCGTCCCGTCCTCGAGCTTCACCCAGCCCGGCGCAATGGTTCCGGCGTAGAGGAAGACCGAGGCCAGATTCAGCCGGGCCGCGGCCATCAGCATCCCGGGTAGCGACTTGTCGCACCCGGCCAGCAGCACCGACCCGTCCAGCCGCTCGGCCTGCATCACGGTCTCCACCGAGTCGGCGATCACCTCACGGGAGACCAGCGAGAAGTGCATGCCCTCGTGCCCCATCGAGATGCCGTCGGAGACGGAGATGGTGCCGAACTGCAGTGGGTACCCGCCGCCGGCGTGCACCCCCTCTTTCGAGGCCTGGGCCAGTCGATCGAGAGACAGGTTGCACGGGGTGATCTCGTTCCACGAGCTACCGATGCCGATCTGCGGCTTGGCCCAGTCGTCGTCACCCATCCCGACCGCACGGAGCATGCCACGCGAGGCGGTGCTCTCGATGCCGTCGGTGACCTGGCGACTACGCGGTTTGATGTCGGGTGTGCTCACGAGTGGAGCCTAACGTCAGGCTCTGGCGAGCGCCGCGCCGAGCTGAGCCGCCAGCGTGACGGCGGCCTCGGTGAGCCCGGCGATCGACGGGCCTGCCTGCAACACCTCGCGACTCGTCGTGGGCAGCACCTTGTCGAGGTTGTCGCCGAACACCACCTCGAGATCGGCGATCGTGGCCCCCTGGGCTCCGAGACCCGGTGCCAGCAGGGGTCCGTTGACCCGGGTGAGGTCGACGCCGGTTCGCCCGATGGTCGCCCCGACCACGAGACCGACCGCTCCCATGGGCGTCTCGCCGCTGTTCTGGTCGGCGGCAGCATCGGCGATGGTCTGGGCGACCGACCGTCCGTCGGCCGCGACGGCATGCTGCAGTGCCGGACCCTCGGGATTGGAGGTGAGGGCGAGCACGAAGATGCCGCGGCCGTTCGCCTTGGCTGCGGAGATGGCCGGTTGCAGTGATCCGAACCCGAGGTAGGGCGAGAGGGTCACCGCGTCCGCCGCGAGCGGCGACCCTTCGGTCAGATAGGCGGCGGCATAGGCGGCCATCGTGGAGCCGATGTCACCCCGCTTGGCGTCCAGGAGCACCAGCGCGCCCGCTGCCCGCGCCTGCTCGATCAGTTTCTCCAGGACAGCGATACCGGCGGAGCCGTACGCCTCGAAGAACGCCGACTGCGGCTTGAGCACCGCGACCGTTCCGGCGAGTGCCTCGACCGCCGTCAGAGCGAACTTCTCCAGCCCCGCAACAGATTCGGGCAGGCCCCAGGCTTTCAGCAGAGCCGGGTGGGGGTCGATCCCCACGCACAACGGACCGCGGGTGGCCATTGCTGTCGCCAACCTCGTACCGAACGATTCCACGGTTCCACGTCCCCTTTTCCCGATTGTTCTACCGGACTCGTCTAGCGTGCGCTGCTGGCGGCGATCGCCTTGTTCAGACCCGTCACCAGGCCGGGACCGGAGTAGATGAATCCGGTGTAGATCTGCAGCAGGGACGCGCCGGCGTCGAGCATCGCCATGCCATGTTCCGGAGCACCGATCCCACCGACGCCGATCACCGGCAGGTGGGTGTGCCCGGACACGAAACGCACGACCTCGAGCGCTCGACGACGCAGCGGTGCCCCGGACAATCCGCCCGCCTCGTCGACCAGACCCCTGTCAGCAGAGGCGATCCCGTCACGCGACACGGTGGTGTTGGTGGCGATCACGCCGGAGATTCCGGTCTCGGTGCAGACCTGCAGCAGTTCGCCGATCGCACCGTCGGTCAGGTCGGGGGCGATCTTGACCAGGATCGGCACCGGCCGGCGGCCGGCGGCCAACGCTTTCGCACTGCCGGTCAGCGCACCCAGCAGTTCCAGCAGTGGTTCCCGTTCCTGGAGCGATCGCAGCCCCGGCGTGTTGGGCGAGGAGACGTTGACCGCGATGTAATCGGCGTACCGATGCACGGCGCGCAGCGAGGTCAGGTAGTCGTTCACGGCCTGGTCCACCGGGGTCACCTTGGACTTGCCGAGCGAGATGCCCACCGGAATGCCAGGCGGGCCGGTGTGTTGCAACGTCTGCGCCAGGGCGGCCGCACCAAGGTTGTTGAAACCCATCCGGTTGATGATCGCCTCGCTGCCCCGCAGCCGGAACAAGCGCGGCCTGTCGTTTCCGGGCTGCGGTTGAGCGGTCACCGTACCAAGTTCGACGAAGCCGAAACCCAAGGCGGGCCACGCTTTCACCGCTACCCCGTCCTTGTCCATCCCCGCGGCCAACCCGACCGCCGACGGGAAGTCCACCCCGAAGACGGTGCGCGGAGCCCGGTTCCGGGCCAACAGGTGCGACAGCGCCTTCAGGGCAGCGCCCGATCGACTGATTCGGCTCAACGCGGACAACGTGGCGTGATGTGCGGATTCGGCGTCCCCGTGCCCGAGCCGGAACAGGACCGGCCTCGCCCACCGCCCGTAGGCCCCGTCGACGCTGCTCACCGCCCGCTCCCCCGGCGCCGACCAACTTCGCCTGCGCGGATCGACTCGGCCGAAATGTGACTGGCGCGACGCGAGTGAACGACTTCGTCCGCGCCGTCGAAGTTGATCAGCGCGGCAAGGGGGGCGGGGGTCATCGGGCGGCGCCGACAGCTGCCTCGGCGGCAAGCAGCGCCGACTTGGTCCGTCCCTCGTGCAGACGGGCCTGCAGCACCTGCAGCGGGGCGACCCCGACGTCCGAACGAATCAGCGCTTCGATGCCCTGGACCACGGCGGCTGCGCCGGCGATGGTCGTGATGCAGGGGATATCGGCCGCCACCGCGGCGGTGCGGATCTCGAAACCGTCGATGCGCGGGCCCGACTGGCCGTACGGCGTGTTGATGACCAGATCGACCTTCCCGGCCTTGATCAGGTCGACGATGTTGCCCGCGCCCTCGAAATGCTTCCGGACAACCTGGACGTCCATCCCGTTGCGCTGCAACATCTCCGCAGTGCCCTCGGTCGCGAGCACGGTGAAGCCCAGGTCGGCCAACCGCTTGGCCGGGAAGACCATCGAGCGCTTGTCAGCGTTGGCCACCGAGACGAACACGGTGCCCTTGGTGGGCAGTGACCCGTAGGAAGCGGTCTGCGACTTGGCCAACGCCGGCCCGAAGGCCATGTCGATACCCATCACCTCACCGGTGGAACGCATCTCGGGCCCGAGCAGGGTGTCGACGCCGGTGCCGTCCGGCCGACGGAACCGGTGGAACGGCATGACCGCCTCCTTGACCGAGACCGGGGCGCCGGCGGGCATGACGCCGCCGTCGCCCTGCGCGGGGAGCAGACCCTCGGCGCGCAGCGAGGCGATGGTCGCCCCGGCCATGATCCGGGCCGCCGCCTTGGCCAGCGGCACGGCCGTCGCCTTGGAGGTGAACGGCACCGTCCGGCTGGCCCGTGGGTTCGCCTCGAGCACGTAGAGGGTTTGGTCCTTGAGCGCGTACTGCACGTTGAGCAGTCCGACGACCCCGCCGCCCAGCGCGATCGCCTCGGTGTGCGAGCGCACCCGTTCGATATCGCTGCGGCCCAGGGTGATCGGCGGCAGCACACACGCCGAATCACCGGAGTGGATCCCGGCCTCCTCGATGTGTTCCATCACGCCGCCCAGATACACCTCGGTGCCGTCGCACAGCGCGTCGACGTCGATCTCGATGGCATCATCGAGGAATCGATCGACCAGCACGGGGTGGTCGTCGGTGATTTCCGTTGCGCGGCTGATGTAGTCGGCCAGCGACGCCTCGTCGTAGACGATCTGCATGCCACGCCCACCGAGGACGTAGGACGGACGGACGAGCACCGGGTAGCCGATCCGCTCCGCGGCCCGCTGCGCCTCGGCGAACGAGGTGGCCATGCCGAAGGCCGGAGCCGGCAGTCCCGCCCTGGCCAACAGGTCACCGAACCGTCCCCGGTCTTCGGCGAGATCGATGGCGTCGGAGGATGTTCCGAGCACGGCGACGGAGATCCGCTCGCCGGACCCGTCTCGACGCGCGATCGAGGCCCCGTCGAGGATGGAGGCCAGCTTGAGTGGCGTCTGCCCGCCGAGGGTCACGATGACGCCGGCGACGGTTCCCGATTCCTGCTCTGCGGCAATGACTTCCAGGACATCCTCAGCGGTGAGCGGCTCGAAGTAGAGCCGGTCGGAGGTGTCGTAGTCCGTGGAGACGGTCTCCGGATTGCAGTTGACCATGACGGTCTCGAAGCCGGCGTCCCGCAGGGCGAGAGCGGCATGCACGCACGAGTAGTCGAACTCGATGCCCTGGCCGATCCGATTCGGACCGGAGCCCAGGATGATGATCTTCGGCCGCTCGGTCTGGGGCGCCACCTCTGATTCGGCGGCCGGATCGGTCTCGTAGGCCGAATAGTGGTACGGCGTGGCGGCTTCGAACTCCGCCGCGCAGGTGTCGACCGTCTTGAAGACCGGCCGGATCCCGAGCGACCAACGCAGCTCGCGCACGGCCTGCTCGGAGCCCAGTTCCGGCCGCAGCACGGCGATCTGCAGATCCGAGAGCCCATGACGCTTGGCGGTGCGGAGCAGGTCGGCATCCAGTTCCCCGGCGTTCCGCACCGACGTGCCGACGGAGGCGATCAACTTGATCTGCTCGAGGAACCACGGGTCGATCTTCGTGGCCTCGAAGACCTGTTCGATACTGGCCCCCCAGGCCAGGGCCCGTTCGATGCCGTAGATGCGACCGTCCGTGGGGATCGCGATCTCGGCGAGAAGCTCGTCCAGGTCCCCCTGCTCGACTGGCAACCCGGTCCAGAATCCGGAAATCTTGGTCTCCATCGACCGCATGGCCTTACCCAGCGCCTCTGCGAACGAGCGGCCGATCGACATCGCCTCGCCCACCGACTTCATGGTCGTGGTCAGCGTCGGGTCGGCGCCCGGGAACTTTTCGAAGGCGAACCGCGGGATCTTGACGACGACGTAGTCCAGGGACGGCTCGAACGCCGCCGGGGTGGCCTTGGTGATGTCGTTGGCGATCTCGTCCAGCGTGTAACCGATCGCCAGCTTGGCCGCGATCTTGGCGATCGGGAAGCCGGTGGCCTTGGATGCCAACGCCGACGACCGGGACACCCGGGGGTTCATCTCGATGACCACCATCCGTCCGGTGGACGGCTCGATACCGAACTGGATGTTGCAGCCGCCGGTCGCCACGCCGACCGCCCGCAGGATCTTCAGACCGAGATCACGCATGGCCTGGTACTCGCGATCGGTCAACGTCATGGCCGGAGCAACCGTGATCGAGTCACCGGTGTGCACGCCCATCGGGTCGATGTTCTCGATGGAGCAGACCACGACCATGTTGTCGTGCGCGTCGCGCATCAACTCCAGTTCGTACTCCTTCCAACCGAGCACACTTTCCTCGATCAGCACCTCGTGCACCGGCGAAGCGGCCAGTCCGGTGCTGGCAATCCGGTCCAGATCCTGCGCGGTGTAAGCCATTCCAGATCCCAGGCCACCCATGGTGAAGGACGGCCGGATGACCACCGGCAGCCCGAGATCGGCCACCGTGTCACGCACCTGCTCGAGGGTGTGGCAGACCGCCGAACGCGGCACGTCGCCGCCGACGGACCGCACGATGTCCTTGAAGATCTGCCGATCCTCGCCGCGCTGGATCGCCGGGATGTCTGCGCCGATCAACTCGACGTCGTACTTCTCCAGCACTCCGGCGTCGGCGATGGCGATGGCCGTGTTCAACGCGGTCTGGCCGCCGAGAGTGGCGAGCAGGGCATCCACCGGGAATCCCCGTTCCAGCTGATCGGCCAGCACCTTCTCGACATACTCGGCGGTGATCGGCTCGATGTAGGTGGCGTCTGCGAACTCCGGGTCGGTCATGATCGTCGCTGGGTTGGAGTTGATCAGCGAGACGCGGATACCCTCCTCACGCAGCACCCGGCAGGCCTGGGTGCCCGAGTAGTCGAACTCGCAGGCCTGGCCGATGACGATCGGGCCGGACCCGATGACGAGGACGTGCTTGATGTCGGTGCGTGCGGGCATCAGAGGTTGATTCTTTCGTTTGCCGGAGTGGAGGCTTGCTCATGGCGACTACTCATCATTGCGGCGAACCGGTCGAACAAGGATTGGGCGTCGTGCGGACCGGCCGCTGCCTCGGGGTGGAACTGGACCGAAAAAGCCGGCACATCAAGGCATTCCAGACCTTCGACGACATCGTCGTTCAGACAGACGAAGCCGACCTGGGCCCGGCCGAACTCGGTTTCGACCACCTGGTCCAGCGGAGCATCCACGGCGAATCCGTGGTTGTGCGCCGAGATCAGCACTCGTCCGGTTGCCTTCTCACGCACCGGCTGGTTGATGCCGCGGTGCCCGAACTTCAGCTTGTAGGTACCGAAACCCAATGCCCGGCCCAGGATCTGGTTACCGAAGCAGATACCGAACAGCGGGATCCGCCGCTGCAGGATCTGCTTGGTCAGCTCGACCATGTGATCCTGCGTCGACGGGTCGCCGGGGCCGTTGGACAGGAACACGCCGTCGACACCGAGCGCTTCGATCTCCTCGATCGTCACGCCGGCCGGCACCACGTGGGTGGTGATCCCGCGCGCGGCCAGCATTCTCGGGGTGTTGGCCTTGATGCCGAGATCGATGGCGGCCACGCTGAACCGGACCTCGCCTGCCGCGGGCACGGTGTACCGATGCGCCGTCGACACCTCGCCGGTCAGGTCCGCGCCGGCCATTCCCGGCTGCGCGCGCACCCGCTCCACCATCAGCGCGTCGTCGGCCACGGCCGCGCCGGCAAAGATCCCGCAGCGCATGGCGCCCGCCGTCCGCAGATGCCTGGTCAGCGAACGGGTGTCGACCCCCGCGATGCCGACGACGCCCTGTGTCCGCATCTCGTCGGGCAGCGCCGAACTCGCCCGCCAATTCGAGGGGGCCGGCGACAGATCGCGGATCACGTAGCCCGCGACCCAGATCCGGCCGGATTCGTTGTCGTCCTGGTCACCGTCCGGGCCGCCGGTACTCACCCAACCGGTGTTGCCGATCTGCGGCGCCGTGGCGATGACCACCTGGCGTCGGTAGGAAGGGTCGGTCAACGTCTCCTGGTATCCGGTCATGCCGGTGGAGAACACCGCCTCGCCGAACGCGGAACCCGTTGCGCCGAAGGATGTTCCCCGGTACACCCGGCCGTCTTCCAGTACCAGCACCGCAACGTCGCTCACGCGGAACCCTCCACATCGTCGTTCGTCGTGGCCACCGGGATCTGCGGCCCGGCAACCTGCTGCTCGGTGATCTGCTGCTCGGCCAGCTCGATCCATTCGGCCTGGGCCTCCAGATCGTCCAGACGGACACCACTGTCGACCCGGGTCCCACCCAGGGACCACGTCAGGATCAGCACCCCGTCCGGCATCGCCATCACCTTGCCCGCGATGCCGGGAGCAGTGCCGACCGCTTCGAGGTCGGCGGTGGGGATGAAGATCGGCGTCTCGCCGACCCGGTCGATCAGCACACCCGCGGTGGTCAGCCGCACGGTCGCGGCGGCTCTGCGGCCCAGACCGTGAGCCACCACCCGGTCCTGCCAGGATCCGGCTCTGGTGGTCGACACGTAGAGCCCGGTGACCGGTTCGGCCAATTCGGCTCCGAGATCCTCCGGAGCTGCTGCGGGTGCCGCGATGTCGGACTGCCGCTGCCCCCGGTGGCGCCAGCCGACCAGCAGGCCCCAGGCCGACAACAGAACGATCCCGATCAGCAGAACGGTGAGCAACGTGCGGTCCATCTCAGACCCCCTGGTTCTGGATCGTCGCGTCGGACGCGACCCTGGAGCCGGAAAGGCCGGCGGTGCGCAGGAAGGTCGGTGTCCCCCGCAGGAACGTCCCGATCACCCGGCCCGGAAGGGTCATGCCCTCGAACGGGGTGTTGCTGGACAGACTTGCCATGTCCGCGCCGCGCACGGTCCACGAGGCAGAAGGGTCGAGCAGGACCAGGTTGGCGGGCTCCCCCACGGCGATGGGCCGGCCGTGGCCCGTCAGACCGCCGATGCGGGCAGGGTTCTCGGACATCACTCTGGCCACCCCACGCCAGTCGAGCAGCCCGGTGTCGACCATCGTGTCGATGACGACCGAGAGTGCTGTCTCCAGCCCGAGCATGCCGGGCTTGGCGTTGTCCCACTCGGTTTCCTTGTCCTGGGTGGCATGCGGCGCATGATCCGTCGCCACGATGTCGATCACTCCGGACGCCAGTGCACCTCGTAGGGCCTCCACGTCGGCGCCGGTCCGCAGCGGCGGATTCACCTTGAACACCGGGTCGTAGCCGACCGCCCGCTCGTCGGTGAGGACCAGATGGTGCGGGGTGACCTCGGCGGTCACCCTGGTTCCACGTGCCTTCGCGGCGTCGACGATCTCCACCGCCCCGGCGGTGGAGAGATGACAGACGTGCAGCCGCGAGTCGACGTGGTCGGCCAGCAGGCAATCGCGGGCGATGATCGCCTCCTCGGCGACGGCCGGCCAGCCCGTCATACCCAGCCGGGCCGAGACCACGCCCTCGTTCATCTGGGCCCCGACGGTGAGCCGCGGCTCCTGGGCGTGCTGGGCGATGACGCCGTCGAAAGCCTTGACGTACTCGAGGGCCCGGCGCATCAACAGCGGATCCGCGACACAGTCGCCATCGTCGGAGAACACCCGGACCCGGGCCGCGGAGGCAGCCATGGCGCCGAGCTCGGCCAGCCGCTCGCCCTTGCGGCCGACCGTCACCGCCCCGATCGGATAGACGTCGACCAGGCCGGCCTCGGCGCCGAGCCGGAAGACCTGCTCGACCACGCCCGCGGTGTCGGCCGTCGGGTCGGTGTTCGGCATCGCGAAGATCGCGGTGTACCCGCCGGCGGCGGCGGATTCGGACCCCGTCGCGACCGTTTCCGAGTCCTCTCGACCCGGCTCTCGCAGGTGGGTGTGGAGGTCGACCAGCCCGGGGAGCACGATGAGGCCGGATCCTGCGATTCGCGCGGCGTCGACGCACCGCGGGTCGGCGGTCGCGTCGGGACCGATCGCCGCGATGAGCCCGTCGGCGATCAGGACGTCCAGGACGTCCTCGCCGTACGGTGCGGCTCCGACGATGAGTACAGCGTGGGACAAGGTGTTCCTTCCGATCCAGTTGTCGTTGGTGGGCGCCTCGTCTGTCACGCCGCATCCCCCAGGCCGCCGGTGAGCAGCAGGTAGAGCACGGCCATCCGCACGGTGACGCCGTTGGCCACCTGTTCGACGATGACCGAGTTCGCAGCATCGGCCACCTGCGGCGTGATCTCCATACCGCGATTCATCGGCCCGGGATGCATCACGATGCCGTGGTCGGCGAGCAGTGCGGCGCGACGGGAATCGAGCCCGTACGAACGGCTGTACTCGCGTTCGGTGGGGAAGAAGGCGCCACCCATCCGCTCCCGTTGCACGCGCAGCATCATGACTGCGTCCGCGCCCTCGAGCGCGGAATCCAGGTCGTAGGTGACCTCGGCGGGCCAGGTGTGCACCCCGAGCGGCAGCAGGGTGGGCGGGGCCACGAGAGTGACCTCGACGCCGAGGGTGGACAGCAGGAGCACATTCGACCTGGCCACCCGCGAATGCAGTACGTCCCCGACGATCACCACGCGCCGACCTTCGAGGCTGCCGCCAGGGGCCAGGTGCCGCCGCAGGGTGAAGGCGTCGAGCAGGGCCTGGGTCGGATGTTCGTGGGTGCCATCCCCGGCGTTGATGACGTGACCGTCCACCCAGGCCGAGAGCTGTTGCGGCGCACCGGATGACGAGTGGCGACAGACCACCGCATCGGCCCCCATCGCCTGCAGGGTCAGGGCCGTGTCCTTGAGCGATTCGCCCTTGGACACGGATGAGCCCTTGGCGGAGAAGTTGATGACATCGGCGGACAGCCGTTTGGCGGCCAGTTCGAACGAGATGCGGGTCCTGGTCGAGTCCTCGAAGAACAGATTGACGACGGTCCGGCCGCGCAGCGTCGGGAGCTTGCGCACCTCCCGTCCGGACATCGCCTGGTCGAGACGAGTTGCAGTGTCCAGGATTCGCATCGCCGCGGCCAGATCCAGATCCCCGGTCGAGAGCAGGTGGCGGGGCAACGCACCTGGCAGAGGCACGTGGATCGGATCGCTGACCGTGGTCGTCGTCATCAGTGCCCTCTCACCAGGTCGACGGCGTCGCTGCCGTCGGTCTCGGCCAACCGGAGCGCCACGTCGTCACCGAGCGCAGTGGGGATGTTCTTGCCGACGTAGTCGGCCCGGATGGGCAGCCGGCGATGACCGCGATCGACCAGGACCGCGAGCTGCACCACAGCGGGGCGGCCGTGATCGCGGAGAGCATCCAGCGCGGCCCGAACAGTGCGCCCGGAGAAGAGCACGTCGTCCACCAGGATCACCGTGGCGTCCTCGATTCCCGACTCCGGCAGCACCGTCTCCTCGAGCGCCCTGGGAGGTCGTCGGCGAAGGTCGTCACGGTAGAGGGTGATGTCGAGGGAGCCGACCGGATAGGGCCGCGAAGTGAACGCGGTCAGTCGGTCGGAGAGCCGGCGGGCCAGGTAGACACCCCGGGTCGGGATCCCGACGAGTACCACGTCCTGATCGCCGGTGCGTTCGAGGATCTGGTGGGCGATGCGGTCGATGGTCCGGCCGATGTCGGCTGCGGACAGGAGGGACACGACGCCCGCAGTGCCCGATGCGCCCTCGGTGCCCGCTGACGGAACGCCCTCGATGATGTGCGGATCGTGCGGCGCGCGGTGGTGCCCGGAGAGCACGGGACGCGCAGCGTCAGACCGGTGTGGGCGCGGTGGCACCAGACCGACCTCCTTTCCCGCCTCACTGGACGGCTTTAAAGGATGGTTGGGCTTTCATCTGATGCTACCAACCCACCAGGGCTGCAGTGACCCGACCGCGTCGGCCACCGTCCGATCGGGTGCTTGCGCAAAATCTGGCGGTCCCAGTAGCACGATGAGGTAGGAACCCGCTACTCTCCGTACTTAACGCCAACCTCTGTTTCCCAGAGCGAGGCAATTTATTCGCGCACAGCCAGAGAGGCTGATATGACGCAGGACTACGCCCGAGCACTGGGGCAGAGATTGCGGTCCATCCGAGCCCAACAGGGGATGAGTCTGCACGGCGTCGAAGAGAAGTCCGACGGCCGCTGGAAAGCGGTGGTAGTCGGCTCCTACGAGCGGGGAGACCGAGCAGTTACCGTGGCTAAGCTTGCGGAACTGGCCGACTTCTACGGCGTCCCGGTGGCCGAACTGCTACCGGATGCCCGCGCTTCGCGACGCGGGGTCCCGGTACCGAAACTCGTCATCGATCTGCACCGATTGTCCGAATTGCCGGCCCACCAGGCAGGTCCGTTGGCTCGCTACGCTGCCGCCATCCAGTCACAACGCGGTGACTACAACGGCAAGGTGCTGACCATCCGGGCCGAAGATCTCCGATCACTCGCAGTCATCTACGACATGTCTCCGGAAAGCCTCACCGAACAACTCGTCGGCTGGGGCGTCCTGCCCGCGGGCACCGAACTGGAATAGCGCGCTACGCACGCACCTTCGAATGCGGGCGCGAAAGCCGCTGCGGATGCGGCGACGGCAGTCGAACCCGGTCAGCCGCGCGCTGACGCAGCTCAGACGTGTCTGAGCTGCGGAGCGATCGTCAAGATCTGGCCGAGGACCCCGTTGATGAATCGGGGTGAATTGTCGGTCGACAGGCTCTTCGCCAACTCGACGGCTTCATCGACGGCGACCGGTGCCGGCACATCCTCGGAGTAGACCAGTTCGTACACGGCGATCCGCAGGATCGCCCGATCGACGGCCGGCATCCGGTCCAGCGTCCAGCCCTCCGCATAGTCGCCGAGCAGATCGTCGATGCGGGCCGCATGCGCGGCATAGCCGCGCACCAGCGTTTCGGCGTACTCACCGAGCGGGGCAGCTTCTTCCGAGTCGATCCGTTCGGTGAGCACATCCAACGGATCCGCACCTCGGGCGTCGGCCGCGTAGAGCACATCGAGAGCGCGCTTGCGGGCCTTTGACCTGGCCGACATCAGCACGCCAGCCCGTCGCGGGTGGCGCGGTCGGTGACCTGGGAGTACCTGTGGGGAAACGTCACGTCAGCTGTTGACCCGGCCGAGGTAACGACCGTCGCGGGTGTCGACCTTGATCTTGTCGCCGGTGTTGAGGAACAGCGGAACGTTGATCTCGGCGCCGGTCTCCAGGGTGGCGGGCTTGGTGCCGCCCGTCGAGCGATCACCTTGCAGGCCGGGGTCGGTGTGCGAGACCAGCAGTTCGACCGAGGCCGGCAGTTCGACGAACAACACGACGTTGTCGTGCTGGGCGACCATCGCTTCCTGGTTCTCCAGGAGATAGTCGGCAACGGTGCCGACGACCTGGGCCGAGACGTTGATCTGGTCGTAGGTGTCCTTGTCCATGAACACGAAGTCGGACCCGTCCTTGTAGAGGAAGGTCATGTCACGCTTGTCCACGGTGGCCGATTCGACCTTGATACCGGCGTTGAACGTCTTGTCGACGACCTTTCCGGTCATCACGTTCTTCAGCGTCGTCCGCACGAAGGCTGGGCCCTTGCCGGGCTTCACGTGCTGGAACTCGGTGATGGTCCAGAGCACGCCATCCAGGTTGAGGACGAGACCGTTCTTAAAGTCGCTGGTGGAAGCCATGAGGTGGTTGCGGTGCCTTTCGTTTTCTGTGAAACACAACTGTTGGTGCGACGCGGTTCAGACCCGGACCGCCACGCCAGGCCGGGGCAGACGACTAGAGCTCGACCAGATCACGGGACGTCAGCGTGAGCACCTCGTAACCGGCCCCGGACGAATCCTCGTCCACCGAATCGAAAGCCCGAACCACTCCGCTGTCCTCGATGCGGACCCCGCCGCGCCCCGGAAGATAGATCCCGGGCTCGACGGTGACACACATATCTGCCCTGATGATACCTGCCTGGCCACGTGCCAGGCTCGGTGCTTCGTGGACCTGGAGACCGACGCCGTGACCCAGACCGTGCGCGAACTGCGGGCCGAAGCCCGCCGCCGTGATCAGCTCTCTCGCCGCTGCGTCCACCTCGCCACCGGTCGCGCCGACGACGGCCGCCCGGCGGCCGGCCTGCTGGGCGGCCGCTACGACCGAATAGATCTCCACCTGCCATTCGGCGGGTCGACCGAGCACGAACGTCCTGGTCATGTCGGAGTGGTAGCCCGCCACGGCCGCGCCGAAGTCGAGCTTCAGCAGATCACCGGTGCGCAGGGGCCGGGCGGTCGGCCGGTGGTGCGGGATGGCCGAGTTCTCGCCACCCGCCACGATGGTCTCGAACGCCGGGTCCGACGCACCGAGTCGGCGCATCCGCTCGTCGAGGTCGAGACCGACCTCGCGCTCGGTGCGGCCCGGCCGGATCCCACCCTGCTCGATCAGCTCCGCGAGGGCCCGATCGGCGACGGCGCAGGCGGTGCGGAGCGCGTCGATCTCACCAGCGTCCTTCACCGACCGCAGCTCCTCGACGAGGTTCTCGGTGGCCGCGAGTTCGACACCGGGCACTGCCGCCGTCAGGAACCCGCGGTGGGCCGAGAAGGAGACAGCCAACGCCTCGAAACCCACCCGACCGGACGCGGCCGCGAGCAGGGCCAGGTCACACGGTCGATCGATCTGCCGCGGCAGGTCCGGCACCTCGGCCGCCGACTGCGTCTCGTAACGCCCGTCGGTGCAGAAGATCGACTCGGCATCGCCCTCGACCCGGACGAGTACGGCAGCGTTGGATCCGGTGAATCCCGTCAGGTAGCGGATGTTGATGAGATCGGTGACCAGCAGAGCGTCCAGTCCCGCATCGGCCAACAGCCCGCGGAGCGCTCGTCTACGGTTGGGGGTCGCATTCATCTGGTCAGGCTCCGCTTCCGGTGTCGGCATCTGCGGCGAGGGTTTCCGAGAGGAACTGCAGCGCCAGTTCGTAGCCCTTGACACCCAGCCCGGCGATGACCCCGGTGGCGACTCCCGAGATGACCGAATGGTGGCGGAAGTCCTCCCGGGCGTGGATGTTGCTGAGGTGGACCTCGATCAGCGGCGCGGTGAGCTGATCGGCGGCGTCCCGCAGAGCGATCGAATAGTGCGACCAGGCCGCCGGGTTGAGGACCACCGGGGTGGACGCGTCGGCGGCTTCGTGCAGCCAGCCGATCAGTTCCGCTTCGTCGTCGGTCTGTCGAACATCGACATCCAGGCCGAGCTCGGCGCCGCGGGCCGACAACGTGGCCGCCAGCTCGGCGTACGTCGTCGCGCCGTACACCAGCGGGTCCCGAGTTCCCAGCCGGCCGAGGTTGACTCCGTTGAGCACCAGAACCGTTGTCATCGTCGTCCTTTCGGAGCTCGTCGTCACAACTGCACCAGTCCCGGCGGCTTCCGGCGGCCGGCGATCACCGAGTACGCGGCGGCCAGCAACGACGGGTCAGGGCCGGCCAGCCGACCCGGCTTGGCCAGACCGTCCAGCACCACGAAACGCAGGACCCCGGAACGGGACTTCTTGTCCGAACCCATGATCTTCACCAACTCCCCCAACGCGTCCGGGTCGTAGGTGGTCGGCAGCCCGAGCAGATGGAGGATTTCCAGATGACGGTCGGCGGTCACATCGTCCAGGCGCCCCGCCGCCCGGCCGAGCTCGGCCGCGAACACCAGGCCGACCGACACGGCGGCGCCGTGACGCCACTTGAACTTCTCCCGCTTCTCGATCGCGTGCGCGAGAGTGTGGCCGTAGTTGAGGATCTCGCGGAGATCGGATTCCTTGAGATCGGCGGCCACAACCTGGGCCTTGACGGTGATCGCCCGCCGGACCAGTTCGGCCAGGGCCGGGGACATGGGATCGACGGCGGCCACCGAATCGGCCTCGACGATGGCGAGGATCTCCGGATCGACGATGAATCCACACTTGACGATCTCGGCCATCCCGGCGACCAACTCGTTGGGCGGCAACGATTCCAGCGTGGCCAGATCGACGATCACGGCACTCGGCTCGTAGAAGGAGCCGACCATGTTCTTGCCGGCCCCGGTGTTGATCCCGGTCTTGCCACCGACGGCGGCATCCACCATCGCCAGCAGCGTGGTCGGGACATTGATCAATCGCACGCCGCGCATCCAGGTGGCGGCGGCGAATCCGGCCAGGTCGGTGACACTTCCCCCACCGAGTCCGATCACCAGATCCGTTCGACCCAAGCCGATCTCACCGAAGACATCCCAGCAGAAACCGAGCACCTCGAGCGACTTTCCGTCCTCGGCGTCGGGCACTTCCAGCAGATGGGTATCGATGCCCGCCGCCTGCAACGCCTCTCGGATCGCGTCTGCGGTCTCACCGAGGGTCGGTGCGTGGATGAGCGCAGCCTTGGTGGTCATGCCGCCCGCCGTCGCCGCCGCCACCAACTCGTCGAGCAGACCGCGACCGACGACGACCGGGTAGGGCGACGGTCCGGACACGGTCACCGTGGTCGGTTCGCCGAGGTGGCTGGTCACTGCAGCTCCAATTTTTCGATGATCGTCCGGGCCACATCGGCCACGCTCAGCTCGTCGGTCTGGATCTCGAACCGGGCGGTCTCCCGGTAGTGGACGAGCCGCGCTTCCAGCAGTGCGCGGTAGGTCGCACGCGGATTCACCCCGGCCAGGAGCGGCCGATTCACGGCCAGCCCGGTCCGCTTCACGCCGGTCGGCATCGACAGGTTGAGGAAGACGACCGAGTGACCGAGCAGGTGTGCCCTGGTCTCGTCGGCCAGGACCGCGCCCCCACCGAGGGCCAGCACCCCCGGATGCTCGGCGAGCGCGGTCAGCACCGCGGCCCGCTCGAGCTCGCGGAACCGTTCCTCGCCGTCCTGCAGGAAGATGTCCGGGATGCTCCGGCCGGAACTCCGCTCGATGTCGAGGTCGGTGTCGCGGAAGGACAATCCGGTCGACCTGGCGACGGCCGCGCCCACCGTCGACTTGCCGGAACCCGGCGGCCCCACCAGCACCACTGCCGGTCTCATGCCGGACCGGTCGAGGAGGACGCTCTTGGCGGCCGCAGCTCGCTGGGCCAGGACCTTGGCCCGGTCGGACGGGGTGCCGGGACCGGGATGTGCGTTCACGTCAGTCATTCGCGGTAGCAGTCGACTGACCCGGTCAGGACGCGGCCGCGGCGCTGCCCGCGGTGGCCGGGTCCGCCGGGATCGGCCGGGTGTCGGTCAGGGTGGCGAGGTAGCCGGTCACATTGCGGCGGACCTCGGTCACCGAGTCACCGCCGAACTTCTCCACCACCGCATCGGCGACGACCAACGCCACCATTGCCTCGGCGACGACACCGGCCGCCGGCACCGCGCAGACGTCGCTGCGCTGGTGGATGGCAACCGCCGGCTCACCGGTGACCACATCGAGCGTGGCCAGCGCGCGGGGCACCGTGGAGATGGGTTTCATCGCGGCTCTGACCCGGAGGATCTCGCCGTTCGTCATGCCGCCCTCGATCCCGCCCGCCCGATTGGACCGGCGGGTGACGCCCGGATGCCGGGGATCGATCTCGTCATGCGCCTTCGAGCCGCGACGACGTGCCGTGGCGAAGCCGTCACCGATCTCGACGCCCTTGATGGCCTGGATCCCCATCAGCGCCGCGGCCAGCCGGGCATCGAGCTTGCGGTCGCCCTGGACGAAGGAGCCCAGCCCGGGCGGCAGTCCGTAGACCAGCACCTCCACCACGCCGCCGAGGGTGTCGCCGTCAGCCTTGGCCGCTTCGATCTCGGTGACCAGTGCATCGGTGGATCGTGGATCCAGGGCGCGGACCGGGGAGGCATCGATGGCGTCGCGATCCTCCGGCGTCGGCAACGGGCCGTCGATGGCGTCGGCGTCGCCGATGGAGACGACATGTGAGACGACCTCGGCGCCGAGCACCTCGCGGAGGAACTGCTGGGCGATGGTCCCCAGAGCGACCCGGGCCGCGGTCTCTCGAGCGGACGCGCGCTCGAGCACCGGGCGGGCGTCGTCGAAGCCGTACTTCTGCATGCCGGCCAGATCGGCATGGCCGGGCCTGGGCCGGGTCAGCGGGGCGTTACGGGCCAGGCTGGCAAGCACGTCGGTGTCCACCGGATCCGGCGACATGATCTGTTCCCACTTGGGCCACTCGGTGTTGCCGATCTGTACCGCGATCGGGCCACCGAGGGTGATGCCGTGCCGCACCCCGCCGAGCAGGCTGACGACATCCTGCTCGAACTTCATCCGTGCTCCGCGCCCGTAGCCGAGGCGGCGGCGGGCCAGTTGCAGGGCGATGTCGGGAGTGGCTACCGGTACACCGGCAGGCAGTCCCTCCAGGACGGCGACGAGGGCAGGTCCATGTGATTCCCCTGCAGTGATCCAGCGCAACACGTTCGTCATTCTCCCACGCCCGGCCCGCCCCGCCGCACCCCCGACAGCCGTCGCCCGTCTCTCTCTGATGACTCGCGCCCCCGCGCGGATCATCTAAGCCGGCGCGGATGAACTGATGGACTTCTGTCCCACTGGTCCCAGACGGGGCGAGTTGATCCGCGCGAGGCTAGTTGATCCGCGCGACCGGGGTGGAGGGGGTCAATGGGCGGCGACCCAGGCGGCGTGGGCGTCGTGGACGACACGGATCATGTCGTCGACGTCGTCCGTGACGTGGATCAACGCCAGATCGGGCTCGTTGATGTTGCCGGCACCGGCCACCGTCTGGTGGATCCAGTCGACCAGGCCACCCCAGTACGCCGACCCGAACAGCACGACCGGGAACTTGGTGACCTTCTTGGTCTGCACCAGGGTGAGCGCCTCGAACAACTCGTCCAGGGTCCCGAACCCGCCCGGCAGGCACACGAAGGCCTGGGAGTACTTGACGAACATCGTCTTGCGGGCGAAGAAGTAGCGGAAGTTGATGCCCAGGTCCACGTATTTGTTGATGCCCTGTTCGAACGGGAGCTCGATCCCGAGGCCGACGGACAGACCGCCCGCTTCCTTCGCTCCGCGGTTGGCCGCCTCCATGATTCCGGGGCCGCCGCCGGTGATCACCGCGAATCCCTCCTTGGCCAGGGCGCCGCCGATCTCCATGGCTCTGGCGTACTCGGGGTTGTCCGGTTTGGTCCGGGCACTGCCGAAAACGGTCACCGCGCGGGGCAGCCCGGCCAATGCGCCGAAGCCCTCGACGAACTCGGCCTGGATGCGCAGCACGCGCCAGGGATCGGTGTGCACCCAATCCGTGGGCCCGCGCGAATCGAGCAGTCGCTGATCCGTGGTGCTGGTACTGACCGACTGGGTGCCCCGCAGCACGACGGGCCCACGGTGCTTCTCGCCGGGGACGCCAGTCCGATCGGCTGGGACGCCAGTCCGATCCAGGGGCACCCCGAAGCTCTCGTCAGCGTCCTGACCGGTGGACAGTTCTTCGTTCGTCACGCCCGACACCCTAAAGCCTGGATGTGACGCACCGATGATGGCCGGTCACCGGCCGGCGACATCGCCACCCGCAGCCGGTCAGGTCGACGGTTTGTTGTCTCAGAAAGAGACAGACCCATACGGGTATTCCGGGGTGTGATCTGCGATACGACGTTGACCTTCGGAATTGACCAAAAGGTAGCTATCCATCCCGGAAGACCGCTGACAGGACAGGCAGTTTCGATACGTCATACGCGACCGGGCACCGCCCGGCCGCGTAGCTCACCGACGAGCCGCCACGCACTGCGAACGCGAACTCAAGGAGCCTTATGACTGCCACCATCACTCCCGAGCAGGCCGCCGAACGCATTCCGGCACCTGCCCCTGCGCCCACACCCGCAGCCCCGATCGGAAACCCCGCTGTGGTGGGCGTACCGCTGTTCGTCGTCGGATCCATCGCCCTCGGACTGCAGCAGGTCGGTTTCGTGTCCGCCGCCGGCGGCGGCGCACCCTTGGCCATCATTCTCGCCGCCACCGGGCTCGGCACCCTGCTGGCCGCGATCTGGGCCATGTCGCTCGGGCAGAGCGCCGTGGCCGGGATCTTCGCCATCTTCGCCGGCTTCTGGCTGAGCTACGCAGCCCTCATCCTGGGGCTGACGCACAATTGGTTCGCCGTGTTGACCGGGGATGTGAAGTCCACGGTGGAACTCTTCCTGATCTCCTGGCTGGTGATCATCGTCCTGCTGACGATCGGCACGCTACGACTGCCGCTCGCCTTCACCGCCGTCTTCGTCCTGATCGACCTGTCGCTGGTGGCGACCCTGTTGGGCACCGCAAACGCGTCGACGGGGCTCGCCCACCTGGGCGGATACCTGGCTCTGGCCTTCGCCGCGGTCGGTGCATACATCTTCCTCGACGCAGCCATCCAGACCACCGGAGGTGCGGGACTCCCGCTCGGCGCCGGGCTCCAGCACTAGACCAGGACCGCTCCAGCGCTGGGAACGTCAGGACAGGAACGATCGCAGGACCTCGGTCATCTCCTGGATCTGCCGACGGGAGACGTGCTCCTCCCTGGTGTGCGCCAGGGAGGGGTCTCCGGGTCCGTAGTTGACCGCGGGGATACCCAACGCGGCAAAACGGGCGACGTCGGTCCAGCCGTACTTGGCGACCGCGACACCTCCGGCCGCCGCCACGAACTCGGCTGCGGCCGGGGCCGAAAGACCTGGCAGCGCACCGGCTGCGACGTCCAGTACCTCGACCTCGAACCCGTCGAACAGCGTCTTCAGCAGACCGACCGCGCTGTCCGCGTCCCGGTCGGGCGCGAACCGGAAATTGACCTTGACCACGCACTCGTCCGGGATGACGTTGGACGCCACGCCACCGCTGATGCCCACGGCGTTCAGACCCTCGCGATACCGACACCCGTCGATGTCGACCGATCGGGACTCGAAGCCGCGCAACCGATCCAGTACCTCGCCCGCGTCGTGGATGGCATTGTTGCCGAGCCACGAGCGAGCGGCATGCGCCCGTCGGCCGCGCACGGTGACGGCGACGGCTGCGGTGCCCTGACAGCCGGCCTCCACCTGCCCGTTGGTCGGTTCGCCGAGGATGGCCAGGTCGGCAGTCAGCCACTCGGGCAGCTCACGCTCGATCCTGGTCAGGCCGTTGAACTCGTGCTCGATCTCCTCGCACTCGTAGAACACGAAAGTCAGATCGCGCGTGGGGTTCGTCAGGGCCGCGGCGAGATGAAGCAGCATGGCATCGCCGGACTTCATGTCCGTTGTCCCGCAACCGTGCAGCGTGTCACCGTCGAGCCGTGACGGGACGTTGTCGGCAATCGGCACCGTGTCGATGTGGCCGGCCAGCAGCACCCTGGTCGGCAGCCCGAGAGATGTCCTGGCCAACACCGAATTGCCCAGGCGCAGCACCTCCAGGCCGGGTAGGGCGCGCAGCGCCGACTCGATCGCATCCGCGATCGGACCTTCCGTGCGGGAGACCGACGGGATGTCGACGAGGCTGGCGGTGAGGTCGGCCGGATCGGCGGACAGGTCGAGAGCGAACATCGTTGAAACCTACCGGGCCCAAGTACCGTTCCGGATGTGCGCAAGCCGATCGCCTGGACCCTGGCCGCCCTCGGTTTGGTCGCCGTACTCGTCGCTGCCGTTCTTCTCGGGGTGCACCTGGTGAAATCCTCCTCGACCTCGACCCCGACCGCGGAGTGCACGGTACCTGCCGTCACCGTGCCCGGTTCGTCCACGAAGACCTCCCCGGTCTACCTCGCCGCGGTGCAGTTGCAACACGCGTCGACGATCAACGCCGTCGGCATGTCCCGTGGGCTTCCGCAGCGGGCCAGGATCATCGCGTTGGCGACGGCCCTGCAGGAGTCGAGCCTGCGCAACCTGCCGACCGGTGACCGCGATTCGGTCGGTCTGTTCCAGCAGCGACCCTCGCAGGGCTGGGGCACGAAGGCGCAGATCCTCGACCCTGTCTATGCGGCCGGCAAGTTCTACGACGCCCTGGCCGGTGTGAAGGGCTGGCAGAAGCTGACGCTGACCGAGGCGGCGCAGTCCGTGCAGTACTCCGCCTTCCCCGACGCGTACGCCAAGTGGGAGGACGAGGCGACGACACTCGCCATCGCTCTCGGCGGCGCGACTCCACTGGGTCTGGGCTGCATCGCCGACGCCCAGGCACCTACGGCCGACGCCCCCGTCCGCACGGCGCTGGCCGGTATGTCGGGGGCGCCTGCGGCCCTGTCCGAGGTGCTCGCGGCGGCTGAGGCCGAACTCGGCGGACTGAAGCTGGTAGCGGTCAACGGATCGACGGCGATCGTGACGGTCGTGGTGCCCGGCATCCCGACCGACCAGGGGGGCCGCGCCCTGGCGGCCTGGTCCGTCGCACACGGCACCGGATTCTCGGTGTCGGCCGTCTCCGTCGACGAGCGGAAGTGGGCCGATCAGGCCTGGGGCGCGGCGGGTGCCCAGGTGCCGCCGGGTCGGGTGGCGATCACCACCGGCTGACCGATCACCGCCGGCCGAGTGCTGCTCGGCGGCTCGATAGGGTTGCCCCATGACCGAGATCGTCGACCTGACCACCGCCGGCGCCTACGGAACGGGGCTGGCCAACCGAAGCGTTGATGGCACTGTGCTCGACGTCTGGTACCCGGCGCCCGCGCTGGGCACCGCGGGTGCGGTTCCTCAGCCGGATCTCGCGGGCGCCCAGCGCCACGATTCGGTGCGCGGCATCGATCTCGTCGTGGTCGACACCACGATCGCCTCGCTGGCCGAGCCGCCGGTGGACACCGCCGACGTCTATCTCCGCCTGCACCTGCTGTCCCACCGGCTCGTGCTCCCCCGCTCGATCAACCTCGACGGCATCTTCGGCCTGCTGCCGAACAACGCCTGGACCTCACTCGGCCCGGTGCCACCCGGGTCCGTCGAGCGGGTGCGCCTGGCCGCCGCCGTGGCCGGCACCCGCCTGGGCATCTTCGGGGTCGACAAGTTCCCTCGCATGACCGACTACGTCGTACCCTCCGGGGTGCGCATCGCCCACGCCGACCGGGTGCGGCTCGGCGCCCATCTCGCAGCCGGGACCACCGTGATGCACGAGGGCTTCTGCAACTACAACGCCGGTACGGTAGGCACGTCGATGGTCGAGGGCCGCATCTCGCAGGGCGTGATCGTGGGTGACGGCAGCGATATCGGTGGCGGCGCATCGATCATGGGCACGCTGTCCGGCGGCGGCACCCAACAGGTCACCATCGGAACCGGCTGCCTGTTGGGTGCGAACTCCGGAGTCGGGATCTCGCTCGGCGACAACTGCGTGGTCGAGGCCGGCCTGTATCTGACCGCAGGCACGAAGCTCACCCTGCTCGCCGACGGCGAATCCCGCCTACTGAAGGCGCGGGACCTGTCGGGCGTCGCGGGTCTGCTGTTCCGGCGCAACTCGCTGTCCGGCGGCGTGGAGGCCGTACCGAGGACCGGCACCTGGGGCGGACTCAATACGGTGCTGCACGCACAGTAGGACGCCACCTGGCGCCCAACTTCTCCTTCTTCACTCTGCGGGGCGCAGCGGCCGACTGCGCCGCTGCGCCTGTTTGCCTGACGACAATGGTCGCTGCGGTGACCGCCGCCACGTTGCCTGCGATACCCCCCAGGCGTATGTTCGTGATGATCAGGTACCCCCATGGGGTACTGGAAGGATGACGAACCGGAGGACGAGATGCCCGGGTACACCGGAACCAAGGACGACTACCTCAAGCGGCTGCGCCGCGTCGAGGGCCAGGTTCGCGGCGTGCAGAAGATGGTGGATTCGGACACCTACTGCATCGACGTTCTCACCCAGATATCGGCGATCACGCGAGCACTGCAGGCTGTTTCCATCGGCCTGATGGAAGACCATCTGTCCCACTGCGTATCCGAGGCCGTGATGGCCGGTGGCGCCGAGGCGCAGGACAAGATCCGCGAGGCCTCCGATGCGATCGCCCGTCTCGTCCGGTCCTGATCACCAGCAAGCACGAAAGCGAGCACGAAGATGACCACCATCACCTACGCGGTTGCCGGGATGACCTGCGAGCACTGCGTTTCCGCGGTCAACACCGAACTCGGGGCAGTTCCCGGAGTCGTCGACGTCGCCATCGAACTCCGGCCGTCGGAGCACTCGCTGGTGTCCGTCACCAGCGCCACACCCCTGTCGCACGCCGCGATCGCCGCCGCGATCGACGAGGCCGGATACGAGCTCCTCGAGCGCTAGAGCCACGGCGAGCGCAACCGCAACACTTTGGATCAGCCCATGACCAGTGATACCCGAGCGATGCCGCAAACGTCCCCCACCACCATCGATCTCGATATCAGCGGGATGACCTGCGCCTCCTGTGCGGCCCGCATCGAGAAGAAGCTGAACCGGATGCCGGGCGTCACCGCGTCGGTCAACTACGCGACCGAGAAGGCCACGGTGCTCGCCCACCCCGAGGTGAGCACGGAGGATGTCATCGCCACGGTGGCGGCCACCGGCTACGGCGCCGCGGTTCCCACCCCCCGGGTTCCGAGCCAGGATTCGGCCGACGGTGACGGCGGCCACGAGTCCCGCCCGCAGCACCATCACGGCAGCACCGGCGAACTGCGCACCCGATTGTGGATCTCGGCCGCGCTGGCGCTCCCGGTACTGCTGCTCGCGATGATTCCCGTTCTCCAGTTCGACAACTGGCAGTGGCTGGCGCTGACCCTCAGCGCGCCGGTCGCTGTGTGGGGTGCCTGGCCCTTCCACCGGGCCGCTTTCAATTCGGCGCGCCACGGCGGCGTCGGCATGGACACGCTGGTTTCCATCGGCGTGTCCGCGGCCTTCCTGTGGTCGCTGTACGCGTTGTTCCTCGGCACTGCCGGGATGCCCGGCATGACCATGGAGTTCCACCTGCTGCCGACGACCGGCATGACGGACCTCTACCTCGAGGTGGCCGCGGCCGTACCGGTTTTCGTGTTGGCCGGGCGCTACTCGGAGGCAAAGGCCAAGCGCCGCAGCGGCGCCGCCCTGCACGCGTTGCTCTCCGTCGGGGCCAAGGACGCGGCCGTGCTGCGGAACGGGAGCGAGGTTCGTCTCCCGATCGCCGATCTCGCCATCGGCGACGAATTCGTCGTGCGGCCCGGCGAGACCATCGCCACCGACGGCGTCGTGATCGGCGGGGCGAGTGCGGTCGATGCGGCGATGCTGACCGGCGAGCCGTTACCCGTCGAGGTCGGAGTCGGCGACAGGATCGTCGGGGGCACCGTCAACACCACCGGTCGACTCGTGGTCCGGGCCACCAGGGTCGGGGCGCAGACCCAACTCGCCCAGATGGGTGCGCTCGTCAGCGCCGCCCAATCCGGCAAGGCGGATGTGCAGCGGCTGGCCGACCGGATCTCCGGGATCTTCGTCCCGATCGTCCTCGCCCTGTCCCTGCTCACCCTGCTCGGCTGGCTGGTCTGGGGCCCGGGCATCCAAGCAGCGTTCACGGCGGCTGTATCCGTGCTGATCATCGCCTGCCCCTGCGCTCTCGGCCTGGCCACGCCGACCGCGTTGCTCGTGGGCACCGGTTGCGGCGCGCAACTCGGCGTGCTGATCCGCGGCCCGCAGATCCTCGAGTCGACCCGCCGGGTGGACACGATCGTCCTCGACAAGACCGGGACGATCACCACCGGTGCCATGCAACTGCTGGACGTCCGCTACTTCTCGGCCGGCTCGCCGGACGGCCGGGCCGAGCTGTTCGATCTGATCGCAACCGTCGAGAGCGCTTCGGAACATCCCGTCGGGCGAGCCATCGCCGCAGCGCGGACGGGCCGTGATCACAACCCACCCCAGGAGTTCCGCACCACGGCGGGCGGCGGCGTGTACGGCGTGGTCGACCATCGGACCGTGGTCGTCGGTCGGCCGGAATGGCTGGCCCGGGAGTTCGCGGTCTATCTCCCGTCGCATGCGCAGGACCAGGTGCTGGCTCAACAGAACGTGGGTCACACCGTCGTCGCAGCCGCCCTCGACGGCCGGTTGGTCGCGCTGCTGACCGTTGGCGACGAGATCAGGGCGACCTCGCCCGAAGCGATCCGGCGGTTCCGCGAGCTCGGGCTGGAGCCGGTCCTGCTGACCGGGGACAACGCAGGCTCGGCGGCAGCCGTGGCCGCAGCGGTGGGCATCACTCGTGTGCACGCCGATGTCCGGCCCGGGGACAAGGCAGCCGTCGTCTCGACGCTACAACGCGGCGGTGCCGCGGTGGCCATGGTCGGCGATGGCATCAACGACGCACCCGCGCTGGCCACTGCCGACATGGGCATGGCGATGGGCTCGGGCGCGGATGCCGCCATCGAGGCCGCGGACATCACCATCGTCAACACCGACCTGCGGTCCGCTGCCGCTGCCATCGCCCTGTCCAGGGCGACGCTCCGGGTCATCAAGCAGAATCTGTTCTGGGCGTTCGCCTACAACGTCGTCGCCCTCCCCGTCGCGGTGGCCGGACTGGCGTCGCCCCTGCTGGCCGGGGCCGCGATGGCCACGTCCAGTGTCCTGGTGGTGGGCAACAGTTTGCGCCTGCGCCGGTTCCGGGCGGACAGACCCGCCGTCGGGTCACCTCACCGGTCCGGGCCGATCCCGATCGCGGCGGACGGCGCGGCTTCGCAGTAGTCCACCCGGATAGGCAATACTCTCGGGCGTGCCTTCCCCCAGCCCGACCGGCGCACGCACCACGGCCCCGGCACAGACCGCAGCCACGTCACGCGTGAGGTCGGGGCCGTCGACCACGGCCGTCGGCACGAAGAAGCCGGCCGGCTCGGCCGCGGTCCCCACCGCGAAGGCGTCCGCCGAGGTCAGTGTGTCGACCGAAGCCCCAGCTGCGCCCCGTCGCCGCCCGGCGCGCCCATCGCCGCGACCGGCTCCCGAGCCACGAGCCCATCTCGCCGACCCGGACATCGCGCACGACGGCAGCGAGCCGGCGGTGGCGCTGGCCCCGCCACGCCCTGCGCCGCGCCGTCCCGGACTGATTCCCACCGACATCGCCGACGCCATCTCCGCCGTCGTGGGCAAGGCCACCAGAGCGATTCGCGACAACGAGGCGGGGAGCCGGCACGGCGGCGAGATCGAGAATGTCCACCAGATGCGGGTCGCCACCCGCCGGATCCGGGCCTATCTGAAGGCCGCGAAGCCGGCGCTGGATCCGGACGCGGCCAACGGGTTGCGGGTGGACCTGTCGGACCTGGCCCAGGCTCTGGGCGTGGTACGGGATCTCGACGTGATGATCGAGCAACTGCACTCCGAGGCGGCTGCCCTCGGGGCACCGGACACGGCCGCCTTGGAAGGCCTGATCGGCTCGCTGGATTCCGAACGCTCGGCGGCACGGAACCAGCTGGTCGGCCAGCTCGACGACCCGACCTACGAAGCGCTGCTGAGCGAACTCGACGAGACGACCCAGAAACCTCCGGTGGCCAATCCCTGGGCCGATCTGAAGGAGCTGGGCGCCACCGAGTTCGGCAAGCTGGCCAAGGCGCACCGCAAGATGGTCAGGCAGTTCGGCGACAACCCACCCGACGATGACCTCCACGCCCTGCGCATCCTGGGCAAGCGCGCCAGGTACACCGCCGAACTCCAGGCGAAGTCGAAGGAGACGGGCGAATTCCTGGATGCCCTCGCCGGCCTGCAGGAGGTGCTCGGCAACCACCAGGATGCGAGCGTCCTGGAGGATCAGCTCCGGACGATGGTCTCCGCGTCCGGCGATCCCGCCGCCGCAATTGCCGCGGGGCGGGTCATCGAGGGCGGTCGCCGACGGAAGATCGAGGCCCGCAAGGCCTTTCCCGCAGCCTGGAAAGCCGTGCAGAAGGCCGCAAAGATCGCTTACCCACCCGAGACCGGGTGATGGCCCGGGGCTGAATCAGACCGGACCGCAGCTTCAGCGACGGAGCCTCGTCACCGCACTGTCGATTCGCTCGTCGGTCGCCGTCAGGGCCACCCTGATGTGCTGCGCACCGCCTGGGCCGTAGAACGTGCCAGGGGCGGTCAGGATGCCGCGCTCGGCGAGCCACTCGACCGAGGTCATCGCGGGCTCGCCCCGGGTGCACCAGAGGTACAGGCCGGCCTCCGAGTTGCCCACGGTGAAGCCGGCTTCGTCGAACGCCTCCATCAGCTTGAGGCGGCGTTCGCCGTATCGGGCGCGCTGGGCCATCACGTGCCCGTCGTCGTCGAGCGCCGCGGCGGCGGCAGCCTGGATCGGCGCCGGCAGCATCAGGCCGAGGTGGCGACGAAGCGCCAAGAGCGCGCCGATCAGAGCCGGGTCCCCGGAGATGAACCCGGCCCGGTAGCCGGCCATGTTCGACCGCTTGGACAGCGAGTGCACGGCCAGCAGTCCGGTGAAGTCGCCACCGCAGACCTCGCGGTGCAGGATGGACACCGGCGTGGAATCCCAACCCAGGTCGATGTAGCACTCGTCGGACACGACGATGGTGCCGCGGGATCGCGCCCAGCCGACCACCTTGGCCAGGTGCTCGGTGGGCAACACCCGCCCCGTCGGGTTCGACGGCGAGTTCAGCCAGATCATCGCCGGGCGCTCCGGCCCGAGAGCGGTCAGCCCATCGGCCCTGACCACCGTCGCCCCCGCCATCAGCGCCCCGACCTCGTAGGTCGGATAGGCGATCTCGGGAATGACGACGACGTCACCGACCCCGATCCCGAGTTGTCCGGGCAACGACGCGACGAGCTCCTTCGAGCCGATGGTCGGGAGCACCGCCTCCGGATCGATGTTCGACACACCGTGGCTGCGGTCCATCCAGACCGAGAAGGCCTGACGCAGTTCCGCCGTCCCGTGCACGGTCGGATAGCCCGGTGCATTGGAGGCATCCGCCAACGCGGCCCGCACCGGCGCGGGAACCCGATCGACCGGGGTTCCGACAGACAGATCGACCATGCCGTCGGGGTGGTCACGGGCGATCTGGCCGGCCTGCGCCAGCTCGTCCCACGGGAATGCAGGCAGGCGCCCACCCGGGCTCGGTCTCGTCATGATGGGTGCACCTTCTCTGTGGCCGGACGCGACGGTCAGTGGCCCTCGGCCATCGGCGGCAGAGCGGCGATGAAGGGATCATCCGTTCCGGTCTTGCCGACCTTCGACGCTCCGCCGGGAGAACCGAGATCGTTGAAGAAGTCCACGTTGGCCCGGGTGTACTCGCCCCACGCGGCCGGTACGTCATCCTCGTAGAAGATCGCTTCGACGGGGCAGACAGGCTCGCAGGCGCCGCAGTCGACACATTCGTCCGGGTGGATGTACAGCATCCGTTCGCCCTCGTAGATGCAATCGACCGGACACTCCTCGACACACGCCCGGTCGAGAAGGTCGACGCAGGGTTGGGCAATCACATAGGTCACGGCAGGTCTCCACGCGGGGTTGTACGGGCGATCAGGTTCGTGTCCGACGGTCGACGGCGCTGAGCTCACAGCCCTGCCACCACGGGCAGTGCTGCGGGAGAGCAACGGCCGAAATTCGACGAACGTCGTCAAGTATCCCCCGTCGCACGGGCCCCGATGTACGCGTCCCCGTGCGTCCGGCGCTCAGCATGGACGCCGCCGGCTGCGAACCGGCCGAGTTGTCGCTAGCGGACTCCGGCACGGCCGGGGGCCGTGACCGCGCGGGCATCGAACTCCGCGCGCATGTGGTCCCCCCACAGCAGGCCGACAGAGGCTGCCGTCGTCAACGCCCCCAGCCCCAGCAGCAGCACGAACTGCCAGCCGCGCCACGCCACCGGTACGGAGAGGTAGAGCGCGTTCGTCACGCCGTACAGCACGATGGAAACGACGAGCCAGGCGAGGACCGGCAACAGCGCGGCCAGCATCCGGTGGGTGAGCCCGTAGGCCAACCTCGGGATCACCGCCAGCCCGAGCGCCACCGGGAGTACCGACACCGGAACCGGGACCGATCCGATGTACACCGGAAGGTAGAAGACCCCGAACACGCCGATGACGCCCATCAGCAGAGACAGCAGGCAGACCAGGATCCAGTCGAGCGGGCCCGGTCGAGTCCGGGCACCCGGGCTCGTCGAGGCCGTACTCGTCGGCGCACTCATGCCAGCCCCGCGAACAGGTCGTCGGCGCCGGCCGGAAGTGCCTGCCCCAGCAACAGTTTGTACCGCTCGACACCCTCGACCGGTTGCGCGATCCGATTGGACAGTGCAAAGCCGCCCCCGAACAGTTCCACCTGGGTGTCGTGGGCGGCGAGCGCGTGGGCCCGCGCCGCCGCGAATGCGGTGACGTCGACGGTGACCGCTACCTCGCCGTCCCTGGCGAGGTAGCCCAGATCAGCGGGCTCGGCCCGGTGGTATCCCGGCGGCACGGTCAGGGCCGCCAGGGCGGTTCGCGCGGCAGCGACCGTCCGGACCACCGCCAGGACGCGGGACACCCGTCCGGCGGCCGCAGCCACGGCCACCTCGTGGGCGGCGATGTGATCAGGATGGCCGTAGCCGCCGTCGACGTCGTAGGTCAGCAGGACGTCCGGCCGCACCTCGTCGATGACCTCGATCAGAGCGCTGACCGCCCGCTGGTGGTCGGGACCACCCCTGCGACAGCGCACGAACGCCCGCGGATGGGCGGCGGAGGGCGTGCCCGCCATCCCGGAGTCACGAAAGGCCCCGATCCCCCCGAGGATGCGGTGGTCGGTGATGCCCAGGGCGACGCACGCCGCCCGCAATTCCGTGAACCGGTAGCCGCCCAACTGGTCCGCCTTCGCCGACGTCAGCCCCTGCAAACCGGCGCCGATCACTTCGCCTTCCTCGCCGAGGGTGGCGGTGACCAGGGTGACCGACACGCCTTCGGCCACCGATCGGGCGAGCGTGCCGCCCATGGTGATCGACTCGTCATCCGGGTGGGCGTGTACGGCCAGCAGAGTACGGCCGCGCCGTCCGACAGACATGTCTCCAAGAGTAAATGCCGCCCACCGTTGCTTCTGACCCCCGACGGCCCTGGTCAACCGTCCTGGGTGATCGTCCGGGCAGCCGTGGCGGCGAGCGGCAGACTCAGCGAGATCAGCAGGGCGCACCCGGCGAACGTCCAGCCGAACCCGGGCCCGGCCGCCGCGACCAGGCCCACCAGCAGCGCACCGATGGCTGTGCCGGCGTCGTAGCAGGCATTCCAGATCGCACTGGCCGTCGTCGCATTGGCCGGCCCGGCCCGTTCGAAGGCCACCACCAGGGTGATGTTCTGCGCAGACCCGTAGCCGATTCCGAGCAAGGCGGAACCGCCGAGCACCAGCACGGGCACGTCCGCTCCGAGACCCCAGGCCAGCAGGGCCATCCCGACCGCCGCCACCAGCACCGACAGCGGTAGCAGCAACCGGGCGCCGAGACGGTCGGAGAGGATGCCCGCACGCCATCGACCCAGCGCACCCGTCACCCCGAAGGCCAGGAGCGCCGCGGTGGCCAGGGCTCCGGACGGGCGGGCGACCGGCAGGAAGGTGAGCACTCCGCCGCCGGACAGGGTGACGACCAGCAACACCAGTACGGCCGGCGCCACCGCCCGGAGGGTCGCCCCGGTCCGCGCCGGTGCGCTTGCGACGGAGGCAGGATCGGGAGGACGGATCGCTCGGCCGATCGAGGGCAGGAGCGGCAGGGCGAGCAATGGCGAAGCGGCCGCGACGGCCACCCACCCGAAATGGCCGGCCGACGTGAGGGCGACACCGATCGGCACCCCGATCAGATTGGGGATGGCGATGGCCAATCCGTAGATCCCGATGGCCTCGCCCCGGCGGCTCGGTGTCACCAGACGACTGGCCGTGAGCGGCATCAGCACGGTGATGATGGCAAACCCGACCCCGCGGAGCGCCGAGACCACCAACACCCACCAGAACTGGTGACCCACCAGGTAGAGCGGGGCCGGCGCACCCAGCATGAACAGCCCGAACGCCAGCACCGGGAGCAGTCCGACCCGGTTGACCAGGGTCGGCACCAACGTCTGCATCGCCACCGTCGCGGCCAGCATGACCGTGGTGACCAGCCCAGCCGTCCCGGCCGTCGTACCGATCGAGATCGAGTACAGCGGGAGCGAGGACAGCGTCAGGAAGAAGCTGGCGAACGCGAGAACGCTGAGGTACACCAGTCCGCGCAGGCCGGCCAGGCGCCACAGCGAGGACGACTCCGATCCGGTAATCAGAGTGCTGCTCCAGATCTAGTCTCGCTCGGTCGACTGCACAGTGCTGTCGTCGAGTTCGGCATTGAGCACCTGGATCAGGCTCTTGGCCCGCGCCTCGGGATCGTCGTGGTCAGGGAACACCTCGTAGTCGTCCGGCTCGGCACCGACGCCCGCGGCTAGCAGCTTGTCCCGCTGCTCGCGCCGGATGGCCTGTTCGGCCGGGTCCGGAACCGGCACGGCGGCCAACAGCCGCTTGGTGTAGTCGTGCATCGGCTGGGAGAGGATCTGTTCCCTGGTCCCCATCTCGACCAATTTGCCGTGGTGCAGCACGGCGATCCGGCGCGACAGGATCTCCACCACCGCGAGATCGTGCGAGATGAACAGGCAGGCGAAACCCTGGTCGGCCTGAAGCTGCTGGAACAGATCGAGAACCTTGGCCTGCACGGACACGTCCAGCGCCGAGGTGGGCTCGTCGGCGATCAGCAGCTTCGGATTGAGCGCCAGTGCACGGGCGATACCGACCCGCTGCCGCTGACCACCGGAAAGTTCGTGCGGGTACCGGTTGCGCATCGCCCTCGGCAGCTGCACCTGGTCCAGCAGCGCCTCGACCCGGTTGGACAGGTCCTTGCCCTTGGCGATCTTCTGGAGCAGCAGCGGCTCACCGATCGATTCACCCACCGGCAGACGCGGATTGAGCGAGGATCCCGGATCCTGGAAGACAAAGCTGACGTCCTTGCGGACCTGCAGCAACTGCTTCTTGTTGGCGCCCACGATGTTCGTACCGATGACGTCGGCGGTCCCCTCGACGAAAGGCAGCAGACCGACCAGCGCGCGGCCGATGGTCGTCTTGCCCGATCCGGACTCGCCGACCAGTCCGACCACCTCGCCTTGACCGATCGACAGGGTGAAGTCGTCGACAGCCCGGAAAGCCGGTGTGCGTCCACGTTTCGGGTACTCGACCGCAACCTTCTCCAGGTGCACTACGACCGGCACACCTTCCTTGACCCCGGCGCGGAGCGTCGGATCCAACGCCGCGACTGGTAGCGCCTTCTCCAGCCGGGGGGCAGTCAGTGCGGAGCCGGTGCCGTTTTCGGACGAGCCGTCAGCGCTCAGACCCTCGGCCAGGTCGGCCGCGATCTCCACACCCTCGTCGGCGACGATGGATCCGAGGTGGGGCACCGCCTCGAGCAGCTGGATCGTGTAAGCCTGCTCCGGATGCCGGAAGATCTTCTCGGCGTCACCGGTCTCGACGATCTTGCCGTCCTTCATCACGATGATGCGGTCGGCCATGTCGGCGACCACGCCCATGTCGTGGGTGATCAGGATGATCGATGCGTCCACCCGGTGCTTGAGATCGCGCATCAGCTTGAGGATCTCGGCCTGCACGGTGACGTCGAGCGCGGTGGTCGGTTCGTCGGCCACCAGCAGCTTGGGGTCGAGCGCCAGTGACTGCGCGATCATCGCGCGCTGTCGCTGCCCCCCGGAGAGTTGATGGGGGTAGGAATCAACCCGACGCTCCGGCTCGGGAATCTCGACCAGTGTGAGCAGCTCGATCGCCCTGGCCCTGGCTGCCTTGGGCGCCATCGCCTTGTGTGCCCTGAGCATCTCCGCGATCTGAAAACCGATGGTGTAGACCGGATTCAGCGCCGTCATCGGCTCCTGGAAGATCATCGCCACGTCCTGGCCACGGATACCGCGCATCACCCGCTCGGACTGGCCGACCAGTTCCAGCTCACCGAGCTTGATCGAACCCTGGACGTGCGAGTTCTTCGGGAGCAGCCCGAGAATTGCCATCGCCGTGGTCGACTTGCCCGATCCGGACTCGCCGACGATCGAGAGCACCTCGCCCGCATGCAGCTCGAAGTCGACGTCGGCGACGGCCGGATACCAGGTGCCGTCGACCCAGAAATCCACGTCCAGGGCCTTGACCGTCAGAATCGGCGCGCCGGTCCTGGTGGGCGCGGATGGCGATGCAGTCGTGGTCACGACAGGATCCTTCCGGAATTCAGGGACGGGGCGGACGACCTGGGCCCGCCGCCGCGGAGTGGGACGATGACGACATGGGAACCGTCTTCCGGCCGACATTCGGCCGAGTACTCACCGCGGCCTTCGGTCTGCTCGGAATCGTCGCGCTGGTCGTGGTACTGATCAACGACGGACTGCGCGCGGGTCTGCTGTTCCTGCCGTGGGACGCGCTCGTGGTGGGCCTGGTCTGGGCTACGTACTACCGCCCCGAGGTGGCGGTAGACGACGGCGGCGTACATGTCGTCAACGTACTGCGCACCATCGACCTGCCCTGGCCCTCGATCCAACGCATCGACACGAAATGGGCGCTGACGCTGTACACCGCCTACGGCAAGGTGACCGCCTGGGCAGCACCGGCACCCGGCGGCTTCGCGAGCCGGATGGCCGGCCGTCACGATTTCAAGGGCCTGCCGGAATCGACCTACGGCGGCGGCGGATCCATCCGCCCAGGTGACCTGCCCGGCACGCCCTCCGGTTCGGCGGCCCTGGTGGTCCGGCGCCACTGGGAGATGCTGCGGGATGCCGGCCACCTGGACGATCCCCAACTGGAATTCGCGCTGCCACCGACCCGCTGGCACTTCCAGACGATCCTTGTCGGCGCCGCGCTGGTGCTGTTGGGGCTCCTCGGCGTGGCTCTGCTCTGAGCATCTGTGCGCAGCGATCACGACGTGGTCCCCGCCGTCGCCAGTGCCGCGTCCGCCCGTGATTTGCGGAGATCACGCGCCTTGGGGATGCGCTTCTGGCGCGGGTCGAAAGCGTCCCGCAGTCCATCACCGATGAAGTTCAGGCAGAGCACGATGATGATGATGAAAACGCCGGGCCAGACGAAGAGGTACGGCTCACCAGTCTGCAACGCGCCCTGGTAGTTGGAGATCAGCGAACCGAGCGAGACGTCCGGGTAGGTGATACCGAATCCGAGGAAGGCCAGTGCGGCTTCGGCGAGGATGCCGCCACTCATCACCAGGGTGACGTTGACGACGATGACCCCGACGGAGTTCGGCAGCATGTGTTTGAACATGATGCGCATGTTCGAAGCACCGGCGACCCGGGCGGCGTCGACGAATTCGCGCTCCCGGAGCGTCAGGAATTCGGCGCGAACCAACCGGGCCAGCGAGGTCCAGGACAGCAGTCCTAGGGCCAACGCGACGATGACCACGCCGCGAGCGTTGAACTGGAACCCCACGACCGCGGTGATCAGGATGATCGGCATCGTGATGATCAGGTCGGTGAATCTCATGATGACCGAATCGGCCGCGCCGAGGAAGAACCCCGAGATCGCACCCAGGACCACTCCGATGAAGGTGCTCAGGACACCCAGGATGAAGACCACCACCAGCGTCTGCTGGGTCCCGCGCATCACCTGGGCAAAGTTGTCGACCCCGAGATTGGAAGCACCGAAGGGGAAGTCGCCCATGTGGAACAGGTGCGGGCCGCCGATCCCCAGAATCGCCAACGAGGCCCGCTCGCCCGCTGGATCGCCGACGGGCGTCACGTAGTCCCACTTCCACCAGCCAGGAATGGGACCCCAACCGATGCTGGTGGCGGCCAGGATGACGACCAGGATGAGCACCACCACGGAGATCATCGCGGCCCGGTGACGAAGGAACCGTCGGCGAACGATCTGACCCTGCGAGAGGCCGGCCACCTCCTGCTGCTCCAGGGAAATCTGTTCCTCGCTGACGACCGGGTCGCCGGGTGTCAACGTCGGCTGTGTGGGCTGCATCAGGCACCTACCCGGATTCGAGGATCAAGAGCTGCATAGGCCAGGTCGGCGAGCAGGTTGGCCAGCACCGCGATAAGGGCGCCGACCAGGAAGAAGGCCATCACCGGGTTGGGATCGTGCTGGACGAGCCCCTGTTGGAACAGCTGGCCCATGGCGCGCCAACCAAACACTGTTTCGGTGAGGACCGCACCGCCGACCACGGCGGCGATGTCGAAGGCGATGACGGTCGCCATCGGAATCAGCGCATTGCGCAACGCGTGCCGCATGACCACTGTCCGCTCGGTCAGGCCCTTCGACCGCGCTGTTCGGATGTAGTCCATGTTCATGACTTCGAGCATGCTGGCCCTGGCGAACCGCGAGTGGGTCGCGAGCGAGATCAGCATCAGGGTGATCGTCGGCAGGACGAGGTGGGTCAGCGTGTCGGTGGTATGGATCCAGAAGTCCCCCTGGATGTTGGGGGTGCTGGGCCCGAGCGTCCTGATCGGTCGGCCGTTGATCGACGAGTTGGTGAAGTAGGCGTGCCAGGCCCGGAACATGCGATCGACGAAGATCACGAAGCTGGTGGTGAAGGCCGTCAACGCTCCGTTGCGAGCCGACAAACCGCGGTCGTCCCCTCCGTAGAGATAGCCGATACCGATCCCGACCAGAATCGCGATGACCAGCAGGAACAGCAGCTTGAGGCCGCTCATGCCGAGGTAGAAGTAGGACTGCAACGGGCGCCAGAGGGCGACGCCGACCGCCACCGTGGTCAAGGCCGTGTACAGAGACTTTCGATTGGACAGCCCGGAGGTGAGCACGGTGCAGCCGAGCGCGAGCGCGACCGAGAGGATCGCGATGACCACCGGGCCGAGGCTGGGATTGAGCAACCATTGGTCCACGGTGACGTAGTACATGATGCCGAAGGTGGCTGCGGCGGCGATCAGACCGGTGAGCAATCTTCGTTTGAGCTCTCCGCCGAAGAGCGCGTAGGCGATTACTCCCACCACCAGGGCGGTGATGATGATGGTCGCCCAGCTCATCCGCGCACCCTTTTGCAGGAAGGTGTTGAACTGGATCGCGAAGAGGTCCTTGAGCACGATCCCGATCCAGATGACCGGCAGTGAGAAGAACAGAAACGTCACCAGGGTGACGCTGTAATCCAGGCCGGAGTACTGCCGCAGCGCGGAGATGATTCCAATGCTGATGCCCAGCACGATGGACAGGATGACCGAGGCACCGATCAGCTTCAGCGAGGCACCGAGTGCCAGCGACAGCTGACCGTTCACCGGAACTTGGGCGATGTTCAAACCGAAGTTGCAGTTGCCGACCACACATCCGCCAACGCCCTTGAGCCAGATGAAGTACCGGAAGACCGGGTTCACGTTCAGGTTGAGTGTCTGGGTGATGGTCGCGATCGTCTGTGCCCGCTGAGTTGGGTTCGGCAGACCTTGGGCGGTCTCCAGCGGGTTGCCGGCGTTAGCCACCAGGATGTACGCGATGAAGGTGGCACCCAGCAGGATGAAGATCGAAGCCACGATTCGTCTCAACACAAAGGTCAACAAGAAAACTCAACCCTTCCGTACTGCTGACGGTTGACCCGGTCGACACCGCTGTGGACTGGGCTGGGGACAAACCTACGCGGGAGGCACCGCACCGGATGACTCCGGCACGATCCCTCCCGCTTCGGCATGGGCATTACCTGGGCAAGGCGAACTCGGCGGCTGCTATCAGCTGCCGGCGAGCTTCCACTCCCAGTAGTTGTAGAACACTCCCGGCGAGACCGGGATGGACGAGACACCGGTGACCTTGTTGGAGTCGAACCCGACGATATCCGGGTACTGGTACAGGATGGTTCCGAACGCATTGTCGACCAATAGCTTTTCCGTGCTCAGGATCAACGGAACCTGCTTGGCGGCGTCCGAGGTGATGTTCAGCGTGGTCATGTCCTTGTTGACCTGGGCATTGTTGAACTGGCCGTAGTTGTTCTGGCCCCAGGTCTTGGAGACCGCATCCTTGCCGAGGTAGTTCGGCGGGATCTGTGCGATACCGAGGTTGGTGTTCTGCCAGGCGAACAGCGACGCGTCGTACTTGCTCGTGTTCGGCAGGTTCGAGCTCCAGTTCGGGTCTTTGCCGTCGACCAGCGTGATACCGGCCAGCTTGGCCGACTGCGCCATCAACTGGTACTCCTGGCCACGGACGGGGTTGGTGGAGGAGTACAGCAGACGCACCTTCAGGTTGGTGACGCCGGCCTTGGCCAGCAGGGCCTTGGCACCGGCGATGTCGACCGTGTCATACGCAGACATGCCGTTGGTCTTGACGGCTGCTTCGTATCCGGGCGAGCCGGGCACCTGGGTGAACGAGTCACGCAGCACGCCAGCCGGGTTCAACGGCTTGACCAGGCGATCGAGAATGCCCTGGCGCGGAATGGTCTTCAGGAAGGCCGTCCGGACGTCGAGAGCCTTCGCGGCGTCGCCGCCGTAGGTCTTCGGGTCGAATGGTCCGCCGTTGGTGAACACCAGGTCGACGTGCTCGTAGGAGCCGCCGACGCCGACCGTGGACTTGACGCCTTGACCGGACAGTGCCGCCAGGCCCTTGGTGGTGTCGGTGGTCGGGTGTTCGGGCTCGTAGATGGCGACTTCACCGTTGGCGACGGCCTGGACACCGGCCGTTGCGTCGGGGAGGTACTGGTAGGTGATCGTCTTCACGGTCGGCTTGGGGCCCCAGGTGTAATCCGGGTTCGCCGTGAACGTCATGTACTGGTTGGCCACAAAACCGGTCAGCAGGTAGGCGCCATCGGACAGGTACAGCGACTTGTCGCTGGGCAGCGCGGTGAAGTCGAATCCGGTGTTCCAGAAGTTGGCGATCTTCGAGAGGGCTGCGTTGTCCTTGGTCTTGAACGCTGCGACCAGAGCGGCCGTGGCCTTGGTCGGGTCGGTCATCCCCAGCGCATGCATGGCCGTGACGTGCGCCGGCATGCCGACGGTCAGGTTGAGGGCGTAGTCAACGAAGGGCTCGTCATAGACCGTGGTCAATGTCGTGTCGTTGTCCGAGATCGTCGGGAACTTGGTGATCAGGGCGAGTCCCTGGCTCTGCGAGTCGAAGGCGACGTTCGCGCCGGTGCTCTTCACCGGGACGCCATTGGCGTCCAGCTTGACCGCCCCGGTGTTGAACTCGCCGCTCTGCGCACCCCAGGCGAGCAGCAGGTCACTTGCGGTGACCGGCACGCCGTCGGACCACTTGACACCCGGTTGAATGACGTATTTGACGGTCAGCGGGCTCTTCGAAGTCACGGTGCACTTGATGAACGAATCGTTGTTGATCAGTTCCAGGCTCTTGTTGTAGTAGTTCTCCTGAGCCTGGGTGAAGTACTGCGGGTTCGTGTTGTAGACCGAGTTGCCGTGGGACGTCAGGTTGTTCCACGAGTCAGCCAGCTGAGCCGAACCAGTGGTGATCGCACCAGCGGCGGCGGCGGCCGGCTGGGTGTACGGGCCGTGCGGGGTGCCGCATCCGGCGTCACCGGCCGGGGTCGCCGTACCGGTGCCGGCGGCACCGCTGCTGGCGGGAGCACCGCTCGCGGCAGGCGCGCTCGAGGAGGCACCACTGGCGGGAGCACCGCTCGCCGCGGGGGCACTCGTGGCCGCGCTGGACGCTGTCGACGAGCTTGCCTGGCCCGGCGAGCTCGAGCATGCGGCAAAGACCATTGCCGATGCCGCGACGAGAGCAGTGAGTGTCACTGCCCGTGTTCTTGTCATGAAGGATCCTCTCGGAGCGCTGTGCAATCCGTCAGCATCGGCCCCCATCGACCGCTGCATCCTCCGTATTGCACGAGCAACCATGTCGTGTCTGACCGCCAGACCTTACGAACTGTCTCACCATATGGGCCAGCCGACAACAGTGATCGTGACCAGAAGGTGATCGGTGGTTAGCATCAGGGAAACACCAATCGGACATCCGGGCGATTCATGGACCACGCGGAGCCCTTCCGTTTGATGCTGAGCGCAGCGGGAAATGTTATTGCCCGTTCGGCCATCGGCCGAGATACGTGCGCTCCGGAGAGTGATCGGCTCAGGTCGCGGGCCAGGTCGGGAGACTGACGAACGGCCCGGAGAACACCCATCCGGGACCCGCCGCGCCGAGTTGTGGCGCGAGGCCTGCCGACGTCGCAAAGACGGCCGTCGGCCGCCCGATCGGCAGCACGGGCACCGCAGCTGACAAGGACCGGTCCAGCGCGGCCGGCACGCTCCCGGTGGTCGCGGCGGCGCCCAGCATCACCTGCACCTGCGCCGAGCAGTAACCCGACAGGTTGCCCGCCCGCGGTATCGAGTTCGCGGTGAGTCCCTCGCTCTGGTCGACGGGGATCGGACAGTCGAACGCCGAACTCGACGCCAACGCGTCCACCGGGCCACGAGCGACCATGACGAGCCCCAGATCGACCTTTCCGGTCGCCAGCCGGCTGTCGACGACGGCACGCGGCGAATCCCGGAGCAGGTCCACCTCGATCCCGATGGCAGCGAGCTGGGATTGCACCAGCTGAGCCGTCCGGGCCATCCGGAGGTCGTCGCTCGGGTAGGCCAGGGTCAGTCGCAGGATCTTGCCGTTCTTGCTCATGTACAGCGAGTCGCGTTGATATCCGGCCGCCGCAAGGTCGGCGAGCGCGGTATTCGCGGAGGAGGTGACGATCTGCGAACTACCGGTCGCCGAGAGGCTGACCAACGAAGGTGCGGCCGTGGCCCCGAGCGGATTGCCGCCGGTGAGCGCATCGCGGAGCTGATCCAGATCGAGCCCGGCCGCGATCGCCTTGCGAACGTTCAGATCAGCCGTGGCACCACCGGCATTGTTCATCACCAGTTGGACCGTTCCGGGCAACCCCACCGAGATCCGCCGGTCAGCCGGCACGGCCTTGTCCAACGATCGTTGGTCCGTGGCATCCGGCTGGAGCAGCAGGGCCTGCAGATCTCCGCGACCGAGCGCAGCGATCAGGGCTGTCGCACTGCCGGTACGGAAGACCACCGTGCTGGGGTTCGGCTGGCTTCCCCAGTACTTGTCGTTGCGCACCAGAGTGATCTCGCCGGTGACGGTGTCGTTGCTCTCCATCTTGTAGCGGTTTCCCGACACCGGCAGTCCCGCGGCCAGGCCTTCCGTCCAGCCACCGGGCGAGTCCTTGAGGATGTGCGAGGGCAGCAACGGGGAGAACAGCGTCTTCCAGTCCGCGACCGGGTGGGTGAACTTCACGTCGACGGATTTACCGGCGTCCCTGGACACGATCGAGCTGATCAACCGGTATCCGGCCGGGTCGACAGTGCCTGGTTGGACCAGCATCTGATCCCGCAGGTAGCTGAAATCCTCGGCGGTGATCGGAGTGCCGTCGGACCAGGCGGCGTTCCGGTCCAGCGTGTACGTCACGGTGAACGGGTCGGTTGCGCTCACTTCGGCCTTGTCGACCACGTCCGGATTCAGCTCGACGGTCCCGTCCGCGGCCACCGTCGACACCGAAGGCAGGACCAGCTGGGCTACCGCTGCGTCGGCGAGCGAGTAGTCCGCGATCGCGTGCGGGTTGAACCCGACCACCGAGCCGCCCACGCCGATCGTCACCGCCGACTCGGTCGCGGGAATGCTGCCGACGACGGAGCCGGCCACCGGGGCGATCGGGGCGGGCAGATTCGGCGGGGTGCAGCCGGCCAGCAGGACCGCTGTGACGCCGAGAAGAATCAGAGGCCGAACCAGGACCGACCGAGGACGGCGAGCTGGTCGCCGTCCTCGGTCCGTCATGCGGCCAACCCTAAGGTGTTCCACCCGGGTGCGGCGGTGCGATCGGATCGCAGTGGATCAGGAGGAGACCTTGGCGCGGGACCTGGTGCGCGCCCGCTCCCCCGCGTTCAGCACGACCTTGCGGATCCGGGCCGACGTCGGCGTGATCTCGACGCACTCGTCGTCGGAGCAGAATTCGAGCGCCTGCTCCAGGCTCAGGACCCGGTTCGGCACCAGGTGCACCAGTTCCTCGCTCGAGGACTTCCGCATGTTGGTGAGCTGCTTCTCCTTGGTGATGTTGACGTCCATGTCGTCGGCGCGGGAGTTCTCGCCGATGATCATGCCCTCGTACACCTCGGTGGTCGGCGGCACGAACATCGCGCCACGCTCCTGCAGGCTGAGCATGGCGAACGGCGTCGCCTTGCCCGCTCGGTCGGCCACCAGCGAGCCGCTGGCCCTGGCGCGCAGCGGCCCGGCCCACGGGCCGTACCCGTCGAAGATGGCGCTGGCGATGCCGGTGCCGCGGGTGTCGGTGAGGAAGTCGGTACGGAACCCGATCAGCCCGCGGGACGGCACGTGGAACTCCAGCCGGACCCAACCGGTGCCGTGGTTGACCATCGTCTCCATCCGACCCTTGCGGACGGCGAGGAGCTGGGTGACCGCGCCGAGGTATTCCTCGGGCACGTCGATGGTGAGACGCTCGAACGGCTCGTGCTTGTGTCCGTCGATTTCCTTGAGAACCACCTGCGGCTTGCCGATGGTGAGCTCGAAGCTCTCCCGACGCATGGTCTCGACCAGGATCGCCAGGGCCAGTTCACCTCGGCCCTGCACCTCCCAGGTGTCCGGGCGCTCGGTGTTGAGGACGCGGATCGAGACGTTACCGATCAGTTCCTGGTCCAGGCGGTTCTTCACCTGGCGGGCCGTCAACTTCTTGCCGCCGTCCTTGCCGGCCAGCGGCGAGGTGTTGATCCCGACCGTCATCGAGATGGCCGGCTCGTCGACGGTGATCGGCGGCAGCGCGACCGGGTTCTCCGAGTCGGCGAGCGTCTCGCCGATGGTGATGTCGGCCATGCCGGCGACGGCGATCAGGTCACCGGCGTACGCGGACTCGACCGGCACCCGGTCGAGCGCCTCGGTGATGAGAAGCTCGCTGACCTTGGTGCGGACGACCGAGCCGTCCAGCTTCATCCAGGCGACCTGCTGACCCTTGGTGATCGTGCCTTCGATGACCCGGCACATGGCGATACGGCCGAGGAACGGGGAGGCATCGATGTTGGTGACCTGGGCCTGCAGCGGGGCGCCTTCGGTGTACGACGGGGCCGGGATGGCCTCCAGCAGCACGTCGAAGAGGGGGTCGAGGTTCTCGTGGTCCGGCATCTCGCCGTTCCCCGGCTTGTTGAGGCTGGCCCGTCCGGCCCGCGATGCGCAGTAGACGATCGGGAATTCGATCTGCTCGTCGTCGGCGTCCAGGTCGATGAACAGTGCATACGTCTCGTCGACGACCTCGTCGATGCGGGCGTCGGGGCGGTCGGTCTTGTTGACGACCAGGACGACGGGGAGCCGGGCCTCGAGAGCCTTGCGCAGCACGAAACGGGTCTGCGGCAGCGGGCCTTCGGACGCGTCCACCAGCAGTACGACGCCGTCCACCATCATCAGCGCGCGCTCGACCTCGCCACCGAAGTCGGCGTGGCCGGGGGTGTCGACGATGTTGATGATCATGTCGCCGCGATGCACCGCGGTGTTCTTCGCGAGGATGGTGATGCCCTTTTCGCGCTCCAGGTCGTTCGAGTCCATCACCCGGTCGGTGTGCGCGGAACCTGCCCGGAAAGCGCCGGACTGCCACAACATGGCGTCGACCAGGGTGGTCTTGCCATGATCGACGTGGGCGACGATGGCGACATTTCGCAAATCTGACCGAACAGCCACAGCTGGAGTGCTCCTCTTTCGACGATGCCACCTCGGGGGCAGCGGGGGCGCCCGGCTTCGTAGACCGACCGGGAGCATGACAAAAGCCGCGACCAGGGCCGCGGCAGCCACCCACCCGGCTCTCGTCCGACGCAGTGCAGCCTGTCCAGTCTACCGGCGAAGGAGGTCGGACCAGGTCTGCGAGGGTCCCGACTGCGTCACAGGCCCCGCTTCTGCCTCGTCGGTGTTCCCGCCTCGCCTCCCGCCACCGCTCCCTTGCCGACCTGTATGAGCCCAGGCCACCCGTACGACCGTCGACGGTGCATCACTACACGCGGCGCCGAACAGGTCGCCACACCACCAGACCCGACCGATTGGAGCTCCCCGATGCCCGACGAGCCGACCCCTGACGACTTCCCACTGCACGTCCTCGAGGACGACGAGACGATCCCGCCGCGCCCCGAGGAGGAACTGGCCGACATCGACCGCGCGGAACCCGATCCGCACTGACTGCGCGCTCCGATGTCCCGGCCGCCCGCCGTCCACCAGCCCCAGATCGCCCACGGTTGGTGGGTGGGGGCTGGACCTGCGGGCTCGTCCGCCGGGAGCTTGTCACCATGACGACAGCACCGCCGACCTGGATCGACCGCGGAGCTCCCCGAGAATGCGCCTGGCCCGGAGAACGCCCGGCACTCGTTCGCCCCCGGCCTGGCCGCAGGCGTCGGCGAGTCGACTTGCCGCCTGCGCATCGCCGGCCCGCTTCCGCCCCACCGCCCGACCCGTTCGAGGCCATGGCCGCCACCCGCACCACTGCCGACAGTGCTACCGGAATCAACCCGCCGGCCGAGTCGGCGGGGTCGGTGAAGAAGCGGGATCGGTGAAGAAGATTGGCCGGGTCATACCGGTCGGGCGGGATCAGGTGACCGTGCCGAGCTGCCAGGGGACGAACTCCTCCTGGCCGATGTCGAGCTCCTCACTCACGGTCTGCTCGCCCGAGGCGACTGCGATGACCAGCTCGAAGATCTCGTCGCCGACCTCCCTGACATCGGCTGTCCCGTCGACGATCCGGCCACAGTTGAGGTCCATGTCCTCGGACATCCGCTGGAACATCTCGGTGTTCGTCGCGAGCTTGATCGACGGCGTCGGACGGCACCCGAACACAGACCCGCGGCCGGTGGTGAAGCACACCACGGTCGCGCCGCCGGCGACGATTCCGGTCACCGAGACCGGGTCGTAGCCCGGGGTATCCATGAAGACGAGTCCGCGCTGCGTGATCGGCTCGGCATACTCGTACACCGCGGAGAGATCCGCCTGGCCGGCCTTCGCCACCGCGCCCAGGGACTTCTCCAGGATCGTGGTCAGTCCGCCTGCCTTGTTTCCCGGCGACGGATTGTTGTCCAGGGTCCCGCCGCCGTCCGCCGCGTAGCTCTGCCACCAATCGAGCCGGTCGAGCAACCGACGCCCGACGGCCTCCGACACGGCGCGCCGGGTGAGCAGGTGCTCAGCGCCGAACACCTCCGGGGTCTCGCCCAGTACCGAGGTGCCACCGGCCGCCACGAGCAGATCCGACGCCCGACCCAGGGCCGGGTTGGCGGTGATTCCCGAGTAACCGTCCGAACCCCCGCAATTCAGGCCCAGCACGATGTCGCTGATCGGCGCGGGTGCGCGGCGATGGGCGTCCAACTGCGGCAGCATCGCCCTGATCAGCTCGGCGCCGGCCCGTACCGTCGCGCGCACGCCGCCGGCATCCTGGATGGTCAGGGTCTGCACCAGGGTGTCCGCCGGCAGGTCGAGCCCGCTGACCAGCGACTGCACGGGCACCATCTCGCAGCCGAGCCCGAGCACCAGCAAGCCGCTGACGTTCGGGTGCTGGGCATACCCCCGCAACGTTCTGACCAGCGTGTTCGCGCCCGCACTGCCGGCGACCAAGCCACAGCCACTCTGGTGCGTCAGGGCGATGACGCCATCGACGTGTGGATACGCGTCGAGCGCCGGACCGCGGAACTGGTCGGCAATCATCTTGGCCGCGGAGGCGGAGCAGTTGACCGACGTCAGCACGGCGACATAGTTACGCGTCCCGACCCGTCCATTTGCCCGGTGATAACCCTGGAAGGTCCGGACCGGGCCGGTCGGAGCGGGCAGGACGGTGCGCGAGGTGCCGAACTCGTAGGCGCGCGCCGAACCGTCCATGCCGAGGTTGTGCGAATGGACGTGGTCGCCGGCCACGATGTCCGCCGTCGCGCGTCCGATCGACTGGCCGTATTTGTGCACCGTCTCCCCGGCCGGGATGTCACGCAGCGCGAGCTTGTGACTGCGGGGAATGTCGCAACGCAGTAACAACTCTCCGCTTTCGGCGCGTAACCGGGTCCCAGCGGGCAGGTCCCGGGTCGTGATGCCGACGTCGTCGTCGGGTCGCAGCAGCAGGGCAACCTCGGAGACGCCCAGAACGGCCCCCACGTCCTGGCCGGCAGGTCTGATCTGACCCGTCATCGGGCTACCTCACCAATCGTGGATCGCGGCCTGAGCGACCGGGTGGAGCTCTTGGAACAGTACGACCTGGGATTCACCCTGACCAGCGCAGGTTCGCGACAAGGGAAACGCCCGTCGCTGCAGTGAGCAGTCTGCCCGACTCGTCCTGGCCGCATCCATCCCGGCGGCAGGACCAACCGTTTGCGCCACTTCTGGTGGGCGGGCCCGGTCGCCAAGAGGCGGCAGGGCAGTATCACCTGGGACGCCCGAATCCGCCCAGACCGAGGGATCCATCATGACCAGCACCGCAGATCAGCCCATCTCCGCGTTGCGGACCGGCCACGACGCCCTTGTCTCGTTGGTTCACGGTCTGCCTCCCGAGAAGATCGAGGGACCGTCCGGAGCGTCGGAGTGGTCGATCGCCCAGGTACTGAGTCACCTCGGCAGCGGCGCAGAGATCGGCCTGGCGTCGTTGCGGGCAGCGCTGGGCCAGGCGGAGAAGCCGGCCGACGGCTTCAACCAGAGCGTGTGGGACAGATGGAACGCCCTGCCGCCCCAGGAGCAGGCCCACGGCTTCATGACGGCCAACGAGAAGCTGGTCCGCGGCTACGAGAGCCTCGATGACGAGGTCCGCAACAACGGTGAGATCGATCTGGGTTTCCTGCCCGCACCGGTCGACGTGGCCACCGCGGCGAGCTTCCGGCTCAATGAGTTCGCTTTGCACAGCTGGGATGTCGCGGTGGCAAGTGATCCGACGGCCACCGTGGCAGCTGATGCCGCCGAGCCTACGATGAACGTCATCCCGATCCTCATCGGGTGGATCGGCAAGCCTGGCGATGTCCTCGACGGACGCCGGCTGACGGTCGCCGTGCACACCACCGCCCCGACCCGGGACTTCGGCCTGACCATCACCGACTCGGTGTCCATCACTGACGTCCCGACGGACCCGGACGCCGCTCTGAGCCTGCCGGCCGAGAGTTGGCTCCGGCTGGCCACCGGCCGGCTGGGCGCGGACCACACCCCGGCCGAGGTATCGGTCACCGGGGAGCTGACGCTGCCGCAGCTTCGCCAGATCTTCCCCGGCTTCTAGATCTGGGCACAACCTCTACGACCCGTACGACAGCGACCCGGCCGAGGCGGAGAGCACCTGTGGCACCGCTGACGGTGCGACAGGTGCTCTCGGGTCAGACAGGTCGGGCGTGGGTCACGCAGCTCGGCGTAGGCCGAGCGAACCAAGCGTCAGGCGCCCTGGCCACGGTTGAAGTTCGTGTCCAGCGCGGAGGTCAGGTCCGGCGGAAGCTCGGTCTCGGCCGGCGGAGCGGTGAACTCGTCGCCTTCCTCCACCTGGGTCGGGTTGAGCACCCGGAACATGAACGATTTCGTTCGTTCGTGCTGCGGATTGCCGATCACCTGATCGGGCGTGCCCTCTTCGACGACATAGCCGCCATCCATGAAGACGACCCGGTCGGCGACGTCACGGGCGAAGGCCATCTCATGGGTGACGACCATCATCGTCATCCCCTCCTTGGCCAGCCCCTTCATCACGGCGAGCACCTCACCGACCAACTCGGGGTCGAGCGCGGAGGTGGGCTCGTCGAACAGCATCAGCGCAGGGTTCATCGACAGCGACCTGGCGATGGCGATGCGCTGCTGCTGACCACCGGAGAGCTGCGGGGGGTAGGCAGCCTCCTTGTGCGCCATGCCGACCCGCTCCAGGTTCTGCCGAGCGATCTTCTCCGCCTCGGACTTCGAGCGCTTGAGCACCCGGATCTGGGCAATCGTCAGGTTCTGCAGGACGGACAGGTGCGGGAACAGGTTGAACTGCTGGAACACCATCCCGATGCTCTTGCGCATCGCGTCGATGTCGCATTCGCTGTCGGTGACGTCGAAACCGTTGACGATGATCTTGCCCGCGGTCGGTTGTTCCAGCAGATTGACGCAGCGCAGCATGGTGGTCTTGCCCGAGCCGGACGGCCCGATGACGCAGACCACCTCGCCCTTCTTGATCTCGACGTCGATGTTCTTCAGAACCTCGACGTCGCCGAACTTCTTGACCAGACCCTTGATCGAGATGGCACCCTCACCCGGGAAACCAGTGACAGTTCGAGTCATCGCTCATCGCCTCTTCGCTTGCTTGCGTTCCAGGGCACGAACCGCCTGCGACAACGGCAGGGTAATCACGAGATACGCCAGGCCGGCCAGAACCAACGGCGACGAGTTGGCGTTGATACCGGTAATACCGCCGCTGGCGGCCGTCTGGCCGAGGAAGGTCAACTCGTACTGCACGGAGGTGAATCCGAGGGCATAGACGAGGGAGGAATCCTTGACCAGCAGGATGACCTCGTTGGTCAACGGCGGGATGATGATGCGGAAGGCCTGCGGCAGGATGACCGAGATCATCGCTCGCCCGGGCGGCATACCCAGGGTCCGGGCGGCTTCCATCTGGCCCTTGGGGACGGCCTGCACGCCGGCCCGGATCGTCTCCGACATGTACGCAGCGGCAACAGATCCGAGTCCCAGGGTGACCAGTACGTAGAAGTTTCCGAAAAACTTGTTGCTGTTGCCGAAGATCGTCGGAACCGCGTAGGCGAGAAGATACAGCACGAGCAGGGTCGGCAGGCCGCGGAGCAGTTCGACGTAGACCGTCGCGATCCAGCGGTACAACCTCACCTGGGACAGCCGCATCAGCGCGATGATCAGACCGACGATCAGGCCGAAGGTGAACGCCAGGACCGTGTAGATGAGGGTGTTGACCAGCCCGGTCTTGATCATGCGGGGCAGGATCTGACCCATCACGTGGAAGTCCAGGAACTGAACCCGGAAGTCGTTCCAGTGCCCCACGATGGCCAGCACGATCACGATGATGACGATCACGCTGTACTGGATCGTCCGGATCACGGTGGTGCGTTGTTTCTTGGTCATGCCACTACTCGCCCTGACGGGCGCTGGGGCGGGTGCTTCCGCGGGTGCTGTCACTGGCCATCTCCTGTTCCGAGGTCGGATGCTGTGGAACCAGATCGGCCGGGGCCCGGGCGACTTCTCGCTCGGGCCCCGGCCGGGACACTGTTACTTCGTGGGCGGTGTTCCGCCGATCCACTTCTTGTAACTCGCCAGATACGTTCCGTCCGTCTTGGACTGGGCGATGGTGTAGTTCGCCACGGACTGCAGCGCCGTGTTGCCCAGCGCAACGCCGAAGCCGTATTCCTCACCGGTGTTGAAGTTGTCGACGATCTTGACCTTTCCGGCCTGCTGCTTGCTGTACTCGTTCAGCGCCGGCTGGTCGTGGATGGCCGCGTCGATCTTGCCCGACTGCAATGCCTGCTCTTCATCGGAGATCTGCTGGTATTCCTGGACCGTGTAGCCGTACTGCTCGGCGTACTTCTGCGCATAGATCAGCCCGGTGGTGCCGGTCTGGGCGCCGAGCTTCTTGCCCTTCATGTCCGCCAGGCCCGTGATGCTGCTGGTGCTCAGCACCATGAGCGCCTGCGAAGCGTCGTAGTACGGGTTGGAGAAGGTGATCGCGGCCAGGCGCTCGGCCGTGATCGTCATGGCTGCGGCGGAGATGTCGCACTTCTTCGACTTCGTCGCCTGGCCGGACTTGATCGCGGTGAACTGCTGGACCGAGATCTTGGTGGTGACACCCAGATCCTTGGCCATCCAATCCATGAAGTCGATGTCGAATCCGACGATCTTGCCGGTGCCGTCATCGACCTCGAACGGCGCGTAGGGCAGCGAGGTACAGACGGTCAGAGCTGACGGGTCGGTGAGCGTCGCCTTCGCCGCGGTGATCATCGCAGGGGTGAGGGTGGTCGGAGCGGCAATGCTCGGCGCGACGAACGCCGTCGTAGCCGCACCCGAGGACGGTGCTCCCGAGGCCGAGGCCCCGCCGGACGCCATGGCGCTGGTCATGGCCGCCGAGGTCATGGCCGCCGAGGCTGCCGCCGACGTCGTTGCCGAACTCGAGGACGTACTGCTGGAGCTGGAACCACAGGCACTCACGACGAGCGCGCTGGCGGCGACTACGGCCAACAGCATTGCTCGCGTGGTGCGGGTTTGGGTCGATGCCACGGTTCTCCCTAGAGGATGCAGAGGGGCTCCCTCCCCCGGAGCGAGGGAGGCGATTGCGCGTTCGTGGCATCCTGCCACGCCAAATATGTCAATTGGATGACGCAATGCACAAGAGGGCGAATTGACGGTCGAATCGCGACATCAGGACAGGATTTGAAGCATAGTGCGCAACGATTCGACGAGCTGGCGGTCCGACTCGAGCAGGTCGACCGCGTCCAGCTCGTCGGGACCGAACCAACGACAAGTGTCGTGGTCGACCAGCACGATGAGATCACTGGACGCCATTTCCGCCCGATAGCAGTAGAGCTCGATGCCCGGCTCGACGGCGATGGGGGGCCCGATACGGCCAAACACATTGGTAGGTACGGATAGTTCCTCGAACAGTTCACGACGCAGGGCCTGTTCGTCCGTCTCTCCCGGCTCGACTTTCCCGCCCGGCAACTCCCAGCGCCCGCGCCCGGCCTCGGACCATTTCCGTCGGGCCAGGAGCACTCTCCCGTTTTCCACCAGGGCAGCGGCGACCACCCGCATCGGTTCGCACGCGGCCAGGGCGGCTATGCCGAGCAACATCTCGCCGTATCGGACCAGTGCGGGGCGAAGCGCAAAATTTAACAAAGGAAGTGCGGTAGAGACGACGAATTCGATCGTGGCCAGGGTCCCGGCGCCCGTCCGCGTCAGCATCACCCGCACCCGGACATGGCGGCGACCGGGTCCTGCTGCCGACTCGAGCACCGGCTCTCCCGACGAGTCGGCCACCCGTAGCAGCGTGGGCCGGCGCCACGCCGCCGGTCGGAAGCGGAGCAGTGTGCCCTCACGCAAGACTGCGGGATCACCGGCGATCTCGAGGCCGGCACCGACTGCGGTGGCGGCCCTGACCCAGACATCGGGCCGGCGGAGGGCCCGACGAACCACGCCTTCCTCGGCGTCGATCAGAACGGCACAGCGGATCGGAACGGGCCGTGGACCGATCACGCCGATGCCTCGACAGTCGCCTGCTCGCCGATCGCACGCCGGCTGGCGACCAGGATCACGAGCAAGGACCCGACCCCCATGACGACGTAGACGGTACCGAGCCAGGACTGCCAGCCGGGACGGGACAACACCGGGTTCTTCCCCTGCAGGGCCACGAGCACGCTGACCAGGAAGCTGTACGTCGCGATGGACCAGCAGGTGACCAGCACCCGGACCGCACGGCTGCGACGGCGCGGGCCGAACAGGCCCCAGACCAGAAGTGGAAGCACCCAGATCCAATGGTGCGACCAGGAGATCGGAGAGATCAGCAGCCCGGTGAACTGGGTGGCGAGCAACGCGCCTGCGCGGTCGCCCGCGCGCAGCGCCGATGACAGTGCCCAGACCCCGAGGAACAGCGTGAGGGCACCGGTCACCAGCCAGGAAGTGGTGACGTCATGACCGGCCAGCCGGGACAGGGCCCCGCGCCAGGACTGGTTGATGGCGGAGAAGACCGGCCCGGTGCGGCTGGGATCGAAGATGAGTTCGGTGAAATAGCGGCGCGTCTCACGCGGGATGATCGCGAGCATCAAGACGATGGTTGCCATGAAGAAGACCAGCGACCAGAGGACGGCCCGGAACCGTCGCTGCAGCAGGTAGTAGAGACCGGTGATCGCCGGCACCAGCTTGATACCGGCGGCCAGTCCGACTCCGGCGCCGGCCACCCAATCCTTGGTCGACACGGCGCCGTAGAGCACCAGCACCGCAAGAAACAGGTTGATCTGCCCGTAGTTGAAGTTGGTTCGGACCGGCTCCAACCACATGGCCAGGGCAGTCCCGGTGAGAACGACCCCCCGCAGCGACTCCAGCCGCGGCTCCGCCTGTGGCCCGGCCCGGCCCAGCAAACGAAGTGTCAGGTAGATGATCGCGGCGAGGGCAGCGATCGAAGCCGCCTGCCAGATGACCCGGGTCACGGTCCACGGCAGCCAGAACAGCGGCTTGAAGATCAGTGCGGAGAACGGTGGATAGGTGAAGGGCAGGGCCGACGCGCCGGACGAGAAGTCGTAGAGCGTGCCGTCGGTGAGGTGCCCGGCGCCGTCCACGTACACGCGGAGGTCGATCATGTTGAACGGTTCCGGGCCGAGCTCGGTGATGACCACGTGCGCCAGCACGCTGAGGATCAACAGGCCCCAGGGTGCCCAAGCGGAAGCGACGAACCGCCGGAGCGCTTGAGCAAACACGAGCGAGGGAACCCTTCCTGGCGGATCGATGCCCGGCTGATGCTACGTGGACGCCGGCTTCGGACCCGTTCACCCGGGCCGAGACTGCCCCGCCACCGCGGCCGAGGATCATCGACCGAAGTACCTCGTCTGCCACTACCGCCAGGAGATCTCACCGTGACCAGCACTCTCTCGCCCGCCCATGCCGCCCTGCTCGACACCGTGCCGGCCCCGTCATCCCGCGTCGTCACCCGGGACGTCGACTACTCCGTCGACGGAGTGGATCTCCAGGGCTATCTGGCCCTCGATGATTCGACTCCCGAGCCACGCCCGGGCGTGCTGGTGGTGCACGATTGGAACGGCATCGGCGAGTACACCCAGGTCCGGGCGCAGATGCTGGCGCGACTGGGCTACGTGGCCTTCGCTCCGGACATCTACGGCCGCGGGATTCGGCCCGACGACAGCGAGGCCGCCCAGGTGGCCGGCGGTTACTACGGAAATCCGTCGCTGATGCGGGCGCGCATCCTGGCCGGCCTCGATCAGTTGCGATCGCTGCCACAGGTGGACGACACGAAGATCGCGGCCATCGGGTACTGCTTCGGCGGGTCCGTGGCGCTGGCCCTCGCCGCGAGCGGGGCCGACATCGCCGGTGTGGTGTCGTTCCACGGTGGCCTGGTTCCGGTGAGTCCTGAGGACGCCGCCCGGATCAAGGCCAAGATCCTCATCCTGGGCGGAGCTGCGGATCCGGTCGTGCCGGACGACGCGGTGAAGGCGTACGAGGACTCCCTACGGGCTGCCCCGCAGGTGGACTGGCAGCACACCAGGTACGCCGGGGCCATGCACGCGTTCACGCTTCCCGAAGCCGACGCACCCGATCACGGGGCCCAGTACGACAAGTCCGCCGAACGGCGGTCCTGGGTCGCCATGCAGACCTTCTTCGACGAGATCTTCGCCTCTTGACTGCGCCCCGCATCGATGACCTGACGGCCGATCCGCATCCGTACCTGGCCGAGATCCGCCGCCACGGGCCGATCGGCTGGGTCTCCTCGCTCGGCGGTTGGGTGGTGGTCGGCCACGACCTGGCGATATCGGTCATGCGGGACGCCGAGTCCTTCACCGTGGACGACCCGCGGTTCACCACCAGCCGGGTGGTCGGGCCGAGCATGTTGTCCACCGACGGCCCGAACCATGCCCGCCACCGGCAACCGTTCGTGGCGCCGTTCACTCCCCGGGCGTCCAGGGCGTACTTTGCCGAGTTCGTCGTCGCCGAGTCGGCGCGGTTGGTGGCCGGATTCGCGTCCGCCGGAGAGGCGGAACTGCGTAGTGCCCTCGCCGCCCCGCTGGCCACCGCTTGCATGCAGCTTGCTCTGGGGCTGCGACACATACCGATCGCCGAGTTGCTGGCCTGGTACCGCGACATCGTTGCTGCGGTCGCCGCGCTCACTGCCGGCGACGACCCTCCGGCGAGCGGCGATCGCGCCTACTCCTCTTTGGCCGGCGCGATCCGCCGACAGATCTCCGTCGGTGGCTCGGATTCCTTTCTCGGTGAGATCGCCTCCGGCGCGCAGGACCTCACGATGACCGAGGTGGTCTCGAACACCGCGGTCCTGCTCTTCGGTGGGATCGAGACGACGGAGGGGATGATGGCCAATCTGTTCCATCAGCTCCTCGCCGACGATGCACTGATCCCAGCGCTGCACTCGGACCCCACTCTGGTAGATGCGGCCATCGAGGAGTCGTTGCGGCTCGAGCCGGCCGCAGCGGTGGTCGATCGTTATGCCACTTCGGACATCTCGGTCGGTGGGGTGGACATCCGCCGGGGCGACCTGGTCGTCGTCTCACTCGCCGGAGCGAATCGGGATCCTGCCGTCTTCGCCGATCCGGATCGCTTCGATCTACACCGGGCGGACGTTCGCAAGCAGCTGGCCTTCGCCCAGGGCCCGCACACCTGTATCGGGCTGCATCTGGCCCGACTCCAGACCCGTTGTGCGGTATCGGATCTGCTGACCCTGCCCCACCTGACCGGCGATCCGGCCCGCACCACCGACTCGGTCGGCCTGGTCTTTCGCAAGCCGGACGCGGTGTGGGCCCGCTGGTCCACGTCACCGCCGGCCGGTCCAGTGCCCAGGGCATACTGACTGCCACGGCGACGCTCGCCACGAAAGGACCCGCCATGACGTCGGTCGACTCGACCACCAGAGCCGCCAGCAGGCTGTTGGCCCAGGCGGGAATCCAACTCGATCCAGTCTTTCCGATCGAGGTGGATGACGGATTCCGCTGGGGGGTGGCACATCTCGTTCGACCGGCTCGGCCGGACAAACTCCAGGTGCTGGTCGGTGTACCCGCGAATGGCCGCTTCACCGCCGAGGAACTTGCGGCCGCTGTCCGCGATGGATCCGCCGATCTCCTCGACCTGGGCGCAGACGAGGACCTGGAGATCGGACACTTCCGGTTCGAGATCTTCTAGCGGCTCGCGATCTTCCAGCGGAGCCCAGAACCCGCCCTTCCACCAGCGGTTACTCGTCGATGATCGTCGGTACAGGCTGACTCATACGTTGAACCGGAACTCCACCACGTCGCCGTCTGCCATGACGTAGTCCTTGCCTTCGATGCGCACCCGGCCGGCTGCCTTGGCCGCCGCTATCGAACCGGCCGCGATCAGGTCGGCGTAGGAAACCACCTCGGCCTTGATGAAGCCCCGCTCGAAATCGGAGTGGATGACCCCGGCGGCCTGCGGCGCGGTCGCGCCCTGCTTGACCGTCCAGGCCCGCGACTCCTTGGGGCCGGCGGTGAGATACGTCTGCAGGCCGAGGGTGTGAAACCCGGCTCGGGCCAGGGCGTGCAGACCCGGCTCGTCCTGGCCGACCGATTCGAGTAGCTCGAGGGCGGACTCGTCGTCCAGTTCCAGCAATTCGTATTCGACCTTCGCATCGAGGAAGACCGAATCCGCCGGGGCCACCGCCGCCGCGAGTTCGGCCCGCTTGTCCGCGTTGGTCAGCACACCCTCGTCGGAGTTGAAGACGTAGAGGAACGGTTTCCCGGTCAGCAACGTCAGCTCCCGCAGAGCCGGCAGGTCGAGCTCGGCCCTGGCCGAGAACAACGTCTTCCCGGAGTCGAGGATCATCGCCGCCTGCTGCGCGGCCTCCAGGATCGGCTTGCGCTCCTTGGCGGTCCTGGCCTCCTTCTCCAGCCGCGGCAGCGCCTTCTCGATGGTCTGCATGTCGGCCAGGATCAGCTCGGTGTTGACCGTCTCGACGTCGGCCAGCGGATCCACCTTGCCGTCCACATGGATCACGTCGTCGTCGTCGAAGACCCGGACGACCTGGCAGATGGCGTCCGCCTCACGGATCGTGGCCAGGAACTTGTTTCCGAGCCCGGCGCCCTCGCTCGCACCTTTGACGATGCCGGCGATGTCGACGAACGAGACCACGGCGGGCACCGTGCGGACGGACGAGAACACCTTCGCCAACTCGTCCAGACGCGGATCGGGCAGCGGGACGACCCCCACGTTGGGCTCGATCGTCGCGAACGGATAGTTCGCGGCGAGCACATCGGAACGGGTCAGGGCGTTGAACAAGGTGGACTTGCCGACATTGGGCAGGCCGACGATGCCGAGGGTCAGACTCACAAGGGATCAGTTTAGATGCGTCGGGCGGCCTCTACTTCCTACTCTCCGCGCGGCCACCTCGTGGCCGGGCTCCACTGCGTCGCAGCGTCGACGTCGACCTCTGCGCCCGGTCCCCGCAGCACGATCACCGCCCAGTCGGAAGTATCGGTCACCGGGTCGAGTTGCCAGGTGGCAAAGTGGTGTTCGACGGTGAGGCCGATCGCTTCGGCGTCGGCGCGGAAGGCCTGCGGGGTGTACTCACGGTTCGTGGCGAACCCGGCGACGATCCGCCCGGCCGGCCGGAGCAGACCGGCCAGGTTTGCGAGCACCCGGCGTTCAGTTCCGGGGGCGAGGTAGACCATCACGTTCCCCGGCAGCGCGACGACATCGAAATCGGGGGTTCCGCCGGCCTGATGCAGGTTCTCCGGGCTCACCAGCATCAGATCACAGGCCAGGTAGGGCACGCCCGGATAGCGGCTCCTGGCGATCTCGATCAGCCCGGCGTCCTTGTCGACACCGATCGAAAAATGGCCCATCCGGGCCAGCGCGGAGGCGATCCGCCCGGTGCCGCAACCGGCGTCGAGTACCGCCGAACCCCTGGTCACCATGGCATCGACGAAGCGGGCCTCGCCCTCGAGGTCGGTTCCATCAGCGATCATCTTGTCGAACCGGTCCGCGTAGAACGTCCACCGCTCCCCCACCACCTGCTGTTCCCAGAGTGTCGGGGGCGACGCCGGCACCGGCGAGGCGGGCAGGGTCGGCGCGGCCGGCAGAGTTGACGGGTCGGGCACATCTGTCATGGCGCTCAGCTTGCCACTCCCGCGGCTGGCCCCGCCCCCGTGCGCCGAACCCTGCAGCGTCGACGAACTTCTCGGCCGGGGGGTGATCCCTGCCCGGCCAGACCCACCACTGCCATGTCCGAAAACCGCCAGCGGCAGCTTCGGAACAATGGCAGAGTCGTTGAGGTGATAGCTGATAGCGATGCGGCCTACCGCGCCGTGCAGACCCGGGATGCTCGATTTGACGGGCAGTTCTTCACGGCCGTCCGCACCACCGGCATCTACTGCCGTCCGGCTTGCCCCGCCCGCACTCCCCTGCGCCGCAATGTCGACTTCTATCCCACCTCGGCCGCAGCGCAAGCGGCCGGCTTCCGGGCCTGCCGACGGTGTCTGCCGGATGCCACGCCCGGTTCGCCGGAATGGAACCTCCGGGCCGACACCGTCGGAGCGGCGATGCGTCTGATCGGCGACGGCGTGGTCGACCGGGATGGCGTCGCCGGTCTGGCCCACCGGCTGGGCTACACACCACGCCATCTCGGACGCATGCTGGCTGCGGAGGTCGGCGCTACCCCGATCGCCCTGGCCAGAGCGCGGCGAGCCCATACCGCGCGCGTCCTGTTGACGACGACGTCGCTGTCCATCGGTGAGATCGCCTTCGCAGCTGGCTTTTCCAGCATCCGGCAGTTCAACGACACCGTTCGCGAGGTCTACGCCAGTGACCCGACGAGCCTGCGGAACCATCGGCAATCGCTGGTGACTGCTCCGGGGGCACTGTCGCTGCGGCTCGCGGTGCGGGCGCCTTTCGCCGGTGACGCGCTCCTCGCCTTCCTCGGCGCCCGGGCGGTGAGCGGCGTCGAATACGTGCAGGGACGCCGCTACGCCCGCACGCTCGCGCTACCGGCCGGCAAGGGCACCGTTCACCTCGACTTCCCGGCACCGGGAGCGCCGGCGGTCGTCGTGGCGACCTTGCGGCTCGAACACCTGACGGACCTGGTTCCCGCCATCGACCGTTGTCGTCGCCTGTTGGATGCCGACGCCGACCCGGTCAGCGTCGATGATCAACTGGCCGATGACCCGTTCCTGGCTGTGTCGGTACGCGGGTGTCCCGGGTTGCGACTGCCCGGGGCGGTCGACGGCCCGGAGATTCTCCTGCGGGCGATCCTCGGGCAGCAGGTCTCGGTGGCGTCGGCCCGGACGACGCTGGCCCGACTCACCGCATCCGTCGGCCACCCCATGGACTTCGACGCCGGCAGTCCTGGATTCGATCCTCTGCTCACCCATCTTTTTCCAGCACCGGCAGATCTGGCCGCACTCGATCCGGCCGAGATACCCGGTCCGAGGCATCGGGCCGGGTCGATCGTCGGCGTCACCCGCGCGATCGCCGCAGGGGAGCTGGTGGTCGACGCCGGCCGCCGCACGGAGGAGCTGTCGAGGGAGCTGATGACCTTCCCTGGGATCGGACCGTGGACAGCCCAGTACGTCTGCATGCGGGTGCTGGGCGACCCGGACGTCCTGATGGCCGGAGACCTGGTGCTCGGACAGGGTGCGGAAAAGCTCGGACTGCCAACCGCACCGACGAGTTTGTCGGCGCATGCGAAGCGGTGGAGCCCGTTCCGCTCCTACGCCGGGCTGCACCTGTGGCGCGCCGCCGGCCGGGCGGGACGACCCGACCGCTCGTGACGAACCCTCACCGCCCGCGTCACGAGCGCCAGGTCGGATCACCCCGACCCACCAACACCTTCACACCCACCAACGAGCTCCACACCGAGAGGCACCCATGACGACAGCGTCGGCTCACGCGGCAACGATGACCACGACCGCCCTCACCACCACGATCAACACACCGATCGGACCGTTCACCGTGGTGGCCACCGACACGGAGGTGCCGGCCGTGCTGGCATCGGGTTGGACCGGAGACATCGGTGAACTGCTACCGGTGATCGCATCACGGTTGCGACCGGAGAACCTCATCTCGGTACCGGCCATCGACGGCATCAACGACGCGGTCCTGGCATATCACAGTGGCGAGCTCACTGCGATCGATCCTATTGCGGTGCAACAGGTATCCGGACCTTTCCTGGTCCACGCCTGGGATGTGCTGCGCACTGTGGGACCGGGTAACCCCGTCACCTACTCGGAGTTTGCGGTACTGGCGGGACGCCCGCCGGCCATTCGTGCCGCTGCGGCGGCGTGCGCCAGAAATGCCGCCGCACTGTTCGTGCCCTGCCACCGGGTCCTTCGCCTCGACGGATCGCTGGGTGGCTTTCGTTGGGGGCTGCCGGCGAAACAATGGCTGCTCGACCACGAACGCGCCGCCTGACCAGGGGCCGGCGACCGATCGCGCAGGCAGGCCTCAGCGCAGAGCGGCGTCGTACCGGTCGAGGACGAGCTGGGTCATGGCCGACCCCAGCGGATCCGTCACCGTCACCCCGAGCTCGGTTGCCCGGCGACCGACCTGGTCCAGGAGTAGACCCGGGGCCAGGAAGAGCGAGACGACAGCCGGCGGCTGCCGGCGCGGTTCGTCGAGGGCGGCCAACGCCCTCGGCTCGGTGGTGGCGAACACCGCTCGGACCGGGGCCTTCCGCCCTGATGACCACAACTGCGCCAGGTCGTCGACGGCCGCGTTGGCGACCGGATCGGAGGTCCCGACGGCGAGCAGCAGGACCTCCTGGTCGCGGCCGACCCCGGCAGCGCGGGCCTGGCCCTGCAGTGCGGCCAGTACCTCCGGCCCCAGGCCGAGGATCTCACCCACGACGAGTTCGCTGCCGGTTCGCGCAGCTGCCTCGTCGACTGCCTGTGGCACATCCACTCTCGCGTGGAACGCCTGGGCGAACAACAGCGGCACCACGACGGCTCGTGCGACATCCAGCCGGGCGACCGCAGTGGTCAGATCCGGTTCGGACAGGTCGAGAAAGGCTGAGGCGGTCAGCAGACCCGGCCGGGCTGCGGCTACGGCCGTCATCAGTGCGGCGATGGCGACCGCGGCCCGCGGGTCCCGACTGCCGTGGGCCAACCCGACCAGGGGTGGTCCCGCGGCCTCCTGATCCGTCACCTGGGTCCGGGGGTCAATCCCCTGGCCGACAGCACGGCGCGCTCGACGGGTCGGAAGAAGATCAGCTCGATGCCCACTCCGACGAAGAAGATCAGGATCAGCGCGCAATACATGGTGGGCGCATCCCCCAGGTCGCGGCCCTGGTTCATCAGGGCGCCGAGGCCCAGGCCGAGCCTGTCGGAGATCACGATCAACTCCGCGGCCATCAGTGACCGCCAGGAGAAGGCCCAACCCTGGCGCAGTCCCGAAATGTAGCCGGGCAGCGAAGCAGGGATCAGCACATCTTTCATCAACCCGATCTGACCGAGGCCCAGCACCTTGCCGACTCGGGTGAGCAGGGGCGGTACCTGGTCCATTCCGGCGAGCAGGCCGTTCGCGATCGACGGGACAGCGCCCAGCAGCACCACGGCATAGATGGCTTCGTTGCTCAACCCGAACCAGAGCACGGCCATCGGCACCCAGGACACCGACGGCAGCGACTGAAGACCGGTCAGGAGCGGGCCGACAGCGGACCGCAGCCATCGGAAGCGGAACAACAACAGCCCGATCAGGGTGCCCAGCACGATGGACAAGGCGAACCCGATGAGCCCCCGGCTGAGGCTGGTCCAGATCACGGTGCCGGCGGTCCCGTCGGCCACGAGGGCGGTGAAGGTGGTCCAGACGCTGGCCGGCGACGGCAACACGAAGTCAGGCTTCCAGTGCTGCGAGTACGCGTACTGCCACAGCCCCAACAGCGCGAGCAGGGCGATCAGTGGCGGATAGAAGCCGCGCAGGAACCGACGCCACATCGGATCCCGGGTGATGTCGTGATGTTCCAGCGCGTCCAGGCCGGCACCGACTGCGGCGGTGTCCTCACGCTCGACCTGCTCGTCGGGCTCGATCACCTCGACCGATGTCGACGCGTCGGTCGGCGGCAGCACTTTGGTATCAAGCCTGGGCATGGCTGGCGATCTCCTCCCGCAATCGCAGCGTGATCTCGGCCGCCAGGGCCGACACCTCTGGATGCTCGATGGTGCGCGGACCCTTGATGTCAACCCGCCACTCGCCGACCACGCGACCCGGGCGGGAGGACAGCAGCACGACCCGCTGTCCCAGCCGGACGGCCTCCCGCACGTTGTGCGTCACGAAGACCACGCTGTTCCCGGTGCGCTTCCAGACCCGGGTCAGCTCGTCGTGCAGCACATCCCTGGTGATGGCGTCGAGCGCAGCGAACGGCTCGTCCATCAGCAGCACCTGACCACTCTGGGCCAGCGCCCGTGCCAGCGCCACCCGCTGCCGTTGGCCACCGGAGAGCTCGTGGATCCGTCGCTTCGCCGTGCCGGCCAACCGGACCAGCTCGAGCAGTTCGTCCACCCGGGCGGCTCGATCCGCACGACGCACCCCGGCCAGCTTGAGCGCCAAGGAGATGTTCGCACCCGCAGTGAGCCACGGGAACAACGCCGCCTCCTGGAACATGAGCGCCGGGCGGCCGGCCGTCTGCACTGTCCCGAGCGTGGGCTTGTCCAAGCCGGCGATCAGGTTCAGCAGCGTGGACTTGCCGCAGCCGGACGCCCCCAGCAGGCAGACGAACTCGCCCGGAGCTACCGACAGATCGATGTTGTCCAGCGCTGCGACGCTGCCGCCCGGTCCGCGAAACACCTTGCTGACACCGTTGATCAGCACATCCGGAGACATCTCGGCCTGCGGCTCCGGAGCCAGCGGCACGACTCGCGGGTCGTCCTCGTGGAAGTCCACCTGGCCCAGGTCGGTGCCTGCATCAGCAAGGGTCGTCACGATTTACTCCTGTCCGAGACCGGCGGCACTGACCGGAGTTTGACCGGCGGCCTTGAGCAATTTGTTCAGAATGCGCAGATCGAAGATGCCCTTGACGTCCGGCACGGACTTGAGCAGTCCGCCGTCCACGGCATGCTGGCCGGAGGTGTTGTAGGTGCTGGCCAGCGGGTCGTCGGACACCTTGATGTTCTTGAATGCCGAAGCGATGACCGCATCCGAGAGTTTCTTGCCGGTCAACGTGCCGAGCGCATCGTTGACCTCACCGGCGGTCTTCGTCGGATCGGCGGCGATCTCTTTGATAGCGGCCAACTCCCCGCTGATCAGGGCCTGCACGGTGTCCGGGTGCTGCTCCAGGTACGACTTCGCCACGATCAGAATCGTGGTCGGGAAGGACTGGTCGGGCCACAGCGTCTTCTCGTCGACCAGAGTCTTTGCGCCGGCATCGATCACCAGTCGGGACGCCCACGGTTCGGGCAGCCACGCGCCGTCCACTTGACCGGTCTTGAACAAGTTGAGTGTCTGCGAATTCTCCTGGTTGACCACGTCGACATCACTGCCCCCGTTGGTCTGCACCTTGAGCCCGTTCTTGAACAGGTACTCCCGCAACGCGACGTCCTGCGTACCGCCGAGCTGCGGGGTGGCGATGGTCTTGCCCTTGAGCTCCGCCGCGGAGGTGATGCTGGGCTTGACCACCAGCGCCGCGCCGTTCTGCGTGGCCCCGGCCACGATGCGCAAGGAATCGCCGTGCGACTTCACAAAGGAGTTGATGGCCGGGCTCGGGCCGAGGAAGGCCGCGTCGATGGCGCCGGCGTTCAGCGCCTCGATGGCGGCCGGACCGGCATTGAACACCTCGGTCGAGAGCTTGGTGCTGCCCAGCGCTTTGGCGAACGTGCCGTCTGCCACGCCGAGAACGGCGGCGGCGTGGGTGACGTTGGCGAAGTAACCAAGACGGAGTTCGCCGGCGGCTGTGGAAGACGCCGACCCTGCTGCGCCGCCCGAACCGGAGGCGGCGGCCGAGCCGGCCGCGCTGGATGACGACGTGGCGGACGAGCTCGAACCACACGCACTGGTCAGCGCGATCACGCCGGCGAACGCAGTCGCAGCGACAAGTCTATGACGCGAAAGACGGATCATGGCAATACCTTTCGGACTGGCCGGTTACGGGCCAGGGGTCGGGAAGCTGTTGGAGGGTACGGCTGCCTCACGGGGCCCGGAGGCATTACCGGGGGGAAGGAGTTCTGTTCCAGGTCGACATCGTTCGTCGGCGGCGTCGCGCGCGTCGGCAGCAGGTTCGTGCCTCAGGGCAGATCGACGATCACCGACCATTCCGGCCGCCAGGGTCGTGCCGTCGGCGGGATCGATGATCAGGAGAGAGCCCACGGCGCCGCCTGGGCGGAAAGGCTCGACCGGCACCGGCTCGACCGTGCGTAGCGTGACCTGCGCGATGTCGTTGAGCGACAGAGCATTCGGCGCTTCCAGCTCGGCCAGGGTATCGATGTCGAGCAGGTGGTCGAGCTGCGAGACGATGACCCGGACCGTCGCCGTTCCGTAGCGCAGCAGAGCCCGCATCCCGGGACGCAGACCCTTGTCCGCGAGCTGGGTGACGGTCGCAGAGAACTGGGTCACCGGATCGGGTGCGGTGCCGATTCCGGAGATGAGGTCGCCGCGGGAGAGATCGATGTCATCGGCCAGGAGCAATGTCACGGAATCACCGGCCGCTGCGACATCCACTGCACCGTCGGCCGTGTCGATGGAAGATACGACGGAGCGCCGCCCGGCGGGCAACACCACGACCTCGTCGCCCGGGCGCACCGTGCCGGCGGTCACCCGGCCGGCGTATCCGCGGTAGTCGGGGTACTGCTCGGATCGGGGCCGGATCACGTACTGCACCGGGAACCGGAGGTCGCCTGCCGAAGCGCTGTCGGCCAACTCGACCTGTTCCAGGTGTTCGAGGATGCTCGGCCCGGTGTACCAATCGATGCGGTCGGACCGGGTCACCACGTTGTCGCCGTGCAGGGCGGAGATCGGGATCGCCGTCACCTCGCCGATACCCAGATCGACGGCATACCGGTCGAACTCGGCCGCGATGGAGTCGAAGACGTTCTCGTCGAAATCGACCAGGTCGATCTTGTTGACCGCGAGCAAGAGGTGCGGCACCCCGAGTAGTGCGGCCACGGCGGCATGCCGGCGGGTCTGGGCCACCACGCCGGTCCGGGCGTCGACCAGGATGATCACCAGGTCGGCGGTGGAGGCACCGGTCACCGTGTTGCGCGTGTACTGCACGTGTCCCGGCGTGTCCGCCAGGATGAAGCTGCGCACAGCCGTGGCGAAGTAGCGGTAGGCCACATCGATGGTGATGCCCTGCTCGCGTTCCGCGCGCAACCCGTCAACCAGGAGCGACAGATCAGGACTGTCGAGGCCTCTCGCGGCAGACGTGCGCTCGACGGCATCCAGTTGGTCGGACAGGACCGACTTCGAGTCGTGCAGGAGCCGACCGACCAACGTCGACTTGCCGTCGTCCACCGAGCCGGCGGTGGCGAACCTCAGCAAGCCACGGGGCGTGGTCGTCACAGGGAACCTTTCCGGTGCAGCCAGGGCGATCTCGCTCATCAGAAGTACCCTTCCTTCTTGCGGTCTTCCATAGCTGCTTCGCTGAGTTTGTCGTCGGCTCTGGTGGCGCCGCGCTCGGTGATCCTGGTGGCGATGATCTCCTCGATCACGGCGCCGACATCGGCCGCGCCGGATTCGACGGCTCCCGTGCACGACATATCGCCGACGGTGCGGAAGCGGACCTCCCTGTTCTCCAGCGTCTCCGATCCGACCGGGCCACCCCAGTCTCCCGGAGTGAGCCACATGCCGTTGCGCAGGAAGACTTCCCGCTCGTGGGCGTAGTAGATCGCCGGCAGCACGATCTGCTCGGCCTCGATGTAGTTCCACACGTCCAGTTCGGTCCAGTTGGAGATGGGGAACACCCGGACATGCTCGCCAGGCGCATGCTTGCCGTTGTAGAGGTCCCACAACTCCGGACGCTGCCGGCGGGGATCCCAGCCACCGAAGGCATCTCGCAGGGAGAAGATGCGTTCCTTGGCCCGTGACCGTTCCTCGTCCCGGCGGGCACCGCCGATCACGGCGTCGTGACGCTCGTCAGCGATGGTGTCGACCAGCGGGACGGTCTGCAGCGGGTTGCGGGTGCCGTCGGGACGCTCGGTGAGCCGTCCGTCATCGATCCAGTCCTGCACGTGCGCAACCTTCAACCGGAAGTCGCCGTCTGCGACCACGGCATCGCGATAGGCGATGACCTCCGGGAAATTGTGCCCGGTGTCGACGTGCAACAGCGAGAACGGAATGGGGGCAGGGTGAAATGCTTTGCGCGCCAAGTGCAATACCAGGATCGAGTCCTTGCCACCGGAGAACAGGATGACCGGTCGTTCGAACTCCCCGGCCACCTCCCGCAGGATGTGGATGGCTTCGGACTCGAGCGCGCGCAGGTGGCCACGGGCATGCCCGGCGGCGGACAGCGCCGGCGGCAATGACTCGGTGTTCAGGCTCATCGGCCGACCTCGCTCTGGAAGTCTGCGGCATTCCCGTGCCTGGCCAGCAGCTCCAGCAGCAGATCCACGGCACCGGCCTGATCCAGCACGGCGGTATCGATCCGCAGATCGGGATCGCTCGGCACCTCGTACGGATCGTCCACGCCCGTCATCGACGTGATCTCGCCACGGAACGCCTTGGCGTAGAGGCCTTTCACATCACGCTCGGCGCAGACTTCAACTGATGTCGCCACGTGCACCTGCAGCAGGGCCGTTCCGTTTGCTCGGTGGTGGGCGCGCACCTTGTCCCTGGCCTGCGCGTACGGCGCGATGACGGGAACCAGCACGACCACTCCGTGGCTGGCCAGCAACTCGGCGACGAAACCGATGCGGTCGACGTGCGTGTCGCGATCCTTGCGGCTGAAGCCGAGACCGGCGGACAGATGCGTCCTGACCTCATCACCGTCCAACACCTCCACGTCCACACCGTCCGCGCGGAGCCGATCGGCCACGGCGAACGCCAGGGTGGTCTTCCCGGCGCTCGGCAATCCCGTCAGCCAGAGGGTCACCCCGTCAGCAGTGCTACGGGACTGGTCCCGTTCGGCGATCTGAGTGCTCGTCATGTGTGCAACCCGCATTCGGTCTTGGTCAGGCCGGCCCAACGACCGGCTCTGCTGTCTTGCCCCGGAGCCACCCGCAGCGTGCAGGGTTCGCAACCGATCGACGGATACTCGGCCGACAGCAACGGATTCATCAGGACGTTGTTGGTGATGATGTAGCGGTCGACGTCCTCGTCCGACCACATGGCCAGAGGCGCGATCTTGACCCGGCCGCGCTTGGCGTCGAACGCCACGATCGGGGTGGTGGCCCGACTGGCCGATTCTGCTCTGCGCAGTCCGGTGGCCCAGGCGTGGTAGCCCTCCATCGCAGCGTTCAGCGGAGCCACCTTGCGCAGCGCGCAGCACAGATCCGGGTTGCGGGAGAACAGTTCCGGGCCGTACTCGGCATCCTGCTGGGCCACCGTCTGCAGTGGCAGCAGGCGCCGCAGATTCACGTCATAGACCGCTTCGACCGCATCGGCTGTGCCGACGGTCTCGACGAAGTGATAGCCCGTCTCCAGGAACAACACGTCGATACCGGGCCGGACTTTGGCAGCCAGGTGCGTCAGGACCGTGTCCTGCATGGACGCGGTGATCGCCAGGCCGTCGCCGAATTCCTCGGCTGCCCAGGTCAGGATCTCCTCGGCAGTTGCGCCCTCGAGATCGAGCGTGGCCTGCGCCGCCACCGCGGACAGATCCGCGGCGGAACGGATCGTGGTGATCATCGGGAAACCTCTTCAGGGGCGGCGCTTTCGGCTACCGCAGAAGGCGACGCAGCAGCTGCGTTCCCGGCACCGGCCAGCCCGATGAAGCGAACGGCGAACACCCGTCGGCAGTCGCGGCAGCTCCAGGCCCCGTGCGACTCCTCGTGCGGCCACAGATTGGTCTCGCCGCAGTACGGGCAGTACTGCGCGGGCGCCCTGTTCTCGCTCATCAGACCTCGAACCATGTCGCGACCCTCGCGACAAATCGGGCCAAGTGCCGCGAGGATCGCGACACGGCGCGCGGGTGGGCGGTGTGCGAGTCGGTCATCGGAGCACCGACTCGTCGGAGCGGGCGACCCAGGTCGCGAACCGCTCGCCCGGCTCGCGGTGCGCGGTATAGGACTTGACGACGCGCTCGACGTAGTCGGCCAGTTCGTCGCCGGTCACCTTGTGTCCGCGCACCTTTCGACCAAATCCTGCGTCGAGGCCCAAGCCGCCGCCGAGGTGCACCTGGAACCCTTCGACCTGCTCGCCCGCCGCGTCGGTGACGATCATGCCCTTGAGACCGATGTCGGCGATCTGGGTCCGGGCGCAGGCATTGGGGCAGCCGTTGATGTTGATCGTGAGCGGCACGTCGAGGTCGCCCAGCCGCTTCTCCAACTCGTCGACCAGCGCGATCCCCCGTGCCTTGGTCTCCACGATGGCCAGCTTGCAGAATTCCAACCCGGTGCAGGCCATCATGTTTCGCCGGAACGTCGACGGTGTCGTGGACAGACCGAGACCGGCCAGGGCCACCTGGAGGGATTCGACCTGGTCAGCCTCGATGTCCAGGATCACCAAGGACTGCTCGGTGGTCGCGCGCACGCGGCCGGACCCGTGGGCCTCCACCACATCAGCGATGTCGGACAGCAGTTTTCCGCTGACCCGCCCCACCGTCGGCGCGATGCCGACGTAGAAGCGCCCGTCGTTCTGCGGGTGCACCCCCACGTGATCCCGCGGTCCGTCCCAGACCTGCGGAGCCGGACCATCGGTCAGCGTGCGGTGCAGGTATTCGGTCTCGAGCACCTCGCGGAACTTGGCGATCCCCCAGTCGCCGACCAGGAACTTCAACCGGGCCCGGTTGCGGAGCCGGCGGTACCCGTAGTCCCGGAAGATCGAGATGACGCCCTTCCAGATCTCCGGGATCTCGTCGATGGTGGCGAAAACCCCCAGGCGCTGGGCCAACATCGGGTTGGTCGAGAGCCCCCCACCCACCCACACGTCGAAGCCCGGGCCGAGTTCGGGATGCACGACACCGACGAACGAGATGTCGTTGATCTCGTGCGCGACGTCCTGCCGCGGCGACCCGGAGATGGCCGTCTTGAACTTGCGGGGCAGATTGGAGAACTCGTCCGAGCCGATGAACTGGTCCAGGATGGCCTGCATGGCCGGCGTGCCGTCGATGATCTCGTCGGCCGCGATGCCGGCCAACGGTGAGCCGAGGACGACGCGAGGCACGTCTCCGCAGGCCTCCGCCGTGCTCAACCCGACACCTTCGAGTGCTTCCCAGATGTCGGGAACGTCCTCGATGCGAATCCAGTGCAACTGGATGTTCTGCCGGTCGGTCAGATCAGCGGTGTCGCGGGCATACCTGGTCGAGACGTCACCGATGGTGCGGAGCGCGGCCGTCGTCAGCAGTCCCCCGTCGACCCGAACCCGGAGCATGAAGAACGGATCTTCCAGCTCGTGCGGCTCCAGGACCGCCGTGCGACCGCCGTCGATCCCGGGCGCCCGCTGGGTGTACAGCCCCCACCAGCGGAAACGGCCACGAAGATCACCAGGGTCGATACCGTCGAACCCGGTATGGCGGTAGATGTTCTCGATCCGGGCGCGGCAGTGCAGCCCGTCGTCATCCTTCTTCATCCGCTCGTTCGGGTTGAGCGGCTCGCGGTGACCCAGCGCCCACTGCCCCTGGCCCCGGCCTGCGTCCGGGCGCTTGCGCGCCGGACGCGGCGCGCCCACGACGGTACGTCCCGAGGGCGCGGCGACATCGCCGACCAGGTCGGCTGGAGCGAGGGTTTCGGACGTGTTCGTCCGGGGTGAAGCTGAAGGCACGGCGGGTCCTTGCGGGGAAGGGCCGGGCACACACCTAGGGCGCGTTCACATCCGGGTCCTGCCGTCCGGAGCAACGCCGTCGATGCATGACCGACGGCTCGATGAGCGGAGGGTCAGCGGACGGCGCAACAGGTAGCGCTGGCGACGCGCACGAGATCGACCTCGCGGCGGCACACCAAAGGCACTCCCTGGGCGGACATGGTTTGAGCATAGCGTGCCGACGGCGGCGCGCCCTCGCCGCCGGTCCCAGTAGGTGGGATGAACGACCATTTAATGAGAGTCGAGAGGATCTTCCCGGCTCGAGATATCGCGACCGGCCGGCCCCGTTCGCGCACCGTGTCGAGATTCTCGTACGGGTTGGGGCAGTTTCGCGCGTTGATCGCGGTGCGGTGCGGAGGGACAGGCGGCGCGGTCGTCATTTTCATGGCTGTCGGTGCTCTGGTGGATGCTCTCCGGCATGAACCGGAATTCGCCATGAACACGGCCGCTCTGCTCATCGGAGCCCTCCTGCTCGCCCTCGGTGTCTGCATCGGTATCGCACTGGCGGCCCGATGGTGGCGGGAGCCCGCGGGCCGGACCAATCAGACGCTCGAGGTGGCGGCGCTGCTAGCCCCGGCATCCGACGCACTCGTCCGGGTCGAGCAACGGCTGCGGGAGGTCGAGCGAGACCGGGCCGGTGCGTACGCCGGGCTGTACGAGCAGGTCGCGGCCCTGCACCGCACCTCAGCCGATCTCGGCTCCCAGACCAGATCTCTGGTCAATGCGCTTCGCGCACCGATGGTCCGCGGCCGTTGGGGCGAGGTCCAGTTGCAGCGGATCGTCGAACTTGCCGGCATGGTGGAGCACTGCGATTTCGATACCCAGGTGTCGGCCGCGGTGGCTGATGCGGCCGGAGTCCGGCCGGACATGATCGTCCGACTGGCCGGCGGGCGGCACATCCCGGTCGACGCGAAGGTGCCGTTCGACGCCTGGTTGCAGGCACGGGAGTGTGCCGACGAACCGCAGCGGCAACAGATGATGAGCAGGCACGCACGGGCGGTGCGGGCCCACGTCGACGCGTTGGCCGGCAAGGCCTACTGGCAGCACTTCCAGCCGGCACCCGAGTTCGTGGTGATGTTCGTGCCCGGCGAACCGCTGCTGGATGCAGCCATGACCATCGACCCCGGCCTCACCGAGTACGCCTTTGCGCGGAACGTGGTGATCGCCACGCCGACCACCCTCATCGCGCTCCTGCGCACGGTGGCCTTCACCTGGCGGCAGGAACGTCTGTCGGAGTCGGCTGCCGCCATCCATTCACTCGGCCGGGAGCTGCACGGCCGGCTGTCCACGCTCGGTACCCACTTCGCGAGGTTGGGCAGCACTCTGGAGCGCGCGGTGGAGTCCTACAACGCCGCGGTGGGATCGATGGAGAGCAGAGTCCTGGTGACCGCCCGCAGGTTCAGCGACCTCGGCGTCGGCGCGGGTGGCCTCCCTGCCCCAGATCCCGTACTGCTCACGCCGCGCCACCCCCAAGCTCCCGACTGGCTGGGCGCGTCGGCCGCCGACGACGCCGAACGGGAGGTCGGCGAGTCCCGACGCCCGACTCTCGACGACCTCGCATCCGGTCAATTGCGGCAGTCGGATCGGGCGGCCGGAGACGCCACCGGCTGAGCGGGAGCGGTGAATGCGCATGCTCCGGCCTCGCGATCACCGGAAATTGACGCCCGCCCGTTACCGTGGAGGCGTGAACACGCCAGCCACCCAGCCGAGGTCGTCCCGACCGAACTTGGAGGATGCCTCCGCGGTGTCGACCATTCGCGGAATTCCATCCTGGGGGGCGATCCTGGTGGCGGTGGGCCTGTCCTCCGTCGGAGCGGCCATCGACGGACTGGTCACCGACCCGACCGCCCTGGCTTGGGGCTTTCGCCTGGGCTTCGTGGCCGGTGTCGGCCTGGCAGCGGTACTGGTGCGGCGCGGCTCGATCTTCACCGCGATGGTGCAGCCTCCGCTCGTCATGGTCGCCGTCAGCTTCATCGCGCTCCGACTCATGGCCAGCGAACGTACGACTATCAGCCTGATCAAGCTGGTCAATTCGTTCCCGACCATGGTGATGGGTACCGCGTTGGCCGTCTTGCTCTGCGTTATTCGGATCTTCGCTCAGCCATTGCGCAAGTCGAGGCCGCCCGCCGCGCAGCGCGCCCACGTCTGAACCGACTGCACCGACTGCACCGACCCCACCGGACCTGGCCGGCGACGCGCTGGCCGGCGACGGCTCGGGGCCGCCCGACGTCTCAGGCCGGCCGCAGGTCCTTGCGCAGTTCCTTGGGCAGCGAGAAGGTCAGGGTCTCCGTGGCCGCGGTGAACTCCTGGACATCGCCGTACCCCCGCTCCGCCAGCCAGCGCAGGACCCCCTCGACCAACTCCTCCGGCACCGAAGCGCCTGACGTCAGGCCGACGGTCGAGACACCGTCCAGCCACGCCTCCTCGATCTCGTGATCGAAGTCGACGAGGTACGACGTCCGGGCGCCGGCGTCGAGGGCAACCTCGACCAGACGCACGGAGTTCGACGAGTTCTTCGAGCCGACCACGATCACCAGGTCGCAATCCGCAGCGATCTGCTTGACCACCTCCTGGCGGTTCTGGGTGGCATAGCAGATGTCGTCGCTGGGCGGGGCGCTCATCAGAGGGAACCGCCTACGGAGGAGGTCGACGGTCTCCAGTGTCTCGTCGACCGAGAGCGTGGTCTGGGACAGCCAGATGACCTTCGAGGGATCCTTGACCGCGACCGTGTCCACATCGGCGGCGTCGTGGACCAGTTGGATCGCCTCGGGCGCCTCGCCCTGGGTGCCCTCGACCTCCTCGTGTCCCCGGTGGCCGATCAGCAGGATGTCGAATCCCTCGGACGCGAACTTCTTCGCTTCCTTGTGCACCTTGGTGACCAGCGGACAGGTCGCATCGATGACTCGCAGGTCCCGTTGCGCGGCCTCTTCGTGGACGGCCGGCGAGACGCCGTGCGCCGAGAACACCACCAGCGCACCTTCGGGGACCTCGTCTGTCTCCTCGACGAAGATCGCCCCACGGGACTCGAGCGTCGCGACCACATGCTTGTTGTGCACGATCTGTTTCCGCACGTAGACCGGAGCGCCGTACTGTTCGAGCGCCTTCTCGACCGTCACCACCGCACGATCCACCCCGGCGCAGTAGCCCCGTGGTCGGGCCAGCAGGACTCGTTTGGCGGGTGCGGCATTCATGAGTCCATGTTAGGTGGCGCCCGACTTCGCAGTTTTCGCTGTTTTCCGCCCCGGGGCGCGCGGCTGTGCTCCGATGGGGCAGTCTGGTGTCATGGCCACCACCTTGCCCATGGGCGTTCGCGTTGCCGCCGGTCTGGTGGGGACGACCTTTGACCATCTCGTCAAGCTGCCTGGGGAGCTCCCCGGTCTGACCGTCAGCTTTGCCGGACAACTCCTGCGCACCTCCATGCGCCTTCGGCAGGAGATCGCCGAGCTGGCCACCCGGGGCGACGAGCTCTTGGCACCCCTGGTCGGCGGAGCCGAGGAGCATCCCGCCTGGGCCACCTTCGACGAGGACGAGAGCGAGACAGCGGCCCCCGGGCGGGCGGACGCGACGGCCTCCCCCGAAGCCGACGCTGCCGAGACCCCGAACGCCGAGACCCAGGACCCGACCAGAACTCTGGTCGACAGCCTGGTGGTGGACCGGACAGTGGGTCAGTCGCCGGTAGGTGACGACGACGGAGATGGCGAAGGCCTGAACGCGGACCACAGTGTGGATCTGGTCGATGCAGTGGACCGGATCGATGTGGTGGACGAGGGCACCACTGATTTCACCGAAGCGTCGGCCGACCCGACGGGTGGTCCCGACGACCTGGTCTTCAGCACGAGCAGCTCGGACGGCGATTCGTCGATCCCGGTCGACCACGCACTCACCGTGGGCGAGCTGAAGGAACGGCTGGAAGATCTGGACGCCGCCGCCGTCGGTGAGTTGCTCGCTCGCGAGGAGGCCGGCCCCAATCGGGCGCCGTACGTCACTCTGCTGACCAATCGACTCACCACCCTGGAGCACCAGAGCAGGTGACCGGCCCTGACATCGGCACACCACAGGCACCGCCGCCCAGACCGTTGCGGGCGAGCGACACCACCAGAGAGAACCCGTGGCCGGTCCGTGCGCTCTCGCAGCGAATGGCCGAGTACATCTCGAAGGCTCCGAGCGCCTGGATCGAGGGGCAGATCGCCCAGCTCAACATCCGATCGGCCACGGTGTTCCTCACCTTGCGTGATCCTTCCGTCGACCTGTCGCTACAGGTGACCTGCTCGAAGGCGCTGGTGGCAGCCCTTCCATCGCCGCCCGCCGAGGGTTCCAGAGTGGTGGTGCACGGGCAGTTCGAGTTCTATCCGGCCCGTGGGTCGCTGTCGCTGCGGGTCGACCAGCTGCATCCGGTCGGGCTGGGTGAACTGCTGGCCCGCCTGGAGCGGCTGCGCAGGCTGTTGGCGGCGGAAGGGCTCACCGCGGCAGCCCGCAAGAAGCCTCTGCCGTTTCTCCCACGAGCAGTGGGGCTGATCACGGGCCGGGCGAGCGCAGCCGAATCCGACGTGCTGGCCAATGCGCGCGCGCGGTGGCCGACCGTCCGTTTCCGGATCGAGAACACGGCCGTGCAGGGCGTGAACGCGGTGACCCAGATCGTCGAGGCGATCGAGCGTCTGGACAAGATGCCCGAGGTCGACGTGATCGTGCTGGCCAGAGGCGGCGGCAGCGTCGAGGATCTCTTGCCGTTCTCCGACGAGGCCCTGTGCCGAGCGGTCTCCCGGTGCCGTACGCCGGTCGTCTCGGCGATCGGGCACGAACCGGACCACCCCATCGTCGACGACGTCGCAGACGTCCGCTGTTCGACCCCCACTGACGCGGGCAAGCGCGTCGTCCCGGATGCCGCCGCCGAGTATCGCGCGATCGAACAACTCCGGATGCGGGCGAGGCGTGCGCTCAGTGGCTGGGTGGTGGCCGAGGGTGCCCGGCTCTCCCGGCTTACTTCGGCGGCCGTGCTGCGCGATCCGTTCGGTCCGGTCGAGGCCAGAGCCGAGCAAGTGGTCAGAGCCAGGCAGCGCGGTCGGACGGTGATCGCCGGTCAGCTGGACGGCATGCAGAGAGATCTGGCGCATCGGCGAGCCCAATTGTCGGCCCTCGGCCCGACCGCGACGCTGGCCAGGGGCTACGCAGTGGTCCAGGTGGGCACCACCATTTTGCGGTCGGTTCAGCAAGCGCCGGCCGGAGCCGGCGTCCGGATCCGACTGGCGGACGGCGCGGTCCTGGCCACCAGTACGGGACCGGAGAACGGTACGGGACCTGCGAACAGTGCGGGGCCTGACATCCATCCGGGTGCGAAACCGCCTACAGCGCCACGACAGAAGACAGCACGGGCAGCTCCGCCCTCGAAGAGAAGGACGACGAGTTGACCGATCAGACAGACCCGGCAACCGCGACAACGACCGGTGCGGAAGTGGCCACCTACGAACTGGCCAGGGACGAGCTGGCCGAAGTCGTCGGAAAGCTGGAATCGGGCGGTCTGAGCCTGGACGACTCGTTGCGGCTGTGGGAGCGCGGCGAGCATCTGGCCGCGGTCTGCAACCGATTCCTCGACGGGGCCCGGGAACGTGTCGAGGCTGCGCTCGCCAAGGCCGACGAGACGGACTGACGGCTTCAGCCGCTGATCGACTCGGCCAGCGTGGTGAAGTCGGTTGGTGTCGCACTCCCGGTGATCAGCAGCGTGACGCCATCTGCCGTCCGCCCCCAGGCCGTCTCGTCGCGCACGCCGGGCCCGACCGTCCAGATCGCACCGCCCGCTGTCACGGTGCCCGTGGTGACGCCGCTGGTCTGACCGACCTCGGCGGCCAGCACCGCGGTCGGTGTGCCCGACGATTCGATCAATGTGACGTACGCGCCGCTGGGTACCAACCATCCGCCACGCACGGTCGGCGGCGCTTCCGGCGTGCCGGGCTGCTTGGTGACGGAGAACGAACTGCCGTGCCAGTCGGCGGGCAGCCCTTTCGGCACCAGGACTGCGAAGCCGGTCAACCGGTCTGCGGTGCCGAACCCGCCCTGAACGTCCGCGGTCGCGGCCGTGCCCCCGGTCGGGCGGCCCGGTGAAAAGGTGAATCCGCCGTTGAATATCGCCAGGATCAGAACGCCGACGACGATGACACCCATCGAGATCGACATGTCCCGGATGGTTTTGTTCCTGCGATCGGCCACCATCCCATGCTGTCACGGCACAGCCGGGTTCGATCAACCCGGGAAGAGCTGCGTAGCTGTGACGCAGATCCGCGCCCATCAGGTGGCCTCGTCCGACTCGACCCCGCTAGCGTGGCCACATGGCAGAACACAACGGCGCGTTCCCATCCACCGACTCCGCATCCTCGGAGACCACGTCCCCGGAGACCACAGCATCCGACGGTGCAGGAGCAGAGGGCTCCCGCCCGGCGGAGTACCGCATCGAACGCGACACCATGGGCGAGGTCCGGGTACCGGTAGCGGCTCGCTACCAGGCGCAGACCCAACGGGCGGTGGAGAACTTCCCGATCTCCGGTCGTGGCCTCGAGCCGGCCCAGATCCGCGCGCTGGCCCTGATCAAGGCGGCGGCGGCGACGGTGAACGCTGATCTGGGCGTCTTGGACGGAAAGATCGGCCCCGCCGTGGCGGCGGCCGCCCAGCAGGTCGCAGACGGAGGTTTCGAGTCGGACTTCCCGCTCGATGTCTTCCAGACCGGGTCGGGCACCAGCTCCAACATGAACATGAACGAGGTGGTGGCCACCCTGGCCACCGAGGCGTTGGGCTCGAAGGTGCACCCGAACGACCACGTCAACGCGTCCCAATCATCAAATGACGTCTTCCCGACGTCCATCCACGTGGCCGCCACCGAGGGCGTGGTCGGCGATCTGATTCCGGCGTTGGACCACCTCGCCGGTGCCCTGGAGAGCAAGTCGCAGGAATGGGCGGGTGTGGTCAAATCGGGTCGCACCCACCTGATGGACGCCACTCCGGTGACCCTGGGCCAGGAGTTCGGCGGCTACGCGGCCCAGATCCGCGGCGGTATCGAACGGTTGACCTCGACCCTGCCCCGGCTGGCCGAACTGCCACTGGGTGGAACCGCAGTGGGAACCGGCATCAACACCCCGCCCGGCTTCGCGTCCGCGGTCATCGCCGAATTGGCGGCCCTCACCGGTCTGCCCTTCACCGAGGCCCGCAATCACTTCGAGGCCCAGGGCGCCTGCGACCGGCTGGTCGAGACGTCCGGTCAACTGCGCAGCATCGCCGTCGCGCTGGTCAAGATCTGCAACGACATCCGCTGGATGGGATCGGGCCCGCGGGCCGGGCTAGCCGAGATCCACCTGCCCGACCTCCAGCCCGGTTCGTCGATCATGCCGGGCAAGGTGAACCCGGTGCTGCCGGAGGCGACGGCCATGGTCGCAGCTCAGGTGATCGGCAACGACGCCACCGTCGCCTTTGCCGGAACGACCGGTTCCTTCGAGCTCAACGTGATGCTGCCGGTCATCGCCAGCAATCTGCTCGAGTCCATCCGGCTGCTGTCCTCGGTGACCCGATTGCTGGCCGACCGGTGCATCTCCGGCATCATCGCCGACGAGGACCGATGCCGGATGTACGCGGAATCGTCACCGTCCATCGTGACCCCGCTGAACAAGTACATCGGGTACGAAGAGGCGGCGTCGGTCGCCAAGCAGGCCCTGAAGGAGGGCAAGACGATCAAGACCGTGATCATCGAACGCGGCCATGTGGACAACGGCAAGGTGACCGCCGAGCAGCTGGACGCCGCTCTCGACGTGCTGTCCATGACGCACCCCTGATCGATCTCGCGCAGACCAGAACGGCCGGCCCATTGCGGGCCGGCCGTTCTGTTGTCAGGACCGTTGTGGTCAGGGCTGTCGGGATCGGTGCCTGGTCAGCGGCTGTGCCGTCCGCCGACCGACTCATCGCCGTCCGGGTCGTCGTCCTCGTCGAAGTCCGGCCGCCACTGCGAGGTACCCGGCCCATCGCTGTCGGCGGCCGGCGTCGGCCCTGCCGGTGGGACGGACGGTTGAGGCGCGGTCGACCCAGCCGCACCGGTCGACCCAGTGCTGCCAGCTGTCCCTACCGTGCCAGCTGTCCCTACCGTGCCAGTTGACCCAGCCCCGCCGGCTGACTCTGCCCCACGGGCCGGCGCGGTCGGCGGATCGACGAAGTCGGGCGCCCAGGCCCCGGTCGGCGGACCGCCGGCCACCGTCGGATCCGAAGCATCGGACGGCGCCGAGCCAGGACCGGCACCCGGTGCAGGCGGCAGATAGGTGGTGGGCTGCTCCGCCGTGGACCCGGGATGCTCGCCACGGCCGGACATCATGCCGGGGTTGTCCGGGTGGTCCCGCCCGGACAGCAGTCCGTGCTCACCTGGGTGATAGCCCAGGTAGTCCTCGTTCTGACCGGGCACCGGGCCGATGTAGGCGGTCGGGGCATCCGAGTTGGCGGCGGCCAGAGCCTCCGCCGCCCGCTGCTGTTCGTCCGCCGACGCCTCCGCCAGAATCCGCTCCTTCTCCTGGTTCTCGGCGGCCAGCCGCTGACGTCGGCGCTGGACGATGAAGATCGCGATACCGATCCAGAGCAGCACGACGACCCCGAGCACGAACCAGGGCCAGACGAGGCGCGACTTGCTCGACGTCGGGATGATCACCACCGCGACGACTCTGCTGGACGGGGCCGCCGACGAGGAAGCCGCCGCCGACGAAGCCACCGGGATCGGGACGACTGCCGCCGAGCTGGGGACCGCATTCGACACGGATGCGGACGACACGACGGAGGAGGCGGGCGCGGAGGTGGACGCCACCACCGGCGCGGTCACCTGGAAGGAGGCGATCCCGGTGACTTTGGAGGTCTGCCCGACCGCTCTGAGCAGATGGGTGCCGGCCGGCAGGGTCGCCGGCACCGTGAAGCTGATGTCGACGATGCCGTCGCCGTCGGCCTTGGTATCCGGCAGTGTGATCGGATCCGAGTAGAGCGTCACCGACACGGTCTCGTTCTTGGCGAATCCGGCGAACAGCACCTGTTGCCTACCACCTGCCACCACCGAAGGCGCAGCGATGGTCTTCGGCTGCACCGTGGTCCCGACGACGGCGATGGTGCTGGTGATGGTCTCCTGGGAGGTGGTCGGGGCCGGCGCACTGGTGGTTGCGGCGCTGGACGACGTGGTGGGCGGGGTGGTCGTGGTGGGTGCGGCGGAGGAGGTCGGCGCCGCGTAGGTGATCGGGATCGACAGGTTCTGGGTCGTGTCCTTGGTCTCTGCGTCGGGAGTGGTGATGACCCCGCAGACGACCTTCGAGCAGTCCAATGCGTCCGAGGACGAACTGGACGCGGGCAGGGTCAGAGTGACGCTGAATCCACCCTGTGCGTTCCAGTTCTGCGAGACCTGGCCGGGTACGGGGACGCCGGAGCTGGTGATGTGAGCCCAGGACCGGCTGGTGTTGGACAACGGGATCGGGCCACCCACGCAGTCGGTCTTGACATCTGGCGGGGTGTTGCCGCTGAGGTGGCAGATGGCCACGTACAGGCCGGCCTTGGTGTTGAAGCCGGCACCGACGACCTTGATGGCACCGCCCGCCGGTGTCAGTCCGCTCGCCGGGTCGATGCTCAACGTGGGCTCTCCACCGGTCCCGGCCGTGCTGACCGGCGCTGCCGCCAACGCCACCGCCGCTCGGGCCGGGGCGGCGAGAGCGTTCTGGTCGACGGTGACCAGCAGACCCACAGCCGCCACCGCGACTGCCGCCAGGGCGGCCGCGGCGCGTCGGCGTAGGGACGGGGCATGTCGCGGTCCGTTGATCACCGGATCATTTTGTCCCATCGACACGAGCACGGACGACGTGGCACGCGGCCGGTGCCTGTCGCACCGGCCACGCGTACCCGCCGGGTGGTGGGTGGACGGGGCCGCCCTAGTTCAGTTCCGGGAACTCGAGCAGCTCGGTCACCAGCGCGGCGATCGGTGAACGCTCCGACCGGGTCAGGGTGATGTGAGCGAACAGTGGATGGCCTTTGAGTGCCTCGATGACAGCAGCGATACCGTCGTGCCGGCCGACGAGGAGATTGTCGCGCTGCGCCACGTCGTGGGTCAGCACCACCCGGGAGTTCGTGCCCAGCCGGGACAGCACCGTGAGCAACACGTTGCGCTCCAACGACTGCGCCTCGTCCACGATGACGAAAGAGTCGTGCAGGGACCGCCCACGGATGTGGGTCAGCGGGAGCACCTCGAGCATGCCGCGGGCGATGACCTCCTCCACCACGGCAGGCGACGCGATGGCCGAGAGCGTGTCGAACACCGCCTGGGCCCACGGCTGCATCTTGTCGTTCTCGCTACCGGGGAGATAGCCCAGTTCCTGACCGCCCACCGCATACAGCGGGCGGAAGACGACCACCTTGCGGTGCGCGCGCCGCTCCATCACCAGTTCGAGGCCCGCGCACAGAGCGAGCGCCGACTTGCCGGTGCCGGCCCGCCCACCCAGGGAGACGATGCCGACCTCGTCGTCCATCAGCAGGTCCAGTGCGATGCGCTGCTCCGCCGAACGGCCACGCAGCCCGAAGGCCTCCTTCTCGCCGCGGACCAATCGGATCTGCTTGCCCGGGGTGACCCGGCCCAGTCCCGACCCGGTCGGGGTGACGAGCTTGACGCCCGTGTGGCAGGGCAGCTCCCTGGCCGCATCCGAGTCGATCAGGCCGGCGTGGAAGAGCGTGTCGACCTGGTCCGTGGGGACTTCCAGTTCCGCCATGCCGGTCCACCCGGACGACACGACGTTCTGGGCGCGGTATTCGTCGGCGGCCAGACCTACCGCGGAGGCCTTCACCCGCAACGGCATGTCCTTGGACACCAGCGTGACGGATTTGCCCTCGGCCGCCAGATTCAATGCGCACGCCAGGATCCGGGAATCGTTGGTGTCGTTGCGGAAACCGGCCGGCAGCAGCGACGGATCGGTGTGGTTGAGCTCGACATGCAAAGTGCCGGTCGGTGTCTCGCCTTTCTCTCCGATGGGCACCGGGGCGTCCAACCGCCCGTGCTCGATCCTCAGATCGTCCAACATCCGCAGTGCCTGCCTGGCGAAATACCCCAACTCCGGGTGATGACGCTTGGCTTCCAGTTCCCCGATGACGACCAACGGCAGAACGACCTCGTGCTCGGCGAACTTGGTGAGCGCCCACGGGTCGGACAGCAGGACGGAGGTGTCGATCACGTAGGTCAGACGGGCGGGGTCGGCTGTGGAATCCGACGCGGCGGGATTCGACCCCGCGGGATTCAGGACTTCGCCGACCGGCTGTACTTCGCCGGCGTCGGACACTGCGGGGGAGGCGGAACGGCGTGAGGCCACGAACAGCTCCTTGACGGCGCGGGCACCCGCACCTTGCAGAGTGGGCCGGTGGTCCCGCCGCCGGAGCCGGCACGTGGCCGCCCCCGAAAGGGGTCCGGTACCGGCCCCCTGCGCGTCCTGTGCTGGAACTGTCCGGCACTGTCCAATCGGGGCCTCCCGTGTGTTTCGCAGATCTGCGCGACACCTCTGGGACGCTACCGCCCGGTTCCTGGCGAACCCGGGAGAAACACGAAAGGACAGGTGAACATTACGTTTCGGTCTTGTTGACGGCCGCAATCGATCGTCCGGACGCCAACTCGAGGCCGGCGGCGACAGCCGTGGTGTCGATCGGACCGGTCGCGACTCCGACGGGCGCACCCGCACCGGAACCGGCAATCGCGGCCGTCCCCACCGGCCGTGGCAGCACCACCGTCATCGTCAGACCTCCGTTGGGTGCGTGGGACGCGATGATCCGACCATTGTGCGACCGCACGATCGCAGCGACGATGGACAACCCGAGACCACTGCCGCCGTTCTCCCTGGATCGTGACTCGTCCGCGCGGTAGAACCGGTCGAACAAGCGCGACAGTTCGTCAGGGCGCACCCCGGGCCCGTCGTCGGTGACCGTGACCGCGACGTCGTCCTGCCCCGGGAGCACCGACACCGTGGCGGTGGTGCCGGACGGCGTGTGGGTCCGGACGTTCGACAGCAGGTTCGCGAACAACTGGTGCAACCGCAGGCGATCGCCGGCGACCATCGTCGGGCGGGCGGTACCCACCAAACGCCAGGTGCGGGTGTCATCGATGACAGCCGCGTCGTCCACCACACCGACAAGCAACTGGGCCAGATCGACCGGCTCGTTCTCGCGGCGCTGCTCGGCGTCGGCCTTGATCAGCGTGAGCAGGTCCTCGACCAGGCCGCCCATCCGTCTGGCTTCGAAGCCCATCCGGTCCATAGCCCTTGCGACAGCGGCCTCCTCCGGCAACATGCCGGCCTTGTAGAGCTCGGAGTAACCGCGCACGGCGGCGACCGGCGTGCGCAGTTCGTGCGACGCGTCGGCGACGAACTGCCGCAACCTGTCCTCACTGCGCTGTTGCTCCTCCAGCAGCCCGCTGATGCCGTCGAGCATGCCGTTGAACGCGGTGCCCAGACGGCCCACCTCCGTACCGGGGTCGCCCGAGGCCACTCGGCGTTCCAGTTCGCCGCCGGCGATCTCGTCCGCTGCGGTCGCCATGGCCTCGAGCGGCTTGAGCTCCCGCCGGATGATCAGGCTGGCGGAGAAGCCGAGCAGGACCAGAAGCCCGACGGTGATGAGGAATTCGAGAAAAATGAGCTGCTGCAGCGTGGAGGAGATGTCGTCCATCGGGCTCCAGGCGACCAGGTAACCGCTCGGGTCGGCCGGATCACCGGTGGGGCGGGCCAGGATCCGGTACTTGGCTGACCCGCCGGCCGAGTCCGACACGGTTTGGGGTTCGTTGGTCGGCGGCGAGTTCCCGACCACGGGATTGCCGTTCGGATCACGGGCAGGCCAACCGATCACCTTGCCGACGCCGCCGGTGTTGACCACCGTCCAGCCGATCTCGCCTCGCAGTGGGTTGTTCTGGCTTGCCGCACTCAGTACCGACTCCGACAGAAGTGTGTTGGTCGGCAGGCTGTTGATCACGCTGACCAGACTTCTGTCGCGGTCCGCGATCAGAGCGGCCCGGACATTGAGCGGGACGATGACATCCACCGCGATCAACGCCAGAGCGGTCACCGCGAGCATCAGGGCGATCAACCTGGCCCGCAGGCTCCACCGGCGTCCGGTGCCGGGCAGAGCCAAGGGCGGCAGTGCGGCACCCATCAGCGGCGCGGGACCCGCAGCACGTAGCCGAAGCCCCGATGGGTGTGGATCAGCGGATCACCGGTGGCATCGACCTTGCGCCGCAGGTAGGAGATGTACGTGGCGACCACCGAGTCGTCGCCGTAGAAATCGGTACCCCAGACCGCATCGAGCAACTGCTGGCGGGAGAGCACCACGTTGGCGTTGATCATCAGGTGACGCAGCATCTTGTATTCGGTGGGGGCCAGCTCGATCGGCGTTCCCGCCCTGGTGACCTGGTAGGTCTCCGGGTCCAGTTCCAGATCCGCCACCTTCAGTACGCCGTCGGAATCCATGTCCGGCCGGACACGCCGCAGCACCGCGGTGACCCGGGCGGCCAGCTCTTCCAGACCGAACGGCTTGGTCACGTAGTCGTCCCCGCCGGCGCTGAGCCCGGCGATCTTGTCCGCAGGCGTGTCACGCGCCGACAGGAACACCACGCCGGCGTCGACTCCCGCCGCCCGCACCCGGCGCATGACCTCGAGCCCGTCGAAATCGGGCAGCATGATGTCCAGGATGATCAGATCCGGTCGCAGGTCGGTCGCCGCCCGGACTGCTTCACGGCCGGTCGAGGCCACACTGACCTCGTATCCGAGAAAACGCATCGACGTCGCGACGATGTCCTGCAGGGACGGTTCGTCGTCCACCACCAGCAATTTGGACTTCGCCGTCATCTCGGAAGCTCACTTCTCTCGTCATCTCGCAGCAGGTGGTGCGCGGCGCCATCGGTGGCGTCCTGGATAACCACATAACAACCGCACGGGAGAAACCCTGGGTTCGGGCTGTGAACAGGATGGGAGACGGTCAACTGCCGGGCGCGGTGGTGACCACCACGATCAGGCCGCCGACCACCAGGACCGTGCCCAGCCAGGTCCAGACGTTGGTTCGCTCGTGCAGGACCACCGTACTGGCGACCAGGATCACCACGAAACCCAGGGCATTGAACGGATACGCCACGGACAGCGGGACCCGGGAGAGGGTCACCAACCAGGCCACCGCAGAGATGCCGAACACCGCCAGCCCACCCAGGATCCAGGGGGACGTCGCTGCCACAAGCACCAGGGATCGGCCTTCGGCAAGGGCGGTCTCCTTCGCCGAGTTCATGCCGCTCTTCAACAGCAGCTGGCCCGTGGCGGCCAGTGCTATCGCGAACAACAAAATGCCGAGACTGGCCAGGCTCATGCGAGCTCCTCCCCCGATCGGCTGCGCTGTCTTGCTGTCCGGTCCGGGCAGTCCGGGCGTCGGGCTGCGGGAGACGGGCGACTCGGGCCTGGGCTCGTCGGGCACTGGGAACGGTCAGGCGACCCTGCGGGCAAGAGCGACGATTCCGTTGCCCCGCTTCGACACGACCCGCTGTATGACCTGGAACGGCAGCACACCGACGGTGATGATGACGGACATGGTCTTGCCCGATGGCTGGAGCCACCGGCCGGACTCGGCCGACTGATCTTCCTTCGACTCGCCGAACTTGCCGGAGGTCTTGGCCAGCCGGCTGCGGACTGCTTCGAGCATGTAGGCCAGCGGCCAGCCGTAGAGCTGCACCCAGACCGGGTCGAACCCGGCCGCCCGCAGTTTCTCGGTCAGCTCCGTGGGGGAATACCGACGAAAGTGGCCGACTGCGGTGTCCGAGGGGCTGAACAGGTGTTGCCAGGCTGGGACCGACAGGAGCAGGTGCCCACCGAGCGCTACCTGCTCTCGCCAGGCGAGCAGGGCCGCCTCGTCGTCCTCGATGTGTTCCAGGACCTCGAATGCCGCCACCAGGTCGAACGTCCGGTCGGCTGACAGCGCCGTGGAAAAACCGTTGATGACCTCGCCGCCCCGGGGTTCGATCCGGGATGCAGCGACGGTGGCTGACTCGGCGTCAGGCTCGACGGCCAGGAACGACTGGGTCATCGACACCAGTCTCGAACCCATCGCTCCCTGTCCGCAGCCGATCTCGAGCGTGGTAGCGGGCCGGGCCTGCTTCATCGCTCGCTTGATCAGCGGCCAGCGCAGAGCAGCACGCGGGGTCAGCGGCGCGGTGGGAGATGGACGGTCGGCAGTTTTTGACTTGGGCGGCACGGACTGCAGCTTAGTCAGCAATGGCCGGACCACCAGCGCTGCGGTGAACGATGATCGAGCCAGCTCGACAGCCTGGCGCCGGCGCCGCGCCAGATGCGCCCGATCGCCGACCAGCTGGGCTATCGCTGCGGCCAGGGCCGGCGCGTCTCCGACGGGGACGTAGTCGACGGAACCTCCCAGCACCAGACGCTGTGGCGCCGTGTCCGAGGTGATGATGGCGCAGCCGGCCGCGGCCGATTGGTAGACCTTGTTCGGTACCACCTGGGCGCCCTTCGGGGTGGTCCCGAAGATCCCCAGCGAAACATGCTGCGCGGCGGCGATGACCGGCAGGTCGGCCGGCTCGACCCAGCTGATCCAATCGATCTGTGTGCCCTGTCCGGCAGCGGCCTGCGTTGCCGCCAAGTCCTGACCGCCGCCGATCATCGTCACCGAAAGCTGTTCCGGCCCCACCCCGAGACCGGGCAGCAGAGCCAGCGCCTCGCCGATCACCGGCGCGCCCTGGAGGGGGGTGAACAGTCCGTAGAACAGGACTTTGACCTTGTCGCCCGGTCCCGGCGTCTCGACGGCGGACCTTCCTGCGTCGAACCAGCTCCTGTCCGCTCCGACACGTGCCACTACCGCGCGATCGGCCAAGGCGGCGGGGATGCGAGCCAGGTGCTCTTCGGTGTCGACCAGGATGACATCGGCCGCCCGCAGCGCTCGCAGGTCCACCTGGTCCAGGACTGCCGTCAGCTTGCCTTTGCGCTTACCGCGGTCCAGGGCCGTTCCCCCAGCAAAGATCAGATGGTCCAGCACGATTGGGATCCGACGAAAAACTCGCCTGGCCAGATGCACGTCGAAATGTCCGAGGTAACCGACCAGGACGGCGTCAGGTCGCTGCCGCTTCAGTTCGGCCCGGCCCATCCGCCGCAGTTCGCGCCACAAGTTCACCAGCCGCAGACCGAAAACCGGCACCTTCCAGGGCTTGCTGAGCATGGCCACCCGGTCGGCCGTCGTGAGTCCGAGTGGCTTGTTGACCTCGACAACGGTGTGCCCCGCAGCTCGGAGACCCTCGATCAGAACCTGGACTCTGGGATGGGAATCAGCCTGATAGGTGCCGAACGCGATGATCTGCATGGGTCCTCTTCCGTTCAGAAATTATTCGGCACCGGGTGGCGCCGGCGTCCGATGCCCGCTGCGACCGTGGCCAGCAGCACGTCGACGATCGTCAGCACCAGCCTGGACAGCAGCACGATCAGCACGGCCGACCCGGAGTCGGTCACCGTCGACAGGCCGAACGCCAGGATCAGCTCCCGCGCGCCGGCTCCGGCCGGAGCGAAGATGATCACGATGCCGGCGGCTGAGGCGAGCGAGAACAGGCCGATCGACAGCAGGGGGTTGCCGTAGTGCCCGCTGATCGAGCTGACCAGGAAGTAGAAGGACAGCCCGATCAGTACTTGCCCGACGAGCAGCCAGGCCGCAGCCTGTAGCAGAACCCGCTCGGGGATCCGCTCGAGGTGCACATTTCGTTTGGTGATGCGGCTGGCCATCTTGCCGACCCAGACGAGCACGTCGGGATGGAGCAGAGCCAGCAGGGGTAGCACGAAGATCAACATCCAGCCGTACTTCCCGAGCACCTCGTGCCCGGCGATGCCGAGACAGGCGCCACCCAGGGCGGCGCTGGTCACCACGGCGAGCAGGATGGCCATGAAGCCGGCGGTGCCGCTGCGCGATCTGGGGACGTGCAATTCCTTGGCCATGGTCGCCTGGGCGAGCACGGTCCAGACCCCACCGGGGATGTACTTGCCGAGCTGGCCCATCAGGAACACGCGTTGTGCGTCCCGAAGCCGCAGCGTGGATCCGAGACCGGACAGCAGTGCCCGCCAGGCTGGTACCCCGGTCCAGGCCCCGAGGGTGGCCGCTAGCAAGGAGGCCATGACCGATACCAGGGTGACCCTGGACCAGGCCTCGGCTACCTGCTCGCGATTCGTCCACACCCAGATGGCGGCGAACACGAGCACCAGCGCAAGGAACCCGAAACGAAGCAGTTTCCCGAGCCGGCGCTTGCGCAGCGCGGCCGGGGTCAGCGGGACCTGGGGTTCGTCGGCGTCGTCTTCGTAGTCCAGCGGGTATTCGTTGTTCACCTGTGGTTCGCCAGGCTCGACCGGTCCGCCATCTCGCTGCGGCACACCATCGGCCATTGTTGTCCAGCTCCTCGCACGCTGTCGCTCAGCGGGCGACTCTCGTCAACTCAACTGATCTGTCGGGATCTGCGGCGCGGCGGTCGCCCCGCGGCCGGGAAACAACGCGTCACGGGCCATCGGCGAGTTTAGCTGGCCGCGCCGATTCGGCTGGTCATCGTGAACCCGTCAGCCCGACATCTCCGCCTGGATCCGGGCCGGGGTCAGCGGTTCGTCCAGCAGCCGGCTGAACCGTTCCATCGCCGATTGACCCGCCGGCCTGGCCTCCAGCCAGGGCCGGAGCAACCGCTCACCCTCCACATAGGTCGAGGTGTAGGCCCGCCACAGCGGATCGGACATGAAACGCAACTGTCCACGCGCCCGCTTCTCGTCCACCAGGCTCCATCTCCGCAGATAGGCGACCACCTCATCGGGATCGACGCCACGATCGTGCAACATGATCGCCGCGTTCTGCCGGACCGTGTTCAACGGTCGCGACGCCAGCTCGAGGGCTTCCGCGAGCTCCGGATCAAAGGCCGGGCCGATGCCATCGAGCACCTGCGCGGCCCAGGCGGCCCAGCCCGGTCCGACCGCGGCGGTCAGGGCCAGATCCCCCAGTCCTTCCGCCATCAACGACTGCGGCGTGTTGACCAGGAAGATGGTCTGCTCCGCCAGTCCGCCCGCGTGGACCAGCAATTTCTCCTTGCGGCAGTGCTCGGTGTGATGGCCCGGGTAGCACTCGTGTGCCACCAGCACGGGAAACTGGCTCATCCGGTGGTCGACGTCGGCGTTGACGGCGACCCTCGACGAGTAGTCGCCGAGGTAGTAGTTGAAACCACTCCACGGCACGTCGCGTTCGATCTCGAACACGATCCGTTCCTCCGGCGGCAGTCCGGCCGGGCCGGCCACGCGTTCCCGCAAAGCGGCCGCCAGCGTGACGACCGCCGACTCGACCAATTCGGGTGGGCACGCCTCGGTCGCCCGCAGCGCGGCCAACCGCTGCGCCAGATCGTTGGCCGGCGGCGTACCCGCCTGGTCGAGCAACCCGGTGATCTCCGCGTGGGCCGCGGCATAGACCTCGGTATCCACCAGTTCGATCTGGACCTGGAAGTAGGAGTGCACCTCGTCGATGAAAGACATGTCCTCGCCCGCCAGCCGTCGACCGGACACCGCCAGCGCATCCAGGTGGGCCGTCAGGAACTCCGCTCTGTCCGCCGGAAGGCCGGTGTCCGGCACCTGGCGGGACAAGTCGGCCGCCCGCCGGGACAGTTCCGCTGGATCGGGCGCCGGCTCGTCGGCGACCTGCTGCTTCAGCGCCGGATCACCGATGTAGGAGTCGACGAAACCGTCGACCAACCGGTCGAACCGGAGGCCGAGCGCGAGGTATTCGGTGACCAGATCCATCTTCTCGTCCTTGCTCCTGTCGTGCTGTTTGCTGGCGGTCATCCACCGAACCGGCGGTGCCGGGCCGCGTAGTCACGCAGCGCCCGCAGGAAGTCCACCCGACGGAAATCGGGCCAGTCCGCCTCGTAGAACCAGTATTCGGAGTGGGCGCTCTGCCACAGCAGGAATCCGGAGAGCCGCTGCTCCCCCGACGTCCGGATCACCAGGTCCGGATCCGGCTGGCCGGAGGTGTAGAGGTGATCGCTGATCGAGTCGACGTCCAAACCGGCGATGACCTCCTCGACGGTGAGGCCGGCGTCGGCCCCGCTCTGCAGCAGGGACTTGACGGCGTCGGCGATCTCCTGCCGGCCGCCGTAACCAACGGCGATGTTCACCTCGACCCCGGTGCGCTCCGCCGTCCGCATCTCGGCCGCCGTCAAGCGGGTGGCCATCCACGGCGGCAGCACCTCCATCGCACCGACGATCCGCAACTTCCACGGCTGGTCCGGGGCGGCCAGATCGTCGACCACATCGGTGATGATCGCCAGCAGCGGCTGCAGCTCCTCGTCGGGTCGCCGCAGGTTGTCGGTGGACAGCAGCCAGAGCGTGACCATGCCGATCCCGCTGGTCTGGCACCACTCGAGCAGGTTCGAGATGTGCGCCGCGCCGGCGCGATGCCCGTCGTTCGGGTTGGTCATGCCCTCTTTGCGGGCCCAGCGGCGGTTGCCGTCGATGATCACGCCGACGTGGTGCGGTATCTCCGCCCCGGCCAGGTGGTGGATCAGCCTGCGCTCGTAGACCCGGTAGAGCAGCGACGGAAGTCTCACATCGGGCGACCTTACTGGCGTCGGGCGCAGCCACCATCACGGGGATCGGGTGGCGAGTCGTGCGGATCACGCCGCTGCCGTGATGGGGATCGGCTGTGCGGTGTCGCCAAACCGCGCCCGGTGACGGACGATGAACACATGACCTCCGCGACCCTGCAGCGCCCCGCCACGACGAGGCCCCGCGCCCGCGGTTGGATCCACTGGTACTCGGCCATCATCGGCGGCGCGCTCGGTCTGGTGCTGGTGGTGACGGCCGCCACCACCGTGGGTACCGCCGCGGCCGTCGCGTGCGGTATCTATGCGTTGACCATCGTCGGGCTCTTCGGGATCAGTGCGACCTACCACCGTCATACCTGGGTGTCCGTCCGGGCCCGGACCTGGATGAAGCGCGCCGATCACTCGATGATCTTCTTGTTCATCGCGGGCACCTACACGCCGCTGGCCGTGCTCGCGGTACCCGGCACAGAGGGCACCGTGATGCTGCTGATCGTCTGGATCGGCGCGGCCGGCGGAGTGGCGCTGAAGATGCTGGCGCCCCACTCGCCGCGGTGGGTCGGGGTGCCCTTCTACATCGCCCTCGGCTGGGTCGCGATCTTCGCCATGCCGGCGCTGCTGCACAACGGTGGCGTCGCCGTTGTGGTGCTGGTCATCGCCGGCGGCCTGCTGTACACCGTCGGCGGCATCTGCTACGGCATCCGCCGTCCGAACTTCTGGCCGGACACCTTCGGCTATCACGAGGTTTTTCATTCCACGGTCACCCTCGCCGCGCTCTGCCACTACGTGGCGATCTTCCTGGTCCTCTACTCCGGCTGACCCGGACCGTTGGACGCGGGAGCGGCGCTATGCCGGGCATTCCGTCCGACATACCGCCGCTCTGACGCCGGCATGGATCAACGTCGCAGGCCTGGGCGAAAATGACGACTCGCGTCACTCCGTCCGAATCGAGCACGTCGATCCACGCCAGGAACCTCGTGGGGGCTCAGTTCAGCCCAGGCCGGGGCCTTCGCTGCGGAGCCGGTTGACCTCTTCCATTGCCGAGCGGAGATCGCCCAGCCACTCGTCGGCGTGGTCGCCGACCAGCCGGATGGCCCAGACCAGGGCGTCGGAACGCGACCGGGCCACGCCCGAGTCGACCAGCGTGTCCAGGATCTGCCGCTCCGGCTGACGCAGCCGCGTCATCACCGGAACCGACGCCGTGGTGAACAGCTCCTCGGTGCTGCCGAGCTTGGCGCCCCAGGAGATCTCCCGCCCGTATTTGAACTGGCCCTGACGGGCGATCTCGATCCGGGCCTCGCGGGTGTCCTCCCGGAACCGGGAGATGCGACCCGCTTCGGCCGCCGCAGTGGCGGCCGCGTCATCGGTGGTGGTCTCGAGCGCCGGCAGTTCGCCGACGATCAGTACCTCGTCGCGATCGACCGTGACGGTCGGGCTGCCGACGAACCAGTCGCTGGGCAGCCGACCGGCGAACCAACCGGCAGCATCGGAGGCGTCCGGTGCGTCCGGAGCCCCCCCGCGGCCGCGACCGCGCGGACCTCCTTGTCGTCCGCCGGGACCGAAACCGCCGAAGCCAGGGCCGCGTCCGCGACCACCGTGTCCGCCACGGCCGCCGGGGCCGCGCGGTCCTTCGCCGTCGCCCGCTTCGAACTCGGGACCGAACGCGGGAGCACCCGAGGGGCGCCTGTTGAAGTGTGAGTGTGTCCTCATGTCAATCTCTCTTTCCAGGATGTGCGCTGCAATGATTACAACGTTACATCCCTTACAACTGCAACGCGAACAGAATTGTTCCCCGGTCGTTCGGAGGTCCTTCGAGCGAGGCCGAGCGACGGCTCAGCGAGCCCCACGCAGCAGGTGGATGAGTTCGTCGGCCGACGTGACGGGCCGGTCACAGACGAACCCACGGCAGACGTAGGCCGCCGGCCGATCGTCGATGGTCGGGCGTGAGGCCAGCAGTTCGGAGCTGTCCGGTTCGCCGACCACCACGACGGAGCCGCCTGCCGCGTGGGTCCGCGCGGCGGCGGCGAGCGCGTCCCGTTCGGGACCGTCGGAGCCTGCTACGGCGACCTGCAGCGGGCCGGCGACGAGCGCCTCGGCCGCGGCCAGGTGCCAGCCGGCGGATCGGGGAACCCGCCGCAGCAGTGTCACCACCGTGCCCATCGCCCGCTCGGCGGCCTGCAGGTACCGGCTATCGCCGATCAGGGATCCGGCCGTGAGCAGCGCATCGACGATCGACGACGCGCCGGACGGTGCTGCGCCGTCCCCGGGATCGCGCGGCCGCAGGAACAGGGGCTCGGCGTCGTCCGCGGTGTCGTTGAAACCGCCGTCGGCGGCCAGGAAATGAGCCAGCACCAGATCCAGCACGCCGCCGGCCTCGGCCAGCCAGCGCGGCTCCCCGGTCGCCTGGTGCAGGGCCAGCAAACCAGCGGCCAGATCGGCATGATCGACCAGCACGGCAGCGCCGGTACCCACCGTGCCGTCCCGGGATGAGCGGCGCCACCGGCCGTCGACGAGGTGCACATCCACCAGATAGGACGCGGCAGCGACGGCGGCGGCCAGCCATTCCGGTCGCCCGAACACCGAGCCCGCCTCGGCGAGCGCCCGGATCGCAAGCCCGTTGCTGCGCAGCACCACGATGTCGTCGCGGCCGGGCTGTGGTCGCAACGCCCGGGCCTGGAGCAGTCGCCTCCGGATGTCCGCGAACCATGCAGTGTCGGCAGTGTCGGCAGTGTCGGCAGTGTCGGCAGTGTCGGCCTGGAGACGGAGCACAGCGCCCGCCAGCTCGGGATCGTGGTCGGGAAGGTCGAGTCCGAACAGGGCGGCGGCCCGGGCTGCGTCGTCATCGCCCAGCACGTCGTCGAGCTGGTCGCGGTCCCACAGGTAGGTGGCACCCTCCACGCCCGACGTGTCGGCGTCGAGCGATGCGGCGAATCCCCCGCCTGCGGTCGACAGATCGGCGAGCAGGAAGTCCGCGGTCTGTTCGACGACTCGCGCGGACAGCTGCGATCCGGTCAGCCGGGCGTGGTGCGAGTAGACGGAGAGAAGTAGCCCGTTGTCGTCCAACATCTTCTCGAAATGCGGTACGTGCCAGCGTGAATCGACGCTGTACCGGGAGAATCCGCCGCCGAGCTGGTCGTAGATGCCGCCGCGGGCCATCCGCTCCAACGTCAGCGTCACCACGTCGAGGGCAGTGTCGTCACCGGTGCGCTCGTAGTGCCGGAGCAGGAATTCGCACGCCATCGTGGGCGGAAACTTCGGCGCGCCGGGGTAGCCGCCGTTGACCTGGTCGAACTGACCGACCAGGGAGTCGGCGATCACCGTCAGTTCGTCACCAGCCGGTGGAGCCTCGGTGCCGGTGATCCGACTGGACAGGCTGACCTCGGCCAAGGAGGATCTGATTCCCGCCGCGGCCTCCAGCACGTGCTCGCGGTCGTCGCGCCACGCGGTGGTGATAGCCGTCAGGATCTGCCGGAACGATGGCAACTGGTGCGCCGGTGCGGGCGGGAAATACGTACCGGCGTAGAACGGCTCACGGTCGGGAGTCAGGAAGCACGTCATCGGCCAGCCCCCCGAGCCGGTGAGCGCCTGAGTCGCGGTCATGTAGACGGCGTCGACGTCGGGCCGCTCCTCGCGGTCGACCTTGACGGCGACGAAATCGTGGTTGATCTGAGCCGCGGTCGCGGCATCGGAGAACGACTCGCGGGCCATCACATGGCACCAGTGGCAGGACGCGTAACCGATGGACAACAGCACCGGCCGGTCGCGCCGCCGAGCCTCGGCGAAGGCTCCGTCGCCCCAGGGCCACCAGTCGACCGGCTGGCCGGCGTGCTGACGGAGATAGGTGGACGTGGCACCGGCCAGCCGCGAGCCGGCCACCGGTGGCGTCTGCATCAGGGCGACGAGCTCGCTGGGCCCGGGTCGGCTGTCGGGGGACCGGCGTCGCCGACAGAATCAGCGGCGGCTCCGGTCGGCTCAGCGGTGTCGCTCCCCAAGCCCACCGTGTTCACGGTATGCACCGAGCCGACCGAGCCCGCCGTGTTCATCGCGTTCGCGCCTACCGAGACCGGTACCTCGTCGAACGACTCCGGCACCTTCTTCAGGTTGCGGTTGAGTGACTTGACCAGGAAGTACACCCCGACGCACATCAGCACGATGACGAGCAGGCCGATGGGCGCGGCCTCGCCCCATTCCGGCCCGTGTCCGGTGGTCGAGTCGACGTCCGACGGGCTGTCGCCCCCGTCGGCCAGGAACTGTGTCCCCAGCAGGTGGGCCGCACTCACCAACAGCATCATGACTCCACCCGCTCCCGGATCCCGGCGAACAGGTCCGTTTCCGGGACCTCGGTATCGACCAGTGACCTGGCCAGCTCGTAGTCGTCCGTGGACCAGACCGCCGCTTCGATGTCGTGCGGGACGGCGAACCAGTGCGCGTCCGGGTCGATCTGGGTCTCGTGCGCCTTGAGCGCTCCATCTCGCTGGGCGAAGAATTCGGCCGCCTCGATGCGGGTGGTGGTACGCAGACCCGGGTCCGGCCGTGGGTTCTCCGAGAACCGCTTGATCCAATCGTCGAACGGACCTTCGCCGGTGCGCTCGCGGACCGCCTCGTTGATGGCCAGCATCCGTTGCCGGGAGAACCCGACGTTGTAGTACAGCTTGCTCGGCTGCCACGGCTCGCCCGTCCCCGGATAGGCCTCCGGGTCGCCGGCCGCCTCGAAGGCGGCCATCGAGACCACGTGGCAGCGGATGTGGTCCGGATGCGGGTAGCCGCCGTTCTCGTCGTAGGTCGTCATCACCTGCGGGCGGAATTCGCGAATGACCCGGACCAGGGCCTCGACCTCGACCGTCACGTCCAGGGCGCCGAAACTGCCCGCGGGGAGATCCCAGGTATCGGGTGCCCCTTCGTGGTAGCCGGAATCCTCGAAGCCGAGCCAGCTGTGCGCGACGCCGAGGATCTCGGCCGCTCGGGCCATCTCCGTGATGCGGAGGGTCGGGATGTCGAGCTCCGTATCGGCCAGTTTGGGGTTGAGGATGTCGCCGCGCTCGCCGCCGGTGCAAGACACGACCATCACGCCGACTCCGTCATGGGCGTACCGAGCCAGGCTGGCCGCACCTTTGCTCGACTCGTCATCCGGATGGGCGTGCACGGCCATCAGTCGCAACGGCGCCGCGGCTGCGAGGACGGCCCGGTGCTCGGCGGCCACCGTCAGCGGCGATCCAGGGATCCCATCCCCGAACTTCGACCGATGATCGCCGGAATCCATCCGATTCGCCCCCTGCCCATCGACGACGTCGACTGTGCCGACCGTGCTCAAAGAATCTTCACTCACAGTGCCTTCAGTTCCCTTCCAGGTAGGGCGACTCACGCCCCGCCCGTCCATTGTCCACCGTGACCGACCCGGTCCGACCCGCGACGTCGTCTTCGCAGGTGGCATACCTGCGGCCGAGGGGGGTCACCGCCACCTCGACTGATCTCCGGGAGCCGTGGTCGCTCAGCTCGAACGGAGCCGAATCAGGTCCTTGTCGGTAGCAGCGTGTTAAACTCGACCCCACTCCGGCACGGAGCAGACCACAGTTGTCGAGTGGACAGTCGAGCAGACAGCGGTCGATTCGGTGCCACTCAGGCGGTTCCTTCGGGGGCCGTCTGGTTTTTTTCCAGCGAACGACGAGCGCGGCAACGGGCTCGATCTCCGTCCGCACGCTGTTGGACGGGCCTTCCCGGACATCGCGAGGGTTCGGCACACGCGGGGATCGTCAGCACAGCGAAATACGCACTACCGCCGCACAATCGTCGGGGTTTCATCGCTTTCCCATCACGGCATTTGCATCGCTTCTCCCAGTAGGTGCCCGGCCCTTTCATACCCGTAGCAAGGAGTTGCCATGACCGGAACAGTCGCAACCTGGCTGACCCAGGAGGCGCACGATCGCCTCAAGCACGAGCTCGACGAGCTCGTGCTTCAGCGTCCGATCATCGCCGCGGAGATCAACGCCCGCCGCGAGGAGGGCGATCTCAAGGAAAACGGCGGCTACCACGCCGCCCGCGACGAGCAGGCCAAGATGGAGGACCGGATCCGCAAGATCCAGGAGTTGCTCCGCGAGGCCCAGGTCGGGGTCCGTCCCGCCGACGACGGCACGGTCGAACCCGGCATGGTCGTGACCGTGGCCTACGACGGCGACGACAGCGATCAGGAGACGTTCCTGCTCGGCTCCCGTGAGGAAGGCGCCCACGGCTCGTTGCAGGTCTACTCCCCGCAGTCCCCGCTCGGTGCCGCCATCCATGGCGCCAGCAAGGGTGAATCCCGCGAATACCTGCTTCCCAACGGCAAGACCCAGAAGGTCACCATCGTCGAGGCGACGCCCTACAGCGGCTGACCCGACCCGCCCCGTCACCGACAGGTGGCCGCACTCGTTCCCGGGTGCGGCCACCTGCGGCGTTTCCAGGGACCCGACGGGCGCTACCGGTGATCGATGACGTGATAGCCGGCGGCGGCCAGGCGCTCCAGCAGTTCGTCCCGGTGCTCCTGTCCCCGCGTCTCCAGTCGGAGGTCGACCAGCACGTCGCCCAGCGCCAGGGTGCTGCCCAATCGCGACTGCTCGACGTCGACCACCGAGGCACCCAACTCTCCGGTCAGGGCCAGCAGCCGGGCGAGCGAGCCGGGGCGGTCGGAGATCTCGATGCGCAGCGAGAGGAACCGGCCGGCGGCCACCAGTCCATGTTGGGTGACGTGCAGCAGGACCAACGGGTCGATGTTTCCGCCGGAGAGTACGGCGACGACCGGCGGCGTGAACATCTCCGGGTAGGCCATGATGGCCGCGATCGACGCGACGCCGGCCGGCTCGACCACCAGTTTGGCCCGTTCCAGGCACAGCAGCATGGCCCGGGAAAGTTGGTCCTCGGAGACCGTCACGATGTCGTCGACCAGGTCGGTGACGTGGGTATACGTCAGGGGGGTCGGTTCCCCGACCGCGATTCCGTCGGCCAGCGTCGACATCTGCATCAGCCGCACCGGCCTTCCCGCCGCGATCGACTGGGGCCAGGCAGCGGCCTGCTCGGCCTGCACCCCGACGATCTTGATGTCGGGTCGCCTGCTCTTGACCGCCGCCGCGATCCCGCTGATCAGCCCGCCCCCGCCGGCCGAGATGACGATGGTCGCGACATCCGGCACCTGCTCCAGGATTTCCAGCCCGACTGTGCCCTGGCCGCGAAGGATGTCCGGGTGGTCGAAGGGGTGGACCAGGACGGCGCCGGTACGGGCGGCGAATGCCCGGGCCTCGATCAGCGACTCGTCGAGCGTCTCGCCGTGCAGGTGCACGGTCGCGCCGTAGGCGCGGGTGGCGGTGAGTTTGGCGATCGACGCGCCGACCGGCATGAAGACGGTCGCCTCGCACCCGAGCATCGACGCGGCCAGCGCCACGCCTTGCGCGTGATTACCGGCGCTGGCCGCCACCACCCCGTTGGACCGTTCCTCATCGGTCAGCCGTGCGATCCTGGTGTAAGCGCCACGGATCTTGAAAGACCCTGTGCGCTGGAGGTTCTCGCACTTGAGATACACCGGGCCGCCGACCATGAGGTTGAGCGGGCGGGACGATTCCATCGGGGTGTAGCGCACCACGCCCTTCAGCAGCTCCGCCGCGGCCTCGATCTCCTCGACACTGATCAGATCCGCCACGACTTCGCTCATACCCGCATCCTGCCAGCCCCACCGCCCGGCGCCGCCCGATCCTCTCGCCCCCCGCGCGGATCAACTAGCCCCGAATAGCTCAACTCGCCCCGTTTGGGACTGATGTGACAGGAGTTCACGAGTTCATCCGCGCGGGGCTAGTTGATCCGCGCGGGGCTAGTTGATCCGCGCGGTGGGGTGGGACGGTCGGCGGTCAGTCGAGGGCGTCGGAGAGGTCCATCAGGAGATCGTCGATGTCCTCGATCCCGACGGAGAGCCGGATCAGATCGTCCGGCACCTCGAGAGACGACCCGGCCACGCTGGCGTGCGTCATCAGCGCCGGGTGCTCGATCAACGATTCGATCCCGCCCAACGACTCGGCCAAGGTGAAAAGTCTTGTCCGGGAACAGATCTTGACCGCTTCCTCACGTCCACCGACCACCCGGAAAGAGACCATCCCGCCGTAGCGGAGCATCTGGCCGGCGGCTACGTCGTGATTGGGGTGGCTGTCCAGACCGGGGTAGTACACGCGCCCGACCCGGGCATGCGACTCCAGCATGTCGGCGACCGCCTCGGCGTTGTCGCAGTGCTTCTCCATCCGGATGGCCAGCGTCTTGAGACCGCGCAGCGTCAGCCACGAGTCGAACGGCCCAGGTACGCCGCCCATGGACTTGGCGTGAAAACCGAAGGACTCGCCCAGTTCTTCGTCCGCGGTGATCAGGGCGCCACCGATGACGTCCGAGTGGCCGCCCACGTACTTGGTCGTCGAGTGCAACACCACATCCGCGCCCAGCACCAGCGGCTGCTGCAGGTAGGGCGAGGCAAACGTGTTGTCCACCAGCAATTTCGCCCCGGCGTCTTGGGCGACCTCGGCCAGCCCGTAGATGTCGGCGATGGACAGCAGCGGGTTGGTCGGAGTCTCGCACCAGATCAACCTGGTCTCGGGACGGACCGCGGCGCGGACCGCGTCCAGGTCCGAGATGGGGACTGCCGTGTACGTCAGACCCCAGGGGACGCCGATCTTGTCGATCAGGCGGAACGAGCCCCCGTAGGCGTCGTCCGGGATGATGAGGTGGTCACCCGGACGCAGCATCGCCCTGATCGCGGCGTCGGCGGCAGCCATCCCGGAGGCGAAGGCGATGGCATGTCGGCCGCGCTCCAGACTGGCGAGCGCCTGCTCGAGCGCACTGCGGGTGGGGTTACCCGCCCGGGAGTAGTCGTAGCCGGCCTTCGTCTCGCCCACCACGTCCTGGGCGAAGGTCGAGGTCTGGTAGATCGGCACCACGACCGCCCCGGTGGTGGGGTCGGGATCCTGGCCGACGTGGATGGCGCGGGTGGCAAAGCCGTCATCGGCCGATGCAGTCATGGGTTGAGGTTAGTAGGACCGGAAGACCGCCGTCGTCGGGAAGGCCGGGGCAATGGCTGTGGGTATGCGGATCCAGCGGCCGGTGGCGGGTAGCGCGGCCACTGCGAGCACACCGACCCCGCCCCAATAGAGCCACCACTGCGGCAGCATCGACCCGAAGTGATAGCTGTACTGCGCGATGGCGGTGGTCCCGATCGAGATCAGCGCACCGATGATCAGCAACACGCGACCACGACGGAAGATCAGGAGCAGCGCTCCGATCACCATCAGCAGCACGGAAGCCCCCCACCCCACGGTGGTCACCACCACCGAACCGGGTAGCGATTCGTGCGCCCTGGCGAAATCGGCCAAGGCCCGGACACCGTCGACGACCCACTTGCCGAGTACCCAACTGGTGATCCCTGCCAGCGTGACGGCCAGGCCGGCGCCGAGTGCGGCGCCGAGATCGTCCTGCGGCGCCGACTCGTAGGGCGCCGGAAGGTAGCTCATGCGTTCGCCCCTCTCCCGCAACGAGCCCGAGATCTACTCCCCCGATGGTAGATGCCGCCGAGCCGGTGCGGAGGGTCAGCCGGCCAGGAAATTCAGCAGGTCGGCCCGGGTGAGGACGCCCGCCGGCTTGCCGTCGTCGACCACCATGACGGCATCGGCGTCCTGCAGCGCCGCCCGCACGGCTGGGATCTCCTCGCCGGATCCGACCAGCTTGAACGGCGCGGCCATGTGCGCCGACACCGCATCGGCCAACGACGCCTTGCCGGTGAAAAGGTCTTCCAGCAGAGCTCTTTCGGAGACGGACCCGACGACCTCGCCGGCCATCACCGGAGGCTCGGCCGAGACCACCGGCATCTGCGAGACCCCGTACTCGTGCATGATCTCGACCGCGTCTCGCACCGTCTCCTTGGGGTGGGTGTGCACCATCGAGGGCAACTCACCGCTCTTGCGGCGCAGCACGTCACCGACCGTGGTGTGGCCGTCCCTGGTCAGGAATCCATAGGAGGCCATCCATCCGTCGTTGAAGATCTTCGACAGGTAGCCACGGCCTCCGTCGGGCAGCAGCACCACCATGACGTCGTCCTCGGTCAGCCGTTCGGCCACCCGCAGTGCCGCTGCGACCGCCATCCCGCAGGATCCACCCACCAACAGCCCTTCCTCTCGGGCCAACCTGCGGGTGAACAGGAACGAGTCGGCATCGGAGACGGCGACGATCTCGTCCGCCACCGTCGGGTCGTACGCGCTGGGCCAGAAATCCTCGCCGACGCCTTCGACGAGGTACGGGCGGCCGGTGCCGCCGGAGTACACCGACCCCTCGGGGTCGGCGCCGATCACCTGAACGGAACCGCCCGAGACGTCCTTGAGGTAGCGGCCGGTGCCGGAGATGGTGCCGCCGGTCCCGACCCCGGCCACGAAGTGCGTGATCTTCCCGTCGGTGTCCGCCCAGATCTCCGGGCCGGTCGATTCGTAGTGGCTGGCCGGGTTGGCCGAGTTGGCGTACTGGTTGGGCTTCCAGGCGTTCGGGGTCTCGCGGACCAGCCGATCCGAGGTCGAGTAGTAGCTGTCGGGGTCCTCCGGCGCGACCGCGGTCGGGCAGACCACGACCTCGGCGCCGTAGGCCCGCAGGACGTTTCGCTTGTCCTCGCTGACCTTGTCCGGGCAGACGAAGATGCAGTGGTACCCACGCTGCTGCGCCACCAACGCCAGGCCGACCCCGGTGTTTCCGCTGGTGGGTTCGACGATGGTGCCGCCCGGCTTGAGCTCTCCGGAGGCTTCGGCCTCGGTGATCATCTTGAGCGCGATGCGGTCCTTGACCGAACCACCGGGGTTGACGTATTCGATCTTGGCCAGGATCAACGGCTTGAGGCCGCTCGCCAGCGAGTTGAGCCGGACCAGTGGCGTGCCGCCGACCAGGTCGATCACTGACTGGGCATAGCGCACTGTGAACTCCTCGTGGTATCGGGAATGCGTGCGGGCCATCTCGGCGTTGCGCACAGAAGTCAGGTTATCGGTCGGACGGGCCCGTCCACTCGTCGTAGGCGGCTTCGGCTCAGATCGTCGAGGCAATCTGCGAGGTCGACGGGACTACCGACCCGATCGGGTATCACAGTGTTGGCCCTGGGCATCCGAGACGAGGCCGGGGTCCGCGGCGAAGTAGTACGCAGCGCGAAGCACGGAACAGGGGGCCGGGATGTCCGCCATCGACGGAGCACGAACCGCAGCGCGCACCTCGAAGGTCGTTGCACACAACTCGAGATCGGCGGCGGTACTCACCGCCGCGGCCGGCGTCGGCGTCCTGGCCGGACTCGCCGGTGCCGGCATCGCTGCGCTGATGAATCAGGCCAGAGCGACCGTCAGGCTGATCGAGCAGGCGGCGATCGAGTCGGCGATCGCCGACGGCCTGGTCCCACCCGGCGACGAGTCGGCCAATCTGGTCGTCGCCGAACTACCTGTCCCCCGCGCGGATGGCATCTACCTGCCGGACGGGACTCTGCGGGACGACGCGGACCTGCGGCCGGGTAGGACCGAGGACCCCCGAGCCGAACGGCCGTTGGTGCTGGCGATGCTCGGTGATTCGACGGCAGTCGGTTACGGCACCCGCAGCCCGGCCGAAGTGCCAGGGGTGCTGTTGGCCCGGAAACTGGCCGGTCAACTCGGCCGACCCGTCAGGCTGCGCACGCACGGCCTGTCCGGTTGCGGCGCATCCGACCTGCCCCGTCAGCTGGCCGAGGCGCTCCCCGGCCGCCCGGATCTCGTGGTCATCGTGGTGGGCGCCAACGATATTCGCGGGAAGGTCCCGCCCAGCCGGTCGGCAGAGCATCTCGGTGCCGCAGTGGCCGCACTCCGGGCCCAACGGATTCCCGTGGTGGTCGGCACGTGCCCGGATTTCGGGGTGATCGAGCCCATTCCGCAGCCGCTCCGGTCGGTCCTGCAGACGTGGTCGAGACTCCTCGCGACACTGCAGGAACGTGCGGTGATCGCCGAAGGCGGTCGATCAGTGGCCATCGGTCGGTTGGTCAGCCCGCAATTCGCGCACCATCCGGAACTCTTCGCCGGAGACCACTTCCACCCGTCCGGCGCCGGCTATTCGTTGGCCGTCGCCGCCCTGCTGCCACCGGCGCTGGAAGAGCTGCGGACTGTCATGGTGGTCGGCAACGGCACTGCCGTCGCCTGAGACGCGATCAGCGGCGGCGCAGGCCGAGGCGATCGGCAAGCTCGACCAGCACACCGTCGATGTGCTCCGACGGAACCTGGGCGTACGCGGCGTCCGCCGCGAGCACCTCCAGTTGGTCGACCAACGCGTGCACGCCGACGTAGGGCACCGGCGGTCGGCCGTAGCCGTCCTGCACGGAAGCGATCGCCGCCAGCCGGGCGATGGCCAACCTGGTGAGTTCGATCCGGTCACCGGATCGCCATGACGACACGTTCCAGGTCCGCAAGCGCCGGAACAGCTCGACGGCCTCGGGGCCGGCTGGGTAGGTGCCGGCGGCCTCCGCACCGCCTGGATCCGGCCCGGTCAACTGTTCCGCAGGAAGCCGAGTAGCTGCAGTATCTCCAGGTAGAGCCAGACCAGCGTCACCATCAGGCCGAACGCGAAGTACCAGGCCGCACTGGCCGGCGCACCGATCTTGATCGCCCGGTCGATCTGGTCGAAGTCCAGGAGGAAGCTCAGCGAGGCGACCACGATGATCACCAGGGAGAGCACGATCGACATCGTGCCGCCGTCCCGAAGGTGCAGGTTCACGCCGAACGCACTGGCGACGAGGTTGAACACCAGGAGAACGAAGATGCCGATCATCGACCCGATCAACATCTTGGTGAACTTGGGCGTCACCCGGATCGCGCCGGTCTTGTAGACCACCAGCATGCCTGCGAAGACCCCGAGCGTGCCGACCAGAGCCTGCAATCCGATGCCGGCGTACTTCGGGTACGACTCGAAGATCCCGGTGATGGCACCGAGGAGAACGCCTTCGACGGCGGCGTAGGCCAGGATCAGCGCCGGGTTCGTGGACTGCTTGAAGATGATGACCATCGACAGCACCAGGCCGACGATCAGCGCCGGGATCGCGAGCGCCCAGGTGGCGCTGAACGACACGGCCAGGACGGCCGCAACGATCCCGACACCCAGCACGACGGCCGTCTTGGCCACGACGTCGTCCAGGGTCAGGAACCGCTCGCGCGCGGGCGCGCCAGTCGACGGTTGGCCGTACATCTCCTGCAGATAAGCAGCGGTCGGAGCAGTCTGGGTGGTAGCTCCGGGCTGGCTGCCCGGCTGCTCCTGCAGGCTGCGAAACGCCGGATTACTGCTCTCCACTGTTGACTCCTCAGTCGCACGAACCTCACGAACCACAGTCACCCGAACCACAGTCACCCGAACCACGAACGCCCAGTCACCCCGAACCGGGGCGACCCGGACCTCGGCCCCACGAACGTGGCCGCGCGGACGTCGTCCTGCGCCCTGTGGATAGAACGCGCCCGATGCAGCCGAAGTTCCCCCGTCGCCGGGCACCGCACGCTCGCTGAGGCTGCTGGGTCACCGCCACACCGGGTCGCGATTCCCGCTCGGAGACGCCAACCTCGCGCGAGGCTCGCGACCCGGTCCGCAGGATCGGCGATGCTCCTGTGCCCCCGGCGGGACTCGAACCCGCACTGCACCGATTTTAAGTCGGTCGCCTCTGCCGATTGGGCTACGGGGGCCGATCTCCCTGCATCAGACTAGGCGCGCCTGTGATGGCGCAGAAATGCGATGGCGCACAAATGCAGAACGGGCCGCGTGCCGCCACTTGGCGGCCCGCGGCCCATTCCGAGAGCTCGATCTGGTGGTCAATCCCGATCAGTGCCGGGGTGCCCCGATCGCGAGGGATCGGGGTGCACCGGGAGCGGTCAGCGCTTGACCGTGGTGCAACCCAGGTTCGTGTTGAGTCCCGGGACGGTTCCCATTGCGGTGGCACAGATCTTGTTGACGCCCGGCTTGAGCGATGTCGAGAAATTGAATCCATGCCGACCCGTGATGCTGAAGGCCCGGTTGACATCGGCCCGCGCCGATGACGTGGGCACAGCATGGGCCGTTCCGTTCACGGCGACCCGTACCTGGATCGAGGTGGCCGGGGCCCCGGGCTGGAAAGCCCACCCGGTGATGTTGGCGGACGCCCCTCTGACGGTGACGGTACCCAGGCTTCCGACCGGGGGTGGCAGCCGAACGGTGCGGCAGCCGAGCGACCCATGGGTGCCGTCGACGCCCATCGCGGTCACACACACCGAGTTGTTGCCTGGATGCAGGGCGAAGGCAGCCCTGAACCCGTGGCGCCCAGGAATGTTCGCACGGTTCACGTCGGCGCGCGGAGCGGATGCGGCGATCGAGTACCCCACCCCGTTGACGTAGACATGGGCCCGGGTGGAGCGGGCCGGGGCCTTCGGGTCCATGACCCAACCCGCAACAGCAACCGAGCTGCCGACGACGCGCACACTGTCGACGTGTCCGGTGGGCAGCCCCACGACTGTGACGACCCGGCAGCCGAGTGACGTGTTGTTACCGGCCTTTAGACCCACAGCGGTGGCGCACACCTTGTACTGCCCCGCGTGCACGGGCAGAACAGCGCTGAAGCCGTGGCTGCCGGAGGTGCGCAACACGCGATTCACGTCGGCCCTGGCGGAGGTCGTCGCGACGACGTAGGCGCTCGTGTTGACGGTGATCTTCACCGAGATGGCGGACTTCGGCGCCGTGCGATCGACTGCCCAACCGGCGACCCGCAGACTGGTCCGCGTGCTGCTGACGGTGATCGCGTCGATGCTGCCGACCGGACGCGGCACTGGCTGGGCCTTGTGCACGGCCTTGACTTCGATCGCCGGGCCGCCGGATCCGCCCTGCGGGAGCCCGACGATGGCCGCGCACGTCCAGGGGCTCCAGCCGCGCTGCTGCCACAGCTTGTAGGCGAGCGCGTCCTGGGTTGCCGGGCTGGCATCACTCGGGACACCGCTGCCGCCAACGCTGGCCCAGGTGCCCAGATCAAATTGGTAGGCCCCGTAATAGCCGTTACCGGTATTCGTAGCGTAATTTCCGCCGGACTCGCAGGTGCGAAGTTTCAGCCAATCGCCAGCAGACGGGTCGGCGCTGGCTGAGCCAACCGTGCCCACCACTACTCCGATACCGACCACCAACGAGACGACGACCCCGAGGACCCGGTTGCGACGAACTTTCGCCCGATTCCGGGCTTTCTCGATCGTTCGCGGCGTGGTCGGTAACTGATCATTCTGGTGCATCAAGTCGGCTCTCTCTCGGTAAGCTCTCGCAGGTCAGACCCCCTGGCAATGCGTTGCGCTTGCAGGCGGCCGGCCAGACCGCCTGGAGGTACGTTACCTGAATGAGATAGAGATGTCCCATTCTCGAACGAGTTATTTTTTTGCCGGAGCTGTCTGCACCGTGAGAATTCGACGAGATTCTGTTGCTTGCGCGAAACAACTCCGACCATGAAAAGCAACCGCTTCCGACCCCGAACGATCACCAATGGCAAACATGGATTGATACATTACGCGGCGCGAAATACTTCACGGCGAGAAGCCTGAAACCCATCGCTACCTGCGACTTTGGCAGAAATCCACAGACGCAGCGTGCTAGCCAGGGTTCCGCATTGTGACGCAGCCAACACGCTTGCCACGTCGAACTCACAGCTAGCCGCATGCGCCCCGGGCTACGCCAACGACAGCGCCAGGCCGTCCAGGATGTCGTGCTCTGAGACGGTGATCTCATCACGAAAACCGGGCCCCGCTCGCTCGCCGACCAGGCTGACCAGGTTGGACAGGATCAACGCGCCCGCACCGATCACGTCGACCCGGCCCGGGTGCATGTAGCCCAGCGCGGCGCGGTGCGACCGGTTGGCCGACAGCAGCACCTCGGACACCTCACGCACCCGCCTGGAACCGATGGTGGCGAGATGGATCAGCCGGGGGTCGTACGACGGCAGTCGCAATGCCGCGGCAGCGACGGTGGTGGCCGTGCCGGACACCGGGATCAGTCGACGTACCGAACGCAGGGGCAGTCGGTCCAACCCGTCGCGCAACATCGACCTGACCAGCGCTGTTGCCTGTTCGCGCTCTGACAGCGTGGGCGGATCGCCGCGCAGGATGCGCTCGGTGAGGCGAACACATCCGATGTCCAGGCTGAGCTGCCCGTCGATCCGGATCCTGCCGTTCTCCACCGAGCCGACCACCATCTCCGTCGAGCCACCGCCGATGTCGACCACCAGGAACGGACCGGTCGTGGGATCGAGATCGCCGACCGCGCCGCGGAACGACAGTTCCGCCTCTTCCTCCCCGGTGATCACCTCCGGCTCCTGGCCGAGAGTCGAGCGCACCATGTCCACGAACTCGTTCCGGTTCGCCGCGTCGCGGGTCGCGGACGTCGCGGCCATCCGGACGTCGACGGCGCCGGCGGCTCGCAGAGTGGCCGTGTATTCGGCCAGTGCGTGCCAGGTGCGATCCAGCGCCCCGCTGGACAGCCGGCCAGTGGCGTCGACACCCTCCCCCAGGCGGACCACCCGCATCTCCCGGTGCACGTCGGTGAGTCGGACCGCGTCCCCGTCCGCAGTGAGGTCGGCGATCAGCAGCCGGATGGAGTTGGTGCCGCAGTCGATCGCCGCCACCCGGAGGGACGTTTCGTCGCCACCACCCACACCGTGTCGCCCCATCGCGCACTCACCCCGTCTCTGTGACCGCTGTCGTTGGTTCTGTCACCACTGTTCTGTCACCACTGTTCTGTCACCACTGTTCTGTCACCACTGTTCTGTCACCACTGTTCTGTCACCACTGTTCTGTCACCACTGTCGTATCTACTGCACGCTGAACCAGCCGCTACTCCAGCTGGCCCAGCCGGGGCCGCAGCCACCTGTCCGACGCCGGTCGCCGCGTAGAACCCGGCGATGTGAGCGGTCACCAGGCTCGCCGCCAGGTCCGGCTTTCCGTCGGCCACAGCTTCCAGCATGGCCGCATGCTCGGTGCGCAGCAGGGTCGCCATGGCCGGCCAATCCGGCAGCCCGGCCACGGACTCGGTCACGTAGCTCTCGATCCCCTCCCGCATCGCCGACATGATGGCGGCGATGACGGCATTGCCGGCCGACTGGGCGACTGCGACATGAAACCTGGTGTCGAGCGCCAGGAATTCGGTCGCCGCCAACCCCGGTGCGTCCATGGCGGCCAGCAACGCCCACGCCGACCCGAGATCGGCGGCTCCCGCAGCCTGCCGGGTCGCCGCCTCGCGCATGGCCCACGATTCGATCAGGATCCGGGTCGCCACGATGTCGGCGACCGGTAGGTGCCGGCTGGTCAGGTGCCAGCGGATCGCGGCGCCGATCGGCGCGGCCGGATCGGCGATCAGAGTCGCTCCGGCCTCCGGTCCCGATCCTGTCGCCGTCCGGATCAGCCCCATCGCCTCCAGCACCCTGATTGCCTCCCGGACACTGGATCGCGCCACCCCGTAGCGCTCGGCCAGGACGCGCTCCGCGGGCAGCCGACCGCCCACCTCGAGTCGCCCCGCAGCGAGGTCGCCCTCGATCCGGGCCAGCACTGTCTGGTAGCTGCGGGTGGTGGCCACGGAACCGCCTCTCGCTCGATCTCGTCAGCTCCCGGGCCGCAGATTCGGCAGGGCCGACCGTGACATGCCGGTGTGGTCGGACCACCGTAGTCTAGTGTGGTCTGACCACAGCCCCCCAGCCGCCGGAGTCGCCCGTCATGCGCATCGCGCTCGTCGCCACCTGCCTGGCCGACGCCCTCTTCCCGGGCGTGGCCATCGCCACCACGCAACTCCTGGAGCGACTCGGCCACGAGGTCGTCTTCCCCGCCGCCCAGACCTGCTGCGGGCAGATGCATGTCAACACGGGCTATCTGGACGAAGCCGTACCGGTGGTCCGGCATCACGTCGATGTGTTCGACGCGGCCGACTTCGACGTGGCGGTCGCGCCGTCGGGATCCTGCGTCGGCTCGGTGCGGCACCAACATGCGATGGTGGCCCGCCGGGCCGGTGACCGTGAGCTGGAGCGTCGAGCAAAAGTGTTGGCCGGCAAAACCTATGAGTTGTCCGAGTTGCTGGTGGACGTGCTCGGCCTGACCGATGTCGGTGCCTATTTCCCCCACCGGGTGACCTATCACCCGACGTGCCACTCGCTCCGGATGTTGCGGGTGGGCGACAAGCCGCTCACCCTGCTGCGCAACGTCGCCGGGATCGACCTGGTCGAACTACCCAACTCCGACCAGTGCTGCGGTTTCGGTGGCACGTTCGCGCTCAAGAATCCGGAGGTGTCGACGGCGATGCTGGCCGACAAGATGTCCGACGTGCTGAGCACCAAGGCCGAGGTGTGTTCGGCCGGCGACGCCTCCTGTCTCATGCACATCGGTGGCGGTCTGAGTCGGCTGCGCACCGGGGTACGCACCGTGCATCTGGCGGAGATCCTGGCGTCCACCCGCAGTGTCGCAGTCGGCGCACTGTCCGCGCCCATCACCACAAGAGTGACCGCATGACAACCTTTCTCGGCGTACCGATGCGACGCGCCAAGGATGTCGAATCGCCGCTACGTGGCGCCGAGACGTTTCCGGTCGGCGCCAAACGTGCGGTCGCCAACACTGTGCAGCGCCGCAACCTGGGCCGGGCCACGGCGACCATCCGCGCCAAGCGGGCAGCCATGGTGGCCGAGGTCGATGACTGGGAGGCCCTGCGCGACACCGCTTCCGCGGTCAAGGCCGACGTGATGGCCAGACTCCCCGAGTTGCTCGAGCAGCTGGAGGCGGCCGTCACCGCGCGCGGCGGCACGGTGCACTGGGCGGCAGATGCGTTGGAGGCCAACCAGATCGTCACCGCGTTGATCAAGGCGACCGGCGCGGACGAGGTGGTCAAGGTGAAATCCATGGCCACCCAGGAGATCGGGCTCAACGAGTACCTGGAAGAGAACGGAATCGCCGCGATCGAGACCGATCTCGCCGAGTTGATCGTGCAACTGGGCCACGACAAGCCTTCTCACATCCTGGTGCCGGCGATCCACCGCGGTCGCGCCGAGATACGCGAAATATTCCTGGCCGAGATGGCCGACGCACCGGCTGACCTCACCGACGAACCGAGAATGTTGGCCATGGCCGCCCGGGCCCACCTACGGCGCAAGTTCCTGTCGGCCAAGGTGGCCGTCTCCGGGGCCAACTTCGGCATCGCCGAGACCGGCACGCTGGCCGTGGTCGAGTCGGAGGGTAACGGCCGGATGTGCCTGACTCTGCCGGAAACCCTCATCACCGTCATGGGTATCGAAAAGTTGCTGCCCACGTTCGACGACCTGGAGGTCTTCCTCCAAGTGCTCCCCCGCTCCTCGACCGGCGAGCGGATGAATCCGTACACCTCGCTCTGGACCGGCGTCACCCCCGGTGACGGACCACAGGACTTCCACCTCGTGCTGCTCGACAACGGACGCACCAACGCGTTGGCTGACGAGTTGGGACGCACTGCACTGCACTGCATCCGCTGCTCGGCCTGCCTAAACGTCTGCCCGGTCTACGAGCGGGCGGGCGGGCACGCGTATGGCTCGGTGTACCCGGGGCCGATCGGCGCGGTCCTGACGCCCCAGCTCACCGGCATGTCAGGTCACCGGGACGTCAACTCCACGTTGCCCTACGCGTCCACGCTCTGCGGTGCGTGCTTCGATGCCTGCCCGGTGAAGATCGACATCCCGACCATGCTGGTGGAGTTGCGCGGCAGGGCCGTGGACGCGGACCGCGGGCACGGCGTACCGACCGGCTGGGCCGCCGCGATGAAGGCCGCGGCCTGGGTCATGTCCGATGACAAGCGTTTCGCCGCCGCCGAATCGATGAGCAAGGCCGGTCGGCTGGTCGCCGGCAAGAAGGGGCGGATCAGCACGCTGCCTTTCCCGCTGTCGGCCTGGTCGACCAGCCGCGACCTCCCCGCACCCCCGAAACAGACGTTCCGCCAGTGGTGGCGCGACGAGCACCAGGACGGATCGTCATGAGCACTCGAGAAGTGATGCTCGAACGCATCCGGGTCGCTGTTGCCGCCGGCGCATCGACGATTCCGGTGCCGCCGGTACCCCGCGAGTATCAGCGGGTCGGCACGCACGACGCCGGGTCCGAGCACGTGTTGGACCTGCTGGTCGACCGACTGCTCGACTACAAGGCCGAAGTCACGGTGATCAACGGCGACCAGGTCGCCGACGCCGTCGATACCGCTCTGGGCACGGCCCGTTCCGTCGTCATCCCGGACGGTCTACCGGCAGACGCACGGTCCGGGTCCGCCCGCAGCGGTCGCACCGTCACCGTCGACGGCCGACCGCACGCGCTGACCGCACACGAACTGGATGCCGTGGACGCGGTGGTGACGGCCGCGACGGTCGCGATCGCGGTGACCGGCACGATCATCCTGAGCGGCGCCGAGGGCGAAGGGCGGCGGGCGATCAGTCTGGTGCCGGATCTGCTCGTGGTGGTGCTGGAGCTGGCTCAGATCGTCGAGACGGTGCCGGACGGGCTGCGCCGGCTCGAGCCGACCGCGCCGTTGACGATGATCTCCGGCCCATCGGCCACCAGCGACATCGAGCTGTCGCGCGTCGAGGGAGTGCACGGTCCCCGGACCCTTCGCGTCCTCATCGTCCGCTGACCCCCCATCCGCCGCGCGGATCAACTTCCGCCGCGCGGTTGAAGTCGTTGACTCGAGTCCCACTGGTCCCAAACGGCCCGACTTCGTACGCGCACCCGGAGTTGATCCGCGCGCCAGGTGTCAGGCGTCGGCGGACTCCGCGGTGAGGTCCACCTCGCTGAAGCGCGCCAGCAGCCCGGCACCGACGAGAGCCAGCAACAGTCCGGCCACCGCCACCCCGACGAACCCGCCTCGGATGGTGTCGCCGAAAAACGCCAGGCCGAGGATCGACGGGATGACTGTCTCCACGCTGAGCACCAGAGCCGTCACCGTCGTCACCGCCACCCGCTGGAGCGCCATCGCGAAGAGCAGCATCCCGATCAGGCCACCGGCGGCGATCGCCCAGGTGGCGGGCATGGCGATCAGGTGCCACCACGGGTGGGGAACGACCAGCGTGCGCGACGCCACGGCGGTGATGGCGAAGCCCAGCCCGGCGCCCAGCCCGAGCAGCACCGCGGCGGCCGCCCCGTGCACTCGCAGCCCGGCTGCCCCGATGAGGCCGACGGGCACCACGGCGGCAAGCATGACCCAGTACCAGACGTTGGCCAGCACGACATCGTTCTCGGGACCGGCGGACAGTGCGAGCAGGACCAGGCCGACGCCGATGGCCGCCAGCGCGAGCCATTCGTTCCGGCCCAGACGTGTGCCCATGACGGCGACGATCGCCGCGGTCACACCCACGCTGGCCGCCACGATGGCCTGCACGACGAATAGCGGCTGGCCGAGCTGCAGTGCGAAAACCGTTGCGATGAAGCCGATCCCGTCCAGTAGCACCCCGATGAGATACGGGAGCTGGCTGAACAACCGGATGAGCAGTCGCGGGTCGAGACCCTCGGGGGTTTCGGTGCGACGGGCCGACAGCGCCTGCAGCACAGAGGCCGTGCCGTAACAGAGTGAGGCGACGATCGCACAGATCAGGCCGATCACCATCGGGGATCACTCACAGGTGGGAACAGGCCGGTTCGCCCCGGAAATACTCTGGTAGCAGGTCGACGGCCTCGTCGCCCAGCGGGTTGACGCCTCGGCCGACGGCCAGCGAGTGCGCCACCAGCACGTGCAGACATTTCACCCGGTCGGGCATACCGCCGGCGGTCACCGCGATGCCGAGGTCTCCGAGGGCGTTGCGGCTGGCCAGGTAGCTGTCGTGGGCCCGTCGGTACGCCGCTGCGAGATCCGGATGCTCGCCGAGCCGATCGGTCATCTCGCGCATCAGGCCGGCGGATTCCATCCGGCTGACGGCCGCGTTGAGTTCCTTGCAGCAGAGGTAGTACATGGTGGGGAACGGCGTGCCGTCCTCGAGCCGCGGTGCGGTCTGGACGACGGCCGGAACGTCATGGGCGCACCGGTAGGCAACGCCCAGCACACCGCGCGGCGGCCGGCCCAGTTGCTGCGTGAAGGCCTCCCGATCGGCGTCGGTCACTTCCTGCAGATCAAGGGCGGACCCGAAAGTGGTCATCGTCCCGCCAGGCTGGTCGGTGCTGTGGTCGTGGCCGGAGCCTTCTTGGGGGCCGGGACGGGACTGGTCGGTACCGGAGCCGAACCCTGCGACGGGATCGCGGGTCTGCCAGTTGCAGTCGGATCGGCCAGCGTGTCCCACAGTGCCGAGTACCAGGACGTCGTGGGCTCGGCCTTCCCGGCGCCGGCGACCTTGGCGGGCGCCAGCGGCGGCGCGTGGACGACGTAGATGGTGTCCCCCGGCTTCACGTACTGAAGGCGGCGCTTGGCCTCGGAGAGGATGTACGCCGGATCGGCCAGCGCCGCTTCCTGGGCCTGCAACGCGGCCAGTTGGTCCCGCATGTGCTGTTCCTGGCTGACGGTCGTGGCCAGTTCGGTGCGCTGGGCGAGGTAGTTGCGCAGCGGCACAGCGACCGCGAAAGCCACGGCGGAGAAGACCAGGGCGAGCACCACCACCTGCCGTACCAGTTGCGAGCGGGTACGGCGAGCCTTCGGAGCGTCGACACCACGCGCCCGAAGCCGGCGCATCCGCCGGACCCCGACGGTCGCCGCAGCCGTCGGGGCGGTCCCAGGCCGGGTGCCGGCCGGACCGGAGGTCGACCGACGCGCCCGCCGCCCGCCGGAACGGGGCGTCTCGGATCCGGCCGGGGAGCCGCCACCGGCCGGTAGCGGCGGCTCCGCGTGCTCCTCCGAATTCCCCGTCTCGGCCGGTGACCGGCCGCCACCGGACCTGCCGGACCGCAGTGAACCAGATCGGCCGGCGCGCGTACCGGAGCCGGGCCGGGAGGGCCCGGTGCTCCGTACGCGCCGGCTCGACCTGCTGTCCATCAAGAACTACCTATCTGATCTGTTGCTGTCTTCAGGCCTTGAAACGCGGGAAGGCGAGATCGCCCAGGTACCGGGCTGCGTCGCCGAGGTTGTCCTCGATGCGGAGCAGCTGGTTGTACTTGGCCACCCGCTCGGAGCGGGCCGGGGCGCCCGTCTTGATCTGACCGCACCCGGTCGCCACGGCGAGGTCGGCGATGGTGGTGTCCTCGGTCTCGCCGGAGCGGTGGCTCATCATGCAGCGGTAGCCGTTGCTCTGCGCCAGGGTGACCGCGTCCAGGGTCTCGGACAGTGTGCCGATCTGGTTGACTTTGACCAACAGTGCATTGGCGGCGCCGCGGGCGATGCCCTCCTCGATCCGGTCCGGGTTGGTGACGAACAGGTCGTCGCCGACGATCTGGATCTTTCCGCCGAGCTCGGTGGTCATCGCCACCCAGCCGTCCCAGTCGTTCTCGTCGAGCGGATCCTCGATGGAGACGATCGGGTAGTTGGCCACCAGTTCGCCGTAATACTTGACGAGTTCCTCGGCCGTCTTGGTACCACCGTCGAAGGTGTAGACCCCGTCGTGGAAGAGCTCGGTGGCGGCCACGTCCATGGCGAACGCGATGTCGCTGCCGGGTTTGAACCCAGCCTTGGTGATGGCTTCGGTGATCAGGTCGAGTGCGGCCCGGTTCGACGGCAGGGACGGCGCGAATCCGCCCTCGTCACCCAGCCCGGTGGACAGGCCCTTGGACTTCAGCACCGACTTGAGCGAGTGGTAGACCTCGGCACCCCAGCGCAGCGCCTCGCGGAAGGTCGGCGCGCCGATCGGGGCGATCATGAATTCCTGGACGTCGACACTGCTGTCGGCATGGGCGCCACCGTTGACGATGTTCATCATCGGGACCGGCAGGATGTGCGCGTTCGGGCCGCCGACGTAGCGGAACAGTTCCAACTCGGCCGACTCGGCCGCGGCCTTGGCGACGGCGAGGGAAACGCCGAGGATGCTGTTCGCACCGATCCGGCCCTTGTCCGGCGTGCCGTCGAGGTCGATCAGCTTCTGGTCGATCAGCCGCTGCTCGGTGGCGTCGAAGCCGACCAATTCCGGGCCGATCTCGTCGAGCACGAACTCGATGGCCTTCTGCACACCCTTGCCCAGGTACCGGGCCGGGTCACCGTCACGCAACTCGACGGCTTCGTGCTCGCCGGTGGAGGCGCCGGACGGGACCGCGGCACGCGCCAGGGATCCATCCTCCAGTGCGACCTCCACCTCGATGGTGGGGTTTCCTCGGGAGTCGAGGATCTCGCGGGCTCCGATGAGTTCGATGGCCGCCACGGGCACATCCCTTCGCTAGCGTGTCAGAGGGTTGGGTTCAGGACCGTCAAAGGACAGGGAGCCACGCTGCTCCTCGTGGTCACCCTATCGGCGCCATCGTCCACCTCGGTACCTGACTCGCCCGGAGGGCCCGGCGACCTGTCGGATCCCGCTGATTCCCCCGGACGGATGACGGCCCGCGCCCGGACCGTGCCGAGATCTACCGGGCGCCGAGCGCGCGCAACCGCGGCAGTACCTCGTTGCCGTACAGCTCGAGGAACTTGGCCTGGTCCGGTCCCGGCGCATGGAACACCAGGTGCTTGAAGCCCAGGTCGATGTAGTGGCGGATCTTCTCGACGTGCTCGTCCGGGTCGGTGGACACGATCCAGCGGGACGCCGCCTGTTCGACCGGCAGGTCGTCGGCGAGGCGCTGCATCTCCATCGGGTCCTCGACGCCGCTCTTCTGCTCCGGAGTCAGCGCCAGCGCACCCCAGTACTTCGTGTCGCGCATCGCCTGCTCGCGATCGTGATCGAACGACACCTTCATCTCGATCAGCAGGTCCATGTCGTCCAGGGTGCGGCCGACCTTGCCGGCTCCCTCTGCCAGCGCGGGCAGCAGCGTGTCCCGGTACAGCGAGTCCGCTTTGCCCGACGTGGTGATGAAGCCGTCAGCGATCCGACCGGCCAGCCTGGTCGCCGCCGGACCGGAGGCCCCGATGTAGATGGGCAGCGGAACCTCGGGCTTGTCGTAGATCGTCGCCTTGTCGGTTTGGTAGTACGTGCCCTCGAAGGTGACGCGGTCCTCGCGCCACAGCTTCTGGATGAGCGTGACGGCTTCCTTCATCCGGGCGAACCGTTCCTTGCCGTCCGGCCAGACCAGACCCAGGGGTACCTCGTTGAGGGATTCGCCCGACCCCACCCCGAGGATGACCCGGCCCGGGTAGAGGCAGCCGAGCGTGGCGAAGGCCTGCGCGATGACCGCGGGGTGGTAGCGGAACGTCGGCGTGAGCACACTCGTCCCCAGGATCACCCGTTCCGTCCGGGCGCCGAGAGCTCCGAGCCACGGCAGGGCGGCCGGCGCGTGTCCGCCGTCGTGCCGCCACGGCTGCAGGTGATCGGAGACGAACACCGAATCGAATCCGGCCTGCTCGGCCAGCACGCCGAAGTCCGCGAGTTCCTTCGGGCCGAACTGCTCCGCGGACGCCTTGTATCCCAGCCGCAATGCCATGTCTGTTCCTGCTCCTTCTCACCTGCCGCATTCACCCCGGGCCTGACGGCTCCGACGTCATCCCATTGTTGCCCGCAGCAGCACCTGTCGAACACCGGGGTCAGTTCAGCCGTGCTCCGTCGAACCCGCCGATCCGGCCTCAGGGACCGCCGAGCGACCGGCGAACCACGGAGGCAACCTGGTCGGCCTCGATCAGAAAACCGTCGTGGCCGAAGTCCGAGTGGATGGTGATCAGCGGCCGGGCGGTCGGGGCGGTGGCGATCCGGGCCCCCTCCGTCGGCGTGTACAGCCGGTCCGAATCGACGACGGCCACCGTCAGGGCCGCCGAGATCTGCTGCAGCGCAGCATCGATCCCGCCGCGCTCACGGCCGAGGTCATGGGAGTTCATTGCCTCGGTGAGTACCAGGTACGAGTTCGGGTCGAAGCGACGGCCGAGCTTCGCACCGTGATGCTGCAGGTATGACTCGACCGCGTACCGACCACCGTGCCGCAGGTCCTCCCCCTCCTGCACCGCCCGACCGAAGCGGGTGTCGAGCTCATACCGGGACCGATAGGTGGCGTGGGCGATCTGGCGGGCCACCGCCAGGCCGGCGAGCGGAGCCGAACTGTCGTAGTAGTCACCGCCATCGAAGTTCGGGTCCATCCGGATCGCGGCGAGTTGTGGCGCGGCCCAGGCGATCTGGTCACCCGAGGCCGCAGCTGTGGTGGCCAGCGCGACGACCCGACGGACCCGGTCCGGGTACATCACCCCCCACTCCAGTGCCCGCATCCCCCCCATCGATCCGCCGACCACCGCGGCGAACGAGGTGATCCCCAGATGGGAGGCGAGGGCCGCCTCGGCGCTCACCTGGTCCCGGGTGGTCACCCGCGGAAACCGGGATCCGTAGGGCTTTCCGTCCGGAGCGACCGAAGAAGGACCGGTGGTTCCTCGGCAGCCACCGAGCACGTTGGCCGCGACGACGAAGTAGCGACCCTCGTCCAACGGCGCGTCCGGCCCGATCAGCCCGTCCCACCAACCCGGCGTCGGGTGGTCAGGGCCGGCGGGTCCGATGACGTGGGAATCGCCGGTCAGCGCGTGCAGCACCAGGACTGCGTTGTCGCCTGCGGGGTTCAGCCGACCCCACGACTCGAAACACATCGTGACGTCGGGTAGCACAGCACCCGATTCGGTGGTGAGCGCACCGATCTCGACGAATTGCCGACCCGCCGGCCACTCCCGGACCGCGGGTACGCCAACGCCGCCCCGCACCCCGGACAGCGGGGTGGGGACGACGCGAGGAGTCAGAGCCGTCACGGACGAGCAGATCAGGGCTTGGCCGCCCGGAAACCGGCGTCGAGATCGGCCAGGATGTCGTCGATGTTCTCGGTGCCGATGGCCAGCCGGATCAGGCCGGGGGTGACGCCGGTGGTGAGCTGTTCGGCGGGCGACAATTGGCTGTGGGTGGTCGATGCCGGGTGGATGACCAGCGAACGGACGTCACCGATGTTGGCCAGGTTGGTGAACAGTTCGAGGGCATCGGTGAATGTCTGTCCGGCCTCGACGCCGCCCTTGATCTCGAAAGCCACGATCGGGCCGCCGCCGCGCGGAGAGTACTTCTCCTGGTTGGCTTTCCACGGGCTCGATGCCAACGATGGGTAGGAGACCGACTCGACCTCGTCGCGACCTTCGAGAAACTCGGCCACCCTGGTGGCGTTGGCGGTGTGGCGTTCCATCCGCAGACTCAGCGTCTCGATGCCCTGCGCGAGCAGGAAGGAGTTGAACGGCGCCAGTGCCGGACCCATGTCGCGCAGACCCTGCAGCCGCACCTTGAAGATGAAGGAGACGTTCGTCTTGAACAAGCCCTCGGGTCCGAGGTCGCGGCCCCAGACCAGGTTGTTGTAGCTCGGATCCGGGTTGTTGAAGTTCGGGAACTTCTCCGGATCGGCCGTCCAGTCGAAATTGCCGGAGTCGACGATGGCACCCGCGATCGCTGTCCCGTGACCGCCCAGGTACTTGGTGGCCGAGTGCACGACGATGTCGACGCCGTGCTCGAATGGCCGGATGAGGTACGGCGTCGGCACGGTGTTGTCGACGACCAGCGGGACGCCGGCCTCGTGCGCGACGGCGGAGACGGCCTCGAAGTCGAGGATGTCGAGCTGCGGGTTGGAGATCGACTCCGCGTAGAACAGCTTGGTGTTCGGCTTCACGGCGGCCCGCCAGGACTCGGGGTCATCCGGGTTCTCGACGAAGTCGACGGTGATGCCGTACTTCGGCAGCGTGTAGTGCAGCAGGTTGTAGGTGCCACCGTAGAGCCGCGGCGAGGACACCACGTGGTCGCCGGCCTCCGCGATCCCGAGGATGGCCAGCGTCTCGGCAGCCTGACCGGAGGCCACCAGCAGGGCTCCGACGCCGCCTTCCAGGGAGGCGATCCGCTCCTCGACGACGGCGGTCGTCGGGTTCATGATGCGCGTGTAGATGTTGCCGAGCTCCTCGAGCGCGAACAGCTTGCGTCCGTGCTCGGACGAATCGAAGGCGAACGACGTCGTCTGGTAGATCGGTAGCGCTCGGGCTTTGGTGGTGGGGTCCGGCGTCTGGCCGGCGTGGATCTGGCGGGTCTCGAAGGACCAGTTGGGGCTCATCTTTGGGCTCCTGCAGTTGGGTGGGGCCTGGGCAAGGGAAGGAGTCGGATCACGTATCAGCTGATACGGGAACCGACCCCGGAACGGTTCGCGAACGACCGGGTACAGCGATTGCCGGTACTGCTGGGGCTCGCCGCTGGCGGGCCCGCGCTTGCGGCGCATCCCTGACTGGAACCGCATCAGGAGCGCACCGCCTGGTCATCACCCGGGGCACCCCACCGCGAGTGGAGGGTTGCCGCCCAGCAAGCCGGGGCTGTCGCTGGAACTCATGACCTGGAACGAGTGTAGCGATCGGATCCGCGCGGCTTTTGTCCAGCTCTGACCGCCCGCTGGCGGCACCCGCCCTTGCCGCTGACTGAACATCCGTTTAGTATCCTGACCATGCGTTCAAACGCCGTTCAGTCATCGGATGATCTGACGACCAAGGCCCGCATCCGGGATGCCGCCATCACGTTGATCGGGCGGGTCGGCTTCGCAGCCACGACTGTGCGAGCGATTGCCGCGGAAGTGGGTGTCTCCCCCGCATTGTTGTTGCACCACTTCGGTTCCAAAGACGGACTGCGTCAGGTCTGCGACGACTTCGTACTGGCCGGCTACGCCGAGCGGGTCGACGAGATCGCCCAGGACGACTCACCGGCCACCGTCATGACCATGATCGACCGATCGCCGGAGCTGACGTCCATCAGCGCCTACATCCGCCGGGCATTGGCAGACGGCGGGGCGTTCGCGCGGCGCATGTTCGACACGCTCGTCACCGATACCGAGACCTATCTCGAACGGTCGGTCGCGACCGGGCGGATCCGACCGACCGAGGACGAACACGGCCGAGCGCTGTTGATGGTGATCACCAGCCTGGGTTCGCAACTCCTCGCCGGATATCTGGTGCCGCCGGGAACGCCGGACGCCGAGCTCATCCCGACGGCGGCAGACCGGCTCATGTTGGCCGGACTCGAGCTCTGCACCCACGGGCTGTTCGCCGATGCCGAGTATCTGGACGCCTACCGTCTCCACCGACCAGCAGCTGGGCGCCCCGGGCGGACCGCGCCATGACGAACGCAATCGACATCCACGGCCTGGTCAAAGCTTTCGGGTCGTCGCCAGCGCTGGACGGCCTGGACCTGACGGTGGCCACCGGCGAGGTGCACGGCTTTCTCGGCCCCAACGGTTCCGGCAAGTCCACCACCATCCGGGTGCTGCTGGGCCTGCTGCGCGCCGACGGCGGCCGGGTCGAGTTGCTGGGCGGGGACCCCTGGCGCGATGCCGTCGAACTGCACCGCAGGTTGGCCTATGTCCCGGGGGACGTCAGCCTGTGGCCCACGCTGACCGGCGGCGAGGTGATCGACCTGATGGGGCGCCTCCGTGGCGGCCTGGACATCCGGCGCCGGGACGAGTTGATGGAGCGCTTCGAGCTGGATCCGCGGAAGAGGGCGCGGACCTACTCCAAGGGCAATCGGCAGAAGGTGGCCATCGTCGCCGCCCTGGCCTCGGATGTGGAACTGCTGATCCTGGACGAGCCGACCAGCGGGCTGGATCCGCTGATGGAGTCGGTGTTCTCGGACTGCATCCGGGCCGAGCGCGAGCAGGGGCGCACGGTGTTGCTGTCCAGCCACATCCTCTCCGAGGTCGAGCAGCTCTGCGACCGGGTCAGCATCATCCGGTCGGGCCGCCTCATCGAGTCGGGCACGCTGGGCCAGCTACGACATCTCACCCGCACCAGCGTCAGCGCCGAGGTCACCCGGATACCGGCCGAACTGCCCACCACCAAGGGCGTGCACGATCTCGTCGTGGATGGTTCCAAGGTCAGGTTCGACGTCGACGACGCCGAACTTGCCGGTGCCCTGGCGGTGCTCATGTCCGGCGGCATCCGAACACTGAGCGCCACTCCCCCGACGCTCGAGGAGTTGTTCCTCCGCCACTACGACGATCGGGCGAGCACGTCGAAGAGCGTTCGGTGACGACGACCCTGGTGACCAGCCCCGTCGGGAGGCGACGGTTCGCCGGACTGCCGACCGTGTTGCGGCTGAACCTACGCCGGGAGCGCTGGCCGCTGCTGATCTGGATCGCTGCCATCTCGCTGACCGTCCTGTCCTCGCTGTCGGCCATTGCTGCTCTGTACCCGACTGAAGCGGCCCGGGCTCGGCTGGCGGTGACGATCGCGGCAAATCCCACCTTCCTGGCGTTGACGGGGCCGATCGAGGCCACCTCCATCGGGGGCGTGACCGCGTGGCGCATGGGAGTTCTCGGCGGAGTCGCGGTTGCCCTGATGGCGCTGCTGACCGTCGTCCGCCGGACCAGGGCCGACGAAGAATCCGGTCGGGCGGAGCTATTGGCGTCCGGCGCACTCGGCCGCTGGTCGTTGCTGAGCGGTGCCCTGCTGGTGGCCTGGGTCGCGTGCCTTGCGATCGGCGTGGCCTGCGGGGTCGGGGCCGTCGGCCGCGGCCAGCCGCTCGTCGGGTCGCTCCTGCTCGGTGCCGGTCTGGCCGGACCAGGCCTGGTGTTTGCCGCCGTCGGGGCCGTCTGCGCTCAGATGTTCGAGAATGCCCGAACCGCGACAGCGACCGCGGGGGGCTTGTTGGCCATCGCCTTTGCAGTGCGGGCCGTGGGCGACGTGTGGGCCGGCGGATCCTGGTTGCTGTGGCTCAGTCCGGTGGGCTGGCCGCAGCAGATCGCGGCCTTCGGCGCAAACCGGTGGGCGGTGCTGCTGTTGTTCGTCGTGGCCGCGGCCGCGTTGACTGCCGTCGCCGTCGGGTTGTCAGCGCACCGAGACCTCGGTCTCGGCCTGTTCCCGGCCCGACTCGGACCGGCCCACAACCCGCGCCTGCACAGCGGGCTGGGATTGGTGGTTCGGCTGCATCGCACGTCGTGGATCGGTTGGGCCGTCGGGTTTCTCCTGCTGGGACTGCTGACCGGATCGCTGGCGACTACGGCGGACAGCCTCTTGCGCGAGAACTCGCAGATCCAGCAGGTACTGGCAGACCTCGGTGGCCGGGGCACGCTGGTCGACGAGCTGCTGGCGGCGTTGGGCGCCATTGCCGGGCTCGTCGCGGCGGCGTACGCGGTCTCCGCGGCGATGCGGGTCCGGGGCGAGGAGACGGCGGGGCGAGCGGAGGCGGTCCTGTCCACCGGGCTGTCCCGCAATCGCTGGTTCGCCGGCCATCTGCTCTTCAGCCTGCTCGGCTCGGCACTGCTGCTCGTCATCGCCGGGGTCGCGGCCGGCCTGGTGCACGGCGCCGACATCGGCGACCTCGGCGCCGGTATACGCGTCGGACTGGAAACGATGACGGTGCAGATCCCGGCCGTACTGGTCATCGGCGGGATTGCCGCCATGCTGATCGGCTGGGCACCGCGCGCCTCGGTCGGAGCCTGGGTAATCCTCGGGCTTTCGGTATTGCTGGGGCAGCTCGGCACGCTGCTGTCGATCCCCCAGCCCGTCATGGACTTCTCGCCGTTCAGCCACATTCCGGCACTTCCCGCGGAGCCGATGCACTGGGCGCCGATCATCGTGCTGCTGCTCATCGCCGCGGTGACCACCGCGCTGGGGTTCGCCGGCTTCCGGCGCCGCGACATCGGTTGAACCGCGTTGGTGGCACCCCAGCGTCGCCGATCGACCAGCAGGTGTCGCAAGCGGGGATCTCAGTCCGCAGCGGGTTCGGCGGCGGCCAGTCGGACGGCGAAGTCCTTGGCTACCGCCCGCAGGTCCGACTCCGGGTCCTGCCCCGCTGCTCCGGCCGCGTACGCAAGGCGGAAGATCTGCTCGGCCGCGGATTCTCCGGCCGGCAGTTCGATGACGATGCCCGACTTGGCGGCGCGGGATCCGAGTTTGGCGGCGAGCGCGACGCTCGGCTGCCCCATCGCCACGCCGGCGATGACCGAAGACCTTCCATGCTCGGTCTTCTTCAGCTCGTCCCAGCGCACCTGCTGATCAGCGGCGGTGTTGATGGCCTCGGCCGTGCCGAAGACGTGAGGGTGACGGCGCACCAGCTTGTCCACCAGCCCGGAAGCGACGTCGTCGATGTCGAAGCCGCCATCCTCCGCCGGTCGTTCCGCGGCGATCCGCGCGTGGAACAGCACCTGCAGCAACACGTCGCCGAGTTCCTCGCGCATTGCGGCGTCGTCGCCGTCCTCGATCGCCTGGAGCAGCTCGTAGCATTCCTCGACCAGGTACCGGCGCAGCGAGTCGTGCGTCTGCTCGGCATCCCAGGGGCACCCGCCGGCGGATCGCAGCCGATCCATCACCCGAACTGCTTCCAGCAGCGCGTCGCCGGCTCCGCCGTCGGACGGCCGTGGCTCGTCGTGCCGGTCGGCCATCGGATCCGGGGGCGGACTGAACTGCCGGGAGGTCACAGGCCGTCGTTGCCCGGCACGACCTGAACACTGGCCGGATCCCATACGCCGTACCGCGGGTTCACCGAGATGCCCGCGGCATCCTCATACGGCACCAGCAACAGCGCACCGATGTTGAGAACATCGGAGGTGTTCTGCGCATTGCTGAAGGAAGCCTGGGTCAGCGCCGTCGGCTTGACCGCGCGGTCAGTGGTCCGCAGCACCAGCCAGCCCGTGGAGTTGGACAAGATGGAGACGGCACCTGTCGATGGCTGGAAGAGACCGGCCGACCCCGCGGCCGGTGACTGGAGGAGGTTGTACACCGTCTTCGGCACGCCTTTGGCGCCCGCTGCGGCGGATGCAGTGTCCATGGCGGCGGGATCAGCGATGTACTTCGAGCGTAGTGCCACCGCCTCGTCCCGGGTGGCGGCCGGTACTCCTTCGGCTGTCACCGAGACGTCCTGGACCGGTGCGCCCGTGGCCGGCAGCCCTTTGACCAGCTCTTCGATGGCGACCAGGTCGTGCACCACGCCCTGTTCATCGGAGGCGGGAAGTCCGAGCGAAGCGGCCAGGCTCGCACCCTGGCTCTGCGACTTGAGAGTGGCCTCGGCCGCCGTCAGGTCGGCGTCGGTGATGACGATGCCCTTCGCCGTCAACGCCTTAGCGATCAGTGCGTGCCGCACCTGGTAGCTGATCTGCGCCCGGTTGTAGCTGGCGATCGCGCCGTTCGTCGTCGCGGCGGTCGGGTTCTCGGACATGAACGCCGCGGACCCCAGCTGGACCGACTTCTCAGAGACGGTGTTGCCGCCGACCAGCACGGCCGATCCGGAGGACACGGTGCAGCCCGTCAGTGACGTGGCGGCGAGAGCCAACCCGAGCCCGGCAGCGATGACCCGGGTGCGACGACGCCGGGTCGTACCGACCAGGACCTGTAGAGATGCGCGCAGGGCCAAGGCAGATCCTTCCGATTGATCGCCGTCCGGCGATCGGTGTGACGTTCCGCGTTCAGCCTCCCACACGATGTTGGGAGAATGAGAGCCGCGTCACCGCAATCGTCTGTGAGGCGCAGGTCGCCGAAAGGCCGAGCAAAGCAAGGCACACACACCGCTTTGGTCACGATCAGATCTACACCCGACCGGGGGCACGTGGAGTCCGATATCTTGTTCATCAACGGGGATCCGCGGTCGGGCGCGAGAATCAATGTTCCACTGACTCGGAGGCTTGACGTGCGTCGATCATTGTTCGGAGCAGTTGCGGTCGCGACTGCAGTGTTCACCATTCTGACTGGTTGCGATTCGTCGCAGAGTTCGAGTGGCACTTCGACAGCGGCACCCCCGTCGACACCGGCAACCCACTACAACAGCACGCCGGCAACTTCGAACGCCGGCAGTGCCGCCACCTCCCCCGGGAAATCGGCCGCTACCGCGACGACGCAGACCAGCGGCAGCTACAAGCCCAGCTTGCCGCCGGGCAGCAGTGCGGTTCAGACCGGCCCGGTGAATCACACCTTGGTGAGTCAACTGCTGGTCGATAGCACTGGCAAGGAGATCACGGCCCCCACGCTGGCCTCGCCCGCCTCCCCGGCGGGCAACGGCAAGGCGACCTGCCCGGCCGTCAAAATCGGTGTCCTGGGGCCATTGACCGGCTCGAACGATGCATTCGGTCTTGCCGTTTCCGGAGGCGCTCAGGTCGCCGTCGCCGCTCACAACAAGGCGAACCCGGGCTGCCAGGTCACGCTGGTCAAGGTCGACGCGTCCGCAAATCCGGCGAAGGCTGCGGCGACCCTGGTCGATGACAGTTCGGTGGTCGGCTTGGTCGGACCGGTGACCACTGACGAGACGATCGCAGCCGGCGCTCAGTTCAGCGCCGCGGGTCTGCCGGCCTTGAGCCCCTCGGCCACGGGATCGGTATTGACGACTCGCGGCTGGAAGAGTTTCTTCCGCGGCGTGGCCGGCAGCGATTTCCAGGCCAAGGCTCTCGGCGCTTATCTGGTGAATGTGAAGAATCTGGTCAAGGTGTGCGTCCTGGCCGATTCCTCGGCCTACGGGCAGGGACTCGCCCAGGAAATGCGTTCGGCTCTGGGCGGTTCCCTGGACACAGCCTGCTCGTCGACGACCACACCCGGCCAGGCCGACTTCGGCGCCCTGGCCACGAAGATCAAAGGCGAATCACCGGACGGGATCTTCTACGCCGGGTACTACCAGCAAGCCGCAGGGCTGATCAAACAGATCCGCAAGAGTGGCATCACGGCAACGTTCATCGGCTCGGACGGTGTCGATAGCGCCCAGTACATCTCGATGGCAGGCATCGCCTCCGCCGGATCGATCATCGCCTGTCCCTGCGTCACTCCACCGGCCGCGTTCGCGAAGGCGTACGCCGGGGCGATCGGTTCGGCGGCGGGCCCATATTCGACCGAGGCCTACGACCTGGCCACGATTCTTCTGAAAGGCATCGACGCCGGACATACGGACCGTGCCGAATTGCTCAAGTACGTGGCGTCCTATCAAGGAAACGGTCTGGCTCATGCCTATTCCTGGGACAAGAACGGCAACGTACTCAAGCCTGTTGGAATTTGGATCAATCAGGTTCAATAGACGCGAGCCGATGGCGCCGAGAAACAACGGGAAGGGCCGGGATACGATTTGTATCCCGGCCCCTTCCCGTTGTTCCGTCAGTTGTCAGCTGGAATGCTCGAGCCACCACTCGTAGGTCGACCGGATGCCGTCGTTGAGTTCAATTTTCGGCTTCCAACCGAGGGCTTTGATTCGCCCGACGTCCAACAGCTTACGATACGTTCCGTCGGGTTTGCTGGCGTCGAAGACGATCTCGCCCTCGAACCCGACGACATCCCGAACCATCTCGGCCAGGTCCAGAATCGTCTGGTCGTCGCCCGAACCGATATTGATCGGCTCTGGCTCGTCGTAGCTCTGCAACAGGGCCAGACAGGCGGCCGCCAGATCGTCCACGTGGAGGAACTCTCTGAGTGGCCGACCAGTGCCCCAGAGAGTGACCGTCGGTGCACCAGTTCGGGTCGCTTCGTGAAAGCGGCGGATCAGAGCCGGCAGCACATGCGAGGTGGCCAGGTCAAAATTGTCGCCCGGACCGTAGAGATTGGTCGGCATTGCCGATACGTACGAGGCGCCGTACTGGCTGCGATAGGACTGGACCTGGAGTACGCCGGCAATCTTCGCGATCGCATAGGCCTGGTTGGTCGGTTCGAGAGGACCCGTGAGCAACGAGTCTTCGCGGATCGGCTGGACGGCCTCTTTCGGATAGATGCAACTCGATCCGAGGAACAACAGCCTCTTGACGCCGGCCTGGTAGGCCCCATTGATGACACTGAGCTGGATACGGAGGTTGTCCTCCAAGAACTCGACCGGGAAAGTCGAGTTGGCCATGATGCCACCGACCTTGGCTGCGGCCAACACAATGGCGTCCGGCTTCACCGCGCGCAGGTAGGTCATGGTCGCGACAGAATCTCGCAGGTCGAGTTCCGCGTGCGAACGTACGGCCACCTCGAAGCCCTCGGCCGTGAGCTTGCGGACCACCGCGGATCCGACCAGCCCACGACTTCCGGCCACGAATACGCGGCTACCGGCCGGCAGCAAGCCACCTTCGGTTGGTTGGTCTCTCATGATCTCCACTCTCGGTCGGCCCGCCATGGGCCCGACACAAACCTAACCCTCACACATCGGTCTGCCAATGTGCGCCCAGCGCACCGGGGCTACCCGGTCAGTACGCCCCGCTGGAAGACCTGATTGCCTTGGCCGTCTTCCAGAGAATGCCCAAGTCGGCTGTGATGGACCAGTTCTCGACGTAGTACAGGTCGAGGCGGACGGTCTCTTCCCACGATAGATCCGACCGACCCGACACCTGCCAGAGGCCGGTCATACCGGGCTTGACCAGAAGCCGACGTTTGGCGTCGTCCGCATATTGGGCAACCTCGGACGCCAACGGCGGTCGCGGGCCGACCAGACTCATGTCGCCGGTCACGACATTCAACAGCTGCGGCAACTCATCGAGGCTGTATCGCCGGATGAACCGGCCCACGCTGGTGATCCGCGGATCGTCCTTGAGCTTGAACAGGACACTGTTACCGGCGGCCGAACCGTGACGAAGCTGGTCGGCTTTGAGCGCAGCCAGACGAGCCTCAGCGTCGACGACCATGGATCGGAACTTGATCATACGGAAGGTCTTGCCGTTGAGGCCGATCCGCTCCTGCCGGAAGAAGACAGGGCCGGAGCTGTTGACTTTGACAGCAATCGCGAGACCCAGCAGCACGGGAGAGAAGATGGCCAGCAGCAAGCCGCTGCCTGCGACGTCGAATGATTTCTTCAGGATCCGGTTCGCGCCTCGGTAGGTCGGCCGGTCGACGTGGATGAGTGGAAGGCCCGCGACCGGTTTCGTGTGGATACGCGGCCCGGCAATATTCGTCAGGGCGGGCGCCAGCACCAGGTCGGCGTCTGTTTTCTCGAGCTCCCAACTCAACTTCCGCACGGCACTCGGACCGAACGCAGCGGTGGCGGTGACCGCTACGGTGTCGGCGCCACTTCGCCGCACCACGTCCGCGACTTCGTCCAGCCCGCCCAGCACCGGCACGCCGTCGATCGTCGCGAAACCGCTGGCGGAACGCTTGATCTTTTCCAGGTCGGAGCCATCTGATCGGACGCAGACCCCGATGACCGTGTAGCCGGAGAGCGGAGCCCGCCGCAGCTCGTCGAGCAATTCGCGGACGGTGTGAACATTTCCGACGGCGAGCACCTTCGACATGTACGAGCCGCGCAAGCGGTGTTGGAACAACCACCTTCGCCAGGTGAATCGAGAGAGCAACAGCGCAGCCAAACCCGCCGGCAGCATCACCAGCACGTAGCTGCGAGGAAGATCGAGGTCGAATACATAGGAGCAGATCGCGATGCCGCCGAACAGACCGAGGCTGCTCTGGATGACCCGCTTGTATTCTTCCGTTCCTCCGCCGATGACTGTGGATTCCCTGCTACCGCCCCAATTCAGCGCTACCAGCCACAGCAGTCCGAAGACGACGGTGAGCGCAAGGTGCGGGACGGAGAAAGGTTGCCGAACCAGGTTGAGATGGGTCCTTTCCAGATGCACCATGTGCGCACCGGCTGCGGCCCAGACAACCGAGAAGATATCTGTCGTCAGGAGGCGGCGGCTGTAGAGCTTCGTCCACCGAGCCGCACGCGAGGAATTCCGCGCCGCCGCCTGGGCGGGCGCCACCTGGACAGGTGGCGGCAGGACCGGTTCGGACGGGGCCAGCCGGTTCATCTCCTGAGCGGAAGTCACGACGGTCATGTCGCGAACTGGCTACAACGCACGATGGATGACGCGCTCCAACACGCAGCTTGAGCAAAGAAACAGGACCTGTCAGCCCTTGCGCTCATAGCTCTCCCCAGCAGAAATCGGATCTTGGGTCGCGTGTCGGACCTGAACTCCGTCCCACCGTTTGACTGCCGTAATCTATCATTTGGTGACTCTGAGGAACACTAGATGCCGTAGGTTAACCCGTTAGGGTGATCAATCCGCCCGTGTGGTGACGCATTCTGCCTCTGTGCAACCTCACTCCTTTGGGATCAGCGACCGAAAACATCCCTCAGGCGAATGAAGTGGGGCGATCCGCAGGCAACTGGTTCGTCAGCAGGCCAGGGGGTCAGCCACCGACCGGCTTGGCCACCGACAGAGATCGCAGCGCCAAAATGCCATCAGCGGATGCACGTCCGACGTGGACATAGCCGCCACGCCAGGACCCATCACGGACCACGACGCTCTGGTTCGGCAAGGGGTTGCCCTTCGCGTCGAGGCGGGACCACGTCATGGTGGAAGGACCGACTCGAAGACGAAAGCCGATCCATTCGCCCTGCGTCACGGGGTCCGATGTCACCTTGCCGAGAACGACGCCCGCGGCTGTTCCGGTCTTGTGCGAGGTGATCATCATGTCGCCGTCCTTCTGGACCACGGCGTCGTACCCGTTGCCGCGGCCGGAGCCGAACTCGTAGTAAGCGTCATCGAAGTGAGCAAACGCGAGCACGAAAGCTGCATTCGGAGCAGCCGCCGAGACGGTCCAGGAGACGGCCAGGTTGATGTCGTATGTCGCCTTGGCCTCGGCGATCGGGCACAGATCACCCAGCACCACGAAGTGCTGGCCGCCCACGCGCTGCAGGCTCAGTTCGTCGGTTCCCGTCCAGTTGAGATTGAAGGCGGCCAGGTTGGGTTCCTTGGTGACCTCGCCGGCCGCGATCGCCTTGTACTTCCAGGTGTCCGATACCGCGACCGGGCGATCGGTGGATACGTAGCCGTAGCTGGAACAGATCGCTCCCTGGACCCCCAGCGCGAAGAAATGGCTGGCATCCACCCGCCGATGCAACGGGTAGACCCACACGGGCACCCCGGTCGCCACCGCCGCCCGCACCAACTGGTCATCGAGATAAGTGACCGAGTTCGTTCCGAAAGCTGGTATCACCATGTAGTCGGTCGCCGGGTCAAGACTCTTGGCCAGCGAATTCAACGCGGCAGCGGTCACCTCCCCGGCGCTGCCGAAATAAGCGAACACCGGAAGTCCAGCCTTTTTCGAGGCCTGGAGACTGCTGCTCTTGAAATAGACTTTTGAAATCACCGACTGGGTCAATCCATACCTGATGACCTGTTGGACGACCGGCTCGAGAGCCGCATCGTCCTTGGCCTCGATACACATCACCACCTTGCCGCCGAGCTCTCTGAGCACATCGTCGAACAGCGGCACCTGCGGAACAGGATCCTGCGCCCAGGCCGGGCCGAGCTGCGGTGCGGACAACCGAACGGATCGGAGGATGGTGGAGGGCAGTGTGGAGATCTGTCCAGTGGAATTGGTCGTGCGGTCGAACGTGGAGTCGTGCATGCAGATCACCACGCCGTCGGAGGTCATTCCTACGCTGACCTCGATGCACTGTGCGCCGAGCGCAACGGCCGCGTTGTAACCCTCGGCGCTGTGCTCCGGGTAGACATCCCCGGAGCCGCGGTGAGCGATGAAATAGGTGTTACCCCGGACCGCGGCCCAGGCGGCCACCGTGTGAGGAGGCGAAACCGTTGGCGTGGTGGGCGTATCCGGTGCGGGTGTCGCACCAGCAGTCAGGGAGGCCGTCACTCCCGAGCCCACAGCGATGCCCGCTACCGCACCAACACCGATAGCACCGATAGCAGCTCTCCGGCTTACAGTCCGGCCTTCATCGCCCCGCATTGACATCCTCCAATTTGTTTCGACGAACCACCGCCCTGGCTCAACACAGACGGCCGCGCGACGGGCTGGTCGGTGATCTTGGCTGCCAGCGTACGGGCCAGGACGACTACCTAGTGTGAGGCGGATCCGCCCCGACGTGAACTCGCGGAAGTCGGCTGACCAGCCAGTTCATAACCCGGTAACGCGGCATCGGCCATTATTGTTCGATGACGCGAACCTCGGATACAGTGCCGGCACTCGGGCTCGATTCTGACGGCAGCGCCGACGCAGACCTGCGGGCAGATGTTCGCCGCGTCGGTGCCCTGCTGGGCCAAGCGCTCGTCCGGCAACACGGAGCGGACCTCCTCGAACTGGTCGAACGTGTCAGGGCGCTGTCGAAGCAGTCGAGCGAGGCGCTGGACGCCGACGAACGATCATCGGCTGCAACGCAGGTTCGGACCCTGCTGGCAACCCTGCCGGTAGCGACGGCGACGCAGCTGGTCCGCGCCTTCGGCGCCTACTTCCACCTCGCCAATGCCGCAGAGCAGGTCCACCGCGTTCGAGGGTTGAGAGATCGGCCGGCCGGCGACGGCTGGTTGTCGTCCGCAGTGGCCGGTGGATTCGAATCCGTCGGCCAAGAGGCCCTGAACGCCGCGATCGGTGAGCTCGCAGTCCGGCCGGTCTTCACCGCACATCCGACGGAGGCGTCCCGCCGCTCCGTGCTGGTCAAGATTCGCCGGCTTTCCGAAATCCTCGCCACCCCGACGGTGGCCGCCACGGACGCACGAACCCAACAGGATCGCGCTCTGGCAGAAATCGTCGATCTGGTCTGGCAGACCGACGAGCTCCGCCAGGTGAGACCGACACCGGTCGACGAAGCCCGAAATGCGATCTACTACCTCGAGGACATCCTGACGGCCACAGTTCCGGGGCTCAACGAAGAGCTACGCGAAGCTTTGCTGGCCGTCGGGCTGGACCTGCCCGTGACCTCGACGCCGCTGACGTTCGGATCGTGGATCGGCGGAGACCGAGACGGCAACCCGAATGTGACTGCCGGGATCACCCGCGAGATTCTGGTCATCCAGCACCAGTCGGCAGTGCGGGTCGCCATCTCGCTGATCGACGACCTGATCGCGAGTCTTTCCGGCTCAACGCGAATAGTGACGGTGTCGAGCGAGCTCACCGATTCCATCGACACCGACCTGTCGAACCTGCCGCGGCTGGATCAGCGAGTCCTGGAGCTGAACGAGTCGGAGCCCTACCGTCTGAAGCTGACCTGTATCAAGGCCAAGCTGATGAACACCCGCGCCCGGGTCATCGGGGGTTCGTCGCACGAACCAGGACGGGATTACGCGTCCCGTGCCGAACTCTTGGAGGACCTGAAAATCATCTACCGGTCCCTGTTCGGGCACGGCGGCGAGCTGGCCGCCGAGGGTACGGTTCGTCGCGTGTTGGGGGTACTGTCCATCACTGGACTTCACCTGGCCACCATGGACATCCGTGAACACGCAGACGCTCACCATCACGTATTGGCCCAACTCGTCGACCGTCTGAATTCGGATGCGACGCCGTACCACGAGCTCAGCAGATCCCAGCGCAGCGAGGTGTTGTCCGCCGAGCTGAAAGCCAGACGGCCGCTGGCGTCTGCTCCACAACCCACCGACGCAGCCGGGACGGGGACCATCGGCGTCTTCAACGAGATTCGCCGTGCGCTGGAGACCTACGGACCGGACGTCATCGAGACCTACATCGTCTCGATGACCCGCGGTGCCGACGACGTGTTGGCCGCGGTCGTGCTCGCCCGGGAAGCCGGATTGGTCGATGTCTTCGGGGGCGGTGCGGCCAAGCGCCCGCCGTACGCCCTGATCGGTTTCTCACCACTACTGGAGACCGTCGAAGAGTTGCGCCGCGCCGGCCCAATTCTCGACGATCTACTCAGTGACCCCACCTACCGGGCCATCGTGGGTCTGCGGAACGACGTACAAGAGGTGATGCTGGGTTACTCCGATTCCAACAAGGAGGCCGGAGTCACCACCAGCCAGTGGGAGATCCACAAGGCCCAACGCACTCTGCGAGACGTAGCCGCGCGCCACGGAGTCAGTCTTCGGCTGTTCCACGGCCGGGGTGGGTCAGTGGGCCGCGGCGGTGGGCCGACCTACGACGCAATTCTGGCGCAGCCGCACGGTGTGCTGCGGGGCGACATCAAATTCACCGAACAGGGTGAGGTGATCAGCGACAAATATTCGTTGCCCGAGTTGGCCCGCGAGAACCTCGAACTGACAGTGGCTTCCGTGCTACGCGCGTCCACGATGCATATCTCGCCACGGCTGACCGACGCCCAGCTGGCCCGGTGGGACGAAGCCATGACCTTGATCTCGGACGCGGCCTTCGCGCGCTACCGAGGCCTCATCGAACATGATGACTTGGCTGCCTACTTCCTGAGCTCGACGCCGGTCGAGCAACTTGGCTCCCTGAACATCGGCTCGCGCCCGTCGCGACGGCCGCAGTCCAGCGGAGGGATCGCCGACCTCAGGGCCATCCCGTGGGTGTTCGGCTGGACGCAGTCCAGGCAGATCGTCCCCGGGTGGTTCGGCGTCGGATCCGGAATCCAGGCTGCCGTCGAGGCAGGGTTGGGAGATCTTCTGCGCGAGATGATGGATGAGTGGCATTTCTTCCGCACCTTCATCTCCAACGTCGAGATGACCGTGGCGAAGACAGATCTCAAGATTGCCGCTCACTACGTGGACGCCCTGGTGCCAGTCGGGCTCCAGCACCTCTTCGACGTCATCCGCAAGGAGCACGAACTGACGCGAAACGCTCTGCTCACGGTGACCAGCGAGAGCAATCTGCTGGATTCACAGCCGGTCCTGCAACGGACATTGTCCGTTCGCGATCCCTACCTGGACCCGCTGTCGTACCTGCAGGTCGATCTACTGGCCCGGGTACGCTCTGCCGGAGCCGAGGACGCCGTCGACCCTGAGCTGCAACGAGCACTGCTACTCACCATCAACGGAATCGCCGCAGGTATGCGCAACACCGGCTGACCACCTGTACTGAGATACTCGGCTCCGTGCCTGGCATCGTCGACTAGCGAGAGAATGACAGACTGTGAGTGACTTGGCCGGCCGGTCGGTGTGTATCGTCGGCATCAATTTCGAGCCCGAGAGTACGGGCATCGGGCCCTACACCACCGCGATGGCCACGACGCTTGCCGACGCGGGGGCACGCGTCTCGGTCGTCACCGGCGTCCCACATTATCCGCAGTGGTCGATTACGGATCCGACCTACCGGGATGGCCGTAGATGGTCAGAACGGTTCGGCGATGTCATCGTCACTCGCCGACGGCACTACGTTCCCGAGAGGCCGGATCTCGTCGGCCGAGCGCGGATGGAATCGAGCTTCTTCACCGGAGCCGCCCGCGCGGTCCGGGCCGATCGATCGGATGTGGTCATCGCGGTCACGCCGTCCATCGCCGGCCTAGCTGCGGCTGCAGTAGGGGCTTCGGGCCGCGCCATCGGCGCTGTCGTGCAGGACCTCACCGGAAATGCCGCCGGCGAGTCCGGGACGACCGGCGGGCGAGTATCCGGGATCCTGGCCCGCTCGGAATATGCTCTATTGCGGCGATTCGATTCCGTCGGGGTCATTGCACCGCGTTTTGGCGAGATCCTCATCTCGAAGGGTATAGAACCCCGAGCCATCAGGGACGTTGCCAACTTCACCCATATCAGCCCGGTTCAGGCTACGACCGCCGAGGCACGTTCAAAGCTCGGCTGGGACACCGACGCCTTCATCGTCCTGCATACCGGCAATATGGGACGCAAACAGGGTCTCGAGTCCGTGGTCGACGCCGCGAGAATCGTGGAGCAGCTCGGTCTGCCGATTCAGTTCGTCCTTGTCGGAGACGGCAATCAGCGCTCTGCGTTGCAGAGCTCAGGCCGCGGACTGGCCCACCTCAAGTTTGTGGATCCGCTATCCAGTGCGGACTATCCGTATGCATTGGCGGCCGCAGACCTCTTATTGCTCAATGAGCTGCCAGGCGTTCTGGAAATGTCGCTGCCCAGCAAATTGACGTCGTACTCCGTCGCAGGAAAGCCCATCGTGGCTGCAGTGGAGCCCGGCGGAATTACGTACGAGACGCTCGGTGAAGAGCAATATGCAGCATTCGCCCGACCTGGCGACGCCGCTGGACTGGTAGCAGCAGTGGAGAGCCTGCGAGGTGATTCGGCCCGGCGAGCAGACTTGGCCCGGCGAGCTCTACGACTGCACGATCGGAAATACAGTGTCGATGCCGCCCGTGCTCGCTACATCGAATTCGCCCAAACCCTGACCGAAGCCCGGCAGCGCAAGGTGTAAGCCGTGAGAGTCAGGCCGACGAGCTCGGACTAGCCGACCTCGGCCTGCCGTGGCCGGTTGACGGCTCCGTTGGTGACCGCGTCCAGAGCCCTACGAAGGGCGGTACTCGACGTGTGCATCGTGTAGGGGAAGTAGACGACCTCGACCCCGACCGCAGCGAAGTCACGCTCGAGCGCCTGGCCCTTGGCGGTTCCACGCCAATCGTCACCCTTGAAAATGATGTCGAAAGGCACAGCCTTCCAGGTTTCGATCTTGTCCGGCACAACCTCCGCTACCGCGCGGTCGACGAACCGGATGCTCGACACGATCTCCAGTCGCTCCGCCAGCGGCACAACAGGTGTGATGCCCTTGGTGACCGCTAGGACTTCATCAGACACCACGCCCGCTATGAGGAAATCGCAACGTTGCTTCGCCTGTCGCAGGATATTCAGATGCCCTACGTGGAAGAGGTCGTACGCACCGGGAGCGTAACCAACTCGCATCAGGACTGGCCCTTCCACTGGACTGGAGCGTCGGGACCGGGCGGCGCCAACGCCGACAACGCGGCAACGATCCGACAGTGGATATCGCGACAGTTTTACGGTAACACCGCGTTACTGAACCAGCGCCTGACTGCGCGAATATCACTCGTTAGTGGGCAATTCGAGCTGGCGCGACCACTCCGTGTCCGTGGCGACCGGGCAACCCGGTCAACGGAGCGGCACTCCCACGGCACGCTCATACTCTTCCTGCAGCTGAGCGGCAACCGCGTCGACCGAGAACACCTCGGCTATCGCCGTGCGACCGCGGTGCACCTGCACCCCGAGCGCGCCGGCGTTCGAGAGCAGGCGAATGACCGCGTCCGCCATCGCGCGCGGCGACCCGTCGGTCACCGAGGCTGCTCCCCTCCCGCCCAGCTCGTCGGAAATTCCGGTGCTGTCGGTACAGACGACGGGTGTCTCGACCGCCAGTGCCTCGAGCAGACTCATCGGGAACGGCTCATTCACGCTGGGCAAGACGTAGACCGCTGCCCGTGACGTCACGGCCTGAGCGTCTTCATGGGAAATCGCGCCACGATATGTCACGACGCCGGCCAAACCCTGGGCTTTGACATCTTCCAGTACGGCCGGCAACTCACCCTCGTCCGGGCCGTACATGTCGAAATGCACGTTCGGGAGCGCTGAATGCACGAGATCAGCCATGGCGACGAACGCTCGGGGACGCTTTCGCTCGTGCATGCGGGCCAGGTAGAGGACCACCGGCTCGTCGTCGACCGTCGGAGCGGGCTGCGGGTCGAGCGCCACGCCATTGGGCAGGTCAACCAAGGGTGGCGTCCTCGGCGAAAGAACGGCACCGAGCTCGGACCGCTCCAGGTCGGTCAATACAAAACACGTTGCGGCGCGGCGCATCAGCGGCCGCAACGCAAGATCGAAGAGTCGAGCTGCCGGCCCGGTCCGTGGTGAGACCATGCCATGGGTCTGGACGAAGGTCGGCTTCCGGCGGAGTGCAGCCGTAAGAAGTGCCGCCAACGAAGCCAGATCCCGGCCGGTATGGATGTGAACGACGTCCGACGCGCCGAAAGCCGTCCAGAGTCGCCAGGGATAGGCCACGTTGAACAGACCGAGGAAACCAGTCCGAGGGATGAACGTTCGGGCGCGTCGCCCCACGAACCTGCTTCCTTCGTAGGTCGTAGGTGGCGCCTCGGGCCCATCCCACAAGGAGATCAGACAGACATCGTGGCCCAGACCTGCGAGGGCTCGTAGTTGACCCGACGCCACGCTCACCGGCCCCCCGTACGCTCCTGTCGTGCTGACGAGCGTCACAGCGTGCGTGATTTTCATCTCAGACCAGCTGGGAGGACGGGCTGGGTGATCGTTTGCTCGAGATGGCTAACACCAGACCACCCGGCGGTACGTCCGATGACGCGACAGCGCCTGCCCCAACCAACCCGCCTTCGTGAACCGTCACGCCGCGCAGCACAATTGCCCTGGCTGCGATCCAACTCCCCCGCTCGATCAGGATGGGAGCATTGTCGAACTCAAAGGTCGGCGAATGCCGATCATGACTGCCGGCACAGATCATCGCTCCCTGGGAGACACACACGTCATCGCCGATGGACACCTGTTCGAGGTTGATGATCCATGCGTCTTCGCCGATCCATACGTCATTGCCGACCGCGAGCTTCCACGGCAGATGAACCCTCACACCGTGCCGAATCAGGACGCGGTCTCCGATCTGGGCGCCGAACTTGCGCAACACCCATGGCCGTAGCCTCGCCGGGAACCACCACTGTTGCCACGCCAGTTTGGCCGTCGCAAACCAGAGGGCCTGATGGACCACGCTCCGGCCCCGCTCATACCCGGCCCCGGTGAAGCCCGCGAGGTTTCGGCGCTGACCTCGCGGTGCGGGGTCGGATGGGTCGTTACTCACAGTGTGGTTGTCTCCCCTTTGAAGTCCGACTCTACGATGCCTGGGACCTTCGTACGCTCGCTGAACCGCCCAACCCGGGCAGCCGGTCACTCTCCGCTCACTTTATGGCACAGACCTCAGAAGGTGAACTCGTTGCAAACTATCGGTGGCGGATGGGTGATCTTGAGATCAACCCGGCGAGATCTCGAATTCAAGGCCGATCTGGGTCGTGACCTGACCCATTTCGAGGCACGACGCGACGACGAACGTTCGCGGACCGGAGCCAGTCCGACTGTCAAGACCCCCTGACCGATCACGCGACACCGGATGAAGCCAAAGGAGACCGTGGCCGTGCCGACGATTCTGACCGAAACGTCATGGTGCCGACTTGAAATCTTGCTCCAGAGCACGCCGAGGCGGCTGATTCCATGTTGACCCACGGACATCGTTGCAGGTCAGCTGACGTCGATGAGCTGCACGTCCAGCTTGACGAGATGTGCCCGGGCATTCACCCTGCCCAACCGCGACGCCTGTCGGCATACCGTGGGTGCACGCAGATTTCCATGACCCATGCGCCGCGCGGGCCGCGAGCCATGACCTAACTCACGCTCAGCGTCGGGCCTCTCGTCCCGTTCATCGCCCCTGAAGGCCAAGGCTTCGCCTGCTGAGCGCTTGTCTTGGCCACATCAGCACACCAGGTCTGGAGAATTCCGAAAACCGGGCCACGACTTGGATCGACACCGCGGCGGTTCGCACTCCGTTGATTATGGGGCCGGGATTATGGGGCCGGCCTCATCGACGTTTACTCAAACGCCGGGGACTAAATGGGTGTCAACATCCATTTAGCTCAGCCATCTACGCTCAATAGAGGCCTTACCGTAATCATTCTGTGTTGTAGTCTCCTTCTGTCCCGCATGTACTCAACATTTGTCGGGCCCTTTCACCTGATTGGTTCAACGCCACCACGACAGATCTGCCCATCTATCTATCGGTAGAACTACGCCGCGTGTTACAGCAAGGTGAGGAGAAGCCAGTGCGAGATTCTCGACTTCGCACGTCGGCCCCTCTCCGCCTGCCAAGCCTGCGGACGGACGATCAGCACACCCGGTCGCTGGCTCACGAGCGAGGCGGGGTGATCGGCCGACACATTCGCCGATGACCCCGCACAGCAGTACGAGCTCCGAGAGGTACTCCGATGTCAGGTTTTAACACAGCAACCCCGGCTGAGCGCCCATCTGCTGGCAGACACCGCCACAGCTCAACATCCCATCGGTCACGTCGCGGCCGATCGATGATCGTCATGGCCACGATTCCGGCACTGCTCGCCGGTGCTGCTATCGCGTTCGCATTCCAGCTGGCACCACCCGCGGGTGCCGCGATAAATGGTGCAGCCGTCGCGCCCAAACAGGTCACGGTTCCGCTCGACGAGGCCACATTCGTCAGCACCAACGAACCTACGGCGTCCCATAATTCTCAAAATTATCTACTGGCGACGAAGTCCGTCTACCGGGCTTTCCTCAAGTTCGACACCTCCTCGATCGGGTCGGCCTACCAGGTCGGCTCGGCCAGCCTGCAGATCACCACGATCTCCCTGGGCGTCACCCAACCGGGTGTGCAGGTCTACGCAGCGCCCAGCGACTGGTCCGCAAGCACCTTGTCCGCGTCGAACCGACCTGCCAAGGCGACAAAACTGCTCGCTCCGCTGTTCATGCCGACCCTGTCGGCAACCCAGTTGATCCCGCTCACCGACACGTCCACGATCGCTGTCACCGGTGCGACCTCCTTCGAACTCGGCTACAACGCGGCCAACTCGAACTACGCACTGGCCAAGACCGGCGCCACCGCACCCAAACTCGTGCTGAACCTGGTGCCCGCTGCACCGGCCGTCGCCAAGGCCCTGGTCGTCCCGCTCGCCGAAGCCACGTACATCAACGAGGAAGCGCCGAATACGGTCAACAACGCGCGCGATTACCTGCTGGCGACCAAGCAGACCTATCGCGCATTCATCAAGTTCGATACGTCGTCGATCGGGTCCGCCTACCGGGTCGGTTCGGCCAGTCTGCAGATCACGACCATCGCGCTCGTCGTCAACCAGCCGGGTGTGCAGGTCTACGCGGCGCCCAACAACTGGTCCGCAGACACCCTGACCGCAGCGAACCGACCGGCGACGGCCACCAAGCGTCTTGCTGGCCTGTTCATGCCGACCAAATCGGCGACGCAATCGATCCCGCTCACCGATACCACGACGATCTCGATCAACGCGGCTACGTCTTTCGAGATCGGCTACGAAGCTCCTTATTCCGGATTTGCCCTCGCCAAGTCCGGCGTCTCAGCACCCAAGCTCGTGCTGAACCTGGTGCCGGCGACTGGCTCGACGTCCCAGCAGCCGACGACGAGCTCGACAAGCCCGACGAGCGCGTCAACGCCACGAGTCACGACGACCTCGACATCGGCGCGGCCCTCCACCGCGACCACGTCCACGAGCACTGCGCTGCCGGCTACCACCGCCGTACCCACGGCACCGGCGGCTGTTGGAGCCGGTTCTGCCGCGATCAACATCCCCCCGACCACAACGCACAAGAAGTTGGTGTTCGCGCACTATTTCACTCCCTATCCGATCTCCCTGGACAACCAGCCGCCCGCCAGCGACTACTACGCCAACAACTACCTGAAGGCTTCTGGTGAAGGTGGAAAGTTCGCCGCCGTAGGCGGACTCCTCCGGGACCGGCCGATACCGCGTGATCCCACCAGCGGAAACTGGAAACTGGGGGACCTGAAAACGGAGGTTCGACAGGCCATGGCTTCCGGGATCGACGGATTCACGGTCGACATCCTCAGTCTCAGCGGTCCGAACTGGGACGCACTCAACAACCTGATGTCGGCGGCCGAGGCTGTCAGTCCTTCCTTCAAGATCATGTTGATGCCCGACATGACGTCCTCAACCGGCGCGGTTGACGCAGCGACGCTCGCCGCCCGATTAGCGCCACTGGCGGCGCGTCCGTCGAGCTACCACTTGCCCGACGGACGCCTGGTGGTGGCTCCGTTCAAGGGTGAGGCTCAATCCCCGGGCTGGTGGACTGCATTCATGGCGTCCATGTCGAACACCTACGGGATCAAAGTGGCTTTCATGCCCGTCTTCCTCAACGCCGCCGCAAATATGGCCAGCTATGCCTCCATCAGCTATGGGTTCGGTGACTGGGGCACCAGGAATCCCGCCAGTGTGTTGGCCGGACCGAACAACGCCGCAGTCGCGCACTCGCTCGGCAAGAAGTGGATGTCGCCGATCGGCACCCAGGATGAGCGGCCAAACCAGAAGCTATACGACGAGGCAGCCAACACCGAACTGCTGCGGGCGTCTTGGCAACGTGCCACCTCCGACGACGCTGACTTCGCACAGCTGACGACCTGGAATGACTACTCAGAAGGGACGGCGTTCGCCCCGTCGACAAATCACGGCTACTCGCTGCTCGATATCAACGCTTACTACCAGTCCCAGTTCCAGACGGGGTCAACACCTTCTGTGGCTCGGGACGCCATCTACCTCACTCATCGCAACCAGATGTTCAGTGCGCTGCCGTCCATAGCTGAATCCTCACCGATGGTTCCGTGGGGTGGCAGCGGACGGACCGCACCTCGAAACACGGTCGAGGCTTTGACGATGTTGACCGCTCCGGCCACGGTGGTGTTGTCGGTGGGCGACGCGACATACACCTATTCGGCGCCGGCCGGGGTGTTCGTCAAGACCGTGCCGCTCCAGTTCGGATCGGTGCGGGCGACCGCAGCCCGCAACGGGGTAGGCATTGCGACAGTGGCTTCGCCGTACACCGTGGTTGCCACGCCATTGAAGCAGGACCTCGAGTATTTCGCTGTCAGCAGCCTCCGGCCCAATCCGGTCGCATGACCGCGAGCGCGCCGTAGACACGTCACCAGCGAGAGCGGTTGTCAATGGCCATCGTGATGTCCCCGGTGGTGGCCAGGTAGAAGTCCCCACCCTTTGCTGAGGTTTTAGGGGCTCATCACAGATGACGGTGTAGAGGTGGCAGGTCCCCGTTTTGGAGGCCAGGTAGTTCTAGAGCCTTTGGGGTGATGCTTCGATCTCACAGCCCACCGGTTGGTGGGTGTGGGTGCATTGGGCACCGTACTCGGCGGGTGTGAGGTAGCCCAGCGCGGAGTGGCGGTGCCGATGGTTGTGGTCGTCTTTGAAGTCGCCGATGACGACGCGGGCCTCCCGCAGGCTGGTCCAGTGGTTGCGGTTCAAGCACTCCCTTCGGAGCCGGTTGTTGAACGATTCGATGTGCCCGTTATTCCACGGTGTGCCGGGCGGGATGTAGACCAGGCCGACCCGGTTGCGGCAGAACTGTCGCAGCGCATCAGAAATGAACTCCGGGCCGTTGTCCATCCGCAACACCCGCGGTGGGCCGCCGCAGCGGTCAAACACCTGCTGCAGCTGGGTGACCAGGCGGCCGGCGGTGATCGATCGCTCCACGATGTGCAGCATCGACTCCCGGGTGTGTTCATCGACCATCGACGCGATCTTGATGGCCTTGCCGTCGACGGTGGAGTCGAATTGGAAGTCGATGGCCCACACCACCTTCGGCGCATCCGCCGCGATCTGCGGGGCGGTGCCGATCCCGGCGCGTTTGCGGGGGTGGTAGATCCTGACCTGCAGTCCTTCGTCCATCCAGAGGCGGTGGACCTTCTTCTTGTTCACCTGCTGGCCCTCGTCGTGCCGCAACGCCGCCCAGGCCCGCCGGAACCCGTGCAGCGGATGCTCGGTGGCATAGCTGCGCAGCCAGGCCCGCAGATTAGCGTCCGGATCCGCTGGTGTCTGCGCGATCGGGCGGCGCTGGTAGGTGGACCTGTTGAGCCCAACAGCTCTGCACGCCAACCGCTGCGACAGTTTCATCGTGTCGATGAGCATGTCCACCGCGCGGCGCGCCGCTGCCGGGCTCAGAATTTTCCCTTGGCCACCTCCCGCAACGCGTCCTTCTCCAGCTCCGCCTCGGCCAGCAGCCGCTTCAGTCGGCTGTTCTGCTCGCGCAGGTCCTTGAGCTCTTTCGCCGAGTCACCGTCCAACCCGCCGTACTGCCGGCGCCAGTTGTACAACGTCGGCGCCGACACCTCCAGCTCCGCGGCGACCTCTTCCATCGTTTTCCCCGCCGCGGTCAACTCATCCGCCCGGCGGAGCTTGCGGACGATGTCCTCCGCCGAATGACGCTTCCTACCAGCCATCCTGATCATGTCCTTCCTGCCCCTCACCTGGGGCAACAGGACTCTAAATCAACTCGGCCTCATCCACCGGGGACACGCCAGAGGCACCGGGCGCGGCGCTGGCCGGATGAGAGGTCAGCTGAAGCATCTACCAGGACATGATCGCCGCTTACCGCGACCCCGACCGGGCCGCCGGCCGGACCGACCACGCTGATCGAAAACGCTCAGCTTCCGGCGTACCGCCGCCCTGACCGAGCTGGGCACGCTCGGCCGGCCCCAAGCGCCGGGCCACGGAAGTGGCTCTTCGCAGACGAGGGTGTAGTCGGGGTCGGCGCGTCGCTGCCGGGGTAGGGGTCGAGGTCTTCCGATGATGGAAGCTCTGACGCTGCCCTACCGGAAGACCTCGACGTGCCTGACTGTACTTTTGCGACCGCTGATCTGACCACGTTCGCCCGGCTGGACACGCTCGGTTTGCAGGTGACCGGGCAGTTCCTGGAGCCGGATCGTGCGGTGCTGGCTTGCCGGGTCATCGGCGGTGATGTTACGTGCGGGCGGTGTGGCGAGCAGGGGCGGCCGCGGGACTCCACCACGCGGCGGCTGGCACACGAACCGTTCGGCTGGCGACCGACGATCCTGCTGGTCACGGTCCGCCGCTACCGCTGCGACCGGTGTCGGCTGGTGTGGCGGCAAGACACGTCGGCGGTCGCGGAACCGCGGGCCCGGTTGTCCCGCGGTGCGTTGCGGTGGGCGTTGACCGCGCTGGTTTGCCAGCACCTGACCGTCGCCAGAATCGCTGAAGCGTTGGGTGTTTCGTGGAATACCGCCAACGATGCGGTGCTCGCCGAGGGCCGCCGGGTGTTGATCGCCGATCCGCACCGTTTCGACGGGGTCAAGGTCATCGGCGTAGATGAGCACGTCTGGCGGCACACCCGCCGCGGCGACAGATACGTCACCGTCGTCATCGACCTCACTCCGGTCCGCGACCGGACCGGCCCGGCGCGGCTGCTGGACATGGTCGAAGGCCGGTCCAAGCAAGTGTTCAAGACGTGGCTGTCTGCACGGGACGAAACGTGGCGCAACGCAATAGAAGTCGTCGCGATGGACGGGTTCACCGGGTTCAAGACCGCCGCCATCGAAGAGCTGAAAGACGAGGTCACGGTCGTGATGGACCCCTTTCACGTCGTGCGCCTGGCCGGGCAGAGCTTGGAACTGTGTCGTCGCCGAGTGCAACAGCAGACCCTGGGCCACCGCGGCCGAGCCGGCGACCCGCTCTACTCGGCTCGCCGAACCCTATCCACGGGTGCGGATCTGCTCACCGACAAGCAGCGGCAACGGATCTCGGCGCTATTCGCCGACGACGCGCACCTGCAAGTCGAGGCGACCTGGGGCGTCTACCAGGCCATGGTCGGCGCCTACCGTGACCCCCATCGGGCTGGCGGCAAAACCAAGATGCAAACCCTCATCGACACCCTGGCCAGCGGCGTCCCGGCTGCCCTGGTCGAGATCCGAACGCTCGGCCGGACCCTCAAGCAACGGGCAGCCGATGTCCTGGCCTATTTCGACCGGCCGGGCACCAGCAACGGACCGACCGAAGCGATCAACGGTCGCCTCGAGCACCTCCGCGGGTCCGCCCTCGGCTTTCGGAACCTCACCAACTACATCGCCAGATCGCTGCTAGAGGCCGGCGGGTTCAGACCCGGACTACACCGTCGATTGCGATGAGCCGTTTTAGGTGTTCGTGGGTGCCTCCCGGTGGTTGCGGGCGTCTTGCATGCGGCGGGATTCGCCGTGGGTGACCACGACGGTGGCGTGGTGCAGGAGCCGGTCCAGGATGCTGGCGGCGGTGGTGTGTTCGGGCAGGAAGTGGCCCCATTGGTCGAAGGGCCAGTGGGAGGCGATCGCCAGGGATCGGCGTTCGTAGGCGGCCGCGACCAGTCGGAATAGCAGTTGGGTGCCGGTGTCGTCCAGTGGGGCGAAGCCGACTTCGTCGATGATGATCAGGTCGTTGCGGATCAGGGTGTCGATGGTTTTGCCGACGGAGTTGTCGGCCAGTCCGCGGTAGAGGGTTTCGATGAGATCTGCTGCGGCGCCGTATTTCACTTTCATCCCGGCGGTGACGGCGGCGTGGCCCAACGCGATCAGGGTGTGGGATTTGCCGGTGCCGGGCGGTCCGATCAGGGCGAGGTTGGATCTGGTAGTGATCCATTCGAGGCCGGCCAGGTAGGCGAACGTTGCTGCCGGTATCGATGATCCGGCGACGTCGAAGGTGTCCAACGTTTTGGTGACGGGGAACGCGGCGGCTTTGAGCCGGTTGGCGGTGTTGGAGGCGTCCCGGGCGGCCAGTTCGGCTTCGATCAGGGTGCGCAGCAGCTCTTCCGGGGTCCACCGTTGGGTTTTGGCGGTGATCAGCGTTTCCGCGGCGATCCCGCGGATGGTGGACAGTTTCAGGCGGCGGAGCCCGGCGGTCAGGTCGGCCGCCAACAGCGGGGTGACCGGCGCCGCTGGTGGGGTGGTGCGGGCGGCGGTCATCAGCTGACATCCGTTGCAGCCACGGCGGTGTGACCGGTGATAGCGGTCAGGCTGTAGGCGGCCAACGGTCTGCCCGCCGCGACGGGCAGGTCGACGATCAGGGCGCCGCCGGCTGGGACGGGGGTGGGGGCGGCGCCGGCGGCCAGGATGGACCGGACGTCGGCGGCGCGGAACCGTTGGAACGCCACCGCCCGCCCGAGTGCGGCGATCAGAGGTTGGGTGCCGTGGGCGGCGCCCAGGGCGAGCAGGTCCTCCAGTTCCGAGCCCAGGCGGGTGTTGCCGATCGCGGCGGCGCCGACCAGGAACGCCTCCGCGGCCGGGCCCAGGGCGCAGAACCGTTTCTCCGAGGTGGTTCTGGGTCGTGGTGCCCGGGACGGCGCCGGCCGCGGCCCGCCGTAATGGGCGTCCAGGATGGACACCTCGCCGGGGGCGAGTAGGCCGTGGTCGGCCAGGACTTCCCCGGTGTCGGGGTCGCCGATCAGCATCCGGCCGCCGGCCTGGACCAGGCGGACCTTGCGGCCGATCATGGTGGTCGGGACGGAGTAGCGGGCGGAGGCGAACCGGACGCAGGAGAGCCGGTCGACCTTGCGGATCACCGGCGGCGGCCCGAAGTCCAACCGCAGAGATGGCAGCGCTTGCAACACTTCCCGCTCGATGACCAGGCGGTCGTTCGGGACGGCGGCGATCTCGCTGTGCACCGCGGCGTTGACCTCGGCGCACCAGATCTTCCCGGCGGCGTTCGCGGTGTGCACATCCACCAGGCCATCGTTGATCGCGGTCTCGGTTAGCAGCGGGACGACCAGATCCCGTTGGGCGTAGCCGACGAGGTTTTCCACGATCCCTTTCGATTCGGGGTCCTCCGCGTGGCAGAAGTCCGGCGCAAACCGGTAGTGACAGGCCAGGCGCACGAAATCCGGGGTCGGGATGACCACGTTCGCGACGACCCCGCCTTTGAGGCACGCCATCCGGTCGGTCAACAAGCTGCGCGGGACCCCGCCGGCGGCGTGCAACGCTTCGGCGAGCAAACCCAAAGTGGTGGAGGCCTTCTCGTCATGGGCGAACGCGACGAACCGCCACCGCGACCAGGCCAACACCGCGCAGAACAGATGCAGGCCAGCGCCGACATCAGCCCAATCGAAGACCATGAACGCGCCCGGTTCCCACACCGCTGGGCGGCGGCCACGATGGTTGTCCCGCCGCCACAACGCCTTTTGTGCCGCGACCAGGCGGCGGAAGTTCCGCGCCGAACCCTGATACCCGGCCGCGACGGCGACCGGGAGGAGCCGTTTCGCCGAGATCCGGCCCTTGGACTTGTCGACCCGCTTCCAGACCAACTCGGTCACCGACTCGAAGTTACGGACCCGGACCTTCGAAGCCGGCCGGAAATCGCCGGCCTCGGCGCGTTCCAGTACCCGCCGGACGGTCTTATGGGTGGTCTGGCAGATCTCGGCGGCGCCACGGTAGGTGCCGACCTCTCGGTAAGCGGAAATGATGTCCATACGTTCCCTCGCTGACAACATGGAGCTCCCTGGGCGGTGCGGCGACTGGCTGACACCGTCACCGTCACCGCCCAGGGCCTCACGGCTCGACATGACACGACGAGCAAGGGGTGGGGACTTCTAACTGGCCAAAACCGGGGACCATCAACCGGCCACCAACGGGGACTTTCCCATGGCCACTGACAGCGGTCAGCCCACATAGCCCCGTCACTGCCTTCGAGCGAAGGCGGTGGCGGGGCTGGTCGTTCCCAGGAACATCAGCACTGAGTGCGTCGCCGCACTGGTCGCTGCCGTCAGAAACGCGTTCTCGTGGTGATCAGAACGCGTCCTCGTCGATTTGATCGGTGTCAGGAATGTAGACACGCTTCGTGTGAGTGCTGGAGCGCTCGAACCAGGCCCCCTCCACGTCACCGACCCTTTTCGCGGGTACACCGGCATACAGGCCTGGCGCATCTAGGGTTCGCCGCTTGACCAAGACCGATCCTGCCCCCAAAACCGACCGTTCCGGCAGGCTTGCTCCACCCAGAATCAGGCAATTGGTTCCGACGAAGCTCCTGGCTCCGATTTCTACCGGGAGTGCTGTCTGGGCGTCCCGACGCAGGTCAATACTGTGAGACATGATGGTCGACCGATGTCCGAATAGTCCCGCGAACCGGCCAATGCTTACGCCCCCCGAGCAATCGAGGCTGTGCCTGCTGGTGATCGTCGCATTGTTCTCCAAGCGAAGTCGCGCGGACGACTCCCACAACTTTATGTAAACCGGATGGGCCGAGACCAAGTTCATTCTGCCGACCGACGCACCCGTACCCAGCTCCACACTTCTCATATTCTTGACGAGGTTGAACCGGCCCATACGGCTGCCGGCTGCCATCCTGAAAACTCCTACCTTCCACACGAGACTGGCCCGGGCCCTGGCCGTCGGGTGCACATCGTGCCCCATTCGCCGCAACAGGGCATTCTTGATCCCGCTGGCCGGACCGAGCCAGATCATAGTCGTGATCAAACTTTTGGCTGTCATGGTGCTTTGTCTCCTTCGTCATCGCTAGAGCGCATGCTTGGCCTCCGCATGACTCACGTAGATCACGGGGAATGCTGGCGCTTCCTCCGCTCGGATGATGTAGACCAGCTCCACCCCCAGCCGTAGCATCCATCCTAGGACCAGCCCCGCCATGGCTCCTGAGGTACCCCAGGCAAAAGCAAAGGCCGCAATGAAGATGATCCCGACCAGGGATCCCCACGTCGTGATCCGCGCAACCTTGCCGATCATGCCCAGTGCGACCAGGCACGCTTTCGCCGCGATTGACTCGATCATCGACAACGAGATTGCAATCATCGCCAGCGCCAATGACAAATCGCTGACCTGGATCTGTCCCCCGCCGAGCCATCGAACAAGAGGCTGTCCAATCACCGTGAGGACAACGGCCATCACTGCCCCGGCGGCACCGGCAACGACGAGTGCGACGTTGACGCGATGTTTGAGCTCATTTCGCCCCGCCCGGGGAACCCAGCCCTGGAATACCTGGACGAACGGCGCCACCGCCGAATTAATCTGCTTCTGCAACTTGTCGAGCACCGCAAACGACGTCAGCGAATTTGGGGCAAACCAACCCACCAGGACAATCGGCAATGCCGCATACAGCGTCGATACTGCGCTGGACGTCACGCCGTGTCGCTGGTCGTAGAGGACTCGACGCACAGATCTCGTCGGTAGTCGACCATCGCCTCGGTGACGTCGCAAGATATGGTAGGAACAGAGGCCAAAGCCGACCAGTGCGCCCACTATCTGACTGATGAGACCGATTGCCGCCGAGTTAGCCGTGGACATCAGAAGTATTCCGATCAGCGTCCCGGCAATTCTTGGGACAGTTTCCAGCGCTAGCAGCAGATAGGGCTCGCCGGTGCCGACGAAGAACCAGCTGGCGGTCAGGCCTATCACTGCAGTCGAGATCGAGCCGAGCACGGCAAGTACCGGGTTGGTCTGGGTGACCAATAACGCCACCACAGCAGCAACGAGCATGACCGGAACGAACAGTGCCAGTCTCGTCTTGACTGATTCCACATATTCAACGCGCCGGTCTGCGGGATTCGCCTTGGCTATCGATGCAGGGCCTGAGACAACCCACCCGTAGGCGATCCCCACGGCAGCGACTCCCCCGACAGCTTGACCGATCGCGATCGCGGCCCATGCGTCAGCACCACTGACATGAACCATGGCCGGGATGGCCAGCAGCGTGGCTATCCCGAGCAGACCCATTCCGAGACCGAATCCGACCATCTTGTGCAGGCCGCCGGTCAAGGAGCCGAACCGGCGTGCTGTCAGCTCGTGGTGTCCGGCCGCCTGCGCACCCTTCCTTGCCGTCATCAACTGCCTCCGGTACATCACGGTACAAGAATCCGAATTGGAAAGGACGATCGCCGGGTCTTCCTCACCCGGCGATCGTCCTCAATTAATTCAATCGGTAATGACTTGCTCCATCGTTATTGATAGACCAGGGTGAGCGTAGGCCTGGCGCTGGCGACCGAATAGCTGCGAGACCAGATCCACAGGTTATCTGTCCCGGGATCTGTCATGGCCAGGGTCACGGAACCGCTGGGCTGAGTAGCCAGAACTGAGGCGTTCAGGCTCACCGAGTAGCGAGAGTTGGGGTTCGCGGCCGTGCCGATGGTGCCGAGTTGGGCACCAACAGTCGGACGATTGGCCCAGGTGAGAGTGGTTTCGGCCCAGGTACTCGGGGCGACCGCCACCGCCACGGTGTCGAGCGTGCCGGAGAAGGTGTCAGAGTCGGTGGTGAAGGCCAGCGACGCAGACACCAAGCTCTTACCAGCCGGAGCAGCCGGCACCGTGAACTTCAGATACGACGCGAACGATGAGCTTCCGCCACGAACCGCCAGCGTTGCTGCCGTCCCGTAGTTGGTCGTCGGCGCTGCCTGGACTCCGTACGCATCCTCAGCCGGTGCCAGGGAGACGGTTTGAGTCCCGCTGGCGGCAATGATGGCCGAGGCTTGATTGGAAGCAGCACTTTCGTTGCCGGCCGCATCTGAAGCCGTCACCAGGTAGTACCAGGTACCCACACCCGGAGCAGCGTCCGTGTAGGTGGTAGCCGAGGTGACCGTACCGAGCTTGGTCGCCGCACTGGGGGTGAACCCAGTGGTCGAGGACCGGTACACCGTGTACTTCGTGACAGCCACATTGTCGGTGGAACCCGTCCAGGACAACCCGATGCTCGCGCCCGACACAGTTGCGGTCAGACCCGACGGAGACGTTGGAGCCGTTGTATCAGGAGCCGCAATCGTTGCCGACGCCTGGCTGGAGCCGGCACTCTCGTTGCCGGCCGCATCAGAAGCCGTCACCACGTAGTACCAGGTACCCGCACCCGGAGCAGCATCCGTGTAGGTGGTAGCCGAGGTGACCGTACCGAGCTTGGTCGCCGCACTGGGGGTGAACCCAGTGGTCGAAGACCGGTACACCGTGTAGTTCGTGACCCCCACATTGTCGGTGGAACCCGTCCAGGACAACCCGATGCTCGCGCCCGACACAGTTGCGGTCAGACCCGACGGAGACGTTGGAGCCGTTGTATCAGGAGCCGCAATCGTTGCCGACGCCTGGCTGGAGCCGGCACTCTCGTTGCCGGCCGCATCAGAAGCTGTCACCACGTAATACCAGGTACCCACACCCGGACCAGCATCGGAATAGGTGGTGGTGCCCGCAGGCACCGTCCCAATCTGAGTCGCCCCGCTCGGGGTGAACCCACCAGTGGCCGACTTGTAGACCGTGTACGTGGTCACGGCCACATTGTCGGTGGAACCCGTCCAGGACAACCCGATGTTGGCACCCGACGTCGTCGCGATCAGACCGGTCGGAGCACTGGGAGCCGTCGTGTCCAACACCGTGGCCGAGGCCTGGGTAGAGGCGGCACTCTCGTTGCCGGCCGCATCAGACGCCGTCACCACGTAGTACCAGGTACCCACACCCGGAGCAGCGTCCGTGTAGGTGGTACCCGAGGTGACCGTACCGACGTTGGTCGCCGCACTGGGGGTGAACCCACTGGTCGAAGACCGGTACACCGTGTACTTCGTGACAGCCACGTTGTCGGTGGAACCCGTCCAAGACAACCCGACACTCTGACCCGACACCGTCGCGGCCAACGCTGTGGGCGCCGACGGAGCCGTCGTGTCCAACACCGTGGCCGAGGCCTGCGTAGAGGCGGCACTCTCGTTGCCGGCCGCATCAGACGCCGTCACCACGTAGTACCAGGTACCCACACCCGGAGCAGCGTCCGTGTAGGTGGTACCCGAGGTGACCGTACCGACGTTGGTCGCCGCACTGGGGGTGAACCCACTGGTCGAAGACCGGTACACCGTGTACTTCGTGACAGCCACGTTGTCGGTGGAACCCGTCCAAGACAACCCGACACTCTGACCCGACACCGTCGCGGCCAACGCTGTGGGCGCCGACGGAGCTGTCGTGTCGAGGGGTGTACCGCCCGTGCCCAGGGCGTAATGCGAACTGATCTGAGCACTGGTCAGGGCCTTGGAGTAGACGGCGACCTCATCGACGGAACCGGTGAACGAGAAGTTGGCCGGCTGGTTGGGCCATCCGTTCAACGTGTTGCCACCCACTCGCCAGAATCCGTTGTAGGTCTGATTCTGCGCGATCGTGTTGGAGTTGACCATGACGCCATCGACGTACAAGCGCATGCCGTTGGCGTCCTGCACCGAGTCGACCTGGTGCCAGTTGTTGTCGTTGTAGGTGTTCGGACTGGTGATGACTGTGGTGGTGTTGTTGTAGACACCGAAGTTCAGGTGCCCGCTGTTGTCGAGATAGGTGTGCTTGTCATAGCTGCTCGACCCACCGGTCGGCTGGTCCCCGTAGCCGATGATCTCACCGCCGGTCGTGCTGCTTGTCTTGAACCAGGCTTCCGTGGTGAACACGGTCGGCGATCCAGACTGCGTCGCTTCGGAGATCAGGCCATTGCCCGTGCCATCGAGCGTCACCGACGTATTCGCAGTGCCACTGACGGCAGAAGGGCCACCCAGGGTCACGCCACTACCGAAGGTACCGCTGTCCGAGTTTCCAGTTGCGTCGACGGCAGTCGTGCCGCTGCTTTCACCCAGACGCCAGTACAGGTCAGGCCCGTCCTGGTAGACGGCTTTTCCGTAGTTGTCGGTCGGAACCGGCGGTACCGCGGCATTGGTACGACCCGACAGATTGAAGTGATTCGCAATCTGCGCGCCAGTCAAGGCCGTCGGGTAGATGGCGGTCTCGTCCATGGATCCGGTGAAGAAGTTCGATGCCGCTCCGGACGAGAAGGTGGGCTGAGACGGCCAGCCGCCCAGGTTGTCCCCACCGACGCGCCAGTACCCGGTGTAGCTCTGGTTGCCCGTGACACTGTTGCGCCCGACCCTGACGCCATCAACGTAGAGAGCCATGCCGGCGCTGCCCTGAGTTGCGACGACCTGGTGCCACTGACCGTCGTTGAAACCGGCAGCCGACGCGACGGTCTGGGTGCCGCCGGTGTAGACACCGAAGATGAGCTGACCGTTGTTCGTCATGTAGATGTGACGGTCATAGTTGCCGCTGAGGTTGTTGACCTGATTCATATCGGCCTTGTCGCCGAATCCGACCAGCTTGCCGCCAACCGTGCTCGTGGTCTTGAACCAGGTTTCGATGCTGTAGGTGGTGGGGCCAGGCTGCCTGAGCTCGGTGTGCAGGTAGGCCGGCGCTGCGACCGTTCCGTCGAAGGCGACGGAAGTGTCGGTATCGGTGAGCAATGCGCCGGCACCGGACCTGGCCGGCGTTCCGAAGTACGCGCCACCGGCAGCCGAAGAGCCGAGGGAGGCGGCCGACACTCCGGAAGGCTCGTCCTCGCGGAAGTACACCGACGCACCATCTGACTGAACCGCATTTGCGTAGGCGAGGTTCGTGGCCGGCACCTTCACGGAGGTCGAGGCAGCGGAGAGCGCGCTGGTGTTGGTGCCGTCACTGGCCGTGACTCGGTACGTGTAGCTCTGTCCGGTCACGACGGAGGTGTCGACGAAGCTTCCCTGTCCGCGACTGAAGAAGAGTCCGTCAGCGTTGACCGTGGCAAGGGCAGTGGTGCTGCCGTTGCGATAAACCTTGTACAGCAAGGTCTTGCTGTCGAGATCAAGCGTCGCGCGCCAGGTCACCGTGACCTTGCCGGGCCCAGTGCTCATGGCGATCGGCGTCGGCGGTGTGGTCGGAACTGTGTTGTCGGCGTTGCCGAAGCGGGTCAGGCCGCGCTGGTTGACCCCGTTGATCTGGGTGAACTCGCCACCGGCCCACAGGTAGGCGGCGCCAGAGGTCGTCGATGCAATCGTCAGAGCGCGCGGGCCGATGCCTTCGCCGATGCCGTCGTTCGCGTTCGGCAACCACGGCTGGAGCGTCATGTCCGAGGTGGTCTCGGACCCGAAGAAGTGACGCTGTCCGTCCTCCCAGGTGCCGACCGATCCGCAATCATGGCTGTGGCTGGCCCAGAACAGGATCCCGTTGTACGGAATGACAGCCTGGGTGGCGCCGAGGCAGGTGTCACGCCACCGCTGCGTGTAGTCCCAGTTGAAGGCAGTACGGCCGTCGAAGATGCCGCCGCCAGTGCCTTCGTTGCCGACGTAGAACCCGTTCTGGTCGACGGCGAGGGTCTTGACGACCGAGGTGCCGTTGCGCTGTCCGAGGCCCGGGCTCCAGTCGTAGAAGCCCGCCGGATAGTTCTTCACGTTGGTGGTGCCAGTGGTGCCGTCCACGATCGCGAGGGCGTGCGAGTCTTGGTTGTTGACCGAGTTCATCCGCCCACCGATGATGACGTTCCCGTTGTGTGGATCCACCGCCAGGGCGAACATCTCGTCATCGACCTGGGGTGCCCACGGAGTAACCACGCCGGCGACGCTGGCAGCACCTAGGTTCGTGCGAGCCTGTCCGCCGACCGCGTTGAAGAGGCCGCCGAAGTACACGGTATTCGCGGTCGCGGTGATGCCGTAGACGAAGGAGGAAGGAGAGGGATTGAAGGCCGTGACGGTGCACGTGGCCACGTTGACGGCGGCGAGGTTATTGCGCGCCACTCCACCGATGGTGGTGAACAAGCCGCCGATATACATGGTCAGACCGTCTGGCGAAGCCGCGATGGCCCTGACCTGAGCACTGCTCGAGCCGCGGGTCACGGGAAGGTTGCAGGTCGTTGAGGGCACGCCGGATGCGGCGTCCAAGATGACCAGATTTGTTCGCGTCAGGCTGGAGGCGTCGCCCTCAGCTGTGCCGGGAGCCCGCACCGCAGTGAAGGTTCCACCGGCGAAGACCTTGCCCTGCGATGAGCCCAGGGCCCACACAGTTCCGTTGGTCTGCCATGTCGGGAGCGCCCCGCCCGAGAACTGCCCCGCTGGTACGGGCGCCAAGACGGCGTCCGCGGCGAGCGCTGGTTGTGCCACCAGAAGCGTCGTCGAAAGAGCCATTACGGCCCCCAAGGCGCCAAGCCTTCGTATCATGTTCTTCCCCTCGACTGTGAGGGCTGCGCGATCCGGCCCGCACGTGGGCGCGGGGCATCGTCAGACAATCAACAGACGGTAGTAAGTGATCATGTGCTGACTGCACACGGCGCCCCGACGCGGACAAATATTAACCCAGGATGGCTACCCTATGCATCCACTTCCACCTGATCAGTGGGTCGCACCACTCTAACGATGCACAGCGCGGCTTCCACCACCGCTACAGACAGGTCGGAAGCCTCGAAAGGGCGATCTGTTCGCCCCGAACGGGCTAGCGGCAACGCCCAATCCAGGGTGCCACGCGAAGATCTCTTGACCCCGAACGTGGCAGCTGACTCAGACATCACCATCCGCCCGTTGAAATGGGGGGAAAATGTACAGATCAAGGGCAAATACGCCGTCGATCTGCCCTGCCGTCGCGGTCGGGGCCCATCACATGATGTGATCGACTGGCCCGACCGCCCGGTTGCGGCGATGCGTCCCGAGCCATCGTGGGCTTCAACTATCAAATGTCGACTATGAGGACAGCCATGTCTCGGTACACCGATGGATTCGACCGCCTTTCGGCGAACCAAAAAGCGGCAAAAGGGGTGTCGCTGTACTCCCGCTACGTGAACCGCCCGGCGGGCCGATTTTTCGCAGCCGCGGGTTTTGCGGCGCGGATGACCCCGAATCAGATGACCTTGCTCAGTGGACTGGTCACCATGGTGGGCGTGGTCCTACTGGCCTGGCGGCCGCCAACCATTTTGCTCGGGATTGCCGTTTGGTTGATCTTGGCCTTGGGGTTTGCCCTTGATTCCTCGGACGGCCAACTCGCCCGCCTCAACGGGACGAGCAGCGCCGCGGGTGAGTGGCTCGATCACTTCTTCGACTGCGCGAAGATGCTGTCGGTCCACGCAGCTGTGCTGATCACTGTGTACAACCACTTTTCGTTCGCCACCAGATGGCTGCTCGTGCCCCTCGTGTTCCAGTTCGCGGCCGTGATGATGTTCTTCGGGGGGACCTTGACGGGACTCTTGTTGAAAACAACCGGGCCCCAGGTAAGGAAGGACGCGTCACTGATCAGGTCCTTGGCTCTGCTACCGGCTGACTACGGAGTGTTCTGCATCATCTTCGCTCTACTGGGGTCGACGCACGCGTTCTTCGTCGCCTATTGCCTCCTGGCCGGAATTCACCTCCTCTTTCTCTTGGGCTTCACGGTCAAATGGTTCCGGGAACTGCAGACCATCCAGTAGGAACTGGGGCCTGATGGGTCCATCGTGTCCGCCGCGAATGACCGAACCGGAGGCGGCGAGTGCCGGGTGCGCGCTGGGCGTCACCCGCGCCGTCGAATCGCCGCCGGCAGGTGTCGGGTGCGAGGTCATCGGCATCACCCCACGATTGGCCAATTGCGCTGCGGTGAAGCTCCGGCCGCCGATTCCGATGACCAACAGAGACCCGACCATGACGAAAAATGCGCCACTGGCCTGCAGCATCGATCCACGCAGCAGGATGATCATGTATGCCGGAAATATCGCACCTGCTATCGCCCCGGTTCCGCCCGCCAACAGAGACACCGACAGTTGACGATCGAGTCGCACCAGTAGATACCCCAGCGCGGCCAGCACCAGGACCGCGAAGACGCGGCCGCCGTTGACGACCGCTTCCGCCCAGACCGGAGCCGACAGGTTCGTCACGGTGTAGCCGCGGAAATTTGCCAACAGAATGCCGGTGTCGGTCGGCTTGTTGGCCCAGATGGACCGAGGCACCCAGAAGAACAGCACGCCCAGGAATTGGCCGCCCCAGGTAATTCCCCGCTGCTGGACGTAGCTCACCGCATTGGCGATCTGCCAGAAAGAATCGTAGTCAGGATTCCCCGCGTACTCGATAAAGAATCCCCCACGCGACACGCTCACCGTCGTCCCACGAAAGGCGTCTGCAATGGGGAACAGAAACAGGAAGGCGAAGATAAGGCCAGATAGCGCGAGTCTGACCCGCCGGACGGTTCGGAAGAACACGCCGGTGTAGCTGATCAGGGCGAACAGCACGGTCCCCGAGGTGAACCTGGCCCCGCTGATGGGATTCACGACGACCAGGACGCAAAGGGCCGCACCCAGGGCGATGAGCCCGAACTTCCGGCTCATCCCATTAGCCATTCGAGCCCGACGCCGCCAGGTGAATGCGCCGCAGGCCACCAGCAGGGGTATCCAACTCAGGGCGCCGATCACGGCCGCGGTGGAAGGGTCGCTGAATGTGTCCGAGCGAGCGGCCTCGCGGGTATCGCGACTCTGGAAGAACGAGGAAAGGCCCAGCTTGGAGACAAAATACGCCATGAAGAGCAGTCCGACGACAAGTAGGATCCATGACGCGACGGGATTGATTCCGCGAGGAACCATCCGATCCTTGTCAGACCGAACAGGTCGTCGGCGAACCAGGAGCCGACCGAGTTCAAAAGCCACCAGGCTGGCGGCGATGAATAGGGCAGTAGGAAATTCCACCGACGGTGACATGCCCGGAGTGGTGGACGAGATATCTCCCGAGCGGATCTGTACAGTCGCGGCAAGTCCGAAGAAGATGTAGACGAACAGCCAGAAGAAGAATTCGAAAAGGGCGGGAGCGCCCTTCCCGATGATCCAGGCGAGCCGGAACCCTGACCACGAGCAGATCAGCAGGGTTACCCACCAAGCGGCCATGCCCGCGTCATTGGGTACCTGCGCGATGCACAGCAGGGGCACGATCAGCGCCAGGATGGCGGCCGCGGTCAGAAACCATACGGATCGCGCGGCCCGGTTGGCCTTGCTCACATCCGGCCCGAGATGGAGCTCAGCGGGCGATTGGTCGCTCGTACTCGCGACGCGCACGCCGGGACCCGTCACCCCCGGCCCATCGCGTCATGTGCACCGCTGCCGTTCGACTGTGCAACTTCTGCCCGTGGTGCCATCGTTACATCGTGCCTAGGCTCGATCGGTGTTGTGCAGCTGCAATTCCTCAGCCGAGCTCGACTCATCCACGTCATCCACCGCCGCGGCTCCCAGCCGACGGCCTTCTGGTGCGTGCACCTCGTCTGCAGGATCAGCCCGTCCAGCTCCGTCCGGAGGTCCGCCGAAGGGGTCGACCGACTCGTCGACAGCACTTGAATCGAGATCAACGGTCTCATCATCGGTCGGCTGCAGACCCGGTTCGCCGACCACAGACGACTCACCGGCGACCACCTCACCGCCGGTCGACGGCTGTGACCTGGATTTGGATCTGGACCACCGCAGGCCTCGCTTCGCTTTCGGCTTCTCCAGTTCGCTGGTCGTCGGCTTCTTGAATTCCGATTCGTAAACCGACGCATACCGGTCGTCGGTCGAGCTCCGGGCCATGTTCATGACGATTCCGAGCACTCGCGCATCCACGGAGCTGAGCGCAGCGAGAGCCAGGGTGACCTGATGGCGCGTCGTCTTGCCCTGCCGTACCACCAGGACAGCGCCGTCGGTATGAGCCGCAACGATCGCTCCATCTGTCACTGGCAGCAACGGGGGCGTGTCGATGATGACCGTGTCGAAGGTTCGTCTGGCCGATGCGATGAGCTCGATCATGGCGGCGCTGCCGAGCAGCTCTGAAGGATTGGGGGGGATGGATCCGCTGGGGAGCACCATCAGGGATGCACTCCCCCACGGCTGGAGTACCTCGATGAGGGAGACCTGGCCGGCAACGACGTTGGTGAGTCCGACACTGCTGTCCAGACCAAAATACTGGGAGAGCCGAGGACGCCGAAGGTCACCCTCGATGACCAGTACGCGCTTGCCCATCTCAGCGAACGTGACAGCCAGATTGGTTGCAGTGGTTGACTTTCCTTCGCCGGGTACAGCCGAGGTGAGCGCAATGACCTTGACCGGCGAATCCACGTCGACAAACTGGAGGTTGGTCCGCAGCCTACGGAACGACTCAGCACGCACCGATCGCGCATTTGCGTCTGTCAGAACAGGTGATCGCCGGGCCGAGCTGTCGAAGGGAATCACTCCCAGTACCGGGACCTTGGTCACCTGGGCTAGCGCAGTGGTGGAGCGAATGGACGTATCGAGCAAATCTCGCAGCACTGCGGCCACCAGTCCGAGAAGCAGACCGACCACCAGCCCCAGGCCGATGTCGATCACTGGCCGGGGCGACACAGGCGTGGGATTCAGTGTTGGTCCTGACACCACCTTCAAGTTGACGGCCGATGTGTTTGACCCAGGGGGGGTTTCGAACTCCGCCACGAGATCCACCATTTGCGTCGACACCGCTCGAGCCAGCGCCAAAGATCTGGCCGGAGATGTGTCGGTGACCGTTGCGGTCAACAGCACCGTATTGAGGTCACCCTTCGCAGTCAGCTTCTTCTCAACCTGGGCAGGACTGAGGTCGACGCCCGACGCCGACACCACCATGTCGGCCAGTTGATCGCTCGAGATCATCTGGACGTAGGTGTTGATCCGCTTCTGACCAAACTGATCATTTTGATACAGAGAGCTGTTGGCGTCGGCGGGAGTGTTGACGAAGAACGTCACGCTGCTCGCGTACATGGGTGTGCTCCGAATGACGACGAGGCCGCCGACAGCAGCTCCGAGCAGCACGCAGACAACCACCAGCCACCACGACCGACGGATCGCGCGAAGGTACCCCCGAATGTCCATGAAGCGATGAAGTCCTCTCTAAAGCCGAGCAATCGCGTCCCAGGAAATTGATTCTCCCATAGGACCGGGAGCGAGGACGGTAATGCCAAGCTGTGAACGGATGACACTCGATCAGTCAACCGAACTGGGTTGCCCGCCGCAGGGCGCCGGCGGACGGCACCTTCTGCCGCAAGGTTGAGCCAATGAACGGTTCAGTGGCCCTGGTCTCGTTCACGCTCCGCCCGGCGCGACGCCAAGCGAGCGAGGCCTGGCCTAGGGCGAACAGGGTTCGCGGCTTCATGCCGAGCGTGACTGAGGGCTCAGGCGGCTTCGCTCCAGGCGGCCGGCAGTAGCGCTGCAGGGTCAGGTACGGCTGCCTTCGTCGCTCTGACGAGCCAGGCCACAGACAGCAGCAGCGGGATCAGGCCTATCGCGATCCACAACGTCGTCGTCAGATCCATACCGAGAAGGAAATGTGCGACCTCTTGTGGCGACGACGTCGGAACTTGCCCGGCGTTCGACGAGTGCGGGCTCCCCGCAGGAGCGTCGGCTATCGCCGGGAAGGTTGAGTCGAGCACTGGGGACCCCTCTAGTTGCAGCCACAAGGTGATAGGCGTCCCCGACGGCCACCTTGAACGAATTTCCGTCACTGTCTGGTCATCCCCGCGGTGACCATTCGGTGAACTTTGCGTTTGTCCTTGCTAAGAGTGACTGATTTCGCCCGTGTTGGCAAGGATGCCGAGCCAGGGCCGTCAGCCTCGGGTCACCCCCGCGGATCGGTCCCGGATCGGCAAAGGACCAGCTCAGCGGGTGTATGTGAACCGACTCCACAGAGCTGGGTCCAGGGCGCGAGCGAACGACCCGACGGAATCCTGTCGAAAATCATCCGAACGGGTGACCAGGCGGGTAGCCGTTCATCCCTAGACCGAAGGGGTCAAGTACAACGGCTCGAGAATCCTGCTCAGGGCACCGGAAAGAGTCAACGCGCACGAGCGGAACGTCGCCATTGGCTGGCCGATGGGATCGGGCAGGTCGTCAACGCCTGCCTCGATCGGCTCAAGACGCGCACGAGCTGCGGGAATACCGCTGAGCAACTGCCGCCCCAAGTCGTCGGAACGTGAGGCTCGAAGCGGGTCCATCACTCCGGCCAACCGGGCCAGCTGCAGAACCGTGAACGATCGGTTCACGGCAGCCGGAAGCATCGTGATGACGGCACTTCTGTGCACTCGTGTCGAGGCGAGGATCAGGTCGGCGTCGGCCAGGATCGCCGGGGTCATCTGTCGGCTGGTGCGGTCGGGAGCAGTGACGCCCAGCTCCGCCAGCGCCGCGACCGAATACCGATGCGTCTGGATCGGGCCCGGAACGTTGGTTCCGGCCGATCCGATCTGCCAGTCGTGGTCAGGGCCGAAGCGTTCGTCACAGGCTCGGTTCAGCAAGGCGGCGCACATCGGCGACCGGCAATGGTTCGCCGTGCAAATTGCCAGGACACGAAACATGGATGCGCTGGACTCCTCTGGTCGGCGCGGCGATCTGCGACCGCTGCTGTCAACGTGCGTCGACCTCCCGTTCCGCCGGCCAAGATCAATTGACGGCGCTGAGCCATACTGTCACCGCCGATACGTGACGCCTCCGGGATCCCCGCAGTTCTGTGTTGTTCGGAGTCGTTTCGTTGCCACCGGTCGCGCGGCTTGGTCGGTTCGGAAGTACCACGCCTCGCACCCTGCTCGGGTCGGCCTGAGTTCCAGAGTGTCCTGTCCATCCGCGCGTCCTGTCCGTCAGCCCACTAGCGATATCCGAGGTAAGCCGTGATCTACGTTGCTCTGGTCAGCCCATGACCGCGGACGATCAGTCAGGAGAAGTGCAGCCGACATCCTCGGCCGACGCATCAGCACCGCTCCCCCATGAGCCTCTGGCCGCCCCTGGCCCACGACCGGATCGCGAAGGTGGGTCAGATCTCGAGGGTCGTTCAGAGGTCGATGTCCCAAGCGGAAATGGGTCGCGACAACCCCGCCCGCGACGGCGGTGGCTGGGCAGAGTTCTTCTCGCCGTTGGTGTTTTGATTCTGCTGGCAGCGGGTTGGGTGGGGTGGCGTGGCTATCAGGCCTACCGTCACCTGAACTCCGCGGCTGCGGAGGTCAGCTCGCTACAGGTACAGATCGCGAATTTAGATGACATCGATCTACCTCGCGCACAGGCGTCAGTCGCCAAATTGCAGGACGACGCGCGGGCCGCAGTCGACGCGACGTCAGATCCACTGTATCGGGCTGCCGGCCACCTGCCGTGGCTCGGGGCCAACCTCCGGGCCGTCGGCACGATCGCCGGCACCGTGGATCAACTGGCCACCGGTCCAGCTGCAGCCCTGATCGACGTCGCACGCACCGCCCAGCCGTCGGCACTCGCGCCTAAAAACGGGGCGATCGACGTCGCCCCGATCGCGGCCGCGGCGGCCAGTCTGCAGCAGGCCGATCTGGAGGTGCGCGCGGCATTGCAACGGACGGCTGAGATGGATCGATCCGACCTCATCGGGCCGGTGGCACGGGCCATGAACACGTTGCAGAACAAACTCACCGCCCTGTCGGGATCGACCGGCACGGCCGCCGGGATCGCCCGCCTGGCCCCCCCGCTGCTCGGGCAGAACGGCACGCGGCGGTACCTGGTCGTCTTTCAGAACCTGGCCGAGCCGCGGGCCACCGGTGGGATTTTCGGTTCCTACGCGGTCATGGTCGTCGACCACGGAAAGCTCACCATCACCGACCAGGGTGCGAGCAGTCGCGACATCGGAACCTTCGAACCCCCGTTGCCCCTGCCCGAGAATCTCTCCCCGGTCCTGTATGGCGATCTACCGGGGACCTATCCAACCGACGTCAACCTCACCCCTGACTTTCCCACAGCCGCAAGCCTTTTCGCCCAGATGTACGAGGCGCGCCACCATCAGGCGGTGGATGGCGTACTGTCCGTCGATCCGGTGGCCCTGTCCTACCTCCTGCAGGGCGTCGCACCGGTCGGCATCGGCCACGGCCTCGCGCTCACCTCGTCGACCATCACCTCGATACTGCTGTCCAAGGCATACGAGCTGTACCCGGCGACCAAGGACGCATTGGCTCGGGACGAGTTCTTGGACAACGCCACCGCGAAGGCCTTCAGCGCCATCACGCAGTCCCCTAAAAATCCTACCCAGTTGATCCATGGGTTGAGCAGGGCCGCAGCGGAACACCGAGTCCTACTCTGGAGCGCACATGCCACTGAACAGCAGGACCTCGCACAGACCATCCTGGCGACCGCCCTCCCGGCATCTGCTCCGGCCAGTCCGAGCGTTGGGGTGTTCCGCAACGACGCCACCGGTGCCAAACTGGGCTACTACGCAGCAGGATCGGCGGTCCTGACCCCGGGAGCGTGCCTCGACGAGTCCATGCGTCGCGCCTCTTTGCAGGCCACGTTCAGGTACACGGCTCCTAAGGCGGGGCTGTCTGCCTACGTCCTGGGACTGGCCACCGCCGGCCCGTACGTCCTACGGACGAACGTCATGGTTTTCGGCCCGCTCCACGGAGACCTCAGTGATATCAAGGTCGATGGCGTGGGAGTGCCGGTCGCGTGGGCCTCGGAGAGCGGACGGAAGGTCGGCTTGATCACGATCGACCAGAAACCAGGAACGGACACCGTCGTAACGGCACAGCTCACCCTGGACGCCTCGTCAGCAATCGCCGGTCAATTCAAGCCTCGACTCGTGGTGACCCCCGGTGTGAAGCCGTGGAAGGTCACTACAGGCGCTTACAGCTCCTGTGGACCAACTGGGTAACCGTCATGCAGCGCTCGGTAGTTTTTCAGCTCTTCGATTCGGCAACAACGCCCCTATCGGGTGAATTAACCGCCGACTGAGCCGAGAATGTGACTTTCTGTAGCAGATTTGCCGTGGATGACCCTAGGGTGGGTATTGCACACCTAGAGCAGGGTGCGCAAGACCTCAGGAGACCCTCATGTTCTGCAAAATTGCCGCTGTATTCGGGCTCTGCGTCGCGGCTCTGTTCGCGTCGGTCGGTATCGCCTCCGCCCAGGATTACGTCCCCGCGCCCGTGACTTCATCGGTGCTCAGCGTCGATCCGACGAGTTCTGCGGTTGTGCAGGTGCCTCACGTTCTCGATACCCCGCACGCTGTTGCCGGCTCACTCTCCTACACCGGAACCGGCTTCAACGTCGGCCTGACCGTCGCGATCGCAGCCGCCGTTGTGCTGCTGGGTCTAGGCCTCGTCATCGTGGGAACGCGGTTGACCCGCGGCCGTTCCGCCAACCACAGCTGAGCAGGATCGACCACCGACTCCGCAGCCAGATAGCGGGCTTTCGAGGACACCAGACCGAAATGGATGAGGGGCAGTGCACCAGGTGATCAGACCTGTTGCACTGCCCCTCATCCATTTGTACTCAACCTCGATTTGTACTCAACCGCTCCTGCCTGCGAGGTATACCCAGCGCGCGCCAGGCGCGCTGAGCACCTCGATTCCCGCTGGGTCTAACTCAACGCGCCAGGCGCGTTGAGCAGTTCCACATCAGCGTCGACCATGATGGCGGCCAACTCCGGTGCGTAAACCTCGGCGCGCCAGTCCAGTAACCTCGCTGCACGGCTGGCGTCCCCGATCAGGGCATCGACCTCGGTCGGACGGGTGTAGCGCTCGTCGTATCGGACGTACTTCTCCCACTCCAACCCGGCGCGGGCGAATGCCGCCTGCGCGAACTCGCGGACCGTACAGGCCACCCCGGTCGCTACCACATAGTCCGACGGCTGGTCGACCTGGAGCATCCGCCACATTGCATCGACGTATTCGGGTGCGTAACCCCAATCCCGAACCGCATCGAGATTTCCAAGGTAGACGTGGTTGTCGATCCCGGCAGCGATTCGGGCGACCGCACGAGTGATCTTGCGCGTCACGAAGGTCTCACCACGACGCGGCGACTCATGGTTGAACAGGATTCCGTTCACGGCGAACATGTCGTAAGCCTCGCGGTAATTCCGCGTGATCCAATAGCCATAAACCTTGGCGACACCGTAGGGCGAGCGAGGATAGAACACCGTCTCCTCGTGCTGCGGCGGTGCGGCCGCTCCGAACATTTCAGAACTTGATGCCTGATAAAAGCGCACATCCAGCCGCAGCGATCTGATTGCCTCCAGGAGCCGCACCGTTCCGAGCCCGGTGGTATCGCCCGTGAATTCAGGTTCGTCGAAACTCACCCGCACATGACTCTGCGCAGCAAGGTGATAGACCTCGTCCGGTTGGATCTTGGCCAACAACGTCGTCAGTCTCGACCCGTCCGTGAGGTCGCCGTAGTGAAGGAACAGTCGCGCGCTTGGATCGTGCGGATCAACGTACAGGTGGTCGATCCGGTGCGTGTTGAACGTCGAAGCGCGCCGAATGAGACCGTGTACCTCGTAACCCTTCGACAGCAACAATTCCGCGAGGTAGGAACCGTCCTGGCCGGTGATTCCCGTCACTAGGGCTTTACGAATCGGTGCTGCGGAAGCGCCGCTCTGATTGGGGGTCGCACTAATTGAAGGATTCACCCATCAAGCCTAATTTGCCGCATACTTCGGCGTCAAGGTTGTGACTGGTCCGAAATCGACCAGGCAAATGCTCGACCGGACGAGATTCACCGGGGCGCACCCCTCGTGTCAGTCCAACCCGGGCTCAGTGAGTTCACGATCCAAACTCGCCCAGACAACTGCGCAGGCCGGCTCACCTAACCAACCCTCGTGGCCGGTACCAGATTGCGCAGGACCTGCTCGCAGAAGGCGAGCATGGCGATGTCCCGAAGTGTGTCCGCAGCGAGCCGATCCGATTCGGTCGGCGGACGGAGCGTGAGCGTGTTGGTCAGCGCCCGGAACTTCGAGCCGGGGTAAAGCCTCGCTGCCCGGAGCTGTGCCGATTCGGGCAGCACCAGCGGGCTGAACCGCAGACCCTGTGGCCCCAGCGCCACCTCGGCGACTCCCACCTCGCGGCAGAGCTGACGGAAGGCGGCCACGGCCAGCAGGTTCTCCGACTCGGTGGGCAGTGGGCCGTACCGGTCGACGAGTTCCGCGCGAACCGCGGCAATGTCCTCGGCCGCCACCGCTCCGGCGATCTTGCGATAGGCGTCGAGACGCAGTCGCTCCGATGGCACGTAGTCGTGCGGGATGCTGGCGTCGATCGGCAGCTCGACGCGGACTTCGAGGATCTCTTCTTCCGCTTCGACGACCTCGCCGATGCCGGAGGATCCGGCCGCCTTCTTGAAGGCCGTCACCGCCTCGCCGACCAGGCGGATGTACAGATCGAAACCGACGCCGGCGATGTGGCCGCTCTGCTCGGCACCCAGGATCGAACCGGCGCCGCGGATCTCCAGGTCCCGCATGGCCACGGCCATACCGGCGCCGAGGTCGGAGTTCTGTGCGATGGTGGCCAACCGATCGTGCGCGGTCTCGGTCAGTGGCTTCTCCGGCGGATACAGGAAGTAGGCGTAGCCACGCTCCCGCCCACGCCCGACCCGGCCGCGCAGCTGGTGCATCTGCGACAACCCGAGAATTTCGGCGTGGTCGACGATCAGCGTGTTCGCGTTGGAGATGTCCAGGCCGGTCTCGACGATGGTGGTGCAGATCAGCACGTCGTACGACCGGTCCCAGAACCCGTCGATCACCTTCTCCAGCCGGTCCTCGTTCATCTGACCGTGAGCCACCGCGACCCTGGCTTCGGGGACCGCCTCCCGGACGCGGGCCGCCACCGAATCGATGTCGGCCACCCGGTTGTGCACGAAGAAGACCTGACCGTCGCGCAACAACTCGCGACGGATGGCGGCGGCCACCAACTTGTCGTCGTAGCCGCCGACGTAGGTCAGGATCGGATGCCGCTCTTCCGGCGGCGTCAGGATGGTCGACATCTCGCGGATGCCGGCCAGGCTCATCTCGAGCGTGCGCGGGATCGGGGTGGCCGACATGGTCAGCATGTCGACGTGCGCCCGGAGCGCGGTGATGTGTTCCTTGTGTTCGACGCCGAAGCGCTGCTCCTCGTCGACGATGACCAGCCCGAGATCCTTGTAGCGGATGGTCGGCTGGAGCAGCCGATGGGTACCGATGACGATGTCGACGCTGCCGTCGGCGAGGCCCTTGACGGTCTGCTTGGACTCGGCGTCGTCGGTGAACCGGGACAGCCCGCGCACCGTCACCGGGAAAGCGGACATCCGCTCTGTGAAAGTCGAAAGATGTTGCTGTGCAAGCAGTGTGGTCGGTACCAGGATGACCACCTGCTTGCCGTCCTGCACCGCCTTGAACGCCGCCCGGACGGCGATCTCAGTCTTGCCGTAGCCGACGTCACCGGAGATCACCCGATCCATCGGGACGGCCTTCTCCATGTCGGCCTTCACCTCGTCGATAGCGGCCATCTGGTCGGGAGTCTCGATGAACGGGAAAGCGTCCTCGAGTTCGCGCTGCCACGGGGTGTCCGGCGCGAAGGCATGCCCGGGGGCCGAGGCCCGGGCCGCATACAGCTGCACCAACTTCGCCGCGATGTCGCGGACCGCTTTGCGGGCCCGGCCCTTGGTCTTGGCCCAGTCCGCACCACCGAGCTTGTTCACCGTCGGTAGCTCTCCCCCGATGTAGCGGGACAGCAGATCGAGCGAGTCGGTCGGGACGAACAACCGGTCGCCGGGGTGGCCGCGCTTGCTCGGCGCGTATTCGACCACCAGGTATTCGCGCTCGGCACCGCCGGACTTACGGCTGACCAGGTCGATGTACTTGCCGATGCCGTGCTGAGCGTGCACCACGTAGTCGCCCGGCTTGAGCACCAAGGGATCGACGGCATTACGCCGCCGCGAGGGCATCCTGCCCGGTGTCGTGGTGCCGGCGGTGCCACGGGTGCCGGTGAGGTCGGACTCGGTGATCACGGCCAGCCCGGAGCCGGTGATGATGAATCCGTCCTCGAGTCGGCCGCGCGCCACCGTGACCATGCCGGGCCGCGGAGGGTGCTCCATCGTGTCGCCCGGCACCGAAACGGCCAGATCGGCCTCGGCCAATCGTTCGGCCGCGCGGGCGGCCGTGCCGGCTCCCGGCACCACCACCACGGTGACCCCGCCGCCGGCCGCCCTTTCGCGAGCATCATCGACCGCCACGGCGATCTCACCGCGGTAGGACGGAGCGGCGACGATGTCGGCCGGCGCATCCAGATCCGTGATCGCCGCAGCAGTGTCAGTAGGGTCATCGGTGCCGAACGGGGCGATCCGCCAGAGCGGCAGCTCGTGGTCTCTGATCAGGTCCTGCACCTCGCCCAGTGATCGGTACGCCGATTCGGCCAGGTCGATCGGGGCCTTACCGCCCGTCGCGGCGGCCATCCACGACGCAGCCAGGAAATCCGCTCCGGTCCGGACGAGGTCCTCGGCCCTGGTCCGGATGCGCTCCGGGTCGGCCAGTACGACGTGGGTGCCGGCCGGCAACAGCTCGGGCAGCAGCGTCAGCCGGCCCGGGACCAGTACCGGGATCAGTGCCTCCATGCCTTCGACGGCGATCCCGGCCGCTAGCTTGCCGAGCATCTCGGCCAGTGTCGGGTCTCCGGTGCCCTCGGCGGAGAGCTGGGCAGCGCGGCTCCTGACGTCTTCGGTCAGCAGGATCTCGCGGCAGGCCTGGGCCGTGACCGACTCGACCGCGTCGATGGATCGCTGGTCGGTGACGGCGAAGGTGCGCATATCGGTGATCTCGTCACCGAAGAACTCGACTCGAACCGGGTGATCGTCGGTCGGCGGGAAGATGTCCAGAATGCCGCCGCGGACGGCGATCTCGCCGCGCTTCTCGACCATCTCGACGCGGGTGTAGGCCAGCACGACGAGCCGGTCGACCAGCTCGCCGAGATCGGTCCAGTCCCCCACCGCCAGGTCGACCGGGGCCAGCTCGCCGAGATCCGGCGCCATCGGCTGGATCAGCGACCTGATGGTGGCCACCACGACCTGGGGCGCTCCGGCTGGGTGACTCTCGGGATGGGCCAGGCGGCGAAGGGTGGCCAATCGCCTGCCGACAGTGTCGGCGCGGGGCGACAGTCGTTCGTGCGGCAGGGTTTCCCAGGACGGGAAGATCATCACCTGGTCGTCGCCGATCAGGTCGCCGATCGCGCAGGTGGCGACTTCGGCCTCGCGGCCGGTCGCGGTCACCAGCAGCACCGGGACTCCGGCCCCGCCGCTGTCCTTGCCGACGGCGAGCGCGGAGGCGAGGAACGGCCGCACGCCGGCCGGGGCGATGATCCGATTGGTCGGAGCGCCCGCCGTGGCGACCAGGTCGCGCACGACCTCCGTCCCGAGGACAGCCGTCAGCAGTCCGCCGAGGACCGGGTTCACGAGGGGAACCGCCTCGACCGTCTGCCGCGACTTGGTTCCCGCCGACGATGCCTTCTGAGCCACTTGCCGTGCCACCCGGTACTCCACTCACCTCGTCGAGGGCGTCTTCCGATCCAGGTCGAAAGGCCCACGCCACCCGGCGTGACGGGGTACCGGCACGCCAGAAAACCCCCGGCCTGGTCGGCGCGGGGGTGACTGGAGTCAACTTTACCGCCGCAGACCGACAACCGGAGGTCTGCTGCACCAGAGTGGAGCCGCAGCAGAGACCTCAGTGACCCATTTCACCTGCCGTGGCCTGGATCCTGGCCAGCCGCTGCGGGCTCGGCCACCGGACCTTGGTGGCCCAGCCGAACTTCTCGAAGACCCAGATCGTTCTCGCCGAGATGTCGAGCTGCCCGCGCAAGACGCCGTGCCGGGCGCAGGTGGGGTCGGCGTGGTGCAGGTTGTGCCAGGACTCCCCGAAGGAAAGGAGGGCCAACGGCCAGAAGTTCGCCGACTTGTCGCGGGCGGCGAACGGCCGTTCGCCGATCATGTGGCAGATCGAGTTGACCGACCAGGTGACGTGGTGGAGCAGAGCGATGCGGACGAGGCCGGCCCAGAAGAAGCACGTCAGCGCGCCGATCCAGGACATGGTGATCAAACCGCCGATCACGGCCGGACCGAAGATCGAGGCCAACGTCCAGACCCAGAAATACTTGCTCTGGCGGGCAATATCCTTGTCCGCCAGCAGATCCGGCGCGAAGCGCTGCTGATTGGTGGAGTCGCGGTCGAAGATCCAGCCCATGTGGGCGTGCCAGAAGCCTTTGGACAGCGCCGCCACCGAGGTGCCGTACAGCCATGGCGAGTGTGGGTCTCCCTCGCGGTCGGAGAACGCGTGGTGCCGACGGTGGTCGGCCACCCAGATGATGACCGGGCCCTGAGCGGCCATCTGGCCGGCGCCGGCGAGGGCGATCTTGAGAGGCCGGTTGGCCTTGAAAGAGCCATGGGTGAACAGCCGGTGGAACCCGACCGTGATGCCCATCCCGGACACGACGTAGAACGCGAAGGCCACGATGAGGTCGGTCCAGCCCAGCCCCCATCCCCAGGCGAACGGGACGGCCAGGATCACCGCGAGCAACGGCACCAGCGAGAACCCGTAGACGGCGATCTGCGCGGCGATACCGCGCTCACCGTCCAGGATCGGCTTCGGACCCGAGCCCACGGTCGTGGCGTTGCCCGCCTGCGTGGCGGACTGCGTATCGGCCGGGGCGTGTGCCGTGGCGGTGGCGGACTGCGGTGGAGTCACAGGCAAACAATCTCTTCGGGCAAGTCGCCGTCTTCGGCACTTGCGGGGGCACTGAGTCGAACGGTACCGGGTGAAGGGTCGAGTCGGAATGAGATCGTAGGGCAAAGTTAGGACACCCTTTGTTCGTGGCCGGGCCTGGCCCGGACTGCCGCCGGTTGGGCGCCGTCCGGCGATGCGCAGGGTGCCGGTCGGTCGTGGGATGATGTCGGCGCAGCAATCCGCCGTGGTGTAACGGCAGCACCTCTGATTTTGGTTCAGATGGTTCAGGTTCGAATCCTGGCGGCGGAGCTGGTGCTGTGTTCCCGCACCGGGTGCAGATGAGGGGGCGACAACCATCCCCGTGCCGGCCGCCGCCCCGGCACATCGTTCGCCATCACAGGAGGATCGCCAATGCCGGACAGCCGACCTGCCGACGGACAGAAGCCCACCATCTCGTCGATCATCGTGCTGGCTGCCGGAGCGGGGACGCGGATGCGGTCCTCGTTGCCGAAGGTGTTGCATCCCATCGCGGGAAAGCCCCTGCTCTGGCACGCGATCAATGCCGCCGCCGCGTTGCAGCCCGAGAGTCTGGTCGCGGTGATCGGACACGGGCGCGATCAGGTCGGCGCCTACCTCAGCGATCACCATCCGACAGTTCGACAGGCGATCCAGGAGGAGCAGCTCGGCACCGGCCACGCCGTGGCGAGTGCCCTGGACGGATCCACGGCACTGAGCGGCACCGTGCTGGTCACCTACGGGGATGTGCCTCTGCTGACCGGCGACACCCTGAGTCTGCTGGCCGCCGAGCACCAGCGCGCCGGGAATGCCGTGACCGTCCTGACCGCCTTCGTCGACGATCCCACCGGCTACGGCCGGATCGTCCGGGATTCTGCGGGCGGGCTGGCCGCGATCGTCGAGCAGAAGGACGCAGACCCGACACAGCGGGAGATCCGCGAGATCAACTCCGGGGTGTACGCCTTCGACGGAACCATCCTGACCGGCGCGCTGGGCCGGCTGACTTCCGCCAACGCACAGGGCGAGCGGTACCTCACCGACGTGGTGGCGATGGCCCGCGACGACGGGCATCCGGTCGGTACCTTCGTCACCGCCGAAGCAGCCCAGACCGAGGGCGTCAACGACCGGGTCCAGCTGGCCGATCTCAGCCGGCAGCTCAATGCCCGGTTGATCCGGCGGGCCCAGCTCGCCGGGGTGACCGTCTTCGACCCGGCCACCACCTGGATCCACGCGGATGTGCAGATCGGCACGGATACCCAACTCCTGCCCGGCACGTCACTGGAAGCCGGCACGGTCGTCGGCTCGGGTTGTGTGATCGGACCGGACAGCACCCTTTCGGCCTGCCGGGTGGACGACGGCGCGACGGTGCTGCGTTCGCACTGCATCGGCGCCTGGATCGGACCGTCCGCCAGTGTCGGGCCGTTCTCGTTCCTTCGGCCCGACACCGTGCTGGAGGAGAAGTCCAAGGTCGGCGCCTACGTGGAGATCAAGAAGTCGACCGTCGGCCGATCGTCGAAGGTCCCGCACCTGTCCTACGTGGGTGACACCGCGATCGGCGCCGGGACCAACATCGGCGCCGGGACCATCACGGCCAACTACGACGGCATCGCGAAGTTCAAGACCGTCATCGGAGACAACGCGTTCGTCGGTACGAACTCGACGATCGTTGCACCGGTGACCATCGGCGACGGCGCCTACGTCGGTGCGGGCTCCACGGTGACGGCCGATGTCGATCCGGGCGACCTGGCCGTGGCGCGGGGACGACAGCGCGCTGTGAAAGGCTGGGTGCTACGACGCCGCGCCGGAACCGCCAGTGAAACCTCGGCCAGATCCGCCGGTGCCGGAGACGGACCGGACGCACAGTGACACCCGCACCACTACCGAAACGCCGCACGGCTACTGAGATTCGGCACTGCAACTGAAGAGGATCCGCCCGCGTGAATGCCATCTCCACCAACACCCGCAAGAGCATGCTGCTCTTCTCCGGCCGCGGCTACCCGGAGCTCGCGGACGAGGTGGCTGGGTACCTCGGATCGGCGGTCACCCCGCAGTCGGTGTACGACTTCGCCAACGGCGAGATCTTCGTCCGGCCCGAGATCTCGGTCAGAGGCACCGACTCGTTCATCATCCAGTCATGCGGCGTGCCCATCAACAAGTGGGTGATGGAAACGCTGATCATGATCGACGCACTGAAACGGGCTTCGGCCAAGCGCATCACCGTGGTGCTGCCGTTCTATCCCTATGCCCGCCAGGACAAGAAGCATCGCGGGCGCGAGCCGATCTCCGCGCGTCTGATCGCCGATCTGCTCAAGACCGCCGGCGCCCACCGGCTCATGGTGGTGGATCTGCACACCGACCAGGTGCAGGGCTTCTTCGACGGCCCCGTCGACCATCTCTTCGCCGAGCCGCTGCTGACCGACTACATCTCGGCGAAATACGGCACCGAGCAACTGACTGTGGTCTCGCCGGACTCCGGTCGGGTGCGGACCGCGGAACGCTGGGCGAACCGGCTCGGCGGCGCGCCGATCGCCTTCATCCACAAGACCAGGGATCCCACCAAGCCGAACTCGGTGAAAGCGAACCGAGTGGTCGGCGAGGTCGCCGGCCGGACGTGCGTGGTGGTCGACGACATGATCGACACCGGCGGCACCATCGCCAAGGCGGTGCAGGAGATCATGCACGCCGGGGCCGAGAAGGTCGTCGTCGCCGCCACCCACGGCGTGCTGTCCGATCCGGCCGCCGAGCGGCTCAGCACCTGCGGCGCCGTCGAGGTCGTGCTCACCAATACCCTGGCCATCCCGCCGGAGCACCAGTTCGAACAGCTCACCGTGCTTTCCATCGCACCGCTGCTGGCCAGAGCAATCCACGAAGTCTTCGAAGACGGATCGGTGACGTCGCTCTTCGACGTCTGAGTAGATCCTTCAGGACACTCGTCCGAATGTAGGGTCCATCGATTGGGTCCCGATGATTTCCGCCCGGTGCGCTGCGGTCAGTTGGGTGCGCAGACAGAGTCGCGAGCCGGCACGGCTACGAATGTCCCGCAGACAACGGTGCTCATCACCCAATCCGTCGTCCTGGTGGTCCTGGTTCCTGCGGTCGCGGCGACCTCAGAGTGCGCAGGTACGCCTTGGACGAGCATTCCATTTCCGCCCACTGACTGCGACTGAGGGTGACTCCAGACGCTGGCCTCCTTCTTGCTGCCGTTGACCGGACAACTTCCCGCCTGTAGCCTGATCGGCAGGAAGATTTCACGTAGAAGAGGGTGAAGATGACGCAATTTCCACGGGTGTGGTGGGGCGACGATAGATCTTGGGTTCGCGACGGCTTTTCACCGAAAGCCGTCCTGCAACATCGGGACTACCTCGAAGTGGAAACCGTCGGCGACGCGGACGTCATCGTGGTGACCGCTGCCGCCCTGGCTGCGCAGGTCTCGATCCTGGACGCCGTGTACAGCGGCGCCGGGTTGGTCGTGCTGTCCCCTGACGCGGGTTCCGACCTGCCAGGCATCGCCGGCGCCGAGGTGCGGCCAGCCGGCCGTCCGGGGCTGGCCGCCGCCGTTCCCGAGCCCGCTCCCGCTGGCCTCCATCCGTCGGACTCCCGTGCGGCGCAGCAGATCTCCGAAGATCTGCTCGCGCGGGTGGACGTCGAGCGGTTGACTCCGACTGCCACGCTTCACATCACGGCGCCGGCGGCGGCGTTACTCCGCCTGCCGGGCACGTCACGTGACCCGGGTGCCGTGGTCGCAGCCACGACCGTCATCGACGGCTCGCGGGCGGTCGTGCTCGGAGTCGAGATCGACAGCCATTCCGGCGACCTGCTCTTCAACGCCGTCACCTACGCCGCTCGGCGCCGTGATACCCAAGCTGCGCAACGTCAGTCGGCCATCGCCCAGCACCCGGCGTGGATTCGGCTGAAGGATGCCGTGGTCGGACTGCGCCCATTGCAGATCAAGGACGGCTCCGTCCCCGAAAGCCGTTCCGAGGCCCGGGAATTCGTCGGCACCATCACCGCGACGATCGAGGCGCTTGCCCCCGAATTTCCGCACGATGCGGACTATCTGGCGGCGACCGTCAAAGACCTTACCCGTTGGGCAGACGGCGATTTCGGCATCCCCGACTTCCTCGATTCGCTGTTGGCGTTCCATCCGGAGACCAGCCGGGTCGACGGACTGCAGCACTTGGTGCTCTTTCCGATGTACACCCAGAACGGGAACCCGGATCGAAATGTCGAGGCCGTCCTGATCCAGGTCATCTGGCCGAACTTCATCGCCGAATTGGAGGCCGGCGACTACTCAAACAAGCTGTTCGTGCCGATCCGCTTCCTTGACTTCACCCCCGGCTACGACACCAACTCCGCCGTACTCTTCCCGGAAACCATTGCCATGCGGGAAGTTCCGACGTTCAGCTGGGGCGCGATCTTCGCCGACCGCGAGGCGGCCCGATTCAGGGCCGTCGTCAGCGCGGCCGCCGACATCACCCGGCTCGCGCTCCCGCCGGACGCCGCCCGGCTGCTTGCTGACCAGGAACTTGCGGAACAGACGTTCGTCATGTGGGACCTGATCCACGACCGCACCCACATGCACGGCGATCTACCGTTCGATCCGTTCATGATCAAACAGCGGATGCCGTACTTCCTCTACACGCTGGAGGAGCTGCGGTGCGACCTCACGGCCTTCCGCGAGGCCGTGAAGCTCGAGGCCGACGGGGTGCCGCAGGCCCGGCTCGTGCAGTACGCCATCCTGTTCGACCGCATCTTCCGCTTCGCCATCACCGGTACCCGCGTGCGGAACTATGACGGCCTGGGCGGACAGCTGTTGTTCGCCTGGCTGCACCAGCACCGCGTCCTGCACTGGACCGACAACCGGTTGACCATCGACTGGGATGCCGTCACCGAGCCGATCCTCGAGCTCGGTCGGCAGATCGAACACCTCTACTGGCAGTCGATCGACCGCTCCAAGACCGCCCACTGGCTGGCGGCCTACGAATTGGTCTCCGCCACCGTTGCACCCAATCCGATGTCCACCTGGGCGAAAGGGCCGGACGCGCTGCCATTGGACGGCCCGCCGAAGGGTCTGACCGATGCTGTTCTGCCCGACGAATTTCCGCTGTCGATGTTCTACGAGGCGTTGAATCGCAAGCTATCGCCCGTAGTCAGCGCGACCGCGGGTATTACGGGATGATCGTTGGATGAGCAGAGGGTGTCGATGACCAGGCGACCGGCCGGCGAACTGGACGGTCTGGTCATCGTCGTGACCGGTGCCACGGGTGCTGCCGGCCGAGCCACCGCGAGAGCGTTGGCGTGGGCCGGAGCCGAAGTCGTGGCCGTCGGCCGGGACGAGCATCGACTGGCCGCGCTGTTCGGCGACGTCAGCGGCGTCCACCCGCAGGTTGCGGACCTGTCCGACGGTGAGCGCTGCCAGGCCCTGGCCGAACGCATCCGTGGCCGTCACCACCGCATCGACGGACTGGTGCACCTCGTCGGCGGCTGGCGGGGCGGCAAGCGCTTCGTGGACAACTCCGACGAGGACTGGGCCGTGTTGTCGCATGCGCTGGTGGACAGCCTTCGGCACATCACCATCGCCCTGCACGACGACCTGGCGGCCTCGGCCGACGGCCGGGCTGTGATCGTCTCGGCCACCGCAGCCGACTCCCCCACGCCGGGCGGGGCGAACTACGCCGCGGCGAAGGCTGCCACCGAGGCCTGGATGCTGGCGTTGGCGGAATCCTTCGCGCGCGGGCAGTCCAGATCCAAGACGGAGCCGATCTTGCAGCGGTCGGGCGCCACGATCCTGGTGATCAAGGCGCTCGTCGACCGGGCGATGCGAGATGCCAACCCGGACAAGACCTACGCGGGCTTCACCGACGTCAACGCCCTCGCCGCCCGCATCGTCGACCTCTTCACCGAAGAGGCCTCCGACATCAACGGTGCTCGCATCGTCCTGGCCTGAGCTGACCTGAACCCCGCCCGGCCTGGATCAAACTTCTCAGGCCGGGCTGACGGTGTCAATTTTCGTCCCACTCGTCCCACATCGCGAATTTTTCATCCCTGCAGCATTCGTCGCTGCCCAGGACGCGTTTTGATGCAGAGCGCCACCAACAGAGACAATGAGGCCGTGACCAGACTGCATGACGTGACCAAGCGAGGCTTCGCCTCGGACAACTACGCCGGCGCGCACCCAGAGGTGCTGGCGGCTATCGCCGAGGCCAACGGCGGGCACCAGATCGCGTACGGAGAGGACGCGTACACCGCGCACCTCCAGACCGTCATGGCGCAGCACTTCGGGTCCGGGGTGCAGGCGTTCCCGGTGTTCAACGGCACGGGCGCCAACGTGCTGTCGTTGCAGTCGGTGCTCCCCCGCTGGGGCGCCGTGGTCTGCGCCGAGACCGCGCACATCAACACCGACGAGAACGCGGCCCCGGAGCGGGTGGGTGGTCTCAAGCTGCTCACCGTCCCGACCTCCGACGGGAAGATGACTCCGGAGCTGATCGACCGGCAGGCCTGGGGCTGGGGCGACGAGCACCGAGCCCAGCCGCTGGCGGTCTCGATCACCCAGACCACCGAACTCGGCACCGCCTACTCGCCGGCCGAGATCCGGGCGATTGCCGACCATGCCCACAGCAAGGGCATGCTGCTACACGTCGACGGCGCCCGGATCGCCAACGCGGCAGCAACTCTCGGCACCGGCCTCGGCGCCTTCACCAGCGAGGCCGGCGTCGATCTGCTCTCGTTCGGCGGCACGAAGAACGGCCTCCTGTTCGGCGAGGCCGTCGTCGTCATGCGGCCGGAGGAGGACCAGGCTGCGGCTGCGCTACCGTTCCTACGCAAATTGAACATGCAGCTGGCCAGCAAGATGCGCTTCGTCTCCGCCCAGCTGATCGCGCTGCTCGAGGGCGATCTCTGGCTGCGCTCGGCCCAGCACTCGAACGCGATGGCCGCCCGGCTTGCCGAGAGTGTGCGCGGACTGGAGGGCGTCCGCATCACCCAACCGGTCCAGGCCAATGCGGTGTTCGCGATCCTCGATCCGGCCGTCGCCCACCAGCTCCGCGAGCTGTTCCGGTTCTACGACTGGAACCCGGCCACCGGCGAGGTGCGCTGGATGTGCGCCTTCGACACCACTGAGTCGGACGTCGACGCCTTCGTCGGCGAGCTCAAGCGGTTGCTTGCCGAGGCCTGAGCCTCCTCATTGCAGCGGGACGGGCGGTTCCAGCCACCAGGGCCGCCCGTCGTGCTCGACCTGCTCCACCCACTTCACCCAGTGGAAGCCGCGACGGCCGGGCACCACGAGACGCGCAGGTGCGCCGTGGCCCTGGCTCAGCGGTTGCCCGGCCACCTCCACGGCCAGCAGTAGGTCATCGGTGAGCGGTAGGCGCCGCGAATACCCCGTGGCACTGGTGACTTCGACGCTCCCCGTCGCACCCGGCGGCAGGAGCCGGGCCAGTCGGACTCCCGTCCAGATCTGTTCGGACCACCAGCCGCCGGTGCAGTCGATGATGGCCGTCACCCGGTCGTCGAAGGCGCTCAGCTCCGCGAGACTCCACTTCCGAACGGTTCCGCCCGAGGCGACAGTCACTCGCCACGCGGCCGGGTCGATGGCCGGCACCCGGTCGAGTAGCCACGAGGTGTTCGGCATCAGCTGCGGTTGACCCGACGCGACTTCGTACGAACCGGTCGCCCGGCGACGCGCCCCAGGCAGGGCGAACAGCGACGCCGCACCGGCCAGGGCCGCGTACAGACCGCCGGCCGCGGCGACGACCAGTCCGCCGCGCAGCACGGATCGCTTGGAGAAATCGGTGACCCGCGGGCGGATCCGGCGCTGTCGGATGTGCACCACGGCCGGCACCAGCGCCACCAGTGCCGCCCCGACGTGCACCTGCAGAGCAGTGATGCCGAACGCGGAGATCAACAGGCCCGTGCTGTGCGCAAGACCGGTCAACAGTGCGACGACCACCGCGACCGCGAGGGTGACGGACATGGCACGGCCCGGTCGTCGGTGCCGCAACCCGCGCCGGACGATCATCGACTTCCACGGCACCAACACGACCAGGGCCAGCCCGACCACTCCGTGCGCGATCACCACCAGTGCGATCGGGCCGCTCCCGAACAGGAACGTCACCGCACCGGTCACCGTCGCCAGCGGCAGCAGCGCCAGCAATGCGAGGTTGGTGCGGCGCCCGGCCATGACTTCGACGATACGTTCGTCCAGTTTGTCTTGACATGCTGTTGACAGTCAGTGCCGCAGGCGCCAGAGTGGAGGACGACCAGTTCCCTCGACGAAGAGGCTTCCTTGCTGATGAGCGGTATCGACAAAATCGCCGGCGCGCCGATCTCCTGGGGAGTCTGCGAGGTGCCGGGCTGGGGTTATCAACTGGAGCCCGACCTGGTGCTCACCCAGATGCGGGAGTTGGGTCTGGTCGCGACCGAGTTCGGACCCGACACCTTCCTCCCGGCCGATCCCGCCGGCAAGGTCACCACCCTTGCTGCGCATGACTTGCAAGCGGTCGGTGGCTTCGTCCCGGTTCTTCTCCACCAGGCCGAGCACGACCCTCTCCCCGGCCTCCTGCTCGAATTGGACGCGTTTGTCGCCGCCGGCGCGGGCACGCTCGTTCTCGCCGCGTCGACCGGCGTCGACGGTTATGACGACCGCCCGGAGCTGGACGAAGCCGGCTGGCAGCGGCTGCTCGCGAATCTGGATCGGCTGGCTGCAGCCGCCACCGAGCGCGGCATCGTGCCCACCCTGCACCCCCACGTCGGCACCATGATCGAGAAGCCGGCCGAGGTCGAGCGGGTGCTCGGCGGATCCGGGATCGCCCTGACGCTGGACACCGGTCACCTGTTGATCGGCGGCAACGATGTGCTCGCGCTGGCGGTCGCCGCACCGGACCGGATCGCCCACACCCACCTGAAGGATGTCCGGGCCGACCTGGCCGAACAGGTACAGCGGGGCCAGGCCAAGCTGCTGACCGGCCTGGGCAAAGCGATGATCGAAGCCGACCTGATCGCCGACACCACCGGCGCGAGCTCACCTACACCCAGGCCGTCGCGGCCGGGATGTACGTCCCGCTCGGTACCGGCGATGTCGACCTGACCGGCATCCTCGGCGTCCTGCACACCGCCGGCTACGACGGTTGGTACGTGATGGAGCAGGACACGATCCTGTCGAGCCCGGAGCAGGCGGACGCTGCCCTCGCCGATGTATCTGCATCACTGGCCTTCCTTACCGGTGTACTCGCGTCAGCTTGATCGCATCGCAGCCACGGACTAACAGCTGACGCGCATGCATCTGATGCCGTAGCATCAGATGCATGCGCACCACACTCGCTCTCGATGACGATGTCCTGCTCGCAGTAAAGGAGCGGGCCCGACGCGAGCACCGCACCGCAGGCGCGGTGCTGTCCGACCTTGCACGCGAGGCGTTGACCCAGGGTCGGGCCGACACCGTGTCGACACCAGTGGAAGCGTTCTATGGATTCGAGCCCTTCCCATCGAGGGGGCCGTTGGTCACCAATGAGTTCATCGATCAACTACGTGATGACGACTCTGCATGAAGTGCGCCCTGCTGGATGTCAGTGTTCTCCTTGCTCTCCTGGACAGCGATCACGTTCAGCACGTTGCGTCTCGCGAATGGTTTCGTTCGGAGGTCGCGGCCGGGTGGGCATCGTGCAGCATCACCCAGAACGGCTTCGTGCGAGTGATCTCGCAGCCTCGATACCCGAGTCCGGTGCCGCCGGCTCAGGCCATCGCCAGGCTGTCCGCAGCGACCGCCGGGCCGCACCACCAATTCATTGCCTCGTCCGTGAGCATCCTGGACGAAAGCGTCATCGACCCTCGCCGAGTGCTGAGTTCGCGCCAGATCACTGATGCGTACCTGCTCGCGCTGGCGACTGCCCATGACCTTCGATTGGTCACATTTGACCAATCGATCCCGACGACGGCGGTGCTAGGTGCAGGCGCTGAGAATCTGTTGGTGCTCAGCTGATCTCGGCAGATCGCCACAGTGCAACCGGGACGAATCGTCAGGCCAGTACCACCCAGGCCCCGGTTGCCGCCGATTCAGCCATCGCGTCGAGCGCCACGGCGCTCCGGACGGCGTCGTCCAGAGTGCTGCCGTAGGGCCTTCCTTCGGCGATGGAGCGCAGAAATTGGTACGCCTCGATGACCTTGAGATCGTCGTAGCTCATGCCGTTGGCCGATCCCGGCTGGAAGGCGGCATAGTCGCCGTAGGCCGGTCCGGCGTAGATCGTGCTGACGGACTGGTCCTGGTAGGCGGTGCCGCTACTGACACCGAGTTCGCCCATCCGGCGGAAGTCCCAGAAGACGGCACCCTTGGTGCCGTGGATCTCGAAGCCGTAGTTGTTCTGCTCGCCGACCGCGACCCGGCTGGCCTCCAGCGTGCCGCGGGCCCCGGAAGCGAACCGGAGCAGGCTGGCAACGTAGTCCTCGTTCTCCACCGCACCCATCTCGCCACCCGTCGCCCGCGCGTGACCACTGGTGGCGCCGGCCGGACGCGCCCGCTCCGCGAGGAACGTCGTCGTGTCCGAGACCAGGGAGTCGATGTCCCCCAACAGGTACCGGGCCAGGTCAACCCCGTGTGAGGCCAGATCGCCGAGCACGCCGCTGCCGCCGCGCTCGCGTTCGAACCGCCAGCTCAACGCTCCCTCGGGATGTGCGGCGTAGTCGCTGAGCAGCCGAAATCTTGCGTGGGTGATGGATCCGAGTTCGCCGCTGCGGATCAGGTCCCGCGCCGCCGCGACGGCGGGAGCATGGCGGTAGTTGAAGCCAACGGCGCTCTGCACCCCGGCCTCCCGAGCTGCGTCGGCAACGGCGGTGGCGTCGGCGGTGCTCAGCCCGACAGGTTTCTCGATCCAGATGTGCTTGCCGGCGCGCGCCATCGCGACGCCGATCTCCTTGTGCAGGAAATTGGGCGCCGCGATGCTGACGGCGCGTACATCGGGGTCCGCTGCGATGTCGCGCCAGTCGCGAGCGGCCATCGCAAAGCCGTACTGTGCGGCGGCCTCTTCGGCCCGCCCGGGCACCTCGTCGGCCACGACGACCAGCCGCGGTGCGAGAGTCAGCTGTGGAAAGTGGTGCAGGACACGGGCATAGGCCTGGGTGTGGACCCGGCCCATCCAGCCGAACCCGGCGACCGCAACTCCGATGGGTTCACGCACGGCGTCAGACCTCGCTGTACAGGGCCGGCTTGTCACCGAGCTTGATCTCGACCCGACCACCGCCGCCGAACAGGGACTGCACGGCCGCATCCGAGACCACCGCTGCGGCATAGCCGTCCCAGGCACTGGGGCCGAACGCGCCACCCGTCGCGACCGCGTTGATCCATTCCTGGAATTCGACGTCGTAGGCATCGATGAACCGCTCCCGCCAATCCGCCGGCACTCGTCCCGAGAAGGTGCTGGCTCGCCGCACGACGACAGGGCTCGACTCCCCCAGCGCGACCGTGCCCTCCTCACCCACCAGCTCGCCACGAATGTCGTAGCCGTACCGGATGTTCACCGAGATCTCGACGTCGACCAACGCCCCGCCCTCCATCTCCAGCAGCAACAGCAGCGGATCCTGCAGTTCGCCGCCAAGTCGGCTCTTGCGCGGTGTCAGCACCGTCGCCCCCACGATCTCCTCGCCGAACAGCCAACGGACCATGTCGATCTCGTGCACGGCGGTGTCGGTGATGGCCATGTCCTTCGTGTAATGGGAGGGCACACTGGGGTTTCGGTGGGCACAGTGCATCATCAACGGGGCGCCGAGCTCACCGCTGTCCACCACCGCCTTGAGGGCCCGGTAGGCCGCGTCGTACCGACGCATATACCCGACCTGGACCAGGCGGCGCCCGAAGGCCGATTCGGCCTTCAGAATTCGCCGGCAGGCATCTTCGGTGGTGGCCAAGGGCTTTTCACAGAACACCGGCTTGCCGGCGGCGATCGCGGCCAGTACGTACTCCTCGTGGGTGGGACCCCAGGAGCAGACCACGACGGCGTCGACGGACGGGTCCGCGATGACATCCTGACCGGTCGGGTGTGCGGTGGCGGAGCCAAGTCCAGCCGCGACCCGACCGGCTTCCTCGACATCGACGTCCGAGACAGCCACCACATCGGCCCCGGCCAGGACGGTGGTCAATCGCCGGATGTGGTCCTTGCCGATCATGCCTACGCCGATCACTCCGACGTTGACGGTCATCTGCTTCTCCTCACGCGTTGGCGTCCGACTGATGCATCAGCGGCTCATCCAGCTGGGTCTGCAGCTCGTGCGCCAGGGTAGCGAGTTCGGTTCCACCCGCCATCTCGTTGGTCAGTTCCTCGAGACCGATTTCGGCGCGCGGCTTGTCGAGCGAAACGAGGCCGCGGTTCAGGATCACGAAGTGAGATCCCACCAGGTAGGCGTGGTGCGGGTTGTGGGTGATGAAGATGACGCCGAGTCCCTCGTCCCTGGCCTTCGCGATGTACTTGAGCACGACACCCGACTGTTTGACGCCCAGTGCGGCAGTCGGCTCGTCGAGAATGAGCACCTTCGCCCCGAAGTACACGGCGCGAGCGATGGCAATGCACTGACGCTGGCCCCCGGACAGCCCGCCGACCGGACGGTCGACGTCACCGACCTCGATGCCCATCCGCAACAGCTGCTCCTCGGCGGTGGCCCGCATACCGGCCGCGTCGAGCCGGCGCAGCGGCCAGCTACCCAGCGTCTTCTCCGAGCCGAGGAAGAAGTTGCGCCACACCGACATCAGCGGCACCAGGGCGAGATCCTGGTACACGGTGGCGATCCCGCGATCCAGCGCCTCCCGAGGCGAGGTCAGGTGCACCTCCTCCCCGGTGATCTCGAGCTTCCCTTCGGAATGCTGGTGCAGCCCCGCGATGATCTTGATCAGTGTCGACTTGCCGGCACCGTTATCGCCCAGCACACAGGTGATCTCGCCCTGTCGGACCGTCAGGGAGACACCCCGCAGCGCGTGGATGTTGCCGTACGACTTGCCGACGTCGGTGAGCCGGAGAATGGGAAACCCGGGGCTCTCCGCTCCGTCCGGAGCGTGCGTCGGATCGTCCGCGTCGAACACGTCATCGGTCCCGGTCTTCCCGGTCGGGGTCTGATCTGCGTTGGTCATCGCGTCACCTCTTCGCAGCCTGGTTCTGGACCAGCAGGTTGAGCAGCGTGGCGAGCAGGAGCAGCACGCCCAGGAACATGTAGATCCAGTCCGAACTCCAACCCGCGTAGACGATCCCCTGCTGTGCGGTGCCGATGATGATCGCGCCGATCGCGGCGCCCAGCGCCGAGCCGTACCCACCGGTCAGCAGACAGCCACCGATCACGGCCGCGGCGATGAAGTACAGCTCGAGCCCGGTGTTGGCCGCCGTCTGGATGGACCCCTGCTGGCTGAAGACCTGGTGCATGCCGACCAACCAGGCGCCGAATCCGACCGCCATGTACAGCCCGATCTTGATCCGCTTCACCGGAATACCCACGGCCCGAGCCGCACTCGCGTCGCCACCGACGGCGAAGATCCAACTTCCGACCTTCGTCTTGAACAGGATCCAGGAGGCGATGATCACCAGGATCACCCAGTACAGGAGGGGAATCTTCCAGACCGCGTTCCCGGCGGTGGCCTGGCCGGCGAATACGGCGTGGGCCGACGGGAAGCCGGCCATGTCATCTGTCGCATCCGACGACACATTTCCGGTGATCCACTTGGTGATGCCGAAGTTGAGTCCTCGCAACATGAAGAAGGTACCCAGCGTGACCAGGAAGCTCGGAAGCTTGGTCTTGGTCAACAGCCAGCCGTTGAAGAATCCCACGGCCAGCGAGACCACCAGGGCAACAAGAACTCCCACCCACACATTGGTGGTGAACTGAAACGCGAAGATCGACGCGGTCAGTCCGGACGTGGTGATGGCGACACCGGCCGAGAGGTCGATCTCACCGCCGATCATCAGCATCGAGACCGGCACCACCATGATTCCGTAGATGGCGGAGGTGTAGAGGATCGAGGCGATTCCGGCCTGGGTGTGCACGACCGGAGCGACGCTGAGAAAGATGATGAAGATGACGACCGCGCCGGCCAGCGGACCGGTTTCCGGCCTGGACAGCAGTCGGGCGGACAGTGGCCGGGTCTTCACCCGGTCGTCGCGACCGGCGGGCGGCGCCGTCTTGTTCAGGGTGGCCGTCATCGGGTGCCGGCCTTGGCGTAGCCGATCAGGGCCGCCACGTTCGTCTTGTCGATGAACGCCGGGCCGGTGAGGACCGGCTGGCCGCCTCCGGGAATGTTGCCGTTGGCCAGATACAGCCAGAGCGCGTCGATGGCCAGATAGCCCTGCAGATAGGGCTGCTGATCGACGGCCCATTCGACCGAGCCGGCCTGGATGGCGTTCAGCAGCAACGCATTGGTGTCGAAGGTGGCCACTTTGGCCGACGAGCCCGCATCTTTCACGGCCTGGACAGCCGCCAGGGCGAAGGGCGCACCCAGCGTCACCACCCGGTCGATGTTCTTGGCCTGTTGGAGCTTCGCCGAGATGGCCGACTGCACACCGGAGATGTTGGTCCCGTCGACCTGCAGCACCTCGATGTCGCCGGTGAAGGTCTTCTTGATACCGGCGCACCGATCCTCGAGGCCGACATTGCCCTGCTCGTGGACGACACAGATGGCGCGCTTGCTGCCCTCCTTGTTCAGCCGCTCACCCACCGCCTGGCCGGCCAGCCCTTCGTCCTGGCCGAAATAGGCGTTGAGCCCCATCGCTTTCCACGTCGACAGGCCACCGTTCAAGCCGACGACGGGAATCCCCGCGGCCACCGCATTCGCCACCGGCGCCTTGAGCGCATCCGGCTTGGCCAGCGTCACCGCCAGACCGTCCACCTTCGCGTCGACCGCCTGCTGCACCACCTGGGCCTGGCCGGCCGGATCGGGATTGCCGACGTAGTTCAGGTCGATGTTGTCCTTCGCGGCGGCGGCCTCGGCGCCCTTGCGCACGATGTCCCAGAAGGTGTCGCCGGGGGCCGCATGGGTGGCCATCCAGACCTTGTACCGCGGCGTGCTGACCCCGGACCCGAGTTGTTGCTGCGCCGCATTGGCCGCCTCTACTGCCTTTTTCCCACCGGTGCTGCTGCACCCGGTGAGGGCAAGGCCCGCGACGAGCACGCTGATCGCGCCCACCACCGTTGCTCTGCGAATCCTCATTGACTCGGTCCTCTCGTCTGGGTTGTGGTCGAACGTGTCGCGGTCAGGGCAGTTGGCGTCAGATGTTCTGCGGGAAGCCGAGATTGATGCCGCCATGGCTCGGATCGAGCCACCGGGTGGTGATGACCTTGCCCCTGGTGAAGAAGTGGAAGCCCTCGACACCGTGCGCGTGGGTGTCGCCGAACAGCGAGTTCTTCCAACCGCCGAACGAGTAGTAGCCGACCGGCACCGGAACGGGCACGTTGATGCCGACCATGCCGACCTCGACCTCGTTCTGGAAACGCCGGGCGGCACCGCCGTCATTGGTGAAGATGGCGACACCGTTGCCGTAGGGGTTGGAGTTGATCAGCTGCAGGCCCTCGTCGTACCCGGCCACCCGCAACACCGAGAGGACCGGCCCGAAGATCTCCTCGGTGTAGATCGACATCTCCGGAGTGACGTTGTCGAACAGCGTCGGGGACACCCAGAAGCCTTCCGACGCACCGTCGACGGTCTGGTCGCGGCCGTCGACCACCAGGTCGGCGCCGGCCTCGACACCCTGCTCGATGTAGCCGACCACCTTGTCCCGGTGCGCCCCGGTGACCAGCGGCCCCATGTCGCAGCCCCGGCGGCCGTCTCCGGTCCGCAGGCCGGCCATCCGGTCGGTGATCTTGCTGATCAGCTCGTCGGCGACGCTGTCGACGGCCACCAGCGCGCTGATCGCCATGCACCGTTCGCCCGCCGAGCCGAAGCCGCCGTTCACCGCCGCGTCGGCGGCCAGGTCCAGGTCCGCGTCGGGCAACACGAGCATGTGGTTCTTGGCCCCGCCGAGGGCCTGGACCCGCTTGCCGTTCCTGGTCCCGTTCTCGTACACGTACCGGGCGATCGGCGTGGAACCGACGAACGAGATCGCCTTGACCGACGGGCTCTCCAGCAACGCGTCGACGGAGACCTTGTCGCCCTGCAGCACGTTGAAGATGCCGTCCGGCAGCCCGGCCTCTTTCCACAACTCGGCCAGCCAGATCGAGGACGACGGATCCTTCTCGCTCGGCTTGAGCACGACGGCGTTACCGGCGGCGATGGCCACCGGGAAGAACCACATCGGCACCATGGCCGGGAAGTTGAACGGTGAGATGACGCCGACCACGCCCAGCGGCTGGCGCAGAGAGGACACATCGACCTTGGTCGAGGCGTTCTCCGTCATGCTGCCCTTGAGCAGATGCGAGAGACCACAGGCCAGTTCGACGATCTCCTGCCCGCGTGACACCTCACCGAGCGCGTCGTCGAGCACCTTCCCGTGCTCGGCGGTGATCAACTCGGCCAGCTCGCCCTTGCGGGCATTGAGCAGCTCGCGGAATGCGAACAGCACCTGGGTGCGGCGGGCCAACGACATGTCCCGCCAGGCAGGCCAGGCTGCGGCGGCCGCGGCGATGACGGCGTCGGCATCCTCGCGCGAGGCGAGGGCGACCTTCCTGGTGACCTGGCCGGTGGCCGGGTCGAAGACATCGGCCGTTCGGCCGCTGGTGCCCGCACTGCGCGCCCCCGACACCCAGTGCCCGACCACGGGCACATCCTGCTGAGACGAAGGAGCGACTGCTTCCTGTGTTGCTGTCATGTTCGATGCATCCTCTCGAAAGCTGCTGGGAAGGCTAGGAAATCGGGGTGACGTACGGACGTTGCGCCAGTTTGGACTTGTCGTACGCGGCGCGGGCCTCCTGGGTGGTGTCGATGGTCGAAATTTCGGCCACCGGCACATCCCACCAGCCGTCACCGGCCGGTGACTGCTCGTAGAGGTCAGTGTCCACGTGCACCATGACCGCAGTCGTGGCCGTCTTGGCTTTGGCCAATGCGTCCTTCAGCTCTTCGAGCGTCTTCGCGGAGTAGACAATGACGCCGAGGCTGGCCGCGTTGGCCGCCAGATCGACCGGCAGCACCCCACCGTCGAGCCGACCCGATTCGGCCGACCGGTAGCGGTACTTGGTGCCGTACCGCTGAACGCCCAGTGACTCGGACAGCGCACCGATGGAGGCGTACCCGTTGTTCTGCAGCAGCACCACGATGATCTTGATGCCCTCCTGGACTGCGGTGACGAGCTCGGTCGGCATCATCAGATACGAGCCGTCGCCGACCGTGACGAAGACATCGCGATCCGGGGCGGCCATGGAAATGCCGATCCCACCAGGGATCTCGTAGCCCATGCAGGAGAATCCGTACTCGACGTGATAACCCTTGCGCTCCCGGGTGCGCCACATGCCATGCAGATCACCCGGCAGCGATCCCGCAGCGCAGACCACCACGTCACGCGGCTCCATCACCGCTTCAACAGCGCCCAGCACCTCGCTCTGCGCCAGGATTCCCGTCCGGGCACCGTAACCATTGTGGTGGGAGGCAACGACTCTGGCGTCCCACTCCGCCGCCAGCCTGGTCGCCTGGTCCTGGTAGGCCTGCTCGGTCCGGTACCCGGCGAGTGCTTCCTGCAGGGCCGGTAGCGCTCTCTTGGCATCCGCGATGACGGGCAGGCCCGCCTGCTTCACGGCATCCAGTCCGGCCACGTTGACATTGATGAACCTGACACCGGGGTGCTGCCAGACGGTCTTGGAGGCGGTGGTGAAATCCGAGTACCTGGTGCCTATCCCGATGATCAGGTCGGCACCGGCGGCGATCTCGTTGGCCGCGGTGGTGCCGGTGGCGCCGATCGCGCCCGTGTTCAGCGGGTGATCGTAGGGCAGAGAGCCCTTGCCTGCCTGGGTTTCGCCGATCGGGATGCCGGTGGCGTCGACGAGAGCCTTGAGCTCCTCGTTCGCCTCGGCGTAGGTGACGCCGCCGCCCGAGACGATCATCGGCCGCTTGGCCGACCGGATGATCTCGGCGGCCGCGGCGATCACCTCCGGCTCCGGCACCGGACGCGAGATCCGCCAGACCCGCTCGGCGAAGAGTTCGACAGGCCAGTCGAATGCCTCCGCCTGCACGTCCTCTGGCAACGCAATGGTGGCCGCACCGGTTTCAGCAGGGTCGGTGAGTACTCGCATCGCACCCAACAGGGCCGCCGGCAATTGCTCCGGCCGCCAGACCCGATCGAAGAACTTCGACAACGGGCGGAAGGCGTCGTTGACCGAGACGTCATAGCCATAGGGTTGCTCCAGCTCCTGCAGCACCGGTGACGCGACGCGGGTGGCAAAGATGTCGGCCGGCAGCAGCAGCACCGGAATCCGGTTCACCGTGGCCAGCGCCGCGCCGGTCAGCATGTTCGCCGCGCCGGGACCCACGGAGGCCGTCACAGCGAACGTCTCGAGCCGGTCCTGCTGCCGCGAGTAACCCACCGCGATGTGCACCATCGCCTGTTCGTTGCGACCCTGGTGGTACGGAAGCAGGCCGGGCTCGTCCAGTTCGGCCTGCAGCAGCGCCTGACCGATGCCGGCGACGTTGCCATGCCCGAAGATGCCGAAGCAGCCGGCGAAGAACTTGCGACGCACGCCGTCCCGCTCGGAATACTGCTGGCCGAGGAACTTCACGATTGCCTGGCCGACGGTCAGCCGCACCGTCGGGGCCGAGGTGTCGGTCGTGGTGCTCATACGGTGTCTCCTTCGGACGTGGTGTAGAACGGCAATCTCGGATCGACCAGTTGGTCCTCCCAGGTCTGGCGGACCCAGCCGTGTTCGGGGTCGTCACTGATCAGCCAGGCGCGCTCCACGCCCGGGCCGGCCATCACATTCAGGTAGTACATGTCGTGGCTGGGCGCAGCGATCGCCGGCCCGTGCCAACCGTGCGGGATGAGCACCACATCGCCGTCGGCGATCTCCTCCAGCACCTCGATCGGTCGCTCCGAGGTGCCGTAGACCCGTTGGTAGCCACCCGCTGTGCCGGTCTTCGTGCCGGCCGGCGCGGTCGACCGGAAGCTGTAGTAGTAGATCTCCTCCAGCTCCGATTCACTCTCACCGGCCTCGTCGTGCTTGTGCGGCGGGTACGACGACCAGTTCGACGCCGGCGTGATGACCTCGCAGGCGATCAGCTTGTCGGTCTCGAACGCCGCCGGCGTGGCGAAGTTGTTCACCTGCCGGCTGCTCGACCCCGCCCCGCGCAGCTCGACCGGAACGCCGGAGACCGGGCCGTAGCGGAACGGCAGGCGCCGGGATGCCCTGGCTCCCGGCAGCGCGATCACCGCGCCGTCATCGCTGACCAGCTCGACCGTGGAATCTCTTGGCACATAAGCAAAATCGGTGGCCGCATCGAATACCCCGGTACGGCCCTCGAGGGTAGAGCGATGCCCGTCGACGGTGACGTGGCACCCGCCGGAGAGCGGAAGCGCGATCATCTCCTGGTCGCCAGTCTCGAACGTCACCGGTGTGCCGGCCGTCAGGGTGAGCACCCGCAGGCTGGAGTAGCCCCAGCCGGCCGACTCCGGCGTCACGACCAGATCGAAGTCGCCCTCCGCCGTGGAACCGGCGGGCAGGTAGAGACCCGGGTCCGTAGTCATCGCACCATCGAGACGGCCGTGTCGACTGCCGCCGCCACGTCGTCGTCCTGGGGATAGAGCAGCGTCCGGCCGACCACCAGGCCGCGCACCGCCGGTAGCGCGAGCGCGTCCCGCCAGCTCTGGAACGTTTCCTCGGGGCTGGTGGACGGGTCCCCGCCGAGCAGCAGCGTCGGCAACGTCGTCGAATCCATCACCCGCTCCATCTCGGGCACGACCGGCAACTTCATCCAGGTGTACGCCGAGGTCCGGCCCAGCGCACTCGTGATGCCGACCGACTTGATGACGGCGTCCGGCGTCAGATCGTTGAAGACCCGTCCACTCTGACGGGTCGACCAGAACGGTTCGACCATGGCCATGAGTTTGCGCTCCGCCAGTTCGTTGACCGCGTTCGCGGTCGCTTCCATGGTGGCGACGGTGCCCGGATCACCGAGAGCGATGCGGGTGAGCATCTTGCCGCCGTTCAGGCCCATCTCGGCGCAGCCCCGCGCGTCATATCCGGTGAACCGGTCGTCGAGTTCGAATTCCGCCCCCTGCAGGCCGCCGCGGTTCATCGACCCGATGACGACCTTGTCCTCGAGCGCGCCGAGCAGCAACAGATCTTCCAGGATGTCCGGCGACGCCAACAGTCCGTCCACTCCGGGACGGCTCAGGGCCGTGACGAGACGGTCGAGCAGCTCCACCCGGGAGCCCATGGCCATCGGTCGGTCGCCGACCCCGAAAGCCCCGCGGGCCGGATGGTCGGCGGCGACGATCATCAGTCGCCCGTCACCCCGAATGGTGTCCCGCTTGGTCCTGGCCCCCGCCGCCCGCAGGATCGCCTCCGGATCGCTCACCCTGATCTCGGTGATCTCGGCCAGCCGCTCCCTGATCGTCGGCCCAGTCATAGTGGTTGCGATAGTGGATGTCTCAATCATTCCCGACCTCTTTCAGGAGCGCTTCGACCTCGGCCGTGGTCGGCATGGCGCTGGAGCATTCGCGCCGGGTGGCAACGATCGCGCCGGCGGCATTGGCGAACCGCAGGATCGTCTCCAGATCCCAGCCCGCGAGCAAACCGTGACACAGCGCCCCACCGAAGCCGTCCCCCGCACCGAGCCCGTTGATCACGTCCACCGGAGTCGGGGGGACCTCCAGCGTCACGTCCTTCGTCATACCCAGGACACCCCTCGGGCCCTGTTTGACGATCGCGATCTCGACGCCGGCATCCAGCAGCGCCTTGGCCGCGCGCATCGGATCCGTTTCCCCGACGGCGATCTCACACTCTTCCTTGTTGCCAACCGCGACGGTGACGTGCGCGAGTGCCTTGCGCACCTGCGCGCTGGCTTCCGCGGGGTCCTTCCAGAACATCGGGCGGTAGTCCAGGTCCAGGATCGTCAGCGGCTTGCGCGCCCGCGCTTCCCAGGCGGCGAAATGTGCCGAGCGACTGGGCTCCTCGGAGAGCCCGGTGACCGTCGACCAGTAGATGCCCGCGTCCACGATGGCGTCGAGATCCAGCTCTTCGGCGTGGATCTGGAGATCCGGAGCGGTCGGCAACCGGTAGAACAGCAGGGGAAAGTGATCAGGCGGATACATCTCGCAGAACGTGATCGGCGTCAGCAGATCCGGCACCACCGAGACGAACCGGTCGTCGACGCCGAACTCCCTGAGCGCCTTGTGTATGTATTTGCCGAAGGCGTCCGGGCCCGTTCTGGTGATCACCGCACTGCTACGTCCGTGTCGGGCCGCCGCAACGGCCACGTTGGTAGCGCTGCCACCAAGATACTTGCCGAAGGTCTCCACGTCCTCGAGGCCCACGTTGTCCTGCAGGGGGTAGAGGTCGACACCAATCCGGCCGATCGTCAACACATCGAGATGCCCGCTCACGCCGCTCCTTTTTACCTGGTGGCGGCCGGACGGGACGAGATACCCATGGCCGCTCTGCCGTGATGCTCCAAGGGTGGCGAAACATGCGCTCCCTGTCAATAGTTTGTTAGTACATTCTGTCATTCGGCCGTCAAGCGTTGAGGGCGTACGCTGACGCCCACTTGACGGGAGGACCAATGACGGACCTGTTCATGGACTTGGACCGATCGAGTCCTGTGCCGCTGTACTACCAGGTTTCGCAACAGATCGAACACGCCATCTCGTCAGGACAACTCGGGCCCGGGGCGCGGCTCGACAACGAGATCAGCCTCGCGGATCAGTTCGGTCTCTCGCGCCCCACCATGCGCCGGGCCATCCAGGAGTTGGTGGACAAAGGTCTGCTGGTGCGCAAGCGTGGTGTGGGCACTCAGGTGGTGCACGGGCAGGTCACCCGGCCGGTCGAGCTCACCAGCCTCTTCGACGATCTGGCTCGTGGCAACCAGGCCCCCCGGACGACATTGTTGGTGAACGAGATCATCCCGGCCACCGAGAAGGTCAGCGGGTTCCTCGACGTTCCCGTCGGAGCGAATGTCCTGCGGCTCCGTCGGCTGCGCTTCGCCAACGCGGAACCGCTGGCCATCCTCGAGAACTACCTTCCCGAGGACCTCGCCGACATCGGCCAGTCGGACCTGGAAGCGCGCGGGCTGTACCAACTGATGCGGGCCAAGGGGGTGCACATCAGGGTCGCGAAGCAGCGCATCGGTGCCCGCGCCGGCACCGCGGAGGAATGCCACCTGCTCGACGAACGCAAGGGCAGTCCATTGCTGACCATGGATCGGGCCACCCACGACGACTCCGGCCGCCCGGTCGAATGGGGCCACCACGTCTATCGAGCCAGTCAGTACTCCTTCGAGGTCACGCTCGTCGACCACTGAGGCGCCATGGTTTGGCCAGGCCCGGTTGTGCCCGTAGACTCGTGGGGTTGCCTCGGCGAGGGTGATTGGGTGGACCTGCGGTATCGGGGTTCCCGGTCACCGTGATCGACGCGGTGGGTCGCTTGACGAGATCCGCTCGTGTTTCTTCGCGCGCCGTGGTCACGAACAGCCGGAACATCCAGACCCACCGTTTGCTAGGAGCATCAAGTGTCCGAGGTCCGCCTCTCAGCCGAGTCCCGCAACGAGTTCGGCAAGGGCTTCGCCCGCCGCATCCGCGCCGCCGGAAAGATCCCCGCCGTGCTCTACGGGCACGGAACCGATCCCCGCCACCTGACCCTGCCGTCGCGTGAATTCGCCAAGGCCATCAAGGGCGGCGCCAACACGGTGCTGACCCTGGCCCTGCCGGACGGCGACGAGCTGGCCCTGGCCAAGTCGGTCGTCCGTCACCCGCTGCGTGACTACTACGAGCACGTCGACCTGATCATCGTCAAGCGTGGCGAGCGGGTCACCGTCGACATCCCTGTCGTCCTGGTCGGCGACGCCGCCCCCGGATCAACGGTCCTCACCGATGCCAACACCCTGTCGATCGAGGTCGAAGCCCTGCACATCCCGCAGAACCTCGAGGTCTCCCTCGAAGGCCTGGAGATCGGCTCACAGGTCCTGGCCTCGCAGGTCATCCTGCCGGAAGGTGCAACGCTGGTCAGCGACCCGGACACCCTGGTCGTCGCGGTCTCCATCGTCGAGGAAGCCGACGCCGGCGAGGACGAGGCTCCGGCCGCCGAGGCAGCTCCGGCCGAAGAGGCCTGATAGCCCAGACTTCTGCACGACCCAGCGGGCGCGGCCGGATTCCGGTCGCGCCCGCTGTTCTCATTTCGGTCCATTCGAGGTGGTTCTGCCACCACAGATGGACCGAAGTAACAGACCCGGGAAGGAACCCCTCATGACGGCGCCTCACGAGCGACCCGACCAGGTGCTCATCATCGGCCTGGGCAACCCGGGCCCGGCGTACGCGGGGAACCGGCACAACATCGGTGCCATGGTCGCCGAGGTGCTGGCGGCCCGCTTCTCCGGGCGGTTCAAGTCGCACAAGGCCGGCGCCGACGTCGCCGAGGGTCGTGTGGCCGGCGCGCGCGCCGTGGTGGCGAAACCCAAGTCCTACATGAATCTTTCGGGCGGCCCGAGCGCCGGGCTCGCCCGGTTCTTCAAGATCCCGGCCACCGACGTCATCGTGGTGCACGACGAGCTGGACCTGCCACCGTCGGTCATCCGGGTCAAGCAGGGCGGCGGCGAGGGCGGACACAACGGGCTCAAGTCGATCTCCGCATCGCTCGGCACCAAGGACTATCTGCGGGTACGCTGCGGGATCGGCCGCCCGCCGGGCCGGATGGATCCGGCCGACTACGTGCTGCGCGACTTCTCCGCGGCCGAACGCAAGGAACTCCCCATCGATCTCGAGAACGCTGCCGACGCCGTCGAATCGCTCATCCAGTACGGGCTCCTGGAGACGCAGAACCGCCTGCACTAGCTGCTTCGCTTCAGCGCTCGACCTCCACGACCTTGCGGATCGAGTAGTTCCCCGTGCGGATCTCGACCTCTTCGCGCGCCACCAGGACGGCGGAGTCACGGTCCAAGCGATAGCAGAGGTCCATGGTGTCCGGTACGACGACAACCTTCCCGCCACCGCCGGTCTCGCACGCCAGGCGTCGCTCGAGGTCCGCCTCGGCGCGATGGAGGGCGCCGTCCACGTCGAGATCCTTGCCGTCGGAGGGCCTGGCCTCGGTGGCGTCGATGATCTCGGCGGTGCGGTCGGTGATGCTGCAGACCGCGCCGGCCGCATCGAGCTCGATGGCCACATGTCCATCACCGCCGCGCGCAACGGGAACCCCGTCGTAGGTCTGGCGGTAGTGCGCCGTGAAGTCGGCGATGGCCACTTCGGTCTCGTCACCGTCGCGACTGGCGCCGGCGTGCTGGGTCATGGTCAATCCGTCGAACACCATCTCGGTCTTGAGTTCGAGCTCCCTGATCGTCCGGTCGGCGATTTCTCGTGCCGTTTTCGGGTCGATGGCCCGAGCCGACCGATCAGGCTCGGCGAGGAAGACCTGGTAGGACCCATCCGGGTGCAGCACGAGCCGTCGACCGGCCAGCAGGTCGGACGATCCTTCCTGATCCGAGTCCGGCGACCAGGGCTGGGCCAGCAGGGACCGCACATCGAACCGATCGGCGAGGTGTGCTGCGGTCCGGGCGTCGGCTGCCCGGTGGTGCAACGAAAGCTTCAGTGGCACAGTCGGGATCGTGATCACGATGGTGACCTCGATCGGAGCGGGGCCGGCCCAACGCCACCAGTACCAGTTGTCGGAGACCGCGTCGCCGTAGAACAACCGCTCGTTCCAGAGCCGATCCTGCGCTTCCTCGGCGGTCGCGCCGCAGGCAGTCGACGACGGCCGGTGGTTCCGGGTGGTGGCCAGCGCCGCGTCCTGCCAGGCCTGGCTGAACGACTTGCCCGTGTTCCATTCCCGGAAGAAGCCGGCTCCGGTCCCGTCGATGTCGTAGGTCAGGCCGTCGAAGCCGAAGATCATCCGCGCGCCCGCGTTCGGTGAGCCCCAGGTGCGGAACGGGTTCTGACCGTCGTGCATCTGCAGCGAGTCGCACCCGTGCAGCAGGAGGTAGCGCAGGCGCTGGTCGCCGAAGGTCATCCGGGTCGAGTCGGACTGCAGGGTGTTGTCCCACGTGTGGCCCATCCCGGCCACGAAATGACCGTCCGAGCCCATTCCCATGTGCCCGTGCTGGTAGAGGACTTTGACGGAGTCCATGCCCAGGCTGTCCTGCCAGTTGTCGTACTCGCGGTCGAACCGCCACTCGCGCACGTTGTCATCCTTGGCGTGGAAGTTGACGCTGTTGAACTGCCGGACGTAGTCGAGGAACGCCGAGACGTCGCTGTGCGGCGTGCTCAGCGTGGCGTCACCACTCGGATACACCTGGACCGATACGCCGGCATACAGATTGTCTGACATGTGTTTCTCCTTCGACCCGCCTCGCTCCGGACTCCCCGCTGGGCAGCCGGGGCGTACCAGTGCGGAGAGCGGGCCCGGGCGCACTGATACAAACTACGGTCAACGGACTTGACTGGCGACTGCACCACCAGCCGCCCACCGACAGTCGGGGCCCGGCCCTGGTGGTGGCCTTCGACCAGGACCACCCCACCGGGCACCCCACGAAGACCCCCGCCGGTGGAGAACTGGCCCGACGGGGATCAGCAGTCAGCCTGGGAGATCAACCGAGGAGCGCCGCGGCCGCGGACCGCTGTAACTTGCCCGACGGCGTCTTCGGGAGCGAGCCGACCGAGAGCACGGTCACCAGCGCCGGCCGGACCCCCATGGCGGCTGTCACAGCCGAGCGAACCTGCCCGGAAATCCGTTCCACTGCTGCGGGATCCGCGGCCTCACGTGATTCGACGGCGATGGCGAACGACTCCCGTCGGCCTTCTTCGATCCACCGCACCGCCACAGCATTGCCGGCCCGCACACCCTCCACCGTCTCGGCGATCCGTTCGACATCTGTGGGATAGATGTTGCGGCCACCCATGATGATGACGTCCTTGACCCGCCCGCAGACCACCACCTCGCCGTCCACCAGATATCCCAGATCGCCCGTGTCCAGCCAGCCGTCGGCCCCGCGCGTCGGTCGCGGGCCGTCCACGGTCAGGTACAGCTCGGTGATCGAATCCCCGCGGAGGTGCAGCACGCCGACCTCACGCTCCCCTAGTGGTTCGCCGTCCTCCCCCATCGCGACGCATTCGATACCGGGCAGCGGCGGCCCGAGCACCGGGAAATGGCGCGCACCAGGGGAATCGGCGCTCACCGGCTTCGCCCGACGAGAGTTCTCCAGGGCATCCGCCTCGATCGAGTCAACCTTCAGCGGGGTCCCCCAGGGGTGGAACGACACCCCGAGCGTGGCCTCGGCCATCCCGTACGCGCAGACGATCGCGGTGGCCGGCAGGCCGAAGGGGGCGCCGGCTCGCAGAAAGCCCTGTGCGGCACGGACATCGATCGGCTCGGCACCGTTGAGCGCGAACCGCAGACTGGACAGGTCGAGATCCGTGGCGCGCGGGAGCACGCGGGCGGCGAGGGCGTAGGCGAAGTTGGGTGCGGCGGTCACCGTGCCCCGGTATTTGGCGATCAATTCCGGCCACAGCAGCGGCTTGGCCAGGAAGTCGGACGGAGTGACGGTGACCAATTCGATCCCGCGACACATCGGTAGGGTCAGAAATCCGACCATCCCCATGTCGTGGAACAGTGGCAGCCACGACACCATCACGTCGTCCTCGGCCCGCAACCGGGCCGTCGCACACATCGCCTCGATGTTCGCCCAGAGGTTGCCGTGGGTGATGCGCACCGCCTTTGGCGCGGCCGTGGACCCGGAGGTCAGCTGCAACAGCGCCGGATCCGCGTCACCGCGGGTGGCGTCCGGCGCCGCGGCTGGATCACCGGCGGACAGGTCCGCGATGGTGACCGCCGCGATCCCGGTGCCGTCGAGCAAGCCGGCCAACTCCGCGAACGGCTCGCCGATGATGACCACCCGTGCGCCGATGACCTTCAGCGTGGTCATCGTCTCGGTGGCGTAGTGCTCCAGCTTGGTCCGCGCAGTGGGCTGGTGCAGCATCGTCACCGATCCGCCGGCCAACCACACCGCCTGCGCCGCCGGCGCGACCTCGGCGGGCGTGCCCGCCAGGATGGCTACTGCTTGTCCGGGTTCGAGGCCACGTGCGGCGAGCGTGGCGGCTCCCGCCAGCGCCCGCTGATGGATTTCCGACCACGTGGTGCGGACCGGAGTCCGCGGCTCACCGGTGGTCATCCCGGCATCCCCCCGCGCAGCGCTGCGCAAGGCGTCGACAAAGGCGCTCATGCTCCACACGATCTCACAGGCTGGTCTACGGTCGGTGCTGCTACGGCGGACCGCGCCCGGCGCCATCCCGAACAGAACCGGAACAGAAGAGGTCCAGATGACGACTCCGCTCCCCGCCGGTCCGATCGTCGTACTCGGATCCGTGAACATGGACCTGGTGACGACGGTGCCCCAGCTGCCGCAGCCGGGACAGACGCTGCTGGGCACCAGCTTTGCCCGGATCCCCGGCGGCAAAGGCGGAAATCAAGCCGTCGCGGCCGCGCGGGCCGGTGGTCACGTCAGCTTCATCGGGGCGGTCGGCGACGACGATTTCGGGGGTCAGCTGGCCGATTCGCTGGCGGCCGGCGGCGTGTCATCGGAACTGCTGCGACGGACGCGCGGCACCAGCGGGCTGGCCACCATCTCCGTGGACGAGAGCGCGGAGAACACCATCATCGTCATCCCAGGCGCGAACGGAACCGTGATCGGACTGACCGACGCCGATCGCGACGCCATCCGCGATGCCGGCATCCTCGTCTGTCAGCTCGAGATTCCACTCTCGGCCGTCGTCTCGGCAGCCGGGATCGCCTCTGCCGCCGACGTTACCGTGCTGTTGAACCCGTCGCCGGTCCGCGACCTGCCGACCGAACTACTGGCCTGCGTCACGATTCTGGTGGTCAACGAAGGCGAGGCAGCGGCGCTCGGGGAGCAGTCACTGGCCCAGGTTCCGCACCTGATCACCACGCTCGGTCCGGCCGGCGCGCGCTATCGGGGGCCCGACCAGAATTTTCACGTCCACGCCCCACCGGTGGACGCGGTCGACACCACCGGCGCCGGAGATGCGTTCACCGGCGCACTCGCCGTCGCCTGGAACCAGGGCCTCGAGCCTCGGGTCGCGATCCAGCGGGCATGTGCGGCAGGCGCGCTCGCGGCGACCAGGGTGGGCGCCAGCAGCGCTTCGCCCGACGCTGCCGAGATCGATGCATTGGTGGCTTCTGTTTACTCGCCCTAACTCTCGAGGGCCTGCTGCAGCACTAACCCATCCGGACGTAAAACGGGACAAATGGCCCGCCATTACCCGCCCCCTCTATCGGCGGTCATGATCACGTTCTAGCCTGCACCACGAACCGCAACGATGCGGGACTTGTGGAGGCGAAGATGGCGCAACCGGTTCCGAACCCACCCGGCACGGACACCCCAAAAGGCAGGGGCCCCAACGGACTGATCTGGCGTTGGTGGAATCTGCTGCTGTTGTTACCGCTGCTGATGTTGATCACCGCCTGGTACAACAAGGACAAACCACGCCTTTTCGGACTGCCATTCTTCTACTGGTACCAGTTGGCCTTCGTCTTCGTCGGTGTGGCCTGTGTGGCCATCGTCTATGCCGCCACCAGGACACCGTCGACGGGGAACGTACCTCCGGTCGCCGCGGGCGAGGATGAGTCGGGCGACGAGGTCATCCTGTGAGCGGCCATTGGACCGAGTTCGTCGTCTTCGTCGTCCTGTTCTTCGGCGTCGCGATCATGGGCTTCATGGCCAGCCGTTGGAAGGCCGGCGACAGCATGGACCACCTCGACGAATGGGGTCTGGGCGGACGGAGTTTCGGCGGGTGGATCACCTGGTTCCTGGTGGGCGGTGATCTCTACACCGCCTATACCTTCGTCGCCGTCCCCGCCCTCGTCTTCGGCGCCGGTGCGCTCGGTTTCTACGCGCTGCCCTACACCGTGGTGGTCTTTCCGCTGGTCTTCCTACCCGTCCTGCGGCTCTGGTCGGTCTCGCGCGCCAAGGGCTACGTGACCCCCGCCGACTTCGTCCGCGGCCGCTACGGCTCGCCGCTGCTCGCCCTGCTGGTCGCCATCACCGGCATCGTGGCCACCATGCCCTACATCGCTCTGCAACTCGTGGGCCTGGAGGCTGTGCTCCGCACCATGGGCATCAACGGCCATGGTGTCGTCGGGCACCTGCCGCTGTTCATCGCGTTCCTGGTGCTGGCGCTGTACACCTATCAGTCGGGGCTGCGCGCCCCGGCACTGATCGCCTTCGTCAAGGACGGGCTGATCTACGTCGTGATCATCGTCGCGATCATCTACCTGCCCACCCACCTCGGCGGTTGGGGTCATGTGTTCGACACTGCCGCGGCCAAGTTCGCCCCCAAGGACGGCAAACCCGCGACCGGGTCGATCCTGCTGACCTCCAACAACCAACTCCAGTACGCGACGCTGGCGCTGGGTTCGGCGCTCGCACTGTTCCTCTACCCGCACAGCGCGACCGGGATCCTGGCGTCCCGGGGCCGTAACGTGATCAAGAAGAACATGATCGCGCTGCCCGCCTACTCGGTGTTGCTGGGGCTGCTCGCGTTGCTCGGCTACATGGCCATCGCCGCCGGCACCAAGCCGGTGGTCAACAACGCCACCGGCAAGCCCGATACCAACACGATCGTGCCTGCCCTGTTCAACCAGCAGTTCAGCGGATGGTTCGCCGGCATCGCCTTCGCCGCCATCGGTATCGGGGCTCTCGTACCCGCCGCGATCATGTCGATCGCGGCCGCGAACTTGTGGACCCGCAACATCTACAAGGAGTTCCTCAACCGCGGGGCGACGGCACAACAGGAGGCCAAGCAGGCGAAATGGGCCTCCCTGGTGGTCAAGTTCGGCGCGGTCGCGTTCATCCTCTTCATCGATCCGCAGTTCTCCATCGACCTGCAGCTGATCGGCGGCGTCATCATCCTGCAGACGTTGCCCGCCGTGGCCATCGCCCTCTACACCCGCTGGCAGCACTCGTGGGCACTGATTGCCGGGTGGGTCGTCGGTCTGGGCTGGGGGCTCTACCTGCTCTGGACCATCCCCAATGCCGGCAACGGCAGCAAACACTTCGGCGGCTCAGCGTTGCAACTGGGCAAGCTGTCCGTCTTCGGCTGGCACCCGTTCAGCGGATCCACTGTGCAGATCTACGTGGGCATCGTCGCGCTGGTGGCCAATCTGCTGGTCGTCGTGGTCGTCACACTCATCCTGCGGGCGGCGAAAGTCCGGGACGGCCGGGACGACACGGTCGGTAACGACTACCACGTCGACGAGGGTGACGCCGGTTTGCGAAAAGTGGCCACCCAATGATCCGGGCTCTTCATGCTGTCTCCGCCATGCCCGCTGACCTGGCTGTTTTCCGAGTCGGGCATCGACAGGGCACGATAGAACTGTGACGTACAGCGCTGTACACGATCTATGTATCGACGACCGGGAAATCCGGGTCTATTCGAACGGCACCGGGACCCCGGTGCTGATGCTGCACGACCTCGGGACGTCGGCTGCCACTTTCGAGCACCTGACCACGCCACTGGTCCGTGCCGACCGCGAACTGGTCGCGATCGACCTGCCGGGCAGTGGCCGCAGCGATCCGGTCCCGGGCGCCGATCTGGCGGCCTACGTCGACCACCTGTCGCAGATGTTCCCGAGCCTCGGTCACGACCCGATCGACCTGCTCGGGCACGGCTTCGGCGGCTATCTGGCCGCCCGGCTGGCGGCCGACCATCCGCATCTGATCCGCCGGCTCATCCTGTGCGAACCCACCGCTCCCCCGAAGTCCGGACCGCCCGTCACCGCCCGGATGTCCCCCGGCATGGCGCTGTCGGGGGCGGTGACCACCCTGCGGCGGGGCAAGCTCCGCCAGAACCTCCAGGGTTTCTCCCGCGCCAGATCGATCCTGGATCAGCTGGCCCAGGCCGATCCGGGCTGGTGGGATTCCCTGGCCCGAATCACCGCGCCCACGATGGTGCTGTGCAGCGGCGCGGCCGAGGTCGGCGAGCGCGCGTTGTACGACCTGATCGCGGCCGGTATCCCGAACTCGGTCAGGGCGACCGTGCCCGGCGCCAAGAAGCCGCACACCAGCACTCCGGTCGAATTCTCGACCCAGGTACTGGAGTTCCTGACCCGACCTGACCCGACCTGACCTGACGGCCACAGTCGCGCTGGTTCAGGCGTACTCGCCGGCGGGTGGGTCAGGCCTCCTCGAGCGCCTCGGCGGCCGCCATCCAGCCGGTTTCGGCTTCGTCCTTCTCCCGGGCGATGGTCACCAACTGGGCGTTGTAGTCGGCTGCCGTCTCGTAGTCGGCACCGACCGTCGTGAGCTTCGCGTGGAGGTCTTTCTCCTTGCGCAGCAGGGCTTCCATCTTCTTCTCCCAGCGCTGGAGGTCCTTGCGCAGGGCACGGGTGGTGGCCGCGTCCAGGCTCGGACCTGCGGCGGCCGGTGCCCCGTTGGACGCCGTGACACCCGATACGGATCCGACCTCCACGGCGGCCCGTCGGCGCAGGTACTCGGTGATGCCACCGGGCAGGTGGGTGATCTTCCCGTCACCCAGCAGGGCCACCACGTCGTCGGTCACCCGCTCGATCAGATAGCGATCGTGGCTGACCACGATCAGCGTGCCGGGCCAGGAGTCGAGCAGGTCCTCCAGGGAGGCCAGCGTGTCGGTGTCCAGGTCGTTGGTCGGTTCGTCGAGGACCAGCACGTTCGGCTCGGCCATCAGGATCCGCAGCAACTGCAGTCGCCGACGCTCGCCGCCGGAGAGTTGGGCCACCCTGGTCCACTGGTGTTCGTTGGTGAATCCGAAGCGCTCGGCGAGCTGACCCGCCGAGATGTCCTTGCCGCCGAGGTTCACCGTGCCGGCGATCTCGGTGACCGCCTCGAGCAACCGCAATTCGGCCGGCAGCTCGACCACGTCCTGGGACAGGTAGCCCACGCTTACTGTCTTGCCCCGCTTGACCACACCGGACGTCACCGGCCGCTCACCGACCAGCACCCGCAGCAGGGTCGACTTCCCGGACCCGTTGATGCCGACCAGACCGATCCGATCCCCCGGCCCGACCAGCCAGGTGACGTCGTCGAGCAGCACCCGATCACCGTTGGGCGTCGGGACCGTCGCGGTCACCCCTTCCAGGTCGAGCACATCCTTGCCGAGCCGTTTGCGCGCAAAGCTGTGCAGCTCCACCGTGTTCCGCGGCTCCGGCACGTCGGCGATCAATGCCTCGGCGGCCTCGATCCGGTACCGGGGCTTCGAGGTCCTGGCCGGGGCGCCGCGGCGCAACCAGGCAAGTTCTTTGCGGGCCAGATTCTTCCGGGTCTCTTCTGCGGCACGGTCGAGACGAAGTCGCTCCGCACGGGCGAAAACCCAGTCGCTGTAACCGCCTTCACGGATCTGCACACCGCCGTCGACGACCTCCCAGGTGGTGTTGGCCACCGCGTCGAGGAACCACCGATCGTGGGTGACAGCGACCAGGGCGGACCGGCGGGCCAACAGGTGGCCGGCCAGCCAGGCAACACCCTCGATGTCCAGATGGTTGGTCGGTTCGTCGAGGATGAGCAGGTCGGCGTCGGTAACCAGCGCGGCGGCGAGCGCAACCCGGCGGCGTTCACCACCGGACAGGTTGTCCACCAACGTTTCGAGCCCGATATTGGCCAGTCCGAGCCCGTCGAGGATGCCCCGGATCGACGAGTCGGACGCCCACCCGTGGTCACCGTCCACGAAGGTGTGCAGCACGATGTCGCGGACGCTCGAGCCGGGCTGCAGTTCGTCGGACTGGGTGACCACCTCCATCGAGACGCCGCGCAGCCGGGACACCCGCCCGGCGTCGGGCTCGGCCAGGCCGGCGAGCAGCGAGAGCAGAGTGGTCTTGCCCGAACCGTTGAGGCCGAGGACCCCGATCCGGTCGCCGGTCTGCACGCCGAGCGAGACCTGGGACAGCACAGCACGAACCCCGTGGATGACGGTGGCAGATTCCAGATTGACGAGATTGGCCATGGTGGCGGAACTTCTCCTAGCGAATTGCGGATCCGGGAGTTACCCGGGGAAACAGGTGGTGAGGTGCTCAACCCATCATGGTCAACCGATCACTTTCGCTCCCGGCGCGGGCCCGGACGCGACCCGCACAGTGCGGCAGGTCCCCGACCCGGCCAGTTCGGCGGCGACCTGGCCGGCCGACATCGCATCGGCGCAGAGCAGCGCCACCGTCGGACCGGATCCGGACACCACCCCGCCCAGTGCACCCGCCGCCAGCCCGGCACGCAACGTCCGGCGCAGCGTCGGCTGCAGCGAGATGGCCGCAGCCTGGAGATCGTTGCCCAGCGCCGCCGCAACCCGCCCAGGATCGCCGGAGGCCAATGCGGTCAGCATGTCCTGGACGCCGCCCACCCGCGGTGGGTGGCCGGCTGCTCGCAAGCGGTCCAGTTCGGCGAACACGGCCGGTGTGGACAGACCCGACTCGGCGAGCGCCAGCACCCAGTGCAGGGGTGTCCTGGCCAACACCGGGGAGAGTCGTTCGCCCCGCCCGGTCCCGACGGCGGTGCCGCCGGTCAGCGCGAACGGCACGTCGGAGCCGAGTTCGGCGGCGTACTGGGACAACTGATCACGACCGATGTCCAGGCCCCACAGTGATGCGCAGCCGACCAACGCGGCCGCGGCGTCAGCACTGCCACCGGCCATGCCACCGGCCACCGGGATCTGCTTGGTGATCTCGATCGCAACGGCGCCGCCCGCGTTCGTCCGCTTCGCGAGCAATCGGGCCGCGATCCCCGCAAGATTCTTCGCACCCGCCGGCACTCCGTCGAATCCGGTGGTGTGGACGCTGTGTCGCTCGGCCGTCGAGATGGTGAGCTCGTCCACCAGGTCGACGGCGTGGAAAACCGTCACCAGGTCGTGGTAGCCGTCCTCGCGGAGGTCGCCGACCGACAGGTGCAGGTTGATCTTTCCCGGGACGCGGACCCGAACCGCCGTGGGTACCTGGTGCAGTCGCCTGGTCATGAACCGACCTGCGCGTCCCGACCGACCTGCGCATCGGCCCGGGCCTTCGACTCGGCAATCCGAACGAAGGCGTCGATGTCGAGCATCTCGCCGCGCAGGATCGGATCGACGTTCGCTGCCCGCAGCAACTCCTCGGAGCGCACCGGCGAGCCGGCCCATCCCGACAGAGCGGCGCGCAATGTCTTGCGGCGCTGCGCAAACGCCGCATCGATGACGGCGAACACGGCTCTCCGGTCACCCACCATCGGAACCGTATGACGATCGATGGCCACCAACGCGGAGTCGACACCGGGCACCGGCCAGAAGACGGATCGGGACACCGAGCCGGCCCTTTTGGTCGTCCCGTACCAGGCGGCTTTGGCACTGGGCGAGCCGTAGGTGCGGGACCCCGGCGGTGCCGCCAAGCGGTCGGCCACCTCGGCCTGCACCATCACCAGAACCCTTTGCAGGCTGGGTAGTTCGGCCAGCAGGTGCAATAACACCGGTACAGCAACGTTGTACGGGAGGTTCGCCACGAGAGCCGTTGGCTCACCTGGGATATCAGCCCCTGCGATGGCCAGGGCGTCGGCGGTGACGACGGTCAGGTCGCCGACTCGGGCGGGGGCGTGGACCGCGACGGTGGCCGGCAGCAGAGCGGCCAGACGCGCGTCGATCTCCACCGCGGTGACCTGGGCCGAGACTTCGAGCAGGGCCAGCGTCAGCGACCCCAGCCCCGGTCCGACCTCCAGCACGTGGCCGGCCGCATCGAGATTGGCCAGGGTCGCGATCTTGCGGACGGTGTTGGAGTCGTGGACGAAATTCTGACCCAGCTGTTTGGTGGGCCGGAGATCCAGCTCGGCCGCCAGCCTGCGAATCTCGATGGCGCCCAGCAAGGTCACCTGCGGGTTGTCATCGCTCACGGCAACCATCCTGACACGCGGACAGGGCCGGAGCCGACACATCCGCGGACAGTGAAAAGCCGCAACGGGTCCCCCGACTGGAACCCGTTGCGGCCGGCTGGGTGGAGTTGGACGTCAGTGTGCGGCGTCCCGGCAGGCCCACGGCTCGAGGCCGCGCTGCTGGTAGAGAAGCTTGGCGCGCATCAACTGTTCCTCGGGAGATGCGTCCATCGGGTTCCCGGAACCACCGACCGTCGCCCACGTCGGGATGTCGAACTGGAACAGCCCGTAGGTCGGCAGACCGGCCGACGGATTGGCGTTGACTGCCTTCGGGTTGTGGGTCGACTCACAGTTGGCCAGGCCGTCCCAGTTCACCCCGAAACTCGTGTCGTTGGTGAAGACCTCGTTGCCCTCGTAGGTGAACGTCGTCTTGGTCCCGATGTGCGTCACGGTGCCGACCGGCGCGACGACGGTCTTCCGGCCGCTCTCCTTCTTCGCGGTCTGCTTCCCGTTGACGGTGGTCACCGTGTAGGTGATCAGCTGACGGCCCGCTCTGCCCTGCTGGACGACCTTGGATGCGCCGGTGACGATCGCCGCGTCCTTGACCGACGTGGCGGCCGGCTGGGGCAGGGTCACCGTCTTGCTGGTGGTGCTCACGACCACTCGGTCGACCGTGATGACGAGTCCGTCGGTCAGCTTGGTGGCCGGCGCGGGCGACACCGTGTCGCGAGCCCCGAGTACGACCTTCTTCTCGGCGAGCAGGTCGCCGACAGTCTTCGCCGTACTGGTCGACGAGGTGGCCTTCGCGCCGGCCAGCGAGAGGTTCACGGTGTGCAGCGTGGAGGCGCTGACCGCAAGCCCGGTGACCGGGATGGGGCGGGACCGGTTGGCCGACAGCGCCAGGTCGGATGTGCCACTACCGATTTCGGCCAGCGCGTCGTCAACCGTGCGGGCCGTCGTCCACACCTTGCGCTGCTGCCCGTCGATGGTCAGCGTGAGCAGACGGCCGCGATCCAGCACGATCTTGGATCCGTCGGAGATCGCGGAGTTGATCGCCGGGGCGAGGGTGTCGTGACTGTCCGGGTTGATTCCGGCCGCGGCCAGGGCGCCGGCGACGGAGCCGGACATCGTGCTGACCTGCATGGCCTGTCCGTCGACGACGATCGAGACGTGCTTTTGCATGGCGGTGACCGTGCCGCCGCCGATCGTCAGCACCGACAGCACGGCAGCCGCAGCGATCAGCAACGGTCTGCGGAACTTCGACCGCTCAGAGACCTGGTCCTCATCCGCATCCCTGACCGTGTCCGTCGGGACGGCGGAGGTGTCCGGTGTCGGCTGAGCCTCGATGGGATCGATGTCGACGGGTTCGACGTCGTTCGCTTCGCTCTCTGCGGCCTCGCCGGACGGCAGATCGGCCTGCGGCAGATCGGCCTGCGGCAGATCGGCGGCGGTGGCCTGAACCTCGGCGTCGTGGGTCTCAGCATCGTGGGTCTCAGCATCGTGGGTCTCAGCATCGTGAGTCCCGGTCTCGTGACTCCCCACAGGCGGCGCTTCGGCGGCCGACTCCGTAGGAGCGACGTCCAGCTGTGCGATCAACGCGTCGATCCGGTCAGCGGAAAGCCGGGCCATCGGCCCCGTCGTCGCTCCCGTCGGCTCCGCGTCGTCGGACTGATCATCGGGAGCGAAGTGCCGGGGCGCCCGGGCGACGAGGTTGCCGTAGAACGGGAGCGTGTCAGACGCTGCCGAGTCGGCGGGCTTGGCCAATCCCTGGATCCAGGAGATGTCCGATGCCTGCGGCTGCTCGTCCGCCGCCTGGTGCTTGCTCACGTAGGGTCCGATTTCTCATCAAGATCCCGGGCAGAGGCGAATGTGGTGTCACCGGACAACGGGCGCTGAGGAGCACCGAACGGATAGCGCAGCCGTCTCGCTTTCACAGAGCTGCAACTTGGACACGCACGCTCGGAAATTCTCATCCCGGCGGGTATGACGAAATAATAACGGAGCCCGGACAAATCCGCAATAGCGGACGGGTCGCATCTGCGTCAAGCTGCATCCCATGACCCATCTCACCCACCGTCGAAAACGAAAGACCCCACACCTCCCGAGGGAAATGCGGGGTCTTTCATCAATGCAAAGCCTTGTCGCACAACGCGAACGGCGTCAAAAAGCGATCATCCGGCAGCGTATCCACAGGCCCACGGCGAAAGTCCACGGGAGGCGTAGACCCGATTGGCGATGTCGATCTGCTGAGCCTTCGAAGCCAAGTCGGCGCGTGGCGCGTACGCGCCACCACCGTTGCTCAACCAGGTTCCGATATCGAACTGCAGCCCACCGTAGTAGCCATTTCCAGTGTTGATCGACCAGTTTCCCGTCGATTCACACTGCGCAATTGCATCCCAATTCACGCCCGAGCTGCTGGCCGCCGGAGCGGGAGCCGCAGCTGCGCTGCTGGAAGAGCTCGAACTGGAGCTGGAAGAACTCGAGCTGGACGAGGACGCCGCACTCGTCGGGGCCGGGGCCTCGACCGGGGCGACATAGGTGCCCTCACGGGTGATGGTGGCCTGCGCCGCCTTCACCGTCTTGCGGGACAGCTCCTGCGGCACACCCGCCTTGTTGTTGACGGTCTTGACCCGGTAGGTGACCTGCACGGCTCCGGCCTGTCCCTGCTGGGTGACGTCGGAGGTGCCCTTGTCCATCTGGTCGTCCTGGATCGTCTGGTCCGCCGGCTGGGCGACCGCCACAGTCTTGGTCACCAGCGAATAGCCGACGCGGGTGATGGTGATCTTCAGGCCCTGGACCAACGCGGTGTTCAATGCCGGACTGACCACGTCGTTCTCGCCGACCTTGATGTGCTCGGCGGCGAGCAGGTCGCTGACCGTCTTGACCTCGGAGACCTTGCTGGCGGCCTTGCCCGCGCCATCGGCGATCACCACGGTGGGCAGCGTGCGGACGGTCACGGTGACGCCATCGGTGAGGACGGTGCCGACGGCCGGGGAGACGCGGTCATTCTTGCCGAGCGTCACGCCTTCGTCCTTGAGCAGTGCACCCACGGTGCGGGCTGGGGACGTCACACTGGCGGCCTTGACGTGCGATCCCGCGAGGGACACCGTGTGCAGTGTGGCCGCGGTGACCTGCAGGCCGCCCAGCGGGATCTGCCGGGAGCGGTTGGCGGAGAGCTGATAGTCGGCGGGGTTGCGGCCGATTTCGGCGAGCGCCTGGTCGACCGTTCGCGCCGTGGTCCAGATCTGCTGCTTCTTGCCGTCGATCGTGACGGTGAAGACACGGCCCCGGTTCAAGGCGATCTGCGAGCCGTCCGAGATGCTCGCAGCACCGGCCGGAGCCAGGGTGTCGTGCGAGGCGACGGACAGACCGGCGGCGGCCAGTGCCCCATCGACCGAACCGGCGAGGGTCGTGACCTGGCGCTCGGAGCCATCGACCGAGATGGTGACCGTCTTGGTCTTCGCTGCGATGACTCCGCCGCCGACCGTCAGCGCACACACCAGGGCCGCGACACCGATCAGGGCCGGCTTGCGGTAGCGATGCGACTTCTTGACTTCGGTGGCCGGAACGGCGGTCGCGACGACAGCGGTGTTCTCGTCCGCAACCGGAGTCGTCGGGTCCTCTTCCAACGCTTCCGGGCCAGCAGCCGCCAGGACGGCATCGTCCCGCTCGGGGGCGTCGGCGCCGTCGTGCCCGGCTCCGTCTCCGTACATTCCGGGCGTTCCGGTCACCGCGTCCGCGCCGGCGTCGACGTTCGCGTCGTCACCGAAGTGGTTGAAGAGGGCCTGCGTGGGCTCGTCGTGCGAGCCGAACGCTTCGTTGCTGGGAGCCAAGTCACATCCATACCTAGTGCCGTTCGGGCAGGGGCAGGGTGCGGGCCGGACCGTGGCAGGATCACCCTCGGACATGCCAAGGGCAGGCGTTGACTGCAAGACTCGAGGTCTTGCATCACAGCACCTGCCCCATGCACCCGGGACTTCCCCATCCCGGCTGTTATCACAGGACAATAACGGCCCGAGCACAGGACGGCAACCTCTAGAACGTTCACATATCCAGCAGAGGTTGTCCCCGATTTCCAGAATTCATCGAATTCTGTGCTCAATTCACCCGAATGCCGTAGACGCGCTCTGTGGTCTGATTCACGTGCGCACACAGCTGGGCCACATCGTCCCCCCGCAGGGCAGCCAGCGCTCGCAGCGTGTACGGAAGGGCGAACGGCTCGTTCCGCTTTCCCCGAAATGGGTGCGGCGTCAGGAACGGAGCGTCCGTCTCCACCAGGATCAGATCCGCCGGGGCGGTGACGGCGGCCGCGGCGAGGTCCGCGGCATTGCGGAAGCTGACCGGCCCGGCGAAGGACATCACGTATCCGGCATCGGCACACCGCCTGGCCATCGTCTCGTCGCCCGAGAAGCAGTGGAAGATCACCCGGTCCGGCGCACCCTCGGCCTCCAGGACGTCGAAGACGGCCTCGTGGGCGTTGCGATCATGGATCATCAGCGCCTTGCCGGTGCGCTTGGCGAGGTCGATGTGCCAGGCGAACGCGTCCGCCTGGATGTCGCGCGGGGCCGCCTCCCAGTAATGGTCCAGACCGGTCTCGCCGATGGCCACGACCCTCGCGTCCTGCGCCAACTGCTCCAAGACTTCCCTGGCTTCGTCATCCAACCGGTCTGCCCGCGTCGGGTGCAGCGCCACCGCGGCGTAGAGGTCTGGATGCCGGCCCGCCGCGGCGACCGCCCAGCGGGCCGAGTCCAGGTCGTCGGCGACCGTCACCACTCTGGTCACCCCGACGGCCCGGGCTCGCGCCATGGCTGCGGCGACATCGTCCGCATCCTCGCAACCGCAGGCATCGAGGTGGGTGTGCGCGTCGGCCACCGGAAGCGGCAACGGTTCGGGTGCCGGGGGCAGCGGTCGATCGCGCACCGACTCGTGCGCCGTCATGCGATCGGCGCCCAGGACGGCCCTTCTTCACCGAGCTTCGGATCCAACTTGGCGAACAACGGCGTCGGCTTGGAGAGCTTCGTACCGGCCACGATGTCCCGCCTGGCCCAGACCGCGAGCTGGGACTCGTAGTCACCGGTGATGACCGGGTAGTCCCGAACCGCGGGTGCGCCAACGCCTTCGACATCGTCGTCGAAATCGGTGACCTGCCTGATCTCCGGCTGCGCGGCCCAGACACCTTCTCCGCCGAGTGCCTCGAAGACACCCTGCGACGAGTGCGGCAGGAAGGGCGTCAGCAAGGTCTTGGCGTCGTCGACAACCTGTAGGGCGGTGTGCAGCACGGTGGCCTGCCGTTCCTTGTCGTCACCGAGCTTCCACGGTTCGGCATCGGAGATGTACTTGTTGGCGAGGCCGACGACTCGCATGGCCTCGCCCATGGCCTGCTTGAACCGACTGCGTCCCAGTAGGTTTCCGACGTTCTCGAACGCCGCGCCCGAGGCGTTCAGCAGGGTCGTGTCCAGCTCGGTCCTGGTGCCGGGCGTGGGAATCTCGCCGAAATTCTTGTGCGCCATGGAAACCGACCTGTTGACCAGGTTGCCCCACTCGTTGGCCAGCTCGGTGTTGTTGCGGCGCAGGAACTCGTCCCAGGTGAAGTCGCTGTCCTGGTTCTCCGGGCCGGCCGCCACGATGAAGTAGCGGAGCGCGTCCGGGCCGAACTCACGGATGAAGTCACCGACGTAGATGACGGTGTTGCGCGACGTGGAGAACTTGGAACCACTCATCGTCAGGAACTCGCTGGAGACCACCTCGGTCGGCAGGTTCAGCTTTCCCAGAGCACCCGGGGATCCACCCCGTTCGCCCAGCCCGTTGTAGCCCAACAGCTCTGCGGGCCAGATCTGCGAGTGGAAGGTGATGTTGTCCTTGCCCATGAAGTAGTACTGGCGTGCGGTCTCGTCCGACCAGAATCGACGCCAGTCCTCCGGGTCCTTGCCGTACCGCCGGGCCCACTCGATGGACGCCGACAGGTAGCCGACCACGGCGTCGAACCACACGTACAACTTCTTGTCGCCGCGGTCGCGCCAGCCGTCCAACGGAACCGGGATGCCCCAGTCGATGTCGCGCGTCATGGCCCGCGGCTTGAGGTCCGCGAGAAGGTTCATCGAGAACTTCAGGACGTTGGGGCGCCAGTCGTCACGGGTACCGAGCCAGCTGCCGAGCGCCTCGGCCAGAGCGGGCAGGTCCAGGAACAGGTGTTCCGATTCGACGAAAGCCGGTGTCTCACCGTTGATCCGGGACTTCGAGTCGATCAGGTCGATCGGGTCGAGCTGGTTCCCGCAATTGTCGCACTGATCGCCGCGGGCGCCGTGGTAGCCGCAGATCGGACAGGTGCCCTCGATGTAACGGTCCGGAAGCGTACGACCGGTGGACGGTGAGATCGCGCTCATCGTGGTCTTCGGAACCATGTAGCCGTTGCGGTAGACCGTCCGGAACAGTTCCTGCACGACCGCGTAGTGGTTCCGCGTCGTGGTTCTGGTGAACAGGTCGTAGGACAGACCCAGCTGCTGGAGGTCGTCGACGATGACCTTGTTGTAGCGGTCGGCGAGCACGTGGGCCGGAACACCCTCGGCATCGGCCTGGACGAGGATCGGCGTGCCGTGTTCGTCTGTGCCGGACACCATGAGCACGTCGTTGCCGGCCATCCGCTGGTAGCGCGAGAAGACATCGGAGGGAACCCCGAACCCGGAAACGTGACCGATGTGCCGCGGACCGTTGGCGTAGGGCCACGCCACCGCAGTCAGAACTGAACTCATGACCTAGAGGCTAGTGCTCGGGTGAAAGCGCTTTGACCGCGTCCGTCGGTCGTCAGGCCCGGACAGGTGCGCCGAACCGCAATCCGTCGAAGACCAGGTCGACCAGAGCCACCGCGGTGGCGCCGGCGTCGGGCCGATCGGTCGCCATGCAGATGCCCCCGAGGGCCCTGATCACATCACCGGGGGCGAAATCCGGCCGGATCTCACCGGCCTCGGCGGCCGCCTTCATCAGCCCGCCGGCGGAGTCCAGGAGAATGGCCCTGGCCTGGTCGAACAAGTTGGTGTCGGTCTCGATCATCGACTTGAGCAAGGTGACCAGCCCCCGCTTCACGGCACCGTACTCGACGAATCCGCGCATCCACTCCCGAAGAGCGTCGGCCGGCCCGAGGGTCTTGGGCAGTTCCTGCGCCGCGATCCGGAGCCCGTCGATCTGCTTGCGGTAGACCGCCAGCACCAGAGCCTCGCGCGTCGGGAAGTTGCGGTACAGCGTGCCGATGCCCACGTCTGCCCGCCGGGCGATCTCTTCGAGGGCGACGTCGACGCCGTCCTCGGTGAACGCGGTCGTCGCGATCTCGATCAACTTGTCGCGGTTCCGTTGGGCGTCAGCTCGAAGAGGGCGGGGCTTGGCCAGGTCCGGCACCTGTTCGGCCGCCGCCGTAGCGGCCACCGTCGGCGCCTCATCGAGCCGGGTCATCGGGTTCACGCTCCTCGGAAACAAAAAATTCGGTATTTAGCTTGCATAACCGGAGGTTGCCTCCGTATAGTTCTAACCGGAGGCAACCTCCGGATGCGATCCGGAGGGACCATCCGCTTCGATCGTACGCCCTCACCGGGCGTGGAAGGAAAGACGCCGTGACCCAGTCCACCGCAGTTCAATCCGGCACTGCCGAGATTGCCGCCCATCGCCGGCGGCGCATCATTCTCGGGCTCGTGCTCACCGCCCAGTTGATGGTCGTCCTGGACGCGACCATCGTGAACATCGCCCTGCCCGATATCTCCAGCGCCCTCGACTTCACGCCCACCGGGCTGTCCTGGGTGATCAACGCTTACACGCTGGTCTTCGGCGGACTGCTGCTGCTGGGCGCTCGTGCCGGTGACATCCTGGGCCGCAGAAGGGTTTTCCTGGCCGGCATCACCATCTTCAGCGTGGCCTCGCTGCTCGGCGGCTTTGCCACCACGTCCGGACTGCTGCTCGGCGCGCGGGCCTTGCAAGGTGTCGGCGCCGCACTGGCCGCCCCGTCCGCACTCGCGCTGTTGATGACGATGTTCCCCGACGCCAAGGAGCGCGTCCGGGCCATCGGTTACTACACGGCCGTCTCCATCGGTGGTAGCGCAGTCGGCCTCATCGCCGGGGGCATCCTCACCGAGTTGGTCTCCTGGCGGTGGGTGCTCTTCGTGAACGTGCCCATCGGCATCGCCGTCATCGCCGTGGCGTTGCGCGTCCTGCCCGAAACCGCCCGTAACGAGGGCCATTTCGATCTTTCCGGCGCGATCACCTCGACGCTGGGGATGACCGGCCTGGTCTACGGATTCGTCCGGGCCGCCTCCACCAGCTGGACCGATTCGGTCACCATCGCCGCCTTCGTCATCGGCGCCGCGCTGCTGACCTCGTTCGTCTTCATCGAGAAGCGCGCGAAGATGCCGATCGTCCCGCTCCGCCTGTTCGCCAACCGTGACCGGGTCACCTCCTACGTCGCCCGCCTGCTGCTGGTCGCCGGGATGATGGGGATGTTCTTCTTCCTCACCCAGTTCCTGCAGGACGTGCTGCACTACTCGGCCATCGTCACCGGGCTGGCGTTCCTGCCGCTGACCATCGTGCTGTTCGCCGCCTCGCAGTTCTCCGCCCGGGTACTGACCAACCGGGTGTCGGCCAAGATCGTGATGGCCGTCGGACTGTCGTTCTCGACCGTCGGACTGCTGTGGATGACGCAGTTGCACGCCGGCAGCGTCTACTTCGATCTACTGGGCCCACTGGTCCTGTTCGGCCTCGGTAACGGCCTGGCGTTCGTCCCGCTGACCACCACAGCCCTGCGCGGCGTGGCTCCGGCTGATGCCGGTGCGGCCTCCGGACTGGTCAACGTCATGCAGCAGGTCGGTGGTGCCCTTGGTCTGGCCGTGCTGGTCAACGTGTTCGGCAGTGCCTCGAAGGCGGCGGTCGCACCGGCCGGCGCGTCGGCTCTGGAAAAGGCCCAGCACGCGTTCGTCGTCGGAGCCGATCGTGGCTTCTTCGTCGCCGCCTGCTTCCTGGCCGCGACGGTGATCCTGGTGCTGGTGGCCATCCGCCCCCAGCCCAAGGTCGTTGCCGCGTCCGACCCGGCTGCCGATCTGGACACCGAGGTCGCCGAACTGGGTGCCTCCGTTTCCCACGCCTGACCCCCCGGCTCGTCAGAGGGCGCCCGCCGACTCGGCGGGCGCCCTCTTGTTTCGCCCCCCTCCACCGCGCGGATCAACTAGGACTGCGCGGATCAACTAGCCCCATTTGGGACGCGTGGGGCCGGAGTCAACGAGTTCATCCGCGCGAGCCCCGAGGCCCGTCATCCACACATTCGGATCTGTCCACAATCTGGGTCCGCCGGTGGAACGCGCCGCGACTTCCCGGCAGCGTCCGAACCATGGGACTCATCTCGGACGCACGGCAGGCTTCGGATCTCTTCGCCCGGTTGGGACCTGTCGTCCATCTGCGCGATGCCGACACGTGCGGCGTCGCACGGGGCTTGCTGCTGCGACTGACAGAACGCGGCGACTTGATGCGCCTCGCCAAGTCCGCCTTCGTGCACACCGACTCCTGGTCAGAGGCCACGGATTGGGAGCGGTTCCGACTGCGCTCCATCGCCTTCGGCCAGTGCATCGCTCCCGACGCTCACCTCACCGGGCCGGCGGCAGCAGCCCTGATGGGATTGCCCACGCTGGGAAGCCCACCCGATCTACCGACGGCGATCCGGCCCGGCGACCCCCACACCGGGCATGACCGGTCCCCATTCGGAAAGGTCCGGCGGGGCTATCTGCCACCGCACCACAGGACAACTCGGGCTCGGGTTCGCACCGTCGGCGCAGCTTTCGCCGCTGTGGACACTGCGCGACACCTCGGCCCCATCGCGGGCCTGGTCACCAGCGACGCAGCCCTGCGCACCGGGACCGACAGTGCCGTGCTCTTCGATCTCATCGGCCACATGACCGCCTACCCAGGCATCGCGACTGCTCGCTGGGTGGCACAACACGCCGATCCGAGGGCAGAAAGTCCATTGGAATCGTTGGGCCGCTACAGCTTCCTATCACTCGAGCTGCCGGCACCGCTGTCAAATGTCTGGGTGAGAACCGCAAACCAGTGGTTCCGGGTCGACCATCTCATCCCGGAATCCGGTGTCATTCTGGAAGCGGATGGGGCGGTGAAATACAACAACCGGCCGGACGCGGACACCATCGTGACGGCGCAGAACGTCAGGGAGGCGTTGTTGAGGCAGGCCGGGTTCGGGATAGTGCGGTACACATGGAGCCACGCTGTCAACCGGCCTTGGATCATCCCGAGGCGTGCGAGGGACGCTGCGAAGCTTCGACCGGGTCCGCCGCCGAAATGCTGGCAACTCGACCCGCCGCGCGGATGAACTCGTTGACTTCCCTCACACGCTTCACATTCCGGCCGACTTCATCCGCGCGGGGCTAGTTGATCCGCGCGGGACGGGTCAGGCTTCGATTTCCGAACGGTCGCCGGACCAGAGGGTGTGGAAGGTGCCTTCCTTGTCGACGCGCTGGTAGGTGTGGGCCCCGAAGAAGTCGCGCTGACCCTGGATCAGTGCCGCCGGGAGGCGGGGAGACCGGAGGCCGTCGTAGTACGACAGGGCGGCGGCGAAGCCGGGGGTGGGGATACCGGCCTGAGCGGCGCCGGCCACCACGCTGCGCCAGGAACCCTGGGCCTCGCGGATGGCGTCGGTGAAGTACGGCGTGAACAACAGCGATGCGGGACGCTCTTGCTTTCCGTCATACGCCTCGGTGATCCGGTTGAGGAATGCGGCACGGATGATGCAGCCGCCACGCCAGATGCGGGCCACCGCACCGAGGTCGATGTCCCAGTTGTACTCGGCCGCACCGGCCACGATCTCGTCCAGACCCTGCGCGTAGGCGACGATCTTGGAGGCGTAGAGCGCCTCACGGACGTCCTCGATGAAGCCGCCGACATCCTTGACCTCCCAATCGTCGTTCGGCCCCGGCAGGTGCTTGGCACCGGCGCGCTGGGTAGTCGCGGAGGACAGCCCGCGGGCGAACACCGCTTCCGCGATGCCCGACACCGGCACCCCGAGATCCAGGGCGGTCTGGACGGTCCAGGTTCCGGTCCCCTTCATACCGGCGGCGTCGACCACGACGTCGACGAACGGCTTGCCGGTCGCGGCGTCGACGTGCAGCAGGACCTGAGCGGTGATCTCGATCAGGAACGAGTCGAGCTTGCCGGCGTTCCAGTCGGCGAAGACGTTGGCGATCTGTGCGGGCTCGAGCCCGGCGCCACGCCGCAGCAGGTCGTAGGCCTCGGCGATCAGTTGCATGTCGGCGTACTCGATGCCGTTGTGCACCATCTTGACGAAGTGGCCGGCACCATTCTCGCCGATGTGCGTGCAACACGGCGCACCGTCGACGTGGGCGGAGATCTTCTCCAGGATCGGCCCGAGGGACTCGTACGCCTCGGCCGAGCCGCCAGGCATGATCGACGGCCCGTTCAGCGCGCCCTCCTCGCCACCGGAGATGCCACAGCCGACGAAGTGGATGCCCTTCTCCTTCGCGGCCGCTTCCCGACGGATCGTGTCGGCGAACTTGGCGTTGCCGCCGTCGATCAGGATGTCGCCCGGCTCCAGCAGCTCCGAGAGCTCGCTGATGACAGCGTCTGTCGGCTCGCCGGCCTTGACCATGATGATGATCTTGCGCGGCACCTTGAGCGAGGCGACGAACTCGGCAGCGGACGATGAACCGACGAATTCCCCGTCCGAACCGTGCTCGGCCAGCAGCGCCTCGGTCTTGGCGTTCGTACGGTTGTGGACGGCGGTGACGAAACCCTTGCTGGCGAAGTTGCGAGCCAGGTTCGAGCCCATCACAGCCAGCCCGGTGACCCCGATGTCGGCGGTAGCGGTGGTGTCGGACATAGGTGACCTCCGGTGGATCAGAACTGAGAGCGGGCGTAGCGCACCGTCGAGCTTTCCGTACGACGACGAAGAGCAGTTACCCGGGGCACCCCAGGCGCAACCAGCGTCAGGCCAGCGCGGCCTTGACCGCCGCGGCGACCTTCGCACCTTCGGCGCGGCCGGCCGCCTTGGCCTGCGCGGCCTTGATGACCAGTCCCATCTGACGCATGGTCGGTGCGGCCCCGGTCGACTCTGCCACTTCGGACACGGCTGAAGCGACCAGCTCGGAGATCTCCTCGTCGGACAGTTGAGCCGGCAGGTAGGCGGAGATGACGGCCGACTCGGCCCGCTCCTTCTCGGCCAGTTCGGTGCGCCCGGCTCCCTCGAACGCCTCGGCGGACTCCTTGCGCTTCTTCACTTCTTTCGCCAGGACCGCGGTGACCTCCGAATCCGTGAGCTCACGCGCGGTGCTGCCGGAGACCTCCTCGTTGGTGATCGCCGCCAGCGCCATCCGGAGCGTGCCCAGCGTGAGTGCGTCCCGGCCCTTCATCGCAGCCGTCATGTCGGACCGCAGTTTCTGCTTCAGCTCGGACATCTGCTCCACCTCGTCGGCAACCACTACTCGAATACCCACTGCAACGAACACGACCGTAACCCGGGCGGCAACCAGGAATTGTCAGCTGCGATGCCCGACCGCGTAGACGGTCCGGCGCGGAAGACCGAAGCGGGCGGCGATGGCGTCCACGGCATCCCGTCTGGTCGAGCCGGACGCAACCAGTTCTGCGACGGCGGCGCCTAGGGCCTCGTCCGACGGCGGGCCGGCGGCGTCCGCCGAGGCGCCCCCGACGACCAACGTGACCTCGCCACGAACCCCTTCGGCACCAGCAGCCAAGTCCCCCAGGGAGCCGCGCCGGACCTCTTCGTAGGTCTTGGTCAGCTCCCGACACAGTGCTGCCGGCCGGTCCGCGCCGAAGGAGGCCACCATGGCAGTCAAGGTGTCGCCCAGCCGGTGCACGGATTCGAAGAACACCATGGTGCGAAGTTCGCCGGCGAGCGCTGACAGCGCGGTCGCCCGTGCCCCGCCCTTGCGCGGCAGGAAGCCCTCGAAGGTGAACCGGTCGGACGGGAGACCTGACAACGCCAACGCGGTGATCACGGCGCTGGGACCGGGTACGGACGTGACGGTCAGCCCGGCCGCGGCAGCGGCGGCGACCAATCGGTACCCGGGGTCGGACACCGAAGGCATGCCGGCGTCGGTGACCAGGACGACCTCGTCCCCCTGCCGGATCCGGTCGAGCAGCCCGGGGATGCGAGCCTGTTCGACGGCCTCGTAGTAGGACAAAACCGTGGCGGACAACGAGATTCCGAGGTCCGAGGCCAATCTGTGCAGACGCCGGGTGTCTTCGGCGGCGATGACGTCGGCCGACGTCAGGGCATCGATGAGGCCGGCCGATGCGTCCGAGACCCGGCCGAGCGGCGTCCCCGCCAGGACCAGACGCCCGACACGCAGCGCCCCGGGCGCGTCGGGCACGGACGACACCTTGACCTCAATTTTCATATCTTCACCCTACGATCGTCCCCATGACCGCCCCGCCCACTGTCGTCCCCCGCGGCGACAAGCCAGACGTCGTGGACGAGGAGCGGAGTGACGAGGTGATCGGCGGCGCGTTCGACGACGACCAGCTGATCGGGCGTGCGACGGTCCTCGGCGTCGACGACGAGGATCCCGAACAGGCGCGTCAGGATCCGGCCGCCGGAGTCGTGGCGATCGGTGAGATCCCGGCCATCGAACGCCCGCTGGTACCCAGGCGGCGTCGCCTGCCGGCTCCCCCGACCGATCGGTTGCGCGGCTGGATCACCACGATCGTCATCACGCTGATCGGCGGCCTCACCCGCCTGTGGAACGTCGGGAGCGCGACCGACAACGGAACACCGCTGTTCGACGAGAAGTACTACGCCGTCCAGGCCGCCGAAGTGCTTCGCAACAGCGGGGTCGAGGACAATCAGGCCTACGGCGTCATCGTCCACCCACCGCTCGGCAAGCAACTCATCGCCATCGGCGAGAAGCTCTTCGGTTACACGCCTCTCGGCTGGCGGTTCGCCTCCGTCATCGCCGGGACGATGGTCATCTTCCTGATGATCAGGGTGGTGCGCCGACTGACCAGGTCGACACTCATCGGCGGGATCGCCGGCGTCCTGATCATCTGCGACGGCGTCAGCTACGTGATGGCCAGAACGGCACTGCTCGACGTGTTTCAGGAAGTCTTCATCCTGGCCGCGTTCGCCTGCCTGATCGCCGATCGAGAACAGACCCGAGCCCGCCTGACGGCCTCGGGATACCACAGTTTCCTGGCCCCCGAACGGACCGGCGTCCTGGCCTTCTGGCGGCGGTGGGGCGACCAGGCCGGGATTGCCCTTGGCGCCAGATGGTGGCGGTTCGGCTGCGGCTTCTTCATGGGCCTGACCATGGCCATCAAGTACAACGGCGTCTACTGGATCGCGGCATTCGGTGTGCTGAGTGTGATCTGGGATCTCACCGCCCGCCGCGAGATCGGCGTGCGGCGGCCCGTCGTCGCCACCTTGCGACGGGACGTCGCGCCCTCCCTCTGGTCGCTGGTGGTCATCCCGTTCGGGGTCTACATCGCTTCGTGGTGGGCCTGGTTGTTCTCCGAGGACGCCTGGCCACGGCACGTGCTGGTCGGCGATCCGAGCAACCTCGGCGACTGGCACGGCAGCGGAATCTGGTACAAGTTGGCCGGCCTGTGGGACAACGCGCTGTGGCAGTGGACCTGGAAGATGCTCGATTTCCACTCCACCCTCGACACTCCGGCCGACCCGGCCCAGCGTCATCCGTGGGAGTCCAAGCCCTGGTCCTGGCCCCTCGGCACCCGCCCGGTGCTCTACTACGTCGGCGACAACCAGACCGGCTGCGGAACCGGGCGCACCGACTGCGTCGAACGCATCTTCCTGATCGGTACCCCGGCCCTGTGGTGGATCTCGTTGTTCGTGTGCGCCTGGGCCCTGTGGCAGGCCATTGCGCGACTCGACTGGCGCTACGCTGCTGTGCTGGTCGCCTACGGTGCGGGCTACATCCCGTGGTTCGCCAACCTCAACCGTCAGATGTACTACTTCTACTCGACCACGCTGGCGCCGTTCCTGGTGATCGGGATCTGCCTGGTACTCGGGGACATCATGGGGCGGGCCAGAGCCGGAGTGGAACGGCGGTACCTGTCGATCGGCATCGTGGCGCTGTACGTCGGCCTGGTGGTGGCCAACTTCATCTGGCTGCTACCCACGCTCACCGGGACACCGATGACACCCGAGCAGCTGAACATGGAGACCTGGCTGCCGTCCTGGGGTTAGCAACCAGAGCGGCCAGGGCACAGTCGGACGCCCGAACCAGCGCGAAAATCGCCCGGGTATAGGGTCGAATTAGGTCCTGAAGAGGACCAACAGAGGGCACACACGTGCCCACCGACGAATCGTGAGGGAAGCCGTCATGGCCCAGTACACCTTGCCCGAGCTGCCGTATGACTACGCAGCTCTCGAGCCGTTCATCTCCGGCCAGATCATGGAACTGCATCACTCCAAGCACCACGCCGCCTATGTTGCGGGCGCGAACACCGCGCTCGACCAGATGGCGGAAGCTCGCGAGAAGGAGTCCTTCGGGACCGTCAACCTGCTCGAGAAGAACCTGGCCTTCCACCTCGGTGGCCACATCAACCACTCGATCTTCTGGCCGAACCTGGCCCCTGGTGCCGGCGACAAGCCCGCCGGCGAACTGGGTGCCGCGATCGACGAGTTCTTCGGCTCCTTCGACGCATTCCAGAAGCAGTTCAGCGCGAACGCCAACGCCATCCAGGGTTCCGGCTGGTCGGTACTGGCCTGGGACACCCTCGGACAGCGCCTCAACCTGCTGCAGCTGTTCGACCAGCAGGGCAACATCCCGTTCGCCCAGGTACCGATCGTGCTGCTGGACATGTGGGAGCACGCCTTCTACCTGCAGTACAAGAACGTGAAGGCCGACTACGTCAAGGCCTGGTGGAACGTCATCAACTGGACCGACGCCACCGCCCGCTTCGCGGCCGCCCGCGACAAGACCGGCGGGCTCATCGTTCTGTAGTTTTTTGCACCGTGTCGTGACCTCGCGCCGTGTCGTGACCTCGCGCCGAATCGCTGATTTGGCGCGAGGATCACGGCGCGGTCTGCGGGCTAGAGCACCGAGCCACGCTCGAGCAGGCTGAGCACCGTGTCCACCTGGGCGCGCAAGCTCGCAGCCGGACTGACCGCATCCACCATGGCGCCGGCGAACACCTTGACCCCCGGGCAGGACGGCGGCTCCTGTCAGTTGCGAGGACGCTGCATCTGCTAGTGGCCCACCAGCGATGGTTGCCCACCAGCGATGGTCACTGCCACCTTCTGGGTTCCGACGTCCGCATCGAGGCCGAGCGGAGGGGGCGGCCGGCGGGGCGCTAGTGGCAGTGCACTGCCGCAGGGGTCGGTGGGAGGTCCAGCGACGGGTTCCGGTCGAAGAAGCCGAACGGCTTGAGCCAGAACGAGATGGTGTCGGCCGGCATCACCGGCCAGTCCTCGGTGCGGGTGATGTGGTGGATGCCGAAGACGTACCAGAGGACGACGTCGGTGTTCTCCAACGACTCGTCGTCGGAGATCCACCGCGTCATACCGTCGTCCGTCTCGCTCTGCGTCGGATACGTCCCACAGGGCCACTTCTCGTCGTCATGATGCTTGGTGACCCACAAGGTGTGGCCGATGACCGGAGCCCGCAGGAACTGCGGGGTGCCCGGCGCCATGATCGGCGGGATGGCCGCGCCGGGTACCAGCTTGTAGGCCACCGGGGTGCCGAACGCGTTGGTGCGCTGGGGATTGCTGACCTTCCAGGACCTTTGCGCCCCGAAGTCGTAGTCGCGGCCGGACTCCGACTCGGACGCGATGAGAGTGACCCGCGTCTGCATCGCCAGCCCGTACGGGTTGTCCGGTCCGAGTTCGGGAGCGAACGAATCGACCTCGAGCACCGAATTGTGCGGACCGTCCACGTCCAGATCCAACCGCGCCACCAGGAAGTGCTGGTGGAACGGCGCGTAGGTGCGATGGTCCACCAGGGTGCCGGTGGCCGGGGTCGGCGCCCCGGGGGCGATCGGGGTGGTCACCATGATGCCGGTGGCCCGGATCTCGCATTCGATGTTGCCGTCGGCATAGAAGCGCCAATAGATCAGATATTCGTAGTTCGCCACCGTGGCGTGCACCGACACCACCAGTCGGCGCATCCGGCGGACCTCCGAGCGGCCGTTGTTGTCGACGTGCTTCCAGAGGACGGCGTTGTCCTCCTCGTGGATGCAGATGGCCTGCGGGACTGTGTACGGAACGCCGGCACTGTCAGCCAGAGTGGCGTCCAGGTAGCGGATCTCGCCCAGGCAATCGCAACCGAGCTGCAGCGAGGTGGTCATGTACCCCAGGCCCCATTCGCCGATGTCGTAGGCCGTCCGCCGGTAGTGGTCGAAACTGGAATCCCGGTACGGGACGATCATTTCCGCCAGCGAAATGCGATGGGCGATATCGCGGTGCGTCCCATGGTCGTCGTAACCGACCTGGTGCAGCACGAGACCCTCGCGGTAGTTGAATCCGACCCGTAGCGACCAGTTCTGCCAGCGCAACTCGTTGCCGTCGATCTCGAACGAGACCCCGTCCGGCTGGGTGATGTGCAGGGCCTTGATGTCGTCGCGCAACATCTGGCCGGGCACCAGATCGGGCTCGTACTCCCCCATCACCGGCGCTGCCGGCACCACCACGTCGTCGTCCAACTGGAGCAGCTCCATCGTGTTCATGTCCACGATCAGCTTCAACCCGGAAACCGGATTGGCGTAGGGATTCCCGTACGGGCTGGAGCGCAGCCAGATGTCCGCCCAGCCGAGCCGCCGGTCCTGCCACTGAGCGGGCATCAGGGCCTTGCCATAGGTCCACACGTCGATCACGACCAGCGACAGATCGGTGATGCCCCGCTCGACGAGGGCGCCCACCACCCGCGGCTCGGCCTTCATCGCATCTTCGCAGGCATGCCATTCGTCGACCGTGAAGTTGGGCGTCACGCCCGGCACGACGGTCACCGTCTCGACGACCCCGGCGACCAGATCGACCACGGCCTCCCGGGTTTGGTTGTCCTGCCGATCCCAGAAGACCGACAGCGACCGCCGCGGCACCGGATCTCCGGTCCGCCACGCGCGCAGGGCCGACTTCGGCGGTTCGGACAGGGTGATGGAGGCAAACCGGAATGTCTCACCCACGGCTCCGGCCGCACCGAGGAGTTCGACCGTCCGGCCGATCTCGGCACTGCTGAGCGGATCGAGCGGGTGAGCGGTCATGACGGTCCTCCGACTGCAGAGCGCAAGGCGGGCTGGGTACCCGCTCGCTCACCCTACGAGCGAAGCAGTTCGGTCAATGCGCCGCACCCGCCCCATCCGCCGCTGCGGCCACACCGCCGGCAGGGGAAATCCGCTTGCTGTCGTAGATGTCGGGCTCGATGTAGAGCACCCGGGCGATCGGGACCGCGGCGCGGACCCGCTGCTCGAGCGCGTCGATGGTCTGCGCCACCTGCTGCGCGGAGTCCGTCGCGGCCACCGCAACCTTCATCCCGACCATCAGTTCGTCCGGGCCGAGGTAGAGCGTCTTCATGTGGATGATCCGCTCCACCCCCTCGCCGGCCAGCGCGGCCGCCTCGATCGAAGCGCTGTCCTGGGGCGACGCACCTTCGCCCACCAGCAGGCTCTTGACCTCGATCCCCAACACCACCGCGACCAGCACGAGCAGCAGGCCGATCGCCACCGTGCCGACGCCGTCCCAGATGCCGTCGCCGGTGATCACCGAGACGACGATGCCGACGAACGCCAGCGCCAGACCGGTCAGCGCCGCGATGTCCTCGAGCACCACCACCGGCAACTCCGGCGCCTTGGCCCGGCGGACGAACTCCAGGATCGAGATCCCTTCCCGGTGCTCGGCCGACTCCTTCAATGCCGTCCGCAGGGAGAAGCTCTCCAACCCGATCGAGACGAGCAGGATGGCGATCGGAATCCACGCGCGCTCGATCGGCTCGGGATGCTGGAGCTTGTGGATGCCCTCGTAGATGGAGTAGACGCCACCGATGGTGAACAGGATGATCGACACCATGAACGCGTAGACGTACCGCTCCCGCCCGAAGCCGAACGGATGCTCCGCAGTCGCCGTCCGCCGCGACCGTTTACCCCCGATCAGCAACAGCACCTGATTCCCGGAATCGGCGAGCGAGTGCACGGATTCGGCCAGCATCGACGACGAGCCGGAGAGTAGATAGCCGACGAATTTGGCCACCGCGATCCCGAGGTTGGCCGCCAACGCGGCCAGAATCGCTTTGTTACCACCCGATGTACTCATGGCATCCCCCTCTGGCCGACCTGTCAGGGACGAGGGTGTCATCTACGGGTGCAGGACACGCACCGACCCCCTGGGCGACAGACGCGGCGGACAGGACCACAATCCTGAGTCATGCCGGGAAATGCGTCTGTATCGTCACCGTCACACACCGAACCTACGGTTCGGGACATGGCCGACCTGTTCCAGGACTATCCCTTCGGGCGGGCGTGGGATGAGATGTTCTCGGGCCCGGGCGTCATCCGGCCTGCCTACGAATCAGTCCACGCCGCCCTCCAGACCCTCTCTGCCGCAGATCTGAAGGCACGGGCCGACATCATGGGCCGGACTTTTCTGGATCAGGGCATCACCTTTGCCCTTGGCGGGGTGGAGCGGCCGTTCCCGTTGGACCTGATCCCCCGGATCGTGACGGCCCAGGAGTGGAAGGTCGTGCAGACCGGGGTGCCGCAGCGGGTGCGTGCCCTGGAGGCGTTCCTGGCCGACTGCTATGGCCCGGGACGCATCTTCGACGACGGGGTGGTGCCGCGCCGCCTGGTGACCACGTCGCCGCACTTCCATCGCCAGGTCTCCGGGATGGATGGCCAGGACGGCGCCCGCATCGTCATCTCCGGGGTCGACCTGATCCGTGACGAACACGGCGCGTTCCGGGTACTCGAGGACAACGTCCGCGTGCCGTCCGGTGTGTCCTATGTGTTGGAGAACCGGCAGGCCGTCTCCCAGGTGCTGTCCGAAGCCGGCGGCGACCAGCAGATCCGTTCGGTGGCGGAGTATCCGGGCCGGCTGTTGGCCGCGCTCCGAGCGGTCAGCCCGTCCAACGTCAGCGACCCGACCGTCGTCGTGCTGACCCCGGGTGTCTACAACTCGGCCTATTTCGAGCACACCCTGCTGGCCCGCGAGATGGGCGTCGAGCTGGTCGAGGGGCGAGACCTCATCTGCCGCAACAACCGCGTCTTCGTCCGTACCACCGCCGGTGAGATGCCGGTGCACGTCATCTACCGCCGGCTCGACGACGAATTCCTCGATCCGATGCAGTTCCGGCTGGACTCCATGCTGGGGTCGCCCGGACTGATCAACGCGGCCAGAGCCGGCAACCTCACGATCGCCAACGCGGTCGGCAACGGCATTGCCGACGACAAGCTCGTCTACACCTACGTGCCCGACATCATCCGGTACTACCTGAGCGAGGAGCCGATCCTGCTCAACGTCGACACCTATCGCATGGAGGAGCCGGACCACCTGGCGTATGCACTGGAGCACCTGGCCGAATTGGTGATCAAGCCGGTGGACGGTTCCGGCGGCAAGGGCATCGTCATCGGTTCGCAGGCGGATTCGTCCACCTTGTCGAAGGCGCGCGAGGCGATCCTGGCGAATCCGCGCGGCTGGATCGCCCAGCGGGAGATCGCGCTGTCGACCGTCCCGACGCTGATCGGCGACAAGATGCGACCGCGGCACGTCGACCTGCGGCCGTTCGCCGTCAACGACGGCAATTCGGTCTGGGTGCTGCCCGGTGGGCTGACCCGGGTCGCGCTGCCGGAGGGCGAATTGGTGGTCAACTCGTCCCAGGGCGGCGGTTCCAAGGACACCTGGGTGCTGGCCGCGCCGGACGAGCCGGTCGCCCCGATCAGGGATCAGGCACAGGCACCCGGACGGGTCCGCGACGCCATCCTGGACGATCTCCCGGTCACGGAGGAGTTTCCGGAGGACTCCCAGAGCCAAAGCCAGAACCAGGGCCAGGGCCAGGGCCAAGGTCAGAGCCAGAGCCAGTTCTCGAGCTGGGAGGACTCGCCGGCGCAGAGCACTGGCGCCTTCTTCTTCGATCCACCGGTCACCCCGCCCGAGGACGGCGACGGCCTCCGCCACCAGCAGGGGCAGCAACAACAGGAGCGTGCAACGTGCTGAGTCGCATCGCCGAGTCGCTGTACTGGTTGGGTCGGCACGTCGAGCGGGCCGACTGCACCGCACGGATTCTGGATACCTACCTGCACCTGCTGCCCACCGGTTCGTGGGCGACCGATCACCAGGTGATCAGGTCGCTGGTCGACTCGATGGGACTCTCCGGCGACGAAGAGGTCGAGGGCGCCGACTCCGGCAAGCTGATCCGCACACTGGTGTTCGACACTGAGCGGGCCTCCTCGGTGTCCGGCGCCCTGATCGCCGCGCGGGACAACGCCCGCGGCGTCCGCGATGCGCTGCCGCTGGACGTCTGGGAGTGCCTGAACGTCACCTGGCACGGCCTGCGATCCCGCGCCGCGACCGGCGGCGGACCCCACACCTACCTGCGGTGGGTCTCCGAACGCTGCGCCATCGCCGCGGGCCTGACCGACCAGGTGATGAGCCACGACGAAGGCTGGCACTTCCTGGCCGTCGGCCGGGCACTGGAACGCGCCGACATGACCATCCGGTTGATCGCGGCCGCCGATTCCGAGACCGGATCGGTGCCCCCCTGGCGTGCGCTGGTGAGCGCCTGCGGCGGGTGGGAGCCCTACGTCCGCGAGCACGGTGGGTCGATCGGACAGCGCACTGCGATCGAATTCGCCCTGCTGGATCGCAAGTTTCCGCGTTCGGTGCTCCGCTGCCTCACGGCCGCCGAGGCCTCGCTGGCCGAGCTGGAAGCGGCCGGTTCGATGCAGCAGCGCGACCCGCGCCGCGACCCGTCCTCGGCCCGCCGCATCGTCGGCCGCACCAGGACCGGCTTGGACTATCGGACGGGCACCGACCTCGGCGGTGACCTGCCGCATTTGCTGTCCAGCTTGCAGCGAACGGTGGCCAGCGCACACGTGGCCATCAGCAATTCCTTCTTCCGGCGCGGCGACGAAGTGACCTGGGCCAACATCGGATCGGACGGGGTGATGGTCTGATGTCCGGCGCCAACGGATCGACCAACGACCAGGGTATGTACGGCTCGGACATCTGGCGGTTGCTGATCGTGCACCGCACCGAACTCACCTACCCCGACACGGTGACCACCTCGTACAACGAGGTGCGGATGCAGCCGTCCGACGAGCCCGGCCAGGCCGTGCTGTCCTCCCGGATGGAGCTCGACCCGTTCGAAGGTGTCACCAGTTACCTCGACTACTTCGGCACCCGGGTCGCGTCGTTCGACGTGCACCGCCCGCATCGCCACCTGACCGTGACCGCCACCTCGACGGTGGAGACGTTCCCGGCGGCCGACTTCGGCCCGGGCGGCTACGGCAACGGAGCCGCCGAGATCGCCACGATGAGTTGGGAGCAGTTGGCGTCCTCCGGCGTCGACGACCGGTTCGAGGAGTTCCTCACCCCGACCCAGCTGACGGATCTGAACGACGAACTGACCGGCATCTCCGAGCAGTTGCGCGCGGACGCCGCGACTCCCTCCGATGCCGGCCGGGCCGTGTGCACCATGCTCAAGAAGTCGCTCAAGTACGAGCAGGGCGCTACCGGGGTGTTCACCTCGGCTCAGGAGGCCTGGGCGCAGAAGCGCGGAGTGTGCCAGGACTTCTCGCACCTCGGCATCGGTCTACTGCGCGCGATGGGGATCCCCACGCGATACGTCTCCGGCTATCTGCATCCCGACAGCAAGGCCGAGATCGGCAAGACGGTCACCGGGCAGTCCCACGCCTGGGTCGAGTGGTGGGACGGCGCCTGGGTGCCGTTCGACCCGACCAACGCGGCCGCACCGTCCCAGTCCCACGTCGTCGTCGGTCGCGGGCGCGACTACCGGGACGTGCCGCCCGTCAAGGGTGTCTACGCAGGCCCGGAGGCCAGCGGAAACGAGGTGACGGTCAAGGTCACCCGGTTGCGCTGACGGCACCCGCGCTGGACGTAACCTCTAGGACAGGAACTTCCGCGCTGATCCGTGTCCGGTGACTCTCTGCCGGCCGCTGATCTCCCGCCTCGCGCGCGGTTGACGTCAAGGAGGACGCGATGGCAAGCACCGTCAGCACCGATACCCGGTCCGCTTCGTTCGGGCACCTGTTCCGGGAACGGATCGCCGCGACACCCCGCGGCGAGGCCTTCCGCCGACAGACCCCGTCCGGCTGGGCATCGCTGTCCTGGGCGGAGACCAAGGAGCAGGTCTACGAGATCGCGGCCGGGCTGATCGATCTCGGCGTGCGGGCGGAGCAGCGCGTCGCCATCGCAGCCGGCACCCGGCTGGAATGGATCCTGGCCGACCTGGGCATCACCTGCGCCGGCGGTGCCACCACCACCGTCTACCCGTCGACCACCGCAGAGGACGTCAGCTACATCCTGGCCGATTCCGGCGCCGTGGTGGCGATCGCGGAGGACACAGCGCAGGCGGCGAAGCTGATTGGCGCCGATCTGCCTGACCTGATCGCGGTGGTGCTGATCGACGGCGAGGGCGACGGGCACAAAATCTTCTCCTGGGCCCAGCTGGTCGAGCGCGGACGCGCGTTGCTCGCGCGCGAACCGGGTGTGGTGGACTCACGGATCGACGCCCTCGGGCCGGAAAGCCTGGCCACCCTGATCTATACGTCGGGCACCACCGGCCGACCCAAGGGCGTACGCCTGGTCCACGACAACTGGACCTATGAGGGTCATGCCGTCACCGAGCTCGGGATTCTGCAACCGGAGGACGTGCAATACCTCTGGCTGCCGCTGTCCCACGTCTTCGGCAAGATGCTGATCGCCATCCAGTTGCAGATCGGGTTCGCCACCGCGGTCGACGGCGACCTGACCAAGATCGTGGAGAACCTCGGTGCGGTGAAACCGACGTTCATGGCCGGGGCTCCGCGCATCTTCGAGAAGGTCCGGGCCAAGGTGACGTTGACCAGTCAGGGAGCCGGCGGACTGAAGTCGAAGATCTTCGACTGGGCCTTCACCGTGGGGCTGGCCGCTTCCGGTCGTCGCCAGGCCCGGGAATCGTTGACCCGCAAGCACTCGGTGCAGCTGGCGATCGCGGACAGGTTGGTGTTCAGCAAGATCCGCGCCGTCATGGGTGGCCAGATCAAGTTCTTCGTGTCCGGCTCCGCGGCGCTGTCCCGTGACGTGGCCGAGTGGTTCGACGCCGCCGGGATGACGGTGCTCGAGGGCTACGGGATGACCGAGACCAGCGCGGCGACGTTCGTGAACCTGCCGACGGACACCCGGATCGGGACCGTGGGACCACCGCTGCCCGGCACCGAGGTGATCATCGCCGCCGACGGCGAGATCCTCGTCAGGGGTCCGGGAATCATGCGCGGATACCACAATCTGCCCGGGGCGACCGAGGAGGTGCTGACCGCGGACGGCTGGCTGCACACCGGCGACATCGGGCAGCTGACCGACGGTTTTCTCACCATCACCGACCGCAAGAAGGACCTGATCAAGACCTCCGGGGGCAAATACGTTGCGCCGCAGAAGATCGAGGGCATCTTCAAGGCCGTGTGTCCCTACGCTTCACAGATCATCGTGCACGGCGAGGGCCGCAAGTTCATCTCGGCGATGATCACGCTGGACCCCGAGACCATCGTCGAATGGGCGGACGCCAACGGGCTGGCCGGCAAGACCCCGGAACAACTCGCCGGCGACCCGAGCGTCCGCGAGCTGATCAATGGCTACGTCGACGAGCTCAACGGGAAACTGGAGCGCTGGGAGACGATCAAGAAGTTCGTCATCCTGTCCCGCGACCTGACCATCGAGGACGGCGAGCTCACACCTTCGATGAAGATCCGCCGCAAGATCGTCGAGAAGCAACACATGGACGAACTCGACGACCTCTACACCGACTAGCCCCTCGCGCGGATCAACTACGGCCGCGCGGCTCAACTCATTGACTCGCGTCCCATCAGCAACAAACTGGTCGAGTTGATCCGCGCGGGGCTAGTTGATCCGCGCGGCGGGCCCCCGGGGTCAGGCGTAGTCGTAGAAGCCGCGGCCGGTCTTGCGACCGAGCAGGCCGGCCTCGACCATGCGGGAGAGCAGAGCGGGCGGGGCGTAGTGCGGCTCCCCGTATTCGGCGTACATCGACTCCGCCGCGAACTTGGTGGTGTCCAGCCCGACCAGATCGAGCAACCGCAGCGGCCCCATCGGGTGCGCGCACCCCAGCACCATTCCGTTGTCGATGTCCTCGGCGCTCGCGTGGCCGCCCTCGAACATCCGCACGGCTGACAGCAGGTACGGGATCAGCAGCGCGTTCACCACGAAGCCAGCGCGATCCTTGGCTCGGACCACCGTCTTGCCCAGCGTCTCCGAGGCGAAAACGACCACCCGATCGGTGGTCTCGGCACTGGTCAACAGGCTGGGGATGATCTCGACCAGCTTCTGCACCGGCGCCGGGTTGAAGAAGTGCACGCCGACCACCTTGTCCGGCCGGCCGGTGGCGACCGACAACTTCGAGATCGGGATCGACGACGTATTCGACGCGAGGATGGCGCGCTCGTCGGTGACGATCCTGTCGAGTTCCGTGAAGACGGCCAGCTTCAACTTCTCGTTCTCCGTCGCGGCCTCGATGACCAGATGACGGTCGGCCATTGCGTCGAGCCCGACGACGATCCGGATCCGCGTGCGGGCTTGGGCCGCCTCGTCCTCGGTGGCCTTGCCGGCCTTGACTGCTCGGGCCAGGGACTTGTCGATCCGCAGTCCGGCCGCCTCTGCGAACTCGGCCCGCACTTCCGAGACGATCACGTCGAGACCGTGACGGGCGCACACTTCGGCGATCCCGGATCCCATCAGTCCCCCGCCGACCACGCCGATCCTGGAGATCGCGGGACCAGCAGTTCCGCCGGTGGAAATCGCCGTGCTGGAAACGTCATTGCTGGAAAGATCAGTCATCTGTGCGCTGCCTTCACGTCATCGTGTGACCCGGATTGGGCGTACCGGCACGATACGACCCCGACCGGTGACCGGGTCTACCCGGGCGACAAACGGGAACTGGCATGTGCGCGGCATCTCAGCGAGGTGGCAGCGCGGCCCGGCACACTGTCTTCAGTGCAAACACCTCCAGCACGATCAGCCCGAACGGATGACCGATGACCACGACGACCGCGGAGACCGCCCCGGCGCGACCGCGGGCGCAGCCGATGAAGCTGGTCATCACCGTGTCGTTGTGCGCTCTGGTGATCGGTCTGCTCATCTGGCAACGCCAGCGGCTGGCCGCCCTGCCCCGGGTGTTGATGCATGCCAACTGGGGTTGGATCCTGCTGGCCATCGTGGCTCAGGTGGCCTCCATCGGCGCACTGGCCAGAGAACAACGTCGGCTGATCAGCGTCCGGGGCGGACAGCGGCCGCTGCCCTCCGTGCTGGCGACCACCTGGGCCGGCAACGCCATCTCGATCTCCCTGCCCATCGTCGGTTCCGCCACAGCCACCGTCTTCGTCTACCGCAGGTTCACCTCCATCGGCGTCGATCGGGCCCTCGCAGCCTGGGCGCTCGCCATCTCCGGCATCTATTCGACCGTCAGCTTCGCCGTCATCGCGGCCGTCGGGGCGATGATCAGCGGGTCGCCGGCGCTGGCCGTCACGGGGGCGATCACGGTCCTGGTCGGCGTCATCCCGATCAGCCTGGTGCTGTTGGGGTTGCGGCGGCCCAGAGTCCACGCCGGCGCGACGACCGTACTTGCGGCCATCCTCCGCACCTCGCAGCGGCTGTTCAAGCGCCCGCTGGGCAACGCCGATCAGATCAGCACCAGCACACTGGACCAGCTGATCTCGCTGCGACTGAACCGGTCGAGCGGCCTGATCGCCGGCTCGATGGCGTTCGTCAACTGGATCCTCGACCTGGCCTGCCTGACGTGCGCGATCCTCGCCGTCCACGGCACCGTGCCCTGGCACGGGCTGATCCTGGCCTGGGCAGCCGGGAGCGGCGTCTCCACACTCGGCCTGACCCCCGGTGGACTCGGCGTCGTCGAGATCACGCTCGGCGCGGCGCTCGTCGCCGCCGGCATGCCGGCCGACCTCGCCATCGCGGCGGCCCTCCTGTACCGCGTCATCAAGCTCGGGCTCATCCTGGCCGTCGGCGGGGCCACGCTACTGGTCCTGCGCATCACCGCGGGCGGCCCGGCCGTCGCAGAAGCCCAGGCCACAACCGCAGCGGCTCAGCCACCACTGTCTGTAGTCGCACCGTCCGTAGTCGCACCATCCGTAGTCGCACCATCCGTAGTCGCACCATCCGTAGTCGCACCGTCGGCGCCCTAGCTTCGCGCTCCGCTACGTTCGTACCGGGAACATCCACGAGCGCGAGAAGGGCTGCAATGCAACCGATCACCAGATCGCCGCGCGTCGTCGGCACCGTGCTCCGCGGACTGCTGGGCCTGCCCCGGACCGTCCAACGGCTGCTGGCCGGCGCTCCCATCGTGGTCGACGACCAGCAACTGGATCCGAGCTGGCAGTTTCTGCGCTGGGTGGTCAAGCGGTCGACCGCCCGCACGCCATCCGCCATCGACGTCGAATCCGTTCGCTTCTCCCAGCAGGTGATGGATGTCGCGGGCCAGGGTAAACCGATCTTCGGCGCGCGCTACCGCCCCCTCGGGATCCCCCGACCGGACGGGAGCGCCATCGCCGGTCGGCTGTACACCGTCGACGGGACGTCCCCCGACCGGCCGCTGCTGCTCTTCTTCCACGGTGGCGGATTCGTCTCGGGGAGCCTGGACTCCCACGACCGGTTGTGCGCCCAGCTGGCCGCGAAGGCTGAAGTGAATGTGCTCGCCGTCGACTACCGGTTGGCCCCGGAACACCCTTTCCCGGCCGGCCTGGACGATTGCGACATCGCCTACCGGTTCGCCCTCGAGCACTCCCGGGCCCTCGAATCGGACGGACGGGTCGCCGTCGGCGGGGACAGCGCCGGCGCTAACTTGGCGATCACCGTCGCGCACGAACACCGGAACGACCGCAGACCCGTTGGCCTGCTGGCCTTCTATCCGCCCGTCGATCCACTGGCCGACACCAGATCACGGCGACTGTTCGGAAGCGAATTCTTCCTGACCAACGAGGCCATCTCGGCCATGGCCGCCCTCTACCTGGGTGGTGCTCCACCGTCGGCCGACCCCCGCGCCGCGACACCCCAGATGGAACTGCACGCGATGCCGCCCACGTATCTGGTGACGGCCGGGTTCGACCCGCTGCGCGACGAGGGTGAGCAATTCGGCCGTCAGCTCGCCGACGCCGGAGTTGCTGTCGTCTCCCGCCGCGAACCGGATCTGACCCACGGCTTCGCCAGCTCGCTCGGGGTCGGCCCCCGACCCCGCGAGGCGGTCTCCGAAGCGGCCAGCGGTTTTCGCACCCTGCTCGCCGTCAGCGGACAGGCCTCCCGCGGGCCGGCCGACACCCACTGAACACAATCGTCGAAAGCCACAGACCGGGCAGCCCTCAAGCCAGGACCGACCCCTGTTTCCAATCCGACCACGGGATGTTCCAGTCGCCGTATCCGTCGGTCGGTTCCAGTGAGGTGGAGGTACCGGTGACCGTGACGACGTCGCCGTACGAGAACAGGCCGTAGAACCACTTCGCGTTGTCCGGGCTGATGTTGATGCAGCCGTGCGAGACGTTCCGTACACCCTGATCGTCGACCGACCATGGCGCGGAGTGGACGAAAATTCCGCCGGCAGAGAGCCGGACCGCCAGCGGGATGTCCTTGTCGTAGCCCAGCTCGTAGCTGGTGGGCAGCCCGTACGTCGCCGAGCTCATCCGCTTGACCTCGTACTTCTCCTGCACCACATAGGTACCGGAAGGAGTGACGAACGAGATGTCGGTGTCGCCGACGGTGATCTCCTGGTTGCGGCCCATCGAGACCGGGATGGTACGGGCGAGCTTGCCGTCGAGATAGACCTTCATCTGCTTGGTCGCGTCGTCGATCGTTGCGATCTTGGACCGGCCGACGGTGACTTTCAACGTCCGGTCGGTCTCGCCGTACAGGCCGTCGCCTAGATCCACGCCGTAGACCTTGGCCTCGACGGTGATCCTGGTGCCGGCCTTCCAGTAGCTCTGCGGGCGGTAGTGGAGGGTCCTGTCGTCCCACCAGAACCAGGAGCCCTGGACGGCCGGGACGGTGGTGACGGTCAGGGCCTTCTCGACGGCGGCGCGGTCGGTGGGCGTCTTGTCGAAGCTCACCACCATGGGCTGACCCACCCCGATGGTCTTCATGGTCGGGTTCGGGAAGAACGACGGATAGGCCGTGTCCTGCGGTGCCAGCGTGGAGAACGAGCCGGCGGTGTTGGCTGTGACCCCGTCGAGGTTGGTTGCCGTTGCGGCGATCGCGTAGCTGCGCCCGTAACCCAACGGCTCGGTGGAGCTCCAGCTGGACTTGTCGGGTGAGAACTTGCCGGTCACCGGGCGGCCTTCCGGGTTCGTCACCCGGACTGCCTGCAGTGCCCCGTTCGACACCGTGACCAGGACAGGTTCGATCGGGGACACGTCAGAGGCGGATGAGGCCGGGACCGTGGTGATGGCCGCGATCGGTTTCGGTGTGGTGGTCGAGGTGTCGGCCGTGGTGGTCGCGAGCTCGGTCAGCGAGGCAACGGTCGGCGTCGAGGGCGGGTCCGAGCTGGGAGCGGACGGCGGTGAGCTGGACTGGACCGGCGTGGACACCGATGCGGGACTGGCTGCGACTGCGCCAGAGCCGGTGCCGGAGTCGATACCGGACGTGCAGGCGGCCAGGCTGGTGGTGACGACGATCGCCGCGGCGATCAGTTGCAGGGTTCGGGAAACGAGCATCGGCAGAGGTCTTTCTCGCGCAGGAAGAGGGTCGGAGCATCACCATGGGGAGATGCCGCAGCGGTTGGCACGCCCGCCCGAAGGCGTGGGGTGCCGAGCGCTCTAGACCCGCAGCACGCAGAGAGAAAGTCGGGACGGGCCTTTCACCGGAGGACCCCGACGGGTGAGGTCGAAGACCAGGCGGTCGGTTCGACTCCGGTCGCGCCGGGCCTGCCCGAGCAGCAGCAGCGCGAGCCCGATCACGACGACCAGCGCCAGCAGGCAGGCGGCGATCAAGCCGCCCGGTCCGTGCGGGACCGAGGGCGCCGCGACATCAGCGGCCGGTAGCGGGATGGCCGCGACGGCGTGCGACGGTGTGTCCGCCATCACCGCATTCACCACCAGCCCGTGACCGCCGGCCGAGTCGTGCTGGCTCAGGACGTGCATCCCCAGTACGCCGGCGACGAGGACACCGATCAGCAGCCAGCGGGCAGCGATCCGCGACATGCCCTTGCGGGCGCGCGGCAGCACGGTGGGAAACACCCCTCCAGTGTCACCGATGACTGGTGAGATCCAGGCAAACCGCCGACACGTACCGTTGTGATCATTGCGATGAACGTGGTGCAGATCGTCCATCGCACCCGACGAACGAGACACCGGCAGACGAGAGGAATTTTCGTGGTCAGCGGAGTCAGCCAGGTCCGGGAAGCCGGACCCGTGTCGCCGGACCGCGCTGCCGCGGCCCGGCTGCTCGGCTCGGCAGCCCTGGTCGGGATCGCGGTGACACTGGTGATCTTCACCGGGTTGCACCTGCTTCCGCCGACCAGCGACATCTCGCCGGTGCATCGCACCATCAGCGAGTACGCGCTGACCAGCTCGGCCTGGGCGTTCAACCTCGCCGTCATCGCGCTGGCGTTGTCCTCGGCCGCGGTCCTCGTCGCGGTGGTGATGCTGCGGCGCGTGCCGCCCGTGTCGGTGGGCACCGTCTTCGGCACGCTCTGGACAGCCGGACTGCTGATGATCGTCAGTTTCCCGAAGCACAACTGGGCGCTGGGCGCCATCAGCAACACCGGACAGATCCACCGACTGGCCAGCCTCGTGGCGTTCATCGCCCTGCCCATCGCCGCCGTCTCGATCGCCCGGCGCCGCGGTGCGCCCAGGCAACCCGCTTCGGCCCGCTGGGCCTTCTGGTTGGGAGTCGCCTCGCTGCTGTGGTTCCTGCCCATGATCTACGCGATCGCCACCGCGCCGAGAGCCTGGTGGCAGGCGATCCCGCTCGGCCTGGTCGAACGGGGGCTGGCGCTCACCGAGGTCCTGGCGCTCGTTGCGATGGCGCTCCTGGTGCGTCGCCCCACTCGACCGATCAGGCGCTGACCGCCCCACGGAGCGCGGCGCGGAGCTCCTCGATCTCTTCGGGACCCACCCGGCAACACCCTCCGATCAGCGCACACCCGGCCGCGGTCCAGGACTTCACCTCGGCAGTCCGAAAGCTCGGGTCGCCGGTCCAGGCCCGGGCCACGCCGTCCCAGAGCTCGCCGCTGTTCGGATAGACCACCACCGGCTTGCCCGTCACCGCAGCAGCAGTTCCGGCAAGCTCGGCGACCTGATCGGCCGGGCAGCAGTTGACCCCGACCGCGATGACCTGGGGGCTCGACCCGGCCAGCGCGAAAGCATCCTCGATCGGCTCCCCCGCCCTGGTCCGCCCGTCCAGCGCCGTCAACGACACCCAGGCGGTGGTCGGAGAATCGTCGAGCAGGTCCACGATCGCCTGGACCTCGGCCAGGCACGGCACGGTCTCCACCGCCAACACATCGGCGCCGGAACCGGCGAGGATGTCGAAGCGCGGGCGGTGCCAGTCGCGGAGCTGGACGGCCGTCATGCCGTAGTCGCCCCGGTATTCGGACCCGTCGGCCCGCATGGCTCCGTAGGGGCCGACCGAGGCGGCCACCCAGCGCTCCTGGCCGTCGTCGAAGGAGTCCCGGGCCGTCAGCGCGCACCCGACGGACGCCCGCAGCGCCCTCTCGGCAGCGACCCGGTCCAGACCGAGCGCAGCGAAGCCTTCGAAAGATGCCTGGTACGACGCAGTGATGGCCACCTGAGCGCCGGCCAGGTAGTACTCCCGGTGCGCGGCAACGATCTCGGCCGGATCGTCCAGCAGCAGGCGGGCCGACCACATGTCCGAGGACAGGTCATGCCCGCGCGCCTCGAGCAGGGTGGCGAGGCCGCCGTCCAGCACGACCGGACCGGCGGCCATCGCCTGCTGCAGGGTTCTCATACCGGCCAGATTACGGTCGGGATCACTGCACGTGCCGCCGGAGCAACGTCAGGTCGGCCTCGGACAGGCGTCCCGACGTGCCACCAGCCGCCTGGTGCCAGAACGGATAGAGCAGCGGGGGTCGACTCGCCAGCTCCAGGCGATCGACTTCGTCCTGCGTCAGCGTCAGGTCGGCAGCCCGCAGATTGGTCTGCAACTGCTCGTCGGTGCGGGCGCCGATCACCAGCGAGGTGATGCCCGGCCGGCCCAGCGTCCAGGCGAGCGCAACCTCGGCGGCTGACACGCCTCGATCCGCCGCCAACTCCACCAGTACCTCGATGATGTCGTAGAGCAGCTCCTGATCGCGCACAGGTGGCTCCCCCCAGGCTGCGAGATCCCTGGCGCCGGTGGGTGGCTGGTGCCCCCGCCGGTACTTGCCGGACAGCAGGCCGCCGGCCAGTGGACTCCAGACCAGGATCCCGATGCCGGCGTCGACGGCGGCCGGCACCAGCTCGTATTCGGCCTCCCGGGCCTGCAGCGTGTAGTGGATCTGTTGGCTCACCACCGGCGGCAGGTGATCCCGTTGCGCCACGCCCGCAGCTTTCGTGAGTTGCCAACCGGCGAAGTTCGATACGCCCACGTAACGGACCTTGTCGGAGCGCACGAGATCGTCGAGTGCGCCGAACGTTTCCTCGAGCGGCGTCTGGCCGTCCCACTCGTGCAACTGATACAGGTCGATGTGGTCGGTGCCCAGCCGGCGCAGGCTGGCCTCGCAGCCGGCGATGAGGTGATGCCGGGACAGACCTTCGTCATTGGGCCCGGCCCCGCCCAATCCGAACCGCACCTTGGTGGTGATCAGAGCCGCGTCCCGGCGGCCGGCCATCACCTCCCCGACGATCTCCTCGCTCAATCCGTCGGAGTAGACGTCGGCGGTGTCGATCAGGTTGACCCCGGCCTCGAGCGCGATGTCGACCTGCCGCCGTGCCGTCTGGACGTCGGCGTTCCCGACGGCGGCGAAATCGCCGGTGCCACCGAATGTCATGGTGCCGAGAGTGATGGTCGAGACTTTGAGGCCGCTGCGGCCCAGCAGGCGATATTCCATGCTTCCGAACCTAGAGGCGCGGCGTCGCCCGCACGTGGGCGGGGTCGGCGGTCATGGTGTTGCCGAACCGGTCGCGGATGGCGCACACCAGGTGTTCGTCCGGCCCGACGACGGCTCCCGCCAGCAGCACGCACCGGTCGAGCGAGCCATACAGCAACGCGTCCGGCGCGACCACCGACGTCCCGTGAGCGGCCACCAGATTGGCGGTGAGGAATTCGGCGGGGGTGCCGCAGTCGAACGACCGGCCGGCCAGCGCGATGAACTCGAGTCCACCCGCGGCATATCCGTCACGCCAGATCGAGGCATACAGCCCGTCGGGCGAATACTCCAGTGCAGCAGCAGTTTTCGCCGGAACGGTACTGACTCCGAGATACCGCAGATTCCCGAAATCGGCTGGCCGCCCTATGTCCTGGACCAGCAACCTGGGGCGGGCCCCGTCCCAACCATCGAGAAAGGTGTCGATCGGATCCGTCAGCCAGACGTCGCTGTTGGCCACCAGGACGGGACGCCCGTCGATCCAGTCACGCAGATGACGCAGGGCGCCCGCGGTACCGAGAAGTTTCTCGCGCTCGAAGGAGACATGAACGGGATCGGCGAATGTCTCTGCTGCGTCAGCGATCTGGTCCGCGAGATGATGGGCGTTCACCGCGATGCCCGAGACCAGCGGACGGACACGCCGGAGTGCGAGATCCAGCAACCGCTCGTTGTTGATGGTGAGCAACGGTTTCGGCACGTGATCGGTGATCGGGCTCATCCGGGAGCCGCGCCCGGCCGCGAGCACCACACCGACCACATCGGTGGCCGTCGAACTCATCTCGGAATGCGCCCGGCTATCGCTGCCACGATCTCCTTGGTCTGCGGAGTGAGCGCCGGATCGTCGATCGACCGCCACTCGAACGAGAGCACCTCGGACCCGACCGTGGGCGTCAAGGTCCGGCGGTCGACCTCGAGCAAGAAGACCAGGTCGACCCGCTTCTTGTCGGCATCGACATGGGCCGTATCCGGGGTCGCAGCGAAACCGGTGGTATCGATGCCGAGTTCCTCCGCCAGTTCGCGCGCGAGTGCCGCCCGGGGTGCCTCACCCTTCTTCAGCAGGCCACCGGGCAGCGACAGACCGGGCCGGTGCTGCTGGGTGACGAACAGGACCCGACCGCTGTCGTGCATCACGGCCAGCGAGCCAAGGGTGAACGACGGCGAAATCACGCCGACCACGGCACGCCGAACCCGCGGAGGGAGATGCCCGAACAGCGTGTAGGCGATGTCCCTGGCCTTCGACTTCGCCTGGCCCAGCTTGTTGGCAGCCATCAACAGAACGTTCCCCCTCGACATCTTCGCCGCCGGAGCACGCGGGGCCCGGCGACCCCGGCGACCGGGGAGCAGCTGCGCCCGCGGCGCCACGAAGCTAACACGAGCTCTGTTGGGGAAGGAGTCACCACACCGTTCCGGCGCACCTGCCGGGACGCACCGACCGTGCGGGAATGCGCTCCTGGAGCCGGTCGTTGACCCGACCATGAACATAGACATCTGGTCCGACGTCGTCTGTCCGTGGTGCTACATCGGCAAGCGCCGTTTCGAGTCCGCTGTGGAGCGGTTCGAGCACCGTGACGAGGTCAGCGTGACGTGGCGTTCCTACGAACTCGACCCGGCTGTGGAATACCGGCCGGGCACCGACTATGCGGGCCGCCTCGGTCAGAAGCTCGGCACCGGCCCCGAGCGGGCGCGGGAGATGCTGGCGTCCATGACGCAGACGGCCGCCCAGGACGGCTTGGACTATCACTTCGACATCGCCCAGCACAGCAACACTTTCGATGCCCACCGCGTACTCCACCTGGCGGCCGCACACGGGATGCAGGGCGAACTGAAGGAGCGGTTGTTCCGCGCCACCTTCACCGAAGGTAGGGCCGTGGGTGACCGGGCGACGTTGATCCAGATCGCGATCGAGGCCGGACTGGACCGCGACGAGGTGGCCGCCCTGCTGGCCGGCGACCGGTACGCCACCGAGGTGCGGGCGGACGAGGCGCAGGCACGGGCCTACGGAATCACCGGTGTGCCGTTCTTCGTGATCGAGGGGAAGTACGGTGTCTCCGGCGCCCAGCCGGCCGACGCATTGTTGGAGATCATGCAGCAGGCCTGGCAGGAGGAGCACCCGATCGAGGTGCTCGTCGGCGGCGGAGAATCCTGCGAAGGCGATTCCTGCGCGGTCTGACGTCCGCCCTCGATTGCGAGCAGCCGACCCGACCCACCTGGGTCGCGTCGGCTGCTTGCGTCGCTCTAGTTCGCGTCGCTGCGCATCATCCGCACCAGGGCCGCGCCCACGAGGACGACGACGTACCCCAGCAACAGCGCCAGGGCCGGCCAGTAGTTCAGATATTCAGACGTATGGGTGACCGAGGTCAGCGAAGTACCCGCGCTCGACGGGAGGTACGGCCGGATGTCGTCCTGGATGCTGGTCGAGAACAGCCCGAGGATGCCGGGCAGCAGGAAGAACGCCACCACGACGACCGCGATGCCGGATGCAGTGCTGCGCAACAGGAATCCGAGCGCCACACCGAGCAGTGCGGTGGCGGTGAGGAAGACGGCGGCGCCGATGACCGCGGGGATCACACCGGTGTCACCGATCGACACGCCTTTGTGGCCCAACACGGCCTGACCGGCGAAGAACGCAACCACGACGGCGACCAGCTCGACGACGAACGTCACCGCGCCGAGCACCACCACCTTCGAGAGCAGCACCGGCCAGCGCCGGGGTACCGCCGACAGCGTGCCGCGGATCGATCCGGTCGAATACTCCGAACTGACCAGCAGGACGCCGACGATCGCCACGATCAACTGCGCGAGTTGCACACCGGCCAGAGAGATCCCGGTCGGATCGGTGCCGAATCCCTGAGCTCTCCGCGGGCCACCGCCGGACGGGGTGATGTTGCCGGTCTGGACGGCAGCGGCGAGCAGACCGATTCCGATCACCACCACAGCCGAGGCCAGCAGCGTGATGACGATGGAACGGATGGAACGCAGCTTGATCCATTCGGACTTCATCACCCGGGGCAGCGTGACTGCCAGATGTGGGTCTGTGATCCGGGCCGGCGGCGGCGTCACCCGGGGCGTGCTCGTGTCGACGGTCATGCCGCTTGCTCCTTCTGTACCGAGTCGTACTCCGTGGCTGCTCCGCGGTCCTGAACCCCGTGGCCGTGGTACTGAACGGAGTCACCGGTCAGCTCCATGAAGGCATCCTCCAGGGAGGCGCGCACCGGAGTGAGCTCGTGCAGGGCGATGCCGGCATCGGCTGCGGCTTCGCCGATCTGGCGGGGGGTGAACCCGATGATCTCGAGAGCGCCGTCGGTGTCCTCGGTGATGGACACACCGTCCTTGAGTAGCAGCAGGCGCAGTTCGCTCTGCCGATCCGTGCGCACCAGTACGCTGTTCCGGGCCGATTGCGCAGTGAAGTCAGCCAACGAGACGTCGGCGATCAGCCGTCCTCGTCCAACGATGATGAGATGCTCCGCGGTGACGGCCATCTCGTTCATCAGGTGGGAGGAGACGAAGACTGTCCGGCCCTCGGCGGCGAGATCCTGCAGTAGGTAACGGATCCACCGGACGCCCTCCGGGTCCAGCCCGTTCACCGGTTCGTCGAGCATGACCACGGCCGGATCGCCCAGCAGCGCTGCGGCGATACCCAGCCGCTGTCCCATGCCGAGAGAGAAGGCACCGGCGCGTTTCCGGGCCACCTCGGCGAGCCCGACCAATTCCAGCACCTCGTCCACCCGCCTCACCGAGATCCCGGTGGTGGCAGCAAGTCCCAGTAGGTGATCGCGAGCACTGCGCCCGGGATGGACACCCTTGGCCTCCAGCAGGGCCCCGACCTCGTGCATCGGTGCCCGATGCTCGGCCAGCGGTTTGCCGTTGACCAAGGCGTGTCCGGTGGTCGGCCGGTCCAGGCCCATGATCATCCGCATGGTGGTCGACTTGCCGGCACCGTTCGGGCCCAGAAACCCCGTGACGATGCCGGGCCGGACGGTGAATTCGAGTGCGTCGACGGCCAGGGTGTCGCCGTAACGCTTGGACAGGTTCACGACTTCGATCATGGGAATGAGTCAAGCCGCAGATGCCACCGGTGTCGTCGTCCTGGCGCAGACACCTGCTCGTACCGCAACCGCAGTACAACCCCTAGCCTCACGGTCAGGGCGCCCCGGGATTGACCAGGCCCGACCGGTACGCCAGCACCACCAGCGCAGCGCGATCACGGACTCCGAGTTTGAGCATGGCCCGGTTGACGTGGGTCTTGGCCGTCAACGGCGACAACACCAACCGTCCGGCAATCTCCTCGTTCGACAGCCCGGTCGCGACCAGGGCGACCACCTCACGCTCCCGTGCTGTCAGGGCTGCGAGCCGTTCGGGATCACGGCCCGAACGCTCGGGGCTGGCCAGGAACCGGCCGATCAGTGCCCTGGTCGCCGCCGGCGAGAGCAACGACTCGCCGGCCGCCACCATCCGGATCCCGTCGAGCAATTCCGCCGGCGCGACACCCTTGCCGAGGAATCCGCTCGCACCGGCCCGTAATGCGGCCGCCACGTGCTCGTCCAGCTCGAACGTGGTGAGGATCAGAACTTTGGTGCTGGAACATGTCTCGTCCGCACAGATGGCCTCGGTGGCCGAGATCCCGTCCTTGCCCGGCATCCTGATGTCCATCACCACCACGTCTGGATGCAACGACCTGGCCAACGCGACAGCCTCGTCTCCATCCTGCGCCTCACCGACGATCGTCATCTCCGGATCGCTGCCGATGATGGCGCGGAATCCTCCCCGGATCAGGGCCTGATCGTCAGCGATCAGCACGCTGATGCTCACCCGTTCACCGGGATCCCGGCGGCGGCCGGCAGGACGGCGAACACCCGGAAACCACCGCCGGCGACGGGTCCGGCCTCCACCGTTCCGCCGACGGCTGCACTTCGCTCGCGCATACCGGCAATGCCGAATCCGGCCACCTCGACGGATTTCTCCGGTGAACCGGTGCCGGAGTTCCGTACCTCCAGGGCCACTGAAGCGTCCTGGTAGTCGATCACCAGGATCACCCGACTCTCGGTGGCGTGTTTCTGTGCATTGGTCAAGGCCTCCTGGATCAGCCGGTAGGCCGCCTGATCGACGGCCGGGCTGAGGGCCCGCGGTAGGCCGGAGATGGTGATCCGCAGATCCATACCGGCGGCGCGCAGCGGGGCGGTCAAGGCGGCCAGCCCGGACAAGCTCGGCGTCGGTTCCGTCGACTCGTCGCCTGCCTGTTGTCGAAGGACGCCCAACACGGTACCCAGCTCGTCGAGCACCTGGCCGGCCGCCGACCTGGCGTGCCCGAGCGCGACGCCCGCCGCGACCGGGTCGGAGGTCAGAAGATGTTGCGCCACACCGGTCTGCACGTTCACCACCGCCATGTGGTGGGCCAGCGAATCGTGCAGGTCGCGAGCGATCCGGAGTCTCTCCTCGGCCACCCGACGGGCCGCTTCGGTCTCTCGGCCCAGTTCGGCCCGTTCGGCCCGCTCCCGCAACGCCCGGAGGTAGGCACGACGGTCGCGAACGGCGATGCCGCTGGCGGTGGCCAGAAGCAGCAGGATCAACTGATTGACGTTCTCGGCCCGCAAGCCGTCCACGCCATCGCCGGCGACAGCCCGAACCAGCAAGGCCAAGGTCACTGCACCGCAGGCCACCAGCGAGACCGGTCGCGGCTCGCGAAGGCCGATGGTCCAGGCGGCCAACAGCAGCGCACCTCCCGCGACGGCAGAATTCCCGCCGAGCACCGCGACGAGCAGTACGGCTACACCCAGGATGCAGAAGACCGTCAGCGGGTAGCGGCGCCGAAACGCCACGACGAGCACGCTGAAGACCATCACCACGATGTCGAGCCCAGCGAGAGAGTGGATGACGGATCTCGGGCCGTACAGGACGGCGCCGGCGCTGAGAGCCACCGCGATCGCACCGAGACCGCCGTCGACCACCTCGGGGTGGCGTTCGCCCCAGCCCACGATCGTGTCTCGGTTCACCCCGCCACGGTAGCGGCCCACAGCAGCGATCATGTCGCGTAGCCGGTGATCCGGCACCGCCCGCCTGTTGCGGGCCGCGAGCACGCGCGTGCGGTGCCGGACCGCCACTTACCCGGCTTGCCCTGAAGGCGTGGCAGTGGCCTCGAGGCAGCCCGCGACGCGGCGACCGGCCTCGTTTCGGTGGGATTCCAGGAGCCGTCGCCCACCTGCCAGACGAGAGCCGGTTTTGCGGCACGGCTCTGCCATCAGAGGTGGTCGAACTTTCGCAGCGTGTTTCTTCGCGGTTTCTGTTGTGGATCAATCCATTTCGGCGGAATCAATTCGGGGATACCGTCACCGGCCATCCGGATCAACCATTCGTCTTTATGAATCTCCGTATGGTGATGTCGACACAGTAGGCACCCATTCTCGTAACTCGTCGGCCCCAGGTCACGATCCCAGAAGTCGATATGATGACCATCGCACCAATCCGGCGGCCGATCACAGCCCGGCCAGATACATCCCTGGTCCCGGGCCACGATCGTCCGGCGGATGTGCGCCGGAAATGTGCGGGAGGCTCTTCCCACGTCCAGGACTTCTGATTTGCTACCCAGGACCATCGGGATGACCTTGGCGTCGCACAGGAACTTGCGGGCCTGCGCGGGGCTGATCATCGCGCCGCTGTCGAAACCGGCATCCGAGACCAGCCCGGTCAGCGCATCCCAGCTCATGGTGACCGTGACATGCGGGCGTTCGCCGCCGTTCAGCGGTGCGGTGCCGGTGTCCAGGAACCGGGCCAACGCTTCGACCAGGGCCTGCGCGGCTCGGGTCGCCGCCGGGCGGGGGTCACGCACCCCGTCTTGTTCGGGCCGGGGTGCGGACAACCCATCGATGGCCTTCTTCACGACCTCGACGCCGTAGTCGTCGAGTTGGCCTCTGATGGGGGTGAGTCCGGTGCGGGTGGAGCGGGTGCCGAAGTGCAGTTCCATCTTCGATGCGGGGGTGGTGTCGTCCCACTCGCCGTCGGGGTCGACCCGGTCCAGGATGCGTTGCGCAGCATGGCCGAGGTAGTTCGGGTCACAATCCACGGCGGTGTCCACCAGGGTCTGCTCGCACAGGTCGCGGGCCCGGGCCGGCACTTTTACGGGGACCTTCGCCATCGTTTCGACGATGATCTTCACGTGCTCCGCACCGACGCACCCACCGTCTACGGCCTGGGCAAGTTCGGGAAGGATCGGTGGGGCTTCACCGCCGGTCAGCACCGGGCGGGGCAGGATCTGGCCGGCTGCGGCGACGCGAGCTCTGGCGTCGGCGGCCGAGATGACCAACGCCTGCCGCAGCAACGCCGCAGTGGAGGAGCACGACCGCTGCTGCGCGATCTCCTGCACCTCGATCTCCCCGGCCTGGTGGACCTGCGCGGCGTAGACGGTCCGGGCGATCACTTCCAGGGTCCGGCCGAACGCCAACTGATCGTCGGGCAGCAACTTCCAGAACGCACCGTCGCGGATCTGCCGCAGCCCGTCCAGCACCGTATCGGCCAGGGCTTGCGCCTGGTCGATATCGGTGAACCCGTCGCCGTTCATATTCAAAACCCTACTCAGCCCCACCGACAGCCGACCCCGAATTCGAGACCATTCCAGCCCGTGCCAGATCACGAATTGATTATGATATTCAGCAGTCAGGCATGGTGTCTGCGCCGCGGGTCGCCTGGGTTTCGCAACCCGGGCTACAGCAGGTAAGCGTGTAGCAGGCGACAAATCGCAACCGCTATCCGCTTTTCAGTCGATGCGCCGTTGCATTTGTTTATCTTTTTGCTTCTGGACTCGATAGCTGAGCTATTCGACAACAAGCTCGGCTCCTCCATGACTCCAGTCCGGCTTTGCCACCGGCGGCCGTGGACATCGCCGTCGGACCGATGAGCAGGAACTTTGCCTCCACCGTAGCCACCGGGCAGTGCTCCACAGTGCGCGGGATGACGAACAGCTCGCCGGCTCGGAGGTGGACGTCGCCGGTCCGCAACTGAATCGTCAGCTCTCCGTCCAGCACGAAGAATGTCTCGTCCTGGTCATGGGGACTGTCGGTGGGTACGACGCCGTGGGCGTAGCTCACCGAGGAGCGCGTCACCCTGGCCTGCCTCCCGGCGGCCCCTCGATGCCGAGCTTCCCCTGACCTCCCGCTCGGGGGGATCAGTGCACCTTCTCGTCGAGCATGTCGGAGTCGTCGAATGGATCCAGCCGGTCCAGCACCCTGGTGGCCTTGTCCCGGTCGATCTCCTTGACCCAGCCGGCGATCACCATGGTCGCGACCGCGTTGCCCGAGAAGTTCGTCAAGGCACGGGCTTCGGACATGAACCGGTCGATCGCCACGATCAGTCCGACGCCGGGAACCAGGTCTGGTCGATGGGTCGCCAGACCGCCACCGAGGGTGGCAAGACCCGCCCCGGTGACGCCGGCCGCGCCTTTCGACGCGATCACCATGAACACGAGCAGGGAGATCTGCTGGCTCATCGAGAGTGGCATGCCCAACGCATTTCCGATGAAGAGCGAGGCCATCGTCAGGTACATGGCCGTGCCGTCGAGGTTGAAGGAATATCCGGTCGGCACGACGATGCCGACGACCGGACGGGAGACGCCGAGGTGCTCCATCTTGGCGATCAGGCGAGGGAGGGCGGTCTCGGACGACGAGGTGGCCACGATCAGCAGGAACTCCTGACGGAGGTAGTACAGCAGCTTGAGGATCGAGAACCCGGTGGTCAGCCGCAGCAGGGTGCCGAGGATGACGATCACGAAGACGGCGCAGGTGGCGTAGAAGACAGCGACCAACAGGCCCAGTGCGCCGATCGCCGACCAACCGGCGCTGCCGACAACGCCGGCAATCGCGCCGAATGCACCGATCGGCGCCAGCCACATGAGTCCGGCGAGGATCTTGAACACCAGGCGCTGCAGCACGGTGATCGCGTCGAGGATCGGCTGTCCCTTGCGGCCCAGCGACTGCACTGCGAAGCCGACCAGGAGCGCGACGAACAACGCCTGCAGAACCGATCCGGAAGTGAGAGCGGAGAGCAGCGAGGTCGGGATGATGTCGATGACGAAGTTGCCCGACCCGCTGACCGGCGGGACGGTGTACTTCGCTGTGGCCGCCGCCGCTTTCAACCCGTCGCCGGGATGGATCAGATTGCCGACCAGCAAACCGAGACCGAGCGCGAAGGTGGACATCACCACGAAATAGAGGAGGGCGAGGCCGCCGACCTTGCCGACCTGGGACGCCTTTCGCACCGATCCGATACCCAGCACGATGGTGCAGAAGATGATCGGCGCGATCATCATCTTGATGAGGTTGACGAAAGCGGTGCCGATGATCGCCAGCCCGCTGGCGTTCTTCCCGAAGATCAGCCCGACTGCCGTCCCGGCCACCACCGCGACGATGACCGCGACGTAGAGCCAATGGGTCCCGAGCTTCTTGAGACGGACGGGCGGACGGCCGGCATCAGGTATTTCCGTAGTGGGCGGTTTCTGGATGGTGGTCATCTTCGGCTCCTGGAGGTTGATCGGCTTTGATCGCGTGATCACCATCTCCTGGGACGTAACGCATGTCACTCATGTGTTCATTTAGTTCACGCTGCGGTACACCACCACCGGCCGACCGGCACCGCCGTAGCGGTGTTCCCTGGTGGCACTGCCGATCTCGACCAAGTGCTCGAGATAGCGGCGGGCGGTGACCCGGGAGGTACCCATCGACTGAGCCAGCTGCGGGGCCGACAGCTCACCGGCGTCGGCCAGAAAAGTGGTTGCGGCCAATACGCTCTGGCTGAGCAGGCCGGCTGGACCAGCCGAAGCGGGTGCCCGTAGCGTGCCGAGTAGCGCGTCCACCTCCCTCTGTCCGACTGCCGTCGAAACCCCGGCGGTTGACCTTCCCGTCACCGACTCGCAATACGCCGCATACCTTTCCAGCCGCTCGCGCAGGGTGGCGAAAGCGAAAGGCTTGAGCAGGTACTGGACCACACCGGACGAGATCGCCGATCGGACCGTGTCGAGCTCCCTGGCGGACGTGACGGCGATGACGTCTGCCGGATGTCGGCCCGCCCGCAGCGCCCGGATGATCTCCAGACCGTGGCGGTCCGGGAGGTTCAGGTCCAACAGGATCAGGTCGATCGGCGTGCCGACCTGTGACGACAGTCGCTGGATGGCCGCCGCGGCCGTGCCGGCGCTGGCCACCGCCCGGAAACCCGGTACCCGATCGACGTAGGCGACATGTGCGGAGCAGGCGATCGGATCGTCGTCGACCACCAGCACGGCGATGTCGGGTCTCATCGGCCGACCGTCACCCGGAAGGCGGCACCGGTGCCATCAGCAGCCGCCGGACCGACCGTCACCCAACCGCCGTGCCGATGCACCACCTGTCCGACCAGGCCCAACCCCAACCCATGACCGTGCAACGCCCCGTCGTCGCCCTTGGTCGACCAACCACGGCGGAACGCGCGCGCGGCGTCCTGCTCGTCGAGACCTGGTCCGTTGTCGGCAACCCTGAGGAAGAGCTCGTCCGATTCCGGGTCGGATCGGCGAACGGTCACGCTCACCCTCGGGTGGGCATGGCCCGACCGGCCGACCGCTTCGAACGCGTTGTCTATCAAGTTGCCCAGTAACGTCAGCACTTCCCGTACGTCGAGCCCGGCATCGGTCAGGGCATCGGCGTCGAGGGCCGAATCGTCGGTCACCTCGAACCCGATCCCGCGTTCTCCGGCGACCTGCGCCTTGCCCAGCAGCACGGCGGCCACCACCGGGTCGGCGATCGAGTCCACCACCTGGTCCGTCATCTGCTGCGCGACCCGCAGCTCCTGCGTCGCGAACGCCACTGCTTCCTCGGATCGGCCCAGTTCTACCAGGGTGATCACCGCGTGCAGCCGGTTCGCCGACTCGTGGGACTGCGACTTCAGGGCCTCGGTGAGGTCTCTGGCGGTACCGAGCTCACTCGTCAGTTCGGCCAGTTCGGTGTGGTCCCGCAGTGTGATCACCCGGCCCACGCCGCGGGCCGGGAGCGCGCTGACGACCAGCACGCGGTCGCTGGCGAGGTGGACGGAGTCCACCAGCGGCTCCGATCCTGCCAGGGCCGTCACCAGCTCAGCCGGTAGCTCGAGGTCCACGAGCCGCTGACCGACCGGATCGCTCACTAGGCCCAGCAGCCTGGTGGCCTCAGCGTTGATCAGCCGCACGCGGCTGTCGGAGTCCAACAGCAGCAAACCTTCTCGCACCGAATGGAGCACGGCGTCGTAGTAGCTGTGCATCAACGCCAGTTCATCGGCGCTGAGCCCCCGGGTCTGCCGTTGCATCCGCCGGCCGATCAACGCGGTCCCCACCAGGGCCAGCAACAGCAGCGAGCCGCCGACCACCGCGATGACGCCCACCCGCGAGGCAATCTCGGAGCCGAGCGCATCAACCTTCACCCCGACGGCCACCAGCGCGATCACCGGGCCGCTCGACCCGGCCGACGGTGTTGCGGAGGCCCTGATCGGCACCACCGCCCGGACCGAGGATCCGAGGGTGCCCGTATAGGTCTCCACGACCGTCCCGCCGGCCAGCGCGGGCCCGGTGGTGCCCAGGTAGTGCTTGCCGATCTGGTTCGGATCGGGGTGGGTGTACCGGATCCCGGCCGGGCTCATGATGGTGATGAAGTCGACCCCGGTGTCGACCCGGATCCGCTCCGCGTAGGGCTGCAGCGTGACGGTGGGATCGGCCGCGCCGATCTGCTCGGCCACCCACCCCGTGCCGGCGACGGCCTCGGCGATGGCCAGATCCCGCGCGCCCGCCTGGTCCCTGACCTGTGACCGGGCCTGCAAGACGGCGATCGTCACGGCGACAGCACAAGCGACGAGGACGAGCGCGACCTGCAGCAGCAGCAACTGACGCGCCAGGCCGCGTACCGGTCGGACTGCGGGGGTCACGGACCGGGTGCGGGTCGCTCGTGTGAACAGGATCACGTCATGCTACCCAGTACACCCACCCGCGGCCCTGTCAGCAAGAACAACAAACATCCATCAGACGGCGCGGGACGGGCCACACATTCACTCCTCGTCACGCCGGAAGCCGGACGGGTTTTCGCTGCTCCAGCTCCGGACGTGACGAGACAGATTTCCCTCCGGTGTGGTCGCGTCCGCCGGATGGACCGGACGGAGGGCTTTCAGCGAGCTGGCGGCGAACAGACAGGTCCACGTCGTCAGGACGAATGGGGCCGTCGAGACAGGCAATCCGACCGGCGCCAGCAACGTGGTCATCGCACCGAAGAGGACAACTGTGACGATGCCCGCACCGAGGGCGAATATCGCCGACCGGACCGACAGCACGTAGTAGAGACCGCCGAGCGCAATCATCGTGAGCACCGAGTTGTATCCGGCCAGACCGCTGGACAGCAGTTCGGTGGGGAGGCCGAGGATCCAGGCAGCGCCGAAGCCGGCGAGACTGCCGATGGCAGCGGCGGTGGCGGTGATGCGCGAGTTGACCAGCAGACCCAGCAGGATGAACACGCCGGTCCACACTCCCGACTGCAGCAGAACTTCGGAAAACCCGTTGAAAAAGCCTGTCAATAGATCCTTGACCCCGATCGGCGCGGTCGATCCGGTTGGCGTCGAAGGGAAATGTGGATCCAACAGTGATGTCTCCGGCCCGACGAGGTGGGTGAATTGGCGTAACCCTGCGAGGAACAGCCACAGCGTGGCGATGAATGCGGCGGTCAGACCCGGGATGTGGTTGGTGTGCAGGAAATTCTGCACGGCCGCTGTCGCGACCGTGGACGTGGCGGCCGCGATGACGACGAAGACGACGAGTTTCCAGTTGTCGGGGAGGAAGAACGTGAGCGCGACGGCGACCAGCGCACCGTTGAATCCGTAGAGACCTTGGCGCAGCGACTCCCTCGGCACGCCGAACGCCATCGCGGTGCCGGTGGCGACCACGGTGCCGACCACGGCATCCATCCCGGCGAACCAACTACCGAGAAATATCCCGACCAGGAACAGGGCGCCGCTGAGCGGATTGTTCTGCAGGAACACCTGCCCGATCCCCCGCAGGGTCCAGTCACCGAAGGTGCCCAGTCGGGTTTGCCGCAATGCAGTGAGTGATCCGTGTGCGCTCATTCATCCGCTCCTTGGTTGACACCATGCCGTGCCCAACTCGCCGCTGCCTGTCACGAACCGTCCCTGCCTCCATGCCGCAGGAATCAATCGGGAGCCGACCGCGAATCACGCTCCGGATCAATCGTCGATCCCCGACCGCGACTGCGGATGGCTACGATCACCGGGACCAACAACGAGGCGACGATCCCCGCGGAGAATCCGTTGTTGTACAGATTGAGTCCCCCGTGCAGTCCACCGACGGTCAGCACGACCGCGGAGTGCAGCAACCCGGCGACCACACCCCACAGCACCCCGAACCGACCAGCGATCGGGGCCAGACAAGTCCCGAAGAGTGCGGCAAACAGGATCGACGGATCGGCGGCATGCCACGGCCTGAACAGCGAGGCCAGGAATACCCCCGCCATCACCGGCAAGATGTTTCGAGCGTGCTTGCCGAAAGCGGCGAAGCCCACGATGCTCAGGATCGCGCCGACGGTCGCGCCGTTCAGGTCGCCCCCGACGATCACGACGTAGACCAGCCCGATCAACCCGGTGATCGCGAGATTGAGCAATGTCGGCCCCGGACCGACCTCGGCGAGAAAATCGGTGGGAGCCCGCCCCGACATCCGGTGGACGACCCGAAGGCCGCGCCAGGCATGTGGGTCGACCCACAGACCGATCGCCGCCATGCTGGCGAACAGCAGCCCGAGAAAGATGCCCAGCGGCAGGTTGTGCCCGGTCGACCAGAGCACCACAGGTTCCGCGACAAAGCCGTACGACTTGTAGACCGCTACGACGACGGTACCGACCAGGCCCGCCACAAACCCCATGTTGTAGAGCGTGAAACCGTCGTGGGCCCGAAACAACTGGACCGCGATCGGCGGAAGCACGAAACCGACGACCAGGGCGGTACCGAAAGCGAGCACGATCCGCGGAGCCGGCGAGAGGTCCGTGCTGAACAGAATTTCGGAAAATATCGGCGCCAGGGCAGCACCGAAAAAGGCAGTGTTGATGTGCTCGGCAAATCGCTCTCGCCGGTACCGGGCGTAGAGGTAGGTGCCCGCGACACCGGGCCAGACGTTCAGCAGGTTCTTGCCGAACAGCGCGAACCCGAGCACCAGGAAGAGGCAGGCGACTGCGGCGCCGCTGACCCGGGCCTTCGCCAGGCGATAGACGCCGCACACGATCAGCGTGAGCAAGCCGGCGTTGACGAACGCCGCACCCACACCGCCCAGAGCGACATAGTCGGTCAGCAAGACGTCCCGGGAGAAAATGATCTTGCGCAAACCGCGGATGACCGCGGCCGGGCCGTCCACGATCAGACCGAAAACGACGAACGACAACGCATACCCGGCCACCACGAACAGCACCCGGCCGTCGGTGACCCGCACTCCTCCCGAACGCTCGCCCGTACTCCCCAGCGGCGGTCGGCTCACGGCACGCAGCGTAACAACCCAGCCGGACGGCGAGCCGCCGGACGCTCCTGGTGAAGCAGGAAGACCCACCTCCCAGAGTTCGGAAGATGGGCCTCGACGTGCGCAGACGCAGGAAAAGCAGTGGAGCTGCAGGGAATCGAACCCTGGACCTCTTCGATGCGAACGAAGCGCGCTACCAACTGCGCTACAGCCCCGAACCCGGATCTCTCCGTGAACAGATGAAAGAATACCAGCGCGGAACCGGTGCCGAGGACACTGCGACACCGCTTCGAGTACGGTGCGGATCAGCCGGGCCGGAAGGACTCTCCGACCAGCACCGGGACCTTGACGGAGACGTTCTCCTGCGCGGCCAGCGCGATCTCGCTGCCGTAGCCGTCGCCGATCAGCTCCTGCCCGGAGGCACAGTCGGCCAGGGCCTTGCTCAGCCCCCGGCCGACCTCGCGATAGGCGGCAGCGGCAGCGGCAGCTTCCGGAGACGCCGGGCCGAAACCTGCCAGCAGCAGCGCATTCACCACGGCACCGGCACCCCAGAGATCCTCGACCGCAGGGCGGAGCTGGTCGCCCGGCCATCGCTCCCCCGCCGCCACAACCGCCACGGGCCCACGTACCGCACCGGCGGTGATCCAGTTCGCGACCGCCTTGGCGTTGCGTAGACAGGCCCCGACCACCACCGAACCTGACTCGGCGAGCTGGCGGGCGATGGCCGAACCGTTCGGCGATGGGAGGACCAACTTGCGCGAGGTGGCCAGCGGTCCACTCCGGGCGGCATCCTGCACCGACAGCGGGGACAGGCTCACCCCGGACGCCCCGGCCTCGCGGCGGCCGATGGCCAGTACCGCTCCCCTGGTGGCGGCGAAGGCCGCGGCCGAGGCATCACGGAACCGGAAGGGGTAGACCTCCACGCCCTCGTCGATCGCCACCGACAACGAGGTGGTGAACGAGAGCACGTCGACCACGACAACAGCCGCAGCGCCCTGCGAGATGGCATTGGCGCCGGGCTGGCCCCAGTCGAACCGAATTGCCCAGCCCAGTTGTCTGTTCGGATCTGCGGAGGGCGGCGTCATCGGCGTATCCACGTCATCGCGGCCGGGCTCAGTCGGCCACGCGTATCGGGGTCACTGGCCCGAGGCGCGACGATACGAGATGGGTTGGTAGTAGTCGAGATCGTCGAACGATGGATCATCGTCCTCGAGATCGACGATCTGGCGGCCGTTGCGGTAGCCGGCCGGCGGCACCTGCGAGGCTGCGGCGGCGAAAGGAGCCGCCTGCAGTGGCATCTCGTCATGGAGGGCAGGATACTCCGGGCGGATCTGCCGGGCGCGAGCCAACCGGGCCTGCCGGCGTTCCCTGATGTCGGCCTCGATGTGCACCTGTCGTCGCAGATATCCGAGGTAGGCGATCAGCAGCAGCCCGGAAACTGCTGCGCCGCTCCACATAATCGGCTCGACGAAATACGCGGCCAGCGAAAATACAAGTGTCGCTACGAGCAGGACCACAGTGACGCGCCGACGACGCGAATAGCGGTACGCCCGGGCCATTTCCGCCGCGTCCGGGTCGTAACCACCGCGACCGTGGCGACGCGGGATGGGACGCAGATGCGGGTCGTCGAACTCGGGCCCGCGAGCCCCGACGAAAGCGGCCTCGCTCATCCCCGAGTCCGAACGGGCCACCGCCTGATACTCCTCCGTCTGGTATTCGGCCCTCTCGTACTCGGCCGTCTGGTAGTCGGCGGTCTGGTAGTGGGCCGCCGGGTACTGCGGAGCGGCGTACCCGGCGTAGCCCTGGTTCTGCACCACGGCGACCGGCTCCGATCCGGCCCGGGCCCTGACCGTCTTGGACCGACGGCCGACCCTGATGGGCTGTGGTTCTGGCGCGTCCTCGAATTGGTCGTCGTCGAAATCGTCTTCATCCGGCTCGTCCTGGTCGAGAAGTTCCTCGTGGAGGTCCTCGTCGTCGGAGAACTCGTCCGAGGAATCGTCGCGGTCCTGGTCAGCCATGAGGTCGTCTTCTTCCAATTCGTCACGCTCTGCCAGCTTCGGCCGGCGTCGCACAGAGGCAGATGCCCGACGCAAAACCCGGAAAGTACTTCCGTCGGACTCGGTCTCGGGCACCGCTTCGCGACGACGGGCGACCATCGGAACCAGCACCGCGAGCCACGCGGCGATCAGGATCACGAAGATGAGCGACGTGGGGATGGACATCGCGGCCCCCTCTCGATGAGATGCGGTCGGCCGGACGGACAAACGCAGCAGGCCTTTGGTTCACGCTAGCGATTGACCTGCGTCCAGCCCCGGAGGACACGCCCGCAAACGTCACCCGAGTGGCCGGTCAACCCGAACTCGAGAGTCGTGCGGTGCGAACTCAGTCGCGGCCGGTCCACCGTCCACGACGCCCGTCGGGCGGTGCGGTGGGCGGGATGGTCGGGCCGGCACCGCGCGGGCTCTGCCACCTGGCGATCAGCTCTGGGGTGCCACCCGGCAATTCCTCGCGGGTCATCGCGAACAGCAGGTGGTCCCGCCAGGCTCCGTTGATGTCGAGATATCGCTCCAGGTAGCCTTCCTGGCGGAACCCGACATGTGCGACCACCGCCCGGCTCGCCAGGTTGTCCGGGGCGATCGTGGCCTCGATACGGTGCAGCCCAACCGGTCCCAGCGCATGACCGACGGCCAGCGCGAGTGCACCCGTTGCCACTCCGCCGCTCTGGACCGTCGAGTCGACCCAGTAGCCCACCCAGCCGGACCGCAGTGCCCCCCGCTGCACCCCACCGATGGTGACCTGGCCGACGAATCGTCCGCCCAGCGTGATGACGAAGGGCAGCACCTCACCCCGGCGCGCCGCGGCCAGTAGCAGGGATCGGTGGGAATGCCACTGTGCGCGATTGTGCCGTTCCGACCAGGACAGCCCACTGGTCGCGTCCCACGGGGATATCAGGGCCTCGTCCCGGATCCGGATGGCCTGCCACTGGTCACCGTCCGAGCGGCGAAGCGGCCGGAGCGCGACCGCCCCCGCTCGCACCTTCACCGGCCCCAGTCTGGCCGGCCAGCCCGGGTGCCGACCGGTCGGCGGCCACCCGTCGGCGGTCACCTCGACTCAAGCACGCTGAGCGAGAAACGAAACGGAAACCTCGGTCCCCACAGGCAATTCGGTGGCGCTCTCGTCGATCAGCACCAGACAGTTCGCCTCGGCCAGGGACGCGAGCAGGTGAGTGCCGCCACCGCCGAGGATGTGGACCAAGTACTCGTCGTCCTCGTCGCGCATGAGTTGGCCGCGCAGGAACTGCCGACGCCCCTCAGGCGAGATGATCGGCTCCAGCGTGCGGGCAGTCACGGTGCGGCGATAGGGATTTCGCCTCCCCAGCATCACCCGGAGGACCGGCCGGACCATGACCTCGAAGACCACCAGAGCCGATACCGGGTTGATGGGCAGCAGGAAGGTGGGTACGGCGTCCGGGCCGAGCCGGCCGAATCCCTGGGCCGATCCCGGCTGCATCGACACCCGGGTCAGATCCAGCTCACCCAGATCAGCCAGGGCCTCGACCACCAATTCGGCACTGTGCCCGCCGGCCGCACCGGAGATCACCACGACCTCCGACACCAACAGCCTGGCCTCGACCAGCTCTCGGAGTTTGCGGGGATCCTGTGGCGCGATCCCCACCCGGTTGACTTCGGCGCCGGCGTCCCGCGCGGCTGCCGCCAGGGCGAAGGAGTTGACGTCGTAGACCTGGCCTGGACCCGGCGATCGCGAGACGTCGACCAGTTCGTCGCCGACCGAGATGATGGACAGCCGCGGCTTCGGGTGCACCAGCACCTTGTCGCGGCCGACTGCGGCGAGCAACCCGACCTGGGCGGAGCCGATGAAGGCGCCCGAACGGACCGCCACATCGCCCGGCTGTACGTCCTCGCCGGTTCGTCGGACGTACTGACCCGAACCGACCGCCCGGGTCACGCTGACCCGCCCGCCGGACCGTTCGGCCGCCGATCGGGGCACCACCGCGTCAGCGATGGTCGGCAGCGGCGCCCCGGTCGCCACGTAGACGCACTGGTGCGGCTGCAGTCGGTGCGCGGCCCTGGTGCCGGCGCTGATCTCGCCGACGACGGGCAGGGCGATGGCGTTGACGGGTGAAGCACCCTGGATGTCGACCGACCGGACGGCGTAACCGTCGACGGCGGCCTGGTCGAACGCCGGCAACGCCGCGGTCGCGACCACTTCCTCCGCGCACAGCAGACCCTGCGCTTCCGAGATGGCCACCCGGACCGGTGGGGGGGTCAGCGCCGCAGCCAGCACGATGTCGAGTTGGTCGGTGACCGAACGCATCAGGTCTCCTGATCCAGTGAGGTGATCGGCGTACGAGCGGGTCGCGCGAACGGTGAAAGGGTGGCGACCGGTCCGGGGCACGGCACCTCGGCGTCGGTCATGAGTGGTAACGCTACTGTCCCGGCCGCGCCGAAGACCTCCGACACCACCGCAGGCGCCCGACGGATGCGTCCCGCTCTCGGCCCGAGCCGTTTACCGTGACGTCCGTGGACCACCATCGCACAGACGAGATCGCGAGCAAGAACGCGCTGCGCCGCAGCATCATCGCCGCCCGGAGATCGAGGCCCGCCGGTGACCGCTCGAGCGCTGCGCAGGCCAACGACGCCCATCTGACCGCACTGCTCTCCGGGTCCGCCGTGGTCTGCGGCTACCTCCCGCTGGCCACCGAACCACTGACCACCGGGCTGCTCGATCGATTGGTGGCCGGCGGAACGGACGTCCTGGTGCCGGTGGTGATCGCCGACTCGCCGTTGGATTGGTGCCGCTACCCCGTACCGACGGTGGCGAGCTCCTTCGGCATCGCCGAACCCCGTGGCCCCAGGCTGGGTCCGGGCATGGCGCGAACCGCCGATGCAATCCTGGTGCCCGCGTTCGCGGTGGATCCGGCCGGCCGGCGACTCGGTCGGGGCGGCGGCCACTACGACCGCACACTCGCCCTGCTGGCCGGGGTCACCACCTCGGTCCCGGGCGGGCAGCGGCTGGTCGCGGTGCTCTTCGACGGCGAGTTCATCGACGAAGTGCCGGCCGAACCACATGACAAGCTGGTGAACGCAGCCGTCTCACCCACGCCGGGGATAGTGCATCTGCCCAGGTGAACAACGACGGGTTTGCACCACCGAACCTAGTCGGAGCATCATCGAACTGGCAGTCTCGTGCACCGAGTGCCAACGACGTGACTCGATCGCCGGCCATCCGGCAACCGACGGCACAGCACGACACCGCCACACCACCAGATGTCAGCCTTCTCGCGCGCTCGAGCCGCGGGGTCACCGCCGGAGGAACGCGTGCCCACGTACCAATACGCCTGCACTGATTGCGGACACCGCTTCGAGCAGTTCCAGGCCTTCTCCGATGCGTCGTTGACCGACTGCCCGGTCTGCGGCGGCAAACTGCGGAAGGTCTACGGCTCGGTCGGGGTGGTCTTCAAGGGCAGCGGTTTCTACCGGACCGATTCTCGGTCGGGAGCGGCCAGCGCGGTAGCCAGCGGTGGCGACAAGTCGGAGAAGTCCGACTCGGGCTCGTCATCCGCCGATTCGGGCAAAGCCGCGGCCAAGGAATCGACCACTGCCGCGGCCAAGTCGGGCGACTCGAGTTCGTCGGGCTCCACGAGCAACGGGTCGAGCGGCACCTCGTCCAGCAGCCCTTCCACCAGCAGCCCCAAGAGCGCTGCCAAGTCCAGCGGCTGATCGACGGTCGGTCAACGCCTGGTCGGCGCAACTGCGCACACCACTCGTCGGCCTCGAGGTTGTCCACAACCTCGTCGCCATCCACAATCTGCATCCTGTGCTGCCTCGGAAACCGGCGTCGCCCTAACGTCATCCCTCATGAGCAAACGGGCGCCCGGACTACAACCCCGGTGGCCGGACCGGCTGTCCACCGCGGCCCGGAACCATCGGCGAGGTGGTCGCCGGTCGCGCGCGCTACGCCGCGCCTTGGCCGCCGCCCTGCTGATTGCGGCGGGTGTCATAGCGTCGTTCGGCCGCCAGCAGCCCGTCGTCGGCCTGCACGCCGTGGCCGTCGTACGCGACCTACCCGCCGGAACCACCCTGACGCAGACGGATCTGGGCTCGGTGACGCTACCGAGCATTCCGGACGGGGCACTGCGGACCGCACCCCAGGCCATCGGTCATCTCCTGTCGGCACCGGTACGCAGGGGCGAGGTTCTCACCGATGTGCGACTGGTCCCGGCCAACGGCCCGAGCCCCGGGCCAGGCCGGGTCGCCGTACCGATCCGGCCGGCCGACCCCGGCACCGTGGACCTGCTCAGCCCCGGTGTACACGTGGCCGTCCTCGCGGTCGCGCAGGACGGCCAGGCCACGGTCCTGGCTGCGAACGCTGTGGTGCTGGCCATCCCGGCGCCATCCAAGTCCGACACGGGTAAGCCGCTGGTGGTCGTCTCCGTCCCGGCCGGCGTCGCCGATCGCATCACCGCCGCCGCGATCACCGGCGCCGTAGCTCTGCGATTCACCTGACACGGGCCGCTGGACGTCCACGACGTTCGTGCGGATTCGCAGACCTGATCTCTACGTTGCGTGACGGCTGCAGGTAATATTCGCTCGTCCTTCGACCACGGCGCCTTTGGGGGGCGCCCTCACCTGACGGAGACACCCGTGTTCAAAGGCTTCAAAGACTTCCTGATGCGCGGCAACATCATCGAACTGGCGATCGCGGTGGTCATCGGTACCGCGTTCACCGCCCTCGTCGCGAGCTTCAGCAAGTTCATCATCAACCCGATCATCGCCAGCGTCGGTGGACACAGCGTGAACGGTCTGGCGTTCTACCTGGTGCCGGGCAACACGGCCACCCTGGTCGACATCGGTGGAGTCCTGACAGCAGCCATCAACTTCGTCATCACGGCAGCGGTCGTCTACTTCGTGTTCGTCGTGCCGATGAACAAGCTCGCCGAGCGCCGCAAGAAGAACCTGGAGCCGGTCGCCGTCGATCCCACCGAGCTCGACCTGCTCGTTCAGATCCGCGACCTGCTGGCCGGCGGCAAGATCACGGTGACCAGCGACTCAGTTCCGGTCACCACTCAGGCCGACGATCTTCTCGATTTCCAGAAGGACAGCTGACCCAACCGGCCTACCCGCCGTGGTGCGGCGGCCGGTTCTCCCGGTACCACTGTTCGCTATGGCCGGTGTCGGACGAACTGGAGTCCCGCTCGTCGCCGGTGGTCTCCGGTAGCACGTCTCCGAAGATGTCGTCGAGCAGCTTGCGGTCGAAGGTCCGCGGAGCGTCGGCCGGGTCGCCTGCGCCGGGCCTCGAGTCGGCCGGGTCGCTCGGTGGTGGGTTCATGACCGACAGCCTGCCACCAGACTCGTCGGCGGACCGTCGGCCCCGGTGGACGGCAGCTGGTCCCCCGCAGGGCCCGGACGTCGGGTCTAGATCTCCGGGTCGGACAGTTCGCCGATGACGTGTGCCGCCAACGGGATCAGCGTGGCGAGTCCGTCGCGGATGGCCTGCCGCGAACCGGCCACGTTGGCCACCATCGTCGACCCGGAAACCCCGACGAGCCCCCGTGAAACGACCGCGTCGACCACCCCGGCCGCCATGCCCGACCAGCGCAGCGCCTGCGCGATGCCGGGCAGCTCCCGGTCGAGGACCTCGCTGGTCACGTCCGGGGTGACGTCTCGCGGGGAGATGCCGGTACCACCGACGGTGACGACCAGGTCGACGCCTCCGATCACTGCCGTGTTCAGGGCATTGCGGATGTCCACGGCATCAGAGGGCACCGCGACCGAGCCGTCGACGACGAACCCACCCTCGGTGAGCAGTTCGGTCACCAGGGCGCCCGCGCCGTTGTCACCCTCGCCGTGCACGAGCTGGTCAGTGATGGACACGATGAGTGCTCGACCCGTGTGTGGCGTGGTGGGCATGCGCGATACCTCCGGTTGAACGCCGGCCCCCTCAGGGAGCCGAAAGCTGTCACAAGGAGACTAGCCATCAGCGGGGGGCCACCACGCCAGTGGCCCCGGCGGCCACTGGGGCAAGATCGGCCGCATGCGGTTGATCCTCCTCCGGCACGGCGAGTCCATCGGCAACGTCGACGAATCCGCGTTCTGCCGGATTCCCGACCACGCCATGACTCTCACCGAGAAAGGGCGGCAGCAGTCGAGGGCCGCGGGCGCCCGACTTGACGAACTGCTCGGCACACAACCGGTCGATGTGTTCGTGAGCCCCTACCGACGCACCTGGCAGACCCTGGAACTGCTCGACCTCGGTGCTCGGGTCCGGCGGATCCGTGAGGAGCCACGGCTGCGCGAACAGGACTGGGGAAACCTGCAGGACCTGTCCCACCAGGCACGACAACGCCGGGAACGTGATGCGTTCGGCCACTTCTTCTATCGGCTGGCGTCCGGCGAATCAGGTGCCGACGTCTACGACCGGCTGTCGGGATTCCTGGCCGGGCTGACCGCTCCCTGGGCCGATGCCGCGGATGAAGCAGGCCGCACCGTGCTGCTGGTCACCCATGGGCTGGCGATGCGGTTGGCCTGCATGGCGCTCATGGGCTGGACCGTCGCAGAGTTCGAAGCACTCTCCAACCCGCCGAACGGCGACTTCAGGGTGCTCACCCGGCAGGCCGAGAACGGGTCGCCCACCGGGGGCGGCCTGCTCGGCCTGGGGCCGAGTTGGGTGATGGATCGGCCGTTCGAGACCTGGAAGTAGCTCGCAAGACCGGACCCGGGATCCGGCGACGCTCAACGGGTCAGGAACTCCTGGGCCGCCGACCGGAAGGCCGCCGAGGTGACTGCGCTGATGTGGTTGCGTCCGGGCAGCACCAGATACTCGCCACGGGGCAGCCTGGCGGCCCACCACCGAGTGTCGTCGGTGATCTCGTCCCGGTCGCCCGCCGCCGCCAGGGTGGGCACCTCCACCGCTTCGGGCGGCAGGCCCGTCCCGTTCCGGCTCAGGCCGGCGACGAGGGCCGAAAGAGCCAGGAGATCGTTGCCCCTGGTGGCGGTGGCGATGTTTGCGACCCGCCGACCCGGGCTGTCCGGGCCGGGCCGACCCTCCAACGCGGCCGTGAAGGCCGCGAACTCGGCGCCCTGCGAGCCGTGGATGCCGTCCAACAGCGGACGGCCGTCATATCCACCGATGACCGCCCGGCGGATGGCGGGGAGTCCGACTTCCCACGGCGCCCGCTCGGCGTGCGCGGGGGAATCGGTTGCGGCGGCCACCAGCTCGCCGACCAATCGGCCCCCCATCGAGTAGCCGATCAGATCGATCTGGGGAATCGGACCCAGTTGGTCGGGCAGCGCGGCCAGCACGTTCCGCAGGTCGGTGAGCACGGCGGACAGCGAGTAGGCATCCACCATGTGCGGCTTCGACGACAACCCGTGCCCGCGGATGTCGACGGTCACGGTGGTGATACCCGCCCGCGCCAGGCCGGCCAGCCAGCCCGTGGCCGACCAGTTGGCCTTGGCGCTGGATCCGAAGCCGTGGACGAGCAGGACGGGTACCGCACCCCCTGCCCGCCTGATACGGACGGAGATCGAGACGCCGTCCGCTCCGGAGACGTCCAGTCCGACGACGTCAGCGGACGGTGCGACCGCCATTCCGGGGTCGGGTGGTGTCGCAGACATCGACTCATCGTGCCCGTACGGGCTGTGTCACCGGCCACCGGGCCGGGAGGCCCGCGTCGGGCTGGCCGACCCCTTGTTTTCATCCGGGTCGTCCCGCCCTATCGTCAATGCCGTGAGCAGCCGACGCAGTACCGCCCGCGATCTGGCGCAGATCGCCATCTTCGCCGCCCTGATCGCCGCCCTGGGTGCGCCGGGCACCATCGCAGTGGGTAGCACCGGCGTCCCGATCACCCTGCAGACCCTGGGTGTGATGTTGGCCGGCGCGATCCTCGGAGCCCGCAAGGGCTTCCTCGCGGTATTGACCTTCGAGGTCCTCGCCTTCGCGGGTCTGCCGATCCTGGCCGGTGGCCGCGGCGGGGTCGTCTGGTTCACCACCGCTCCGTCCGCCGGATTCCTCTGGGGCTGGCTGGCAGGTGCCGCGCTGATCGGCGCCCTCACTGCTCGCATCCTGCCGAAATACCCGTTGTGGCAAGGCATTCTGGTGAATGCGGCCGGCGGCATGGTGGTCATCTATGCCATCGGCATTCCGGTGCTGGCTCACAACGCCCACATCTCGCTGCGGGCGGCCACCGTCGCCAACGGTTGGTACCTGGCCGGCGACTCGGTCAAGGTGGTCATCACCGCGCTGATCGCCAAGCAGGTGCACCGCGCCTACCCCGGGCTCATCCCGCCGCGCCGTCCCGTCTCCACTGTCGTCGGGTCCCCGCCCCCCGGAGTCGCTCCGTCCCCGGCTGTCGACGTCATCGATGCTGCACCCGAGGCGCAGCCCAAGGCCATCGGAGCCGACGGTACGACACCCCTTGGCTGATCGCTTCGAGCTCGGTGCGGGCGGCGACCAGCCGGCCGTGACCATCGAGGGTCAGTCTGTTTCCTACTCCGCCCTGCAGGCTCTGGTCGACCGCCTCCCGCCCCCGCCCGGCGGACTGCTGGACCTGAGCCAGATGTCGGCCATCGACGCATTGGCTGCCGTCTTCGCAGCTGCCCGTTCCGGCACCGCCGTACTGGTGCGAGCGCCCGGTTCGACCCCGGTTGCGCTCGACGAGGTGATTCCCGGGGCGTTGCTGGTGGTGATGACCTCTGGCACGTCCGGCCGTCCTCGGGCGGTGGTGCGGACGGCAGCTTCGTGGTCGAGCTCGTTCCGGCCCTTCGCGGAGTTGACCGGCCTCTCCGGCGCCGACACCGTGCTGCTGACCGGGCCGCTGCAGTCCACGTTGCATCTGTTCGCCGCCGTCCACACCCTGTGGCTCGGCGCCCATCTCACCGATGATCCCGAAAGGGCCACCGCCGTCCACGCCGTCCCCTCGGTGGCGGCCGACCTGCTCGAGGATCCACCCCCGACGCTCCGGACGATCGTCGTCGCCGGTGCACCGCTGCCGCCCGGTCTCGAGGACCGGGCGCTGGCGCGCGGCCTGACTCTGGTCGAGTACTACGGGGCCGCCGAGTTGTCGTTCGTGGCAGCCCGCGTCGCCCCGGCCCGTTTGACGGCGTTCCCCGGCGTGGAGATCCGGATCGTCGACGGCGAGTTGTGGGCCCGCTCTCCCTATCTGGCCCTGGGATGCGTGGTGCCCGGCAACCACGTCGGCTCCGCTCTGCCCACCCGGGACGGTTTCGTCACGGTCCGCGATCGGGTCGACGCCGACCCCGACGGTGCTCTCGTCATCCGGGGACGGGGCGATGCCGCGGTGATCACGGGTGGGCACACGGTGTTGGCCGAGGACGTCGAAGCCGCCATCGGTGTGCTGCCGGGAGTCCGGGCCGTCGCCGTGATCGGTGTGCCGCACGCCCGACTCGGTCAGGTGGTGGCGGCGGTGATCGAGCTGACCACCGAAGGCCGTCTGGCGGACGTCCGGAGGACGGCGCGGCTGGTCCTGAACGGGGCCGCACTGCCGCGCCGATGGCTGGTCGTCGAACGACTGCCGCGGACCGCCGGCGGCAAGGTCGCGCGCTCCGGGCTGGCCGGGCTGGCCGGGCTCGACCGGGAGAGCTCCGAAGCGCCGCCGCGGTCAGTACGCTGAACGGTCGTGCCCATCTCCACGCCGGACAACCGTGACGAGCCCGTCATCGTCACCGCTCGCCGTACCGCTATCGGTACCGCCGGGCGTGTCTTCGGCACGCTGACCACCACCGACCTCGCGGCCCCACTTCTGGACGAAGCCGTCCAACTGACCGCCACCTTGGGTCTGCCCGTGGACGACGTCATCCTGGGCAATTGCCTTGGTCCCGGCGGGGATGTCGCCCGGGTGGCAGCGCTGGCCGCCGGCCTCGGTCACCAGGTACCCGGTGTGACGGTCGACCGCCAGTGCGGTTCGGGTCTGGATGCCGTGCTACAGGCGGCATCGAGGGTGCGGGCCGGCGACGCCAGACTGGTGCTGGCCGGTGGAGTCGAATCGGCCTCGACCGCCCCCTGGCGCAGTTGGCCACCGGTCGACGGCACCGCTCCGGTCCGGTACACCAGGGCCCCGTTCACACCGGACGGCTTTCCAGACCCGGAGATGGGTTCCAGTGCCGATGATCTCGCCCACCGGCTCGGCATCTCCCGGCTCCGCCAGGACGACTACGCGGCCCGCTCGCACGCGTTGTCCGCACACTCAACGGTTGCAGGCGTTTTCGCCGGCGAGATCCTGCCCATCAACGGCGCGGGGGTGGACCAGCGACCCCGGCCGGGTCTGACCGCCGACCGGCTGGCCCGGTTGCGGCCTGCCTTCGCCCCCGGCGGAACCGTCACGGCGGGTAATTCCTGCGGGGTGTCGGACGGCGCCGCGGTGTTGGCCGTGACGACGGTGGCTGATGCCGAACATGCAGGGCTACAAGGGTTCCGGATCGTCGGTGCGGCCGTGGCCGGCGATGATCCGGAACTGCCCGGTCTGGCTATCGGCGCCGCGGTACGACAACTGCTACAGCACCGGAGGGTCGCTGCGGCCGGTGTCGATCTGGCCGATGTCGGGGCGGTCGAGATCACCGAGGCTTTCGCGGCGGTAGCCCTGGCCGCCATCGACGAACTGCACCTGGATCCGGATGTGGTCTGCAGCGACGGCGGGGCCATCGGACTCGGGCATCCGTGGGGCGCCTCCGGCGCGATCCTGTTGGTCCGCCTGGTGGCCAGGATGAGTGCACCGGACGGCCCGAGATTCGGTCTTGCCGCCTGCGCGATCGGCGGCGGTCAAGGTGTGGCCATGTTGGTGGAGCGGACATGACCGAGATCGCCTTCGAGCACGTGGGCCACCGCTACGGGGATCGGGTCGTGCTGGACGGGATAGACCTACGGCTGACGGAACAGCGGATCGGGATCGTCGGCGCCAACGGATCCGGGAAGTCGACCCTGGCCCGGATGATCAACGGACTGGTCGAACCGACCTCCGGCCGGGTGACTGTCGGCGGCCTGGACGTGGCGAAGCAGGGCAAGCAGGTACGGCAGCAGGTCGGCTTCGTCTTCACCGATCCGGACAACCAGATCGTGATGCCGACCGTCGCGGAGGACGTCGCATTCTCGCTGCGGAAGTCGGGGTTGACCAAGCCCGAGATCCAGGCCCGAGTGTTCGAGTCGTTGGCCCGCTTCGGGTTGGCCGGGCACGCCGACCACCCCACCCACCTGCTCTCCGGCGGGCAGAAACAGCTGTTGGCCCTGGCTGCCGTGCTGATCCGCCGACCCGCGGTGATCGTCGCGGACGAGCCGACCACCCTGCTGGATCTGCGCAACTCGCGCATGGTGTCCGAACTGATCGCCGGGTTGGCCGAACAGGTCGTCCTGGTGACCCACCACCTGCACCTGCTGGCCGGCTTCGACCGGGTGCTGCTGATCGAGGGCGGCGCGGTGGTGGCAGACGGCCCGCCGGTCGATGTCACCGGCCGGTACGAAGCCATGCTCGGATGAGCATCATCGGTCTGTATCAGCCCGGAACCTCTGCACTGCATCGTATTCCGGCGGGCTGGAAACTCGTCGGCATGTTTGTCGCCCTGATCGTCGTGGTCGCGCTGCACCGGCCGTGGCAGCTGGGCGTGGCTGCCGTCGTCGTCGCGGCCGGGTTCGCCATCGCCAGAATTCCGGCGCGGCTGATCTGGCGGCAACTGCGCCCGTTGCGGTGGCTGCTGTTGTTCATCGCGGTCGCCCAGATCGTGCTGGCCGGGCCGGTGGTCGCCCTGATGGTCTGCGGCACCCTGCTGATCTCGATCGCGATTGCCGCGCTGGTGACGTTGACGACCAAGGTCATGGACATGCTGGACGCCTGCCAGCGGGTGCTGCTGCCGCTCGGACGTTTCGGCGTCGATCCGGATCGGGTTGGACTGGTGCTGGCCATGACGATCCGTTGCATACCGCTGCTGACCGGCATCATCGACGACGTCGCCCAGGCCCGAAAGGCCCGCGGACTCGGCTTCTCGATCCGGGCGTTGATCGCTCCCGCGGTGGTCAGGGCGCTGCGGTCGGCTGATGCGATGGGCGACGCCCTCATCGCCCGTGGGGTCGACGACTGAAGGGCGCCGGCTCCGTCATGGACCCTGAGCTGCGGGTCGACGTGGCCAGGTCAGTAGGTCACGATCACCCCGGTGCGATCGGCGGAGAACTCGACGTCAGCCAGAGTGGCGACCGACGGGACGCTCAGCGCCTCATGCGTGGTCAGCAGACCGATCACCGGGACCCCCGCCGCCTGAGCCGACTCGACCCCGGCCGGCGCGTCCTCGAACACCAGGCAGCGTCCCGGTGCCCGACCCATCATCCTGGCACCGAGCAGGTAGGGGTCCGGGTGCGGTTTGCCCTGCCGGACATCGTCCGCCGTGACCAGGAACCGTGGCTGCGGTAGCCCGGCCGCCGCGATCCGCGCCGTCGCGAGGCGCCGACTACCGCTCGTGACGATGGCCCATCGGGTAGTGGGGATCTCGTCCAGAGCCCTCAGGGCGCCCGGTTGCGGGATGCAGTCGTCGGTGTCGGTGGACTCGCCCACCACCATGAACTCGTTCAATTCCTCGACCAACTCGTCGGACATGCCCGGGTCGATCATGCGGAGCACCTGTGTGCCCGGGATGCCGTGGATGAGTGGTTCGATCTCGTCGTAGGACCAACCCGTTCGGCGCGCGAGTCGCCGCCAGTTGCGTTCCACGCTGGCGGTGGAATCCACCAGTGTCCCGTCCAGGTCGAAGAGGATCACTTCGGCGACGCGCTGAGTCATGGACAACTGCTTACCACCTTGCCGATCGAGCGTTCCGCACAGATCGGATTCCCTCGTCGGCCGGACTCGAGGTCACGGGACGGACACATCCGCGCACGTCGGGACACGCGGCCCCGTACCCTCAGGTCGCACGAGTTGTCCGACGACGGCTCGATGGGCTTTCGGGGAGGGTGGACCGGTGGACCGACGAGATGGGCACCTGGCTGCGGTTCATGGCTGATCCGGAGGGGAGCGCCGGGGAGCCGCAGGATCTCCTGCAGCGGATCCTCCAAGCGGCAGCGCTGAACCCCGGCCGACCGGCGCTGTCCGGCCATCACGGCCGCACCCTGCGTTACCGCGACCTGGCGGTCGCCGTGGTGGCCACAGCGAAAGGCCTGCACAGCAATGGTTTCCTCGCCGGCGATCGACTGCTGTTCGGGCTCCGCCCGGCCCCGTCCGCAGTGGTGCTCGCACTGGCGACAGTGGCCGCCGGCGGGTGTGTGGTCTTCATCGAACCCGGATCCGACCCCGAGGATTTCGCCCGCAGGGCCGAAGTGACGGGGGCGACCTGGATGGCAGCGGAATCCGAGGCCTATGCCGCCGGCCCGATGGCGCCGTTGCGGACCTTGACCCGTCGCAGTGGCGGAGTGCCGGACTACGGAGCACTGGGCATCCGCACTCTCCGCACCGGCCGCTGGCAGCCGGGAATGCCGAAGGCGACGCTGTCCCTGCACGCGCTGGGCAAGGCCCGCAGCGCCGGGACGACGAACCGCTGGTGGGCTTGCAGGGCGACCCGGGGGCCGAAGCGGCCGTCCTGTTCAGTGCGGGAGCCGCCGACGGCCCGAAAGCCGTGGTCCACACCCGGGGATCGCTGGGCTCGGCAGTGTCGGGGATCGCCGCTCGACATGAGATCGACCATCTGGCCACGGTGTACTCCAACCTGTTCGTGCTGGGTATGCCCGCCCTTGCATCGGGTGCGCACTGGCGGCTGCCGCCCACCGGGCTGGCCCCCCGGGTGGATCCGGCGCGCTTCGCGAAGAGCATGGGTGCCGCCACCCATGCCTTCCTGTTCCCCGTCGACCTGGCGGCCGTACTGACCGCGATCTCCGAACGGCTCGCACCGAAACCGCCGGAACTGCAACAGATCATCGCCGGCGGCGCCCCCGTGCTACCGCCTCTGGTGGCTCGGCTGCAGGCTGTGCTGCCGGACGTCCAACTGCTGGCCATCTACGGCATGGCGGAAATGCTCCCGATCGCCGTCGCCGAAGGCCGCGACAAGTTGCTCGCGGATCCCGATGGCGACCTCGTCGGCGAGTTGCAGCCCGGCGTGCAGGCCAGGATCGCCGCGGACGGTGAGCTGATCGTCAGCGGCCCCAGCCTGGCAAAGGGCTATCTCGGCGAGCCCGCGCTCACCGAACACGCCACCGGCGATCTGGCCGTCATCCGGGGTCGGACGGTCGTCCTGCTGGGCCGCAAACAGGACATGATCCGCCGCGGTGCCGCGCAGATCTATCCAGCTGTCCACGAGAGTGCCATCGAGGCCCTGCCCGGTGTCGGCCATGCCGCGATGGTGGGCCTGCCGAACGAGATCGGTGAGGAGCGAATCGTTCTCGTCCTGCAGCCGGCAGGGCAGCCGGTCAACGACCAGCCGTTGGCAGGCGAACCCAAGCAGTCGAACAGCAGGGACGACCGGCCACCGGATCCGACACAGGTGTCCGTCCTGCTGCACCATCCGCTCGCGACGGCCGTCGCCCCGATACTCCCCGACGTGATCGATCCGGCGGCGCTCCCCGACCAGATCGTGGTGCTCAGCGCCATACCCACTGCCGGCCGGGGACGGCGTCCGGATCGGGTGGCCCTGCGACGCCTGTTGGCCGACATCCCGCCCGAGGACAGAGATTCCGTCACGCCTTAGCGGTCGCGGTACCGGACCCGCACACCTCGACTCGGCACTCCCACCGTCGGCTGCGCGGGTCCGCTGCGCTCGACGCCCCGCCCACCGGACCGCTCGACGCAGACGAAGAGCACCACGGAGAGCCCGATGAGGCCGGCGCCGATCACTCTGGCGGCGGTGAGCGACTCCCCCAGCAGCACGACGGCCGCGGTCAGACCGAATGCCGGGGACAGGTTGATGATGACACCCGCCGGGCCGGCCGCCATCCAGACGATGGCCGCGTTGTAGAGCAGAAAGCTGAATCCGAATCCGAGGATGCCGACCACCCCGGCGACGACCCAGAATCGACCGGGCACGTCGACCGGAACGGGCTCGGACCCGCTGACCCAGGTCATCGCGGCGAGTGGAATCACCAGCGCGGCGGCAAAGCCACATTGATGTGCGGTCACGGTCAGCGAGTCTTCGCCGGGCGACAGCCCGCGCGCGACGATGGTGTAGACGGCCGCAGAGAGCGTGCCGAGCATCATCAGCAGGTCACCGACGCCTGGAGCCCCGAAACTCGACGTCCCTTCCAGCACAACCATGCCGAGCACGGCCAACACCACCGCCACCACGACCGGCCACGTGGCCCGCTCTCGCAGGAAGACGATCGCCAGCACCACCACGAAACCGGACTCCAGTCCGCTGACCAACGCCGCGTTGGACGCCGTGGTCAGGTTCAGCCCGAACCCGACGAACAGGTCGGCCACGGCCGGCTCGAGCACGCCCAGCGCCATCACCCTGATCCACGACTGCGGCGGGCGGTAGCCGCGCCGGAGCAGCAGGATCCACAACGCCACGGTGGCCGCCGTCAACGAGATGGCCAGCGCGGTGACCGGGCCGAATCCACCCAGCGCGTACTTCGTGCCGACGGGCGCCACTCCGAAGAACAGGGCAGCGACCATCAGTGCCGCCATGGGAAAACGCTTGATCACGATGTCCCGCCCGGCGTCGCCGGCGCAGCGATGACATGCATTTCGGCTCCACTCCGGATTTGCCATCACCGGCAGCGACGGCACCAGAGAGCAGGAGTGCCCAGCGGTCCGGGAGATACCACCGTCAGCCGAACGGCGGCAGGCGTGTGCAGCGGAGTCAGCCGGTGCGCAAGCCGATCACGGAGAAGAGGTGCAGCACGGCCGCCTGCAGTGCGCGGGCACTGCCCCTGATTGCGGTCCTGGCCTCGGCGAGCTCGGCCGCCTCGAGCGCCTGCGGCGATTGCAGCCCGGCAATGAGGTCGGCCGTACGCGTCGAGTCGTCCCGCATCGTGTCGTACTGCGGCGAATCGGAAGTCTGCAGGATCGCGCCGAAAAAGCGGTCCGTCCACCCGACCGAGTGGATGTTGATGGCCTGGGACGTGTTGCGGTCGGTCCAGCCCTGTTTCGAACCGTGGTCGCCGTCCAGGGAGTTGAACCCGAAATTCTGGTCGAACCCATCCGCCCCGACCGATGCGACATCGGCCATGGCATCGGTCAGAAACGGGCCGACCACCGGGTCGTTGGCAGCTTCGTACAGGAACTTCGCCTCGTCGTCGGCGGTGATGTACTCCCAGCCCCAGTCGTGTGGCCCGGTCTTGGGACCGTTGGCGGTGTTGGGCAGGCCGTACCGTGTGGCCATGGCCGGTACGGCCGCAGTGGTCCAGTACTCCGACTCGATGGCGTCATCGGAGTGCACGATCATCTCGTGCAGGTCCGTGGCCATCTGGTCCGGGAGTTGCCCGTCGTACTTGACCAGGTAGTAGGCGACGGTGAACAGCTTGACGATCGACTCCGAGATCACCTGGGTGTTGCCACCGCTGGAGGCCACCAGCTTCCCGGTCTTGCGGTCGACCAGCGCCACGTACTGGTTCACGCCATCGCCCGCGGCTGCGGCCACGCCCTGGGCGATGGCCTGTTGCGGCGTCAGCGTGTTGGGTGGGGACCCGTCTGCCGGACCGGTCGCGACAGCGGCGATCAGTACGGCTCCGACCACGGCGCGCGCCAGCCGACCTCGCACGATCCGTCCCGCCCCCGCTCGTCCCGTGGCGCCCGTCGGTTCCGATGCGTCCTCCGATCAGGGTAGTGCGCCTCGGCGGGCCCGGACGATCCCGGCGAATCAACAGTGTCCTGTGCCCACTGACACACGTTTGCATCATTCAGGATCCGTCCTTCCGCGAGTAGAACGGAGGTAGGAGAAGAGCTGTACCGACGGGTCGTCTGGGCCTTCGGGCGAACTCCACGGACGGCGAAAGAGCAGGTCGACGATGACCACATCGGAGCGGAACACCCAGATGCAGAAGGATGCCCATCCCCCTGTTCCCGGCCAGGCCGGGCGTCGGCTCGCACCCGTCTCCCATGGTGTGGAACGTCGTCCCGTCGTGCTGCACGGCCGGCCCAGGACCGTCGAGGGCGAAGAGGCCTACCTGCGCAGCGCGATGGAGCAGGCGGCCACCGATATCGCCGCCGGCTGGTAGCTCGCCCGCGGATTTTTCCAGGCGGCGTGCGGGCGGTTATCCTCGAAACGCTTGCGGGACCGATTCTTCGTTCCGGGAGCGAGATCGATCGTCGATGCGTTGGACGCTCGGGGCCTCGGCCCCGACAGGGACTCCGACGCAGCGCGGACCGATCCCCCGCCTCTATAGCTCAGGGGATAGAGCATCGGTTTCCTAAACCGTGTGTCGCAGGTTCGAATCCTGCTAGGGGCACCGCTACATTGCCGGACTCCGTCCGGTGTGCGATCGACTGATCGGTCCACGCCGCCAGGGGCCGATCTGACGTGCCCTCAGGCGCGGGAATTCTGCATACTGGTCGGATGGCAGACGAGCAGACATACGAAGAGCACAAGGAAGAACTCCAGGCGTACAGCGATGCGGTGCACGCGCCGGATGTGACACCGGAAGAGGTCGCCGAGCTGGAGCAGGCCGAGGCCGAGAAGCCCCTCGGCCCCGACGAAGAGATCTGAGCGCAGGAACCTCGAGAATCGAGGCACGAGATGAAGGCCCTCAGCTCGAATGCGGGCATTGCCGCTTCCGAGAGGCGGATGGGCTACGCCCCCGGACCGGTCCCCCACCGGCATCCGGGGGATCTCGACCGGCCCGGGTCCCTCATCGGGCATCCACCGCTCGTCCTGCGGCCCGACCACCTGCAGGGCTGGAGGTCCAAGCTGGACGACGCCGTCGGCACCGCTTGCCTGGTGGTGGTATTCGTCATGTGGGTGGTCGTACCCGTCTGCGGCGGGTTGGCCCTGGTCCTGCAGTGACATGGGAGGGTTTCGCTACCCGGCAGCACGCTACGGTCGTGAAGTGCCCAGCGACCTGACTCTCAAAGCCATGAACGCCGTTCACCGAGCTGCCCAGCGGTTGAGCCTGGGAAAGCTCGGCTGGACGGCGATGAAGATGCCGGTGGTCGAGTTGACCACGATCGGCCGCAAGACCGGGAAGTCGCGCACCGTGCTGCTCACCTCTCCGATCCAGATCGGCAGCACGTACGTGGTGGTGGCTTCCCGCGGTGGCGACGACACACCACCGGCGTGGCTGGGCAACCTCGTCGCGAATCCGGACGTCCAGGTCTCGTTCGACGGCCGGACCACGGTCAATGCCCGAGCCAGAGTGGCCAGCCCGGCCGAACGGGCGCAGTGGTGGCCGAAAGTGGTGGCCGACCATGCCTTCTACGGTGACTACCAGAAGTCCACCACCCGGGAGATCGCACTCGTGGTGCTGGAACCGGACCTCGAACCGTCTCCGCCGACGAGCCAACGCTGAGGAACCGATGACCATCGCCGACCGACTGATCGACCTGAGTCACGTGATCCGGCCGGGCATGATCACCTACCCCGGACTACCCGGTCCCGAATTCCGTCCGCACCTCACGCGGGCCGACTCGCGCGCCGTCTACGCGCCCGGAACCGAATTCACCATCGACCGGATCAGCATGGTCGGCAACACCGGCACCTACCTGGACAGCCCGTTCCACCGCTATCCGGACGGCACCGACCTGGCGGGCTTGCCGCTCGATCACCTGGCGGACCTCTCGACGGAGGTGGGCCGCTTCACCACGAGTGCAGCACGAGGTATCGATGCGGATGCGTTGCGGGCACTGCACATCGCCGGCCGCGCGGTCCTGCTCCACACCGGATGGGACCGGCATTTCGGTACCCCGGAATACGGTGAGCCGGCGCCGTTCCTGACCCGGGACGGCGCTCAGTACCTGATAGATCAGGGCGCGTTCCTGGTCGGTATCGACTCGGTGAACATCGACGACACGGTGCCGGGCGGTGAACGTCCGGCGCACTCACTGCTGTTGGCTGCCGGGATTCCGGTGCTGGAACACCTGACCCGGCTCGGCGACCTGCCGGACCGGGGCGCACGCCTGCACGCGGTCCCACCAAAGGTCGCCGGCTTCGGCACTTTCCCCGTCCGCGCGTACACCGTACTGCCTGGTTGACCTCCGTCAGCCCCGCAGCGCCGATGCAAAGATTCCCGGCAGCTTGGCCCAGCCGGGGTCGGCTGCGAACTCCGCCAACCGGCGACCCGTGGTGGCCTGGGTCTTGTTGGTGACGAACCACGGCGGCTTGGGCGAGAGGGTGAACTCGCCGGCCCCGAGCGCCCGGTGCGAGGGGCGGAACGGGCCGCGAACCACCGTCCGCTCGACGGAGTTCAGCAGCAGGGCGTTGTGCACCACGCCGATCCCACTCTGCACATCGGCGAGGGTGTGCCCGGGAAATGCTCCCCAGGTCGCGCGCGCGGTCAGGAAACCGAACCCCGTCCAGGCGTTGACTGCGACACCGCCGTAGCGCAGATCGGCGAGCGTGTCCTCGAAGGCCGGACCGGCCGCCCGCAACGTGCGGGGGTGCACGATGACATTGACGCCGAGCGTGCCGGCGAAGTCGTCATTGGCCGCGTCGACCGCGGCACGGAAGAACGCGAGCCCGGTTCCGGGAAGCTGGGTGACAGCGAGCACCGGAGCGAAATACTCGACGTTCAGCGCCTTCTCACCCGCAGTCAACGGCGCTTCGATCAGGAGCCGGCCGTGGTCGAGCGATTCGGCGGCCGGATAGCCGGCTTTCGCCGCCGCCACCCGTTGGTCGCTGCCCGGGTAGTACGCGGGGCGTCCCGGCGCGCTGGACATCGCCGACCGTAGCTCGGCGAGGAACGCGTCCTTCTGCGGCCAGTCGGACGACATGATCACCACCTGACCGGCGATGCAGTTGTAGCCGCCGTTGTGGAGGCGCTGGGTCGCCACATGCTCGGCCTGGAACCGCAGATCGGCCTTCGACCAGTCGCCCGGTATGACGATGGTCGGCGATACCCCGCCGAGTTCGCTGGTGATCTCCTTGTCCAGCAACGGCTTGGCCGCACCCTTTCGGACCGCGGCCTTGCGCGCCGCTCCCTCTGTCCCGGTCCCGAACACGATGGCGTCGTGGCTCAGAGCGCTTCCGGTGATGTGGACGTGGGACACCGAATCGTGATGCACCAGGTACTGGCCGATATCCGCGCCGCCGGTCACGATCCGCAGGAAACCGCGATCGATCAGTGGCGCAAAAGCCTTGATGAACACCGGAAGGATGGCCTCGGTGACCGGGTTGAGCTTGAGCACCACGACCCGGTTGTGGGCGTACAGCTCGTAGAGCACGTCCAGCGGCGGGATCGAGGTGATGTTGCCGGCGCCGAGCACCAACCCGACACCGCCGGTCACGCCGGGCGTTCGCTGGCCGAGGCCCGCTTCGGCGCTCACCTGTTCCCTGGTCACGCCCGGCTGCATCCAGACGTCCGCGGAGAAGCCGCTCAGCAGTAGCTCGTCGAAGATGCCGTGCGGCAGCACCTTCACGCTGACCCGGCCGCCGGGCGCCGCACCCCACTCGAAACCGTCCACCGGACTGCCGCCAGACTCCAGGGCCCGCATGGTCTCGGCCAGCGCGGACAGCCCGGTCAGCACGGCGTACGGGCCGGAGGTCCACTCCTCCCCGACCAGTGGCGAATCCGGGGCGAGTCCCTTGTAACCGGCGGCCGTATTCACCCACTCCTGCGCTGCTGCGGCTACCGATGCCCCCACTGCCTCCAGCAACTCTCGACGGCCGGTCAGGGTCAGGCTCGCCCAACGGTCAATCCCGGCCGTCAGCTCGGCCAGGGTGGCGTCGATCTCGTGGGTTCGCTGATCGGAAAGCTGGGCGGTCATGGTGTCCTTGTCCGTGGTCGGGCGGTCTGTGAGCGGGCGGTCATGTCGTTGCGTCAACTCTGCCACTGGCCGGGGCCAGACCACGGATCAGGTCGGCCGCCCGCTCCGCGATCATGATCGTCGGGGCGTTCGTGTTGCCGCGGGGCACGGAGGGCATCACCGAGGCGTCGACGACACGGAGTCCGTCGAAACCGTGGACCCTGAGGTCGTTGTCGACCACCGGCCCGATCGCGCAGGTGGAGGTCGGGTGGTAGAGCGTCATACCCGTCTTCCGGACGAAGTCGAGGATGTCGGCCTCGGAATCGGACGCCGGAACTTCGTGCTCCCCGGTGGTCACGGCGCGCAGGGCAGGCTTCCCGGCGATGTCCAGGGCGATACGCACTCCCGCGACGAGCGAGTCCCGGTCTTCCTGGGTGGACAGATAGTTGTGGATGATCCGTGGCGCGCTCGCCGGCTGGGCGGTGCGGGGAATGACCATTCCGCGGCTGGTCGGCTTGAGCACGCAGGGCCCGATGCCGAAGGCGTGCGCCGTTGGCATACCCAGACCTTCCTGGTAAAACATCACCGGCGCGACGTGGAACTGCACGTCCGGTAGGAGTACACCGTCGCGCCCTCGGAAGAACCCACCCGCCTCGCCGACATTGGACGTCAGCGGTCCGCGACCCTGCGTCTGCAACAACTCCACATTCGCCGGAGTCAGGGCGGTCATCAATGATTCGACGTCGGTGAGATATCCCAGCAGAGCCATGAAATGGTCCTGCAGACCCTGACCCACCGGCAGGTCGGCCTTCACCTCGAGGCCCAGCAGCGGCAGGACAGCAGCCGGCCCGATCCCGGACAGCATCAACAGTTTCGGCGACTCGTAGGCTCCGGCGGACAGGATGACCTCCCGATCGGCGCTGATCGTCTCGATCTGCCCGCCCCGTAGCACTTCGACGCCGGTCGCGCGATGGCCTTCGATCAGTACCTTGTTGGCCTGCGCTCCGGTGAGGACCGTGAGGTTGCCCCTGGCCATCGCCGGATGCAGATACGCAACGGCTGCACTGCAACGCATTCCGTTGCGCTGGGTCAGCTGGTAGAAGCCGACCCCCTCCTGTTCCTCACCGTTGAAGTCATCACGCTTCTTGTAGCCCGCCTCCTCGGCTGCGTCCAGGTAGGCCTGGGCCAACGGATGCGCCGAGCGGGTGTTGCTGACGGTCAGAGGACCGCCGACCGCGTGGAACTCGTCGGCGCCACGTTCGTTGTCCTCGGCCTTGAGGAAATAGGGCATCACATCGTCGTAGCCCCAGCCGGTGGCCCCGTTCGCTGCCCATTCGTCGTAGTCCGCCCGATTGCCCCGGATGTAGATCATCGCGTTCATCGAGCTCGATCCGCCGAGCATCTTCCCGCGCGGCAGATAGGCGCGCCGACCGTTCAATTCGGGCTCCGGCTCGGTGTCCAGATCCCAGTCGAATTCGCTCTTGAACAATTGCCCGAAGGCCACCGGAATGTGGATCTCCTGGGCGGTGTCGGGGCCACCGGCCTCGATCAGCGCCACCGTCACGTCGGGATCCTCAGACAGCCTGGCGGCCAGCACGCAACCGGCCGACCCCGCACCGACGATGACGTAGTCGTAATTGCTCACACGATCTCCTTTGATCGGCCCGCTGACCGTTGCCCAGCAGGGAGGCGACGGTCGGCGACGACCGCGCTGGAGCCCATCTTGGGCCGCTCGGACGCAGACCGCAATGATGCTCGATCGCCGAGTCCGCGAGACGGCGCGGGCGCGCGTACTGTGCGGCTCGGCGGCCTCACGACCGCAGAACTTCATCGACACCGCATCGCAGCGCGCGCAGATCAGGAAACGGACCTCGACGATGAGCAAGAACCCCACCAGCAGGGAATGGCACCTGGCCCGGCGACCGGTCGGGACACCGACGGCCGGCGACTTCCGGATGGAGACGGTGCACCTGCCCGAACTCGGCGACGGAGAAGTGCTGGTCCGCAACCGTTTCCTGTCGGTGGATCCCTACATGCGCGGCCGGATGAACGACGTCAAGTCCTACGTCCCGCCCTTCCAACTGGACCACGCCATGACGGGTGGCGCGCTGGGTGAGGTCGTCGCGTCCAACAGCGAAGCCCTGCAACCCTGGGATCTGGTCCTGCACGACTACGGCTGGCGCGAGTTCGGCCAGGGGCCGGCGAAGCACTTCCGTCGGGTGGAACCCATCGCGGGCGTCCCGGACAGCGCCCATCTGGGCGTCGTCGGGATGATCGGCCTCACCGCGTATGCCGGGCTGCTCGACGTCGCGGCGATGAAGCCCGGGGACGTCGTCTTCGTGTCCGGCGCAGCCGGCGCTGTCGGGTCGCTGGTCGGGCAGATCGCCAGGCTGAAGGGCGCGGCACGCGTCATCGGTTCGGCCGGGAGCAAGGCGAAAGTGGAGTTGCTGACCAGCAAGTACGGATACGACGCCGCTTTCGACTATCACGACGGTTCGGTGAACCGGGCGCTGCGTGCCGCGGCGCCGGACGGTATCGACGTCTATTTCGACAATGTCGGCGGCGAGCACCTCGAGGCTGCGATCTTCGCTTTCAAACTTTTCGGACGGGCCGCCATCTGCGGAGCGATCTCGTCCTACAACAGCACCGAGGCGCCGGCGGCGCCACGGAACCTCTCGCTCATCATCGGCAAGGGGGTCAGCCTCACCGGCTTTCTGGTCAACCACCACCGGGAGCGAGCCGGGCAGGCGGCCGCCGAGATCGGCGGCTGGCTGGCGTCCGGCCAACTGGTCTACGAAGACACAGTCGTCCGGGGGGTGGAGAACACGCCGGCCGCCTTCATGGACCTGTTGGCCGGCGCCAACATCGGCAAGATGATCGTCGCTCTGGACTGAGGCTGTTGCGGCGGCACGCGCGGGCTATTTCGTCGGGTTCCGCCGGGCGATCGCAACCGTCAGGGCGGTGGCGAAGCCGCACCAGAGCGGGTAGGGAGCAAGAGCCCAGCCGGCTCGCCGGTCCGCAGCACCCACCCGGCGCACCAGGTCGACCGAGCTGACGGTCAGCACCGCACACTCCGCCGCAGCGACCCAGGGTCGGTGAGCCTTGAAGAACAGCGCGTTCCAGGAGGCATTCAACGCCAGATTGGCGGACAGAGCGCGCACCAGCGCGGCTCGCTGTGCCGGCTTTCCCTGCTGTTCGAAAGCGTCAGCCGCCTGCGCCGTGGTGACTGCGAGGTCCACGTACAACGGGGTCCAGACGATGCCGTACACCGGGGGCGGCGGCTGCCACGAGGGCTTCTTCAGCCCTGTGTAGTACTTGGAGCTGGGGTCGGTGGCCAGCCCTCCGGTGATCGCCGTGGCCGCGACGGCGAGGCCTGTCCGCAGCAGTGTTCGCGCCTTCATCAGACTCCTCAGTTCCGTCGATCGATGTTCTGCCTGCTTGCGATGAACCGCCGGCGGGCACAATCAAAGCAGTTCCCGCACCTTGATTCGCAAAACACCCCTGGAGTTCACCGATGACGCTTCCCGCGGCCACTGCCGGAACCCTCCTGTTCGGCGGCGAATTGACGGTCAACCGCCTCGGCTACGGCGCGATGCGCCTGTCCGGCCCGAACATCATGGGACCGCCAAGGGATCGGGACGAGGCGCTGGCGGTACTCCGGGAAGCGGTCGACCTCGGCGTCAACCACATCGACACCAGCGACTACTACGGGCCCTACACCGTCAACGAGTTGATCAAGGAGGCGCTGTACCCGTACTCCGACGATCTCGTCCTGGTGACCAAGGTCGGGGCGCGACGCACGCCGAGAGGCGCGTGGCTACCGGCCCTCTCGGCGCAGGAGCTGACCGATGCGGTGCACGACAACCTCCATCACCTGGGGATCGAACAGATCCACGCGGTGAACCTTCGGATGGCCGATGCGCAGGGCGGCGTGATGCGGGAGGGATCGCTGACCGAACAGTTCGAGGTGCTGGCCGGACTGCAGCAGCAGGGGCTGATCCGCCACCTGGGGGTGAGCAACGTGGGCCGCGACCAGCTGATCGAGGCGCAGAGCATCGCACCCGTGGCTTGCGTGCAGAACGCGTACAACGTCGTGCAGCGAGCCGACGAGGAGCTCGTCGATCTCTGCGCCGCCGAGGGTATTGCGTTCGTCCCGTTCTTCCCGCTGGGCGGATTCACCCCGCTGGCCGCCGATCAGTTCGCCGATCTCGCGAGTGAGATCGGTGCCACGACCATGCAACTCGCCCTGGCCTGGCTGCTGCAGCGATCTCCCGGCATTCTCTGCATCCCGGGCACGTCGACGGTGGCGCACCTGCGCGAGAACGTGGCCGCCGCATCGATCACGTTGACCGCCGACCAACTCGACGAGCTGGACCGGTTGGCCCGCTGAGGCCGATCGGCGGGTCGGTCGCTGACAGCGTCGTCACACCGCTTTCACCGGTTGACCTGAGATGATCGGTGGAGCCGGTGGCCGACGCCTGTCCGCGGGCGCACCCACCACGCCGCGACCAGTGAGGACACCCATGTCGACGATTGCCCAGACCGAGCAGCCTTCCGCGGACGCCACCGCTTCGACCTCCGGCCCGCGCTCGTGGCCCCGCCGGACCGTCCTCGCCGGCTCCGGTGCCGTCCTGCTCGCCTGCGCGGCCTGCTCGTCGAACAGCGCGGGGACCACGTCGTCCTCGTCGTCCGCAGCGGCCGGGTCAGCCGCCGCGTCGGGTTCCGCAACCGGGTCGGCCGGCGCCTCCACCGGCAAGACTGCACTGGCCACAGTCAGTGACATCCCGTCCGACTCCGGTCTGGTCGTCGACGCCCCGAGCGGTCAGGTGATTCTGGCCAAGCAGGACGGAAAGGTCGTCGCCCACTCCGCCGTCTGCACCCACCAGGGCGGGATCATCGACGGGGCCGGCGTCTGCCCGCTACACGGCTCCAAGTTCAACCCCGCCACCGGCGCCGTCCTCACCGGACCGGCGACGGAACCGCTGGCCGCGGTCGCCGTCACCGAGACCGACGGAAAGGTCTACCCGGCCTGAGCAACTTCCCCGTTGGCCGGATCCTCCAACTCGGCCTGCTGGCTCTTGGCCAACGCGGTCTCGGCGGCCACGTCGAGATTGCGAGTCAGCGCCCAGTACAGGAGGGCCGAGATCGGCAGTCCGATGAACATGGAGATGTCTGCGCCGTTCATCGCATTGGCGATGAATCCGGTGAACAGCGGAGCAGCCGAGAAGAACGGGATCATGCAGATGAACCCGACCAGGTATGCGGTGATTCCGGGCCAGCCCCACCGTCGGTAGATTCCGTTGGGTTTGAAGATCTCCGCGATGGCGTAATGCCCACGTCGCACCACGAAGTAATCGGTCAGGTTGACCGCTGTCCACGGAATGAAGAAGTAGAGCACCAGCAGCAGGAAACTGTTGAAGTTGGTCAGGAAGTTCGCGGAGGCGGCGTAGGCGAAGACCAGCGAGAGCGCGGCGGTGATGGCCACGGTCACCACGCGCAGAGCCACTGTCGGGCGCACCCGCTTCAGACTGTCGATCGACGAGATCAGAGTAAGGGACCCGCCGTACATGTTCAGCGCGATGACGGAGACGAGACCCAGCGCGAAGATGATGAGCACCACGTTGCCGGACCCGCCCAACAACTTGTCCGCGGTCGCCTTCAACGAACTGACCGTGTCGAATCCGTCACCGACCGCGGCGGCGATGTACGCGCCCAGCACCATCATCCAGATCCCGCCCAGCGCACTCCCCCAGAAGGTCCACTGGAAGGTTCGACGTACCGTGACGTCCGGCGGCAGGTATCGCGAGTAGTCGGAAACGTAGATGGCCCAGGAGATCTGGTACCCGGCCGCCACGCCGAGCTGCCCCAGAAACGCGACCAGGTGGAAATTGCCGAAGTCCCAAGCACCACTGGGGACACTGAGCTTGGTCAGGGCTGCGACGGTGAGGAAAGCCAGGGCGACGATGGTCGCGTAGGTCAGGTAACGCTCGAACTTGTGGATCAAGTTGTAGCCGAAGACGGCAATCAGCGCGCCGACGATGGTGATGAGCCAGAACCAGGTCTTCGGCGAACCGAGGTGTCCGCCCTGGGACGTGGCCTCGCCGGCCAGCACGGTGTTGAACACATTAAAACCTGCATATTGGACAAATGCGAAAAACCAGACCAGAAGCGCCCCGACGTAGCCGAACTGCGGACGAGACTGGATCATCTGGGGCAGCCCGAGTTGTGGCCCCTGCGCCGAGTGCGCGGCCATGAAGAACGTGCCGAGCAATACGCCGACGACAATCGCGATCAGTGACCAGATCAGATTGCCACCCTCGGCAAAGCTGATCAGACCGACTGCGAGCGTGGCGATCTGGGCGTTGCTCATGAACCACAGGGGGCCCATGTCGCTTACTTTGCCGTGTCGCTCTCGCAACGGGACGTAGTCGATGGAACGTGATTCGATACCACGACCGGACTTGCCCTGGGACTCGATGGTGGCCATATTCCCCTACCTGGCTCCGTGAGCGGGTACGAGCCGCGGTCGCGCCTCGATCGCCGCACACTACGCGCCATTTGTTTCCGACACGCCGCTGCGCCATCGCAGGCAAACAATGCCGATCCATCTCAGCCCGACGTGCCTGCCTCTGGTGGGGTTGGTCCGCCACAGGCCACCGATGCGCGAGCAATCCGACCGGCGACGCCTGACAGCAAGCGGCGTTCGCGGAGCGACTTCGACCCACATGAAGGGTTTACCAAAGCACTCGCAAAGACACCGGACAGCTGCGCCTCGAGAGGGCCGTCGAGACATCAATTTCGGAATGGCCGGGTGTGCTGTCACGGCAGTCACGGTCATTTCCTGACCGATGCACGACCGCTACAAGTCTGCGCAAGCAGGGTCCTCGCACCACGAGACAGGACGTCATTCTTGAACCAACTCCAATGGTGACCGATTTGTGATCTGGCGACTCCGGGGAATGGCTTCCGATTCGGGGTCTACTGTCGGTGGTGCTGAGTAGGGTTTTGAATATGAACGGCGACGGGTTCACCGATATCGACCAGGCGCAAGCCCTGGCCGATACGGTGCTGTCCGCTGTCCGCTGTCCGCCAGATCGTGGACGGTGCGTTCTGGAAGTTGCTGCCCGACGATCAGTTGGCGTTCGGCCGGACCCTGGAAGTGATCGCCCGGACCGTCTACGCCGCGCAGGTCCACCAGGCCGGGGAGATCGAGATCCAGGAGATCGCCCAGCAGCGGTCCTGTACCTCCACTGCGACGCTGCTGCGGCAGGCGTTGGTCATCTCGGCCGCCGACGCCAGAGCTCGTGTTGCCGCAGCCGGCCAGATCCTGCCCCGCCCGGTGCTGACCGGCGGCGAAGCCCCACCGATCCTTCCCGAACTTGCCCAGGCCGTAGACGGTGGGTGCGTCGGTGCGGAGCACGTGAAGATCATCGTCGAAACGATGGCCAAGGTCCCCGTAAAAGTGCCGGCCCAGGCCCGCGACCTGTGCCAACGGACCCTGGTGGACACCGCCGTGGATTGTGACCCGAACTATCTCGGCCATGCCGCGCAACGCATCCTGGACCGGGTCGACCCCGACGGGGAACTGGACGACACCACCCCGGCATCGAAGATGGAACTGCACTTCGGCGCCCGCTCCACCCGCACCGGACTCACTGCGATCAAGGGCCAGTTGGACGACTACGGCGTCGAAGTGATCAAGAAAGCCATCGACGGCCTGTCCGCACCCCGGCCCGAACAAGACGGGGTGCGTGACCCCCGCCCGGCCGCGACCCGAGCCGCGCAGGCCCTGGTCGAGGCGCTGGCCCGGTTCCTGGACACCAGCACCGCCCCATTGAGCGGTGGGGAACGTCCGCACGTCACCGTCACCATGACCTGGGATGCGCTGACCGGAATGATCTCGGATGCCGGTTTCGACAGCGGCGCGATGATCAGCCCCGCGCAGGCCCGCAAGTTCCTGTGCGACGCCAAGGTCATCCCGATGGTCCTGGGGAGCAAATCAGAGGTCCTGGATGTGGGGCGGGCGTCACGGACTTTCCCGGCGCACATTCGCCGGGCGATCGTGGCCCGGGATCAGGGCTGCGCGTGGCCGGGATGTGATCGGCCGCCGGATTGGTGCGACGGACATCACATCGGCTTCTGGGATCGTGACCTGGGGCCGACGAGTTACGAGAATGGATGTCTGCTGTGTCGACACCACCATACGGAAATTCACACAGAGGAATGGATCATCCGGATGGTCGGTGACGGTATCCCGGAACTCATCCCGCCAACGTGGATTGATCCGCAGCAGCAACCACGACGCAACACGCTAGGAAAATTCGACCACTGCTGACGGCGAAGCCGTACCCTCATTCAAGCAACCCCGCAACACCAATCTGCGTACGTCACGCGGTTGCGTATTGCTGCACGTCCACCGAAACGTCGGCGATTCCACCGCCCCCGGCCAGTGCCTGGAACTCCGGATATCCGCAACTGTCCAGATCGAACCAGCCGTTGCTGCCCGTCACCTGGTCGTGCCGATCGCCTGCCGCATCTGCCCAGACGGCCTTGACCTGGGCGCCCTGGACGTGCCACCGAACGAGGAAACGCTGGGTGTCGCAGCCATTCATGGTGCTCGGGAAGCGACCGCCGTCCGGGCCTGCAGGCGGCGTCCAACTGTTGGGGAACGCGCGGGGGCCGGCCTGCCAGTTGGTGGTCATCGTCCAGCCGGGAAGACTGTCCGGAAACGCCACGTCGTCGTTCACCCCGTCGCTGTTGGGCTGCCTGTTCCAACCCGAGGCCGGAGCCGCGGACGTCGGCTTCGCGGTCGGGACGACCGGTGCCTTGGTCACCGTGGCCGTCACCGTCACGGGTTGGCGGACTGTCGTGCGCACCGTGATCGACGTCGGCACGGAACGCGTCGTCACGCTGGTGACCACCGGCCCGGTCACCGTCGGGCCGAGCTGGGTGGCGGTCACGGTCGTCGTGGCCACGATTCCTGGAATCGCTGTCCCACCCGCGGATCCGCTACTGCAGCCGGCCAGCACGGCAACGGGCAGAAGGAGGCAGAGGGTCATCTTCCGGACATTCACGACTCACCGTAACGCACGGCGTTCCCCGATTGTCGGGTTTTGATCACCCGACAGCACTCGAGCGGCAGCTCAGCCGGCCACCCAGGTGTCCTTCGAGCCGCCACCCTGGGAGGAGTTCACCAACAATCCGTCCGCGGCGAGCGCGACCCTGGTCAGGCCGGCGGGTACGACGACGGTTTCGACCCCGGAGAGCACGAACAGCCTCAGGTCGACGTGCCGTGGCCGCAGATTCGGTCCGATCAAGGTGGGGTGGGTCGAGAAGTGGATGACCTCCTGAGCGATGAACCGGTGTGGCGCCGCCGCCACATGCTGCTCCAGTTCGGCCACCTGGGCCTTGGTCAGCTCGGGGCCGATCATCACCCCCTCGCCTCCAGATCCGTCCACCGGTTTCACCACGAGATCACCCATCCGGCCGCGGACGGCGGCATATTGATCCGGCTCCCCGAGCACCCAGGTTCCCACGTCGGCGAAGACCGGTTCCTCGCCGAGGTAATAGCGAATCATCGGACCGACGAACGCGTAGATGGCCTTGTCGTCGGCCACGCCGTTACCAGGTGCGTTGGCGATCGAGACAGTGCCGACAGCGGACGCAGCACGCAGCAGCCGGCCGGCGGCCGTGTCCCCCAGCAGTTCGTCGTTGCCGAGTCGCCGGTAGACCACATCGATGCCCCACAGACCGTTGGCCGTCCGCGCGGCCACATTCTCGCCGTCTGCGACCAGATCGTCGGGATGTACTACCGGCACGCCCATCTCGGCCGCGAGGGTCCGATGTTCGTACCAGGCCGAGTTGGTGGGGCCGTCGGAGAGCACCACCACCTGCGGCTCCGACCGGACACATCGCGGCGGGGCCGCATCGACCAGAGCCCGGCGCAGGAGCGACCCGATCACCTCCGGCGAGCGGACGCTCGGCACGGTTTCACCGAGTTCGGGGAACGAGGCCGCCAGGCTGCGGCGATTCGCGAGGGTGTAACCCAGACCCGATGGCACCTGCAGGTTGTCCTCCAGGACCACCCATCGGCCGTCCTGGTCGGTCAGCAGATCCAGGCCGTGGACGGTGGCGCGCGGCTGGCCGCCCGGCGCCAACTCGGCCGCGGCGGGCCGGTAGCCGGGAACGCCGCGCACCACCCGCTCCGGGATGATTCCGTCGGCGATGATGGCGGCCTGCGGCCGGCCGCTGTACACGTCGGCCAGGAAGGCATTCAACGCGCGGGCTCGTTGGGCCGCACCGGCCTCGAGGTGCGCCCAGGACGAGGCACCGATCAACCTCGGCACGGGATCCAGTGGGAAAACCTGCTCGGAATACTGGCCGTCGATGTGAGCCGTGAAGACGATGCCCTCGTGAGCTCGATATCTCTCCAGCTCGATCCGACGCGCATCCATGCCCTGGTCGCCGATCTCGTCCAAGGTAGCCAACAGTCGCTGATACGGTTCGCGAACCTCGCCGGCGGTATCGATCGCCTCGTCGAGCGGCACCGGGCCGTAGCCGTCCACCAGTCTCCGGCCCGGGACCAACGGATCCGGCGTCACTCTCGCACCAGCCAACGGACGAACCAGTTGCAGATTGCCAGCGCCAACTCTGCGCGTCGCGGTGCACCGACGATCGTGTGGCCCTCGCCCGGCAGCAGGACCAACTCGGTCGGTACGGCGGCTGACTTCAGCGCCACGTGCGCGCGGACCGATTCACCCACCGGCACATTCGTGTCCTGGGCACCGTGTACCAGCAAGGTCGGCGATCGAACCTGGTGCAGGTGGGTGAGGGGGGACAAAGCGCGCAGCAGGTCGGCCTCGAGCACCGGATCGCCGTACTCGGTCACCGAAGCCGCCGACATCCAGCTCTCCGTTTCGGCGAAGAACGAGAGGAGGTCGGACATTCCGGCGTGAGTGGTGCCGGCAGCGAACAGGTCCGGCCAACGCGCCAGGGCGGTGAGGGCCAGATATCCGCCGTAGGACCAGCCCTGCACCCCGATCGAGCCGGACTCGACCCATCCGTTCTCCAGCAGAAAATCGACGGTCGCCGGAACGTCCTGGAAGGAATCCGCACGTGAGGCTCCGTCGTCGGCGGCCATGAATGTATTCCCGTAGCCACTCGAGCCCCGGACGTTGGGGGCGAAGACGGTGATGCCGGCCGCCACCAGCGACTGGGTCAACAACGAGAAGGTCGGCCGTTCCTGGCTTTCCGGGCCACCGTGGAAGGTGATCACGGCCGGTCCCGGACCGTGGGCATTCTGCGGGCGGTAGAGCCAACCGTGCAGTTCGAGGCCGTCCTGCGACCGGTAGCGGTGCAGGGTCGGGGCGACGAGCACATCCGGGAGCTCGGCGGCGGGCATGGCGGAGAGTCGACGGACCACCGTCGGGCTGCCGAGCTGGTCGGGTAGGGACAAGTGCACCAGCGTGCGTGGGCTGGTCGGTCCGGTGACCTCGGCGATCATCGAATTGCCGTCACGTCCCAGCGACCAACCCGGCATCACGGGCTCGGGAAGGTCGAGCTCGACCGCCGAACATGCCGTCAGATCCATGATTTCGGCACAACTCTCACCATCGACATTCCAGACCAGGACAGCCGAGCCGTCCGGCCTGAGGGCATAGAACTCCAGATCGGCAGCAGCTCGCTCGGCGATGACAGTCATCGCGCCGGGAAGCCCGTCGTCACCGAGGGCCACGGAACACAGCGCCGAGCGTTCGCGACCGGCGCTAGTCCGAAGGTAGACGGATCGATTGTCCGAGGCGAACCGGCCGTCTTCGCCCGTATCATCCCCGTCGGGAAAATCCTGCCGCAGCAACGGTATCGGTGGCCGGCCGCCGTTGACCTCGAGGATCAGCAGCCGGCGGCGATTGCGCGGTCCGCAGCGCACCACCACTCTGCGGCTGTCGTCGCTGATGGAAGTCACGGTGCAGAAACCGATCCCGACCGAACTCGGCACCTCCGTCAACTCAGCCGATTCCACATCGACGAACCACACCGAGGCGTTGGCGGATACGCCGTCCGCGATCGTGAAGACATAGCGGTTCTCCACCGGCGTCCACAGCCCGGCGAAGACCGTCTCCCGTTCTCCCCCGCCGGCGAGGCGACGGCGGTCGGTTCCGTCCGGCCGTACGGCATGCAACTCCGCCCGGATCGAGCCGCCGGGAGACACCAGGTAGGTCAACCACTTTCCGTCCGGTGACCAAGCCACCGAGATCGCCTCCTGCTCCGGCCCGGACACGCGCACGGTCTGGCCACCCACGGCGACCTCGGTGGATCCGACCTCGACGGCCGGTACACCGGAACGATCGGTGATGTAGGCGACCCTGTCGCCCAGCGGCGAGAGCGAGGGGCACCAGGCGCCGGGCACCGTCGCGATGGCGGTGACCGTGCTGACGAAAGCGGCCGGTGGGCGCCGCATGCCCTGCTCGAAATAGCGGGGACGTGACGTGCGCATCCGGGTCACCGCCCCGCCGCCGTTACGCAATGCCATGCTGCTGCAGCCACATCTCCAACAGTCCGACCTGCCACAGCTGGTTGGAGCCGAGGTTGGTGCGGTGGGTGTTGGGCTCGGCCAGCAGCTTCTCGATGTAGTCCGGACGGAACAGCCCACGCGCCTCGGCTTCCGGGGCCAGCAGCGCCTCGCGCACCCTGGCGAGATAACGCCCTTCGAGGTTGATGATCGCCGGGACCGGGAAGTGACCCTTCTTGCGATCGATCACCGCGGCCGGCAGGACCTTGCGCGACGCCTGCTTGAGCACGCCCTTTCCGCCGTGGGCGAGCTTGAGTGCCGGCGGTACGGCGGCCGCCAGCTCGACGAACTCGTGGTCGAGGAACGGCGTCCGCGCCTCGAGACCCCAGGCCATCGTCATGTTGTCGACCCGTTTGACCGGGTCGTCCACCAGCATGACCAGGGAATCCAGCCGCAACGCCCGATCCAGGGCGCTGTCCGCGCCGGGACGGGAGAAATGCTCACGGGCCAGGGCTCGGCTGTAGTCCTCGTCCGTCAACCATTCCTGCTGGAGGATGCCGGCCAGTTCACTATGCGGCCGGTCGAAGAATCGTGACGAATACACGGCCAGTGCCGCTTCCACATCGTGGTCGTCCACCCCGGCAAGCGGCGGATACCAGTCATAACCGGCCAGGATCTCGTCGGCGCCCTGCCCGGACTGGACGACCCGCACATGCTGTGAGACCTGTTGGGACAGAAGATAGAAGGCCACGCAGTCGTGACTCACCATGGGTTCACTCATCGCCCCGACGGTCCCATCGAGACCGTCGAGCACATCGGCCGAAGGAATCATCAACTGGTGGTGATCGGTTTCGAATTCCTGGGCGATCAGGTCGGAGAATTCGAATTCGTCCCCCTCTTTACCCCCGACGGCCTCGAAGCCGATGCTGAAGGTCTGCAGTCCCTTCTGCCCCTCGTCGGCCAGCAGCGCGACGATGACGCTGGAATCGATGCCACCGGAGAGCAACACGCCCACCGGCACGTCGGCGACCATTCGCCGCTGGACCGCGGTGCGCAGACTGGTGAGCACCAGATCTTCCCAGTCGCCGCTCGACAGGCCCGCGTACTGCTCGGCCCTGGCGTGCTGGGGGTTCCAGTAGGTGATGTCGTTACTCCGACCGTCCGGCTCGATCACGCGCACTGTCGCCGGCGGCAGCTTCCGGACCCCGGCCAGGATGGTGAGCGGCGGCGGTACGACGGCGTGGAAGGTCAGGTAATGCTGCAGTGCCACCCGATCGATGGTGGTGTCCACATCGCCACCGGCCAGGAGAGCGGGCAGGCTCGAGGCAAAGCGCAGTCGAGCGCCCTTCTGCGACAGGTACAACGGCTTGATGCCCAACCGGTCGCGCGCCATGATGACGCGCCCCGACCCGCGCTCCACGATGACGAACGCAAACATGCCCAGGAAATGGTCGACGCAATCGGTGCCCCAACGGTGGTAGGCCTTCACCACCACTTCGGTGTCCGAGGTGGAGAAGAAGTTGTACCCGTGCCCGGTCAGTTCTTCGCGGAGCTGCCGGTAGTTGTAGATGCAGCCGTTGAAAACGACGGCCAGGCCCAGGTCGGAATCCACCATCGGCTGGGAACCGGCCGCGGACAGGTCGATGATCGACAGTCGTCGATGGGCCAGAGCGACCCGACCGTTCTGCCAGATGCCCTGCCCGTCGGGCCCCCTGGGCTCCAGTACGCAGGACATCCGCACCACCGCGTCGACATCGGCCGCGCTGTCGTCGAACCGGATCTCCCCGCTCAGACCGCACATACGCGCTCCCGAACCGGGCGAACGGCATCGCATCCGACGGCGAATCTGATGTGGTCCATCGGCGTCTCCCATGCGAGCCGGGCGATCTTCGGAGGCAATCGAGCCGACACGCTGGGTGATCGGTCCGCCGCAAAGCTACCCGGTTTGTGTGTCCAACGCTTTAACTCGCCCGTCACGCAGGACCCACCCTGCAGCGGCGACTCAGACCGTCGGTTGGCCGGATCCATTGCTCCCCGAGCCGGGAGCGCCTGTCGTGCCGGAGCCACTGGTCGAGCCGGCAGCGCCGGGGTCGGAACCATTCGACGAGGAGCCGCCACGGGGGCTCCCGGAGCCGCTGCCCCCCTGGCCGCCCGCGGATCCGGCCATCCGGGCTGCCGTCACCGATGTCGCCACGACAGTCGCGCCGCTGACCTTGGCGATCACGGTCACCTCGGTACCAACGCCGAACGCCGACACGTCGAGATCCGAGCCCACGACGTAGGTCGCGGAGAAGCCGTCGGTGCTCTCGACGGCGAGGCTCGTCCCGGTCACCGCGGTGATTGCTCCGGTTTGAACGCGTTCGGTCACGGTGGACGTGCCATCGGCTACCACGAACTCGCCGTGCAGGGCGCTACCGATCACCGCCATCTCGCCGAATCCACCCACACCACCGGTCCCGGTTCGGCCAGCACCCATGCCGCCCTGCGCCGAGCCCGTGCCTTGGCCCCCAGGACCGTCCTGGACGGAGCTGGTGCTCGATGCGTTGGCGGAGGTGATGGCCACCGTGCCGCCGACCGCGATCACTGCCGCCACCCCGACCGCGGTCAACGTCTTGGCCATCGTCGACATGCGCTGACCGACGGCCTTGGCTCCCGCCGGATCAGCGGCCAGAGGGGTGTGATCCGTCCCGTCGTCGGCGGTCGGCGTTCCCGGGGCCGACGGGGCCGGCGCACCCCACACCTGAGGGATCTGGGACGTCGGGCGATCGTCGAATTGGGACATGCGTGAGCGACCTTTCGTGAAGATCCCGCGGCCGGATGGACCGCGGGTCGAGTTCGCCATCCGGGCCGGGAAATCCGACCGCCGCGGCGTGAAACCCACCGTGCGTGTCGTGGCTGTCGAGCTGCTGTGCGGCGAGGCGAAGCCGGATGTGGGTCCGCCGGGTCTTGACTGGAAAAACACAGCATTGACACAGCCAAGACCTAGCCGGGGCACACAGCTGTCCCCCAGGATCAGTGCATGACGAGTTCTCCCTTCGCGACTTTCACCCCTCGTATCGAGAACGGCCGGGCCGAGAACGGCCGGGAAGCGCTCCGGGGACCGGAGGGCCGTCCGATCAAGGTCCTGGTAGTCGACGACGAGCAGACTCTGTCCGAGTTGCTCGGGCTGGCGCTGCGGTATGAAGGCTGGGATGTGCGCACCGCCGGCGACGGCGCCTCCGCCATCGCCGCCGCCCGGGAGATGCGTCCGGATCTGGTGGTACTCGACGTGATGCTGCCGGACATGGACGGCCTCGAGGTCCTACGGCGCCTCCGGACCGAGTCCGAACGCACTCCGGTGCTCTTCCTGACCGCGCGGGACGCGGTGGAGGATCGCATCGCCGGCCTCACCGCCGGCGGCGACGACTACGTCACCAAGCCCTTTTCGATCGAGGAACTCGTCCTGCGGTTGCGGGCTCTGCTGCGTCGATCACACACCGCACTGACGGCTGATTCCTCCCTGATCACGGTCGGCGACCTGACGTTGGACGAGGATTCTCGCGAGGTGCACCGCACCGGCGAACTGATCGCGCTGACCGCCACCGAATTCGAGCTGCTCCGGTTCCTGATGCGCAACGCCAAGCGGGTGCTCTCGAAGGCTCAGATCCTGGATCGGGTCTGGAACTACGACTTCGGCGGTCAGGCCAACATCGTCGAGCTCTACATCTCCTACCTGCGCAAGAAGATCGACTCGGGCCGTGAGCCGATGATCCACACCATGCGCGGGTTCGGCTACGTCCTCAAGCCGGTCGGCTGAACCTGTGTCCTCGCACGCGCAGTCGTCGACAACCCGACCTCCGCCGGCTCCGATCCCCGACACGCCGCCGAAGCTCCGCCGGGCCGTGACCCTGCGCACCAAACTGATTGCCAGCATCGTCGGGCTGATCATCGCGCTCAGCGCGGTGATCGGGGTGACCACCGAGATCTTCCTGAGCAAATACCTGGTGCAGCAGCTCGATACGCGCCTGCAGGTCAATTTTGCCACCCGGGGCGGCGACCGGGGATCGCCGAACGGACCGGGGACCAATGGAGCCCCCGGGCAGCCGACCGATCCGAATGCCACCCCCTCCAGCCCGCGGACGGCATTGTTCGAATGCTCGACCATCACGACCTCGGATCCCTTCGGCGGTGCGCCGGATGCCGCTCTGTTCGCGCTGGTGCAGGACGGCAAGCTGGTGAGCGGTGCCTACCGCACCAGCCCCAGCGCCTGCTATCAGCTGACGGCGGCCGACAGCAGCGAACTCCAGGGTCTCACTGCTGCCGATGGCATTCAAACCATGACCATCGGCCCCTATGGATCATTCCGCGTGATTGCCAAGACTCCCAATTCCAGCGGTGAGGTGCAGATCACCGGGGCCTCGCTCAGCGACGTCACAGCGGATCAGCGGAAGCTCGCGGAGGTCATGGCCCTGGTGGCCGGCGGTGCGATCATCCTCGGCGGCCTCATCACCTTTGTGATCGTCAGTCGGTCCGTCCGGCCGCTCGAGCGGGTGGCTGCCACCGCCCGCAAGGTCGCCACCCTCCCGCTCGACAAGGGCGAAGTCGATCTGGCGATTCGCGTTCCGGCCAAGGACACCGACCCGCGGACCGAAATCGGTTCTGTCGGAGCGGCTATCAACCAGATGCTGGGTCACGTCTCCGGCGCCCTGACCGCTAGGCATGCTTCCGAGACCCGGGTGAGGCAGTTCGTCGCCGACGCCTCTCATGAATTGCGGACTCCCCTGGCCGCCATTCGCGGCTACGCCGAGTTGGCCCGACGCGGAGAGCACGAACCCGGTGCGGTGGCGCACGCGCTACGCCGGGTCGAGTCCGAATCGGAGCGCATGACCACACTGGTCGACGACCTGTTGCTGTTGGCCCGCTTGGATTCCGGCCGTCCGCTGGACAGCGCGGAGGTCGACCTCACCATGCTTGCGGTCGACCGGGTGTCGGATGCCAGGGTGGCCGGCGCGGATCATCGCTGGCAGCTCGACCTACCCGACGAGCCGGTGACGGTGACCGGTGACGGCGCCCGCCTGCACCAGGTGTTGGCGAATCTGCTGGCCAACGCCCGCAACCACACTCCGCCCGGCACCGTGGTCGTGACCGGCGTGCGACGCGAAATGGGCGGAGCGGTCCTCACCGTCACCGATGACGGACCCGGCATTCCGGCCGAATTGCAACCGGAGATATTCGGCCGATTCGTGCGCGGCGATTCCTCCCGCTCGAGGGCGGCCGGCTCGACCGGTCTCGGGCTGGCGATCGTGGCTGCGGTCATCTCCGCCCACGGCGGAACCGTCACGGTGGAAAGCCGTCCCGGGCGTACCTGCGCCAAGGTGTGGCTCCCCGACCACGCCGAGATCAGCCCTGCCACAGTCGATCCGCTGCCTGCCTCTTCTGGCGCTCCGTCACTGTCCGAAGCCTGACCGACCGTGGATCGACGGGCGGAGCCGTTCAGTCCCATCGCCGGTTGCGCTCACAGAGTGGGCACAGGGCCGGCCTTGAGTACCCACAGTGCGGCGCCCGAGGCTGGTTTTCATGACCACAGAGATCTTCGGCTCCGATATCGTCGTCCCGGTCCAGCTGCCGGAAATTGCCGACGATCACCTCACGACTGCCGCGAGGTCCCCCGCGGTGATCGCCTCGCTCGACGTCGTCATCCCCGTCTACAACGAGCAGGGCGACCTGGCGCAGGCCGTCCGTCGTCTGCATACCTATCTGTCGACCTCGCTGCCGTACAGCTTTCGCATCACCATCGCGGACAACGCCTCGACCGACGGCACCGCCCAGATTGCCGACGAACTCGCCGACCACTACGAGGAGGTCGGTGTCCTGCACCTGAGCCAGAAGGGCCGCGGTCGGGCCCTGAAGGCGGCGTGGGGAAGTTCCGGCTCGTCCGTCCTGGCCTACATGGACGTCGACCTGTCCACCGATCTGGCCGCCCTTCTGCCCCTGATCGCTCCGCTGTTGACCGGGCATTCGGACCTGGCGATCGGGAGCCGACTGGCCCGTGGCTCCCGCGTGGTGCGAGGACCCAAGCGGGAGTTCATTTCTCGTTCGTACAACCAGATCCTGCGCCGTACCTTGTCGGCCCATTTCTCCGATGCACAATGCGGATTCAAAGCCATTCGAGCCGACGTGGCCAGGCAACTACTCCCCCTGGTGCAGGATGACGGGTGGTTCTTCGACACCGAGATGTTGGTGCTGGCCGAGCGTTCAGGTCTGCGCATCCACGAGGTCCCGGTCGACTGGGTGGACGATCCGAACTCCAGCGTCGACATCGTCGCCACCGCTGTCACCGACCTCAAGGGGGTCTGGCGGGTCGGCCGGGCGCTGGCCGGTGGATCCCTGCCGCTCGCCCACGTCCGCGCCCAACTCGGCCGAGGTTCCATCGAACCGCAAACTCCAGGAGTACCGGTCGGTATGACGAAGCAGATGGTCAGATTTGCAGCCATCGGGGTGATCTCGACGCTCGCCTACCTGTTGCTGTTCGTGCTGTTCCATCCGTTCATGGGCGCTCAGCTGGCCAACTTCCTGGCCTTGGCGCTCACCGCCGTCGCCAACACCGCCGCCAACCGTCGGTTCACCTTCGGTGTCCGCGAACGCGCCGGCGCCGGCCGCCATCAACTTCAGGGCTTCGGCGTCTTCCTACTGGGGCTCGCGATCACCAGTGGGTCACTGGCGCTGTTGCATGCCACCGCTCCGAACGCCGGGCGCCTGGCAGAACTCGCGGTGCTGGTCGGCGCGAACCTGGTCGCCACCGTTCTCCGCTTCCTGCTCATGCGCGGCTGGATCTTCAAACGGAACCTGGCTGCCAACGGCTGATCTGCGGCGCCGCCGGCATGGTCGGTCCGGGGCGACGATCGATGCGGCACCGCCGCTACGACCTCCCCATGTCTGAGATCCGCCGACCAGCGCCGACCAGGACCCCGCCCGGGGATTTCAACAGGCGAATTCGGGTTCGCCGGGCGCACACTGGGCTATGCAGAAGCTCTCGTTGCAGGCGCTGGCCCGTGAACAGATGACGTCGGCGGGCACCGCGTCCAGCGGACGCAGTGCCCGCACGGTCTACGGCGGCCACGAGCACGTGCTGCGCCAGACGGTCATCGCCCTGACCGCCGGCAGTTCCTTAGCCGAGCACGACAACCCCGGAGACGCAACCATTCTGGTGCTCTCGGGACGAGTCCGACTGACCGCAGGACAGGACAGCTGGGAAGGCCGCGAAGGTGACCTGCTACTGATTCCGTCCGCTCGACACTCCATGCTGGCCGTGGACGACGCCACCGTCCTACTGTCGGCGGCCGCCAAGCCCTGATCGAGGCCTGACCTGGGCAAATGCCTCACAGGATGACCACAGTCGGCGCTCAGGCTGCGCATCGGCTGCCAGCCGAGACTTGATCCATGACCATCACCGCCCCCTTCGCCGGATTCGTCCCCACCACCGACAGCAGCCGAGAGTCTTTGCGCGGACCGGGAAACAGAGCCATCAAAGCCCTCGTCGTCGACGACGAGCAGACCCTCTCCGAATTGGTCGGGCTCGCTCTCCGGTTCGAAGGCTGGGACATCCGGCTGGCCGGTGATGGGCAGTCCGCCGTGACCGCGGCTCGCGAGTTCCGACCGGATCTGGTGATCCTGGACGTCATGCTCCCGGACATGGACGGGATGGAGGTGCTGCGCCGCATCCGGGCGGAGATCGACCACGTTCCGGTGCTCTTCCTGACGGCCCGGGACGCCCTGGAGGACCGGATCGCAGGTTTGACGGCCGGCGGTGACGACTACGTGACCAAGCCTTTCTCGATCGAGGAGCTGGTCCTGCGACTTCGTGCCCTGCTACTGCGTTCGAAGCTGTCGGTCAGCACCAACTCGCCCACCTTGGTCGTCGGCGACCTGACGTTGGACGAGGACAGCCGCGAGGTGCACCGCGACGGTCGTCCGATCTCGCTCACTGCCACCGAATTCGAGCTGCTGCGCTTCCTGATGCGGAACTCCAGGAGGGTGCTGTCCAAGGCCCAGATTCTCGACCGCGTGTGGAACTACGACTTCGGCGGTCAGGCGAACATCGTCGAGTTGTACATCTCCTACCTGCGCAAGAAGATCGATGCGGGACACGAACCGATGATCCACACGGTCCGTGGCTTCGGCTACGTCATCAAGCCGGCGCCGGCGGCGGCCTGATGACCGCCACGCTGGCGACGCATCCGGCGCACCTGGGGCCGCCGGACGTCGTCGCCGACGTGTCGCCGCCGACCCGGAACCGGTGGCAACGGGTCTGGAAGGGCTCGATCGAGGACCCGCGCTGGGCCAGGCCCGCGCTGTTCGCTCTGCTGGGCGCCACGGCCGCGCTGTATCTGATCAATCTGACCGCCTCGGGCTGGGCCAACGCGTTCTACTCGGCCGCCGCGCAGGCGGGATCCGTTTCCTGGAAGGCGTTCTTCTTCGGCTCGTCGGATGCAGCCAACGCCATCACGGTCGACAAGACGCCTGGTGCGCTGTGGTTCATGGCCCTCTCGGCCCGGATCTTCGGGGTCAATTCCTTCGCCATCCTGCTGCCCGAGGCGTTGATGGGCGTGGCGTCGGTGGGTTTGCTCTACACGACGGTCAAACGTATCAGCGGGCCGGCGGCCGGGCTGCTGGCCGGAGTGGCTCTGGCCTTGACACCGGTTGCTGCCCTGATGTTCCGGTTCAACAACCCGGATGCGCTGATGGTGCTGGGCCTCATCGCAGGCGCCTGGGCGATCACCAGGGCGATTGCCGACGGCAGGACAAAATGGCTGCTGTGGTGCGGGGCCTTCGTCGGGATAGCGTTCCTGGCCAAGATGATGCAGGCGTTCCTGGTGGTGCCCGGGTTCGGTCTCGCCTACCTGATGGCCGGTCCCCCGCGGCTGGCCAAACGGCTGTGGCAACTGCTGGCCGCGTTGGGCGCGATGGTGGTGGCCGGCGGCTGGTGGGTGGCGGTCGCCATGCTCTGGCCCACCGCGAGCCGGCCCTTCATCGGTGGTTCCCAGTCCAATTCGGTACTTGACCTGTTGTTCGGCTACAACGGCTTCGGCCGGCTGACCGGCGACGAGGTGGGTAGCGTCGGCTGGAACGACCAGAGTTCGGCCACCAAGCTGATCGACACCGAGATCGGCGGCCAGATCGCCTGGCTCCTGCCCGCTGCCCTGCTCGCCCTGCTGGCCGGCCTGATCATCACCGCCCGTCGTCCCCGCACAGATCAGGTTCGTGCATCGCTGATCGTCTGGGGTGGCTGGCTCGTCGTCACCGGCGTCACGTTCTCCGCCATGCAGGGCATCATCCACCCCTACTACACGGTGGCACTCGCCCCGGCAATTGCGGCGCTGGTCGGCATCGGCGGCCAGCAGCTCTGGAAACACCGACGATCCCCGGCCGCTCTCGGGACTCTCGCGGGATCAATTGTGCTGTCCGGGATCTGGGCGAAGGTGTTGCTGGCCAGAACGCCCGATTTCGTGCCGTGGTTGAGTCCGACCGTACTCGTCGGCTCATTCCTGGCCGCCGGTCTCGTGGTAGCTGCCGCACTGCTGCCCAGCAACCGGTTCAGGATCGTCGGGCCGATCGCCGCGGCGCTGACCGCGGCCGTGCTCCTGGCCGGGCCGACCGCCTACACCGTGCAAACCATCTCGACCGGTCACACGGGCGCACTTCCGTCCGCGGGGCCAACGACAAACGGCGGCGGATTCGGCGGCAGTACGCGACCCGGCGGGGGCAACTTCGGCGGCGGCAACGGGGGCGGCAACTTCGGCGGGCCATCGACCGGCGGCCGCGGTTTCACCGGCGCGGCCGCTGCCGGCGGAGCACCGAACGGGGGTGGCCCGGGCGGCGGCATGGGTGGTCTGCTCGGTGCTTCGACACCGTCGACCGAACTGGTCTCGCTACTGGAGGCGAACGGCTCCGACTTCACCTGGGCGGCCGCCGTGGTCGGGTCGAACAACGCGGCCGGCTATCAGTTGGCCACCGGCCTCCCGGTGATGGCGGTGGGCGGATTCAACGGCACCGATCCCGCTCCGACACTGGCCCAGTTCCAGGCCCTGGCCGAGGCGGGCAAGATCCACTACTTCGTCGGTGGCACCATCAGCGGTGGCCGGAATTCGAGTACCACCTCCGGTTCGCAGGATGCCGATCTGATCGCCGCCTGGGTCGCATCGCATTACACGGCAACCACGGTCGGCTCGGTCACCCTGTACGACCTGAGTGTCGCGGCCACCAGCTGATCCGGGCGCCCCTCGGCAACCGGTAGGAGGCGCCCCCACTGGTAGCACCGTCGACAGTGCTACTGCTACGCCGGCCTCGCCCAGGTCGCTTCGTCGCGGCGCCACCGCCTGCGCAGCACGACTGCGCCGATTCGAACACAGGAAGTGCAAAGCAGGAGCAACGAGATGGCACAGCCCCATCCGCGAGAGTTGCCCCATGACCAGCGAGAGCGATTTCCCAGCAATGATTTCGCCCGCGGCTGCACCCGATCGGGAGCGGATGCGGGCGGACGTGACCAGCTGGACCTGCCCGACGCGGCTGGCGAATCCGGATCGCACCCGCTGGAATCGGCCGTCACCGCAGCATCCGGATCCGCTGCCTCCCGGCCGGGCCGTCCGCCGGTACATCGCCCGCTGACCTGACCGATCCATTCCAGCTCCGCGCCTGAAAAGGAATCTGCACAATGACCATGACCTCCGCGCCCAAGACGGTGGACCTTCCGGTGCCGCCGACGGCAAACCCGTCGGAGCCGGTGTCCGGTAACCCCGCCGGCCCCCCGCAGCAACGGAATCGCCTGAACCGACTGGTGCGCGGTGGCGCGGACGACCCGAAGTGGGCTCGGCCCCTGCTGATCGCCCTGCTGCTGGTCACTGCCGGCGCCTACCTGTGGGACCTCTCGATCTCGGGGTATGCCAACGACTTCTACGCGGCCGCCGTCAAGTCCGGCACCGAGAGCTGGAAGGCGTGGCTGTTCGGTTCGCTGGACTCGGCGAACTCCATCACGGTCGACAAGCCTCCGGCTTCACTGTGGGTGATGGTGTTGTCAGCCAGGATCTTCGGGTTCTCGTCGTTCTCGATGCTGCTGCCACAGGCATTGATGGGCGTCGGCACCGTGGCCCTGCTGTACGCCACGGTGAAGCGCACCTCCGGGCCCGCGGCCGGCTTGGTCGCCGGAGCCCTGGTCGCACTGACACCCGTTGCGGCACTGATGTTCCGCTTCAACAACCCGGATGCGATGCTGGTGCTGCTGATGACTGCGGGCGCCTACTTCGTCGTGCGGTCGATCGAAGAGCCGGCGGACGGCAAGAAGTCTCACGCACTCCGCTGGCTGCTACTGGCCGGCACAGTGATCGGCTTTGCCTTCCTGACCAAGATGATGCAGGGCCTGTTGGTGCTGCCCGCCTTCGGTCTGGTCTACCTGGTCGCCTCGCCGAACAAGCTCACCACCCGCATCTGGCACCTGATCGCCGCACTGGGTGCCGTCATCGTCTCGGCCGGTTGGTTCGTCGCTCTGGTCGCGCTGTGGCCGGCCGCATCCCGCCCGTACATCGGCGGTTCCACCGATAACTCCCTGTGGGAGTTGGCCATCGGTTACAACGGCCTCGGCCGATTGTTCGGCGGCACCGGCAACGGGGGCGGCGGCGGCGGTGTCAGCTTCGGCGGAGCCAGCGGCCTGACCCGGATGTTCGGCACCTCGTTCGGCACGCAGATCTCCTGGCTCATCCCGGCCGCCCTGGTCGCGTTCGTCGCCGGTATGTGGTTCACCCGCAAGGCTCCCCGGACGGACAGGACCCGCGCCGGCATCCTGCTGTGGGGCGGCTGGATGATCGTCACCGCGATCGTGCTGTCCTACATGCAGGGCACCGTGCACCCCTACTACTCGATCGCCCTCATCCCCGGCATTGCCGGACTGGTCGCCATCGCCGGTCGGGAACTGTGGCGGGGTAGAGATTCTCACCTGGCCCGCTCAGCACTGTCCGTGATGATCGCCGTGACCGCGATCTGGTCCTACTACCTGATGAACCGCGACGCACCGACTTTCCTGCCGTGGCTGCGCTGGGTCGTGCTGATCGGCGGGATCCTGGGCGCCGCAACGCTCGCCGCATCGGTCGGCCGGCTCAAGAAGTACGCCGTGATCGGGCTCCTCGTCGGATCCATCGCCGCGATGGGCGGATCGGCCGCCTACACCATCGACACCCTGACCACGGCCCACACCGGATCGACCCCGACCGCCGGTCCCGCCGTCAGCGGCATGGGAAGGGGGCCCGGCGGCTTCGGCGGCGGCTTCGGCGGCGGCACTCGTCCCACTGGAACAGGTTTCACCGGAACCCCGCCCACCGGGGCGGCACCCGGGGGCGCCGGCATCACGGGAACCACCGGCACGACAGGCCCGACGGGGGTCACCGGGGTGACCGGAACAGCCGGCACCGCGGCCAGGACCGGCGGCGCAGTCGGCGGCGCATCGGCGGATGCGGCACTCGTCACACTCCTGAACGACACCACCTCACGCTGGGCCGCCGCCTCGATCGGTTCCCAATCGGCCGCCACCTATGTCCTGGCCACTGACAAGGCTGTGATGGCCATCGGCGGATTCACCGGATCGGACCCTTCACCCACCCTGGCCCAGTTCCAGGCGTACGTCGCCGCCGGTGACATCCACTACTTCATCTCCGGCGGCGGAATGGGTGGCGGGCAGGGTGGCACCGGATCCAGCAGTGCCATCACCGCCTGGGTCACCGCCCACTACACCGCAACGACCGTCGGCGGCGTGACCGTCTACGACCTGACGAAGGCCACCACCACCTGACCCGACTCCCGGCGAAACACGGCAGCCCCGGACCATTCGGTCCGGGGCTGCTCCGACTTTGTCGATCTTCCGCCGAAAAGCTCTTGACCCTGACGTAACGTCAGGCCTCATCGTGATTGGTGTCAGTGCCGACCGGCGCTGACGGCAGGAACGGCAGGCGGGACTCACCGAGTACCCCCAACCGGGGAGGAACCATGAGTTACTCGGTCGGCCAAGTGGCCGATCTGGCCGGTGTGACGGTCCGGACGCTCCACCACTACGGGCAGATCGGATTGCTGGAACCGGCGGAACGCAGTGGGGCGGGCTATCGCCTGTACTCCGATGCCGACCTCACGCGGCTCCAGCACATCCTCTTCTACCGGGAACTCGGATTCTCGCTGGAGGACATCCTCACCATGTTGGCCGACCCAGGTGCAACCACCGCTGCACATCTTCGAAGGCAGCACGCGCTGCTGCGCAAACGGATCGGCCGACTGACCGAAATGGCTGTTGCCGTCGAAAAGGAAATGGAGGCCCACACGATGGGAATTCAACTCACGCCGGAGGAGAAGTTCGAGATCTTCGGTCCGAGCTACAGCGAGGACTACGAAACCGAGGCGGAGCAACGGTGGGGCGACGGCGCCGCCTGGGCTCAGTCTCGATCGAGAACGGCCAAGCTGAGCAAGCAGGATTGGATCGAGATCAAGGCGGCCGGCGACGATCTCGATCGCCGCCTGGCCGCCACCATGGTAGCGGGATCGGATCCGACCAGCGTTGCGGCGATGGATTTGGCCGAGGAGCATCGCGAATCGATAGCGCGGTTCTACGACTGCTCACCCGAGATGCACCGCGGTCTCGGCGACATGTATCTGGCGGACGAGAGATTCACCAAGACATACGAGGACGTCGCGCCGGGGCTGGCGCAATGGCTGCGAGATGCGATCCACGCCAACGCTGATCGACAGGACAACACTCGTCCGGCGCAGAGCCGGAGTTGACCGTGGTCAGGAACCTCCGGAACCTGCGTGCGAGCCGCCGCCGGTTCCGGACTGTGGTTGTTGCTGCGCCGGAACGAGTTGGTCGCCCGACCCGTCTTGCAACGAATCCGACCCGCTCGAACCGGACCCCAGCGTGGGCGGCACCGTGATCTGGCCGACCCCACGCTGACCAGTGTTGCTCTGATTTGGATCGGCTTGGACGCTGGATCCGGTATCTGCGGTGGCGTTCGCCGCGAGAGCCACGGTCAGGGCGATGCCGCCCACTGCCGCGACCGCCACCGTGCCGGTGGTGATGGCCCGTACCCGGTGCCGCATGCGGTCCCGATCCTGCGGTGCGTCGGTTCGCTGCGGTTGCATGTGGTGCCTTTCCGAGACTGGGTTTGGAAAGCTCAGCGTGCAAGCGCCGCCTGTGATCGGGCTGTGCCACCCGACCGGATCTCCTGCGAGCAGCAGCACATGGATCAACTTGCCGGACTGGGGACTGGAGTGACGGAAGTCGTCAATTTCATCCATGCGTGCGAAGTTGATCCATGCCCCGGGGGGGCGGGCGGGGATCCAAGCCGGGGCTGGGCCGGCGGTTACTCGAGGCCGGCGACGATCTCTCGCTTCAGGATCTTGCCGCTGGCGCCCATCGGGAGAGACTCGACGAACTCGACCCGACGCGGGTACTTGTAGCGGCCGAGCTGGCCCTGCGACCACTCGATCAGCCCGGCCTCGTCGAGGCTCGCGCCCTCCGGCGAGCGGACGATCACGGCGCAGATCTCCTCACCGTGGACCTCGCTCGGGAACCCGACCACGGCCACCTGGGCCACCCCGGGGTGCCCGGCCAACACCTCTTCCACCTCGCGGGGATACACGTTGTAGCCACCGCGCAGGATCATGTCCTTCTTGCGGTCGACGATGGACAGGAACCCGTCCTCGTCCTTGACCCCGAGATCGCCGGTCCGGAACCAGCCGTCCACCATCACGGCCGCGGTCGCTTCCGGATTACCCAGATAGCCGCGGAAGATGTTGTGACCGCGGATCACCACCTCGCCCATCTCGCCTACCGGAAGCAGGTCGATCCGGCCCTCGACCTCGGCCGCGGCGATCTCTGCCTCGACCCCCCAGATCGCGCGACCCACGGTGCCCGGCTTGCGCCCGAAGGCGGGTTGGTTGAACGTCGCCACCGGCGCGGTCTCGGACAGCCCGTACCCCTCGTAGATGTCCGCGTCGAAAACCTCGGCGAACTTGTCGATGACAGCCACCGGGAGGCTGGCGCCACCAGAGGCGGCGATGCGCAGGCTCGGCCGGCGGGAGTCCGTCCGGGCCGCGGCGAGCAGCCCGATGTACATCGTCGGCACCCCCATGAACACGTTCACATGTTCGGCCTCGATCACATCCATCGCGGCGGCTCCGTCGAACCGAGGCAGCAGGACCAGCGTCGAACCGGCGAAGAAGCCGGCGTTCATGGCGCAGGTCTGGCCGAACGAGTGGAACAGCGGTAGGCAGCCGAGGATGACGTCGTCGGGGGTCAGCGACATCACCGACGTCGCGGAGACGATCGCGTTCATGGCCATGTTCAGCTGCGAGAGCACGGCCCCCTTCGGCGAACCGGTGGTGCCGGAGGTGTACAGGATGACGGCTTCGTCATGAGCGTCCCGCTCGACGTAGGACGCGACCGGAACCACGTCGGCGGCCAGCAGGTCCAGCCGATCGATGCCGTCGCCGCCCATCACCCCCAGCAGCGGGATACCGGCAGCGGCGGCAGCGGGCGCTCCCTCGGCCAGCAACGGAGCGGCTGCGACCAGCAGCTTCGCTCCGGAGTTCTGCAGGACGTAGGTGATCTCCCTGGCCACCAGGAGCGCGTGCACGGGCACCACCACGGCCCCCAGCGAGAGCGCCGCGTAGTAGACCCGCGGAAAGTCGGGGACATTGGGCATCAACATGGCGACCTTGTCGCCCGGGCCGATGCCGGCATCGGCCAGCACCCGGGCGTATCGACGGCTCTGCTCCCAGAGGTCGGCGTAGGTGATCCGCTGGTCGCCCATCACCACGGCCTCGCTGTCCGGGTGGCGCAGGGCGGATTCGGCCAGGATTCCGGCCAGCGTCAGACTCATCGTTGCGTCGACTGCTCCTTCTTGGACTGGCGCCCCCCGGAATGATCACGGCGGGCCAACTGTGGGATCAACCTCACACTCGACCATACGCAAGGCCGGATGGTCGCACCCAGTTGGCTTGACCGGACGGGCGCGAAGTAGATTCGCGCACAGATGAGTTCCACTCCGCCCGTCGGGGACCACGGTGACCCGCCAGGTTCCCGCAGGGGTCGGGGGTCCAGCGGTGGCTACAAACTGTGCAGAAGCGGAGACGTTCATGTCCGAGGTCGACCAGACCCCCAGTTCGGATTCAACACCGGCCGAAGCGACGCCGGCGCAGGCAACTCCGGCGGCCGCAGCCCCGACGTCCGGCACACTCACGTACAACGGCACCACCCTCGAACTCAAGGTCGTCCCGGCCACCGAGGGCGCCTCCGGCGTCGAGATCGGCAAGCTGCTGGGCACCACCGGCATCGTCACGCTCGACCCGGGCTTCACCAACACCGGATCCACCACGTCCGCGATCACCTACATCGACGGCGATGCAGGCATCTTGCGGTACCGCGGCTATCCCATCGAGCAGCTGGCGAAGTCGTCCACGTTCATCGAGACCAGTTATCTGCTGATCTACGGCGAGCTACCAACCGAGACCCAGCTGGCCGACTTCACCTCGCGGATCAACCGGCACACGCTGCTCCACGAGGATCTGAAGCGGTTCTTCGACGGCTTCCCCCGCGATGCCCACCCGATGCCGGTGCTCTCCAGCGCCGTGAGCGCCCTCTCGACCTTCTACCAGGACTCGCTCGACCCGTTCAATCCCGAACACGTGGAGTTGTCCACCGTCCGACTGCTGGCCAAGCTGCCCACCATCGCTGCCTACGCCTACAAGAAGACCGTCGGCCAGCCCCTGCTCTACCCGGACAACTCCCTCGGCCTGGTCGAGAACTTCCTCCGGATGTCCTTCGGATTCCCGGCCGAGCCGTACGAGGTCGACCCGAAGCTGGCCAAGGCGCTGGACCAGCTGTTCATCCTGCATGCCGACCACGAGCAGAACTGTTCGACCTCGACGGTTCGACTCGTCGGTTCGGCCAACGCCAACCTGTTTGTCTCGGTCGCGGCCGGCATCAACGCCCTCTTCGGCCCCCTACACGGCGGTGCGAACGAGGCCGTGCTGCAGATGCTCGGGTCCATCCGCGAGGACGGGGGCGACATCGCCAAGTTCGTCGACCGGGTCAAGAAGAAGGAGCCGGGCGTCAAACTGATGGGCTTCGGTCATCGGGTCTACAAGAACTACGACCCGCGTGCCGCCATCGTCAAGCAGACCGCGGACGGAATCCTGGAGTCCCTGGGCGCCAACGACGAGCTACTGGATCTGGCCAAGCAGCTGGAAGAGGTTGCGCTGCACGACGATTACTTCATCCAGCGGAAGCTCTACCCGAACGTCGACTTCTACACCGGCCTGATCTACAAGGCCATGGGATTCCCGACCAAGATGTTCACCGTGCTGTTCGCGATCGGCCGGCTCCCCGGCTGGATCGCCCAGTGGCGCGAGATGATCGAGGATCCGGCCACCAAGATCGGCCGTCCGCGCCAGGTCTACACCGGTTACACGGCAAGGGATTACGTCAGCGAAGAGGCGCGCTGATCGACCGCGGCACGCCGCAGGGTTGAACCGCCGGCACTCGGGAACTTCAGCCGCGTGGCTACCTCACTGCTCTGGTTCCGACGGGACCTCCGGCTGGACGACAATCCCGCTCTGCTGGCGTCCGCGCACGGGTCAGACGGCCAGAAGGCTGACGTGCTCGGCGTCTTCGTTGCGGACGAAGCCCTGCTCAAGCCCTCCGGAGCCCCCCGTCGGCACTTTCTCGCTGGTTGTCTCCGAGCCCTGACCGAGTCGATGGACGGTCGCCTGCTGATCGTGCACGGCCGGCCCGAGAACGTCATTCCGCGATTGGCCACGCAGGTGGGGGCGGACGCGGTCCACCTGACGGCCGATTACGGCCCCTACGGTCGAGCCCGGGACGGCCGGGTCGAAGAAGCGTTGCGGGCCAAGAAGATCGATCTGGTGGCCACCGGCTCGGCGTACGCCATCGCGCCCGGCCGGGTACGGAAGCCGGACGGCACGCCCTACGCAGTGTTCACCCCGTATTTTCGCGGCTGGACCGCCCACGGCTGGCGCAAGCCGGCCGGTTCGGGGCGCCAGGTCAGCTGGCTCGACCCCTTGTCAGCCGGCCGGAAAGGCATTGCACCGGAACAACTGACGTCGTCGATTCCGAATGACCTGGTGCTGCCGGACCCCGGGGAGGCGGCCGCGGCCAAGTTGTGGGCGCAGTTTCTCGAAGCCGGGGTCGCCGACTACGACGACGAACGGAACCGGCCGGATCATGCCGGCACCAGCCATCTCTCGCCCTATCTGAAGTGGGGCTGCATCCACCCTCGGACGCTGCTGGACGATCTGTCGTCCCGTCGATCAGCCGGAGCCGCGTCCTACGGGCGGGAACTGGCATTCCGGGAGTTCTACGCCGATCAGCTCTTCCACCGTCCGGACCTGCCGCAGGTCTCCGCCGACCCCGTCATCGACCAACTGCCCTGGGACGAGGGTGAGCAGGCGGACCAGCGGCTGGAAGCGTGGAAGTCCGGACGGACCGGGTACCCGTACATCGACGCCGGGATGCGGCAGCTGCTGGCCGAGGGTTGGATCCACAATCGGGTGCGTATGGCGGTCGCGTCGTTCCTGATCAAAGACCTGCATCTGGCCTGGCAACTGGGCGCGAAACACTTCATGAACCACCTGGTCGACGGCGATCTGGCGTCGAACACCCTGGGCTGGCAGTGGGTCGCCGGAGCCGGCGCGCAGGCGGCGCCCTACTACCGCGTCTTCAATCCGATCGGCCAGGGCGAGAAGTTCGACCCGAATGGCGACTACGTCCGCAAGTACGTGCCGGAGTTGGCCGGCGTGCCGGGGAAGGCCGTCCACCGTCCGTGGGACCTGCCCGACGGCGTCCCGACGGACTACGTCGAGCCCATCGTCGACCACCCCACCGAACGGGCCGAGGCGTTACACCGCTTCGAGCAACGCCCCCGTTCCCGCTGACCCACTCCCCTTCTCATGGATCAGCTTCGCGTGCACGGACGTAGTTGGCGACTGTCGTCACTCGAGTCCCACATCGACCACGTTCAGCCCTGCGTGAGAAGTTGAGCCATTGCGGAGCAGCGGCTGACGGAGCCGGGCCGGCCATCGGAGGACTACTGGAGGTAACCCTCGACCGTCTTCACGGCGCGGGCCGAGGCGTCTTCGGGGTTCTCACCGAACTCGGTCTTCGCGCGCCGCTGACGCAGTAGGTCCCAGCACTGGTCCAGGGCCTCTTCGAGCGTCTGCAGCTGGGCGTGTTCGTCCTGCGAATCGATCTCGCCAGTGGCGCGCTTCGCCCGGAGTGCGTGCTCCTGGTCGACCAGCGAGCGGACCTGGCCGAGAATGTCGTGCTCCGTCATGGGTTTCTCCAATGCTGGAAGAGGTACTTCGAGCAACAGCCGATGGATCAAAAACCTTCCGGACGCAAGCCCCACGACGCAGACCAGGTGGCACCCGGTTCCAACCACAGCAATCCGTCGCCGGAGTTGAACGCGTCGACGGCGCAGGTCATCGGTTCGACCGCGATCGCGACGCGCTGGTCGGGCAGCCCCGGCCCGGGAAAATTCTCCGGCGAGTAGACCTGCACCCAGCCGAACGCCTCGTCGGCCCACAGCACCAGGGCCGTGCCGTCGGGCGCCGACAGGCGATGGGCCACCTGCCCGTCCACCACCTCGATGTCGGTGAGTGCGGCGTCGGCCCGCAGATCGCCGACCCGCAGCCCGGACCGCAGGTCCACGTGTGTCCCTTCCACCGGATCGCGGGAGATCGGAATCATCTGCTCGTCGACCAGCGCGTGCGACGCGGCGGCGACCGTGATGGTCAGATCGGCCGCCGGAACGGCACCCACCCGTAGGTACGGGTGCGCACCGATCCCGAACGGGGCCGACGCGTCACCGGCATTGGTCAGCCGGTAGCTCACCCGGAGTCCGTCTTCGGTCAACGCGTAGGTCACCGCGAGATCCAGGAGGAACGGGTAGCCGTGCTGCGGATAGATCGACGCGGCCAGCGTCACGCTGTCCCCGGTCTGCTCGACCAGCGAATAGGCGGTGTTCCGCAGCAGCCCGTGGATCGCATTGCCGCGCGAGGGTTCGGTGACATCCAGCTGCTGGGTCTTGCCCCGGTAGGTCCAGCTGCCCCCGGCGACCCGGTTGGGCCACGGGGCCAGGACGAGACCGCAACCCATCGGCGCGACCAGATCATCGGGCCAGGTCTCGGTGAAATGCACGCCGCCGACGGAGAACTCGCGCAACAGGGCAGCAACCTGGCCGACCCGGACCACGGCCTCGCCCCGACGGATCTCGAACTGCTGACCCGAGACGGGCCGGGTCATCTGCTGGCCGCCGTGAAATGCGAGACGGCCCGACCGAACTGGAGCAGCCGCTGCATCTGGGCCAACCCACCGTCGGTCACCGACTTGGAGAACCGATAGGTCTCCACGTACTGGACCGTCCTGGTCTCGTTCGCCTCGGTCAGCTCCGTCATCGACCGCTCCGGCGTCTGCGTCGACAGATACAGCATGACGGCGTGCATGGTGCGGGTGCCGTCCGGTTCGGCCTTGAACCGGTTCCGCAGGCCCTGATCGACGATGGCCCGCAGTGGGATGGTGCGGACCGACGAGGAGAACATCAGGCCGTCGGGACGATCGTCGTCGGTTTCGTCGTCTCCGTGCCACAGGATCAGTCGCTGACCATCGGTAACGGCCACCTCCTGCCACAGCGACTCGCCCCAGGCCTGTGTCGACGGCACCCGCTCGCAGGTGAACGCCTTCACCGCGGCCGGGTCGATGACGCCGTACAAAGCTTCCAGCGCCGCATCGGCATCGCGGATGTAGGCCCGAACGGCGTCATCCAACCGTGGATACGGCGCCCAGTCCTGCGGGGCGTGCGGTGTGGGGTAAGCCATCAGTGGAGCCTCCTGTTTGCCATGCATCAACCCCGGCAATCCTGCACCCACCCAGCCCCCGACGTGGCATCGCCCTACCCGGCGTCGAAGGTTCCCGCTCGCACCCAGGACCGCACCTCTCGGCCGGCCGCCAGCGCGATGATCAGGATCGGCAGCACGGCGTAGATGATCGGCACCCAGACGACACCGAACTCGAAATCGGAGAGCCGGATGATGAAGTAGAGCGAGATGACGAGGGACAGTGCGGCTCCGACGTTCAGCAGGGCCGGCTTCCGATTGAGCAGCGTCGTCGCTCCGGCCACCAGCAGGCCACCCGCGATGACGGCCAGGATGGCGATCACGGTCAGCTCGCCGCCGATTCGGCCGTCGAGGATCTCGAATCCGGCCGCTCCGGAGAACAGTGCAAGACCACCGATCAAGACGAACCCGGACTGGATGTAGCCGAGTACGGCTGCCGCCACGGCGCCGCCCGGCTTCGGCGGACGCGGTGCAACCATCGGGACCATCTGGTAGCCGAACGGCACGCCGTACGGCGGTGGCCCCTGAGCCCCGTACCCGAGCGGATAACCGGGCTGTTGATAACCGGGCTGCGGATAACCGGGATGCGGATAACCGGGCTGTTGATAACCGGGCTGTTGATACGCAGGCGGCGGGAATCCCGGCAGTGGCTGAACGGGTGCTGCGTACGGATCGACGGCCGAGTACGTAGCCGGGCCGGGTGGCAGGGCCTGCCCGGTCACCGGATCGAAGCCCCCGCCGGCCCCGAATCCGTTCGGATCGGGCACCTTTCGACCGTAGGGGTCGGACGGGGGCGGCTGCTGCCCGAACTGGCCCCAGTCCGGCAGACCACCTTGGCTCACGAACCCTCCCCAGTGTCGTCGCCCGCTCGTCGGCCGGTTGGGGCCAACTTTCGCACATGGCGCCCCGGCTTCGCACGACTGCCCGCGGCCTGGCAACGGTGGGCGCCGTTGCCGGCAGCAGCCAACGCCAGGTGCCTCGTCGCCCCGTCGCCCGGTCAACAGCGCGTCCGGCGTACATCAACCGTCACCAGCGGCCGGGCGTCACGGCACCCCGCTCAGGCGGAGTGCCCGATCACCCGGCCCGGTTCCTCGTAGCTGGGATTGCGGGAGTCGTAGTCGCGGAGCGATCGACCGAACCAGCCGGCCACTACGGTGAACACCACGCAGAGCACGCCGCCTCCGACGACGGCGAACATGGTGGAGGTCGCGTCGGCCACGACACCGTGCACCAGATCGGCCAGTCGTGGGCCGCCCGCGACGACGACGGTGAACACGCCCTGCATCCGGCCGCGCATCTCGTCGGTGGCAGCGACCTGTAGCAACGTCGATCGGTAGACCGAGCTGACCAGGTCCGAGAAGCCGCCGATGGCCAGGTAGAGCACGGCGAGCCAGAGCACCGAAGTGCTGCCGAAGGCGATCATCGCGATGCCCCACAGCACGACCGCAGCCAGGATGGCGATGCCCTGCCGGTGCACTCTGGTCATCCAACCGCCGGTCAGACCACCCAGCAGCGAGCCGACGGCCAGCCCGGCGTTGAGCATGCCCAGGGCAACACCACCGCCGGGCGGCCCTCCGAAGGTGTGCTCGGCCATCGCTGGAAACAGGGCGCGCGGCATGCCGCAGACCATGGCGATGATGTCGACGACGAACGTCATCAGCAGCAACGGGCGGGCGCGCAGGTAGATCAGCCCGTCGGTCACCTTGGCCCGACCACGACCCGCGGCGCCGGCGGGTGCGATCGGCGGCAGCCTGATCACCGCGTAGAGCACCCCGGTCAGCGTCAGCGCGTCGAGGAAGTACAGCCAGGGCAGACCGGTCAGCGGGATCAGCACCCCGACCAGCAGCGGCCCGACGATGACGCCGGTGGCGAAGACCGTCATGTTCAGGTTGTTCGCGGCCGGCACCAGTTCGGCCGGCACGATCCGCGGCAGTACGGCACTGCGGGTGGGCTGGTTGACGGCGAAGAACCCCTGCTGGACGGCGAGCAGGGCCATGATCACCCACACGTGCTCGGTGTTCACCAACGCCGTCACCCAGAGCGCCAGACTGGTCGCCGCGATGCCGGTGGAGGTGATCATCAGCAGCTTGCGGCGGTCGAAGGTGTCGGCCACCGCGCCGCCGATCAACCCGAAGACGACCAGCGGCACCAACGCGACCAGGGAAGCCAGCCCGACCAACGCGGAACTGTTGGTGAGATCGAAGATCTGCTGCTGGACGGCGACCGCGGTCAGCGCCGACCCGACCACGGTGGCGACCTGGGAGAAGAACATCCGCCGGTAGTTCGGGATCTGCAGCGGACGCGGGTCGGGCACGATCTTGCTCAGCCAACCCGAGCGGTCGCGCGGGGGCACCGTCGGTGGGGCTCCGGAGGCGGGAGAACTCGACGGCTGCTCGCCGCTCACGGAGCGAGCCGCTCGATCACCCAGCGATCGTCGAGGGCGTGATCGCTGATCAGTCGGTAGCGCAGCCGGTCGTGCATGCGTCCGGTGCGGCCCTGCCAGAACTCGACGGTCACCGGCTCGATCCGCCAGCCGCCCCAGTGCGGCGGCAGCGGGATCTCACCGTGTTCGTCGCTGGTTCGCGCACCGAACTGGTCCTCGATGTGACTCTGCAGCCGGTCCAGCTCGTCTCGCCCGCTCACCACGGCGGATTGCGGGCTCGACCAGGCGCCGATCTGCGAAACCCGGGGGCGCTGGCGCCAGTAGGCCAGCGACGTGGCCTGGTCGACGCGGTGCACCCGACCGCGCACCTGCACCTGCCGTTGGAGTTGGTACCAGGGGAAAGTTACTGCAGCCCAGGGGTTTTCGTCGAGGTCATGGCTCTTCGACGACGTGTAGTTGGTGTAGAAGACGACGCCACCGGCGTCGACGCCCTTGGCCAGCACGGTACGAGCCGAGGGCGTCCCGTCCGACCCTGCGGTGGCCAACACCATCGCGTTCGGCTCGGTCACTCCCGCCTCGACCGCCTGGTGCAGCCAGGCGTCGAACTGGGCCACCCAATCGGCGGCCAGCTCGGCCTCGGACAGTCCGGCCATCGTGTAGTTTTCCCGCATCTTCGCGAGGTCGTCCAGCGTCACGTCTTGATCCTGCTCCGTAGCGGTTGCGGCCGACCGTTGAACGACGGTCAGCCATTACTTTAGCTAACATTTACGAGCCCCGGCGAACGAAAGCTGTGCAGGACGTGATCAAGAGCACCGGGTCCAAACATGGCCCGGACACAGCTTCGTGGAGGACAGTGACGCTCAAGCTCGAGTGAACGGTCGTGTTCTTCCAGGCCGACCTCGACCGGTGCGTCATCGTGTGCTGACTGATCGACCACCCGTCGACCAACCTATGTCGACCACTCACTGTCGACCCCTCAATGTGGAGGTGCCCGAATTGACCGCAGTAACCGAACCCCAGGCCCGACAGAGCAAGTCTCCCGAATTCGTTCCGGGACTGGAAGGTGTCGTCGCCTTCCACACCGCGATCGCCGAACCGGACAAGGACGGTGGGGCTCTTCGGTACCGCGGCGTCGACATCGATGATCTGGTCGGCCGAGTCGGTTTCGACGACGTGTGGTCACTACTCGTCGACGATTCCTTCGGGGCCCGTCTACCTGTCGACATCTCGCTGCCCGCTTTCGCGTCCGGCGACGTGCGGGTCGACGTGCAGGCGTCGCTGCCGCTGCTGGCCCCGGCCCGCGGGTTCGCCCCGCTGCTGGACATCACCGACGAGCAGGCCCGCGAGCAGCTGGCGCAGACCACCTCGGCGACCTTGGCCTACGCGGCCCGGTCGGCCAGGGGCGATCTGCCCGAGGTCCCGCAGTCGTTGCTCGACGCGACACCCGGCGTCGTCGAGCGGTTCCTCACGATGTGGCTGGGTGAGCCCTCGCCGGAGCAGGTGCGCGCCATCGACGCGTACTGGGTCTCGGCCGCCGAGCACGGTATGAACGCGTCCACCTTCACCGCCCGCGTGGTGGCCTCGACCGGAGCGGATGTGCCGGCCTGCTTCACCGGCGCCGTCGGCTCGATGTCCGGACCACTGCACGGCGGTGCCCCCGCTCGGGTGCTGCCGATGATCAAGGCCACCGAGAACAGCGGCGACGCCGCCTCCGTGGTCAAAGCCATCCTCGATCGTCACGACCGCCTGATGGGCTTCGGCCACCGGGTCTACCGGGCCGAGGATCCGCGGGCCAGAGTCCTTCGCCGCACCTGTCGGGAGCTGAACGCACCGCGCTACGAAGCGGCCGCTGCGCTCGAACAGGCCGCCCTGGCCGAACTGCGCGAACGCCGGCCCGACCGGCCGATCGAGACGAACGTCGAGTTCTGGGCCGCCGTCATCCTGGACTTCGCCGGCGTGCCTGCCCCGATGATGCCGGCCATGTTCACCTGTGCCCGAACGGCCGGCTGGAGCGCGCACATCCTCGAGCAGAAGCGGCTGGGCCGGTTGGTCCGCCCGTCCGCCATCTACGACGGACACCAGCCCCGGTCACCGGAGACGGTCGACGGTTTCGGTTCGCTGAATCTGGCCGTCTGAGGATGGACCCGGATGCCCCGGTCTAACCGACCGGGGTCAGCGCGATCACCGGGATGACCCGGTCGGTGTTCTCCTGATAGGTGGCGAAGCCGGAGTACAGCTCGGCCTGCTTGTCATACATGCGGCTCCGCTCCGCGCCTTCGAGATCGGTCGCCGCCACCGCCAGGGTCCGGGTACCGACCTCGATCGTCGCCAGCGGGTTGGCCTTGAGGTTGTAGTACCAGTCCGGATTGGTCGGCGCCCCGGCTTTCGACGCGAACACCAGATACCGGTCACCGTCGGCCAGGTACATCATCGGGTTGATCCGCTCCGCTCCGGACTTCGCTCCGGTGGTGTGCAGCAGGAGCAGCGGCGCGCCCTCGAAGTTGCCGCCGACCCGACCTTCGTTCGCCCGGAACTCGTCGATGATCTGGTCGTTGAAACCTGACATGTGTTCTCCTCCGGGATATGACGGCCGGCCGCCGCCTGGGCCATGTGCATCATGCGCGTGCCATCGGTATCGCTGCCAATGAAACAATGCATGGACGTGCGGCTGCACTGTGGCGCCCGTCACGTGCGTGATACGTACGTCCGCTCACAACGAGGAGAGCCGCTTGTCATGGCCGATCTGACCACCCTGGTGCTGCCCGAGAACTTGAAACCGTCCGATGGCCGTTTCGGCTGTGGCCCTTCGAAGGTGCGGCCCGAGGCGCTTGCCGCACTCGCCGCGTCGGGTTCGTCGGTGATGGGGACCTCGCATCGCCAGCCGGCGGTCAAGTCGCTCGTGCACCGCGTCCGAGACGGCCTGCAGACCCTCTTCTCGCTGCCGGACGGTTACCAGGTGATCCTGGGGAACGGTGGTACGACAGCGTTCTGGGACGCCGCCGCACTCGGGCTGGTGCGGAACAAGTCGCAGCACCTGGCGTTCGGGGAGTTCTCCGCCAAGTTCGCCACAGTCACCAAGGGTGCCCCGTTCCTCGCCGACCCTACGGTCATCAGGGCCGACGTCGGCGATGCGCCGGTGGCCGTGGCGCAGGAGGACGTGGACGTCTACGCCTGGGCGCACAACGAGACCTCGACCGGTGTGGCCGTGCCGGTGACGCGGCCCACCGGCGCGACCAGTGACCAGTTGGTCCTGGTCGACGCCACGTCCGGCGCCGGTGGCCTGCCCGTCGACATCGCCGAGACGGACGTCTACTACTTCGCGCCGCAGAAGGTCTTCGCCTCGGACGGCGGGCTCTGGATCGCCCTGGCCTCCCCCGCGGCTCTCGACCGGGTCGCCGAGATCGCCGCCACCGATCGCTGGATCCCGGAATTCCTGTCCATCGCCACGGCGCTGGACAACAGCACCAAGGACCAGACGCTCAACACCCCGTCGGTCGCGACGTTGTTCCTGCTGGCCGACCAGATCGAGTGGATCAACGGCCAGGGCGGTCTGGACTGGGCCACCAAGCGCACCGCGGACTCGTCCGGCCGGCTCTACGACTGGGCCGACTCCTCGACCTTCGCGACTCCGTTCGTGGCTCGACCGGAGTTGCGCTCACAGGTGGTCGGCACCATCGACTTCGCCGACGACGTCGACGCCGCTGCGGTCGCGAAGGCTTTGCGGGCCAACGGCATCGTCGACACGGAGCCCTACCGGAAGCTCGGCCGCAACCAGCTACGGGTGGGTATGTTCCCAGCCATCGAGCCGGACGACGTCTCCGCGTTGACGGCGTGCATCGACTACGTCGTCGACCACCTGTAGTCCGAACGCTGAAAGCAGTCCGAACGCCGAAACTCTTCTGTCACAGGGGTTCACACCAGTCCCACGCGTACCGAACGGGCCATTGCCGATCCCGGGTGGCGGCCCGTTCAGGCCGTTGTCCGCGGCGCGCCTGGGCGAGCCTCGAGTACCCGCGGGATAAATTGCCAGTGGAGAGCCGGCGGAACTTTTCCGTCGGCGCGGGAGGAGAACGCCATGCGCCCCTTGCGGGTTCTGGGTCTGGCCGAGAGCGAGCAGCAGGGCGTCGGCCAGAATTTGGTGTGCGAGGACGCGGCGACCGGTGAGCAGTTCTCCATTCCGTGCGACGACCGCCTCCGGGCCGGTGCCCGCGGTGACCTCTCGCGTTTCGGCCAGCTGGAGATCGAACTGGAATCGCAGCTGCGACCGAAGGAGATCCAGGCCCGCATCCGGGCCGGCGCCACGGTCGAGCAGGTCGCGTCTGTCGCTGGAACCAGTACTTCTCGGGTCGAGCGCTTCGCCTATCCGGTGCTGCTCGAACGCGCCAGTGCGGCTGAGAGAGCCGTGAAGGCCCGACCGGCGATCGACGGCATCACAGCCGGAGTGTCCGTGGCCGAGACCGTCGCGGCCACCTTGTCCGCGCGCGGACACGACGGTGACGTCAGCTGGGATGCCTTCAAGGACGACGAAGGATGGGTACTGGCGCTGACCTGGACTGCGGGCCGGTCCGAGAACCGAGCGCACTGGTTGTTCCATCCCGGCCCCGATGGCGGCACCCTGAGTGCCCGTGACGACGCCGCGGCCGAGATCGTCGATCCAGCGCTGCGCATCCTGCGGCCCCTTCGCCCAGTCAGCATGGCCTCGACCGTCTTCGATCCGGGGATGTCGGCTCCCGCCGTGACGGGTCCGATCGCGGATTCGGCCCCGCTCGACGCGAAGCGGTCGAGCGAGCGCCCGAACCGGAACACCGAGCCGGCCAGAACCTCTCATCCGGCTGGGAGCAAGCTGCCCGCCGCACCGTCGGCCCGGCCCACCGGAGCGACGAGGGACCGGCCGGCCACCACCCGGAGTACCCGTTTCGGCGCTCCCCTGCAGCCGCAGAACCTGGCCGGGCAGAACGCCGCCGATCCCCACAACGCCGCTTCTTCGCGCTCCTCGACCACCCTCGACGGCAATGCGGAGCGGATCGTCGAAGACACGATCACCGACGAACGGGCCGGGGTCACTCCGGTCCTGGCCCGGGCCGAAGAGGCGCGGACCGGCACCGAGTCCGTAGCCAGGGCGATGCCGGTAGCAGCGTCGGGCCGCGCTGCAGGCGAGCCGCTTCCCGCCACTCGGGCCCCGGTAGAGCCGACCCGAGCCGGTGCCGACCCGGCCCGCCCGGCAGCGGCCAAGTCCGCGCGCCGCGGCCAGCGACCCGCCATGCCGTCGTGGGAAGACGTCCTGCTGGGCACCAAGTCGAACGGTCGCTGACACCGGCTTCGATCGAAGTACGACCGTCCGAGATCATCGCGTTGTTCGGGTGCATCGTCGACCCCAGGCTCCGACCCTCTCCCAACCCGCCCCGGTAAATCGTTGGAAGGCTGTCGGTGCCGGGACGTAGCCTGGGCCGGTCATGTCGAACACCACCGCCGTAGCGGCACCCGCCATCGCACACCGGCCAGATTCCGCATTCGATCCGTCCTCCGCCTCGGGGGAGCCAGCGGGCCGCCAGTCCGCCGTCGCCTCGCTGCGCCGGCTGGTGCCCTACGCCAAGCCGGCCTTCCCGTCCCTCGGCGCATCAGCGGTGGCCGCGATCGCGGCCACCGTCTGTGGACTGCTCTTTCCGCTGGTCATCGCCTGGATCATCGACGGGCCGATCGCGCGGCACCAGCTTTCTGAGTTGTGGACCCCGGCCTTGATCCTGCTCGGTCTGGGCGTTGCCGAGGCATCGTTGTTCTGGGTGCGGCGAATCCTGGCCACCCGGCCGGCCATGCGGGTGGAGGCCACCATGCGGGCCGCCCTCTACGAGCGACTGCAGAAGTTACCGGTGTCGTTCCACGATCGCTGGCCGGCCGGTCAGCTGATGTCGCGCGCAGTGTCCGATCTCTCCACCATCAGGCGATTCCTGTACTTCGGGCTCGTCTTCCTGGTGGTGAACCTGGCCACCTTCGCGATCGGCGTCGGGATCCTGCTGTTCCTGTCCGTCCAGCTCGGGCTGATCGTGGCGGCCCTCGCGATCCCGCTGGTGCTGTTGTCGTTCTCCTACGAGTCGCGGTATCAGATCCTCGCCCGGCGCTCACAGGACCAGGTCGGGGATCTGGCCACCATCGTCGAAGAGTCGGTCCTCGGTATCCGGATCCTGAAGGCGTTCGGCCGTAGCGCCCACCTCGGCGAATCATTCCTGCGTCAGGCCAGGGAGTTGCGGGACACCGAGCTGAAGAAGGCGCGGGTCATCTCCGTGCTCTGGGCGGTCATCATCGCTCTACCGGAGATTGCCCTCGGCATCGCGCTGGTGCTGGGGATCCGGGACGTCGCCAACGGCACCATGTCGGCGGGCGTGCTCGTCGCGTTCTTCGGTACCGCCCTGGGGCTGCGCTGGCCGATCGATTCGATCGGCTGGCTGCTCGCCATGGCCAACGACACCGCGGCCGCCTCGGCCCGGTATTTCGAGGTCATGGACTCGCCGCTGACGGTCACGTCGCCGGATCATCCGACGATGCCCCCGCGGTCCGCGGGCCATCTGGTGCTCGACGACGTCCGGTTCGAGTTCGCCGACGCCCAGCCCCGATCCGGCCGACCCGCCGAACTTCTCCGCGGCGTCGATCTGGATCTGCGGCCGGGTGAGACGGTCGCCATCGTCGGCGCCACCGGCTCGGGAAAGACCACGCTGACGTCCCTGATCAACCGGCTGTACGACGTCACGGGCGGATCGGTCGTCCTGGACGGCGTCGACATCCGGGAGCTCGACCTGGAGGTCCTCCGCTCGCGCGTCTCGGTGGCCTTCGAGGAGGCCACCTTGTTCTCGGCGTCGGTCCGGGAGAACGTCCTGCTCGGCAAGCCGGACGGTTCCGACGACGAGGTGCGCGCGGCGCTGTCGATCGCGCAGGCCGACTTCGTGAACGAGCTGCCGTGGGGACTCGACACCCGCATCGGTGAGCAGGGGCTGTCTCTGTCGGGCGGACAGCGGCAACGGCTGGCAATGGCCAGAGCCGTCGTCGGCCGTCCCGCGGTGCTGGTGATGGACGATCCGTTGTCGGCGTTGGACATCCACACCGAGGCCGAGGTGGAACGGGCTCTGCGAGCTGCTCTGGGGTCCACCACCGCGCTCGTCGTCGCGCACCGGGCGTCGACCGTGATGTTGGCCGACCGGGTCGCCCTGCTGGACCAGGGCCGGATCACGGCCGTCGGTACCCATTCCGAGCTGATGTCGACGGTCCCGGCCTACCGGGACCTGCTGGCCAGCCGGGACGACCAGGCCGCCAGACCGGCCGACGGCGACCGGAGCGCCGAGCCCCAGCACTTCCAGCACCACAGCCCGGAACCACACGACAGCCCGGAACCAACGGTGGAGGTGCGCGCATGACGACCACCCCGGCCATCGGATTCGATCCGGAAGCCGACGACAGCCTGCCGGACGAGAGCTGGCGTGGCGTGGCCTCCGAGGACAGCGCGGACATCAGCACGGACGTCGGCATCAAGCTGCAGGCGCGCTCGCGTCGCCTGCTCGGGTCACTGCTGCGACCGCACCGCGCCATGGTTCTGCTCACCTCGTTCGTGGTCGTCGTGAGTGAGCTGGCGTTCCTGGTCGGCCCGCTGATCGTGGCCTACGGCATCGACTCCGCCGTGCCCGCACTGGCCAACGGCGACGGCGGTCCGTTGACGTTCACCGCGCTCGCCTACCTGGGGGCGGGTGTTCTCAATGCGCTGACCAAGGCGGTCTTCATCCGCTTGTCGGCGCGCATCGCGCAGTCACTGATGCTCGATCTCCGCGGACGGGTCTTCACCCACTCGCAGCAGCTGAGCCTGTCGTTCCACGAGAAATACACGTCCGGCCGGGTCATCTCCCGGATGACCAGCGATCTCGACACCCTGTCCGACCTGTTCGAGCAGGGCCTGGACGGGCTCATCTCCGGTCTGTTGTCGGTCTTCGCGATCAGCGTGGCGCTGCTGTTCCTCGATCTCCCCCTGGGCCTGATCGCCCTGGCGGCCTTCGTCCCGATCCTGCTGCTGACCCGCTGGTTCCAGAACAGTTCCAGGGTCATCTACCGCCGGACGAGGACCGCGATCGCGTCGCTCATCGTCCAGTTCACCGAGACGATGAACGGCCTGCGTGCGGTCCTGACCTTCCGCCGGGAGTCGCGCAACGAGGCGATCTTCGCCAAATTCAACGCCGAGAACGCCCAGGCCAACGGAGATGGCCTGATCGCATTGGCGAAGTACACCCCGGCGGTGCGGCTCGTCGGCAACCTGACGCTGACGGCGGTGATGATCGTCGGTGCGGTCCAGGTGATCAACGGCCAGCTGCAGCTCGGCGTCCTGACGGCCTTCCTGCTCTACGTCCGCCGGATGTACGACCCACTCGACGAGCTGGCCATGTTCTACAACTCGTACCAATCTGCCGCGGCAGCACTGGAGAAGCTCTCCGGCCTGCTGGAGGAGCGACCCTCCGTGCCCGAGCCGGTCGATCCGGTCGCCCTGCCCCGGGTCGACGGCGCGGTCACCTTCGAACAGGTCCGGTTCGCCTACCACTCGCAGGTCGAGGTGCTGCCCACCTTCGACCTGGAGTTGCCGGCCGGCCAGACGCTGGCCGTGGTCGGCGCGACCGGGGCCGGCAAGTCGACGCTGGCGAAGTTGCTCGCTCGGTTCTACGACCCGACATCCGGACGGGTACTGCTCGACGGTGTCGACATCTCCCGACTGTCCACCGACGACCTCCGGCGGGGCGTGGTGATGGTCACCCAGGAGTCGTTTCTGTTCTCCGGTTCGGTGGCCGACAACATCGCACTGGGCCGGCCGGGCGCCTCGCGGGCCGAGGTGGAAGCCGCCGCCGACGCCATCGGGGCGGGGGCCTTCATCCGGAGTCTGCCGGAGGGCTTCGATACCGACGTGCGCAAACGAGGCGGCCGGCTGTCCGCCGGCCAGCGCCAGCTCGTCGGCTTCGCGCGGGCGTTCCTGGCCGACCCGGCGGTGCTGATCCTCGACGAGGCCACCGCATCGCTGGACATCCCGTCCGAGCGGGCCGTGCAGGCCGCGCTGCACACTGTCCTGCACAACCGGACTGCGGTGATCATCGCGCATCGGCTCTCTACGGTGGCGATCGCCGACCGGGTGCTGGTGATGGACCGGGGCCGCATCGTGGAGGACGGCAGCCCGGCCGACCTGATCAGTGGTGGCGGCCGGTTCGCCGGGTTGCATTCGGCCTGGCAGGAGTCATTGGTCTGAGCCTCTGCTCGCCCAGCGACTGTGCGGTCAGCAGGCCGATCCGGCCGCTGGGTGCACACTCACGGTTCAGGCCAGGAAGACGAGCACGCAGAGCCAGGCGCCCAGGACCCCGGCGACCGCACCGGCCGAGATCCAGCGCAGGACGGGTAACCCACGGGAGAGCCACAGCGCCGGTCCGAGTCCGGCGGCGACGAGCAGGTTCACAGCGATGGCCACCACTGGGCGATCCGACAGTCCGGAGGACAGCACGTAGACCGCGCTGGCCACGAGGATGAGGGCGAAGCCGGCCACCGTCAGGCCCGGTCCCCACGGCACCGGCTCACCACCCTCGCGCCACTCCTCCACCCAGGCCCAGTCGTCGGGCTCGTCCAGCAGATCGTCGGCGTCCAGGTCGTTCGCACCGTTGTTCACGGTGTCGAGGGCGTCCGTCCCGTCGGCCTCGGAGGCTCCCGCATCGTCGGGGTGGGCGTCGGTGGCACTCACCGCACCGTCCGAATCGGAGTCCACGGCGGCCTGACCGGCCGGGCCCGTCACCGCCCACCATCTTCGACGAGGACGCCCGCAGCCGACGGGGTCGCAGCGATCCGGGTGGTCGGTGCAGCACACATGGGTTCAGTGTGCCGCATGCCGGTTGCTCGCCACGGCACGTGCCGCACTCCGGGAGACTCAGCGGCCGACGGCGATCTCGGCAAAGGCGATTGCTCCGGCGGTCGCCACGTTGAGCGAGTCGACTCCGGGTGCCATCGGGATCCGGACCTGCAGATCCGCGGCCTCCAGGGCGGCTTCGGTGAGTCCGGGACCTTCCGCCCCGAGGAGCAGGGCGATCCGCCGACCGCTGAGTCCGGCCTGGCGCAGGCTGATGGCGGTCGCCCTCGGCGTCAGCGCAACCACGACAAAGCCCTTGCTGCGCAACAGATCCACCAGCCCGGGCCAGGCGCCCGGAAGTTGGGCGAACGGCACCAGCAGTGCGGTGCCCATCGACACCCGGACGCTGCGCCGATACAGCGGGTCGGCGCATCCCTCCCCGAGCAGCACGGCTCCGATTCCCAGCGCAGCGGCGTTGCGGAAGATCGACCCGAGGTTCTCGTGGTCTCCGACCCCTTCGAGAACGACGGCCGACGACACGGATCCCAGTAGTTCGGCCACCGCCGGAAACGAGATTCGGTCGGCCGTGGCCAGCACCCCGCGGTTGAGGTGGAAGCCGACCACCTGCGCCATCAGCTCGGCCGACACGACGAAGTAAGGAGCGTCGACGCCGTGGAGGTCGGCGCCGAGTTGGTCATACCGTTTCCGTACGCCCAGGAACGCCCGTACCGGGTAGTCGGAGGCAATGAGCCGACGGACGACGACGGTGCCCTCGGCGATCACCAGTCCGCGCCCGCCGGGACGGTCGGGCCGACGGTCGGCAGTGGTCAGGTCACGGAAATCGTCCAGGCGTGGGTCGTCGGGATCGGTGATGGTGATCGGTTCGGGCACCCACGGATTGTGCCCTGCCCGAGGCAGGTGCCCGACGGGCACTCGCCGGACGGCTCCCGCCCACGGATTACCCGACTCAGCGTCCGGCGAGGCCGTTCAGGATCGACGCCGCCTGGTGCAGGATCTCCCGATCCTTGACGGACAGATCAGCCAGTTGCTGGGCCAGCCACGCTTCCCGTGCCTCGACGTAGAGCTCCATGCGTCGGACACCCTCGTCGGTGATCTCCACGAGCACCTGGCGACCATCGGCCGGGTTGTCCTTGCGCACGACCACCCCGGCCGCCTCCAGGCCGTCGACGACCCTGGTGATCGATGGCGGACGAACCTGTTCACGTAGAGCCAGGTCACCGGCTGTGATCGGACCTTCCCGCCAGATGATGGCAAGGGCCGAGATCTGGGTCAGCGTCATCTCGTGAGTGGGGTGCTGCTGGCGCAGGCGCCTGGTGAGCCGGTGGATGGCCAGGCGTAGTTCGTTCGCGAGCGGAGCGACGTCGGGCATATCGATAGGCACCTTACTGATCAGCCGCCGGGCTTCACCGCCGCCGGAGGTTCGTGTGGCAACAGACTGTCACCTCCGCCTGCCCGCCGCCACCCCTACCTCGTGTGTAACGGCTGTGCTGGCGGTCCGATGACGGTCAGTCGTGACCGACCATCGGCCATCGCGATACGGACCCACAGGCAGCACCGGACCCCCGTCTAGGCTGGACCGGTGCCGACCGAGCAACCGTCCACCGCGGCCTACACGCCACCCGAGCTGCCGCCGGTGAAGGCGAACCTGTTCCACATCGTCGTGCCGGTCACCGTCATCTGGTTCGCGGCGCTCGTGGTCATGCTGTTCGACATTCCTGGCCTGCGTGCGCACGACCACCTGATCTGGCTGTGGACCGCGGCCGCCGGCACGTTCCTCGGTGGGCTCGGACTGTCGGTCTACGCCTGGCAGCGGCACGCCGCCCGCCGGGGCGGCAGGTCCGCCCAGCAGATGGCACTCGACGAGCAGATCTGAACCACCCGTCCCGGCACCGTGCGGCCGACCCCGTGCGGCCGGCTGGGATTTCCGCACCCGGTCAGAGAGCTCCCGTGGCCGGGCGGGCGAATCAGGCGAGGCCGTTCTCGGCGAAGCCGACGAGCTCACCCCGGGCCGACGCCACCGCGCGATGGCGATCGGCCCAGTGATGGGCTGCCCAGGCGACGGCACGACCGATGCCCTCCGGCGATCCGTCGGTGACCAACCCACCCGGCATCGACCACCAAGAAACCCGTTGTGACGCCTCTTGTTTCACGCGGACAGAGAGATCCTGAACGGTTCGCAGCGTGCCCGCCGGGAACACCGCGGCGAGCTCGACGCCGAGATCCAGAGCCGCGCGACCTGCTGCGGCCAGCTGCGCCGGGTCCGGCTCGGAAGCCGGACCCAGCACCGTGACGGTGACGACCTCGGAGGCGAGGTCGAGGTCGAACGCGTGACCCACGCGGGCCGGATCGTCGCCGCCCGCCACCAGCGTGGCCGCATCGACGATCTGCGCGAACCACGGGAGGTCGAGGACCACGGCCTCGTCGGCCTCCGCCACCACTCCGGAGAGTGTTCGGACCGCGGCGGGCAACGCGATGTCCGGATCCCGCTGGAGCGCGTCCACCACGAGCCGCGTCAGGCCGGGCACCGCTCCGGGTAGGACCGTCCGCAGCGGGTCCGCCAGCCGCCGGACCAACTCCGTCGGGTCTGCCTCCAGTGCGTCGGCGCCGCTGGTCAAGACCCCGATCGCGGTCGCCACCACCGGGTCGACGGCGACCGGCAATTCGTCGTACAGACCCGACAGGTCGACCGCACCCGGCGTTCGCCAATGGCCGGGCCGGTGACCGGCGAGCAGTGCGAACTGCGAGAGCCACCAGCGTGTGTACGACGGTTGTGGACCGGAGGTCAACGCCCGCAACGCGGCCGGGTCGGCTTCGAGCAACGCCAGAAACTCGGGCCACTTCTCGTCGTCGACCAGATCGAGGTCGGCGATCGCATCGAATGCTTCCGGCGGCAGGCCGTCGCCCACCACGTCGGCCCACCAGTCGGGCAGGTCCGGGAGGTCGGCGTCGGAATTCTCGACCGGGACGATCTTCAGCCCGGTGCGGACACCGAGGCGGGCCAGCACCTCCATCGGATGGTCCAGCCACTCCGCGCCGACCATCGGAAGGTCGGCGTCGGGAGCGAGCACCGATGCCAGCGGCGCCCCGGGCGCCAGCAGTTCACCGGCCGGCCACGCCTCGCCCTCCGCGTCGGTGAGCACCACGTCGTCGAGTTGCCCGGCACCGGGCGAACCGGCCAGATCCAGGGCCAGCCGGGCCAATTCCCGGAGATCGTCGGGATCCGGGTCGCTGTCCTCCAGGTCCTGCCGGAAATCGTGGAACAGCTGGCCCAGCGCGGGATCGGCCAGCAGGGCGGGTGCATCTGCCGGGAGCGCACCGAGCCTGGACAGCAACGGGTGGGCGGCGTCCGGATGCACCAGTCGCAGATCCGGCGCCAACGCCGAGGCGCGGGCGAGGATGTCGTCGTCCGCCGAGTCCGGTCCGGGCAGCAGACAGCCGGTGGGGCCGATCCGTCGACCTCCTCCCGACAGCGGCACCGGGAGATTGGCCAGGTCCTCGCTGCTCTGGTCGGACAACGCCTGATAGACGTCGTGCCAGAAGGCCGGCGACCCGTCGATCCCGGCCAGTGCGGTCACCGCATCGGCCACCGGCATGGTGACCACACCTAGAACGCGTAGCGCCTCGGTCTGCGCCACCGACTCGGGCGGCGGCAGCAGTCCGGGCACCGCGCGGCCCAGCAGTCGGGCGGCGGCTTCCGAGACCCCGACGATCACGCAGGCTCGAGACGGCGGGATCGATTCGCCCCGCACGGTCAGGGCCACCGGCGCCACGGAGAGCCGACGGATGATCTGGTTGCGCAGCTCGGCGTCCACCGGACCCAGCGGGAAGCCGGCGGACGGAACCAGTGCAAGCTGGAGCTCGGCCGGAGTCGCAGCGAACAGCTCGACGTATTCCGCGGCCGCCTGGCCGAGCAGGTACTCGGTCAGTGCCCCTGGGGCGAGGCGGCGGCGGGTGTCGTCGACCGGGAAGGTGCCGACCAAGCGGGCCGGCAGCGACAAGGGCTCGTCGGTCGGCGTCGGGGCCCCGAGGAAGGCCGGGTCGGCGGGCGCCGCCAGTTCGAACCCCACTATCGAAGGCCGAGCCAGGTCGCCCTCCGGGAGCACCCAGGTCAGCTGCCACTGGTCCCGGTCGCGCTCCTCGATCGGCCGATCGGCCAACATCCCGGCGGGGATGATGCCGCGACCGGTCACCGCCCGGTAGCGCGTACTGCCCGCCCCGTCAAGGATCACGGTGGCGCCATCCTCACCCTCGACTCGCTCGACCACGCGCAGCGGAGCGCCGGGTAGCTCGATCTCCAGGATCGTCAGTCCGGGGAGCGCCCAGAGCAGCTCGTCGCCGACGTCCCGAAGCAGTGCGGCCAGGCCGGGAGCGAGCCCGGCACGTACCGGCAACCGGACCTGGGTCTCGAACCCGTCCGGCACGGGATCCGCTCGTCCCGCAGGGATTTCGATCGGCCATGGAAGGCGTAGCACCGGTACCTGGCCGTCGCGGGCCGAGGCCTCCTGATCCAGACCGTCGATGCCCAGAGCCGCGATCGCCCGGGCGGTGTCGTGCCGCGAGAACCGCACCCCGCCGGAACTCGACCAGACTTCGGGGGCGTCCGAGACGGCGAGCACCGCGGTGAATCCGACGCCGAAGTGACCGACGGTCGCGCCCCGGCCGCGCTTGGCCGACGCACGCAGGGACGCCAGACCGGACACCCCGGCGGCGGTCAGTGGAGCCCCGACGTTGGCGGCACGTAGTTCCGCGACAAGGCCCGTGGTGGTCAGGGTGAAGCGGACCCGCCCGGGCAGGCCGGCTTCCCGAGCGGCATCCACCGCGTTCGCGGCCAACTCCACGAGTAGGCGATCGGCGTAGCCGCCGGTGGCCAACGCCTCTTCGGCGTTGGCGTCCTCACGGAACCGGGCGGGCGACGACGCCCAGGAATCCAGTACCGAGCGGCGCAACGCGGCCGTGTCGAACGGGTCGGCCACCGCCGGACCAGCCGGCCGGATGCGACGCGTCAGCGCGGTCAGTCCCCGACGACGGAATCGGGGCCGCCTACAGTGGCCTGCTGATCGGGCATCAGGTCCACCGGCGTCATGCCCTCCGGCTGGACGGCGTCGGGCAGCACGCCGTCCGGGACCCCTGACACGTCGGTGTCCAGCAGGGCCGCCTGTGCCAACTCCTCCCGCGCAAGATCCGCGCCGAGCAGATCCGGGTCCAGTGCGTCGACGTCGATCGCTTCCAACGACTCCAGGTCCAACACAGAGTTGTCCAGCACAGAGTTGTCCAGCACAGAGTTGTCCAACACAGAGTTGTCCAACACCGCGGCGTCCAGTACCGAACCATCCTGATCCGCGCCGTCCTGTCCGGGAAGGCCTGCGCTGTCTGGTTCAGGAGGGCCTGCGGGAGCCGGCCGCCGATGCACCTCGAGGGAGACTTCGTCGATGACCACGTCGGACGCGGCCGACCTGGCCGGCATCACGATCTCGGTCTCCGAGTGGGCACCGCAGCCATAGCCGGCGTCCACCACCCGGCCGTCCGCCGGCGAGTACTCGTTGCCGCAACCCCCGAGCAGTTGGCCGAGCGAGCCAGCCAGGGGCAGATAGAAGGCACACGTCACGCAGTGGGCGGGTGCCGCGAGGGCGACCTCGTTCTCCGCGCCGAAAGTCCCGTCGTGCAGCCGTTCGGCGAAGTCGATCCGTCCTTCGCGGCTCAGCACCTTTGCCCGACCGAGGCCAAGTTCCAGGGCCACAGCCTCGACCGCGGGGTCGTCCGACTGCAGATAAGCGGGCACCACCCGCGGGTCGTCGGCAATGAGTGGCAGCAGGTCGCCGATGCCGACATCGCCGGGGCGGATGCGCTGATCCCAGGGAATCCAGGCCGGGGCCAGCAGAGCGCCGTCGCCGGGCAGCAGGACGACCTCGCTGACGGTGGGGTGTTCCTCGGAGACGACCGCCAGCGTGACGGACCAGTGCCAGCCGAGATAGCCGGGCTGAGCGGCGGCGAACTGGGCGGTGATCGCGATCTCGTCCTCGGCCAGAGCCACCTGGAACTCGCCGATGTGCTCCGGCCGGCCGGCTTCCCCTTCGGCCGCCCGGCGGGCCAGCTGCAGCATCGGCGGATCGAGGATCACCACCGTCTGGCCGGAAGACTGGGCCGGATTATCGCTCGTACCATCGCTGAGCTGGGACGGAGCGGACGAATCGTCGGTGTCGACGGAAGCCGCGGCACCCGTCGGAGAGTCTCCTGCGCGGGCCGTCGGCATGGGGTCAGAACTCACCAGCCCATCTTGCCGCATGGCACCCCGGACGACTTACCTTCCGGCAGGGGTAACCCTGCACGGCGGCGGCCGGGCGTGGGGCAGGATGTGGGGGTGAGCGAGTCCGGTCCCGGTCCCGGGAACGCCGGGAACGACCGGCGAGTCGATCCTGGTACCCCCGTGCCCAGAGACCGCAACGGACGGCCGCGCACTCCGGACGTCGACCAACCGGTCCCACCTCGCTACGACGAATACGGCGAACCCGAAGAGCAGACGACCACCGTCCTCGGTCGGCCGGCGAGTCACCCGATACCGCGGGACGGTCACCAGTTCGGCCCGTCCTGGCAGTCGACCACGGCGATTCCCCGATCGACCCCGCCCCCGGGCGGACCGGCCGACTCGGACGTACCGCAGGCGGCCCGCTACGGACCACCGGCCGGCTACCCGCAGCCTCCGACCTGGTCGGCTCGAACACCCTCCCCGACGATGCAGGGTCAGGCAGGGCAGGGTCAGGCAGGGCAGGGTCAGGCAGGGCAGGGTCAGCCAGGGCAGGCTCGGACGCCCTCGGCTCGGACACCTTCGCCACAGCCCGCTTCAGCACCGGCAGCACCGATCGACCCCAGTTGGGCGTCCCCGCCCGGTCCCCCGGTCGGTCCGGATGCCGATCGGCAGGACTCCCGACACCAGCCGCCACCGCGTGGTAGCCACCTGCCCCCGTACTCCGAGCCGCTGGCCGCTTCCGCGACGAAGCCACCGGTCCCGGGCGCCCCCGGGATCCGCAGCCCGCGCAAGCTGACCGTGACCCGGGTGGCCGCGCTGCGGAGTCGGGAGCTGACCCAGCGCGGTGTGCAGATGTTCCATCGGGCCACCACGGCCGACGGCGCGGACAAGTCGGGCCTGGAGCATCTGACCTACGCGGTGATGGCCAACTACGCGGTCGACGCCGCACTAGCCGTAGCGCTCGCCGGCACCCTGTTCTTCGCGGCCGCGGCTGCGGAGTCGACCGGTCGGGTCCTCCTCTACCTGGTCATCACCGTCGCACCGTTCGCCGTCATCGCCCCGTTCATCGGGCCGATGCTGGACAAGCTCCAGCACGGACGGCGGCTCGCCCTGGCCATGTCCAGCTTCGGCCGGGCCCTGCTGGCCCTGCTGATGGCCTTCAACTTCAGCCACTTCAACCCGTGGGTCATCTACCCGTGCGCGCTGGGCAACCTGGTGCTGTCAAAGGCGTTCGGCGTCCTGAAGGCGGCTCTGACGCCAAGGGTCCTGCCCGAGCAAATCACCCTGGTCAAGACCAACTCGCGCCTGACCACCTTCGGGATGATCGCGGGCGGCGTGGCCGGCCTGCTCGCGGCCGGGTTGTCCAAGGCCTTCGGCTCGCCCGGTGCGCTGTTCTTCACCGCGGCCTGCGCCGTGGGTGGCGGAATCCTGTGTCTGCGAATACCGGCCTGGGTGGAATCGACCGAAGGCGAGATCCCGGTCAAACAGGCCGATGACGTCGGTGCGAAACGTGGTTTCCCACCCGTGGTGATCGCGACGCTGTGGGCGAACAGCGTGATCAGGGTGGAGACCGGATTCCTGGCGCTGTTCATCGCCTTCGTGGTGAAGAGCCAGTACCCGCAACCGGAACACAGCGCGTTCACCCAACTCCTCCTGCTCGGGGTGATCGGGGCGGCTGCCGGTGTCGGCGGGTTCGTCGGCAATACGATGGGCGCCCGGCTGGCGTTGTCCGCCCCCGAGACGATCTCGTTGTTGTCCCTGGTCAGCGTCGTGGTGGCGACCGTGGTGGCGGTGCTGGTCCCCGGCTTGGCCACGGCGGCCATCCTCGGTTTCGTCGGGTCTACGGCCTCCTCGCTGGCCAAGGTCAGCCTTGACTCGGTGATCCAACACCACCTCCCGGAAGAGAGCCGGGCCTCCGGTTTCGGCAAGAGCGAGTCGATCCTGCAGCTGGCCTGGGTCTTCGGCGGTGTGCTCGGGCTGCTGCTGGGTGGCGTCTGGACCTTCGGGCACGCCAACGTCTACGCCATCGGTTTCGGCACCGTCGGAGTCCTCCTGGTGGCCGGTCTGGTGCAGTGCTGGCTGGTCCGATCCGGCAGGTCGATGTTCCCGAAGCTGCCGGCCCGTAAAGGTCGGAGCGCGAAGCAGAGCCCGGGCCACGACACGGACCGACTCACCCGGCCGGGTCAGCCCACCGCCGCCTTCCCCGACGGCAGCGGCCCCGAGTACCGCGGACCATCGAATGCAGAACGATCGGAACCGGCCAAGCGCCGGCCCCGGAAAGCGGGCACGGACCGATGAGACGACGTACTCGGCCGGCGACAGCACGAGCGAGGTACCTGTGGGTCGGACTGCTCGCGGCGGCCGCCCTACTGCTGAGCAGCTGCACCGTGCCGCGGCCGGTAGTGACCTTCTACGGCAACCGCACCGCCGTCGACGTGCAACCGGAGCTGTGGTGCGAGGTCGACACCACCGCGCTGACCGTGTCGTGCCCGCCGAACCCGGAGACGGCGAACGACGGCCACCTGACGATGGCACCCGGACAACCGCTGCAGATCAACGTCCCGACGGAGATCGGGGACGACCCGTGGCTGGTGGTCTTCGTCTACCGGGACGCGGCGGGCAAGGCGCAGACCGGGCGGACCGAGGTATTCACCGACGGTCGCCTGGCCTACACGCTCTCGCCACCCGACGGCGGACAGATGACAAGGGTGGAGGTCCAGTCCGGACTGCTGCCCACCCAGGACGCGACCGGCGCGACCGTCATCGCGGCCTCGCGTACCTGGGTGCTGGTCATCGAGCCGAAGGTGGTCACTGCGGCCACCGCGTCCTGACCCTCGGTTGCCTGCAGTCGAGCGGGCCACGAAGCCCTGGAACGGAACGAGGCCGCCATCCCTGGGGATGGCGGCCTCGTTCGCCGACGGGTCGACGGATGCGTCAGGACTCGAGTTCGCCGGCCACCGCACGCAATACCGAGGCCATCCGCCCGGCCATGGCGCGCTCGGGGTAACGGCCGCGCCGCAGGTCGGGCAACGCCTTGGATTCCAGCATCTTGATCATGTCGTCGACCAGGCCGTGGAGCTCCTCGGCCGGTCGTCTGGTCGCTGCCACCACCGATGGGGGCGCATCCAGGATCACGACCTGGAGAGCCTGCGGGCCGCGTCGACCATCGGCGACACCGAATTCGACTTTCTGGCCCGGTTTGAGGGCCCCGACTCCTGTGGGCAACGCCGCTGAGCGGACGTGGACGTCTTCACCGCCTTCTTGGGCGATGAACCCGAAACCCTTCTCCGCGTCGTACCACTTCACCTTGCCGGCCGGCACCGAACTCACCATCTCTCGACTAGCACGCTCCTGACGGCCGAACCACATGGCCGTTGTCCCACACCGCTGTGCGGGCACAACCATCAACACTACGCACTGGCGGAGGCTTCCCCTGTCGGTCCAAATCTGCGGGCGCTCGGACCGGACTATTCTGGTGTGGTGTCCAGCCCCCGCCCCGCCTCGCCCGCCGCCGCTTCGACGACTCCGGGTCGGGAAGACCGGTCTGCGGGCGTGGGCACGACGCCCGGGGCCAAGTCGCGGCGTCAGTCGGCGCCACTGGCCAAGATCGGGATGGCGGTCTTCGCCGTCGGGCTGGTCGCCATCTTCGCGGACATGATCCTGTTCGCCGCGGGATCGCGCGATCTGCCGCTGTGGGTCAACCTGACGGCCATGCTGGCCCCGGTCGGCCTCGGCCTCGGTCTGCTCGGCGTGGTCCGGGAGAACCGACAGTCCTCCCCTGCGCTGGCCGCCCGCCGGGCCGCCAAGAATCCCTGACCCGTACCACCCGAGGTCGTTCCCGCTGCTGGCGTACCGGAAATACCAGGGCGCTCAGTGCACCGTCGCGAGCAGGTACGAGTCGAGCCAGTCCGGGAAGCTGGTCAGGTCGTCGAGCACGACGTCGGCACCAGCCGCAGCCAGGTCGGCAGCGCTGATCGGGCCGGTGGCCACGGCCACCGCCCAGGCATCCGCGGCCCGGGCACCGGTGATGTCACCGAGATGGTCGCCGACATAGACCTCGGCCCCGTATTCCTGGAGCGCGACGGCCTTGCCGGTGCTCCACAGATCGCCGACCACGGCGTCCACCTCGACCCCCAGCACATCGAGGTGGGCCTGAGCGGTAGGTCCGTATTTGGCTGTCACCACCAGCGTTCGCCCGCCGCGGTCGACCACCGATTTGAGCGCATCGATGGCACCGGGCAGCGCAACCGTCTTCGGGATGGCAATGGCCGGGTAGATCGCGCGATACCGGGCGATGATCGCGCGGACGCAGTCCTCGCTGAGTCCGTACCGGGCCAACTCGTGACTCAGCGGCGGGCCGAGACGGGTGACGAAACCGGCGCCGTCGAGCGGCACGTCGAACTCCGCCGCGAGTACGTCGAAGACCTCGACCATCCCCTGTCGTGGATCGATCAGGGTCATGTCGAGGTCGAAACCAACGGTGAAGCTCACGTATTTCAGGGTAAGCGCGGAGGACGCCCTGACGGCCTGCCAGATCTACCCTGAGGCCTGAAGGTGACCGCAACGTTACGAGTTGTGTGACCTCGACCACGGATAGTCGCCGAAAACGGACACCCGCCACCCGACCCGCACCTCTACGATGGCGTTCGATGACTGCGCACACCGATCCGACCGGCGACCGGGAGGCTCCCGAACAGGTCGCCACGCCCGCAGATCCGGCGCGACTCGATCGCGGCGCCCGACACACTGCGGCGTTGCTGTTGGCACTGATCGTCGTGGTCATCGTCTTCATCGTCTTCTGGCCGGGTCCGCCCGATCCCAGCGGCCAATTGGCGCTGTTCCGCTTCCTCCACCAGGCGCACGCCAACGGTCTGCCGCGCTGGATCAGCTTCGACCTGGTCCAGAACCTGGCCAATGTGGTGATGTTCGTCCCGCTGGGACTCCTGGGCTCACTGGCCCTCAAACGCCGCAACTACCTGGTGGTGGTGGCTGCCGCCCTTGGATCGGGGCTGATCGAACTGGGTCAGCTGATCTTCCTGCCCGACCGGGTGGCGTCCCTGCAGGATGTGCTGTCCAACACCATCGGTGCCTTCATCGGGCTGCTGATCTCCATCCCGACGCTGCGCCGGCGCCGCAGACGTCGCAAGCAGTACGAGCAGGGACGACGGGGCGCGATGGATTCACGTCGTCAAGCCGCCCGGGCCGCTCGCAGCTGACGCCGATTCAGGCCGTCGTGGTGGCGGCCACAGCCTGCAGACCCAGCAGCCCGACCGCCTCCTCCCGCATCTGCACCTTGCGGACCTTGCCGGTGACCGTCATCGGGAATTCTTCGACTATGTGGACGTAGCGCGGGATCTTGAAGTGCGCCAGGCTTCCCGTGCAGAACTCGCGGATGTCGGTGTCGGTCAGCGGCGTCGCCCCCTCGCGCATCCTGATCCAGGCCATCAACTCCTCGCCGTATCGCTCATCGGGCACTCCGATCACCTGCGCGTCGATGATGTCCGGGTGCGTGTACAGGAACTCCTCCACCTCGCGCGGATAGACGTTCTCGCCGCCGCGGATCACCAGATCCTTGATCCGGCCGGTGATGTTGAGGTAGCCGGCAGCGTTCATCACGGCGATGTCGCCGGTGTGCATCCAACGGGCCGCGTCGATCACCTCGGCGGTCTTGTCCGGTTGATCCCAGTAGCCGAGCATCACCGAATAGCCCCTGGTGCACAGCTCGCCGGGCTCACCGCGCGGCAGCGTCAGACCCGTCGCCGGGTCGATGACCTTGGACTCCAGGTGAGGATGGGTGCGACCGACCGTCGATGTGCGCTCGTCGATGCTGTCGTCCAGCGCGGTCTGGGTGGACACCGGTGAGGTCTCCGTCATCCCGTAGCAGATGGTCACCTCGGTCATCCCGAACTCGGAGATGACCTTCTTCATCACCTCGACCGGGCACGGCGACCCGGCCATCACCCCGGTGCGCAGGCTGGTCAGGTCGTAGTCGGCCAGGTTCGGCAGCGCGAGCTCGGCGATGAACATCGTCGGCACCCCGTACAGAGAGGTGCACCGGTAATCCTGCACCGCGGCGAGCGTGGCCGCCGGATCGAATCCCGGTGACGGATAGACGATGCACGCGCCGTGGGTGGTCGACGCCAGGTTCCCCATCACCATCCCGAAACAGTGGTAGAGCGGTACCGGCGCGCAGATCACGTCCTGCTCGGTGTACCCACAGCCTTCGCCGACGAAGTACCCGTTGTTCAGGATGTTGTGGTGCGACAGAGTCGCACCCTTGGGGAAACCCGTTGTGCCCGAGGTGTACTGGATGTTGATCGGTTGATCGGCGCCCAGTTCGATCTTCGCCAGCAAGCTCCGGTCGGCCTTGTCGCCCTGCTCGACGAGCGCGTCGAAATCCCCGCCGATGTAGACGATGCGACGCAGTGCGGTGCACCGGTCCCGAACCTGGGTGATCATCTGGGCATAGTTGCTCGACTTGAATTCCCGGGCCGACACGAGGACCGAGATGCCGGCCTGCCGAAGGACGAAATCCAGCTCGTGGGTGCGGTAGGCCGGGTTGATGTTGACCAGGATCGCGCCGATCTTCGCGGTGGCGTACTGGGTGATCATCCACTCGGCGCAGTTCGGCGACCAGATCCCCACCCGATCACCGATCTTCACTCCGTCGGCCAGCAGCGCCAGCGCCAAGGAGTCGGTGATCTTGCCGAATTGCGCGTAGCTGTAGGACTTTCCGGTCGCAGCGTCGACCACCGCCGCGCGATCCGGAAAGCCGGCCACCGTGCGTGCCAGGTTCTGCCCGATGGTCTCGCCGAGCAAGGGCTGGGCGGAGGTAGCGCTCGAATAGGACGGCAGTATCGCAGTGGTCATCGTCGAACCTTTCACCATCGTGGACATTCTGGAAATGGGTCAGTGCTGTCCGAACGGATCGTCGGTGTGGCCCACCAGGTCGGCCACACTCTCGACCACCAACGAGGGCCGGAACGGATAGAGCTCGATGCTCTCCCGAGTCGAGATGCCGGTCAGTACCAGGATGGTGGCCAACCCGGCCTCCAGGCCGGCGATGACGTCGGTGTCCATGCGATCACCGATCATCAGAGTCGATTCGGAGTGCGCCCCGATGGCCCGCAGAGCGGACCGCATCATCAACGGATTGGGTTTGCCGACGAAATACGGCTTCTTGCCTGTGGCCTTCTCGATCAGCGCGGCCACGGCGCCGGCCGCCGGCAGCAGACCCTGACGGCTCGGGCCGGTCGCGTCCGGGTTGGTGGCCACGAACCGGGCACCCTTGTCGATCAGTCTGATCGCCGTGGTGATCGCCTCGAACGAGTACGTCCGCGTCTCGCCGAGCACGACGTAGTCCGGGTCGCGATCGGTCAGGATGTATCCGGCCTCGTGCATCGCGGTGGTCAGTCCGACCTCACCGATCACGTACGCACTGCCGTCCGGACGCTGGCTGTGCAGGAACCTGGCGGTGGCCAGCGCGGAGGTCCAGATCCGGTCCTCGGCGATGTCCAGGCCGGTGGCCAGCAGGCGGGCCCGGAGATCCCGCCGGGTGTAGATCGGATTGTTGGTGACCACGACGTAATTGGTGCCGCGGGCGTTCAGTTCGCCGATGAACTCGTCGGCGCCCGGGATCATGTGTTCCTCGTGGACCAGCACTCCGTCCATGTCCATCAGGTAGGACCACTGCGCGCCCCGGGGTCCGGGGGTCTCGATCGGCTCGGGCGCTTCGGTCGGCTGGTTCACGCTCCTATCTTCCACGGTGGTCAACTCCGCCCGGCTGCCCGCCCATCGGACGGCCGGTCACTCGTGCTGGACGCCGGCCGACAACAGCTGGTAGTCCGGGTTCGCGATGACGTACCCACCGCCGGCGCGGAGCGAGCGCCCCTGGACCCGCAGCATCCGGCCAGGAGCGATGCCGGCCACGTTCCGTCGGCCGTAGAACTGCACGGTGACGATGCCGGTGTCGTCGACGATCTCACAGGTGAAGGTGGGGCTACCGCCCAGCGCGGCCACCTGGACGGTGCGCACCCGGCCCTGCACGTCGCAGGCCACACCCGAGACCAGATCGCACATCGGCACGGCATCGGCCGGTGGTTTCGGTGCTCCGTACTTCAGGATGGCGTTGCGGGTGGAGCCGCCCGGCCTGCTGGCCAGGACCTTGTCGGTGACCGCGTTGACCGATTTCGGCTGCGGCTCCGGGTCCGGCGCCAACGACTGTCGATGCCGTTGCACCGCAGCCAGTTTGGCCTGGGTGTCGAACGGGATGATGGTGGCGGTGGCGTTCGGCACCCGGCTGATGAGCCGGGCGATGCGGTCAGCGGTCCGATCGTGGAGGAGTCGGCCGAGGACCGTGGCGTAGCTGCGCCGCGGCAACAGCACCGTCACCTCGGTCCGCGGGAGTGCCTCTCTGGCAATGGTTTCCAGAATCACCCGGCCGAGTCGCCGGTCCGGGCAGTCGATCAGCTCGAGCGGCACCATCTCGGCCGTGGTCTCCCAGCGTGCCTGCAGCCTGGCCGCGTGGGTGCTGTCCAGCACGAAGTGCACGGCGCGCAACTGGCTCGGTCGCAGGCTCTGGCCGTAGCGCAACGCCTCGATGGTAGCCAGATCCAGCACGTCGGCGAACACCAGCACGGTGTGGTGGGAGAACTTGGTACCGGCACTGAGCTGGTCCGAGTCCAGGCTGCGCAGCACTTCGGCTTCCGATCGGTACTCCCGGTTCAGCCGGATCAGCGCGAAGACCATGACGGGGAAGAGGATCACCACCACCCAGGCCCCCTCGGTGAACTTCACGACCGCGAAGATGAGGACCACGATCAGCGAGGTGGTGCCGGCCGCGATGTCGATCGCGACCTTGCGGCGCCAGCCCTTTCCCTTGAGACGCCGGAAGTGCTTGGCCATCCCGAACCCGGCCATGGTGAAACCGGTGAACACTCCGATGGCGTAGAGCGGCACCAGGGCGTCGAGCTTGCTGTCCGTGGCGATGACCAGCACCAGGGCGATGGCGGTGAGCACGATGATGGCGTTGGAGAACACCAGTCGATGTCCACGTTTGCGCAACTGTCGCGGCAAAAAGGCGTCCTCGGCGACAAAACTGGCCAGGAAGGGGAAGCCGTTGAAGCTGGTGTTGGCGCCGGTGTAGAGGATCAGCGCGGTGGCCGCCTGCATGACGATGAAGAAGACATTCCCGAGTACGCCATTGCCGAAGACGAGTCGGGTCTCCTGGCTGATCACCGACGGATACCCGGCGGTGTACGGGGTGGCATGGGTGAAGTGCGCCAGCAGCGAGACGCCGGAGACCAGGAAACCCAAGGTGCAGGCCATGATCAGCATGGCCCGCTTGGCATTCGGTCCCTCCGGCGAACGAAACGTCCCGACGCCGTTGCTGATCGCCTCCAGCCCCGTGAGCGACGAACCGCCGTTGGCGAAGGCCCGCAGCAGGACGAACACCGTCGCGCCCATCACGAAGCCGTTTTCGTGACCGATGTTCACCCCGGACAGATGCGTCGGGTCGATCTGGGGCAGAGTGCCGGCCACCTTGCGGACGATTCCGACGACGATCATCGCGCCGGCCACCAACGAGAAGAAGTAGGTCGGCAGCGCGAAGGCCTTGCCGGCTTCCTTGATCCCCCGCAGGTTGCCCCAGCACAGCAGCAGGATCACCCCGACGGTGATCTCCAGGCTGTAGTGCCCCAGCGCCGGGATCGCCGAGACCACCGCCACGGTGCCGGCCGCCGTCTGCACCGCGACCGTCACCACATAGTCGATCAGCAGCGCGACCGCCGCGACCTGGGCTACCCGGGGGCCGAAGTTCTCGCGCGCGACCACGTAGGACCCGCCGGCCTTGGTGTAGACCGACACCACCTGGCGGTAGCAGATGGTCAGCAGGACGAGGATCGCGATCACCACACCGGTGATCGGCAACACCAGCACGAAGGCGCCGAGAGCGGCCGCCGGCAGCAGTGCCACCAGGATCTGCTCGGTGCCGTAGGCGGAGGACGAGATGCAATCGGGGGCGAGCACGCCGAGCGCCAGGAACTTGCTGAGTCGTTCGTGCTTGAGCTGGTCATTGGTCAGAGGTGGGCCGAGCAGGCGGCGTTTGACCCGATAGGACAGCCGCTCGGGCAGGTCGAGGTCGATCGCCGCAGTCATCGGCGGGGCATCAGGTCGTCCGGGCACTGGGTCAACACTTGGCCGGTGACCGGATCCGGTCAACGGGGGCGCCGAGATCCTTACGTTTTCTTGATGCCTCTCGACGCCCGGGTCTCTGATCCGGCTGCCGCCGGAGCGGATTTGATCAAGGGCGACGCATCAGCGTCGGTGGATCAACACCTCGGTCGCCTTGACCGACAGGTAGACCGGCACCCCGGGCGCCAGTGCCATCTCGGCCACCGCCGCCGGGGTCACATCCACCGCGACCTCCGGATCACCCGCCGTCCGCAGCCGTACCGCAGCCGTACCCGGTTCGAGGGAGGCGATGACGACCGGCCAGTGGTTGCGGGGGCTGCCGGCCGGGGACTGCAGGAACACCGACACCGCCGACGGCCGGAAGACCGCGGCGGCAACGGCTCCGGCGCTCAGATCCTCCGCGGCGATGCCGTTGAGCGTCAGGCCGGACGCCGTGGTCAGGACGACTCCGCCGCCCGACCGGGCGGACTCGGACACGATTCCGCCCAGGAGGTTCAGCCCGGCCAGGGTGGCGCCGAACGACGACCGTGGGGTGGTGAGCACCGTGGCGGTCGGCCCGTCGTCGACGATCTCGCCGCGCTCGATCACGATCACCCGATCGGCCAGCACGGCTGCATCGAGCACGTCGTGGGTGACCATCAGGCTCGTCGTCCCGGTCTCCAGCAGGTGCGTGCGCAGCACCTGCCGGATCTCCGGCACCGTCTGCGCGTCGAGCGCGCCGAGCGGCTCGTCGAGCAGCAGCACATCCGGTTCGGCCGCCAACGCACGGGCCAGAGCCACCCGTTGCCGCTGACCACCGGACAGCGCGGCCGGGCGGCGGGCGGCCAACCCCGACAACCCCATGCGCTCCAGCCACTCCCCCGCGGCCGTACGGGCCGACGCCTTCGAGCGGCCCTGCGAACGAGGACCGAAGGCGACGTTCTCCAGGGCGGAGAGGTGGGGGAACAGCAGCGGGTCCTGCCCCATCAGGCCCACTCGTCGCCCCTCCGGAGGCACCTGGACTCCACCGGCCCCGGTCAGCAGTCGGCCGTCCAGGCGAATCGTTCCCGAATCCGGCGTCAGCAGCCCCGCGACCATGGCCAGTACGGTGGATTTCCCGGCCCCGTTGGGGCCCAGCACCGCGACCGATTCGCCGGCCGCCACCTCGAACGCCGTCCTGACCGTGAATTCCTGGCGACCCAGCTCGACGGCCACCGACAGCTCGCCGGTCATCTCGACCGCCTCATCGCAGCGTCGCCGAACGCCAGGGCCTGATCAACACCAGGATCACCGCCGACACCAGCACGAGGAGCAGGGACATGGCGATCGCGGCGTCCTGATCGACACCGGCCCCGTTGAAGGCGGCGTAGATGGCCAGCGGCATGGTCTGGGTGACACCGGGGAAACTGCCCGCGAACAGGGCGGTCGCACCGAACTCGCCGAGGGCCCGGGCGAAGCACAACACCGTCGCCGCGATCAGGCCCGGGCCGACCAGCGGAAGGGTGACCCGGCGGAAGACCGTCCACCGGCTCGCGCCCAGCGTGGCCGCCACCACTTCGTACCTGGTGCCGGCCGTGCGCAGTGAACCCTCCAGCGAGAGCACCAGAAAGGGAAGGGAGACAAAGGCTTCGGCGATGACGACGGCCGCCGTGGTGAAGGGGATCTGACCGAAGACCGACTTCACGTAGGTGCCGATCAGACCGTTGCGGCCCAGCAGGTACAGCAGGGCGATACCCCCGACCATCGGGGGCAGCACCAGCGGCAACATCACCAGACCCCGCACCAGCAGCACCCACCGGCCCTCGAACCTGGCCAGCACCATTGCCATCGGGATGCCGAGGATCAGGCAGATCAGCGTGGCCATCAGGCCGGTCTTCAGAGACAGGGTCAGAGCCTGGACCGCCACCGTCGAGGTGATGGCTTGCGGAAGCGAGGACCAGTTGGCCTTGGCAAACAAGGCAATCAGCGGCAGCAGCAGGAACAGCACACCGATGACGGCCGGGATGAGCAGAAGGCGGGGTACCGAACGGCCGGCGAAGCCTGCCTTCGGCCTCACCGGCGCCGCGGCGCTCTGTCCTGTGACAGCCGCGGGCGCCGCAGTCGCGCTGTCCTGTGCGAGTTTCACGGCACCCCTCATCCCGTGATCCTCCCGCACGCCGGCTCGACCGTTCTGCCGCATCCGCGCACTAGGCCGACGGCGGTCCGAACCCGGCGTCCGCCAACACCTTCTGACCGGTCGGACCCGTCACCAGGATGACGAACGCCTTCGCGGCAGTCGCGTTGGGCGCCGCGTCCAGTGGTGCGATCGGGTAGTGGTTGACGGCCTTGGCCGATTCCGCGAAGTCGACACCGGTGACCTTGCCGCCGGCACCGAGGACATCGGTCTTGTAGACGAGCCCGGCGTCCGCATCGCCCGATTCCACCTTGGTCAGCACCGCGGTCACGCTCTGCTCCTCGCTGACCGGCTTGACCGTCACGCCGGCCGCCGTCAACGCGGTCTGCGCCGCGGCGCCACACGGCTGGGTCGACTGGCACAGCACCACATTCAGGTTCGGGTCGGTGAGGTCCTCGAGGTTCTCGATCTTCTTGGGGTTGCCCTTGGCCACCGCGATCTGCAGTGTGTTGGTGGCGAACTCGACCGGCGTCGAGGTGACCAGCTTGGCGTCCGTCACCTTCGTCATGTTCTTGTTGTCGGCCGAGGCGAACACGTCAACAGGGGCGCCACCGATGATCTGGGTCGCCAGCACACCGGAACCGTCGTAGGACAGGAGGACCTTGACTCCGGGGTTCTCCTTCTCGAATTCCGCGCCGAGCACGTCGAAGGTCTTCGTCAGCGAGGCCGCCGCGTCGACCTTGAGGGTGCCGGACAACGCAGCCCCGGAGGCCGGACCCGGCGAGGCGGACGACATCGCCGAAGACATCGCCGGGGACGAAGGTGCCGCATTCACGGCTGCGCTCGTGGCCGAACTGGAGCCGGCGGAGGGAGCGGTGGTGGAAGCGGAGGAGCAGCCGGCCAGCGCCAGGGCGCCGATCGCCGCGGCTCCGAGAAGTCGGGAGATATTCACGAACGTCCCTTCGGGGTTTCAACGATGACGGTGGTGGCTTTGACGACGGCTACGGCCAGCGACCCGACTTCGAGGCCGAGCTCCCGGACCGCCTCACTGCTCATCAGCGAGACCACCCGGTGCGGCCCGCACTGGATCTCGACCTGGGCCATCACCCTGTCGGTGATCACCGAGGTCACCAACCCGACGAACTGGTTGCGTGCGGACCTGCTCACCCCTGACGGATCTGCGACGGCGTGGGCGTGGTTCTGCGCGAAGGTGGCCAGTTCGGCGCCGTCCACCGCGGAACGGCCCGCGGCATCCTTACCCGCGGTCAGTGACCCGGCATCGACCCACCGCCGAACGGTGTCGTCGCTGACCCCGAGGAGGCCGGCCGCTTCGCTGATGCGGAATTGCGTCATGTCGGACACCCTAGTACCGCATTTGCGGAATCTCGCTCACGATCTGCCCGCCGATGCGGGGATCCGTCATGGCGGTCGGCGGGCGAACGCGCTTTACTGGAGGAGTGTCGCGGAACGGACCTGGCCAAACCGGGCTGCTCCGTGCCCATTCGGAGTTCCTGGAGACCGGCACCCTGGACTCCGACGTCCGCTCCCTGGTCGCCGCCTCCTGGCGTAGGTCGGTGGCCGCCGGGATCAGCGTGGAGCAGGTGGTGGCGCCCACCACCCTGGAACATTCTGCGTTGGTCGACTACCGCGGTGAACACCGGCTCTCCCGGGTCTTCCCGCTGCTCTACGACATCCTCGGGCGCATCGCCGAGGACTGCGGCTGCGTGATGGCGCTCGGCGACGAGTTCGGGCAGCTGCTCTGGGTGTGTGGCCAGCCGGACATGCTCCGCAAGGCCGAGGCGATCAACTTCAGCGAGGGGTCGGCCTGGGACGAGACCAGGGCGGGCACCAACGCGCCGGGCACGGCCCTGCGACTGGACGCGCCGGTGGTGATCCAGGCGGCCGAGCACTTCAACCGCACGGTGCAGAACTGGAGCTGCGCGGCGGCTCCCATCCACGATCCGGCGACCCAGACGATCCTGGGCATCCTGGACGTCACCGGCGGCGACGACGTCGGCTCGCCCCAGACTCTGGGCATGGTGCGCGCGGCCGCTCGGATGGCCGAGATCGAACTCGCCCGCATCTCAGCCGTGGAATCGTCCCTGCGTCCGGTTGCCAACCGGATCCCATCAACTCGGACCGCGTTCAGGTCGAAAGGTCGAGCGACGCTGCGGGTACAGTCGCTGGGTCGGCCCGACTGCACCGTCACCACCGCCGGCCGGGTGATCCGGCTGAGCCCCCGGCACAGCGAACTCCTGGTCCTGCTGATGGACCAGCCGGTTGGGCTGACCGGCGAACAACTCGAGATCCAGCTCTACCCGGCCGATGTGCACCGGTCGACGATGCGCGCCGAGATCACCCGGTTGCGAACGCTTCTCGGTCCGGATGTGTTGCAGTCACGCCCCTACCGGTTGCTCGGGTCGGCGGTCGGCGATTGGCAGGAGGTGCGCTCACACCTGCTGGGCGGCCGGGTCGCGGAGGCGCTCGCCGGGTACCGGGGGCCGTTGCTGCCGTATTCGGAAGCGCCCGGTGTCGTCGAGATCCGAGAGGCCCTACACCGCGATCTCCGATCTTCGCTGCTGTCCTCGGCGGTCCCGGACCTGATGGCCTCCTGGACCCGGACCCGTTGGGGAGCAGATGATCTCCCGATGTGGGAGCGTCAGGCGGAGCTGCTGCCGGCCACGTCGCCGATGCGGCGGATCGCGCAGGCCGAGGCCCGCCGGTTGGACGAATTCCTCGGCGCGCAGGCCGGTCGGCTCTCCTGACGGTTGCAGCGTTCTTGCAGCCTTGGGCCTTCTACTCTCTGGTCCACATCCGGTTTTCGGGTGTCACACCCGCGCCCGCGGCGCCGTCCACCACACGGCCCACGGTGAGACAAGGAGGTCACGCGATGCCAGTACTGACTCCACCCGGACAAGCCGGCAGCACTGTTTCCGTACAGAGCCGCTACGACAACTACATCGGCGGCGACTGGGTCGCCCCGGTCAAGGGCGAGTATTTCGAAAATCCGTCGCCGGTCAACGGCAGGACATTCACCGAAGTCGCGCGCGGCACGGCGGAGGACATCGAACTCGCGCTCGACGCGGCGCACGGGGCGGCACCGGCCTGGGGCCGCACCTCCTACGCCGACCGCGCCCTGATCCTGAACAAGATCGCCGATCGGATGGAGGCCAACCTGGAGATGTTAGCCGTCGCCGAGACCTGGGACAACGGCAAGCCGGTCCGGGAATGCCTGGCCGCTGACATCCCGCTGGCCATCGATCATTTCCGCTATTTCGCGGGCTGTATCCGGGCCCAGGAAGGCAGCCTCTCGCAGATCGACGAGCAGACCGTCGCCTACCATTTCCACGAGCCCCTCGGTGTCGTCGGGCAGATCATCCCGTGGAACTTCCCCATCCTGATGGCCGTCTGGAAGCTGGCCCCCGCGCTCGCCGCCGGCAACTGCGTCGTCCTCAAGCCGGCCGAGCAGACGCCGTGGTCCATCCTCAAGTGGGCCGAGCTGATCGGCGACCTGCTCCCAGCCGGCGTACTCAACATCGTCAACGGTTTCGGCGTCGAGGCGGGCAAGCCGTTGGCGTCTTCGCCGCGGATCGCCAAGATCGCGTTCACCGGCGAGACGACGACCGGCCGGCTGATCATGCAGTACGCCAGCCAGAACATCATCCCGGTCACCCTCGAACTGGGTGGCAAGAGCCCCAACGTCTTCTTCGAAGATGTGGCCGCCGAGGAGGATGCCTTCTACAACAAGGCCCAGGAGGGTTTTGCGCTGTTCGCGCTCAACCAGGGTGAGGTCTGCACCTGTCCATCCCGCGCGCTGGTGCAGTCGTCGATCTACGAGAAGTTCATGTCCGACGCCGTCACCAGAGTCAACAAGATCGTCCAGGGCAACCCGCTGGACACCTCGACCATGATCGGCGCGCAGGCGTCCAACGATCAGCTGGAAAAGATCCTGTCCTACTTGGACATCGGCCGACAGGAGGGCGCCACAGTGCTGACCGGGGGCGCCCGCGCCGAGCTCGACGGCGACCTGGCCGGCGGATACTACGTGCAGCCCACCATCTTCGAGGGCACCAACAACATGCGGATCTTCCAGGAGGAGATCTTCGGGCCGGTCGTCTCGGTCACGTCGTTCGACGACGAGGCCGACGCCGTCAAGATCGCCAACGACACCTTGTACGGCCTCGGGGCCGGCGTGTGGAGCCGCGACGGCGCCCGCGCCTACCGGGCCGGCCGCGGGATCCAGGCCGGCCGGGTCTGGACCAACTGCTACCACGCCTACCCGGCGGGTGCGGCGTTCGGCGGCTACAAGGCCTCGGGGATCGGCCGGGAGAATCACCGGATGATGTTGGACCACTATCAGCAGACCAAGAACCTGCTGGTCTCCTACTCGCCCGATGCACTCGGATTCTTCTAGATCGCGGTGACTGAACCGAGCCTGCAGCAGACGCGCGTCGGCCTCACCGAGGCCGCCGCGGGTCTGCTGCGCAAGATGACGGACCGGCATGGGCCCTTGATGTTTCACCAATCCGGCGGGTGTTGCGACGGATCCTCGCCGATGTGCTATCCGGACGGCGATTTCCTGACCGGCGACGCCGACATCCATCTCGGCGACCTCCGGGTCGACGGGCTGGAGAATCCGGTGCCGTTCTGGATGTCCAAGGCCCAGTACGAGTACTGGAAACACACCTATCTCACCGTCGACGTGGTGCCCGGGCGCGGTAGCGGGTTCTCGGTGGAATCACCCGAAGGGGTCCGGTTCCTGATTCGATCCAGACTGATGACGGACGACGAAGCAAGAGCTTTCGGGCTCGTGTGATCGGGCTCCGTCGCACTCGGATGTCTCAGCCGCCGCGAAACTGACCGCGGACGGGCGGGGCTCCGTCGGCCCGGTGCTATCTGGCCAGGAACTCCAGCAGGGCCGGGTTGACGACGTCGGGATGGGTCCACGCGATGTTGTGCGGGCCGCCCGGCACCGTCACCACTTCGAGATCCTTGATCAGTGCTGGGAGTCTTGCCGCGGTCGACTCGTACGGGAGGATGCGGTCGGCGTCGCCATGGATCAGCAGGGTCGGGATGTCGATCTTCGGCAGATCGTCGCGGAAGTCGGTCAGCCAGGTGTCGACGCAGGCGTAGGCGGCGTACGCCGACGCTGCGACCGCGACATTGAAGCTGTTCTGCCAGGCCTGGTCGCTGATCCGGGTGCCACCGAGTACGTCGACGTTGTAGAAGTTGTCCAGAAAGGCCTTGAAGTAGGCAGGTCGGTCGGCGATCACCGCTTCCTTGATGCCCTCGAACACAGATCCGTCGACGCCTTCCGGATTGAGTCCCGTCTTCAACAGGAACGGTGGGATGGCACCCATCAGCACCGCCTTGCTGATGCCCTTCGAGCCGTAGGTCCCGAGGTACCGGGTGACCTCGCCGGTGCCCATCGAGAACCCGACCAGTACGACGTCGGTCAACTCGAGGTGGTCGAGCAGCGCCTTGAGGTCGGCGGCGAAGGTGTCGTAGTCGTAGCCGACCGTGGGCTGGCTGGACTGTCCGAATCCGCGGCGGTCATAGGTGATCACCCGGTAGCCGGCCTGCAGGAGAACGCGCTCCTGCTTTTCCCAGGACCGTCCGTTGAGCGGATAGCCGTGGATGAGCACCACCGGCCGGCCGCTGCCGTGGTCCTCGTAGAAGATCTCGATGTCCGTGCTGTTCTCCCGGCCGACGGTGATGGTGGACATGAGTGGGTGCCTTTCGTTGCCGTCGAACCGCAGGTGCGGCCCGTTTGTGAGACCGGCTGACCGGCTCGGTAGCTTGACCACACCAACCATTTCCCGTCCTCGGAGGAATCCATGCGCCTCTCCACCCGCAATCAGCTGTCCGGCACGATCAGCGACATCAAGCTCGCCGAAGTGATGGCGTCGGTCAAGGTCAAGCTCGACGGCGGCGAGCAGATCGTCACCGCCAGCATCACCCGCGAAGCCGTCGAGGAACTCGGGCTCACCGTGGGACAGCAGGCCACCGTGCTGGTCAAGTCGACCGAGGTCATGCTGGGCGTCGAGTAATCATCGAAATGTGGCCGGCTCACCCGGCGGACGCCTGCAGCACCGGGTGAGTAGCTTGTTTTCATGACCTCCTCCGAATCAGCCCCGATCTCACCTCCGCCCAGGATGCGCTTCGGCACCTTCATCCCGCAGGGCTGGCGTCTGGACCTGGTCGACATCGAACCAGCCGAACAATGGGCCACCATGTCGCGGCTGGCAAAGCGCGCCGACGCCGGACCGTGGGAATCGATCTGGGTCTACGACCACTTCCACACCGTGCCGCAGCCGACGGACCAAGCCACCCACGAAGCGTGGACGCTGATGGCCGCCTTCGCCGCCTCCACCTCGCGGGTCCGGCTCGGTCAGATGTGTACCTGCATGGCCTATCGGAACCCGGCGTATCTGGCGAAGGTCGCCGCCACGGTTGACATCATCTCCGGCGGCCGCACCGAGATGGGCATCGGCGCCGGCTGGTACGAGCACGAGTGGCGGGCGTACGGCTACGGCTTCCCGTCGGCGGGCGACCGCCTCCGCGCCCTCGACGAGGGTGTCCAGATCATGAAGCAGGCGTGGACCACCGGCACCGCCACTCTGGCCGGGAAGCACTTCACCGTGGACGGCGCGATCGTCCGTCCGCTACCGCTGCAGGAGGGCGGGATTCCGTTCTGGATCGCGGGCGGCGGCGAGAAAGTCACTCTGCGGATCGCGGCGAAGTTCGCCCAGTACACCAACTTCGATGGCACCCCGGAGGGTTTCGCGGCCAAATCGTCGATCCTGGAAGGACATTGCCTCGACGTCGGGACTGACTTCGACGCGATCACCCGATCCGCCAACTACAACGTGATCATCGGTTCGACGCAGGCCGAGGTGGATGACCGCCGCGCCTGGGCGCTCGACCACTACACGAGGCAGATCGGCGCAGAGCGGGCCGCCGCCGCGGTCGCGCAGTACTCGTCGGGTGCCTGCATCGGTACCCCCGAGCAGATCGTCGAGAACCTCACGGCCATGCGCCGCCTCGGCATGACCTACGCCATCGTCAACTTCCCCGAACTCGCCTACGACACGTCCGGCCAGGAGCTCTTCGAGTCCGAGGTCATCCCCGCCCTCGCCTAGCCCGCTCCCTGGCACGGATCAACTTCGCAGGCGTGGATCAACATCGCCCCGGTGGGACTGGAGTGATGAGGAGTCGTCAATTTCGTCCATGCCTGCGACGTTGATCCATGCCGGAAAGTCGGGCCCCGAACGGACGCTGTGGGGTCAGCGGTGCGCGGAGGCGAGGCGGCTGGCACGGACACGGGCGCCCTCGGCCAGCTCGGCCAGCACGGTGACCGTGTCGTCCCAGCCCATGCAGGCATCGGTGATGCTCTGACCGAAGACGAGCCCCGGCAGCCCGGCGTCGGTCAGGTTCTGCCGCCCGGGTTCCAGGAAGCTCTCCAGCATGATGCCGCTGATCGGATCACCGGCGGCCACTTGGGCGGCCAGCTCTCGGGCGACGGCGATCTGCCGGACGTGGTCCTTGCCGCTGTTGGCGTGGCTCGCGTCGACGACCAACCGCGCGGGCATGCCCGCCTTGGCGATCAATGCGACCGCCGATGCAAGTGACTCGGTGTCGTAGTTCGGGCCGGACTTGCCGCCGCGCAGGATGACATGGCCGAACTCGTTGCCGGCTGTCGACACCACGCAGGCCCGCCCCTCGTCGTCGATGCCGAAGAAGACCTGGGACTGCCCGGCCACCGTTGCTCCGTCGACGGCCACCTGCACGTCGCCGTCGGTCGCATTCTTGAATCCGATCGGCATCGACATCCCAGATGCCAGCTGACGATGGATCTGGCTCTCGGTGGTGCGGGCGCCGATGGCGCCCCAGCTGATGGCGTCGGCGATGTAGTGCGGGCTGGTGGGCTCCAGGAACTCGCATCCGACCGGTAGCCCGAGTTCGACGATGTCCAGCAACAGCCCACGCGCCATCGCCAGCCCGTCGGCGACCTGGTGGGTACCGTCCAGATGCGGGTCGTTGATGAGCCCCTTCCACCCGCCGGTCGACCGCGGCTTCTCGAAGTACACCCGCATCACGATGAGCAGATCGTCGGAGTGCTTGTCCGCCAGCGGCTTCAGCCGACGTGCGTATTCCAGAGCGGCGATCGGATCGTGCACGGAGCACGGACCGACGACCACCATGAGCCGATCGTCCTGACCGGTCAGGACGGCTTCGATCTCCCGGCGGCTGGTCGACACGGCGCGCTCCCCGGCACCGCTCAGCGGCAGCCGATCGCGGAGGACGGCCGGAGCCAGCAACGGGTCGAACGCGCTGATTCGCAGGTCTGAGGTTTGTGGCGACATCGTGATCCCTGTCTGGAAGTGACGGGATGTCCTCCAGGGCAGCCCGTCTGAAACGACGAAAGGCAGGGACGCCATGTCCCTGCCTTGGTGGCTCTGGAGTGCTCGCTGTGCGTTAAGCGGTCGCCTCCTCCAGAGCCAACTCAAAATACGCATACCAACGAGGTGTCATGCGGACACAGTACATCGACACGGACGAGCGGCCAATCGCGGACTGTCCAACCCTCGGGACACCGACCACCGGGGACGCGGACGACGAAAGACCGTAGCGGATCCGATGTCGAGTTCGACCTCCGATCCACTACGGTCTTTCGTCGTGCTTACCTCTCACCGCGGTGAGGAGTCCGACCGGTCAGCCGACTGCGGCCAGCACCGCCCGCTCGGTGAGTACCCGGGCCAGATGCTCCCGATAGTCGGCGGCAGCAGACGTGTCGTCGACCGGGGAGGTGCCGTCGGCGGCCGAGGCCGCCGCCGCCTTGATCGCTTCCGCGGTGGCCGGTCCTCCGATCAGTGCGGCCTCGACGGCGGCAGCCCGGATCGGGACCGGTCCCATATTCGTCAGACCGACGCGGGCCTGCGAGACCACCCCGCCGGAGACCTCGATGGCCGCGGCGACCGCCACGATCGACCACGATTGCGCCACCCGCGTGAACTTCTCGTAGTGCGCTCCCCAGCCGGCGAACGACGGGAACCTGATGGAGACCAGCAGCTCATTCTCGGCGACGTCGGTGGTGAAGTAGTCCTGGAAGAAGTCAGCCGCGGCGACCGTGCGCCGTCCGGCGGGCCCGGCGATCTCGAACACCGCATCCAGCGCCACGGCCACCGCACCGAGATCTCCGGCCGGATCGGCGTGCACGAGCGCACCGCCGAGGGTGCCGCGGTGCCGCACCTGCGGATCTGCCACCGTCGCAGCGGTTTTCGACAGCAGCGCGAGATGCTCGGTCACGATCGGATCGTTCACCACGTCATGGTGGGTCGTCATGGCGCCGATCACCACCTCGGCGCCGTCCAGACGCACTCCGGTCAGCTCGCTGATCTTCCGCAGGTCGACCAGCATGCCCGGGGCGGCCATCCGCAGCCTCAGGACCGGAACCAGGGATTGCCCGCCGGCCAATACCTTGCCATCGTCACCGGCGTCGGTCAGGGCAGCGAGCACGCCCTCGATCGAATCCGGTGCGATGTAGTCGAACGAGGACGGAATCACTGCGAACCTCCCGTGGGAACGCCGGTGGACAGCACGCCTTCGACCTGGGCCCCGGCGACCGGGATCTGGTCTCCACCCGAGCCGCCCGGATCACCGGTTCGTCCGGCCTGGATCGCCCGCCACACCCGCTGCGGGGAGCAGGGCATCTCGACATCGTTCACGCCGAGGTGGCGGATCGCGTCCACCACCGCATTGACCACCGCCGGCGTCGACGCGATGGTGCCGGCCTCACCAACGCCCTTGGCGCCCAACGGGTTGGTGGTCGCCGGCGTGACGGTACGACCGGTGGTGAACGATGGGAGGTCCGCCGCCGTCGGCAACAGGTAGTCGACGAAGGTGCCGGAAGTCAACTGGCCGTCCTCGGAGTACTGGGCCTCCTCGTACAGCGCCTGGGCAATCCCCTGCGCCAGCCCGCCGTGGACCTGCCCGTCCGCGATCAACGGATTGACCACCACGCCGATGTCGTCCACACACACGTAGGAACGGATCTTGACCTTGCCGGTCTCGGTGTCGACCTCCGTCGCGCACAGATGGGTTCCGTGCGGGAACGAGAAGTTGTCGGGGTCGAAGGTGGCCTCCGAGTCCAGGTTCGCCTCCACCCCGTCCGGGAGGTTGTGTGCGGCGAAGGCGGCCCATGCGATCTCCCCGATCGCCATCGAGGTGTCGGTGCCCTTGACCGAAAACTTTCCGTTGGCGAATTCGATGTCGTCCTCGGACGCCTCCATCAGGTGTGCAGCAATGACTTTCGCCTTTGCGATGACCTTCTGCGCGGCATTGACGACGGCCACGCCACCCACGACGAGTGACCGCGAGCCGTAGGTGTCCATGCCCCGGGGTGAGGACTGGGTGTCGCCGTGGATGACTTCGACGCTCTCGAACGGCACGCCTAATTGATCGGCGACGATCTGCGACCAGGCCGTCTCGTGTCCCTGCCCGTGCGCCGACGAACCGGTGATCACCTCCACCCCGCCAGTCGGGAGCATCCGGATGGACGCGGATTCCCAACCGCCGGCGGCGTAGGACAGCGACCCCAGCACCCGCGACGGGGCCAGCCCGCACATCTCGGTGAAGGTGGAGATGCCGATTCCCAGCTGGACGGGGTCACCGGACTCACGGCGCTGCCGCTGTTCAGCGCGGAGCTCGTCGTAGTGGAACAGCTCCATCGCCTGCTCGGTCGCGGCCTCGTAGTTGCCCGAGTCGTAGGTCAGCCCGCAGACGGTGGTGAACGGGAACTCCTCGTGGGTGATCCAGTTCTTCTTCCGCAGCTCCATCGGCTCCATCCCGAGCTCGACCGCGAGTTCGTCGATGATGCGCTCCACCCCGAAGGTGGCCTCCGGTCGGCCGGCCCCGCGGTAGGCGTCGGTCAGCGTCTTGTTGGTGAAGACGTTCGTGCAGGTGAAGCGGTACGCCGGGATCTTGTAGATGGCGTTGAACATGAAGGCCCCGAGAATCGGGACGCCCGGCCCCACGGTGCCGAGGTAGGCCCCCATGTCGGCGAGGAGGTCGACGTCAAATCCGGTGATGGTGCCGTCGCGTCGTGCGCAGATCCGGAGCCGCTGGAGCTGATCCCGCCCGTGGTGCGCGGACATCAGCGACTCGGATCGGGTCTCGGTGTACTTGATCGGCTTGTTCAGCTTCCGGGCGACCATCAGCGTGATGATCTCCTCCGGCGTGGTCTGCAGCTTCCCGCCGAAACCGCCGCCGACGTCGGGGGCGATCACCCGGAGCTTGTGCTCCGGAATGCCCTGCGACAGCGCGATCAGCACCCGCAGCACGTGCGGGATCTGGGTGGCCGACCACATGGTGATCTGCTCGGAGGTCGGGTCCACGACCGTCGACCGCGGCTCCATGAACGCCGGAATCAGCCGCTGCTGGCGGAAGACCCGCTCCACGACCACCTGGTCGGGGTCGCTCTCGGCCGCGGCGAGTGCCGCCACCACATCGCCACCGGTGCCCGCGGCAGCGGCGTCGAAGACCCATACCGCGTTCTGATTGGTGCCAAGCTCCGGGTGGACCAACGGCGACCCCTCGACCAAGGCGGCTTCCATGTCGAGGACGACCTCGAGCGGCTCGTATTCGACCTCGATCGCCTCGAGGGCATCAATGGCCTCGGCCTTGCTGCGGGCTGCGACCACCGCAACCACCTCACCAGCACAGTTGACCCGCTCGACGGCCACCGGCAGCCGTACCGGGGACTTCATGTCGGCGGTGATGGGCCAGGCGCACGGAAGGCCGCCCTGCTCCGGGAAGTCCGCTCCGGTCCAGGCACCGATGACGCCGGGGAAGTCAGCCGCACCCGCGACGGAGATCGAGGTGATGTTGGCATGCGCATATGGCGAGCGCAGCAGGGCCAGGTGCAGCATGCCCGGCAGCACGATGTTGTCGGTCCAGCGCGTCCGACCGGTGATGAGGTGGGCGTCCTCCTTGCGGCGGCGCTCCTTGCCGACCTCGCTGTTCGAGGTGTCCGAGGGCGCGTCGAGAGTGGCCGTCATCGCAGGGATCCCGTCTCGTCGGCCGGAGCGGCGCCGGCCGTGGCCAACGCACGATCGGCCTGCTGTCCCGAGAGCTCCTGCGCGGCCATCTGAACTGCGGCCACGATGTTCTGATATCCGGTACATCGACAGAGGTTGCCCTCCAGACCTTCTCGGATCTCCGTCTCGGACGGGTCCGCGTTCTCGCTCAGCAACGAGATCGACTGCATCATCATGCCCGGGGTGCAATAGCCGCACTGCAGCGCGTGGCACTGGTGGAACGCCTTCTGGATGGGGTGGAGCTCGCCGCCCTTGGCCAACCCCTCGACCGTCAACACCTCGGCGCCGTCGGCCTGGACGGCGAGCACGGAGCAGGACTTCACGCTCCGACCGTCCAGATGCACGGTGCAGGCGCCGCAATTGCTGGTGTCACAGCCGATGACGGTGCCCACCTTCCCCAGCTTCTCGCGGAGGTACTGCACGAGCAGCATCCTGGGTTCGACGTCATCGGAGTACTTGACTCCGTCCACCTTGACCGACAGGGCCGTCATTGGCACTCCCTTGTTTGGGGACGATCTGAACGTGAGTTGATGGCACGGTTCTTGCGACGCTGCTCGTTGCTGCCTGGCTGAAAAGGGCCACTGAACACCTGGCGGGCGGAGCGGCGGCTGAGCCCGGAGAGTGACGGTGATCACGACGATGCCTTGAAGATCGACTCTCTGCAACTGCTTGTTTCAAACTGCCGCAGGCGAGGAGTGGACAGCCGTGAAAACCCGCAGATACGGATCTATGGAGACACCCGGCGGAAAGAACATCGGGCCCATCGATCCACTCGCATGGATCACGACCACCTGCACCGGGGACCACTGGGTGCAACCGGCTCGGGACAGGATCAGCAGACCGGTCTACGCGCTCCCGTCCACCTGCCCTCTGGCCAGCACCGCGCGATCGGCCGCGGCGCGGCCGGCCTGCCATCCGCGGGCGTCCACCCGCTTGGCCCCGGACGACGTGGTGCGCGGAAAGAGCCGGGCGAATTCGGTGTCCACGGCGGCGGATTGGCGAGCGAAAACAGGAACCAGATCGCGTCCGCGAGTCGCCGACTCCTCCTGCTGCGCGTGCCGGCCGGCGTCGGTCAGTCGCTCACCGATGCGGTTGGCGTACGAGAGCAGGAAGGCCCGCCGGAACGACGGCGACCGATCGAGCCGATGCCCACCCTCGGAGACCGCCCCGGCCTCCGTCATGGCCTTCGTCGCCTGCACCAGCAGTGACGTGAAGAGCATCTCGGCCAGATCCAGATCCACCGGCAACCCGACGATGGTGGCGATCCCGTGCTGGTCGTCCCAGATGGTCTTGACCAGGTTGACCTTGCCCACCGTGGCCAGCAACTGTGCTTTCGTTGCCGCGTAGGGGTTGTCGATATGAACCCGCCGTGAGCGGATGTCGATGGCGTCGTCCGGGTCGGCCAGCAACGCTTCGTCGATCGCGTAGCGCGTCATCAGATCCTGGGCCTTGGCCGTGAAGGTGTCCGCCTCGTGGACGAACTCGGTCGCCTCGGCCTTCGCCAGCAGCGCCCGGATGATGATCAGCTTCTTCGGATCGTGCCCGGCCTTTCGTTCCGGATCCGCCGCCGGTCGGCGAGCCGCGGGCCAGGCCGTCGGTATCGCCAGCAAGGCAGGCATCGGCACGATCAGCGCCCAGTGCCCCGCGAGTCCCAGGATGTCATGCCAGCTCTCCCAGATCGTCTGGCGGGAACCGATGTGTCCCAGTACATTCCAGTTTCGGTCGGCCGCGTCGCCGGCGGTCGGAGCCCCCAGGGCCTCCAGCTGATCGGCCCACTCCTGCGGCGCCCGCACCATTGCACGTGCCAACGCCGCGTGCTGGATCACCAGCGCGGCGGCCAGCTTGGCCAACCTGGTGCCGAGCTCCCGCCGGGCCACGTGAACCAGGTCGGCCGGCTGCCAGCCGTGCGCGTATGCCAGGTCGATCTGCTCGAACAGGAGGCCTGTGGCGGCACGCGGGGCCAGCTGTCCGTCTCCCGCCCCGACGGTGCCCCCGAAGAGGACCAGCTCCTGCACCGCTTCGTCCAACAACCCGGGGATCCCCGCCACCCGGGCGCCGGCCATCAGCAGCTCGCGGGCCTGTTCGGCGGGATCAGCGGCGAACCCCAGCGTCGGGTCCGCGAGCAACTCGGCGACGGATGGGTGCTGCTGACCAGCGGGCGCCGGACGCGACGCCGCCCTGGCCTTGCGCTTGGCCACTCGCCGCTGCTGATTGCTCTTCCCCATGCCGTCCAGTCTCCGGCATCACGCCGACAGTCCGATCCAGGTCGCCGAAGCCGCAGGTCAGCCGTTCACAGCCTGCGCGATCGGCTCCCGATGGATAGCCCCGGCCAGCACCGAGAGCGGCCGCCCGCCGCCGTCCCACCGGCGCGCAATGATCTCGGCAGCGATCGAAACTGCCGTCTCCTCAGGGGTTCTCGCTCCCAGATCGAGGCCGATCGGCGAGGAGAGCCGAGCGAGCTGCTCCGGCGAGACGCCTTCCTCCGCGAGCTTGTCGAGCCGGTCCTGGTGTGTCTGCCGCGAGCCCATGGCGCCCACGTAGGCCACGGGCAGCGAGAGCGCCGTGGCCAGTACCGGGATGTCGAACTTCGGGTCGTGGGTCAGCACGCAGATGACGGTGCGGGAGTCGAGCGCAGCCGCCTGGGCGATCAGGTAGCGGTGCGGCCAGTCGACCACGACCTCGTCCGCGTCAGGGAATCGTTTGACCGTGGCGAACACCGGCCGGGCGTCGCAGACCGTGACCCGATAGCCGAGGAAGCTGCCGACCCTGGCCACCGCCGCGGCGAAATCGATGGCGCCGAACACCAGCATCCGCGGTGCCGGCGCGAAACTTGCGACGAAGACCCGTAACCCCTCGCCGAGGCGTTCGCCATCCGGCCCATAGGTGAGGATCGCGGTGCGGCCGGACGCCAGCAGGCCCCGGGCATCGTCGGTGAGGGCGTCGTCGATCCGGCCCGACCCGAGGCTGCCCACCCGACGGTCCGGCCAGATCACCAGGTGCCGCCCGAGCTGACCCGGCCCACCGTCGATCACCGTGGCCAGCGCGACCGGGTCGTCGGCGGCGATGGCGTCGGCCAACTCCCCGAACTCGGGAAAGGCCGCGCGGGAGATCTCCTCGGTGAAGATGTCGATGATCCCGCCGCAGGTCAGGCCGACCGCGAAGGCATCGTCGTCGGACACGCCGTACCGCTGGAGCACCGGTGCCGCCCCGTCGCGCACCGAGGTGGCCAACTCGTACACGGCGCCCTCGACACAGCCACCGGACACCGAACCGACCGCGGTTCCGTCCGGCCCGACCAGCATCGACGCGCCTGCGGGTCGCGGCGCCGACCGGTAGGTACCGACCACGGTGCCGACCCCGACCCGGTCACCGTCGTCCCACCAGCGCCGCAGTTCGGCAATCACGTCACGCATCGCGAATGACCTCCAACAGCTGCTCGATACTGGCCAGGGAGTGTCCGGCCACGAACGCGTCGACGTACGGCAGCACTGCCACCACTCCAGTCTGCACCGGAAGATAGCCGTCCTTGCCCTTGTGCGGGTTCACCCAGACCAATTGGCGGGCCAGCCGTTGCAGTCGCTGCACCTGTGCGGCCAGCAGTTCGGCGGAACCCCGCTCCCAGCCATCGGAGAAGATCACCACGACAGCCCCCCGCGCCATGCCCCGCTGACCCCACCGGTCGCTGAACACCTGGAGCACCTCGCCGAGCCGGGTGCCCCCGGAAAAGTCGGGTATGACCTCCGCAGCGGCGCGCAGGGCCACATCTGGATCGGCCAGCCGGAGCGCACGGGTCACGCGCGACAGTCTGGTGCCGATGGTGAAGACCTCGGCGGCGGACGGCTGCCGGCGGACGACGACGTGAGCGAAGCGCAGCAGCGCATCCGCGTAGGGCGCCATCGAACCGGACACGTCGACGAGGAGCACCACCCGCCTCGGGCGCCGGCCGTTGCGGTGTCGTTGCAGCAGACCCGGCTCGCCGCCGGTGGCCAGCATCGTCCGGACCGTCCGGCGGACGTCGACCTGCCCGCGAGCGGCGGGCCGGCGCCGACGGGACATTCGTTGCGGCAGGCCGGCCGCGAGCAGCGCGAGCATGGCCGACAGCTCCCGCCGCTCGGCCACCGACAGCCCGCTGAAATCGCGATGCCGCAGCACTTCCGTCGCGGCGGCCTGCGCCTTGAGAGGATCCGGGGCGTCGTCCGGGCTCTCGTCTCCGGCCGCATCGTCCTGCTGGATCGACAACTCGGCGGTTCGGGCCACCGGACGCCTGCTGCGCGGCCCGACGGGGGCCGTCCGGTTGGTGAAATAGGCATCGAAGACGACGTCATACAGTTCGACGTCCTCTTGTCCGGCCGTCATGGTCAGCCGGCCCGCCCAGTACACTTCACGCGGATCGGCGGCGGACATCGACGCAGCGGCGGACAGAAAGGTGGCGACCCGTTCCGGTCCCGCAGCCAGACCGGCGGCCCGCAGCGCCAGCGCGAAAGCGGTCAGCAACACCGTGCCGTCCCGCCCGGCGACCTGCGGCAGTCCGGTCCGGTTCCCGTGACGTTCATCGGCCGCGATCATCGGGGCGACGTCAGGACGCCAGCAGGGTGGACAGCCCGCCGGCCAGCACCCGATCGGTATCTTCGCGGTACTTCAGGACCGCACCCAACGTCAGCGCGGCGGACTCCGGGTCCAGTTGCCGACAACCCAGCGCCGCCAACGCCATCGCCCAGTCGATGGACTCGGCGACACCGGGCGGCTTCAACAGGTCGGCCTCGCGCAGCCGGGCCACGGCACCGGCCACCTGGGCGGCCAACGTCTGGGTGACGCCGGGGAGCCGACTGCGGAGGATGGCCACCTCACGCTCCAGCGAGGGATGCTCGACCCAGTGGTAGAGACAGCGCCGCTTGAGCGCGTCGTGCACCTCCCGGGTCCGATTCGAGGTGAGGATCACCAACGGCGGATCGATGGCGCGAATGCGGCCCAATTCGGGAATTGTCACCGCGAAGTCGGAAAGGGCCTCGAGGAGAAAGGCCTCGAATTCGTCGTCCGCCCGATCGATTTCGTCGATCAGCAATACCGAACCGGGACTCCGCAGCGCCTGCAGGATCGGCCGGGCGACCAGGAACCGCTCGCTGTACAGCTCGTTCTCCACCCGCTCCAGGTCGAACTCCGCCGAAACCGACGCGCCCACCTCGGCGGCCCGCAGATGCAGCACCTGACGGGGGAAGTCCCAGTCGTACAGGGCCTGAGCAGCATCGATGCCCTCGTAGCACTGCAGTCTGATCAGTTCGGTGCCACGGGCCTGCGCCAGTGCGGAGGCGAGCGAGGTCTTGCCGACCCCCGCCTCCCCTTCGAGCAGGAGGGGACGACGCAGCGCATCGGCGAGAAAGGCGGCCGTGGCGATTCCGTTGTCCGGCAGGTAACCGGTGACCTCCAGCGCGGCCGCGACGCTCTGCGGATCAGGGAATACCGCAGCGCGCGGTTCGGTAAACGCCGTCATCCGACCACTATGGACCATCGCGAATTCCGGGACCGGCGAGCATGCCGGTTACTCTGGCTGCATGACCACCACGGCCCTCGGCATCCCGATGTTCGGGGCCCGCGGCGGCCCGGTAGCCGTGGCCTCGGCCGCACCACGGGTACCGTCGCCGTTCCTGCTGGACAGCCACGGTCGGCGGGCCATCGACCTGCGCGTGTCACTGACCGACAAGTGCAACCTGCGCTGCACCTACTGCATGCCGGCCGAGGGTCTGGATTGGCTTCCGGGGCAGGAACTGCTGACCGACGAAGAACTGCTCCGGCTGATCACCATCGCGGTCGAGCGCCTCGGTATCACCGAGATCAGATTCACGGGTGGAGAACCACTGCTGCGCAAGGGGATTCTCGAGCTGGTGCGGGAGGTCGGGCAGTTGGCGCCACGGCCCGAGATGTCGCTGACCACCAACGGGATCGGCTTCGGCCGGCGCGCGGCGGACTTCGCGTCCGCCGGACTGAACCGGGTGAACATCTCACTGGACACGTTGCAGCGCGAGACTTTTGCCAAGATCACCCGCCGGGACCGACTGGCCGATGTCCTGGCGGCGCTGGACGGCGCCGCGGCGGCCGGCCTCACCCCCGTCAAGATCAACGCCGTGCTGCTGCGTGGCATCAACGATCACGAGGCCGCCGACATGCTCGGGTTCGCCGTGGAACGTGGCTATCACCTGCGCTTCATCGAGCAGATGCCGCTCGATGCCGGCCACGAGTGGAACCGCGGGTCGATGGTGACCGCGGACGAGATCCAGGCGGCGCTGTCCAACCGATTCGCTCTGACACCGCACCGTGAGGCCCGGGCCGGAGCGCCCGCCGAACTGTTTGACGTCGACGGCGGCCCCGGCACGGTGGGCATCATCGCCTCGGTGACCAGACCCTTCTGCGGTGACTGCGACCGCACCCGGCTGACCGCCGACGGCCAGATCCGGAACTGCCTGTTCGCCCGCACCGAAACGGATCTCCGTGGCATGCTGCGGGCCGGCGCCGCCGACGAGGACATCGCCGAGGCCTGGCGCGGTGCCATGTGGAGCAAGCTGCCCGGACATGGCATCAACGACCCGTCCTTCCTGCAGCCTGATCGCCCGATGAGTGCGATCGGTGGCTGACCGCCAATCGGTCACGGTCCGCTTCTTCGCGGCCGCACGTGCGGCCGCGGGAGTGGACCAGGAACAGATCGAGGTTCCAGAGTCGGTCACGTTGGCGCACGTACTGAACACCGCCGTAGGGGCCCACGGCTCGCAGCTGGCCCAGGTCTTGCGCCGGTGCTCCTTCCTGATCGACGAGACCGCGGTCCACACCGATCAGGTGCTGGTCAACCCGGGCAGCGTGATCGACGTTCTTCCACCGTTTGCCGGGGGCTGACGGGTCCGATCGGGTGGACGATGTATCAGCCGGCGGGGTGCGGAGCTCCTACCACCGGTCATGACTGTTCTTGGACGAAGGTTTACCTAGCGTGTCCACTTCCGGTGGCAGGCCAAGGGACGCTACCGTTCGCTGGACAGGTTCATGCCCGTCACCTGGGTACATCCCGTACCCGTGCCCCCACCTGGAGGTTCCTGTGTCCCAGCCCCCCGCCGGAGGGTACCCGCCTCCGGATCAGTCACAGCCCGGCGCTTATCCGCCGCCGGCTCAGCCCGGCCCCCCGGCCGGCGGTTACCCGCCGCCCGCCCCCGGATATCAGCCACCGCCCGCCTACACGCCACCGCCCGGCCCGGCACCTGGCGGCTATCAGCCACCCCCGGCCCCCGGATACGCACCGCCGCCCCCCGGTGCCGGGGCGTACCCGCCACCTCCCGCCGGCGGGTACCCGCCGCCCGCCCCCGGATACCAACCCCCACCCCCGGCCGGCTACGGGCAACCGGGAGCACCGGCTTATCCCCCGCCGGCCGGCGCGGCCGCCAAGCCCGCGTTCGACATCTCCAAGGTCTCCACCATCGGCTGGGGCGTGATGGGCGCCGCCTTCCTGACCTTCATCGCCAGTTTCTTCAGCTTCTGGTCCGTGAGCTTCTCGGGCCTGGGTAGCACCGGCATCTACAACGGTTGGTCGCTGTGGTGGTGGATCCCGATCCTGCTCGCCATCGCCGTCGGCGTGGTCTACGCGCTGACCTTGTTCGGGATCCTCAAGCCCGGACCGATCAAACCGGTGTTCCTGTTCTACGGCGCTGCGGCATCCTTCGTGCTGATGATCTTCGTGCTCATCCATACGTTCGCTTACGACGGTCCGTACGGCGTCGTCAGCGGCGAGCCCGGCTTCTCTGCCGGCCCGGGATTCGGTGTCTGGTTCGCCCTGATCACCACCTTGGCGCTGACGTACTTCACGGCGCTGGCCGCCCAGGCCGCCGGCGACAAATTGCCGTTCAAGGTTCCTGGCCCCACCGCCTGACCCGAACCGACTAACGCCAAGGGCCGTGACCAATTCTGGTCACGGCCCTTGGCGTGTCCCAGCGTGTCCGTCGGTCCAGCGTGTCCGTCGGTCCTGCGTTCCCGTCGGTCTGCCCGTGGCTCAGGCCGAACCGACCCATTCGTCGGCGCCGTCCGCGAACACCTGGCGCTTCCAGACCGGCAGGCGCTTCTTCACCTCGTCCACCAGATCGGAACAGGCATCGAAGGCCTCCCGACGATGGGCGGCCGAAACCGCTGCCGCGAGGGCGGTGTCGCCCACTCCGAGCAGGCCGTAGCGATGGGTCACGGCCACGGCGACGACGCCCGGCCGCGCGGCGATGTCTGCCGCGACCTCCTCGACCACCGCACCCGCGGACGGGTGTACCTGGTACTCCAGTTCGACGACCGATCGTCCGTCATCGTGGTCCCGGACCACGCCGGCGAAGGTGACCGTCGCGCCGGCCGCCGCGTCCTGGACCGCGGCATGGTGCGCGGCCAGGTCCAGGACGTCCTGGGTCACTCCTGAGAGTGCGACCTTGCCGGACATCACATACCGCCGCCAGATCGGTGGTCTCCACCCGAGATCTGCTCCAGCGCATGGGCCATCACTCGATACAGCACGCCAAGTCCGTCCTTGACCCCACCGGTCGAACCGGGGAGGTTGACGATCAGCGTGCGGGTGGCGACACCGGCGATGCCGCGCGAGAGCATCGCCGTCGGGACGGCATCGCCGCCGGCCCGGCGGATGGCGTCGGCCAGTCCGGGCACCTCGTAGTCGATCACGGCAGCGGTGGCCTGCGGGGTCCGGTCGGTCGGTGACAGACCGGTGCCTCCGGAGGTGAGTACCAGGTCGACGCCGATCGCCTTCCGCAGCTCCGCTTCGACCTCCGGCCCGTCGGCGACGACGATCGGTCCCTCGACGGCGAAGCCCTTGTCCGCCAACCACTGTGCGATGACCGGACCGGTCCGATCGCCATACACACCGGTGGCCGCTCTGGTCGAGGCGATGATGACGACTGCTGATCTCTTCATGTGTTCACTTTTCCGGCCGAAGCCATATGCCGGTTTTGCCGCCCTCTTTGCGTTCGACCTGGACGGCGTCCAGCACCGCCGCCGGGTCAACCGCTTTGATCATGTCGTGCAGGGTCAGTCCGGTGACAGCAACCGCTGTCAACGCCTCCATCTCGACGCCGGTGCGGTCGGTGGTGCGAACCGTCGCGGTGATCGACACCGCGGTCTCGGTCAGTTCCAGGTCGATCACCACACCCGAGAGCGCGATGGGGTGGCAGAGCGGTATCAGCTCGGGAGTCTTCTTGGCAGCCATGATGCCGGCCACCCTGGCCGTCGAGAGCGCATCGCCCTTGGGCAGTCCGTCCCGTCGGAGCAGCTCGATGACGTCGGCAGTCGTCCGGACCCAACCGGTCGCCACTGCCGAGCGGGCTGACGCATCCTTCTCGCTGACGTCGACCATTCGGGCCGCGCCGTGCTCATCGGTATGGGAGAACGAGGGCCCGTTCACCGAGTGGCCCGGCTTGCGGCCCGAGCGCTCGTTGCGTCGGCGCTCACGCGCCGGCCGTCGCGGCGGATTCCTTGGCGCCGCCGGCGACGTGGCCACCGTCCCGGGCCACCGCGATCACCGCTCGGGCGACAGCCTTGGCGACCTTCTCGTCGAATACGCTGGGCACGATGTAGGAAGCGTTCAGCTGATCCGGCGCCACCACGTCCGCGATGGCAAGTGCTGCCGCCGTGAGCATCTCGTCGGTGATGACGGTGGCCTGCGCGTCCAGCAGCCCACGGAAGACGCCGGGGAAGGCCAACACGTTGTTGATCTGATTCGGGAAATCCGAGCGGCCGGTGGCGACCACCGCGGCGTGCTGTTGCGCCTCGAGCGGGTCGATCTCGGGATCCGGATTGGCCAGCGCGAAGACGATCGCGTCGGTGTTCATCCTGGCGATGTCGGCCCCGGTGAGGATGTTCGGCGCCGACACGCCGATGAAGACATCGGCGCCGACGATCGCATCGTGGATCGAGCCCGACTCGGCGTTCGCGTTGGTCTTGCCCGCGACCTCGGCCAGGTTCGGGTCCATGCCCTCCCGGCCCCGATAGACGATGCCGTTGATGTCGACGGCGATGATGTCCGCCGGAACCTGATGCAGCAGAAGGCGAATGATCGCATTGCCGGCCGCACCCACACCGGAGACGACCACCTTGCAGTCACGGATGTTCTTCTTGACCACCCGCAACGCGTTGCGCAGCGCGGCCACCACGACGATGGCCGTACCGTGCTGGTCGTCATGGAACACCGGGATGTCCAGCAGCTCGCGCAGCCGCCGTTCGATCTCGAAACACCGTGGCGCGGCGATGTCCTCGAGGTTGATGCCGCCGTAGACCGGGGCGATGAGCTGCACCGTCCGGATGATTTCCTCGGTGTCGGTGGAGTCGATGCAGACCGGCCAGGCGTCGACTCCCGCGAACTTCTTGAACAGGGCCGCCTTGCCCTCCATCACCGGCAGCGCTGCGGCCGGCCCGATGTTGCCCAGTCCGAGCACGGCGGTGCCGTCGGTGACCACGGCGACGGTGTTGCGCTTGATGGTCAACCGGCGGGCGTCCTCCGGGTTCTTCGCGATCGCCATGCAGACCCGTGCCACACCCGGTGTGTAGGCCCGGGACAGATCATCGCGATTGCGCAACGGAACCTTGGAGGTGACCTCGATCTTGCCGCCGAGGTGGACCAGGAAGGTCCGGTCGGACACCTTCCGGACGGTCACGCCGGGCAGCGCGTTCACGGCGTCGGTCATCGATTCGGCATGATCGGCGGACAGGCAGTTGGCCGAGAGGTCGACGACCATCAGCCCGGCGGCCGACTCGACCACGTCGAATCCGGTGATGACGCCACCGGCGCGCCCGACAGCCGAGGTCAGATCGCCGGCCGCGGAGGCCGACGGGGGCGCAGCCACTCGCATGGTGATCGAGTAACCGGGTCCAGGGATCGCCATTACGTCAAACCTTCCTTGATCGACAGCCGGATCAGCAGCAGTTTCGGCGCACCGCAGGTCGGTGGACACAACGCGAGCGCCCGGCCAAGCTGCTGGCTCGGCCGCCTGAGCGTATCCCGATCGAGGGTCGTTCTCCGACGTCCCGCCGTCTTCCGGTCACAGCTGGTCGGGAGAGTCGACGTCCCGGCCGCCGCCGATGTCACCACACTCGATCAATTGCACACGATGCAACGCCAGATAGTCTCGCGCGCCGGAGTCGCCACCGACCCCGGCGATCACTCCGGCGAAGTGATCCCGACCGATGACCACAGGATGCCCCGGCTTGCCGTCGTATGCGGCCCGGGCCAGCACGTCGGTCGGGGCGACAGACGATCGGACCTGTCGGGCGACCCGGTCGACCACCCCCCGGGTGACGTCCGGCAGGTCGACCAGCATCACCAGGGCGACGTCGGTCCCGGTGGTCGCCAGCACGTCCAACCCGAGCCTCAGGCTCGAACCCATGCCGGCCGCGAAGCCGGGATTCGTCACGCTCGCCACGCCTTCGGGCAGTACGCGCTGGACCTCATCGGACTGTGCACCGAGGACGACCAGGATCTCGTCGCAGCCCGCCAGCGCCGCCAGAGCGCGCCATACCCATGGCCCGGACCCGGTGTCCACGAGCGCCTTCGGTCGGCCGAAGCGGGTGCCGGAGCCGGCCGCCAGCAGGAGTCCGGTGACCCCGGCCCGCCCGTCGGTCAGCGGTTGATCACCGTGACGGGGTGGATGTAGGGGATCTTGTCGCCGGGAAGCGGGAACTCGACCTCGCCGAACGGCGAGAGCGCACCCTGACGATCGGAGACGAGTTCGCTGACCGCGTGCTCGTCCTCACCTACTTTCGGCCACCTCGGGTCGATACCTTTGTTCGGCTTATCGGCCACGGGTCCTCCTCCTGCGTCGCGGATCTGCGGACGACCCACCACTGGTCCTGCCGGTTCGAACACCGTCAGGCGAGTGGCAGCGCCACCCGATCCCATCTTCCCGTATCCGTCGCCCGTCCATCAACCCACCCCGCCGACCCACCCGACCCCACCCCGCCGACCTACCCGCCGACGCACCCGCCGACGCCCCCGGCGCTGATCAACTTCGACAGCGCTGATGAAGTCGTCGATTCGCGTCACTCCCGTCCCAGGACGGCCCTGTTGATCAGCGCAGCGGAAGTTGATCAGCGCCGGGAAGTTGACCAGCGCAGCGGCAGTTGAGCAGCGCGGCGGGGCGGGGCGGCCGGGCCAAGTAACGTTGATGTGATGCCATCCACCCTGGACTGGCTGCGCGGACGAGACGACGCAGCCCTGGTCGCGCTGCTGCGGGCCCGTCCCGACCTCACCGTTCCCGCACCGACGGATCTGTCGGTACTGGCGCGCCGGTTGGACAGCCCGCCCTCGGTCTGGCGAGTCCTCGAGACGCTGAACCGCTTCGCCGTCCAGGTCCTGGAATCGGTGGTGCTGCTCAGCGGCAGCACACACGCGGTCAAGGCCGGCGAGGTCAGCGCGTTTCTCGGCAAGAAAGCACCGGCAGCGCAGGTCAGAGGAGTGTTCGCCGAGCTGGAGTCCCTGGCCCTCATCCGCGGCGGGGACGCGGTCCTGCCGTCGGCGGCGGTCCCACCGGCCATGGGCGAATTCCCCGGTGGCTTCGGACCGAGCGGGGCGTTGAGCGGTGACGAGCTCGCCGATGCGCTGTCCCGGACGTCGGTCGAAGGCCGGGCGCTGCTGGCCCGACTGGCGCAGGGGCGCCCCCGCGGATCGGTAGGTACTACCGGACCGCTCGTTCCGCTGGTCCGTTCGCTGGTCGACGCCGGTCTGCTGCTCCGCCTCGATCCAGGCACCGTCGTGCTGCCCCGCGAAGTCGGACTGGCCCTGCGGGGCGACGAGCCGCTCGGACCGGTCCACGTCACCAGCCCGCCGGTCACTCTGATCGAGCGGGGCCGGGAAACGGTCGACGGTACTGCCGCCGGACAGGCTCTGGCCACGGTGGCGACGGCCAATCGACTGCTGGACGCACTCGGTCGACTACCTGCCCCGGTCCTCAAGTCCGGCGGCCTCGGGGTGCGCGAGATGCGCCGCCTGGCCAAGGAACTCGATCTGGACCCAGCGCTGACCGCGCTGCACCTCGAGCTGCTGGCGGCCACCGGCCTGATCACGACCAGCGAGCCACGCTCCGCGTCGAGCGTCAACTCGTGGACTCCGACCCAGGCCGCTGACGACTTCGCCGATGACGAGGCGGAATCGTCCTGGGCGCTGCTGGCCGACACCTGGCTGACGCTGCGACGGGACCCGGCGCGCACCGGACAGCGGGACGCGGCGGGGAAAGTCCTCGCGGCGTTGTCCGCGGAGATCTCGTGGGTGCGCGGGCCCGCAGATCGACGGTTCGTGCTCAGCACGCTCGCTGAACTGAAGCCCGGGACCGGACTGGACGACGTAGGTCTCAACGCCCGGCTGGCCTGGGCCGCGCCCCTGCGCACCCCCGAACGTCGCGACCATGTGGCCGCCACCGTGATCAGCGAGGCCACCTCGTTGGGTCTGGTGGCCTTCAGTTCGCTGTCCTCCGCCGGGCGCGCCCTGCTCGCCGATGGCCAACCGGCGGCCGCGGCGGCGCTCGAGGACGCGCTGCCCGAGCCGATGGACAAGGTCATGGTGCAGGCCGATCTCACCGTGGTCGCGCCGGGCCGACTGCAACCCGAGCTGGCGACCAGGCTGGCTGCGACCGCCGACGTCGAATCCGCCGGCAGCGCGACCGTCTACCGGGTGACGCCGGACAGCCTTCGCCGGGCCTTCGACGGCGGCGCGTCGACAGCCGAGTTGCATGCGCTGTTCGAACAGCACTCGATCACCGGAGTGCCCCAGGCCCTGACCTACCTCATAGACGACGTGGCGCGCCGACACGGGGTGCTCCGGATCGGCACGGCTGCGGCGTACTTGCGGAGCGAAGACCCGGCCCTGATCGATCAAGCCATCGCGCAGGCGGCCGCCTCCGGTCTGCTGGTCCGGCGACTGGCACCGACGGTAGCGATCTCGACGAGCCGACTCGAGGACCTACTCGGGCCGTTGCGGTCGGCCGGCCTGGTCCCCGCTGCCGAGGACGCTGCCGGTGCGGTGGTGGATCTGCGTGCGGCGCCTCAGCGCACCGGCGGCGCCATCGTCACCCCGGCCCGCCGCCGCGAGCCGCCGGTGCCCTCCGAGGACCAGCTCACCGCGCTGATCGCGCGGATGCGGAGCGCCGACGACAGTCACGAAGCTCGATCGGACCAGTCCCCGGCCGAGACCCTGGCGCTGCTCCGGGATGCGGCCGACCATCGCGGTGCCGTCTGGATCGGATACGTCGATTCCGACGGCGGCACGACTCGCCGGATGATCGAGCCGGTCGCGGTGTCCGGTGGCGCGGTCGCGGCGTTCGACCGTCTGCGTGACCAGATGCGAACCTTCGCACTGCACCGGATCACCGGGGTCCAACCGGTCCCGGCCTCCCCTACCCGTCGGTAACCCACCCGAGGCCCGCCACCTGCGACGACACGCACACGCCCAGCATGGTCAAACGCAACCTGGCCGTGACCCCAGCCGTCTACGCTGCAGATATCCCGAGAAGGACCGGCGGCGTCGGTGACCCCGTAGCCGGAGGTCCGAGTCGGGGATTGGGATAGGCGGCATCCTGATTTCAGCTAACGGGCGGGACGGTTTTTCAATGCGCGGAACACCTATCAGATCGTTGGTCGTCGGCGCGCTCGCGTTGACGCTCGTCTCCGCCTGCACCGCCAAGGGCTCGACCAGTTCGAGTCCGGCCGTGGTCCCGGCCGCCGCCACCAGCCCGACGGTCTCCAGCCCTCCTGTCGTGACCGTCCCTGCTGTCACCCAGCCGCCCGCCAGTTCCGCCGCCCTCTCCTCGGCGCCGGCCGCGTCGTCTCCGCCCGCGTCCCTGACACCGACCACCACGGTCAAGCCGGTCCCGCCGACGATCGTCCCGGCGGCGACGTACGCAAGCACTCCGAAACTCGGTAGCACGGGCCTGTCGCCGCTCGATCCGATCGTCATCAGGTCCACGCACGGCACGCTGGCCGGCGTCACGCTCACCAATCCCGACGGCACCGCGGTGAAGGGCATCCTCAGCCCCGACAAGACCAGCTGGACCGTGGCCGAACCATTGGGCTACGACACCACGTACACCCTGGCGGGCAAAGCCGTGGGCGCGAACGGCAAGGCCGTCGTACTCAAGGGCAGCTACGAGACCGTCAACCCGGACGACGTCGTCAGCGCGAGCATCTCCCCGGGCGACGGCGACACGGTCGGCATCGGGGCGCCGATCATGATCAGCCTCGGCACCGACATCGATGGCACCACCGGACGCCAGCACATCGAGAAGGCGATCACGGTCACGACGGTTCCCAAGACCGAGGGATCCTTCGCCTGGATCCAGCACGACGACGGCTGGGGCCTGGACTGGCGACCGAAGAGCTACTGGGCCCCCGGGACCAAGGTGAAGGTCACCGCGAACCTGTACGGCGTCAGCTACGGAAACAACCTGTGGGGCAAGGAGGATCTCACCTCCTCCTTCACCATCGGCCGTTCGGAGATCACCAAGGGTGACATCAACACCCACCGGCTCAAGGTCTACCGCAACGGCAAACTGCTGTTCGACTTCCCCACCTCGTTCGGCCTGGAAAGCGATCCGGGACGCGTCACCCGGGGTGGCACGTACATCGTGATGAGCAAGGAATACCTGCATCTGATGTCGAATCCGGCCTATCACTACTTCAACTTCAAGGCGTACTACGCGGTGCGGATCTCCAACAACGGCACGTTCATCCACGCCAACGACGGCACCGCGGACATCCAGGGCTACGAGAACGAGACTCACGGCTGCGCGAACCTCACGACCGAGAACGCGAAGGCCTTCTACGACCAGACCATGTACGGCGACCCGGTCGAGATCACGAACTCGTCCATCCCGATGTCCCAGTCCGACGGGGACGTCTACGACTGGTCGATCCCGTGGTCCAAGTGGCAGACGTTGTCGGCGCTGAGCCCGGCCTACGCGGGCTGAGTGCTCGTCAGTTGCGGGCGAGGCAGATGACCTCGGAATTGTGCAGGTGGACCAGGGTCTGCGTGGTGCCGCTGGGGCACGCGTCCGGATCGATGCTGTTGTGCAGCACCTGGTCCACCCGGTAGACCCCCGGCAACGTGCTGTCGCAGTCGACCTTGCCGACCTGGGTCGCGGTCGAACCGGCGAAGATGCATTCGCCCACCGTCGCGACGTAGTCCAGGCACAGCACGGTCGGCCCGGCCAGGATCACCGCGACGTCGGAAGGCGTTGCGCTGCAATCTGTCGGATCGGAGGACTCCTCGTCGCGCCCGACCACCAGGAAATCTGCCGCGCTGCTGTCGCACCCGACCACGGCGCCGATACGTTGGCCCGTCGACGCCAGACAGTCCGAGACCGCGATCGGCGAGGAGCCGCGTTGGAGTGGGTTGTTCGCATTGGCCCAGACCGCCAGTCCGACCACCAGGGCGAGTGCCGCCAGCCCGCCGACGATCTTGGCGATGGTCGCTTTCGAAAGGCCGCCCTTGGGCGGTATCACGACGTCCGCCTCCATCCAGTTCCGCCAGGCATCGGGCACATCGGCGGCGACCGTAGCGGGGATCCCCGATCCGGCCGGCCGGACCTGCTCCGGCGGGATCCCGCCCGGGCCGATCTCGAGCGCCCGCCACTGCGGTCGGTCGGCGGGAGGCGGGACCGTCGGGCTGCTCATGCGTGTTGGCTCTTCGCGCGAGCACTCATCGCTGCTCGTTCCGCTCCTGGCTCTGATGCTCACTCACCCGACCAGCGTGCCACGCCCGGTCGACGTGTCTGCTCCTGCGGCTACATCTCAGCCCGTCAGCGGGCCCACCTCGATGATCCGCACCACCGGCTCGCCGATCTCGTCCGATGCCTCGAGCGAGACCTCTGCGCTGATCCCCCAGTCGCGATCGCCGTTGGGGTCATCGAACGTCTGGCGGACCGACCACTGGTCGGCGCCGTGTTCGATGGCGATCAGCTGCGCCGACCTGGCGGTCGCGCCAACGGCCAGATCCTCGTACTCGTCCCAGTACGGGTCGATCGCCTCCCGCCAGCGTTCGGCGTCCCAACCGGTCTCGCCGTCGAGTTCGCCGAGGATGTCGAAGCGTCCCAACGAGACCAGCTCGACCCGACGGAACAGCGCGTTGCGGACCATGATGGTGAACGCCCTGACGTTGCCGCTGACCCCTCGTGCCGCCGTGGGCGGCCGGACGGTCTGCTCGCCGCCCGGCCCGTCTTCCGGATGCGCCAACGCTTCCCACTCGTCGAGCAGACTCGAATCAACGCCGCGGACCAGCTCACCCAGCCAGGAGATCAGGTCCGACAGCTCCTCGGTGCGGGCGTCCTGCGGAACGGTCCGGCGCATGGCCCGGTAGGCGTCGGCCAGGTAGCGGAGCACTACGCCCTCGGAGCGCTGCAGCTGGTAGAACGCCACATACTCGGAGAAGTTCATGGCCCGCTCGTACAGATCCCGGACCACGGACTTCGGTTCGGGGTGGTACTCCGTCACCCAGGGATGACCGGCCCGGTACGACTCGAAGGCCACCTCGACGAGGTCGGCCAGCGGCTTGGGGTAGTCGACGGTCTCGAGAAGGGCCATCCGCTCCTCGTATTCGATGCCGTCGGCCTTCATCGCCTGCACGGCTTCGCCGCGGGCTTTGAAGCGCTGCGCGGACAACACCGGTCCCGGCCCCTCGAGGGTCGCCTCGATCAGCGAGACGACGTCCAGGGCGTACTCGGGTGACTGCTTGTCCAGCAGGTCCAGGGCCGCCAACGCCAACGGCGAGAGTGGTTGGTCCAGCGCGAAGTCCAGCTGCAGATCGGCCGTCATGTGGTAGTTCCGGCCATCGTCGTCCGGCACGTCGAGCTTGATCACGATGCCGGCGGCGAGCAGGGCCTTGCCGATGGCCAGCGCCCGGAGCATGTGCTGGAGCTGGCGGTTTCGCGGGTCGTGGCTGGTCTCGATCAGTCGACGCATCCCGCTGAACGCGTCCCCCGGCCGGGACAGGACGCCGAGCAACATCGCGTGACTGACCCGGAAGTGGGAGCTCAGCGGTTCCGGATCGGCGGACACCAGGCGGTCGAAGGTGGCTTCGCTCCAGCCGACGAAGCCGTCCGGGGCCTTGCGTTTGGCGACCTTCTTCTTCTTGGGGTCGAGGGCCGCCTTGGCGGCAGTCTTGTAGTTCTCGATCACGTGCTCCGGCGCGAGCACGACGACATCGCCCGCGACGTCGAATCCGGCGCGGCCGGCCCGCCCGGCGATCTGGTGGAACTCCCTGGCCGAGAGCACCCTGGTCTTGTGGCCGTCGTACTTGGCCAGGCCGGTGAACAGGACCGTCCGGATCGGCACGTTGATGCCGACACCCAGGGTGTCGGTGCCACAGATCACCTTGAGCAGGCCCGACTGGGACAGCTTCTCGACGAGGCGCCGGTACTTGGGCAGCATGCCCGCGTGGTGCACGCCGATGCCGTGCCGCACGAGCCGGGCCAGCGTGCGGCCGAACCCGGGCGAGAACCGGAAATCCCCGATCAGCTCGGCAATCCGGTCGCGCTCGGCCCTGGTCGCGACGGTGATGCTGGTGAGCGCCTGGGCGCGCTCCAGCGCGGCCTGCTGGGTGAAGTGGACGATGTACACCGGCGCCCTGCCCGTGGACAGCAGGTCCTCGAGGGTCTCCTGCAGCGGGACGGTCACGTAGGAGAAGTGCAGCGGGACAGGGCGTTCGACCCCGTCGATCAGGGTGGTCGGCCGGCCCGTTCGTTCGGTGAGATCCCTTGCGAAGAAACGGACGTCGCCGAGGGTGGCGGACATCAGGATGAACTGCGCATGTGGAAGTTCCAACAGCGGTACCTGCCAGGCCCAGCCCCGCTGCCGATCGCCGTAGTAGTGGAACTCGTCCATCACCACGATTCCGGGATCGGCATCCGCCCCGCCGCGCAGCGCGACCGAGGCCAGGATCTCCGCAGTACAACAGACGATCGGAGCCGACGAGTTGACCGACGAGTCGCCGGTGATCATCCCGACGTTCTTGGCTCCGAAGATGTCCGTGAGTTCGAAGAATCGCTCTGAGACCAGGGCCTTGATCGGAGCCGTGTAATAGGCGCGGCGACCGGTCGCGAGACCGGCGTACAGCGCCGCGACGGCGACCATGGTCTTGCCCGAGCCGGTGGGCGTGGCGACGATGACGTTGGCGTCCGACACGATCTCCAGGAGGGCCTCCTCCTGGTGCGGGTAGAGAGCGACACCCCGCCCGACCGCCCACTCGCTGAAACGATCGAACAGTGAACCCGGGTCGGTTTCTTCCGGTGGGCTGAGCACCTGGTCGATGCTGGTTTCGCCGGTCGTCATGACTCGAGCTTTTCACGCTTTACCTTGGGTCCGGGGTCACCGGCCGCGCGGGCACCTGCCCGGGTAGCTCGTCCAACCCAGGTCGATCAGCATCTGGGCCACCTCGTGCGCTGTCGATCGGCAACAGCTGATCGTCGACGAGACCCAGTAGTACTCCCGCGGGGCGGCCGGCCAAACGGCGCGCCGGGACCATCGCAGTGCCCTGGCTGTGTGCCACACCTCCACGATCGCCGGCGGCTCATCGACGAGCATCGAAGACCGCGGAGGATCCGGGTCGACCACGACTCCGAACCCGCCATAGTCTTCGCTCCTGCGGTCGGTCTAGCCGAGCAGGGCCGGCCCGAGCTCCCGCAACTGCTCCAGCCCGATTCCCTGGCCGCCGGCCAGCGGCTGGATGCAGACGTGGTCGGCGCCGGCATCGAGGTGTTCTCGAACGCGTCGTCGGATGGTCTCCACATCGCCCCAGGGCACCACCGCGTCGACCAACCGGTCGCTGCCTCCGTCCGCCAAGTCCGATTCGTCGAAGCCCAGCTCGAGCAGGTTGCCCGTGTAGTTCTTCAGCCCGAGGTAGAGCTTCATGTACGCGCGGGCAGTGGCCCGCGCCGTCGCCGGATCGGCGTCCAGCACCACAGCCACCTCCGGAGCGAGCAGCGGCTCCGGACCCATGGCGGCCCGGGCGACCGCGGTGTGCTCGACGGGCACGAAGTACGGATGACTCCCCTGTGCCCTGGTCACCGCGAGCTCCAACATCTTTGGCCGCAACGCCGCGATCAGCCACGGCACCGGCTCCGGCGGGGTCGGCCCCGCATCGGCGGAGTCGAGCATCCGGTCGAGGTACTCGCGCATCTTCGCGAGGGGCTTGTCGTACCGGGCCACGAACTTCGAGTGACCGACGCCGAGACCAAGCACGAAGCGTCCGCCGTGAGCGTCGGCCAGGGTGTTGGCTCCGGAGGCAGTGGTCTCGGGCTCCCTGGCCCAGATGTTGGCGATACCGGTGGCGACGGTCAGCTGGCGTGAGGCACCCAGCACCAGAGAGGCGTGCGCGAAGGCCTCCTTCTCATTCTCGGTGATCCACAGCGTCGGATAACCCATCGCCTCGATCTGCCCCACGGCGTCGCGGGCCTGGGCCCCCGGCAGCGAGCCGAGTGCACCCAGCCAGACCCCCACCCGGCCGAGCCGGGCTCGCGCCGCGTCCACGTTCACCTTCCTGATGTTCGACATCTTCCGAAGATAGCGCCATCTCGCCTGCGGCCCAGGGATGCCGCCGTCACCGTCAGCCGCCGGCGGCACCCCGGGGTCGGTCTCAGCGCTCGACCCGCTCCGACATCCGCAGGTCCGCTGCGGACAGCGGTCCGGTCATCCGCAGGCCGCTCTCCAGCAGGTACTTCACGTAGCCGTACTGGGTGAAGAAGCCGGGCATGGTGTCGCCGAGCGCGGCGTACTCGAAGATGTCCTGGGCCGCGTCCAGCCGCTGCGGATCCATCGACAACTGCAGCCTGGCCAGCTCGTCGGCCAGCAACCGCCGCACCAGGGTCTTGGTGACCCTGGGTCCTTCGGCCAGCGCGACCTCGTTGTGGATCCACTGCCACACCTGGGCGCGGGAGATCTCCACCGTCGCTGCGTCCTCCATCAGGTTGTCGATCGCCACCGCGCCCGATCCGCCGACCCAGGCGGCCAAATAGCGGAGTGCAACGGAGATGTTGGTGGTCAACCCCTCCATGGTGACCTGGCCGCGGGCGGTGCCGGCGTCCAGTAGATCGGCCTGGTGCACGCGGACCTCCGGCCGCTGCCGGGAGAGCTGGTTCGGCCGGTCGATGAGCAACTTGTCGAAGGCCGCCCCGGCCACCGCAACCAGCCCGGGGTGCGCCACCCAGGTCCCGTCGAATCCGTCACCCGCCTCCCGTTGTTTGTCCGCCTTGACCTTGGCCAGGGCGGTCCTGGTTGCGTTCTCGTCGTGTCGGTTCGGCACGAACGCGGCCATCCCGCCGATGGCGTGTGCACCGCGCCGATGACAGGTGGCCACCAGGAGTTCGGTGTAGGCCCGCATGAACGGCGTGGTCATGGTGATCTGCGAGCGGTCCGGCAGCACGAATTCGAGACCCCGGTTCGCGAAAGTCCTGATGTAGGAGAACATGTAGTCCCAGCGCCCGGCGTTCAGCCCCGCAGAATGGTCCCGCAGTTCGTAGAGGATCTCTTCCATCTCGAACGCCGCCGGCAACGTCTCGATCAACACCGTGGCCCGGATGGTGCCCTGTGGAATGCCGAGTAGGTCCTGGGCCAGCACGAAGACGTCGTTCCACAACCTGGCCTCCTGCTGCGACTCCAGCTTGGGCAGGTAGAAGTACGGCCCGGCCCCGGAATCGATCAGCGTCCGTGCGTTGTGGAAGAAGTAGAGCCCGAAGTCGACCAGCGAAGCGGGGAGCGGCCGACCGTCGATGGTCAGGTGCTTCTCGCACAGGTGCCAACCCCGCGGACGCATCATCACTGTCGGGCGGACGTCGCCGAGGCGATACTCCTTGCCATCCTCGGTGAACTCCAGCCGACCGCGCAGCGCGTCGAACAAAGTGAGCTGGCCGGTGACGATGTTCTCCCACGTCGGCGCCGTCGCGTCCTCGAAGTCGGCCATCCAGATGTTGGCCCCGGAGTTCAGCGCGTTGACGGTCATCTTCCGCGTGGTCGGACCGGTGATCTCCACCCGCCGGTCGATCAGCCCGGGAGCCGGAGCCGCGACCTGCCAGCTGTGGTCGTTGCGGATCGACCGGGAACTGCCCAGGAACCCGGGGGTTTCACCAGCGGAGATCCTCCTGGCCCGCGACCTCCGTTCGGCGAGCAGGTCGGCCCGCCGGCCGGCGAAGGCGCCGTCCAGAGTGGCCACGAACGCGAGGGCGCGCTGGGTGAGAATTTCGTCGTCCCGCGGGATCTGCGGGCCGCGGACGGTGGGGGTCCGGGCAATGGTGGAGGTCATGTCGTAGTCCTTTCCTGGACGTAGAGATCAGTGGAATTGCCGGGCTTCGGTGGAGCCCGCCAGCGCGAGCGTCCCGCTGGTGGGATTGATGGCCGTGGACACCTTGTCGAAGTAGCCGGTACCGACCTCGGCCTGGTGCTTGATCGCCGTGTAGCCCTTGGGTTCGGAGGCGAATTCGGCTTCCTGCAACTCGACGTACGCCGTCATCCCGGAGCGGGCATACCCGTTGGCCAGGTGGAACATCGAATGGTTGAGCGCGTGGAAGCCGGCGAGGGTGATGAACTGGAACGCGTAACCCAGCTCACCGAGTTCGTCCTGGAAGTCGGCGATCTCGCTGTCGGACAACGCGGCCCGCCAGTTGAAGGACGGAGAACAGTTGTAGGCCAGCTTCTTTCCGGGAAACTCCCGGTGTAGTTCGGTGGCGAACTCCCTGGCCAGACCGAGATCGGGGGTGCCGGTCTCGACCCAGATCAGGTCGCTGTACGGCGCATAGGCCTTGGCCCTGGCCAGTACCGGCTCGATGCCGTTGCGAACCCGGAAGAAGCCCTCGGTGGTGCGCTCGCCGGTGGTGAACGGAGCGTCGATCGGGTCGACGTCACTGGTCAGCAGATCGGCCGCCAACGCGTCGGTGCGGGCCACCACCAGCGTTGGCACGCCGAGCAGGTCGGCGGCCAGCCGGGCTGCGTTGAGCGTCCTGATGTGTTGTGCCGTCGGCACGAGCACCTTCCCACCCAGGTGACCGCACTTCTTCTCCGACGCCAGCTGATCCTCCCAGTGCACCCCTGCCGCGCCGGCGGCGATCATCGACTTCATCAGCTCGAAGGCGTTGAGCGGACCGCCGAACCCGGCCTCGGCATCGGCCACGATCGGCACCAGATAATCGATGTCACTCTTCCCGCTCGAGTGGTCGATCTGATCCGCCCGGATCAACGCGTTGTTGATCCGGCGGACCACGGCGGGCACCGAGTTGGCCGGATACAGGCTCTGGTCCGGGTAGGTCTGGCCGGCCAGGTTCGCGTCGGCGGCGACCTGCCACCCGGACAAATAGATCGATTCGAGTCCCCCGCGGACCATCTGCACCGCCTGATTGCCCGTCAGCGCGCCGAGGGCCCGGGTGAACTTGGTCTGCTGCAGCAGGTTCCAGAGCTTCTCGGCCCCGAGCCGGGCCAGCGTGTGCTCCTCGACGACGCTGCCGCGGAGGTTGACCACGTCGGTCGCCGAATAGGTCCGCTCGATGGCGTTCCATCGCTCCGCGGTGGCCCATTCGTGCTCGAGCAGAGCGATCTCGTCCTGATGGCGGGACGAAAGTACCTGCGGCACTGCGGAACTCAGGTCGACCTTCGGGCTGGCTGTCATCGTGGCATCCCTTTCGTTTCGGTGGTCCCCCACTGTCGCGTCATGGAATCAACACCTTCAAGGACTATGTGACGTCAAGAAACGCCGTTTTTGCGCTATCGTGCAGAGATGGCGAACCCGGGCACCGAAACCGACCTGTTGACCATCGGTCGGCGGCTGCGGCACCTGCGGCGCGCCAAGGGACTGACCCTCGACGAGATCGGTGGCCGGACCGATATGTCGGCTTCGGCGATCTCGCTCATCGAGAACGGCAAGCGTGAGCCCAAGCTCTCGGCACTCACCGCCCTGGCCGGGGCTCTGGACACCGATCTCGCCGACCTGCTGGCCACGAAGGCCCCGAGTCGGCGGGCAGCACTGGAGATCGAACTCGAGAGGGCGCAGCGGGCCGACTCGTTCAAGGCGCTCGGCGTCCCGGCTGTCCGCCCCGGGCCGAGGCTGCCCACCGAGGCCCTCGAAGCGCTGGTCGGCATGCACAGGGCGCTCACCGAGGTGCAGACCGAGCGGGCCGCCACCCCGGAACGGGCCCGTCGCGCCAACGCCGATCTGCGGGACCGGATGCGCCGACAACACAACTACTTCGGCGAGATCGAGAAGATCGCCGACGATCTACTGACCGCCACGCGTTACACCGCCGGCCCGATCAGTCGGACCGGGGTCGACAAGATCGCCGCGCACCTCGGGTTCGAACTGGTCCACATCGGCGATCTGCCATCCTCCACCCGGACCGTGACCGATCTGGCCCATCGGCGGGTCTATCTTCCCCATCCGCAACTGGGTCAGCATGATTCCCGGACGCTGGCGTTGCAGGCGCTCGGGCACGTCGTGCTCGACCACCACGTGCCGCGCGACTACGGCCAGTTCCTGGCGCAGCGGGTGGAGATCAACTACTTCGCCGCGGCCCTGCTGATTCCGCAGCGCACCGCCGTTCCGATGTTGGCCAGCGCCAAGGCCGCGAAGGACATCTCCATCGAGGACCTGCGGGATGCATACGCGGTGTCCTACGAAACGGCGGCACACCGGTTCACCAACCTGGCCACCGAGCACTTCGACCTGCCGGTGCACTTCATGCGGATCTCGTCGTCCGGCGTCATCTACAAGGCGTACGAGAACGACGGGGTGCACTTTCCCACCGACGCGGTCGGCGCCATCGAAGGGCAGCGGGTCTGCAAGTACTGGACGGCGCGGGTCGTGTTCGACCAGGCCGACGTCTCGGCGGCCTACCGGCAGTACACCGACACCGGCTCCGGCACGTACTGGTGCACGGCGGTGGTCGATCGAACCGCAGCGGGCGACTTCTCGGTGAGCGTCGGAATGCCGTATGCGAACGCAAAATGGATGCGGGGCCGGGAGACCAGGGAACGTTCGCGGTCCCGCTGCCCCGACCCGTCGTGCTGCTCGCAGCCGCCCGCCGAGCTCGCAGAGCGCTGGGCCGACCAGGTCTGGCCCAGCGCGCGGGTGCACTCACACCTACTGGCCGCCATGCCGCCCGGCGTCTTCCCCGGGGTCGACGAGACCGAAGTACTCGACTTCCTGGAGCGACACAGCGGCTGAACGGTCAGTCCGTGCGCACGGCCGACTGCCGTAGGACGACGGCGATCCCGGTGCCGACGAGCATGGCCAGGGCGGAGACGGCGAACGCCCCGGAGGGTGACGACGAATCGACGAGCGCGCCACCGACGCTGGAGCCGATGGCGTAACCGACGACCAACCCGCTGGACAGCAGCGTCATGACACCGGCGGCCTTGTGGGCGCTGACCTCGCGCTCGGCCAGCGAGAACAACGTGATGATGTACGGCCCGACAGCGCAGCCGAGCGGGATCATGATCGCGATCATCGCCGGCAGACCGGAGACGAACGTCAGCGGCGTCACGATCACGGCCATGGCGCCGGCGAAGGCGACGAGCCGGCTCTGCAGCGAGAATCCGGACGGGATGGCGGCACACGACAGCCCCGCGATCGCACTGCCGACGCCCATGATCGCGTAGATGCCGCCCGACGCACCGGCGACGCCGGCCTCCGTGGCCATGCCGGTGACCCCGGTCTGCATACCTCCGAAGAAGCAGCCGATGGCCATGCTGCCGAAGACGAGCGCGATGACGCGTGGATTCGTCCAGGTGCGATCACCCTTCGATGCGGCGGTCCGGTCGGGTGCGCCCATCGCCGTGGGGTGCAGCGCGATCGCAGAACCGAAGATGCCGACCAGCAGGGCGGCCGTCACCATCGCGAGCGCCGGCGAGGCGATGGCGGTCATCAGGCTGACGGCGGCCGGCCCGAGGACGTAGGCCGTCTCGTCGGCCGCGCCCTCGTAGGACATGGCGTAACCGAGCCGGGAGCCGCCCTCGGTCATCCGGACCCAGCGGGCCCTGACCATCGAGCCGATCTGCGGGGTGGAGGCGCCGGACAGCATCGCCAGAGCCGAGACGGTGGCCAACGAGGCGTGACCCAACACCAGGGCGACGAGGCCGAGGGTGGTGGCGGCGTTGAGGAGTGAGGCGGCCAACATGACACAGCGCTGGCCGAAACGGTCGGCGAGCTGGCCGACGACCGGACCGCCGACGGCCGCGCCGGCGGCGAGGAAGCCGGCTGCAACGCCGCCGGCTCCGACGGACCCGAAGGTCGTCGAGACCAGCACGACGGTGCCGATCTGGGTCATCGAAACGGGTAGCCGGGCGAGGAAGGCCATCGGCAGGAATGCGCGCCCGGCGATCTCGGGCAGAACCTTGTACTGATCGACCACGGACTTGAGAGCAGTGGTCTTCGATGATGATCGAGTGGGCGGCGCGGTCAGCATGGGCGCTGCTGCGGTCACAGGTAACTCCGGGGTAGTCGGGGCGGGCCCCGTCCCACCCCCGGCGCCACAAAACCCTGTGCTGGGCTAAGCATACCGACAGATCGTCGGTGTTGTACAGCAGGTGCGCTTGAATCGCCGGTCAAGGTATCGATCAGCAGTCCACTTTGCCCGCACCGCTCAGCGCCCGGCCCCGATGACCACCGTCGAGTCCAGCTCCTCGTCGGTCGCGATCTCGGCCATCAGTCCGGCGCCGTCGACCAGGGCCGCCGTCATCGGCGCCTGTCGTTCGCTGGTCTCGATCAACAGGTGGCCGCCGGGGGCCAACCAGGCCGACGCCCCGGCGATGACGCGGCCCTGCACCTCGAGACCGTCGAAGCCGCCGTTCAGGGCGACCGCGGCCTCGTGCAGCCGGGCCTCGGGCGGCATCAGGGCGATCGCATCCGTCGGGACGTAGGGGGCGTTCACCACCAGCAGATCGACCTGACCCATCAGGGCCGGCGGCAGTGGCTCGTAGAGGTCGCCCAGATAGACGTGGCCGCCGACGGCACCCGCATTCGTCCGCGCCGACCGCAACACGGCCGGATCCACGTCGGTGGCGTGCAGCTCACCACGGCCGAGCAGCGTGAGCACCGCGGCGCCGATCGCCGCGCATCCGCAGCACAGATCGACCACGAGCGACGGACGGTCAACCGGCGCCAACGCCACCGCCGAGCGGACCAGGAATTCGGTGCGCCGACGCGGCACGAAGACGGCCGGGTCCACCACCATCCGCAGACCGCAGAACTCCACCCAACCCAGGATGTGCTCCAACGGCAGGCCGGCCACCCGTCGCTCGATCAGGGAGTCGAGTTCGGCCGGCGATCCGGCGGCCGAGAGCAGCAGAGCTGCCTCCTCCTCGGCGAAGACGCAGCCGGCAGCCCGGAGGGCCGCCACGATGTCCGGTATCCGGGAAGCGGACATACCGGCCTCCGATCAGACGGCGGGCGAGCACCGCGGGCGGTTGTCGGCGCATCGGACCCGACTGCCAACATAGCCAGCGAACCTTTGACCACTCGCAACCGCGTTCCGGGGCCCCCTCCGCAGCCGACCCGGTCTGGAGCCAGGACCGGGCCCGGCCCCTCCTAGCCGTCCCGGAATGGCTCGCCAGTCGTACCGGTTGGGTTAACTGAGGCTGCGGCACGACCAGCGGGCTCGGCTTGGGCGCACACTGGAGAGGTTGTGCCTGCGGCCTCGGCCGCACCGACCAGGGCACCACCAGCACACCTGCACCGTGACAACCTGCGCCTCGACCAACCCTGCACCGTGACAACCCGCCTCGACCAACCCTGCACCTCGACCAACAAGGACACACGTGACCGACGGACCGCTGATCGTCCAGTCCGACAAGACGCTCCTGCTGGAGATCGGTCATCCCGATGCGCCGGCCGCCAGGGCGAACATCGCCCCGTTCGCTGAACTGGAGCGTTCTCCCGAACACATCCACACCTACCGGATCACCCCGCTCGCGCTCTGGAACGCCAGAGCCGCCGGACACGACGCGGAGCAGGTGGTCGACGCGTTGGTCCGCTGGTCCCGCTTCCCGGTCCCGCAGGCGCTGCTGGTGGATGTGGTCGACACCATGGCCCGTTACGGCCGGTTGGTGCTGCAGACCCACCCGACCCACGGGCTCATCATGGTGAGCCGCGACAAGGCGGTCCTCGAGGAGATCCTGCGCAACAAGAAGGTCGCCCCGATGATCGGCGCCCGGATCGACGACGACACCGTCCTGGTCCACCCGTCCGAGCGTGGACGCCTCAAGCAGGTGCTCCTCAAGGTCGGCTGGCCGGCGGAGGACGAGGCCGGTTATGTGAACGGCGAAGCCCATCCCATCGAACTCGACAACGCGAACTGGACGCTCCGCGGCTACCAGTCCGACGCGGTCGAGGGTTTCTGGGCCGGCGGGTCCGGCGTCGTCGTGCTGCCCTGCGGCGCCGGCAAGACCCTGGTCGGTGCGGCAGCCATGGCGAAGGCCGGGGCCACCACTCTGATCCTGGTCACGAACACGGTCTCCGGTCGGCAGTGGCGACGAGAGCTGTTGGCCCGCACCACGTTGACCGAAGAGGAAATCGGCGAGTACTCCGGTGAACGCAAGGAGATCCGGCCGGTGACCATCGCCACCTACCAGGTGATGACGCGAAAATCCGGCGGCGTCTACCGGCATCTGGATCTGTTCGACTCCCGCGACTGGGGCCTGGTCATCTACGACGAGGTGCACCTGCTCCCGGCTCCGGTCTTCCGGATGACCGCCGACCTGCAGTCTCGCCGACGGCTGGGCCTGACCGCGACGCTGGTCCGGGAGGACGGACGCGAGGGCGACGTCTTCTCGTTGATCGGCCCGAAGCGGTTCGACGCACCGTGGAAGGACATCGAGGCACAGGGCTGGATCGCGCCGGCCGAGTGCATCGAGGTGCGGGTGACCCTGACCGACGCCGAGCGGCTGTCCTACGCGGTCGCCGAGCCGGAGGAACGCTACAAGATCGCTGCCACCGCCCGAACGAAGATGCCGGTGGTGAAGGCGATCCTCGAGAAGCACAAGGGCGAGCCGACCCTGGTCATCGGCGCCTACCTCGACCAGCTCGAGGAGCTGGGGGCCGAACTGGACGCGCCAATCATCCAGGGTTCGACCAAGAACGTGGAACGGGAGCGACTGTTCGACGCGTTCCGCAAGGGCGAGGTCACCACCCTGGTGGTGTCCAAGGTCGCGAACTTCTCGATCGACCTGCCGGAGGCCACCATCGCCGTGCAGGTGTCGGGCACCTTCGGCTCACGGCAGGAGGAGGCGCAGCGACTCGGTCGGTTGCTCCGGCCCAAGGGCGATGGGCGGCAGGCGCACTTCTACTCGGTGGTATCCCGCGACACGCTCGACACCGACTACGCGGCGCACCGTCAGCGGTTCCTGGCCGAGCAGGGTTACGCCTACCGGATCATGGACGCCGATGACCTGCTCGGCCCGGCGGTCCCCGGCGGGGAATGATGTCTGCGCGCCCACGGCTGTTCGCCACCGTTGCCATCCTGGCGGTGACGCTGGTCGGGTGCACGTCGGGCACCACGCTCGGCTCGTCGGGCACGGTCACGCTCACCACGAAGCCTGCCCAGCAGACCGGCTCCACCACCGCATCGACGGTCACCACCGTCACGCCCACCCCGGTCACACCCGACGGTCTGATCACCGGCGTCGGTGTCGATGACACCACCATCACCCTCGGGGTGTTGGTGGACCCGGCGACCGACCGCGGCTTCACCACCGGGATCGAACTCTGGCGCAAGACGGTGAACACCTCCGGCGGCATCTGTGGCCGGACGATCAGCACCATGGCCCAGGCCCCGACGGAATCGATGGCCACCGGCTACGACCGGATCGCGGGTTCGACCCTGGGGCTGATCACTCTCCCGGCGCCGGCCGACCGGGCGCCGCTGGCCGCGCGGGCGAGCGTTGATCAGGTTCCGACCCTGACGCTGGCCGGCAGCTCGGCGGAATTGACCAAGGCCGGACCGGTGGTGGTCGGAGCCACCGAGGACATCAAGGCCATCAATGCCCTGGCCTACCTGCGATCCAGTGGGAAACTGCCGAAGGGAAGCAGTCTCGGCACGCTGACCGACGCGTCGCCGGATGCCGCGAACGCCCTGGCCGGCGCCACCTGGTGGGCCAAGCGCAACGACGTGACCCTGGTCAGCCGGAGCACCACGGGAGCCACCGGCACGTGGGCCGGCGTCGAGGCGGTGCTGGTGTTGGCCGACCCCGCGCAGGTCAAGACCACCCTCGACGCGACCCGACCCGACGTCGACGTCATCACCAACCTCGCCGGTGATGACCCCGCGCTGATCCCGAACCCGCAGGGTCGGCTGCTGGTGAGTCTCGCGGCTCCGGCCTACGGCTCGGACAACCCGGGCGCAGCGGCGGTGGCCACCGCCTTCGTCGCCTCGGGACGCACGGATCCGGGGCCGGACATGATGTCCGGATTCGGAGTTGCGGCCACCTGGGGTCGGTTGTTGGCCCAGGCCTGCACCGCGCGCAGCCTGACCCACGGGGGTATCCGCACCGCCATGACCACCGTCGGACCGGCCTCGGTCGACTCGTTGTTCGGCCCGTCGGATCCCGGGCTGGTGGTGGATTCCGCGCTCCCGGCCACCCGGGTGTCGTCGGTCGCCCTGGCGGATCCCGGAGCGCCCGGCGGACTCCGCCCGCTGATCTGGCTGCAGGCCGCCCCCGGGATCGCCGACTACCAGCCCCCGAAATAGCCTGCTCCAGTAGGAACGGTGCCCGGTCTATCTCGTGCCGGATCGCAGCGCGTCACCGGAACTGCGGTCGGCCCGGATCGCCTCCACCACCGGCACCAGGGTGAGGAGCGCGATGACGAAGAAGGCGATCCGGTAGGGCCCCACCGCCGGGTCCAGGTCCGCCCATCGCGAGACAGGGGTACCCGCTCGCAGGGCGACCGCGCCCACCGCGACCCCGAGCCCGATCGCCAGCTGTTGGACGGTCGAAGAGAGTGTGTTCGCCGACGGTAGGTCGCCGGGCGGGACGTCGGCGAAGGCCAGCGTGTTGTAGGCGGTGAACCCGACTGACCGGGCCATCCCGCCGAACACCAGCAAGGCAGCGATCGCGGCGATCGGCGTACCGGAGGAAAGCATCCCTTCCAGCGCCATACTCGCTGCGGCGCAGGCGGATGCCGCGATCATCACGGTCCGGAAGCCGAACCGCATCAGCAGCGGCGTCGTCGTCGGCTTGATCGCCAGGTTGCCGATGAACACGAAGATCACCAGTGCACCCGCCTTGACCGGGGTCCACCCGAAGGCGTCCTGGAACATCAGCGGGAGCAGGAACGGAACGGCATTGACCGTCAACCGGAAGACCGACCCACCGCGGTGAGCGATCAGGAACGTGCGGACCTGCAAAATCCTGAGGTCGAGCAGGGGGTGCTCGGTCCGACGCAGGTGACGGACCTCGGCGATGCACATCGCGATCGCGATCACCCCGAGCGCGATCGCCGGGGTCCAGGCAACGCTGGCCCCGGCCAGCAGGTCGGCCAGCACGACCACCGAGGCGACGGCCGCGCAGGTCAGCGCCAGGCCCCCCCAGTCCAAACTCGGCGGCCTGGTCTCCTTGTCACCCGGGATGAGCCGCAGCGCCACCGCGAACGCAACGAGCCCCAACGGGATGTTCACGAAGAAGATCCAGTGCCACGTCAGGTAGGTGGTGAACACTCCCCCGAGCAGCGGCGCCATCACCGGCGCAGCGAGCGCGGGCCAGGTCAGCAGGGCGATCGCCCGGATCACATCTGCCTTGGCCGTGCTCCGGAGGACGGCCAGCCGACCGACCGGCACCATCATGGCAGCGCCCACGCCCTGCAGCACGCGGAAGACAGTCAGTTCGAACAGGCTGGTCGACAGGCCGCAGAGCAGCGAGGCGAGGGTGAACAGTGCGATGGCCGAGAGGAAGATGGTCCGGACGCCCCAGCGTTGGGTGATCCAGCCGCTCAGTGGGATGAGTACGGCCAGGGTCAACAGGTAGGCGGTGATGGTGATGCCGATGTCCGCCGATGTGACCCCCAGCGACCTGGCCATGCTGGGCGCCGCCGTCGCGACGATGGTGCCGTCCAGGTTCTCCATGAAATACGTCCCGGCCACCAGCAGGGCAATGCTGCGCTGCCGCCCGTTCATCACCTGAGGAGTATTTCAAACGATTCGACTACCCGGGGGCCAGCGGCCGGCTACTGCAGGCGGGCCCGGCTCAACACACCCAGGAGTTCCTCGTAGGGACCGACCAGGTAGGCGAGATCGCCTCCCTGGAATCGGGTCCCGCGGCGCGGTGGGTGTTCCATCACACCGGTCGAGGCCCGTTCGAGTGCAATCACCCGCGTATTGGTCGACAGCTCGTTCATGGCCAGCCCGGCCAGCCGGCTGCCGGACTCCACCGTCAGCCGGCTGACCATGAAGGTCTGTTGCGCGACCTGGAAGGAACCGAGTACCTCGAGGCCGAGTGCCGCGCCGACGAACCACGGCGCGGTGAGCTCCTCGGTCGACTGCACGTTCTCGAAACCGAATCGACGGGCGATGGTGCGGCCCAGCGAACGGTCGAACACCCGGGTCACCACCGGCACACCGCCCGAGTTGGCCCACACGTCGCTGAACATGTCGCGGACGGCGATCGCGGTCTCGATGTTGACCATGTCGTTGCTGGTCATCACCGCGACCGCGGACGAGTCCGCGACCCGGGCGGCGTCCAGCGTGGAGCGCAGCGTGGAGTCTCCGAAGATCACCGGGACACCCAGATCGTTCGCCTCGTTGAGGAAACGATTGGCCAGATCGCGCTCCACCACCACGACCTCCTTGCCCGCCGCCACCAGCGCGCCGGCGACCCGAATCCCGAACGAGCCGAGGCCGACCACGACGACATGTCCGGAAAGTCCCCGCGCCCGCCGACGACCGATGGCTGAGTTCAGTCGGCGACTGACCAGCATGTCGGTGATGAAGGCCATGAGCACGGCGGTGCAGGTGATGCCGGCGCACATCAGGAAGATCGCCCACATGCGCAACCATGGCGCCTGATTGACGAAGTTGAAATCGCCGTAGCCAACGGTGGCCACGGTTTCGGTACTGAAGTAGAGCGAATCCAGGATGCTCATGCCGGGCAGCTTGTAGCCCTGCCAGAGCACGATGGTGGAGGTGACGACCAGGGTTCCGAGTACGGCCAGCGCCCGGTAGAGACCCTTGTCGAAATCCGAGATGACGCCGGACACCGCGGCCACGGCGCGACGGACGATCGACGGTTTCAACCGTGGCGGATCGACGGCGTCGTGCTCGAAGTCGACGTCCTGGTGCGCGAAGTCGCTCGCCGTACCCAGCATTGCCGCGACGTCACCGGGTTGCACCTGAAAATCTCGACCGGGACAGTTGACCACGGTCGGGCCCAGGTTTCCCGAACCCGGCCGCAGCACGGCGATCGGCGCGAGATCGCCGTACAGCCCACGAAGGGTCGACGGCCGGTCAACGGGGAGCCGGGCCAGCAGGAAGGTCTCGGTTCCGATCGTCATCTCGTGGATGCGTCGACTCAGACACGCCTCGACGATGCCAGGGGCAGCCAGTTCGGCCACGTCCAGCACGCCACCCGGGCCGTTCCGGTCGGCGACCGCCCGTCCGATCGCCTGATTCCCCAGTTGGGCGACCACCCGGACGTCGGATCGTAATTCCCTGGCCACCAGCGAGATCTCGAGATTGGCGATCTCACTGGCGACGACGCAGACGACGGCCCGCGCGGTCTGGATGCCGGCCGCGGTCAGGGTTTCAGCCGAGCTGCCCTGAGCGGCGATGGTCTGGACGCCCCAGGCCGCGACCACCTCCAACTGCGCCCGATCGGCGAACTCGGTCAACACCGTGACCTGTTCTCCCGACCGGTACAACTGCTCGACGATCCGCATGCCGATGCCGCGTAGTCCGCAGACGATCACGTGGCCACCGGTCGCTTCGACCGCATTCGGCGCGGCGAGCGGAAGGGCAGCGAGGTCCGTCACCTGCGGAAGGCTAGCGACCGGACATTTCGTACCAATGTCGAACGTGTGCAGGGTGATGAACGGCAAGCAGTGCTCAGCCGGGGTTTGCGGCCGGCGAAGCCCAGGAACCTGTCGAGACCGCCGGCGCCTTCGGCAGCCGCCGGCAGCTGTCCCGAACTGGGCGTGACGCGTTTCTCGGTCGTCGGGCCGGGACTGGGTCAACAAAGCGGTCGACCTGACGGAGCACTGAGATACGTTCCCTGCAAAGACTTTTCGCCGAACACGTCGTTCTGTCCCTGAAACAGGCGATCCGGCACTACCGCTTGCTGGGGGCGGCGGAGGCCGCCGCCCAGGGTGAGCGGGTGGCGTGGACCGACGTCGCGAGTCGGCTGGGATTCAGCGATCAGGCCCCACCTCACACGCGACTTCACGGCCGCCTTCGGCGCCTCCCCCGCCCGCTCCGCCGGCGGCTGACTCTCGTCGCGAGGCGCGCGCGGGCCCATCCGTCGCGCACGGCACACCCCAGTCACCTGTGCACACTGGCCCACCCTCGACCGCGCACGTCGAATCACCACCGCAAACCCGCCGCAGGCCCAACCCCAGCTGCGCCGTGCCACCAGGTGCGCGGTGCGGACGACGGGCGCGAAGTGCCGTCACCGAGACGACACAAGGGCGGCCCCGCCGAAGCGGGACCGCCCTTGTGGGTGACGTGCTGGGTCAGGCTCTGATCACGAGGATCAGAAGTCCATGTCCCCGCCGCCCGGCATGGCCGGTGCGGAGGACTTCTCCGGCTTGTCCGCGACGACCGCTTCGGTCGTCAGGAACAGGGCGGCGATGGACGCGGCGTTCTGCAGCGCCGAGCGGGTGACCTTGGCCGGGTCGATGATGCCGGCCGCGATCAGGTCCTTGTACTCGCCCGTGGCGGCGTCGAGGCCCTGGCCCGCAGGCAGGTTCTTGACCTTGTCCGCAACAACTCCGCCTTCGAGGCCGGCGTTGATGGCGATCTGCTTCAGCGGAGCCTCGATGGCGACGCGAACGATGTTGGCACCGGTCGCCTCGTCACCCGTGAGCTCGAGGGTGGCCAGCGCCTTGGTGCCGGCCTGCAGCAGTCCGACGCCACCGCCCGCGACGATGCCCTCTTCGACGGCGGCCTTGGCGTTGCGCACGGCATCTTCGATGCGGTGCTTGCGCTCCTTGAGCTCGACCTCGGTGGCGGCACCGGCCTTGATGACCGCAACGCCGCCGGCCAGCTTGGCCAACCGCTCCTGCAGCTTCTCGCGGTCGTAGTCCGAATCGGACTTCTCGATCTCGGAGCGGATCTGGGCCACGCGGCCGGCGATCTGCTCGGCTTCGCCGCCACCGTCGACGATGGTGGTCTCGTCCTTGGTGACGACGACCTTGCGGGCGGTGCCCAACAGGGCGACATCGACCGAGTCGAGCTTGAGCCCGACGTCCTCGGAGATGACCTGGCCACCGGTCAGGATCGCGATGTCCTGCAGCATGGCCTTGCGGCGGTCACCGAAGCCGGGGGCCTTGACGGCAACCGACTTGAAGGTGCCACGGATCTTGTTGACGACCAGGGTCGCGAGGGCTTCGCCGTCGACGTCCTCGGCGATGATCAGCAGCGGCTTGCCGGACTGCATGATCTTCTCGAGGATCGGCAGCAGGTCCTTGACCGCGGAGATCTTCGAACCGTAGAGCAGGACGTAGGCGTCCTCCAGCACGGCTTCCTGGCGCTCGGCGTCGGTCGCGAAGTACAGCGACACGTAGCCCTTGTCGAAGCGCATGCCCTCGGTGAGCTCGAGCTCCAGGCCGAAGGTGTTGCTCTCCTCGACGGTGATGACACCTTCCTTGCCGACCTTGTCCATGGCCTCGGCGATGAGCTCGCCGATGGTGGCGTCGGCGGCGGAGATCGAGGCGGTGGCCGCGATCTGCTCCTTGGTCTCGATCTCGACGGCGTCTTCGAGCAGCTGGGCCGAGATGGCCTCGACAGCCTTTTCGATGCCGCGCTTCAGGGCGAGCGGGTTCGCGCCGGCTGCGACGTTGCGCAGGCCTTCACGGACGAGTGCCTGAGCCAGGACGGTGGCCGTGGTGGTGCCGTCTCCGGCAACATCGTCGGTCTTCTTGGCAACTTCCTTGACGAGCTCGGCACCGATCTTCTCGTACGGGTCCTCGAGCTCGATTTCCTTGGCGATGGACACGCCATCGTTGGTGATGGTGGGCGCGCCCCACTTCTTCTCCAGGACGACGTTGCGGCCGCGCGGCCCCAATGTCACCTTGACGGCGTCGGCGAGGATGTTCATCCCGCGCTCGAGCCCGCGACGCGCTTCCTCGTTGAAAGCGATCAGCTTGGCCATGAGGTGTAGATCCTCCAGATCGGCCGACCCTCGTCCGCCACCGGGGCGGCAAGAAGTCGGTAAGCAATTGGCGTTTGTCTGGTCTCGACGATGCCCGCGACGGACGTACCTGGCGCCGCTCGGCCGGGAGGCCTTGCGACGATGAGAGCACTCACCGTTTCGACCTGGCACTCGGATACTCCGAGTGCCAATTTCATACTGGCACTCTCGGGTGTCGAGTGCAAGCAACTCGCGACCGGCCGCTGCGCGAGCGTCCAGATCACCGCAACCAGATCACCGCGCCGAGCACGGCGAGCACCACCAGTGCGGCAACCAACTCCGGCCATCGGGATCGGTGCGTGTCGACCCGATGACTGACCGGACGGTGGCCGGCCGGGTCGGCGGGCGCAGCCGCAGGCCGCAGCTGCCCGAATTGGCCGTACTGCAGCACGGGACCGGTCACCGGCGTCACCGAGGCCGGATCGACGGCACCGAGGAGGGCGGCCCGAGCGGCGGCCAGCAGGTCGGAGCTGCTGGCGTAGCGCAGACCGGGATCGGCCGCCATCCCGCGAGAGATCACCGCGTCGACGGCGGGCGGCAGTCCGGTCAGAGCGGACAGCGACGGCACCGCACCGGACAGGTGGCCGGTGATCACCGTCCGGACGTCGCCGACGTACGGGGCCCGCCCGGCGAGCGCCGCGAACAGCATGCAGGTCAGCGAATATTCGTCCGACCAGGGGAGCACCTCCTGACCGCGTAGGTGCTCGGGCGCAGCATAGGTGGGCGACCCGAGGAAGTCGCCGGAACTCATCCGATGGCCCGTCGGTCCGCGCCGGGTGAGGCCGAAGTCGGCCAGATACACGTGCTCCTTGCCCACCGACTCGTTGCGGGTGATCAGCACGTTCGCCGGTTTGACGTCCAGGTGCACCAAGCCACGCTCGTGCAGGACATCCAGGGCCGCGCCGACCTGCCCGAGCAGGTCCAGCACCCGGGGGACGGGCATGGGCCCGTCGGTCAACTCCCGGGCCAGATCGGTCCCGTCGACGAGCCGCATGGCGATGAACAGTGAGCCATCGACCTCGCCGAAGTCGTACAGCGGAACCACATTGACGTGATCGATGGCCGATGCGGCCCGCGCCTCCTCGGCGAAGCGGGCTCGGAACTCCTGGTCCGCGGACAAATTGTCGCTCATGATCTTCAGAGCCACGGAGCGCTCGAGCCGCTGGTCGACCGCGCGGTAGACGATGCTCATCCCGCCCCGTCCGATCACCCCCTGCACCAGGTAATGGCCCAGGCGCTGCCCGGAGAGGTCGACCGACACAGCCCAAGACTAGAGGTCGGCACCCCGAGAACGCCGTAGTTGCGGCGAAGTGGCAGGGGTTGGCGTCCTGCGTCAGACGAGACCGTAGGGTTCTGCAGGATGAGCGAGCAGGTGCCGATCGAACTTCGGGTACTCACCGGACCCAACCTCTATTTCGCGCGTCCCGCGGTGAAACTGACCCTGGATGCGAGCGGAGTCATGGCCGCCGATCCGGCGACCGTCGTCGGCTGGCAGCGGGCCCTGAGGGTCCGCAACCCTGCGGTGGGTATGGCCGACTCGGCAGCGCGATCGGATGCCGCAGCGGAACTGGCCGCTGCCGTGGTCCGACGCAGCGGCGGGGCCATCCGGACCAGGATCGCTGCCGTGGCGCGGGTCGGTGACGATCGCACCGTCGTGGTCGCTTTTCCCTTCCGGCGCCGCGGAACCGCGGAGCACTTCGCCCGGGCCGCGGCCGTCGCCTTCGACCGGATCACCATCGGTGGCATCGATCCCGCTGCGGCGATCGCCGAGGTGGGCCGGACGATGACGGGCGTCGATCCGGGCGAGATCGTCCGCCCGCTGCGCCCCGCGGTCCCGGTGATCGCGGTGACCGGCACGAACGGCAAGACCACGACCACGAGGCTGATCTCGCACCTGATGCAGGCGGACGGGCGGGTGCCGGGCTGGTCGTCGACCGACGGCATCGTGATCGATGGCGTGGAGGTGGAGAGCGGCGACTGGTCGGGGCCGGGAGGTGCCGCCCGGGTGCTCGCCGATCCGCGTGTGACGGTGGCCGTGACCGAGACCGCACGCGGTGGAATTCTGCTGCGCGGAGTGGGCACCGCTGCGAACGACGTGTCGGTGGTGACCAACATCAGTGCCGATCATCTCGGTCTGCTCGGCGTACACACCGTCGAGCAGTTGGCCGAGGTCAAATCTGTCGTCGTGAAGATCACCAGGGCCAGCGGCTGGACGGTGCTGAACGCCGACGACCCGTTGGTCCGGGCCATGCGCTCGGTCTCCAGAGCCCGACCCTGGTTCTACTCCCCCGATCCCGACAACCCCTACCTGGACGAAGCTCTGGAAGCCGGCGGCAAAGCGATCACCGTCATCGACGGCGACATCGTGGTGCTCGGCCGCGGTCTCGACCCGACCACGGTCCTGCCGGTGGCAGAGGTCCCGCTGACGCTGGCCGGCTCCTCCCGGGTGAACGTCTCGAACGCGCTGGCCGCGACGGCCGCGGCGCTCGGCGTCGGCGCCTCCATGGAGGCGGTGCGGGCCGGCCTGCGGTCGTTCACCCCGGACGCGGAGCACAATGCCGGCCGACTGAACGTCTACCTGACCGCCAGTCTCGCCGTAGTCCTGGATCTCGCTCACAACGAGGCCTCGCTGGAGTCGCTGCTCGAGGTGGCCGGGGCCTTGCGTACCGGGTCCGGGCAGTTGGCCGTCGTGGTCGGGACGGCGGGCGACCGGACCGACGAGGCGATCCACGCGATGGGCGAGATGGCCGCTGCGGCCTCAGATCTGCTGGTCATCGCGGGTCGGGCCAAGTACCTGCGGGGCCGGCCCCCGGGCGAGATGGAGGATCTCTGGCGCTCCGGCGCCGCCGAGGCGGGAGTTCTCGAGGTCGCCGACCTGCCCGACGAACTGTCCGCCCTGACGTACCTGCTCGACCACGGCTTGCCACCCGGATCGGCGATCGCGGTCTGCGCGCTCGAGCAACGAGCCGAGATGGCCGCCGAGATCGTCCACCGGGGCGGCTCGGAGGCGTCGGTGGAGGAGATTGCCGCCCGGGTCTCGGATCGGACGGCCCAGTCGGCCTGAGGGTGCCGGAGCAGCCCGGGGATCAAGGCAGGATGGGGCACATGCGCTCCGTCGAAGAACACGCCCAGATCGTCTCGGATCTGCTCTCCCCCAGCCCGGTCACCGTCATCGGGTTGGCCCAGGCCTCGGGTTTGGTGCTGGCCCGGGATCTGATCGCGCCCATCGACCTGCCGCCGTTCCCGAACTCGGCCATGGACGGTTATGCGGTCCGAGCCGCCGACCTCACCGGCTTCCCCATCACACTGCCGGTCTCGCAGGACATTCCAGCCGGCCGCCAGGACACGGAACCCCTGGCGGCCGGTACCGCGGCCCGGATCATGACCGGCGCACCGATGCCGGCCGGCGCCGACACCATCGTGCAGGTGGAGCGGACCGACGGCGGTACCGGGACCGTCCGCATCGACAGTGCGCCGCCCGCCGGTGTCCATGTCCGCAGGGCCGGCGAGGACGTGGTCGCCGGAGCCGTCGTGCTCAAGGCCGGCACCGTCATCGCCGGCCCGCAGATCGGCGTGGCCGCGGCCCTCGGCTTCGCCACCCTGCCGGTCCGGCGACCACTGGAAGTGCTGGTGCTCTCGACCGGAACCGAGCTCGTGGCGCCGGGCCGGCCGCTCGGCCCCGGACAGATCTACGAATCGAACTCCTACATGTTGGCGGCCGCGATCAAGGCGGCCGGTGCTCACGCAACCGTGCTGCATTTCGTCGCCGACGATGTCGACGCGTTCCGGACGGCCCTGCACGCCGCGACCGACGGCATCGATCTGATCGTCACCTCCGGCGGGGTATCGGCCGGCGCCTACGAGGTGGTCAAGGACGCCCTGACCGGCCAAGGGGTGGAATTCGCCAAGGTTGGCATGCAGCCCGGAATGCCCCAGGGCGCCGGGCATTTCGACGGAGTACCGATGGTCACGCTGCCCGGCAACCCGGTGAGCTCGTACGTGTCGTTCGAGGTCTTCCTGCGGCCGGCCATCCGCGCGTCGATGGGATTCCGGCAGATCACCCGGCCGGCGGTGGAGCTGCCGCTGGCCGAGGCCATCGACTCGCCGCAGGGCAAGCGGCAATTCCGTCGCGGCGTACTCGATCCGGCCGCCGGGACGGTCGCACCGTGGGGCGGACCTGGCTCACATCTGCTGTCCTGGTTGGCCGGCGCGGACGCGATGATCGTGGTCGAACCGGACGTCACCCATCTCGAGGCCGGCGATCACGTCGAAGTCTGGCTGCTCAGCTGAGCCTCGGCCCCGCGCACGTGTCGCGATTCTCGCGCTAGAACGGGTCGATCGACGCGAGGATCGCGGCGCGGCCCGCAGAAGGCGGCTAGCGTCAGGGGCGATGAACGCCGACGCGACGAGTCAGGATCGAACATGAGCTCACTGGACGCCTGGATCGCCGACGCTGCGGACGCCCTTTCCCTGCCTCCGGCCTCGATCCCGGTGGATCTACGCGACGAACTGCTGGACCTGACCAGGGAGGTGGCCCACAACGTCGCCCGGATCGCCGGCCCGTTGACCTGCTATCTGGCCGGCTTGGCCGTCGCCAACGGCAGCCCACCGTCGACCGTGGTCAGCACGTTGAAGGAGTTGGTCGCCGGACGGGAGCCGCTGACCGAGGCCAAGCCCTGAGCCGGACCGAGCGTGTCGCGCGCCACCGATTCAGCCCCGCACCATGACCCGTTCCGGCAACTCGAACGAGTCGATGGGGACCACAGTTGCCCCGCTCTCCCCGCGCATCGACCGGACCCGCCCATCGGCTGCGAACGTGTACTCGAAAAGCTCTCCGTAGGAGCCGTAGCCGGATCCGCCGACCACCCGAAGTCTGCTGTCGTCGACGATCTCGAGCTCGGCGGCGTCCTCGGACGGGTCCGGCGTCGACGGGTGGAGGCGGTACAGCCGGCCGCCGAGCACCGCGACATCCAGGACGCCCCAGAGCGAGGCGAACCGGCCGGCGAACCGCGACGGGTCCGGGCCATCCGACGGTCTGGGCTTGCTGCCGGCCAGATCGATCAGCTTCACGCCGGCGTGCGCCATCGACTCGGCCGGCCCGTCGATGGCGTTCGTCAGCACCGAGAGCGCCAGCCCGGCTCTGGTATCGGCGACCGAACTGGTGAGGTGACCGGGGTATCCCCCGCCATGTCCGACCAACTCCCGCTCGCCGACCGTGGCGACGGACAGTCCGAGCCCGTACCGACGGTCGCCCGAGCCCACCTTCCACCACGGGTGCTGCATCGCCCGTTTCGACGCATCGGTCAGCAGTCGCTCGTCACCCATGAAATGCGCGGCGAAATACCGGACCAGGTCGGAGGCGGTGGCATAGAAGCCGGTGGCGGCCGCCATCGACCGGGTGTCCACATGCTCGATCGGCACCCGGCTCTCGCCATACGCCAACGAGCTGTAGCCGGTCGCGTACTCGGCAGAACGGGCCGGGTCCAGCTCTGGTCCGAGGTCGGCGAGCCCCAGCGGTTCGATGATCGACGTCCGCACCCTCTCGTGGTACGAGACACCTGAAGCGGCTTCGATGATCAACCCAGCCAGGGAATACGCGACGTTGGAGTACTTGAACCTCTCTTCGGTCCCCAGGGTGAGAGCGGCTGGGTCGAGCAGGATCTCGCGCAGTTGATCGGGATGCGGGAATTGGTGTCCGAGCTGCCAGAAATCACCGTCCCGGCTGTCCCGGAACAGACCGGAGGAATGCGACAACAGTTGGCGGACGGTCAGCTTCCCGACCGGTGCTCCGCTCAGGTAGTCCACCCACTGCTCGGCCCGATCGTCCAACCGGAGCGTACCGACCTCGACCAGCTGCAGTACCGCGGTGGCCGTGAAAGTCTTGGAGTGCGAGGCGATCCGGAACAGATGGCCGACTCCGAGCGGTGTCCGGCTCTCGACATCGGCCGAGCCGTGCGCAGTTGACAATCGGACGGCGCCCCGGGCGAAAACGCTCGCCTGTACACCGGGCACCCGCTCGAACTGCTGCCGGAATCCGAGGTAGCTGTCGAAATAGGCCAGTGCCTCGCCGAGGGATTCATCATCGGGCAGGGCCCTGAAATCGTCGTCGGTCATCTGGCTTCCCCGTATCGTCCCACCGGGCTGACTCAATCCTCCTTGAATTCGTCGCCGGCGCCCGCCTGCGCGCGGGCTCCGATGGCCTGCAGCTGATCCCAGACGGCTCGGGCCCGGTCGACGCAGAGGACGACCAGGTCGCCGGCGTTGGCTCGATCGATGCTGACCGTGGTGGCATCGATCTCGTCGAGCACCACCTCGATCTCCTTGACCCGCGCGCCCTCGTCGTGCGCTCGCTGCGCGCCCTCCACGATCAGCGCCGCCGTCTCTCCCGGCTTGCGTCCCCGCAGTCGCTCGTCCTCACGGACGATGATCCGGTCGAAGTGTTTGCCCGCCTGATATCCGAGGTCCACCATGTCCTGGTCGCGGCGATCACCGGCGGTGGCGACGACACCGATGCGTTGCGGCCGTTCGATTCCGGTCAGATCCTCGAAGAAGCGGTCGACGAAATCACCGAGCGCCACCATGGCCGGAGCGTTGTGGCAGTAGTCGACGATGACCTTGACACCGCGAACCTCGGTCAGGTTCATCCGCCCCGGGGCCTGGTAGAACGAGGAGGTGAAAGACCGTAGCCCGGCCCGGATGTCGTGCAGGTGGGCGCCGGAACAATAGGCCGCGGCCGCGGCCGCCATGGCGTTCTGCACGTTGAACATGGCCTTGCCGCCGAAGGTGACCGGCAGCAGATGTGAGTAGGCCAGCGGCATCCGGCGGCGACCGTGCACCAACACGATCTGATCGCCCAGTTCGCCCTTCTCCAGGATGATCGCCTTGCCGCCCCGACGGCAGTGGTCGGCGATCATCCGGTTGTTGGGCTTGATCGAGAACCAGACGATCTCCCCCGAGCAGGCCCGTCGCATACCGGCGACCAATTCGTCATCGGCGTTCAGCACCGCGGCCCCGTTCTTCGGCACGGCCTCGACGATCACCTGCTTGACCCTGGCCAACTGCTCGATCGAGTTGATGCCGCGGAGTCCGAGGTGGTCGGGCGCGACGTTCAATACCACCGCGACATCGTTACGCGTGTAGCCCAGGCCTTCTCGCAGAATTCCCCCGCGCGCCACCTCGAACACCGCGAAGTCCACTCGGGGGTTTTGCAACACCATGCGGGCTGATCGTGGGCCGGAGGCGTCGGAGCGGATCACCAGTCGATCATCGATGACCACACCATCGGTCGAGGTCATCCCCACCTTTCGGCCGATGCTCTTGAAGATGTGGCTGATCATCCTGCTGGTGGTGGTCTTGCCGTTGGTGCCGGTCACCGCCACGATGGGGATACGCGACGCCGTTCCCGGGGGAAACAGCAGGTCCACCACGGGTTTGGCGACGTACTGCGGCTCGCCGATGGTCGGGTGGGTGTGCATCCGGAAACCGGGCGCCGCGTTGACCTCACAGATGGCGCCACCGGTCTCGCGTACCGGCTGGGTGATGTCCGGGCACAGGAAGTCGATACCGGCGATGTCGAGCCCCACCACGCGGGCCGCCTCTTCGGCGATGTCCACGTTGTCGGGGTGCGCCTCGAAGGTCCGATCGATCGAGATTCCGCCGGTGGACATGTTTCCGGTGAGGGCGAGCTTGACCATCTCGCCTTCCGGGGGCACGTCGTCCATCTCGAAACCCTGCGCGCGGACGAGTTCCACCGCCGCCTCGGTCACTTCGATACGGGTGAGTACCTTCTCGTGCCCGACACCGCGCCGCGGGTCGGAATTGGTCAGTTCGACGAGCTCGGCGACGGACTTGTTACCGTCACCGATGACGTGTGCAGGCACCCGTTCGGCGATGGCCACCATGTTGCCGCCGATCACCAGCACCCGGTAGTCCTTGCCGGTGATGAACGACTCGACCAGCACGTAGCCTCGCCGGGACTGGTCGTAGGCCTCGGTGAAGGCGGCTCTGACCTCCTCCTCGGAGTTCAGGTTGATCGCGACGCCTCGGCCGTGGTTGCCGTCCAGCGGCTTGAGGACCACCGGGTAACCGATCCGCCTGGCCATCCGGACCGCGTCGTCGTCGTTGCGAACCACCTCGGACGTGGGTACCGGCAGGCCCGCCGCGGCCAGCAGTCGATTGGTCAACTCCTTGTCGGAGGCGATGTCCACGGCCAGCGATCCCGTCATGGACGTCATCGTGGCCCGGATGCGCTGCTGCAACTTGCCGTGTCCGAGCTGCACCAGAGAACCGGAATTCAGACGCTGCCAAGGGATGTCGCGGGAGATCGCCTCCTCGAGAATGGCTTGCGTCGACGGCCCGAAGGCGACGCGCTGGCTGGTCCGCAGAAATGCCTCGTGCTCGGCCCGGAAGTCGAAATCGTGGTCGATCTCCGCTCGCCCCGGTGTCTCCTCCTCGGCGTCGACCAGGCTGACCAGGTGGTTGACGAGCTTGACGGCCAGCCCGCCGGCGAGGGTCGCCACCGTCTCGTCCAGGTAGCCGTAGATGACGTTGTAGACGCCGCGGGCCCCGGTGGAGCGGGTCTTGCCGCGGGTCATCTCATGACCGGCGGTGCGCTGCAGCTCCAGCGCGACGTGTTCGCTGACGTGACCGGTCCAGGTGCCCTCCACCAGGCGTTCGACGAATCCACCCTCGTGGCCGCGCGAGCACTGGTGCGCTCGCAGGCCGGGGAGCGCCGCGAGCAGTTGCTCGGTGAAGCCCGGCAATACGTCCGTCGGCGCGTCCTCGAGCCCGCCGATGTCCAGCACCATGTGGATGGCCGGCTCGTAGGAGTGATAGTTCGGCCCGCGGTAGACCCGGAGTTCCTTGACGCTGATGGCGCGCTGCTGGTCGGGTGGCGAGGATTGGGTCATCTCGAGCCTTTCGCACATCGTCTGGTCCGGCAGCTGGTGAGGTTGATCATTGCCTACCGCGCGGTGACGGAGAAGGTCGCGGTCGAACCGGTGCTTCGCAGTCCGTTCAGGATGACGCCGGGCGCCGCCGCAGCTCCGCCGTGGTGGTGTGTGCCCCTTCGGCCGCGATCCGCCTGGTGCGCGGCCGGGAATCGCTCGGCACATCGCGCAGAGTCGAGATGACGGGTTCGCCCTCGGCCGGCGCGAGCCCGGGCGCCGAGACCAGCGACCGACTGGTCAGGTCGAACACTGCGCCGCGCGGCAGCGTGTGCAGCTTCAGTCCGGACATCATCAGGGGCTGACTGCCCGTCGCGGTGTAGGCGGTGGTGATCACGTCGAGACCGTCGATGACGGTGACGACGCCCCGGCCCTTCACCTCGAGCAGGCCGGTGCTGGAGACGATCGCGGCGGTGTCCTCGTCGATCCCGACGCCGAGTTGGCCGGGATTCGCGGCCACGAGGGCGAGCAGCCGACCGAACCGGTTCCGCTGGGTGAAGTGCTGGTCGACGATGACCCCCGTGAGCAGCCCGAGCCCCTGGGAGACCTGGCCGACCCGGAACTTCGGCGTGGATCCGCCGCTGCCGAAGGACACCATGTGCTCCGAGCAGATGCTGGCCCCGGCCGACGTGCCGGCGATCACGGCCCCACGTTGGTGCGCGGCCCTGATCGCCTCGCCGAGCGCCGTCCCGACCACGACGGTGGCCAACTTCGTCTGGTTGCCACCGGTCATGAACACCGCGGTGGCTCGCTCCACGGCCGCGCACATGGCGGGATCCTGGGCTTGGAGGCGGCTCTCCGGGCGGATGCCCACCACATCCTCGACCCCGAGGCCGGCGAACAGCTGCAGGTAGGCATGGGTGATCTCGTCACCGAGCGACGAGGCCGTGGAGATGACCACGATCCGGGCGGACGGACCGCCGGCCAGGCGGGTCACCTCGCGCAGGATGGTCATCCGGCCGAGTTTGTCCTCGGCACCACCGATGGGCATGACGATGCCCGGGCCCTGCTGAGGTGGAACAGACCGCGCCTGGCTCATGGTGGCCACGCTATCGTCACGGCGCCCATCCGCCCGCATCACCTGATCGATGCGCAGAGCCCGCCGGGGCCCAGCCATCGTGGTCGACCTGGTGTGACGTTGCCGGGCCGGACGGAGGTGCGTCCGGGCCCGATTGATCGGTGGACTCCGATAGCGTGTCCTTTGTCGATCTCGGGTGCCCTCCGCGCCACGCTGGTCTGTGCGGACGCGCTCGTGTCCGGACCGGCGACACGAGCCGCGTGCAAGCGCAGAAAGTGCAGGCGAATCCACTCATGGTGTCCGGCTCCCCGTCCGCCGGCAGCAACCCCGGCGGCTCGCACCTGGCCCAGTTGATCCGCAGCACGGTGCCGCCCATGCACCCGGGCGGAAGGCCGATCGTCTTCGGCGCGTTGGCCGGCACCCTCGGGCTCCGCTTCCTGCTCCGCACGGTGGGGCTGCGCCGGGCCGGGTCGGTGGTCGGCCGCCTCGGCCTGACCGGGACCGCCGCGTCCGCACTGTTCTTCCGCGCACCCCGCCGGGTGACACCCGCCGACACCTCGTCGGTGGTGGCTCCGGCCGATGGCCTGATCTCGCTGATCGAGCAGGCTGTGCCACCGGCCGAACTGGGCGTGGGTTCGCAGCCGTTGACGCGGGTCTCCATCTTTCTGTCCGTCTTCGACGTGCATGTGCAGCGGATTCCGGTGGATGGCGTCATCACGGCGGCGGCGTACCACCCCGGTCAGTTCCTGTCGGCGGACCTGGACAAGGCGTCCGAGGTCAACGAGCGCAACTCGCTGGCGATTTCCTCCACCCATGGCGAACAGGTCGTCGTCACCCAGATCGCCGGGATGATCGCCCGCCGGATCGTCTGCGACCTCGGTGTCGGCGCGCCCGTGCTGGCCGGAGCCACCTACGGTCTGATCCGTTTCGGCTCCCGGGTGGACACCTACCTGCCACCCGGATCCGAGCTCCGGGTTCTCCTCGGACAGCGAACGATCGGTGGTGAGACGGTGCTGGCGCATCTGCCCGGCGCCGTGTCTTGATGGGCGCAATCCTGGTCGGCGCCGTCCTGACCGGGCCCGTCTAGTGGCCGCCGTTCCTGGCGTCAGATTCCTGCCGAACGCGATCACCGTGCTGGCGCTGAGCGCCGGGCTGACGAGCGTCGCGTTCGCTCTGCAAGGTCAGTGGTTTCCGGCCATCGCCGCCATCGGCATCGCCGCCATCCTGGATTCGCTGGACGGCCCGGCGGCGCGACTGCTCAATTCGACCAGCCGGATCGGCGCGGAGCTGGATTCGTTGTCGGACCTGGTCTCGTTCGGCGTCGCACCGGCACTGGTGGCCTACGTCTGGAAATTCAACACCGGCAAGCCGATCGACTACGGCTGGGCGTTCTGTCTGCTGTTCGCGGTCTGCGTCGCACTGCGGTTGGCGCGGTTCAACTCCCTGCTCGAGGACGACGATCCCAAGCCCTACGCGCGCGGCTTCTTCACCGGAGTGCCTGCGCCCGGGGCCGGCTTGCTGTCGACCGCTCCGCTGCTCCTCTGGATCCGATTCGGTGACGGGTTCTGGAGCAACAAGTGGGCGGTCGCCGCCTGGCTGACCTTCATCGCGGCCCTCGCCGTCTCGCGTCTGCCCACCATCGCCCTGAAATCGGTGCGAGTCCCACCGAGCATGATCGTTCCGCTGCTCGCCCTGACTGTGCTGGCCGTCGCGCTGGAGTTCTACGAGCCGCAGATCATCCTGCTCATCGGCATGGCCATCTATCTGCTGCACCTGCCATACGCGAGCTGGAAGTTCCAGTACCTCAAACGGCACCCCGAGCTCTGGATGGATGCCCGTGCGCAACGTATCTCCCGCTCGTCGACCCGCCGCCTCCGCCTGTCCGTCCGGATGCCGCGCCGACGTCGGGTGGCGGGGCGCGATGCCGAGGGCCGCCCACTACCCGCCGCGAAGCGTCGTGGCGCCCTGAACCAGGTACGCGGTCGGGTTCAGGGTCGGCGACGACTCCGCTGATGTCTGAGATCGGGTAACCATCAGCTCGAGGGAGCCGCGGGTGGCCGAGGTGATCGCACGGGCTCAGGCGTCGAAGCCGAGGCGGCGCGCCGAACGGGTCTTCTGCCTGGTCGCCCGCAGTCGGCGCAGCCGGCGTACCAGCAGTGGGTCTTCGGCCAGCGCGGCCGGATTGTCGATGACGTTGTTCAGCACCTGGTAGTAGCGGGTCGGCGACAGGTCGAACATCTCCTTGATGGCCTGCTCCTTCAAGCCTGCGTACTGCCACCACTGACGCTCGAACGCCAGGATGTCGCGATCCCGACGGGAAAGCCCATCGGCCGCAGTCGCCCTGCTGTCGACCTGCGTGCCGTCGTTCCCCTCCGGCACTGCGGCAGCGCTGTCCATCCAGACCTCCAGATACTCCACCCGGGACCCGTCACACCAAGAACGGGACCTGGAGAATCACACAGTTGTCATTCCCGCCCTATGGTGGCATGCCCGGCAACAACCGGTCCAGCGCATCCGGCGTGTCAGCCGATCGACCTGCCGGTTTCTGTAGTAGGTGGAGTCACTTCACTCTCATCCGTCACATGAACCTCAGGGCTCACTCCAGCAGGCGAAGGCCGGGTCAGGGCGACCACGGGATCGGTTTGTTTCCGAGAGCGAGCAGGGTGCGCTGCAGGCGATGTCCAACCGGACTGACGACCAGGCAGCCCGCGTAGCCACTGTCGTCATCAGGCTTCCCGAGGCCGACCGACGGTGTTCCGCTGTCGCCGTGGACGGTGGCCGCCACGATCTGCAGCTTGCCACCGCCCGAGGGGTCGGCCATGCCGGTCAGCTGCACGACCAGAGCGTGACAGCTCTGATCGAGCGCCTGCTGGGACAGACCCGGCCGTGCGGTCGTCGTCACCCCGAATGCCTCGACGGTGTGCGGTGCATCGCACGCGGCGGTCTGGGCCGAGGCAAGAGCCGAGCTGTCGAGGCAGAGCGCGAGGGCCGCCGGTTCTGTTGCCTTGGTGAACGTGTCCCGGAGGCTGCTGGAGTGCGACACCGAACGTCCGTCCGGGTCGTGGATGAAGACGACGCAGGCCACCCAGTTCTGGCCCGCGCGCTGCTGCAGCTCGCTCGGACCCGACGGCGCGGTCGACACCATGCTGAGCGACGACCAGGCGGATGCGATGACCCAGTCGTGATCGGCACCGACCGTCAGGCCGAGATATCGGGCGGAAGCGTCGGAGCACGGGATCTGGTTGGGATCGTCGGTGAGCACGGATCCGTCCGCCGGAGTCTGGATCCTGGGCGCTGCCGGGACGCGGGTCCGACGATCCGTGATCACCGCCGCCACCTCGCCGAAGCGCTCACCGGCGCACGGCAACAGCCGTTGGGGCCGATAACTGGGGTGCGGCCCCTGCAGCCAGCCGTCGGTCTCGGCCACCGTCAGGCAGTCCCCCGTGGCGGGCGGACCGGGAATGGGCGCAGCCTGCGCGACACCGTGGATCTGCCGACCGCCGGCGGCGGGAACGACGACGGCCGCGACGACGACACAGAAGATGATCAGCAGTCCGCCCCAGCGCCGATCCATCGGCTCACTGTACGGAGCGAACGAGACCGGCAGCCGCAGGAGCCGTTCGCGGACGAGGGCACGACCGCGCCCCGTCGGCCGCTGTGCGGGTCGATCAGTGTGCGGTCGCCGAACCCGGGCCCCGATCGGCTTGGGTAGCGGTCACCGGGCCGGCCATCGCCGGACCGGAGGTCGGTGGTGATGTCGTGGAAGGACTTCCGGAGTGCGAGGTTGCCGGGGCCGCCGTCGCGCCGGCCCCGGGCGCGGTCGTCCCTGCAGCAGGCGAGTCGGACGCGGTGGTCGTAGTCGGCACCGTGGTCTGTGTCGGCGCCGTGGTCTGCGTCGTCGCTGAGGTCTGTGTCGGCATCGGCAGAGTCGGCACCGTCAGAGTCGGCACCGTCTTCGCCGGGCCGTTGGGCCCGGCCGGCACCTCCTCGGACGGCCTCGTGATCGACCCGGCCGGTGCTGTGGGCTCCGTCTTTGCGGAGCCCACGGTCGTCGTCGAACTGCGATCTGCGGTCGAGCCGCTCGTCACCCCGGACGTCTTGGCGGGAGTCGTCTCCGGGCGGATGTCAACGTGCCGGCCACCGAGCACGGTCAGGCCGCCGGCCTGGCCGCCGGCGAGCGCCGTCCCGCTGACGGTCTCGTATCCGGTGATCAGGGTGATCGCGGCGACGAAGATTGCGGCCGCCAGAGCGGAGCCGACGAGCACACCGCGCAGCGCCGGACGGCGGCCGATGCGGGGTGCTGGCGCGCGCAGCGGAACCGCCGGCTGCCGGGCGGTGCGCGGCGCGGTGTGGACCACCGGCACCGGCGCGGTCGACGGCGAGCACACGTCCTGCTCCTGCCGCTCGTCCGGGCCGCGGGCAGCTCCGATGGCCAAGGCCACCCGGTGCCGGGTGGCCTTGATCGAGGTGGTGTAGATCGCGCCGCCCACCACCGAGATGATGGAGGCGAGCGCGGCGCCGATCAGGGTGCCCGCGACGCCGAGCCGGGAACCGAGAAAGGCCGCCGTGACGGCAGCCCCGGTGCTCCCGAGGATCTGCGTCAGGCTGAGTTCGAGTCGGGGCCTGCTGGTTACCGCAGGTGGGCGCGGTTCGGAAGGTGGCTGGCCAGGCATCCCGGGAGCGGCTTTCGCCGCGCCGGCCCGATTGGTGAACTTGCCGGCAGGACCCATGTTCGGCGAGCCCTGCTCCGGCTGGTTTCGTGTGTTGTCGTATCTGTCATCAAGCATTTTCCGGTCGGTGTCTCAATCAGTTCTGTACAGCCGTGTTGCTGGTCAGTGCCGCAGCGAACTGTGTCTTCTCACAGGCTCTGCGGGTCGTTCCACAGCAAGAGACGGACGCAACCGCAGAGCGTTGTATTTCGGTGGTCGGCCTCACACGCCTCCCCCCGCGGGCCGCCCGTCAGGCCCGGACCTTCCGGCCGGCCGGGTCGTAGAGGATGTCGGCGCCCACCGCGCCGCCCGCCCACTCACCGAAGATGTCGATCTGCAGGGCGGTTCCCGGTACGGCCAGGCCCACCGGCAGGTACGCGTACGCGATGGATCGGCCGACCGTGTAACCGAAACCACCCGAGGTCACCCGCCCCACCAACTCGTCGTCGATGCGCACCGGCTCGCCGCCGAGCGCGACGGTCGCCGGGTCGTCCAGCACCAGGCAGCAGAGCCGGCGCGTGGGGCCTGCGTCGCGGACGGCGACCAGTGCGTCACGGCCCAGGAAGTCCTTGTCCCAGTCGACGCAGAATCCCAGCCCGGCGCTCAGCGGATCCGTCTCACCGGTGATGTCCGAGCCCCAGACCCGGTAGGCCTTTTCCAGTCGGAGACTCTCGATCGCCCGGTAGCCGGCGCCCACCAGGCCGAACTCCGTCCCCTTCTCCCACAACAGCTCCCACAGCGCGGCGCCGTATTCGGCGGAGGCGTACAGCTCCCAGCCGAGTTCGCCCACGAAGGTCACCCGCTGCGCCCGCACCGGGATGTCGCCCACCGGAATCTCCTGCGACGTCATGAACCCGAAGGATCGGTGACTCAGGTCGGCGGGCGTCAGCCCGGCCAGCAACTCGCGGGATCGGGGGCCCCAGAGTGCGAAACACGAGTATTGACCGGTGACGTCCGAGATGGCGACGTCGAAGTTCCCGGCCCTGGCCTGCCTGCGCAGCCAGGCGCCATCCCGGGATCCCATGGCGGTTCCGGTGATCAGGACGAACGAATCCGGCCCCGTCCGGGTGACGGTGAGATCCGCCTCGATACCACCGCGCCGGTTCAACATCTGCGTGTAGGTGACGCGGCCGATCCCGCGGGCCACCTTGTTGTCGCAGACCCATTCCAGGAAGGCCGCCGCGTCCGTACCGGTGACCGCCAGCTTCGCGAAGGACGACTCGTCGAACAACGCGACGGTCTCCCGCGCGGCCCGGTGCTCGACACCCACGGCGGTGGAGAAGTTCTGGCCGGCCCAGCCATGGGGGCGACGGACGGCCAGCGCGGGGTCTTCGTTGGTGCGGTAGTGGTTGACCCGTTCCCAGCCGCTCTTCTCACCGAAGACCGCCCCCTGTTGCTGGTGCCAGCCGTAGACCGGCGAGCGGCGCAACGGGCGTCCCGCCAGTCGCTCGTCGCCGGGATACTTGATGTCGTAGTACGTCTGATAATTCTCGAGCACCCGGCCGAGGGTGAAGGACGGCGAGCTGTAGTGGCGACCGAACCGGTTGATGTCCATGTGGGCGACTTCCATCGATGGCTCACCGGCGACGATCCACTCCGCCATCAGCTTGCCGACCCCGCCTGCTCCGGCGATGCCGTGGGCGCAGAATCCCGCCGAGACGAAGAACCCGTCCACTTCCGTCTGTCCCAGGCAGAACTCGTTGTCCGGGGTGAACGCCTCGGGCCCGTTGATCAACCGCCGGATGCGCACGTCCCCCATGGCCGGCACCCGGAGCGCGGAATTCTCCGCGATCTGGGTGAATCGATCCCAGTCGTCGGGCAGGAGTTTGGCGTTGAAATCGGCCGGGACCGCATCGAAGGAATACCGGTCGGCCGTGAACGGCAACGCATTCCGTTCGTATCCACCCATCAGCAGCCCGCGCCCCTCCTGCCGGTAGTAGACGAGCAGGTCCGGGTCCCGCAGGCTGGGCAACGTGCCACCGTCCTCGGCCAGCAACCCGGGCATCGGGTCGGTGATGACGTACTGGTGCGACATGGGTACGACGGGCACCCGGATCCCGGCCATCCGGCCGATCTCGGCCGCGTAGATGCCGCCGCAGTCGACCACGATCTCGGCCTCGATGTCGCCGTGGTCGGTCCGGACGCCGCGGACCCGGCCGGCACCGGTCAGGATCTCGAGCACCCTGGTGTGGGTGGCGATGGTGACACCCCCGGCCCTGGCCCCGGCAGCCAGCGAATAGCAGAGGCCGGACGGATCGACCTGCCCGTCAGAGGGCAGGTAGACCCCGCCGTAGACCCCCTCGACACTCATAGCGGGAAACATCTGCTGGGCGGTCTGAGCCGAGATCTCCTCCATCGGCAGTCCGAAAACCTTGGCCCATGCCAATTGTCGGCGTAATTCCTGCAGTCGCTCGGGGCTCGAGGCCAACCGGATGCTGCCACTCTCGGTCCAGCTGGGCGGAGCGTCGGAGAGCTCCAGCTCCCGGTAGAGCTCGACCGAGTACATGTTCATCCGGGTCAGCGTGGGATCTGCACGCAACTGCCCGACCAGCCCGGCCGAATGGAAGGTGGAGCCGCTGGTGAGCTGATCGCGGTCCAGCAGGACGACGTCCCGCTCCCCCATCCGGGCCAGGTGGTAGGCAATGCTCGTACCGCCGACGCCCCCGCCGATGATGACGATGCGGGCGCGGGAGGGCAACACCGGAGTGGGTGCTGGGGTGACCACGGTGACGACGGCCTTTCGGTCGATCTGGCGACAGGCCTCAACCTAGTGGGCGTGACCTGTTCGGTCTAGATGTGGATGACGCTGGGTCGACCTAAGGAATCCATTGCCGGCGCACTATCGAGCCAGCACGCAGGTCGGTCGAGCTGCAGCGGCGAGCGCTCGATCGACGGGCGGGCACCATGACGCTGCGGATTTCGTGGTCGACCAGCCATCATCTCCGGCGATCGGATCGACCCGTCCGGGTGAAGTCCGAGCCCCCTTCGGTCTAGACCGTACGTGCTCGGGTGCCCTACCATCTCGCCATCCCCAGTCGGCGTTTGCCGGGGCCGCGGTTCCGGACCACCGAGCGGACTTCTGGAGGTGCCACCATGATCGGATCGTCCCTCGACATCTTCACGCTGTCGACGGACGAGCGCCTGGACATGGTGCCGATACTGGCCGGACCGGGTCGGACCCACGCCCCGCTGCCGGGTGGCCTGACCAACACGAATTGCAAGGTCAGCACTTCTGACGGGACGTTCGTCGCCCGACTCTCGCGGCCGTCCGCCGGACTGTTGTCGATCGATCGCCGGGCCGAATACCTCAACTCGATGGCCGCCGCGTCCGCCGGCGTCGCACCCGCGGTCGTCGACTTCGTGTCGGACGCCGGAGTTCTGGTGATCGAGTGGATCGAGGGCAGGACGCTGGCACCCGCCGATCTCCAGCGGGACGAAGTGCTTCCTGACATCGCCGCTGCCTGTCGACAACTGCACCGCGGGCCGCACTTCGCCTCCGACTTCGACATGTTCGAGATCCAGGATCGCTACCTGAAGACGGTGCTGGAGCGTGGTTTTCGGTTACCTGATCGGTACCTCGAATTCACCGGCCCATGGGCGCAGGTACGTACCGTCCTGTCCATGCGTGCCCCGGCGACCGTCCCCTGCCACAACGACCTGCTGGCGGCCAACTTCATCGACGACGGCGCCCGGCTGTGGCTCATCGACTACGAGTACTCGGGAAACAACGATCCATGCTTCGAGCTGGGCAACATCTGGAGCGAGTCGAACCTGCACGAGGAGCAACTCGAGCTGTTGGTGAACGCCTACTTCGGTGAGCCCCGACCCGAGATGACGGCCAGGGCACGACTGCAGGCCCTGGTGTCGCAGTACGGCTGGACGCTGTGGGGAGCCATCCAGAATTCTGTGACCGAAATAGATTTCGACTTCTGGGGCTGGGCCATGGAGAAGTACGACCGCGCTGTCCGCACCTTCGATTCGCCGGCTTTCACCGATCTCCTGACTTCCGCTGCAGCCGGTCAGGTCCCACCCGACACCACCCCGTCCCCGAAGGAGAAACGCAGTGAGCGCAACGCCCGAACTGAGTGACGACGAGAAACAACTCGCGGAACTCGGCTACACCCAGGAGCTGCACCGTTCCTGGTCCGGCTTCAGCAATTTCGCCATCTCGTTCTCCATCATCTCCATCCTGGCCGGTTGCTTCACCTCGTTCGGCCTGGGGTGGAACAACGGCGGCCCGGCGGCCATCGCCTGGGGCTGGCCGATCGTTGCCGCGTTCATCCTGGTCATCGGCGTCTGCATGTCCGAGTTGGTCTCCGCGTACCCCACCTCGGGCGGGATCTACTGGTGGGCCAGCAAACTCGGTGGTCCGAAGGCGGGCTACTACACCGGCTGGCTGAACCTGATCGGCCTGATCGCCATCGTGGCCTCGGTGGCCTACGGCTGCGCGACCTTCCTCGACCTCACCCTGGGCACCTTCAGCGCGAGCTGGCTGGCCGGCTACAGCCTGACCAGAGTGTTCATCATGTTCCTGATCATCCTGGTGATCGCCGCCGTCATCAACATCTTCTCGTCGCACCTGCTGGCCGTGATCAACAATGTGTCGGTCTGGTGGCACGTCTTCGGTGCGGCCGCCGTCATCCTCATCCTGTTCCTGGTACCGGCCCACCACGCCAGCTTCCACGACGTGTTCGCCAAGACGATCAACAACACCGGAATGTTCTCCGGAGCCACCAGTGGCGCCGGTTGGCTGCTGTTCGTACTGCCGATCTCGGCCATCCTGACCCAGTACACGATCACCGGGTACGACGCCTCGGCCCATCTGTCCGAAGAGACCAAGAGTGCGGCCGGCGCAGCCGCCAAGGGCATCTGGCGCTCGATCTTCTACTCGGCCATCGGTGGCTGGATTCTGTTGCTGGCCTTCTTGTTCGCGGTGCAGGATTCGGACGGCGTGTCCAAGGGCGGCGGCGCGGTCTCGGTGATCTTCGTGCAGGCCATGAGTTCCGGCTGGGTGGCCGTCGTGTTGCTCATCTCGACCGTCGGTCAGTTCTTCTGCACCGTCGCCTGTATGACGAGTTCCTCGCGCATGCTGTTCGCCTTCAGCCGCGACCGGGCCGTGCCAGGTTGGAAGTTGTGGTCCAGCCTGACCAAGAACCGGGTGCCCGCCAACGGGGTCATGTTGACCGCGGTCGTCGCCGCGCTCATCACCCTGCCGGCCCTGGTGGCCGTCGACATCAACGGCGCCCCGGTGCCCGTCGCGTTCTTCGCCGTCGTCTCGATCGGCGTCGTCGGTTTGTACCTGGCCTTCGCCATCCCGATCTACTACCGCTGGCGCGCCGGCAGTTCGTTCAAGGTCGGTAGCTGGAACTTGGGCAAGCACTACAAGTGGCTGGCCCCGCTGGCCCTGATCGAAATCGTGCTCACCTCGATCATCGCGCTGTTCCCGACCTCGCTCGGTGGCATGCCCTGGGATCCCAGCTTCGCGTGGAAGTACGTCAACTACACCCCGTTGCTGGTCGGTGGCGTGCTGATCCTGCTCTGGATCTTCTGGCACCTCTCGGTGAAGAACTGGTTCACCGGGCCGATCAACCAGATCAACCCGGCGGCGACCACCGAACCGGAGTACCCGGTCCAGTACTGACCTCGCGCGTCACCTCGTCAGCGGTGGTGCGTACCTTCCCTCAGGAGGGTGCGCACCACCCCTGGTCCGTCTCCCACCCGTACCGCAGAAGGGCACCACCCATGAGCGATCACCCCCGCAATCCCCGGTTGCTCGGCATCGAAACGCTCAAAGATCTGATCCGCGGGGGCGACATCGACACCGTGGTGGTCGCTTTCACCGACATGCAGGGCCGCTTGCAGGGCAAGCGGCTGCACGCGCAGTTCTTCCTGGACGAGGCCCTCGAGCACGGCACCGAGGGTTGCAACTACCTGCTCTCGGTCGACGCCGACATGAACACCATCCCCGGGTACGCCATGTCGTCCTGGGAAAAGGGCTACGGCGACATGATCTTCGCCCTCGACCTGGATACCATCCGGCTACTCCCACACCTGCCTGGCTCGGTGATGATCCAGACCGACCTGACCTGGCTGGACGGCACGCTGGTCGACCAGTCACCCCGATCCATCCTCAAGACCCAGCAGGCCAGGGCCGCGGCGCTGGGTTTCACCGCGTTCGCGGGCACCGAACTCGAATTCATCCTCTTCAACGACACCTACGAGGAGGCATGGGACGCCGGCTACAAGCAGCTGACGCCGGCCAACCAGTACAACATCGACTACTCGATCCTGGGCACGACGCGGATCGAGCCGCTGCTGCGGGACATCCGCAACACCATGTACGCCGCGGGTCTGACGGTCGAGTCCGCCAAGGGTGAGTGCAACCTGGGTCAGCACGAGATCGCCTTCCGCTTCGAGGAAGTGGTCACCTCGGCCGACAATCACGTGGTCTACAAGAACACCGCGAAGGAGATCGCCGAGCAGCACGGCCGCTCGCTCACCTTCATGGCCAAGTTCAACGAGCGGGAGGGCAACTCCTGCCACATCCACCTGTCGCTGCGTCGCACCGACGGCGGGCTGGTGTTCTGGGATCCCGCCAAGGACGAGCGCACGCCCCTCTACGACCACTTCATCGCCGGGATCCTGGCCACCATGCGGGAGTTCACCCTGCTGTACGCGCCGAACATCAACTCCTACAAGCGTTTCGCCGCCGGCTCCTTCGCACCCACCGCCGTCGCCTGGGGTCTGGACAACCGCACCTGCTCGATCCGACTCGTCGGCCACGGCCAGTCCGCCCGCCTGGAGAACCGGCTGCCGGGCGGCGACGTCAACCCCTACATCGCCATCGCCGCGATGATGGCCGGCGGCCTGTACGGCGTCGAGCACGAGCTGCCCCTGGAAGAGGCGCTGGTGGGGAACGCGTACACCTCGGGCAAGCCGACGGTGCCCACCAACCTGCGGGCTGCACGCGACCTGTTCGACGCCTCGTCGATCGCCCGGGCCGCGTTCGGCGATGATGTGGTGGACCACTACGTGCACGCCGCGGACACCGAGTTGGCCGCCTTCGAGTCGGCGATCACCGACTGGGAACTGCGGCGCGGATTCGAAAGGTTCTGAAAGCAGTGACCCTGATCTACAGCGGCCCCCTCACCGGCGAGGGCGGCACCACCACTCTGATCGACCCGGCCACGGCCTCCCAACTGACCACCCTGCCCCGGGCATCGCTGAGCGAGACCGATGCGGCCATCGAGGAGGCGCATCGGGCCTTTCCGGCCTGGCGCGCCATCTCGCCCGGCGACCGGGCGCGGCTGCTCCGCCGGTTCGCCACCGTGGTCGACGATCATCTCGCCGAGCTGGCCGACCTCGAGGTGCAGAATTCCGGGCACACCATCGGCAACGCCAGCTGGGAGGCCGGCAACGTCCGGGACGTGCTGAACTACTACTCCGCCGCCCCAGAGCGGCTGTTCGGCCGGCAGATTCCGGTGGCCGGTGGCATCGACATCACCTTCCACGAGCCGCTCGGTGTCGTCGGCATCATCGTGCCCTGGAACTTCCCGATGCCGATCGCCGGCTGGGGCTTCGGCCCGGCGCTGGCCGCCGGCAACACCGTCGTGCTCAAGCCGGCCGAGGTCACGCCGCTCACGGCGATCCGGCTCGCCGAACTTGCCCTGGAAGCTGGTCTGCCCGAAGGGGTCTTCACCGTCATCCCGGGCAGCGGCTCGGTGGTCGGCGAACGGTTCGTCACCCACCCGCTGGTCCGCAAGGTCTGCTTCACCGGCTCGACCTCCGTCGGCAAGGGCGTCATGCGCGGAGCCGCCGACCAGGTCAAACCCGTCACGCTGGAACTCGGCGGCAAGAGCGCGAACATCATCTTCGCCGACGCCGATCTGGCGACCGCAGCAGCGGCGGCACCGGGTTCGGTCTTCGACAACGCCGGCCAGGATTGCTGTGCCCGTTCCCGCATCCTGGTGCAGCGCAGTGCTTACGACGCGTTCATGGCGCTTCTGGAGCCGGCGGTCAAGAACTTCCGGGTGCGGCAACCGAGCGACCCCGAGGCAGAGATGGGGCCGCTGATCACCTCCGGTCAGCACGCTTCGGTCGCTGCCTACGTCGATGGGACCGACGTGGCGTTCACCGGTACCACGCCCGAGGGTCCCGGCTTCTGGTACCCGCCGACGGTGGTCATCCCGCGGTCCGCGGCGGACCGGATCTGGCGCGAGGAGGTGTTCGGCCCGGTGGTCGCGGTGCTGCCTTTCGACGATGAGGCGGACGCCATCGCCATGGCCAACGACAGCGACTTCGGACTGTCCGGCTCGATCTTCACTTCCGACGTCGGCCGCGCCATCCGGGTGTCCCGCGGTGTCGAGGCGGGGAACCTCTCGGTCAACTCGCACTCCTCGGTCCGCTACTGGACCCCGTTCGGCGGGTTCAAGCAATCCGGCCTCGGCCGCGAACTCGGCCCCGACGCCCCCGACGCCTTCAGCGAGGTCAAGAACGTCTTCATCGCCACCTAGAGCCCCCGCTCCCCCGCACCGGTCCGACATCACAGCACCCGTAGCACCGTTGAAGGCCCTACGGGTGCACTCTGGGTCATACCGGTCGACCACCCCAGCCCCACTCACCATCAGCCTGGAAGGTAACTACACCAACATGTCTGGACGTCTCGCCGACAAGGTCGCTGTCATCACCGGAGGTTGTTCCGGGCTCGGACTCGCTACCGCCAGGAAGTTCGTCGCCGAAGGCGCGAAGGTCGTCATCGGCGACATCGACGATGCCCGCGGTCCCGGCGTCGCGGACGAGCTGGGCGGCAGCTACCTGCGCACCGACGTCACCAGCCCCGAGGAGGTCGACGCGCTGTTCGCGTTGGCCAAGAACACCTACGGCAGCGTCGACATCGCGTTCAACAACGCCGGCATCTCACCGCCCGAGGACGACTCCATCCTGACCACGGATCTCGCTGCCTGGCGCAGGGTCCAGGAAGTCAATCTGACGAGCGTGTACCTGTGCTGCAAGGCGGCTCTGCCCTACATGATCGCGCAGGGCAAGGGCTCGATCATCAACACCGCCTCGTTCGTCGCCGTGCTCGGCGCGGCGACCTCGCAGATCTCCTACACGGCGTCCAAGGGTGGCGTGCTGTCGATGAGCCGCGAGCTCGGAGTCCAGTTCGCTCGGAAAGGGATCCGGGTCAACGCACTCTGCCCCGGACCGGTCAACACCCCGCTGCTGCAGGAGTTGTTCGCGAAAGACCCGGAGCGGGCCGCCCGCCGCCTGGTGCACATCCCGATGGGCCGGTTCGGCGAGCCTGATGAGATCGCCAACGCGGTGTTGTTCCTGGCCTCCGACGAGTCCAGCTTCATCACCGCCTCGCAGTTCCTGGTCGACGGTGGCATCTCCGGCGCCTACGTCACCCCGCTCGACTAGCTCTCTTTCTCGCGGCACGATTCGCAGATGGGAGGATGAGGGGATGAGTTCGAGCCCCATCATCGGGATCAGCACGTACCGCGAAGTGGCGAGCTGGGGGCAGTGGCAACAGGTCGAGGCCGCCCTCTTGCCGGCCAGATACATCGACGCAGTCCGAGCCGGCGGCGGCACGCCGGTGCTGCTGCCGCCTCTGGGGCCCGGAGACGACGCGGGCAGGGTGATCAGCCGCCTCGACGGGTTGGTGATCGCGGGCGGCGCCGACGTCAATCCCGCTCGATACGGAGAGCACCCCGGGGAGCACACCTCCGGGTGGCGGGACGATCGGGATGTCTCGGAGTACGCGCTGCTCGACGCCGCGGACGATCTCGGGCTACCGGTGCTGGGGATCTGCCGCGGCATGCAGGTGCTCGCGTCGCGCGCGGGCGGACGGCTGGACCAGCACGTCCCCGATCTCGTCGGCGGTGACAAGCACTCCCCCGGGCCCGGGCTCTACGGCCCGGTCGAGGTCGACACCGTGCCGGGGACCCGGATCGCCGACATCCTGGGGCCGACCGTGATCGTTCGGTGCCACCACCACCAGTCGGTCGCCGAACATCCGGGTTTCGTGATCGGCGCCAGATCGCCGGATGGCATTCCCGAGGCGATGGAAGCCGAATCGGACCGGTTCGTCCTCGCCGTGCAGTGGCACCCCGAAACCGACAGCGACAGCAGGCTCTTCCAGGCACTGGCCGCAGCGGCCGGCTGACTCAGAACAGTTCCAGGTCCAGGTCGCCGGCGGCCCACCGGAACCGAATCAGATCAACCCGTTCCCCGGCCCGGGGCGTTCGGCCCCGACCGTCAACTCCCGTCCGAGCGAGTACCCGACCGGGCACCCCGGTCGCCATGCGGACCGACCGTGCAATCGAGAAGCCGGTCAGGCCAGGCAGTCTCGCCACTCCAGCGGCGAGATCCAGAGCAGCGCCGGCCAGATAACGCCGGCCGGCCACTCGCAAGCGACCGTCGGCGTCGAGCTCTACCTCGCCGCCCACCGGAGTGGTGTACCGGCCCGGTGCGCGGCCGGCCAGCGCGACCGCGTCGCTGACCAGGAATGACCCGCCGGGGCCTTTGGCTTTGATCATCGCCCGCAACGTCGAGCCGTCGAGATGAAACCCGTCGGCGATCAACCCGGCAGACAGCTCCGGTGCGGCCAGTTGGGCCCAGAGCAGGTTGGGGTGCCGCGGCAGTTCGAGTGGCGCCCCGTTGCCGAGGTGCGTGGACAACGTCGCGCCGGCCGAGACCGCCGCCGTGATCTGCTCGGCCTGAGCCACGCTGTGCCCCAACGACATCGTCACCCCCAGCCCGACCGCGGCCCGGATGAACTCGAGCGCCCCCTCCCATTCCGGTGCGATGGTCACGAAGAGCGGTAGCGGCGCGACGATCGAGAGCCAGGCCTGCAACTCGGCCAGATCCGGAGCGCGGATGTGCCGCTCGTCATGGGCCCCCCGTGCCCCGTCGACCGGCGAGAGGAACGGCCCCTCGACGTGGATCGCCGGAATCCCCCGGGCCACCACGGGATCGGCGCGGCGGGCAGCCATCAGGGCTCGTAGGCAATCCTGCATGTGCAACTCGGACCCGGTGATCACCGTCGGCACGACGGTGCTGGTACCGCGCGCAGCGAGCGCGAGCACCGCCCCCGCCACCTGGGCCGGATCCCCGACGTTGAAGTCGTAGCCGGCATAACCGTTCACCTGCAGGTCGACCAGCCCAGGAGCCAGCCAGACATCCGGATCGGCGTCGGCGGGCCCCGGAGCGACCGACTCGACCAGCCCGTCCCGGACCCGCACCTCGACCGGCCGCCCGGTACGCGGTGACCGACCCACGATCAGCTGGCTCAGCGCGGCCACGCGTCGACGTCCGTGTGCAGAGATGCCGCTGGATGCCGCCGCAGAGCCGTGGCCGGGCAGGACGCGTCGACAGGGCCGGTCAGGGTCCGCTGCACCGCCGCGGCCTTTCGCGGCCCGCAGGCCACCCCGACGACGCGCCGGCTGCGCAACAGCCGGGGAATCGTCAACGTCAGCGCCTGCGTCGGCACCTGGTCGACAGAGGCGAACAGCCCGTCGTTGACCTGCTGGGTGCGGCTGATCGGGTCCAGTTGCACGGTGCGCAGGTCCAGTTCGTCGTCGAACCGCGCCAGCGGCGGGTCGTTGAAGGCCAGATGGCCGTTCTCACCGATACCCAGACACACCAGGTCAACCGGTCCCGGATCCAGATATCCGCCGGCGTGGGTCAGCGGGTGGAACGACACCGGAACCGCATCGAAAAGCTCTGCCCGCAGCCAGTTCCCGAACCTCTGCGGGGCTGCGAGCTCCAGGCCCAGGTACTCGTCCATCTGAAAGGCCGCCACCCGCGACCAGTCGATGCCCACCGCATCCCGCAGAAACGACAGCATGGCGGTCTGCGACGGCGCGGCGGCGAAGACCACGCGGACGTGCTCGTGAACGCTCGTCAGGTCACGCAGATATCCCGCCACCTCAGCACCGGCGGCCCGGCCGGCCGCCTCGGCGCTATCCGCAACTCTCACCGTGAGCTGATCTACCTCGAAAGTGACTGCCACCGAACCCTTTTCTCCCATCATCGAAGCCCACCCGGCACCGTACCCGGTCCGGCAACCGCTTCGCCGACCACCCGGTGATCCGGCTGCCCCGTGGGCACGTCAGGATCGCTGCATGGACTTCGACGTTCTGATGACGGCGGCCCAGGGCCGCCTCGATCCCGCTTCGTGGGAGTACTACCGCTCGGTGGCCGGCGGGGATCCCGATCGAGACCAGCACGCCTGGCAGGACATCGACCTGGTGCCCCGGATCCTCCGAGGCCTGACTGAGATCGACACCTCGCTCGTCATCGGTGACATCCCGCTCGCCACCCCGATCATGGTGGCGCCGACCGCTTCGCACCGGCTTGCCGACGCCGAGGGCGAACCTGCGACCGCACGCGCCGCCGCGACCAGCGGTGCGCTGATGATCTACTCCAGCTCCGCCGCGGTCGAGGTGACCGAATTCGGTTCCACGGCAACAGCTCCGTGGTGGGCGCAGGTGTACCTCATGCAGGATCGAGGCCAGACCGACGACTACCTGCAAAGGGCTTCGGCGGCCGGGGCCAGCGCCGTGGTGCTCACGGTGGACAACGCCGGCACGTTCGGTGACGCCCCGTTCCGGAGCAGGACGAGGGCGGTCATCACGGCCCGGCCCGGCAACTACCCGGGGATGACCTGGGCCCAGATGTCGGCCCAGATCGAACCCGGTCTCGAACCCGCCCACATCGCACAGATGGCCACAGCCACCGGACTTCCCGTGTACGTCAAGGGTGTGATGCACCCCGCTGATGCAATCATCGCGGTGGACGCCGGCGCGGCCGGCATCGTGGTGTCCAACCATGGTCGGCGGCAGGTGGCCGGGGTCGCGCCGGTCGCGACGGTGTTGGCCGACATCGTGGCCGCCGTCGACGGGCGCGTTCCGGTGATCGTGGACGGCGGCATCCGCTCGGGTGTGGACGTGCTCCGCGCGCTCGCCCTCGGCGCAACCGCGGTCGGGATCGGGCGGCCGGTGCTCTGGGGCCTGGCGTCGCACGGGGCGGCCGGTGTCGCGGAGGTACTGGACGGCCTCACCGCCGAGCTCCGGCAGGCCATGGCCGGTGTCGGCGCGGCCCGGCTGAGTGCGATCGACACGTCCATGGTTCGCCGTCCCCGCTGCTGACCGGGCCGGCGAGATCCGGCTGCGGGACGCGCCCGCCTCCGACGGTGCGTCCGGCCCCGGGCTGTGCCACGCTTGCCCACGTGCGTATGCAATTCGCGACCGGCCCCGATCCCACCGATCTGTTGACTCTGCCGTGGTCGACCCCGCTGGAGGAGTGGCCCAAGGAGAAATTGGTCAGTCTGCCGCGGGGGATCTCTCGTCACGTCGTCCGTTTCGTACGGATGGGTGGGATCGTCTATGCGATCAAGGAGATCAGCCAGGGCTTGGCCGAGCACGAGTACGAACTGCTGCGAGATCTGGCCAAGGCGGGCATTCCGGTGGTCCAGGCGGTCGGCGTCGTCGCGAACCGCACGACTCCCGATGGGGAACCACTTGATGCCGCACTGGTGACCAAACATCTGCGGTTCTCGCTGCCGTACCGGGCACTGTTCTCCCGCCGGTTGGACCCCGACCTCGAGCCGAAACTACTGGATGCCCTGGCCGAACTCCTCGTCCGTCTGCATCTGGTCGGGTTCGCCTGGAAGGACTGCTCGCTGTCGAACACCCTGTTCCGCCGGGATGCCGGGGCACTCGCGGCGTACCTGGTCGACGCCGAGACCGGAGAGATGCGCCCACAACTGTCCGACGGGCAGCGGCAGCAGGATCTGGACATCGCCGAGACCAACCTGGCCGGTGAACTGCTCGACCTGCAGATGTCGGGCCTGCTCTCGGAGGAGGTCGACCCGCTGTCGACCGCGGTGTCCGTGATCGAGCGCTACGACCGGCTCTGGGCCGAGCTGACCCAGCCGCAGACCATGGGCGATGACGAGTGGTGGCGGATCGAGCAGCGTCTGCGACGCCTCAATGACCTGGGATATGACGTCGCCCAGATCCAGATCAACGAGAAGGACGGCGATCCGCACGTTCTCGTGCAGACCCAGGTGGTCGAGGCCGGGCACCACCGTCGACGGATGTTGGCACTGACCGGGCTCAAGATGCAGGAGAACCAGGCCCGACGCATCCTCAACGACCTGGACACCTATCGGTCGCGGGCCGTCATGCCGGAGACCGAGGTCGACGAGGACACCGTGGCCCGACACTGGGTGACGGACATCTTCGAGCCGGTCCTGGAAGCGATCCCGGAAGAGCTGGCCGCGAAGCTCGAACCCGCCGAGATCTTCCACGAAGTGTTGGAACATCGCTGGTTCCTGTCGGAAGCGGCCGGCCATGAAGTGACGATCGAGAAAGCCGTCCGGTCCTACATCGACAACGTGCTGCGCTTCCGGCCGGACGAACAGGCCATGCTCGACCCCGACCTGATGGGGAACGGCTTGCTGAACCCCGACGACGACGAGTCGTTCGCCGACTGGGGCGGCGGGGATTCGAATGCTGCCGGCTCGACAGCCGAGGACTCGAACGCCGAGGACGACGCGGCCTGGGAGGCTGCGGCCATGCGCTACGGCGGGTAGCCGCGGCAACCGCCCATCGGATCGGCGTCGCCCTGGACCCGGCGCCGGGTCCAAGGCGGTCCTACGGGCCGGGGCCCGTGGGCAACAAGCGGCATGCCTGCCACCGATTCCGATGGTGACCGCTCGACTTCGCGGTATTGCTGACCCGAAAGAGCCTGGTGCGGCTGGAGCTGATACCTCTCAGCCGAGCAGCGACTCGATGTCGGCTCGGACCTCCGCGGCGTCGGGCTCGGTCCGCGGCCGGTACCGGCGGACGACGGATCCATCAGCGGCCACCAGGAACTTCTCGAAGTTCCACTGCACGTCGCCGGTAGCCCCTTGCGCGTCAGGCGTCTCGGTGAGCGCTGCGTAGATCGGATCGCGGCCGGCCCCGTTCACCTCGACCTTGTCCGACATCGGAAACGTCACACCGTAGGTCGCAGAACAGAATTCGGCGATGTCCGCTGCCGATCCCGGCTCCTGACCGGCGAACTGGTTGCTGGGAAACCCGATGACGGTAAACCCGCGCGCAACGAACTCTTCGTGCAGCGCTTCGAGTTTGGCGTACTGCGGCGTCAAACCGCAGCGACTGGCCACGTTCACCACCAGCGCGGCCCGGCCGCCGGTCAGCTCGCCGAAGGTGGTCGGCTCACCGGACAGGGTCGTCACCGGCAGATTCAACAGCTCACTCATGAAGTGCTCCTCGTCGTTCGTCGGCAGGCGGCCTTCAGAGGCAACCGCGCCGGGATCTCCTGGATTCCCGTCAGATTCGCCCGGCTACAGCGCGATCCCGACGTACTTCGTCTCCAGATACTCCTCGATGCCCTCGTTACCGCCCTCGCGCCCGATCCCAGACGCCTTCACCCCACCGAAGGGTGCGGCCGGGTTGGAGACGATGCCCTGGTTGATCCCGACCATGCCGGTTTCCAATCGCTCGGCCACCGTGAGCGCCCTGGTCAGGTTCTCGGTGAAGGCGTAGGCGACCAGGCCGTACTCGGTGTCGTTCGCCAACGCGATGCCCTCGTCGTCGCTACCGAAGGTGGTGATCGGGGCGACCGGTCCGAAGATCTCCTGGGAGAACATGTCAGCCGTGCGAGGCACACCGGTCAGCACCGTGGGCGCGTAGAAATAACCGCGCTCGCCCACGGTCTTCGCGCCGGTGAGTATTCTCGCCCCGCTGTCCAGGGCGTTGGCCACCAGCTCCGAAACCTTCTGCACCGCCGCGGCATCCACCAGCGGGCCGACCTGCACCCCGTCGTCGATACCGGGGCCGATCTTCATCGCGCCCATCCGCGACGCCAGCCGTTCCGCGAACTCGTCGGCCACCGATTCGTGGACGATGAAGCGGTTGGCGGCCGTGCAGGCCTCGCCGATGTTGCGCATCTTGGCCAGCATCGCGCCGTCGACGGCCCGGTCCAGATTCGCATCGCCGAACACCACGAACGGAGCGTTGCCGCCGAGTTCCATGCTGACCTTGAGGACCTGCTGCGCGGACTGTTCGATCAGTCGCTGACCCACCGGCGTCGACCCGGTGAAGGTCAGCTTGCGGAGCCGCGGGTCGCGGATGATCGGCTCGGACAGCGCCCCCGAACGGGAGGTGGTGACGACATTGACCACACCGGCGGGCACCCCGGCCTCGGTGAGCACCTTCGCCAACGCCAGCGTGGTCAGCGGGGTCTGGGCGGCCGGCTTGATCACCACGGTGCAACCGGCCGCCAGCGCGGGCCCGATCTTCCGGGTACCCATCGCCAACGGGAAGTTCCACGGCGTGATCGCGAAAACCGGGCCGACCGGCTGCTTCATCGTCAGCAGCCGGGTACCGCCCGACGGGGCGATGGCGTAGCGGCCGGCGATCCGCACGGCCTCCTCGGAGAACCACCGGAAGAACTCGGCACCGTAGGTGACTTCACCCCTGGCCTCGGCCAGCGGCTTGCCCATCTCCAGCGTCATCAGCAGGGCGAACTCGTCCGCCCGTTCGATGAGCAACTCGAAGGCCTTGCGCAAGATCTCGCCGCGGAAGCGCGGATCAGTGGCGGCCCAGTCAGCCTGTGCCGCAACCGCGGCGTCCAACGCAAGCATCCCCTGAGCGGGGGTGGCGTCGGCGACCTCGGTCAGCACCTCACCGTTCGAGGGATCCTCGACCGGCACCCCACCGTCGCCGCCGACCCATTCACCGCCGATGAAAAGTCGTGTGGGTACCGCCGAGAGCACCTCGGAAATACGTGACGCGGTGATGGTCGACTGACCCATGACAAGCCTCTTTCTCCACTCCGTGAACCGCCCGCACTGCCGGCACCGTCGATCCTAATGACCGACTGGCGCGGGTGACCCACGGCCGACCGGAGGTCAGCCGTGGAGCAGGCGCAGGAGCAGCGCGACCTCGGCCGCGACGGCGTCGCGACCGGGGCCGAGGTACTTCCGCGGATCAGTGACGGCGGCGTCGGCCGCCAGCACCTGCCGCACCGCCGCCGTCATCACCTGATTGAGCCGGGTGGCGATGTTGACCTTGGTCATGCCGGCCCGGACGGCGGTCACCAACCCCGGATCGTCGACGCCGGAGGAGCCGTGCAGCACCAAAGGAACCTGGACCGCCTCGAACAGCTGCCGGATCAGGCCGAGATCCACCACGGCGGAGCGGTCGGACATCGCGTGCGAGGTTCCGACGGCCACGGCCAGGCTGTCGACGCCGGTCGCCGACACGAAATCAGCCGCCTGGGTCGGATCGGTGCGGACGCCGGGCGCATGGGCGCCGTCCTTCCCGCCCACCTCACCGAGTTCCGCCTCGACCGCCACGCCGGCGCCATGGCACCTCGCCACCACCGCGGCGGTTCTCGACTGGTTCTCGGCGTAGGTCAGCCTCGCCCCGTCGAACATCACCGACGTGAAGCCGAGCGCCACGGCCTGATCGACCAGATCCTCGCTCTCGGCATGATCCAGGTGGACGACCACCGGAACGGTCGCGCCCGCGGCGATCGCCAGTGCTCCGGCGCCGATCCCGGCCAGCCCGCGGTGAAATGCTGCCGTGTTCTCCGAGATCTGCAGTACCACCGGTAATCTCGCAGCCTCGGCGCCGGCGACGATGGCCTCCGCGTGCTCGAGCTGGATGACGTTGAAGGCGCCGACCGCGTATCCGCCGGCTCTGGCCGCAGCCAACAGTGGGCGCGGGTCCTGCAGGGTCATGATTCTCCTGTCACCGGTGGGTGTCTGTATCGGATGTGGCCGGGATCGTCTGCAATGCTCGCACGGTGCTGGTCCACTGATCATACCGACTGTCCAGCAACGCTTTCCGCGCCAGGCGCGGATGCTGCGCGCGGATCACCGTCACGCAGGCCGACGCCGCCTCGTCCACATCGGCGTAGATACCCACCCCGACCCCGGCAAGCATGGCCGCTCCCCGAGCACCGGATTCGACGGCATCGGTGACCTCGACCGACAACCCGGTGGTATCGGCGAACAATTGGGTCCAGTCGACACTTCGCGCGCCACCACCGGCCAGCCGAACGGGCCTGGTGTCGATCGCTCCGGCGCCGGTCAGTGCGTCCAGGTGGTAGCGGTGGGTGAACACCACACCCTCCAATCCGGCCCGCAGCAGATCCTTCGGCCCGTGCCAGCTGCCGAGGCCGGTGAACGCCCCGCCGATGGCCGGATTCAGCATGGTCCCGTAGACGAACGGGAGGAAGAACGGATCTCCGTCGGCCACCATCGCACCGTCCCGGTCGGTCAGCGCCTCGCTGACGCCCGCACCGATCGTCATCCCCGGGTCGGCGGTGACCTGCCGGACCCAGTCCACGGCCGTGGACCCGGCCGGCGAGGTGGACATCAGCATGAACCGGTCGTCGGTCAGCGAACCCCTGGCCTGCCACTGCCAGGAGGACGGGGCCTGGTCGGTCACGAGTTGGTTGATGTTGAAGGTGCCCATGATGGCGCTGACGCTGCCGACGGCCAGGGCGCCGATGCCCAGCGCAGCGACGTGCACGTCATGGCTACCCGTCACCACGGGGGTGCCGGCTCGCAAACCCGTGGCCAGTGCAGCCGTTTCGGTGACGTGCCCGGCGACAGCGCCGCTGGACAGGATGGGCGGCAGCAGGTGGGCGGCGTCGGACAGACCACACAGTCGTAGGGCCTCCGGCGACCAGCTCCTGGTCCGGACGTCGGACAATCCTGCGCCGGCCTCGGTCGGATCGGTCGCCACCTCCCCGGTCAACCGCAGCCTTAGCCAGTCCTTGCAGAACAACATGTGTGCTGCGCGCCCGAAGATCTCCGGCTCGTGGTCGCGGAGCCATGACAACGTGGCCGGCGGAGCGTAGGCCGCGGGTACCTGGCCGGTGATGCGCAGCAGGGCCTCGGCAGTCTCCCCGGTGTTCCAGCGTTCGCAGTAGGCCGCGGCTCTGGTGTCAGTGGCCAGGATCGCCGCCCTGACCGGACGCATCTGCGCATCGACCAGGTACAGGCCGTCGCCGTGGGCACCGATGCCGACACCGGCTATCCGCCCGCCGTCGATCCCGGCGGCGCCGAGCGCGTCCGAGACGGCCCCGGCGGCGGACGCCCAGACGACGTCCATATCTCTTTCCTGCCAGCGCGGATGCAGGCTGAACGTCGCCGTCGGCCTGGATCCACGACCGATCTCGGCGCCCGCATCATCGAAGACCGCAGCCTTGATGACGGTGTGCCCGGCGTCCAGACCGAGCAGGTACTGCTTCACGCCCACCCGAGTTCCTGTGCGTTGACCGCCTTCACGACTCGACCGGTGGCCGCGAACTCCGCGGCGGCCGCGATCACCATCCGGGCCGAGGTGATATTGGTTCCGGTGGTGTCCCCGCCGAAGTGAGTCGTCATGGTCACGTTGTCCAGGCTGCGCCATCTCGACTCGGCCGGTAGCGGCTCGTCGTCGAAGACGTCAAGGGCAGCACCGGAAATGCCCCCCGCGGCCAAGACCTCGTACAGTGCGTCGTAGTCGACGAGACGCGACCTGGCGATGTTGACGAAATAGGCCGAGGACTTCATGGCGCCGAACTGTGCGGTGCTGATGAACCTGGTGGTCTCGGGTGAAAGCCTGGCCTGCACGACGATGAAGTCCGACCGTGCGAAGAGCTCGGTGAGGTCTGCGACCTGCTCCACTCCCGACTGCGCCAACGAATCCGGCGCGGCGTAGGGATCGTAGGCCAGGAGCTTCGGTCCGAATCCCGAGATACGTTGCGAGAAAATGCGTCCGACGTGCCCGAACCCGACCATGCCCACCGTCGAATGGGCGATCTCGACCCGAGCGCCCGGGAAGTCCTTCCGCCATCCGCCCGATTTGATCGACGCATCGGCCCTGGCGATGTTGCGGGTCTCGGCCAGGATCATGCCGATCTGCAATTCGGCCACCGCCCCGGCGTTGCGACCCATGGCGGGAACCACACCGATCCCGCGCGCCGTCGCCGCAGCGATGTCGATGTTCTCCAGACCAGCCCTGGCGACCGAGATCAGTTCGAGATTCCGGCCCGCCTCGATCACGTCGGCGCCCACCGGCGCGAAATGCAGTCCCAGCACCACCGCTCCCGGTACCGCGGCCAACATCTCGGGCGACGGCGGCACCTGGTTGGGTCCCTTCACCTCCATGATGGCCTGTGCCGCATGGTGTTCGGACTTGGTTCCGGTGAGCGAGACCGAGCGTAACGCCAGGCGTGCAGCCTCGTCGTCAGGCAGATCCGTCAGTGCATCGTGGTAGTCGTGCGCCGTGATGAACCCGTCGCCGACCACCAGCAGGTCCAGTGGAGTGAAGCTGTCGGACATGAGACCCCATTCTTGTCGGGTATTCAGGAAAGTCTTCTGAGCTGGACCGCGGCCACGTCCGCGCCGGCTGCGACGGCTCCGGCCGTACCGGCCATGGCGCAGGCCGCGGTACCCCAGGCCACTGCGGTGGCCAAGGCGCCCAACGGATCTGCTGGGTGACCTGCGCTCGCGGAGCCGGCGACGGAGAGGAATCCCGCCAGCAGGGCGTCACCGGCGCCCACCGTGTTGACCGGGATGATCGGCGGGGCGAGCGCGTGCCAGCTCCCGGTTGCGTCCGCGTAGACCGCGCCGCTGGAGCCCAGAGTGGCCAGCACCGCACCCCCGGTTCGGCCGGCCAGCACTCCCGCCCAGTCGGCTGCCAACTCGATCAGGCCGGTCTTCGCATCGGCGTCTGCGTGCCGCGGATCGGCCCCGTCCGGGTCGAGCGTATGTGGATCGATGCCGACCATCTCGGCGAGCTCGAGATGGTTGGGCGCAATGAGATCCGGTCGTGCGGCCAGCGCCGCGGTGAGGGCCGCGCCGGACGAATCCACCGCACTCCGAGCTCCGTGTTCCCGGGCCAGCTCGATCAACTCGGCGGGTAACTGTTCCGCCCCCGGCGGCACCGAGCCGGAGCACAGCACCCAGGCTCCCGGGTACTGGAGAAGTAGGTCCTCGACGATGCGCCGGAGGTCCGTCCAGACCTGCTCGGGCAGTGCGGGGGACGGGGCGTTCATCTTCGTGGTGGACTGACCGGTGATGGCCAGGGTGGTGTTGGTCCTGGTGGCTTCGTCGGTCTGCACTGCAAGGAAGGGGACGGCGTCGGCACCGAGCAGATCCGCCAGGTGCCGGCCCTCCGGGCCGCCCAGGGGCAGAACAGCGACGGTCGAGGCGCCTGCCGCTGCCAATGCCCGGGACACGTTGACGCCCTTGCCGCTGGCCTCCACCGTGCTCGTCTGCGCCCGGTTGACCCGGCCCTCCCGGTAGTGCGTTGCCGTGTACGTCCGGTCCAGTCCGGGCGCGGGCGTCACCGTGATGATCATGCGAGAACCACCTGAACTCCTTGCTGTCGAATGCCTTCCACCAGGCGCTTGTTTGCTGTGGACTCGATCACGAGAAGATCCAGATCGCTGAGCCGGGCGAACACCACGAACGAATCACCGCCGAGTTTCGTCGCGTCGGCCATCAATACGCAGCGCCGTGACGATGCCACCGCCGCCCGCTTGACGGCGGCCACACCCAGATCCGGACAGGTGAGCCCGCGCTCGGCGGTCAACCCATTGGTGCCGAGAAAGGCCACGTCGATGACCAACTCCGACAGCATCCGGACCGGCCAGTCACCCGCCGCCGCAAACGACTGTGCCCGCACCGGACCGCCGAGCAGGATCAACGAGATGCGGGGATGGGCGGTGACCGCCTGGGCCACCGGGATCGACGCGGTGACCACGGTGAGCGGCCGATGCGGATCCAGCGATGCAGCGAGGGCAACCGCGGTGGAGCCTTCGTCGAGGAAGACCACTTCCGCGTCCCGGAGCTCGGCGACGGCCCTGGTCGCGATGCGGATCTTGGCCGCCTGATTTCGCACCGATCTGCTGAGCAGAGTGCCCTCGAAGCCGATGCGATCAGTCGGCAGGGCACCGCCGTGCACCCGGTGGACCAGTCCCTGCTTCTCCAGATCCGCGAGGTCGCGGCGCACGGTTTCTGGGACGACCTGCAACAGTTCGGATAGTTCGGCCACCCCCACCCGACCGTCCTGGCGGGCAACCGTCAGGATCTGCCGACGCCGCTCGACGGCGTACATGACGCCGTCGCGCTCGCTGATCTCGGTCTCCCTCGACGATGAAATGTAGATGCCCGGATCGGTGGTTTAGTGCCCGTTCCCGACCGATCTGACAGTGCTGCATCGAGCGCTCCAGCGCAAGCAGGCGATGGAACCGGGCACCTGACTCCTGCCAGCCGGGCACATACGGGTCGATTCGGTCACCTGTCCCCCGGCACAGCACTGCGGACCCAGGTCCGCAGTCGTCGGCGTACGTGGAGCCCTGGAGGTGATGCACCGAGGGCCGGCCAGCTCGACAACGCACTGACACCACGTTCCGGCGCCGCTGTCAGCCGGATGTGCGAGCCACGTCAGCGCCCGGGTCCATGCTCGTTCCAGACGCCGGGATCCAACTCGGCCCAGAAGCGATCATGGGGAGCAATACCATGTCATATGTCATCGAGGCCGAAGGCCTCACCAAACGATTCGGCACCACCCAGGCGCTGGCCGGAGTCGATCTCGCCGTCGAGGCCGGAACCGTGCTCGGCGTGCTGGGCCCCAACGGCGCCGGCAAGACCACCGCCGTCCGCGTGCTGGCCACACTCCTGCGCGCCGACTCGGGTCACGCCACCGTCGCCGGCTACGACGTCGTCAAGGACGCCCACAAGGTCCGCCAGACCATCGGACTCACCGGCCAGTACGCCTCGGTCGACGAGGACCTCACCGGCAGCCAGAACCTGGTGATGATCGGCCAATTGCTCAATCTCACGAAGGGTGATGCCAAGGCCCGCGCCGCCGAGCTGCTCGAGTGGTTCGACCTGTCGGACGCCGCCGGCCAGACCGCCAAGACGTTCTCCGGCGGCATGCGTCGACGCCTGGATCTGGCTGCCAGCCTGGTCGGTCGGCCCAAGGTCATCTTCCTGGACGAGCCGACCACCGGTCTGGACCCGGCCAAGCGGGAGGACATGTGGGGCGTCGTGCGCCGGCTCGTCTCCGACGGGTCGACTGTCCTGCTGACCACGCAGTACCTCGACGAGGCGGACGCGCTCGCCGACGAGATCACCGTCATCGACCACGGCAGGGTGATCGCCCACGACACCCCGGACGGCTTGAAACGGGTCATCGGCGGCCAGCGCATCGAGGTGCGGCCCACCGATCCGGCCCGGCTCGACGAGGTCGACAGCATCCTGGCCCGAATCGGCGGTGCCGTCCCGGTCGTATCCGGCCGCAACACGCTCAGCGTCGCCGTGACGAGCGAATCCGCCCTCCCCGCCGTCGTCACCGAACTGACCACATCCGGCATCTCGGTCACCGAGCTGTCCCTCCACCTTCCCAGCCTGGACGAGGTCTTCATGACCCTGACCGGCCGGACCGCATCTGCCGAGGAGTCCGCAGCATGAGTACATCAATTCTCGAGACGACTTACACCACAACCAATTCCGAATCCGAGGAACGAGCCGGCAATTCCCTGCGCCACGTGCTGGTGTTGGCCAAACGCAGCCTCATCAAAACCTGGCGCACCCCGGAGGCGCTGGTCGACGTCACCCTGCAGCCGATCATCTTCCTGGTCCTGTTCACCTACATCTTCGGTGGCGCCATCGCCGGCGGCTCGACGAGCACGTACCTCCAGTTCCTGCTGCCCGGTCTGCTCGGTCAGTCCATCGCGATGGCCGGCGTGGCGATCGGCCAGAACCTGAACGCCGACATCGAAAAAGGGGTCTTCGACCGCTTCCGGTCGCTGCCGATCGCCCGCTCGGTACCGTTGGTCGGCGCCGTCGTGGCCGACTTCGCCCGCTACATGATTCTCTGCGTGGTCACTCTCGGCTTCGGCTACATCATGGGCTTCCGGGTGGAGACCAACGCGATCTCGGCGATCGCCGCGGTTGCTCTGTCAGTCGCCTTCGCGCTCTGCTTCTGCTGGGTCTCGGTCTGGGTCGGTACCATCGTCCGGACGCCGGGTGCGGTGCAGGGCATCATGTTCCTGATCGTCCTGCCGCTCTCCTTCGGCTCCAACACCTACGTCCAGACCTCGACCATGCCGGGCTGGTTGCAGACCTTCGTCAACATCAACCCGCTCACCAAGCTCGTGACCACGGTCCGGGGTCTGATGACCGGCGGACCGGTGCTGGACAGCCTGATCTGGACGCTGGTCTGGATGGCGATCTTCGTGGTTGTCTTCGTGCCGCTGGCCATGCGCGGATATCGCAAACGCGTGTGAGCTGGCCAGACTGAACGACAGAAGGCCCAGTGCCAATGCGGCACTGGGCTTTTCGCGCGCGCTAGTCGACGGACGGCGCGGTGAACTGCGTGGGATCCAGCAATTCCAGCGCCGCCTCGATCGACAGCAGTTTTCCGTCGGCGTAGACCTCGTCGAACCGGGCTCCGAGTTCCGCCCGGAGCGCTACGACCAGTGAGGCGATGGTCGGTTCGGTGAAATCGTCACCACCGCGCAACCGGGCCGCGGCGCCGAGCATGTAGGCGGAGTCCGACCACTGTCCCGTCAGCCTGGCCAGCCCGGCCGTGCCGACCCCGACTCCGGACACGATCGGCATGTCTCCCGTTGCCTTGGCCAGTGGAAAAGCCACCGCGAGATCCAGCTCCATCTGCCGCCGGTCGCCCGTCCGCAGCGCGACTGCCGCGGTGACCGAAAGGGTCAGCGCAGCAAGCTGACCACGCATGTACGGTGCCGGGTGAGGTACGGCCAACAGGGCCCGCAACCGGTCGCAGATGGCCTTCGCCCCTGCTCCGTCACCCATCGCGAGCAGGACGTGCGCCTCCATGCCGTCGACGAACATCTGCCGCACCATGCCGTGGACTCCGGTCGTTTCGGTGCCCCGCGCATCCCGCAGGCTCTCGCGTGCGCCCACCACATCACCCATCCGGAGCTTCAATCCGGCCAGACGCAGATAGACCAGCAGATCATCGTCGTCACCGCCCAGCGCCCGGAGATAACCCACGGCCCGTTCGTAATCCTCGACCGCACCCGGGAGATCGCCGCTCAGGGTGCGGATCCAGGCTCGTGAATTGAGCACCGTGGCCAGCCCCCAGCCATCGCCGATCAACTCGTAGTCGGCCAGCGCGGCATCCACATCGACCCGCATGGCTTCGAGGTCGCCGACATTCTCGGCGAAACCGGCCCGCAGGCTCCGAATTGCCGCTCGCAGCCAGGGATCCGGCGATTGGATGAGCACCTCCGACAGCTGCAGCGCACGCTTCTGGCCACCGCCGAAGAAACACAGCGTGGGCCGAAGAGTCGCCAGAGCGGGCCAGCGCGGTGGGGGGGCGAACTCCAACTCGTCGGCGATGACGGCGAACTCCGCCTTCACCTTCTCCTCGTCATCCACGGCGTCGGCCAGACCGGTGAACAAGTGCGACAGCGCCCGGAACGCTTTCAGGTAGACCTGTTCGGGCTGCTCCTCGATACCCGGCAGGTGCAGCAGGAAGTCCATCCAGGCCAGGCTCTCGGTATGGCTGGCGGTCATGCTCCAATGCCATCCGAGAGCCAGAGCCATCCGGATGGCCGGCTCCAGCTGACCGGAATCTCCGAGGAATCGGAGCGCAGCGGCGATGTTGTCCTGCTCCTCGTTGAGCACCGAGATGGCCGAGAGTTGGCCGCGGGAGCGTAACTCCGGCTCGAGCCGTTCGGTCAGGGCGGCGAAGTAGTGGGCGTGGGCCGCACGCGCCGAGCCGGCCTCGTCCCGGTCAGCCAGCCGCTCCACCCCGTACTCCCTGATCGTCTCGAGCATCCGGTAGCGGACGGGGTAGGTGTCGACCACCTGCAACAGCGACTTGTCCACGAGAGACATCAGCAGCTCGGGAATCGCGGCCGTGGACAGTTGATCGTCGGCACAGGTCACGCTGGCCGCATCCTCGGTGGCACCCGCCGGGAAGACCGACAACCGTTCGGCCAGCAAGCGTTCCGGCCCGGTCAGCAGGTCCCAGCTCCACTCCACCACGGCCCGCAGCGTTCGGTGCCGGGGCATGGCGGTGCGGTGACCGCCGGTGAGCAGGCGAAAACGGTCGGACAGTCGCACCGCGACTTCGTGCACCGGCAACACTCGCATCCGGGCCGCCGCGAGTTCGATGGCCAGGGGCAGACCGTCGAGTCGTCGGACGATCTCGACGACGTCAGCGACAGTGGATTCATCCACGGCGAAGCTCGCACTCACCGCGGCAGCGCGTTCCACCAGTAGTTGGACGGCCGGATACCCGGTGGCCTCGGCCGCGCCGGCTGTCACCGGTGGCAGACCCAGAGGCGGTATGACACACAGAGATTCACCGACGATGCCGAGAGGCTCCCGGCTGGTGGCCAATACCCGGACGCCGGGACACCTGGCCAGGATGGTGTCGACCAACTCGGCCACCGCGGCGATCAGATGCTCGCAATTGTCGACCACCAACAGGGTATCTGCCTCTTCCAACGCGTCGAAGAGCCGCTCCACCGAGTCGCGGGTGGCCCGTTCACTGCGTCTGTCGAGGACCATCGCCTCCCGCAGGCCGAGCGCCGAGAGCATGGTCAGCGGAATGTTGGCGGCTTCGGTCACCGGGGCCAGCTCCACCATCCAGACCCCGTCCGTAGTGCGGTCCTGCCAGGCCGCGGCCGCCTGCGCCGACAACCGGGTCTTGCCGGCACCACCCGGACCGATGATGGTGGTCAGCCTGCCGCTCTCCAGCAGTTCCCCGATCCGTCGCAGCTCGACATCCCGACCGATGAAACTGGTCAGCGAGGCGCGGATGTTCGTCGTTCTGGCCTGCGGCACCGGGGGCGGCACCGACCCGGTGACGGCAGGCACCACCGCTGGGCCACTGAGTATCTCGCCTCGCAGCAGAGCCAGATGCTTGGCCTGCAGCCGCGGGTCCGGGTCGACGCCCAGTTCGTCGGCCAGCCGTTCGCGCAGTCTTTCGTACGCGGCCAGGGCGTCGGCGGTCCGTCCGCTCGCGGCGAGCGCCGTCATCAGTTGCCCGGTGAAGGCTTCCTGCAGAATGTCTGCAGTGGCCAGCTCCTCGAGCTCGGCCACCACATCTGCGGCCCGGCCCAACTCGATGTGCGCATCGAAAAGCTCGACGGTGGCCTGGATTCGCTGCTCGTTCAGGCGGGCGATCACCGAGTCGGAGTACGGAGCACCGTCGGCATCGACCAGCGGAGCTCCGCGCCACAGGGCGAGCGCGGACTCGAGTGTGGCCAGGGCGCCGGACGAATCGCCGTTGCGCCGCTGATGGCGCCCTAGGACAGCCAGTTCGGCAAAATGGTGCGCGTCGACAGCGGCCTTGTCCACGACCAACCGATAGCCACCGGGCAGCTGCTGGATGATCGACGCGTCGGCCAGCGCCCGACGCAACCGGGAGACCAGGGACTGCAGGGCATTCGTCGCACCGTCCGGTCGGGTTTCGTCCTCCGGCCAGACCGCATCCAGGAGTTCACCGGTGGACACCACGGCCCCGGCATCGACGGCCAGCCGGAGCAACAACCGCCGGAGCCGCGCGCCCGAGATCGGCGGGTGATGGGTACCCACCCGGACTGTCAGGGGGCCGAGAATTCCGACCTCGGCCCGATGAGCTGCCTGCACATGCCCACTGTGCCAGACCGATGACGGCTGGGGATCAGGTGTTTCCCCGATCAACGCCGGGACGAGAGAGCCGCCGGTCGGACTCGAACCGACAACCCCCGCTTTACAAGAGCGGTGCGCTACCAATTGCGCCACGGCGGCGTGGCCGGCTGTGCCGACCGACGCTAGGAGTTTAGTCGGTCCGGAACCGTGCTCCGGACCTGGCGGGAACGGCTCAGACCGTGGTCCGATCGAGCACGGCCGGCCGGCCGGCCGGCTCCAGACGACCTGTCACCGTGGTGAGGATGGCCCTGCACTCGTCGTCGCTCACCCCCATCAACGACGACAAAGCGTTCACCGCACCAGGATCGAGCGTCATCACACCGGTCGCGGATTGCTGCCGCGCGCCCTGGAGATCGATCCAGCGCCGCACAGACGCGAGCCGGACATCACCGTTCCCCATGATCTCGTCGATGTTGACGGTGATGGAACTGGCCCCATCGGCGTCCTGGCGATGCCCGATGCCGCGCTCGGCGCTGGCCACCAGGTTGCCGATGTTCTCACCCAGCGCCTTTGCGATGACCCAGAGCACGTCGACCCGCAATGACCGGTGCCCGGTCTCGTAGTTGGCCAGTGCCGCCTTGGAGATCAGGCCGCCCGTGCGGGCGGCCACCTGGGCCTGGGTCAGCTTCTGCCGGCGGCGGGAGTCACGCAACAGCCGACAGATTGCGGCAGCGAACATCTCCTTCGACCACGAATCGACGGCCTGACTCATTGCTGTCTCCGATGCTCTTTCACCTGGTCGCCGGCGAGTGGGCGAACCGGGCCGCCTGCGTGAAAGCGACGGCTCATCTAAGCACACGGAGGGAGGGTTTAGACACATTCGGACTAACGAAAAGTCGAGATTCACTACTTTGTGTAGGCCCCGCAAGCTAGATCCTGGCTTACTTCTCGGTAGGTGCTCAGACGGGTGAACGAAATGTACGGGAGATGACGGAGGGAAGGGAATATTCCCTACCGAGACCTGTCCGGGGATATTCCGGGCAAATCGTCTGGACTAGCTCACCGAGAAGAGTGACTTGCCGAACCAGTCACCGGCCTCGGAGACCCCGGGCGGGACCGCCCAGATACCGCCACCGATATGGGCTATGTACTCGTTGAGCAGGTCGGACGAGCCGAGCTTGGACTGCAGCACCTTGAACTGGGTATGCGGATTCTGCTGATAGGCGATGAAGAACAGGCCGGCCGCAAGCTTGCCGGTGTTCGGATCCTGGCCGTCGGTGTAGTTGTAGCCCCGCCGCAGGATGCGCACCCCGCCATTGCCCTCCGGCGACGCCAGTCGCACGTGAGACCGCATGTCGATGACCGGAGTGCCGTCGCTCGCCTTCTCGCCGAAGTCGATGGGCGTGAACTCGGTTCCGCCGGTGAGCGGGTCACCGGTGACCTTCGTCCGACCGAAGATCTTCTCCTGGTCCGACAACTCGTCGGTGTCCCAGGATTCGATCTCCATCCGAATCTTGCGGGCCACCAGATAGGAACCGCCCTTCATCCAGGCCTGGTCGGTCTCGTCACCCACCCACACGTAGCTGTCGGTGGCGTCGACGTCGTCGGCGTGGATGTTGTTGGTGCCGTCCTTGAAACCCATCAGGTTCCGCGGGGTGCTCTGCCCGGCTCCGGTGGCCGAGGCCCGTCCGAAACCCAACTGGGACCACCGCAGCACTGCGGTCCCGCGCGCCGCGCGGACCATGTTGCGGATGGCGTGGAACACCACCTGGGGATCGTCGGCGCAGGCTTGGATGCAGAGATCGCCACCGGTGAAGTCCGGCTGCATCACCGAATCACCGGGAATCGTGCCGAGCGGTTCGAGGGCGGCCGGCATCTTGCCGGCCAGGCCGAACCGCTTGTCGAACAGCGAGGCTCCGAGCCCGACCGTCACGGTGAGCGAATACGGACCCGAGTCGAGCGCTTCTCCCGAGTCGAACGGCGGTTGCTCCGGCTTGTCGGGAGACTCGCTGACCGTCTGTCCCGCGGTGAACCTGGCCGCCAGCGCCGCCCAGCGCCCCAACAGGTACTGCAAATCCTGCGGATCGGTACTGGTCACGTCCAGCGACGCGAACATCAACCGCTCCTGCTGTGCCGTGGTGACGCCGGCCTGCCGGGCTCCGTAGAAGGGCACCACGATCGCGGACCGATCGGTGGCGGTGGCGCCGCCTGGCTTGGTCGCCGAACTCGCGCCGGCACTCTCGGATGCAGCCTTGATTCCGTAGCCGATGCCGCCACCGGCCACCAAGGCCACGGCGGCTGTACCGAAGAACCTGCGGCGCGATGGACCCGCGGCCGGCTGGGGCGCCGGCACCGGGCCCACGGCGCGGCCGGTGCCGACGTTGTCGCCGGTGGTGCTTTCAGACATGACCCTCTACTTCGTGATCTTGGCCGAGATCGCCGAGAGCGGCTCCTGGACGGCCAGTAGTGCGTCGGTCAACTTCTTCTTGTCGGCGGCGGTCAGATCCGGGTACGTGGTCCACCCACCGAGCGCCTTCGGGTCACGGTAGGTGTCGAGGGCGGCGCTGAGCGCGTCGAACTTGGCAGAGATGGCGGGGACGAGCGTCGGATCGATCTCGTCGAGCGCCGGCTCCAGGGTGGCGAAGGCCTGCAGCGAGCCTTCGACGTTCGCCTGGAAGTCGAGCAGGTCGATGCGGGAGTATGCCTCTTCCTCGCCGGTGATCTTCGACTGCAACACCTCGTCGAGCAAACCTGATGCGCCGTTTGCGATCTCGAACGGCTGGTAGCCCTTGCCGTTGTTGGCGACGGTGGCCGCGGACAGTGCCTTGGCCTTCGTCTGCAGATCCTTGACGTCGACGAGCAACTGAGCGGCCAGCGGGTCGAGTCCCTTGGTCGACTTGGTGACGAACAGCGCCTTCTCGATCGGGTGGAATCCGGTCCACGTGGTCCCCGCTTCGACGTCGCCGATGCGGAGATCGATGGCCGCGTCGAGATCCGGGAACGATTCGGCGACCGGCTCGATGCGCTCGTAGAACGGACGCGCCTTGGCGTAGGCCAGTTGCGCCGCTGTCAGATCGCCGGCCTTGATCGCGGCCACCAATTGCTCGACCGGCGGGATCAGGAACTCGATCTGGTTGTCCACGTAGGTGCCGTAGTCGACGGCGGCCTGCTGCAGCAACGTGGTCACCGACGCGCCGGCATCGGCGGCAGCGGCCTTACCCGTCACGGTGAACGGGACCTTCTCGGTGGCGCCGCCCGGGCAGTAGATCTGGTAGGAGCCGCCGTCGACCTTCACGGTGAAGGTGCTGTCGAAGCCCGGGGTCAGGTTCTCCCGCTCGCCGACGATCCGCTGGTCGGAGATCAGTTCCAGCTCGGTGATGCCCGTCGCGTCGACGTTCTTCACGGTGAACGTGATCGGGCCTGCAGGCACCGTGTCCGGCGACGCCACGCAGCCCTTCGCATCGGTGATGTTGATGGTGACCGTGCTCGGGCCGCCGGTAGCCGCACCCGAGGACGGCACTGCACCCGAGGCCGAACCGGAGGAGGTCGAGGACGCCCCGGTCGCCCGGCCGGCCGCTGCGCCGGCAGACGCCGCCGCGGCCGCACTGCCGGTGTTGGCGTTGCTCGAGCTCGCACCACACGCCGTGATCAGGAGGGCGGTCGCCGCGAGCAGTCCGGTCGCGGCGAGTGCACGACTGGGTCGGGGGTGGGACATCTGGTGAGCTCCTACGGTGTCGTCGGGTGGGTCGAGTGATGCCGGCCGGCCGCGCCGGCAGGGAGGCTTGCGGCGATCCGGTTCGCCGCAGCGTCCGGATTCGGATCGCCGTTCAGCCCTGGCGGTTGGTCGTGATGGTCGGGACAAGTTGTTCGTGCGGACTGACTTTCGGCTTGTCCGGGGGTGTCGCGATGGCTGACGTGGCACGGCGACGGAGCAGATGGGGGAGGCCGAACCCGAACAGGATCAACGCGAACACCACCAGGAGGCCGGGGATCACCTCGCCGAGGACCTGGTGATCGGCGCTGGTCTCGGTGATGTCCGCGGCCGCCGACAGCTGTGCCGAAACCGAGAGATCGGTGGCGGCGACGTCCGTGGTGGTGAGGGCACCGATCGGGAAAATCTGGCCGGCCGCGCTCTTCACGGTGACGGAGCGAATCGAGGTGGCCTTGAGATCGACCACGGTGTCCGTCGCGGGATCGATCGTCACCGTCGGGGTCAGGACGTCGGTGTACATCGCTGTGACCGACCCCACCGAGCTACCGTTGACCGCCAGGCCGACCGGGAGCCGGCCGTTGTTGAGCGCCGACACCTGCTTGAGCGTCAACGTGGCCGGCAGGCCCGCGGCCGTCGGAGTGGTGATCGCCGAGCCCTTGTACTGCGCCAGCGAGACGCCACCGAGGACGGTGGACCCGGAAAGCGAGAGGGGCCCCTCGCCGGTCAGCGCGCCGGACAAAGTGACGGTCTCGTTTCCCGGACCGACGGCGATCCCGACCGTCCCCGAGGCGCCGTTGGTCGGCAGCTCGTTGCCGGTGGCCGGGTCGGTTCCGCTGGTGGCGGACTTGACCTGCAGGTCTGCGGAGGCAGCGACCGGAGCCGACGGCGCCAGCGCCACCAGCGCACCGGCCACGACCAGCGCCAGCGCGGCAGCGCCGACCAGCACCCGACCGAGCTGCTTCCCGGCCAGCGCCCGCTTGGCCGGCCAGAGCACGACCGCCAGCATCGGGATCAGGTAGAGGAAGTAGGCGACCACCTCGATGACGGGCATCGAGGACCGGATGCCGAGCACGCCGGTCAGGAGTGACTCCTGCACCGTGCCGGGACGCGCGATCAGCGACAGCGAGACGGCGTGCTGCTGGCCGACGACGAGCCAGCCGGCCTCGTAGGCGGCGCGGAACGTGCTCATCACCAGACCGGCAGCGACGAAGACGAGGACGACGCCGGTGATGCGGAAGAACTTGGAGAGGTTGAGCTTCACACCTCCGCGGTAGATCAGATACCCGAGCCCGACCGCGATCAGGATGCCCGACAAGGCACCGGCCGCCGCCAACGCAGGCGACACGGCAGATTGGAAGGCTGCCAGCAGGAACACCGCCGTCTCGAAGCCCTCCCGGAAGACGGCCAGGAAGGCCATCACCACCAATGCGGTGGCCGATCCGGCGGCCAGCGCCCCGCCGGCGGCCGTCTGCAGGTCGGACTTGAGGCTGCGGGAGTGCTTGCGCATCCACAGCACCATGTACGAGACCATCACCACAGCGATGGCGGCGACCACGCACTCGAGCATCTCCTGCTGACGCTGCGGCAACGACGAGTTGACGCTCTGCAGAACCACTCCGACGGCGAGACAGAGGACCACCGCGACCACGACGCCGAGCCACATCTTGCGGAGCGCATCCGGCCGACCACTCTGCTTGAGGAACGCGGCGATGATGCCGACGATCAGGGCGGCTTCCAGACCCTCGCGGAGACCGATGACGAACGTCGCCAACATCAGGGCCTCCGGGCGGTGGTGGGTCGGGCGTGGGAATCGGGCGTTTGGTAAGGCTGACCTACTTACTTCCTCGCACGCTACACCCGCAGGCGTGGGTTCCAGAAGCGGGTGTAGCTGTGCAAGAGATAACGAACAGGGCACCACCACTCTCGTTTGCCGGTCACAACCATCTCGCTCGCCGGTCGCGACCGGCCGGGTACCGCAGCTCGCCTCGCCGGCTGTGGTTGCCGAGGGTGACGTGCTTATCGGAGCCTTACCAACAGCTCCCCGTCAGGCGCCCAGTCCCGACGGGGTGATCTCGGGCGTGCCGTCGTCGGGGCCGGCCGCCGTAATATTGCGCGGTGACCATCCACTCCATCGTGATCTGCGGTGAACCGGTTCTGCATCGGCCGACCACGCCGGTGACCGTCTTCGACGATGATCTGGCCCGCTTCATCGACGACCTCTTCGAGACGAACACCGCAGCCAACGGCGCGGGACTGGCCGCCAACCAGGTCGGCGACGAGCGCCGCGTCTTCATCTACGACTGCCCGGATGACGACGGCGCCCGACGTAGGGGGTACGTAGTGAACCCGAGCATCGAGACCTCCGGAATTCCGGAGACCATGCCGGACCCGGATGACGACTTCGAGGGCTGCCTGTCCGTTCCCGGCGAGAACTTCCCCACGGGTCGGGCCGACTGGGCCAAGGTCACCGGCGTGGATGCCAGTGGCAAACCGGTGGAGGTCGAGGGCACCGGATTTTTCGCCCGCTGTCTCCAGCACGAAACCGATCATCTCGACGGCTATCTGTATCTGGATCGGCTCGTCGGCCGGCACCAGCGCGCGGCTCGGAAGATGATCAAGGCCAATGGCTGGGGCGTGCCGGGTCGCTCCTGGCTGCCCGGGCGTGACGAGGATCCGTTCGGCCACTGATTGGACGTCGTTGCCGGGTACCGGGGGTGTCAGGTAGGCAACATCGCCGGGAACGGCACGACGGGCCACCGTAAGGTAGGCGCGTGACACTTACCGATTCGAAATCCCCGGAACAGACCCATCCGGGCGACTCGGAGTCGAGCCGAAGCGGTGGAAAGCCAACTATCGGTCAGGCGTCGATGGTGGTCCTGGCGAATCGGCTCCCCTTCGACATGGAGCGTCAGCCGGACGGCAGCACCAAGGCCCGCCAGGCGCCCGGTGGACTGGTCACCGCCTTGGCCCCCATCCTTTCCCGGCGCGAGGGCGCCTGGATCGGCTGGCCCGGCACCCCGGATGTCGATATCGAGCCCACCACCACCGATGGCCTGACGCTGCATCCGATCTCGCTGACCACGGCCGAGGTCGACTGCTACTACGAAGGCTTCTCCAATGCCACCTTGTGGCCGCTGTACCACGACGCCGTCGCACCGTCGGAATTCCACCGCCAGTGGTGGGACGCCTACCGGGTGGTCAACGAGCGATTCGCGCGACGGGCCGCGGAAGTCGCCGCACCACACGCCACCGTGTGGATCCACGACTACCAGCTCCAGCTGGTTCCCCAAATGCTGCGCAGAATGCGGCCTGATGTCCGAATCGGGTTTTTCCTCCACATTCCTTTTCCGCCTGCCGAATTGTTCAACCGGCTGCCGTGGCGGCGGCAGATCATCACCGGACTGCTGGGTGCCGATCTGATCGGCTTCCAGCTTCCCGGTGGCACCAGGAATTTTCTCCGACTCGCGAAGACCCTCCTCGATGTGCCGGCCAGCGGTGGTCTGCTCCACTTCGACGGCCGCCGGATCAAGGCCGGCGCGTTTCCGATCTCCATCGATTCGGGGGCGCAGTCGGCACTGGCCGCAACCCCTGAGGTGCACGACGCGGCCCGGAAGCTGCGGGCCGACCTCGGGAACCCCAGCAAGATCGTGCTGGGGGTCGATCGGCTGGACTACACCAAGGGCATCGACGTCCGACTTCGCGCCTTCGGCGAACTGTTGGCCGAGAAGGACCCGGCCGTCGACGATGCCGTGATGATCCAGATCGCGACGCCGAGCCGGGAGCGGCTCGATTCCTACATCAGGATGCGCGAGGGCATCGAGCGGCAGGTCGGCTCCCTCAACGGGGACTTCGGCAAGATCGGCCGCCCCGCCGTCCACTACCTGCACCAGTCGTTGCCGCGCGAGGAACTGGCCGCGTTCTACGTGGCCGCGGACGTCATGACGGTCACCCCGTTCCGCGACGGGATGAACCTGGTCGCGAAGGAGTACATCGCCTGCCGGGTCGACGGGGGCGGAACCCTGTTGCTCAGCGAGTTCGCCGGTGCGGCAAGGGAACTGCGCGCTGCCCTGCAGGTGAACCCGTACGACACCGACGGTGTCAAGGACGGCCTGCGAGCGGCCCTGACGATGCCGTCGGTGGATGCCCGACGGCAGATGCGATCGCTGCGACGTCAGGTGCTCACCCATGACGTGGACCGCTGGGCCGCCGCCTTCCTGTCGGCCCTGGAGGGCACCCGCGACCACGTCGCCGACGCCAGGAACCGGCTGCCTGCCGACGTCATCGAGGCGCTCACCGAGATCTCGGAAACCGACCGGCTGTTGATCGGCACCGACTTCGACGGCACGCTCGCGCCGATCGTGGACGATCCGGCCACGGCACGAGCACTGCCGGAGGCCGTCGAGGCGCTCCGCTCGCTGGCCACCATTCCGGGCACCGTGGTGGCGGTGGTATCCGGCCGGTCGCTCGCAGATCTGCGAATGCTGCTGGGCGAGACCGACTCTCTGCAACTGGTGGGCAGCCACGGGGCCGAGGTGTCGAGCCTGCGAACCGACGGCTCCCAACACCCCGAGCACACCGGGCACAGCGAACTGCCGCCGGCCGCCTCCGCCAGGTTGGCCAGGCTGCGGCGGGCGCTGCAGGGCATCACCAGCCAGTACCGGGGCGTGCAGCTCGAGCCGAAGCCGACCGGCATCGCGGTTCACCTGCGCAATGCCGATCCGACGGACGCCAGGGCGGTCACCGAAGCCATCGAGGACGATCCGGCGACCTGGCCGGGCGTGCACCTGCTCCGCGGGAAGATGGTGCTGGAACTCACCGTGGTCGCCACCGACAAGGGCCGGGCTCTGCAGTCACTCGCCCGCGACCATCACTGCACGGCAATACTTTTCGTCGGCGACGACATCACAGACGAGAATGCGTTCCTGTCGCTGGGCGCCGGCGACGTCGGCGTCAAGGTCGGCACCGGCGCCACCGCGGCGGACGTACGCATCGCCGATCCGGCGCGGGTGGCCGACCTGCTGCACGTGCTGGACTCCGCCAGGCGGCGGGCCGGCGGCCGGCGATCGCAGGACGCGTCGGGAACCTGAGTCGAGGGACGACGGGCGGCTCAGCCGGCGACCGCAACAGCCCTAGAGCCGCGGTGGACCCGAGGTGGTGCCCAACAGGAACGTGGTGGGCAGGACGACCCGGCGTCCGCGCGTGCTCCGAGCCGGATCGAGCAGCATCTTGCCCGCCTGTCTGCCCTTCTCCCCCACCGGTTGGACGATGGTGGTGAGCTGGGCGTCCGCCGCCGCCTTGATGCCGTCGAACCCGGTCACCGACACGTCGTCGGGCACCCGCTGCCGACGGCGGACCAGTTCGTCGATGGCGCCCAGCGCCAACACGTCGGAGGTCGCGATCAGCGCCGTGACGCCCGGGTCGAGCGAGAGCACCTGCGCGGCGGCCGAGGCCCCGGCGGCGATCGAGTGCTCGAAGCGCTCGACCACCGGCACCCGGTCCCAGGCCACGCCGGCCGCGGTGAAGCCGTCCCGCAGACCGGAGAGCCGGTTGCGCTGCACGTGATAGTGCGCAGCCTGCTGGCGCGCCAGGTCGACCTCACCGTCGCGATGGGCACGGCCGAGCCGCATGCAGATGACGCCGATGCGGCGATGCCCGAGAGCCACCAGGTGTTCGGCGATCTCCCGGGCCGCCGCCCGGTCGTCGATGCCGACCAGATCGGCGCCGGTGACCGCGGGCTGATCGCAGATGACAGCGGGCACCGGTCGCGCCAGCACGGCGGCCAGATGAGGGTCGTCATCGGGCATCGAATACGCGATGAACCCGTCGACGGCCGCACTGGAGACCGCCATCGTGTCGTCGGAATCCGGGCTGGCCGGCACCAGCAGCAGGCCGACTCTGGCGTGGTCGCACTCGAGCGTGAGCCCCTCCAGGAAGGCGACCGCGGCCGGGTCCCGAAACGCGTACGACAGCTGCTCGGTCAGCAGCAGGCCGATCGCCCCGGCCTTGCGGGTGCGCAGTGAACGAGCTACGGGGTCGGGACCTGGATAGCCCAATCGCCTCGCCGCGTCCATCACCCTGGTGCGCAGCTGCGGGGACAGTTGATCGGGCCGGTTGTAGGCATTGGACACCGTCGTCCGCGAGATCCCGAGCTCGGACGCCAGCGAGGCCAGAGTGGCCGGGGGCCTCGACCGCGGCGAACGTTCCATGCGAGCACGGTAGCCGCCTCGCGGACCCAGCTCTGCATGGCGGGCCGTGGCGGGCGCCGCCGGGCGGGTCAGCGGGGTGAATTCCCGCGAACCACAGCCGTATTAGCCCGAAGGGGTGAAGATGGCATCTCTTGGAAAGCGCTTACCGAGTCGCCCTGTTCAACCGGGGCTGCAGTCGCTACCGTGGCTGTCAGCACCACAGGTGATGCTCATGGGCGGTTCGTTCCGCACCACAGGCTCACTTCGTGGGGCGGCCACCCAAGCCCGCCCGCGAGCGCCGGGCCGATCGGAAGAAGGAACTTTCATGGCAGACGTCAAATACGACGGAGCTTCCCGCGTCTACCCCGGCAGTCCGCCCGTGCGGGCTGTGGACAAGCTGGATCTCGACATCACCGATGGTGAATTCCTCGTTCTCGTCGGGCCGTCCGGCTCGGGCAAGTCAACCGCGCTGCGCATGCTGGCCGGCCTCGAGGACATCAACGAGGGTCGCATCCTGATCGGTGGCCGCGACGTCACCAACGTCCCCCCGAAGAACCGCGACATCGCCATGGTCTTCCAGTCCTACGCCCTGTACCCGCACATGACCGTGGCCGAGAACATGGGCTTCGCGCTGAAGCTGCGCGGCGTCAACAAGACCGAGATCGCTGCCAAGGTCCGTGAGGCCGCCGGCCTGCTGGACCTGGAGAAGTATCTCGACCGCAAGCCGAAGGCCCTGTCCGGTGGACAGCGCCAGCGCGTCGCCATGGGCCGGGCCATCGTCCGGGAGCCCTCCGTGTTCCTCATGGACGAGCCGCTGTCGAACCTGGACGCCAAGCTCCGCGTGGAGACCCGCGCCAACATCGCCGGTCTGCAGGCCCGGCTGGGCACCACCACCGTCTACGTCACCCACGACCAGGTAGAGGCCATGACCATGGGCCACCGGGTGGCCGTGCTGGCTCCCGGCGGCGTGCTGCAGCAGTGCGACACCCCGCGCGAGCTGTACGACCGCCCGAAGAACGTCTTCGTCGCCGGGTTCATCGGCTCCCCCGCGATGAACCTCATCGACTCGACGCTGACCGCAGAGGGTGTGAAGTTCGGCGACGTCATCGTGCCGTTGACCCGCGATCAGCTCGCGGAGGCAAGCTCGAAGGGCATCTCCAGCGTGGTCCTCGGCGTTCGGCCGGAAAACCTGACCCTGTCCGATCACGGCCTGGCCATCACCGTCTCGGTGGTGGAGGAGCTGGGTGCGGAGTCCTTCGTGCACGGCACCGACGAGCAGGGCGACCGGTTCATCATCCGTGCCGAGGCTCGCACGCACCCGACGGTCGGCGCCACCATCCGCGCCTCGGTCACCGATCCCGAGCACATCCACGTGTTCGACAAGTCCACCGGTCTGCGGCTCGCCACCTCCGGCGCCGTGCCGGTCGACGCGCCGTCGTTGCTCAAGTAGCGCCAGCGCCAAGCACAGCCACCACGGGCGGTCCGGACATCCGGGCCGCCCGTCGTGCGCACCAGCCTCGGAGGCCGGGACGCGCGCCCTCAGGCAGCGGCCGGCACCGGTCTGCGGGACCAGCCGCGGCGCGCGCGACGCGCCCCGAGAACTCGGCAGAGGCAGTAGATGGCGAACGAGATGGTGGTGACGTAGGGACTGATCGGCAGCGTGCCTCCGACGGCCAGCAGAATGCCTCCCACCACCGAGGTGATGGCGAAGATGGTGGCCAGCACCGGTACCCAGATGCTCGACGCGGTGACGCGCATGGCGGCCGCGGCCGGGGTGACCAGCAGGGACAACACCAGCAGCGCTCCGACGATCTGCACCGACATGGCCACGGCCAACCCGAGTACCACCATGAAGACCGGCGAGAGGGCCCGCACCGGGACGCCTCTGGCGGCCGCGATCTCGGGATCGACGGTGGCGAACATCAAGGGGCGCCACATGATCGTCAACGACGCGAGCACAACCACGGTGATCACCGAGAGCCAGACCAGCTGGGGGTTGTCGACAGCAACGATCTGGCCGAGCAACGACGAGAACTTGTTGGCGGATCTGCCCTGGTAGAGAGAGAGGAACAGCACCCCGAGGCCGAGACCGAAGGGCATCAGCACCCCGATCACCGACGATCGCTCCCTGGCCCGGACGCCGAGGAATCCGAAGATCACCGCGGCGATCAGCGACCCGGCCACCGAGCCGGCCACGATGTTGACTCCGAGCAACAACGCCAGGGATGCACCGGCGAACGACAGTTCGCTGATGCCGTGCACGGCGAAAGTCAGATCACGCATCATCACGAAGACACCGATCAGTCCCCCGGTCAGCCCGAGCAGCGCCCCGGCGATGATCGAGTTGTGCACCAGGGCGACGAGGGCGCCGTAGTCCCGGAAGTTGAACATCCGGTCCCAGAGGCTCATTTCGTCCACCCCGCCTTGTCGCCGGGGTCGTGCCGGCCGTGGTCGTGCGTACCGTGCAACCGGCCGTCGGCGCCATGGGCATGGGCACCATGGGCGTGGGCACCGTGGTCATCGGTCGACTGGTGCAGGCCGGCCGTCATGTCGTTCGCGGCCACCACCACCAGCCGACCATGGGCCGAGATCACGTCCACCGGCGCGTCGTACAGGGCTGACAGCGAGGCGGACGTCATCACCTCGTCCGGCGGGCCGAGGCGGAACCGGCCGCCGGCCAGATAGAGCACCTGGTCGACGTACTGCAGGACCGGATTGATCTCGTGCGTCACGAAGATGACGGCGGTGCCGTGCTCGCGGCGGCGTTGGTCGATCAGCGCGGCGACCTCCTGCTGGTGCCGCAGGTCCAGGGCCGCGAGCGGTTCGTCGCAGATCAACAGCGACGGGTCGCAGGCCAGCGCCTCGGCGATCCGGATCCGCTGCAACTCGCCACCGGACAGCATGGAGACCGGCGCATCGGCGAACGCGGTGGCGCCGACGGCGGCGAGCATCTCGTCGACGATGCGTCGGGTTTCGCGGCGACGGGCACCGAACGGCAGTGCGACACCCCAGTGGTGTCCGTCGACGCCCATCCGCACCACGTCCCTGGCCTTGACCATGGTGCCCGAGTCGATGCCGACCCGTTGCGGTACGTAGCCGACGACATCACTGCCGCGGGTCACCGGCTGACCGGCGATCCGGACCGACCCGCTGGACAACTGCTGCTCGCCCAACAGAACCTTCAGCAGGCTGGTCTTGCCGGCTCCGTTCGCGCCGAGCACGGCCACGAACTGACCTGCCTGGATCTCGAGGTCGAGGTCGGACCAGAGGGTCCGGGGGCCGTAGGCCAGGCCGGCCTTCTCGAGTTGCACCACGGGATGGCCCACATCCTGACGAAGCCGACCCTGGCCGTCGGCTGCGGGAGGCGGAGTCACCTGCCCATCATCCCGAACGCCGGGACGTCCGAACGACTGCGGGGTGCTGATCGATCTCACGCCACCGCCTTGGCGATGGCATCGAGGTTGGCGCCCATCCAACCCAGGTAATCGGTGCCGGCCGGCAGGGTCTCGGTGACCGGGACGACGGCGATGCCGTTCTTCTTGGCGGCCGCCAGGACCAGCTGGGTCTGCGGTCCGGTGGTCTGCTCGTTGTAGACCAACGCCTTGACCTGCCTGTCGTCGAACAGGGCGATCGTCTGGGCCACCGCCGAGGCCGGCGCATCGCTGTCGCTCTCGATGGCTTCGCTGAACGCGGCGGGTGTCTTGTTGGTCAGACCGGACGCGGTCAGCATGTAGAGCGGTACCGGTTCGGTGATGGCGACGCCGACTCCGGCGCTCTTGGCCTTGATGCCGAGCTCCTGCAACTGGAGCTTCGCCACCCGGTCGGCGAAGGCGGCCGCATTCGCGGCGAACTCGGGACCGTTCGCGGGATCGTCCGCGGTCAGCGCCGCCGTGATCTTCGCGGCCACCTTGTCGACCGTCGGAAAGTCGTACCAGACGTGCTCGTTCAGATCGGCTCCGGTGTAGCCGGACACGTCGACGGCGTTGATGACCGTGGCTTTCGACCCGGCCGAGCTGACCATCCGGTCCACGAAGTCGTCGTAACCCCCGCCGTTCTCGATGATGAACGCAGCCCGCGAGATGGCCAGCTGATTGCGGGCGTTCGCCTCGTAGGAGTGCGGGTCGGCGGAGGGATCCGAGATGATCGAGCTGACGTTCACGTGTGAACCGCCGATCGCGGAGACGATGCTCCCCCAGACGTCGGTGGACGCGACGACGTCGATCGGGGTGAGCGCAGCACCGGAGGAAGCCGAGCCGGACGAGACGGCCGAACCAGCCGTCGAGGACGAAGAACTACAGGCCGCGAGCAGGGTGGTCATGGCCAGCAGTGCGCCGAGGCCGAGCTTGGTGATCTTGCGGGTCATCGATGGATCTCCAGATGAGCGATTGCATTTGATAATCGTTCTCATATTCTAAACCACGAACCAGCCCGGTCGGAACCGGGTCGGCGGCCGGACGGGGCAGGATGGAACGGGTGGACCTCCTGACGATCGCCCCCGGTCAGGAGGTGCACGCCGAGCTGGAGGTGAAACGATCCCGCTTCCTGGCAGTACTGAGGCGAACGGAGTCCGAGGCAGAGGCCAGAGCGCTCGTCGCCGAGCAACGGCGGACCCGCCGCGACGCGCGGCACCACTGCTCCGCGTCGGTGTTGCAGGGCGGGGATGCGGGCCTGATCAGCCGCTCCAGCGACGACGGCGAGCCGACCGGCACCGCGGGCAAACCGATGCTGGCGGTGGTGCAGGGAGCCGGGTTGGTCAACGTCTGTGTGGTCGTCACCCGGTATTTCGGCGGCACCCTGCTCGGTGCGGGCGGACTGGTCAGGGCGTACTCCGGCGCGGTGGCGCTGGTCGTCGCGCAGGCGCCCACGGTCGGCCGACAGCGGCTGGAGCTGATGGACCTCCGGGTCGAGCACGCCACGGCGGGCCGGGTCGAGGCCGAGCTCAGAGCCGGCGGGGTCATGGTGCTGGACGTGCGGTACCTGGACCAGGCGGTGCTGACGCTGGCCATGCCCGGACCGGGCGGTGATCTGGTCGAACTCGTGGCGGCAACGACATCGGGGTCCGGGCGTCTGGCACCTGTCGGGTACCGGTGGGTCGACGTCTGACCTCGGGCCGGCCGACGGGCGAGTCGGGCGCGATCTACCCTGATAGCAGGTTGGCTCATTCTTTGACCAGGAGAACTGATGGCACTGTTGAACTTTCGGGATGTGGCCGGCTCCGGCGACGGACCGTTGCGGGCCGGTCGGCTGTTCCGGTCGGCCCAGCCCTTCCACCTCGACGACGCCGATCTGGCGGTGGTCCGGGACGCCGGTATCGCCACCATCGTGGATCTGCGGGAGCCGCACGAACAGGTACCGCCGGACTGGGCCCCCGCGGAAGCCGCCGGCGTCCGGGTCGTCCGGGTACCCGTCGCCGATCAGATTCTCCCGTCGGCCGACGAACAGGCACCCCCTCGGGTGACCAGGTTGCGGTCGAGCTCAATTGCGGAGGGGCACCAGATCCTCGCTGATTTCTATCTGGCCATCATCGATCGCGCCGGGGTGCGGCTGGCCGAGCTGACCGAGGCGGTCGCCGACGGCGGCCCGGTGTTGCTGCACTGCGCCGCCGGCAAGGACCGCACCGGGACCACGGTGGCGCTCCTGCTGGATCTGATCGGGACCGACCACGAGACGATCGTGGCCGATTTCCTCCGTACCAACGACGCCATGCCGGACATCCTCGCGCAATTGCTGGGCCGCATCCCGGAGTCGGACCGACCGGATCCGTCGACCATCCCGCCCGGCATACAGGACGCGCCCGAGTTTGCGATCCGTGAAGTGCTGGCCCACATCACCGCGCTGGGCGGTGCGTCCGCGGTGCTGCGTCGCACCACCGATCAGGACACGCTGGACCGGGTCGTCGAGACACTGACCGGCTGAGGGCGGTCAGTCGTTCTCCACGACGAAGTCCCAGGACGCCACCAGATCGGACCCGCCGGGCGACCAAAGCATCAGACCCTCGCCGGTGTGCATGATCGCGCGCAACCCGAAAGTCACGGTCTGACCCGGCCCGAGGCGGGTGGGCGGTGCCGGTTGGCCGGGCGCCGGTGCCATCGGGTAGACAACGCCCAGATGGTCGGACGCCGAGAAGTCGGCCAACCGGATCGGAACCTCCGCGGTGGCCGCGGACAAGGTCACCGTCCAGGTGCACGTCGTCGTCTCGGTGACCTTGGGCAACCCCTCACCGGGAACTTCCGGTCCGATCACGGTCGCCGTCCGTCAGAGTGCGCGTCGGCGCCGGGCCACCTCGGCCAGGACCACACCGGTGGCCACGGAGGCATTCAACGACTCGACGGTGCGCGCCATCGGGATCGAGACGGTGACGTCGCAGACGGTGCGGGTGAGTCGGGCCAGTCCACGCCCCTCCGAACCGATCACCAGCACCAGCGGCCCGGTCGCCAGATCGAAGTCGTCCGTGTCGACGGTGCCGTCGGCGTCGAGCCCGGCGATCATCAACCCGGCGGCGGCGTAGTCCTTGAGAGTGCGCACCAGGTTCGTGCAGCGGGCCACCCGGATCCGGGCAGCCGTACCGGCGGAGGTGCGCCAGGCGGAGGCGGTGACGCCGGCCGAACGGCGCTCCGGAATGAGCACGCCATGCGCACCGAAGGCGGCGGCCGACCGGATGATGGCGCCGAGGTTGCGTGGGTCGGTGACCCCGTCGACGGCGATGATCAACGGCGGCCGACCGGAGTCCTTGGCGCGGCCGAGCAGATCCTCCGGATGGGCGTAGTCGTACGGCGGCACCTGCAACGCCAGACCCTGGTGGATCGCGTTGCCGGTGAGCCGGTCCATCTCCGGCCGGGAGATCTCGAGCAGGGCGATGCCCTTGTTGCCGACCAGGGCGACAGCCTCGGCCGTGCGCTCGTCGACGGAAATGCCCTGGGCCACATAGAGTGCCATGGCCGGCACCCCCGCCCGCAGCGCCTCGACGACCGGGTTGCGACCGACCACCGTCTCGGGCAGGTCACCGCGGTCCTTGCGCTGGGGGCGCCCCTGCGGGGTCGCCTCCCGTCGTGCAGCCGCGGCGGCCTTGCGCGCGGCGGGATGACCGGTCCGCTCGGTGGCCGGTGGCGTCGGACCCTTGGGCTTGATGGCCCGGCGTGACTGCCCTCCGGAGCCGACCACGGCCCCCTTTTTCGTCCCTGTTTTGCGGACCGCCCCGCGGCGCTGGGAATTCCCGGCCATGTCGGCGTCACCTCTTCTCTGTGTGCATAGGTCAATTGCCGCAGCTGTGGATGCTGCGGTCTTGCTGGAGTGGTGCTACTGGGGCGGGTTGACCGACCAGACTGGGCCGTCGACCGTGTCCTCGATCGCGAAACCGGCCGCTGCCAAGGTCTTGCGGATTTCGTCCGCCCTGGCGAAATCCTTCGCCGCCCTGGCGGCCGCACGTTCGTCGAGCAGCTGGCGGATCAATTTGTCGGTGGCCATCCGGAGCGAATCGTCGGTCCTCGCGTCGGCCCAGGGTGCCGCGAACGGATCCAGCCCCAGGACTGCCAGCATGGCCCGGATGCGCCCCGCCTCGGTGGCGGCCGCGGTGTGGTCGCGTGCCTGCAGCGCGGCGTTGCCGATTCTGACCCGGTCGTGCACGACGGCCAGCGCCTTCGGGACGCCGAGGTCGTCGTCCATCGCCTCGACGAACGCCACCGGCAATTCGCCGAGGCCCACCGGGCCCACGCGTTCGGCCACTCGGGCGAGCACACCCTCGATCCGCTCGAAGCCCTTGGCCGCGTCGTCCAGGGCCTCTCGCGAGTACTCGATGGAGGAGCGGTAGTGCACGCTGAGCAGGTAGTACCGCAGCGCTATCGGTCTGGTGTGTTCGGTGATCGCGGGGACGGACAGCACGTTGCCCAACGACTTGGACATCTTCTCGCCGGACATGGTCACCCAGTGCGAGTGCATCCAGAACTCGGTGAAGGGGTCGCCGACACCGTGCGACTGCGCGGCCTCGTTCTCGTGGTGCGGAAAGACCAGGTCGAGGCCGCCGCCGTGGATGTCGAACGACGAGCCCAGGTAGGCCCTGGCCATGGCCGAGCATTCGATGTGCCAGCCCGGCCGACCCGGACCCCAGGGTGAATCCCACGAGGGTTCGCCCGGTTTCGCGGCCTTCCACATGGTGAAATCTGCGGAGTCCTTCTTGCCGGCGCCCTCCGTCTCGCCCTGCTGCATCTCGTCCAGCCGCTGCCCGCTCAAGGAGCCGTAGTCGGGCTGCGAACGGACCGCGAAGTAGACGTCACCGGCGGCGGCGTAGGCCTTGCCGGCCGCGATCAGCTCGTCGATCATCGCGATGATCTGCGGGATGTGGCCGGTGGCGCGGGGCTCGACGGACGGACGCAGGCAGCCCAGCGTGTCGTAGGCATCGCTGAATGCGCGCTCGTGGGTTGCGGCCCACTCCCACCAGGGCCGGCCGGCCTCGGCCGCCTTGGAGAGGATCTTGTCGTCGATGTCGGTGACGTTCCGGACATGGACGACCTCGTAGCCGGAGTGGGCCAACCAGCGGCGCAGTACGTCGTAGACGATCCCAGCACCCCGGAGGTGACCGATGTGCGGGTACCACTGCACTGTCGCACCGCAGTTGTACAGCGACACCACGCCCGGGCGGATCGGCACGAACGGCCGAACGGCGCGGGTCGCCGTGTCGTACAGATGCAGGCTCACCCGAGCATGGTACGGGCCCGTTCACCCCGATCGCCTCCCTCCGGCCCTGACAGCCGGCAGTGGTGGCCCACCGCACACGGTTCGGATTGGACCGGGTGCGCCGGAAGGATGTAGACCCGACCGGACGACGGTTCGCAACACTTAGGTCACAGCTGCCGAACAGGTCTTGACGGACCGGTTCTGATGCAACATGCTGCAACGACGTGATTGAAATTGCGTGTTTCAACCATATTACGAACAGTCTTCTGCATCCATTCAGATCTAACGCAGTTCGGCCGGGCGCCACGCAAGTACCCGATGCCGAACGAGCATGGAGGTGCTCGTGAAGAAGTCCATCAAGCTTGCGGCCGTCACCCTCGTCGGTGGCCTGGCTCTGGCGGCGTGTGGTTCGAGCTCGACGACGGCGGCCAGCTCGAGCTCGTCGGCCACGTCATCGGCCGCCGCGTCCGCGCCGGCCGCGTCGGCGGCATCGTCCGCCCCGGCGGCGTCCGGGTCAGCCCCGGCCGCGTCCGGTTCGGCTGCTTCGTCCGCGCCTGCCGGTGGCGCCGCGGGCGATACCAGCCTGAAGGCGACCATCAGCGTGCTGGCGCCCAGCTACACCGACTCGTCGAAGTCCGACTGGGAGACCGTCATCAAGGGCTACAACGCCCTGTACCCGGGCGTCACGGTCAAGCTGCAGATCGCTCCCTGGACCGGCTTCACCGACGTGGTGCAGTCCCGGATCCAGGGCAACGACACCCCGGACATCCTGAACGACAACAACTTCGCCGATTCGGCGAAGGCCGGCCTGCTCTACCCGATCACCGACGTGATGTCGCCTGCGACGTTCTCGTCCATCGTGCCGAGCCTGGCCAAGAACGGCGTCGGCAGTGACGGCACCCAGTGGGCCGCACCGGACATCGCCTCCGCCCGCATCATGCTCTACAACACGGACCTGTTCAGCAAGGCCGGCATCGCCGCACCGCCCAAGACGTGGGCCGAGCTGCTGACCGACAGCAAGAAGATTGCCGCTCTCGGTGGCGGCGTCTCCGGCTACGGCATGCCGATGGGCAAGGAGGAGGCGCAGGTCGAGTCGACTCTCTGGGTCTGGGGCAACAAGGGTGACTGGGTGACCGACGGCAAGATCAAGGCGAACACCGACGCGAACGTCGCGGCGTTCGACGAGATGAAGACCTTCATCGACGCCAAGGCCACCCAACCGAACCCGGGTTCCTCCAACCGGCAGGACGTCGCCGACCTGTTCAACCAGGGCAAGCTCGGGATGTACGTGACCCAGCCGGGTCTCGTCGCCGACATGCAGAAGAAGTTCCCGGGCATCAAGTTCGGCCTGGCTCCGGTCCCGTCCAAGGACGGCACCACCGCGGTCGCCCTGGGCGTCACGGACTTCATCCTGGCGTTCAACAACAAGGATGCGGCCCGCAAGGCCGCCACCAAGGCCTTCCTGGACTACTTCTACAGCCCCTCGGTCTACAACAAGTGGTCCGCGGCCACCGGTCTGCTCCCGGTGACCACCGAAGCGATCAAGCTGCAGGCGGCGGCCAACCCGACGAATGCGCCGTTCTACGCGGCCCTTCCGACGGTGCGCTACCTGCCGCAGGGCAACACCCAGTGGTCGGCTCTGCAGGATGCCCTGCAGGCCAACGGCGGCACCATCGCCAGCTCTGACGGCAAGACCGTGCTGGACGGCATCCAGGCCCAGGTCGACGCCGCCGGCTGATCGACCCGGCTGGATCGAGCCAACCGCGCCACCGACGTGATGGAGCCGCTGCCGTGGGAGCCCTGGTGCTCTCACGGCAGCGGCCTGCGTGCGGCCCCTGGCCCCCGGCCTTCGTCTCCCCTGTGGCATGGATCAACTTCGCAGGCAGGGATGAACGTCGCGGTTTTGGTGATGGTGGGACAGAAGCGAACAACTTCGTCCCTGCCCGAGAAGTTGATCCATGCCTCGACGGCCCAGTAGGAAAGGTCAGTGATGAGTACGACTGCCGTGCCAACAGAACCGAAAGTCCAGGTGACGCCGGAGCCCCAGGCGTCGAAGCGGCCCGGACGGGTCCGCCAACTCGGGTCGGCCGTGCCGTGGTTGGCGCCGGCGCTGATCCTGATCATCGGCATCGTGCTGTACCCGGCCGGCTACATGATCTACACGTCCTTCCGGAAGGTCAGCCGGGTCGGTTACGACAGCGGCCCGGCCGGCTGGGCGAACTACCACCTGGCGCTGACCTTCCCCGGCGTGAACATCAGCCACGTCTTCCTCAACACGTTCGTCTGGGTCGTCGTGGTGGTGGTGTTCACGGTGGTCATCTCCCTCGGTCTCGCGCAGTTCCTGAACAAGGCGTTCGGGGGCCGCAAGATCGTCCGGCTCGCCGTCATCGTCCCGTGGGCCGCTTCGGTCGTCATGACGACGTCGGTCTTCAAGTACGGGCTGAACATCGACTACGGCATCATCAACAAATTTCTGGTCGACGTGGGAATCCTCGACCAGCCCTACGGTTTCACCCAGACCCCGGGCCCGGCATTCATCGTCGCGATCATCGTGGCCATCTTCGTCTCGCTCCCGTTCACCACCTACACCATCCTGGCCGGCCTGCAGGCGGTGCCGAACGACGTGATGGAAGCCGCCCACGTCGACGGAGCGGGCGCCGGCGCCCGGTACTTCAAGATCACCCTGCCGATCCTGCGTCCCGCCCTGGCGGTCGCGGTGCTGATCAACATCATCAACGTGTTCAACTCGCTGCCGATCCTGCAGGTGCTGACCGGCTCGCTGCCCGGCTACAGCTCGGACACCACGACCACCCTGATCTTCAAGTACAAGACGACCCTGGGTCCCGGTGTTGCCTCCGCGTTGTCGGTGGTCAACTTCGGGGTCTGTCTGGTGATCATCGCCATCTACCTCGTCGTCGTGAAACCCACGAAGGAGCGCTGAGATGACCACCACCATCGCGCCACCGCCGTTCGAGACCACCCCGACGACCAACCGCGTCCGTGGTACCGGCGTCAACAAACCGCCGAACAAGATCGGCATCATCATCGGCTCGGTCGTCATCGTGACGGTCTTCATCCTGCCGTACCTGATCATGTTCTTCGGCTCGCTCAAGTCGCAGGCCGAGATCACCAAGATTCCGCCGGTCTATCTCGGCAGCAATTTCCTGTTCAAGAACTACGTCACCATGTGGTCCTCGGATGTCGAGCCGTTCAAGGGCCTGATCGCCACCATCGTCATCTCGGTGTTCGCCACCCTGGTGGTGCTGCTCGCCGCCACTCCGGCCGCCTATTACCTGGCCCGCTTCAAGTTTCCCGGCAAGCTGGCCTTCCTGTTCCTGGTGCTGATCACCCAGATGCTGCAGCCGACCGTGCTCGCTGTCGGTCTCTTCCGCGAATTCCTGCAGCTCGGTATCAACGACACCTGGTTCGCCATGATCCTGGTCAACGGCGCGTTCAACCTCGCCTTCGCGATCTGGATCATGCAGGCGTTCTTCGCTTCCGTGCCCAAGGAGGTCGACGAGGCCGCTGTGATCGACGGCGCTTCCAAACTCCAGGTGATGTTCAAGATCTCGCTGCCGCTGGTCTGGCCCGGCATCGTGACCGCGATCATCTTCGTGTTCGTCTCGTCCTGGAACGAGTACGCCGCGGCCTCGATCATCATGACGACGAACGACAAGCAACCGTTGACCGTATCCCTCCCCCGCTTCTTCGGTCTGTACACGGCGGAATGGCAATACGTCTTCGGCGTCTCGATCGTCGCGATCGTTCCGGTCGTGATTCTGTTCGCGTTCATCGAGAAGCGGCTCATCGGCGGACTGACCGCCGGCGCGGTCAAGTAGAAAAGGTAGGAGAAGCCCATGACCACACGTTCCTCCCCGGCCGCGCATGTGCTCGCCGAGATCGCCACGCAACCCGAGATGTGGCGCCAGGCAGTGACTGTCGCGGCGCAGTCGGCCGCCCTGCTGCCGGTGGCCGGCCAACGGATCGCCGTGGTGGGTTGCGGCACCAGTTGGTTCGTCGGCCAGGCCTACGCGGCCCTGCGCGAAGAGGCCGGGCTCGGCCTGACCGACGCGTTCGCGGCCTCCGAGTTCCCGATCGGCCGCCGCTACGACCTGATCGTCGCGATCACCAGATCCGGCACCACCACCGAGGTTCTCGACCTGCTGGCCGCCCTTCCGCCCGGTCAGCCGAGCCTGGCCATCGTCGGCGACCCGGAGTCCCCCGGTGCCACCGCAGGCGCCCGGAACATCCTGCTGCCGTTCGCCGACGAACAGTCCGTGGTGCAGACCCGTTTTGCCACCACCACTCTCGCGCTCCTGCGCGCCGGATTGGGCGAAGACCTGACGAAGGTCATCGCCGAGGCGGAGACCGCGCTGACCGCGGATCTACCCGAGGGGTGGCAGGACAAGGTGCAGTTCACCTTCCTCGGCACCGGTGCCGCCGTCGGCCTCGCGAACGAGGCGGCGCTCAAGATGCGCGAGTCGGCACTGGCCTGGGCCGAGTCGTACCCGTCGTACGACTACCGGCACGGCCCGATCTCCCTGGCCGAGCCGCACACCCTGGTCTGGTCGCTCGGGACCCCACCGCAGGGACTCGTCGATCAGATCGTGACCACCGGCGCGTCGGTGCACGTCAGTACCGGTGATGCCATGGCCACCCTGGTCCACATCCAGCGCCTGGCCGTGAGTCTCGCACTGCACCGCGGGCTGGACCCGGATGCGCCGCGCAACCTGACCAGGTCGATCGTGTTGAGCTAGCGGTTCCGGGGGGCCGGCGCCGGCGGGATCTGCTTGGCGGCAACGATATCGCCCAGCCGGACGGTCACGGGCCCGGCTTTGCCCTGCACCTGACATTCGGTCTCGGTCAGGGTCAGTAGCGTGCCCAGGACATCAGTGGCACCGCCGGGGATGCGATACCTGACCACGACCCTGGTGCCCAGTGGTAGCGCCAGGAAGGCGGCTACCGGGTCCTTGGTGGGCGGCTGGGTCACCGGCCGACCCTCAGCCGTCTGCCGAGATGGGCGAAAGGTGGCGGCGGGCGAAGGCGAGCGCCTCGGCGACGTCGATGCGCCGCTGCTCGCCCTTGACCGCCCTGGTGGAGATCTCGAGGATGACCGCACCGCGGAAAGGTTCGCCCTGCAGGTCCTCCTGGGCCAGGATCCGGAGCACCTCGGCGCACGGCTGGCTGCCGCGCCCGGGGACGAGATGTTCGTCCTTCGACGACCCCGAGCCGTCGGCCAGATGCAGGTGCGAGAGCCGGGAACCCATGCGGCGCATCATCTCGAGCGCATCGGAGCCCGAGGTTGCGGTGTGCGAGAGGTCGAGCGTGAAGTGGCGGTGACCGGCCGGCACCGGATCCCAATGGGGACGGTAGCTGTTGACCAACCGCCCGGCCACCTTGACCGGAAACATGTTCTCCACCGCGATGACGACATCGGTGCGGAGCTGTAGTTCGGCGACGGCCTCCGTGAAGTTCGCCGCCGCGCTCCGCTGCCAGACGAACGGTGGGTGAACGACTACCGTTGGCGCGCCGAGCTTTTCGGCCATCTCGAGCGAGCGGGACAGCTTGACCAGCGGGTCGGACGACCACACCGTTGCGGTCATCAGCAGGCACGGCGAATGCACCGACAGGATCGGGATCTGGTACAGGTCGATCAGCCGGGCCAGCGCATCCGGAGTCTGGCTGGTGAGATCCGTCTGGACCATCACCTCCATACCGTCGTACCCGGCCTCTGCGGCCATCTCGAACGCGGCAGCGGTGGTCTCCGGGAAGGATGCGGCAGTGGACAGCCCGACCGGGATCGGCGGGCGCGGGCTGGAACTCACGCCCTCACGCTACCGGGAGCCGCGCCCCCACGGCTTCCATGCGGCCGGTCTGGAAGCCGTGGTCAGGTCTCCAGCTTGTAGCCGAGACCCCGCACCGTGATCAGGTGACGCGGCGCTGCCGGATCGGGCTCGATCTTCGACCGCAGTCGCTTCACGTGCACGTCGAGCGTCTTGGTGTCGCCGACGTAATCAGCTCCCCACACCCGATCGATCAGCTGGCCGCGGGTCAGTACCCGACCGGTGTTGCGCATCAGATATTCGAGCAGGTCGAACTCCTTGAGCGGCAACGACACCTGCTCACCGTGCACCGACACGACGTGCCGCTCGACGTCCATCCGCACCGGCCCGGCCGCCAGAGTCGACTCGACCCCGTCATCGGATTCCGCGCCGCGACGCAAGACCGCCCGGATCCTGGCGATCAGCTCCCTCGTCGAGTACGGCTTGGTGATGTAGTCGTCGGCGCCGAGCTCGAGCCCGACCACCTTGTCGATCTCGGAATCCCGGGCCGTCACCATGATCACCGGAACGGCGGCCCTGGCCCGCAGCGCCTTGCACACCTCGGTGCCGCTCATCCCGGGGAGCATCAGATCCAGCAGGACGATGTCCGCTCCGGTCCGGTCGAACTCGGCCAGCGCGTCGGGGCCGGTGGCGGCGATCGTGGTGGTGAACCCTTCCTTCCGCAGCAGGAAGGCCAACGGATCGGCCATCGATTCCTCGTCCTCGACGATCAGAACCCTGGTCACTGTGCTCCTTTGTTGCCCGCGAGCAGGCTGCTCGGCGGAACGTCGTCGTCGTGGACCGGCAAGGTGGTAGCTGGTGGTGTCGCGTTCGTCGAGTCGACGGGTGGCGGCGTCACGGTCGGCGGGTGGCCGTTCGGGTCGGCCGGCTCGATGGCTGATCTGTCCTGGAGGAATTCCGGAAGTCGCAGTGTGAAAGTGGAGCCGGTGCCCGGTTGGGACCAGAGCACGGCGGAGCCGCCGTGGTTGGCCGCAACGTGTTTGACGATGGCCAGCCCCAGACCCGTCCCGCCCGTGGCCCTGGACCTGGCCGGGTCGATGCGGAAGAACCGCTCGAACACCCGGGTCTGATTCTCCACCGCGATACCCATGCCACGGTCGGTGACGGCTATCTCGACGAATCCATCGCAGACCCGGCGGCTGATCGACACCGTGCCGCCGCGCGGTGAGTAGTGCACGGCGTTGGCCAGCAGATTGACCAGCGCGGTGACGAGCATCTGCCGGTCGCCCTGGACCAGCCGTCCGGACGGGGCGTCGAGGGTGATGGTCATCCCCGCGCTCTCCGCCACGATCGCCGATCTGGCCTCCGCCTCGGCGACCACCGCGTCGACCTCGAGCACGGCGAGATCCGGCAGCGGATCGGCACCCTGCAGTCGGGACAGCGTGATCAGCTCGTTGACCAGCGCCCCGAGCCGGACCGACTCCCGGAGCAGTTTCTCGGCGAACCGTTCGACGTGCTCCGGATCGTCGTAGCCGTCGAGGACCGCCTCGGCCAGCAGTCCGATGGCCGAGACCGGGGTCTTGAGCTCGTGCGAGACGTTGGCGACGAAGTCACGGCGCACGGCTTCCAGCCGCAGGGCCTCGGTCTCGTCGGTGGCCGACACGACGACGAAGCCGTCACCGGTGGATCTGACCACCGCCTGGACCGCCGCCGGGTTGGGGCGTGGTCCCGCGAGGTCCGCAATCGGTTCGACCGGCCCCAACTCGACGTCGATCGGCTCGCCGGCGACCTTCGCCCGCCCCAGGGCATCGGCGATCCGGTGGTCGATCAGTCCGGCCCGCACCACTCCGAGTTCCACGGCCCTGACGTTGAAAACCAGCAGGTGAGCCTGGTCGTCCAGCACCGCGTACCCGGTCGTCGATGCCGAGAAGGCGATCTCGGCCAGCAACGCGCGGTCCGAGATCTCCGGTGAATTCACTCTGGGCGCGCGCCGGAAGACCACCAGGCTCATCAACAGCCCGACGAGACCACCGCCAAGGGCGACGGCCAGATACCCGGTCCACGACACACCTCGAATGGTAGGTGCTGTGCGCAGACCGAACCGGCCACGGAACACCGCGGCCAGCAGGGGTTGGCCGACTCGACGGCTCCCCCTCGCAAGGAGTTCACCTGGAGTTCACCCGGCAGCGGCGAGTGACGCAGGCCCGGGGGAATGACGCAGGCCCGCACGCTGCGCGGATGAACTCGTCGACTCCTTCCCCAGGAGTCACAAAACATCCGAGTTCATCCGCGCCGTCGAAGTTGATCCGCGCGGGGCGGGTCGGACGAGGGGCCGGGGGCCGGGGCCGGGGGCCGGGGGCCGGGGCCCGGGGTCAGCGACCCTGGTTGGCCACTGCGGTGATGGCGGCGGCGGCGGCGGCGGGGTCCAGGTAGATCCCGCCGGGGGTCAACGGGCGGAGGTCGGCGTCGAGCTCGTACTTGAGCGGGACCCCGGTCGGGATGTTCACGGCGGCGATGTCCTCGTCGCTGATGCCGTCCAGCAGCTTCACGACGGCCCGCAGGGAGTTCCCGTGCGCGGCCAGCAGCACGACCTTGCCGTCGGCCAGATCGTCGGCGACGGGCCCGCGGAGATAGGGCTCGAGGCGGACCACCACGTCGGCGAGGCATTCGGTTTTCGGCGCGGCGTCGCCCAGGCTCGCGTATCGCGGATCGCCGGCCTGGGAATATTCGTTGTCGTCACCGATGGGCGGCGGTGGGACGTCGTACGAGCGGCGCCAGAGCATGAACTGCTCCTCGCCGTACGTCTGCAGTGTCTGCTTCTTGTCCTTGCCCTGCAGATCGCCGTAGTGGCGCTCGTTCAGCCGCCAGGTACGCCGGACCGGGATCCAGTGGCGATCGGCGGCGTCGAGCGCGAGGTTGGCCGTCATGATGGCCCGGCGCAGGAGCGAGGTGTGGACGACATCGGGAAGCAGCCCCACGGACTTCAGCAGCTCGCCGCCCCGCTTCGCCTCGCCGGTGCCCTTCTCGGACAGGGGCACGTCCACCCAACCGGTGAACTGGTTCGTGGCATTCCAGGTGCTCTCGCCGTGACGCAACAGGATCAGAGTCGAAGTCATGCCGGTCAGTCTGCCGCAGCGCCCTGTCGGTGAAGAAGTCGGGCAGCTTGCCGTCCGGTTACAAGTATGTCTTGATGAACCCATTCATTGACACAACGGGGGTCGGCATGAACACCGTCAACGGCTTCGTCGCCGTGCTGGGCCTCGTGCTGGGTGCGCTTCTCCTGTTGCTGATCGTGCAATCGGTGCGACGAGCGTTCTCCCGTCCGGGTCCGACAGCGGCAGCGATGCAGGCGTTCTCGTTGACGACCGGCCGAGTGATGCTGTTCGTCGCAGTGGTCGGTACGAGCATGTTCGGCAACGCGGTCCAGGGCGCCGGCGGCTCGTCCGGAGCCGGCGTCGCCGTCGTCGGGATCCTCGCGCTGACGTTCCAGGTCATCGCCGAGACCCGCTGGCCACGACAGGACGGCGCCGTCCGGGTGGCGCTGCTGCGCCGCCCGTCCCTGCGCGAGACCGTCCGGATCCGGTACCTGTTGGTGGCGATCCTGTCCGGGGCGGCGGTGATCGGGACGCTGACCTTGTGCCTGTTCGTCGACCCGACCGTCGGCGCGCCCGGAATCGGGGCGCTGCGCAGGGCGAGCGCGCTCCTGGTGTTCATGCTGGTCCTCGGCGGGACCGCCGTGGCCCAGGTGCTACGACGACCGATGCTGGCGGGCGTCACGGCCGAGGTCGACCTGACCCTGCGCCGGGTCTCGGCGCAACGCGTGCTGCGAGCGGTGAGCGCCGCGTGCTTCGCATTCGCGATCGCCCTCCTCGGCAACCTGCACGACCTGCTGACCGAGGTCGGCGCCAGCCCCCTGTCGCGCGCCCTCGGGACGTTCGTCAACCTGTGCTCGCTGCTCTTCGGGCTGGGCGTCTTCCTGCTGTACCTGGCCGGCCCCAATGAAAGTCGGCTGCGGAAGTCCGTGGCCCGGGCGCTCGCCCGGCAGCCGTGACGATCCAACTGACGGTCGACGTCACCGCGGCGACGCCGGTCTACGAGCAATTGCGCGCGCAGATCGCCGGGCACATCGGAGCGGGGTCGTTGCGGTCGGGCGATCGGCTGCCGACAGTGCGCGGGCTGGCCGCCGATCTCGGTATCGCAGTCAATACCGTCGGCCGGGCCTACTCCGAGCTGGAGGGCGCCGGGCTGGTCAAGTCCGGGCGCCGGGCGGGGACGGTGGTAACCGGTCGCCAGGCGGCCCTGATCGACCGCGACGTCACCGCCGCGGCGATCGCGTTCGCCACTGCGGCGGCGCGACATGAGATCGGGGAAGACACTGCCATCGAGATCCTGCGCCACGCGATGCAGCAGCTCCGGCCGTCCCCGCCGCCGACATGAGACCCGTTCGGCCGGAAGGGGAGCCGCTCACCCGGGCCGCACCCGATCGGTCGACGTGAGATCAGTCGGTCGGACGCGGGTCGGCCGGCTGGGTGACCAGCGCCGGCTCCCCGGTACGGCGGATGCGACGCTGCCAGTAGAGGAACCCGAGGACGACCACGGCGAAGACAGGCAGGAACGGGACCAGCGTTCCGACCACGGTCAGCACAGCGTGACCGAGATGGCGCACCGCGTCCCAACCATTGGCCAGCCCACCGAGGAAGCCTGACCTGGCGGCAGGGGGCACCGGCTTCGGCGCTACGACGGCCCTCTTCACGCCGCTCACCGATCCGCGCAGCACCACGGTGATCGTCGACAGGGCGGTCTGTCCGGCGAGTGCGGCCTGCTGACTCTGCAGTGATTCGAGGTCGGCCTCCCGCTGGTTCACCTCGGACTCGATCGCGATCACGTCACCGATCTTGTCCGCCTTGGACAACAGCAACCGGCCCTGCGCCACGCTGGCCTTCATCGTCTCGACCCGGCTGCCGATGTCCACGACCTGCGCGGTGACGTCCTGGGTCGAGATCTGCCGGCCGGCGATCGGAGCGATGCCGGCCAGCGCGTCCATCACACTGCCGAACGTGGCCACCGGCACCCGCAGGGTGATCGACATGGTGGTGCCACCACCGTCCACGGCGCTCACATAGCCATCGCCCGACGGCAGCTCCGCAACCTGCCCGTACGCACTGTCGACGGCATCTTGTTCCTTGGCCAGATCCGCGGCCGCACCCTTGTCGGTGGAGGTGACCACCACGTCCATCGTCACGGTGGCCGTCTTGATGACCTGACGGTCTGCTGCTTCGACCTGGGCGCCGATGTCGGCGACCGACCCGGTCACCGCCGCACTCTTGCCGCCATCGCCCACAGCGGCCGGAGCGGAGGCGGCAGCCGACGAGGCCGCCGCTGCCGCCGGAGCCGCTGCCACTTCGGTCGAGGCGGCCGATGCCGCCGAGACGGAGGACGAGGCCGACGCCGTCGTGGGGGTCGACGTGCACCCGGCGGCCAACATCATCACGAGGCCGGCGGCAGCCGCACCGGTAACCTTCCGGAGAGGCCGACGGGGCGCCCGCCGAGGTTCAGCTTCGAGATCGAATCCGTTGTGCAGCATTGCTTCTCCCACGATTTCGGGGCGCATCGAGCGCCGCGGGCGGAAACACCGCGGCAGCCGGCCGCGCGTGCGCAGTTCACGGCTGAGACGGAGGCGCCGCGCCGGGCGATGCACGAGACCCCATCACAATTCGGACACAGGCCCGGACCGGGCGGCGAACAGGCATCATGGTCGGCATGAGGTCATCGCTCCCCCGTGGCGTCGTGCCGCAGTCTCCGGGTCCCGGCCAGGAATCCGTCTGGGACTACCCGAGACCGCCGCGGCTGGAGCGGTCCGGCAAGCGCGTCGTGGTGCGCGCCGGCGACCAGATCGTGGCCGAGACCGATGCCGCGTTCCGGGTGTTGGAGACCAGCCATCCGCCGACCTGGTACCTGCCCAGATCGTCGGTCGACCAGGCCCTGATCCGGCTGTCGGACCATCCGTCGACCACTTGTGAATGGAAGGGCGGCGCGACCTACTGGGACGTCCTGGCCGGCGCCGAGCCATTGCCGGCGGTGGCGTGGAGCTACGAACGCCCGACCCGAGCGTTCCGGGAGATGACCGGATATCTGGCGTTCTCGCCATCCGAGCTGAGCTGCCAGGTCGACGGGGAGACAGTCCGACCGCAGGATGGCGGCTTCTATGGCGGCTGGATCACCGACGACGTGGTCGGCCCGTTCAAGGGCTCGCCGGGCTCCTGGGGTTGGTGAAGGCCGGCAGAGGACAGGCTGGGGAAAGCCGGCCGGTCAGTCGATCAGGTGCTTGAACGCCTGCAGATTCTGCAGCGAATGCCCGCGCGTGGTGCGCCAGGCCCACTCCCGCCGGATGGCACCGGCAAAGCCCCGTTCCAGGATCTGGTTGAAGTCCTCGTCCGCGGTGGTCAGCACCACCCCCAGCACCGTGTTCAGTTCGTCGGCCGGTCGCGCGCCGAGGGTGTCGAGGCCGATCCGACCGACCAGGTGGATGTCCCCGTCGCCATCCAACGCGTACGCGACGGTCCGCAGTCTGGAGTTGCGTTGCAGCAGAAAGCGATAGACCTCTTCGCGGTTCTCGTCCGGCGCCCGGCAGACGAACGACTCGACCAGCAGCTCGTGGGTACCGACGATCAGCCAGAGCAGGGTGCGGTGCCGCCGCTCACCCGGCAGCGTCAGCAGGAAGGCATCACCCGGCTCGGTGCCGAAATCGACGCCGAGCTCGGTCAGGGCATCCGCTATCTGCCCCACCTGCGGGCGGACGGCCGTCACACCCGCACCGCCGCGCCGGCGAACAGGGCCCGGTGGTAGCTCTCGAGCAGGCCGTCGACGGTCCTTTCCCAGGAGAACCGGGCGGCCTGCACCGGCGCACCGGCGGCCAAGGTCGACCGCAGTGACGGATCGAGCAGCACCGAGGCCAGCCGATCGGCCCAGCGAGCCGGATCGTGGCCGGGCACCAGCAGTCCGCTCACCCCGTCGTCGACCGCGACCCGCAGCCCACCGACCGCGGCGGCGACCACCGGGGTGCCGGCGGCCTGGGCCTCCAACGCGACCAGCCCGAAGGACTCGTTGTAGCTGGGGACGGCGACCACATCGGCCGCCCGGAACACCCGGCACAGATCCGCCGGCGCCATCGGCTCCAGGAAGTCGACAGACTGCCGCAGACCGAGTTCGACGGCCAGCTCCTGCAGTCGGTGCGGGGCAATGCGGCCGGTGCCGGAGGCGCCGCCGACGATCAGCACCCGGAAGGTCCAATCGGGATACTGCCGGCGCAGTACGGCCACCGCCCGCAGCAGGACGTCCGGCGCCTTGAGCGGCTGGATCCGACCGGCGAAGGCCACCACCAGGTCGTTCTGCGACACCCCGAGGGCCGAGCGGGCCTCCCGCTTGGACCCGGGCCGGAAGACGTCGGTGTCCACGCCCGGCGGTACCACGTCGATCCGGTCCCGCGATGCGCCGTACAGGTCGATCAGCTGCCGAGCCTCGGTATCGGTGTTCGCTATCAGTCGGTCGGCCTCGGCCACGACCTGGTCCTCGCCGATCAGGCGCCCTCGGGGCTCCGGCGAGTCGGACTCTGCCATCGCCGCGTTCTTCACCTTGGCCAGCGTGTGCGCCGAGTGCACCAGCGGCACTCCCCAGCGATCCTTCGCCAGGTAGCCGACCTGCCCGGACAGCCAGTAGTGCGAGTGCAGCAGGTCGTAGTAGCCCGAGTCCTGGCGGGCTTCCGCCCGCATCACCCCGGCCGCGAACGAGCAGAGCTGGCCGGGAAGTTCGTCCTTGTCCAGCCCCTCGAACGGCCCGGCCACGACGTGCCGCACCAGCACACCCGGCGCCATCTCCTGGGCCGGTGGGCAATCCGACGACGTCGCCCTGGTGAAGATCTCGACCTCGACCCCACGAGTGGCCAGTCGTAGCGACGTCTGCGCCACGTACACATTCATCCCGCCGGCATCGCCGGTACCCGGCTGGGCCAGCGGAGAGGTATGGAGCGAGATCGCAGCCAACCGACGCAGCGTCGGTCGGGCCGAGGTACGGGTGGTCACGAGATCGATTGTGCCTGTCGCCGGCGAGGGACGCCGACTACAGCGCAGACAGGGCCTTCCACTCGTCGGGCGAGTAGATCCAGTCGTACAGGCTGTCCTTCTCGCTCATCGCCGGACCGCCGGTGTTGGTCACGATGACGGGGTCGCCGTAGATCGCGGAGTTGTAGTAGTCCTGCGCGTCCGGGACACCCATGTTGATACAGCCGTGGGACACGTTGGCATTGCCGAAAGCGGCTGCGGCCTTGAGGTTCTGGTGGATGAACTCGCCGTTGTTGTTGATCCGGACGGCCCACTTCTCCTCGGAGTTGCAATAGCCGAACTGTGGGTTGCACATCGCGAAGGTCGGAAACTTCTCGGTCACGATGTGGATGCCGGTCAAGCTGGCCCGGCCGGGAACCGACTCCTTGCCGTACGAGACCGCATAGTTCTTGGTCACCTTGTCGTCGACGGTCACGATGAGGTGGAACGTGGAGGCGTCGGCGATGACGATCTGCGACCGCCCGATGGTGAAATCGGATGTGAAGTCCTCGCGGCCCCACTGGCCCCCGCCGTAGTCGACGCCTTTGAGATCGGCTTCGACGTGCACCTTGGTGTTCGCCGGCCAATACGGCGTGGTGCCGGAGGCCGGGCTGGCCGTCGGCCGCCAGTGCACCTGCGACTGGACGACCCCCTTGCCCTGGATGTCCTCGTCCTGCAGCCAGCCCCAGTTGCCCTGCAACTTGGTGCCGGCGGAGGTGGTGACCTTGAGAGCGGCCTCGGCGGCGGCCCGGTTCTTCACCACACCGGAGAAGGTGATGATGATCGGCGCGCCGACTCCGACGGTCGCACCGTTCGGGATCTGGATGGACGCCCGCTCGGTCGCACCCGGCTTCACGGTGGAGATCTTTCCGCTGATCGCCGTCGGCTTGCCGTCATTGGCGGTGGCGCTGCCGGCGAAGGTGTAAGTGGTGTTGTAGTTCAACCGCTCCGAGCTGGCCCAGCTGGTCTGATCGGGCGTGGTCTTGCCGGCGACTACGGTCCCGTCGTCACCGGTCATCTTGAGATCGGTGATCTTCCCGGCGAACACGGAGATCTTCACCGGGTTGTTCGGCGGAACGTTCTTGGTGCCGAACGCGGGAGTCGCGCTGATCCGAACGGCATTGGCGGCCGGCGTGCCCGCAGTGGTGGTCTTGGCCGCGGCCGCGGAGCTGGTTGTCAGGTCCGGTGCGACGACCGGGGCCGAGGCGGCGGCCTGCCCACTGGTGACGGTGACCGTCACGATCTCCGGGCTGGAGCTGCACGCCGAGGTGATCAGCGCCACGGCTGCTACCAGGGCACCTGCCGCCGCCGCGCGACGGCTGAACATCCGAACGGAACGCTTGCGCACCTTGCTTCTCCATTTCCCTCTGGCCGGCGCCTTTCGCGCACACCCCACCACCAGCTGTTGCCAGCCGACCTCTCACCGTAGGCGCCGGCGGTGAAATCCCCGTCTGGCCGGGCCGCCCGAAATCGGTGACCTGCGAGTTCTCGCGGTCACTCGCCGAAGGTCACACCGACCAGTACCGGTTCGGGATGGAGTCTGACGTCGAACGCGGTCTGGACGCCGTCCCGGATCTCCGCGGCCAGGGCCAACAGATCGGCGGTACTGCCACCACGATTGACCAGGGCCAGCGTGTGCTTGGTGGACAGCCCGACGCGCCCGCCCGGACCGTCGTAGCCCTTGGCGAAGCCGGCGCGTTCGATGAGCCACGCGGCGGACAGTTTCGTCAGGCCGGCACCGGCGGGGTAGGCCGGATAGGTCGTGTCCACGCCCAGTCGGCGACGGATCGCCGCGTCGGTGCGCGCGGTCTGACCCTCGTCAAGGATCGGGTTGGTGAAGAAGGACCCGGCGCTGCGGGTGTCCGGATCGTCGACGCCGGGCTCGATCACCATGCCCTTGCTGCGCCGGAGACCCAGGACGGCTTCGCGCTGCTCGGCCTCCGGGACACCGTGACCGACCTGCACTCCCAGCGAGCGGGCCAGCTCGGCGTACCGGATAGCCGTCGGCGCCCGGCCGAGGCGCAGGGTGATGTCGGTGACGACCGCCCGCTCCGTCCCGCGGAGCGCGGAACTGCGGTAGCCCAGCTGCAGATCCGCTGCCGGATGACGCCGTAGCTCGCCGGTCGTCCGGTCGTAGAGCGTCACGAAGGCCAACATCTCGGCGATCTCGGTCCCGTAGGCGCCGACATTCTGCACCGGAGTCGCGCCGCTGCTCCCCGGGATCCCGGACAGCGGCGCCAATCCGGTCAGACCGGCCGCCACGAGCTGCTCGACCACACCGTCCCAGTTCTCGCCGGCGCCGATCGTGACCTCGACCGAACCATCTGCCCTGTCGGGCCCGATCTCGATGCCCGGAATGGCGATCCGGACCACCGGGCTGCTGACGCCCTCGTCGGCGACCACCAGGTTGGAGCCGCCGCCCAGGATCAGCACGCTCGTCCCACCCAGCCGCTGCATGGCGTCCGCCAGCTGTTCGGTGCTGGTCACCGTTTCCAGAGCCGGAGCCGGTCCGCCGAGGTGCAGCGTGGTCAGGTCGGCGAGACGGACAGCGGTGGGCACCGGCCAAGGTTAACCTCGCCAGGGCACCGGTCGGATTGCACCGCAGGTGCAGACCTGTGCAACCGGCCAGGACGAGAGGACGAAGCGGATGACGAGCTCCGACCCGGTGATGATGACGGTCGGTGAGGCGATCGGCCTCGGTCGCAGTGGCGACCGGGCCAGGGCCAGGGAGCTGTTGGGCCGGGCCTGGGAGCAGGAGAGCGCCGACGGCGATCCCATGCACCGGGTCGGTATAGCGCACTCGATGGCCGACGTACAGGACGAACCGGAGGACGAGTTGGTCTGGGATCTGCGAGCCCTGGCGGCGGCCGACCAACTGACCGAGCAGCGGGTGGCCGCCGCCGGTATCGACACTCCCGTCGCCGGGTTCTATCCGTCCCTACATCTCAACCTCGGCGAGGTGTATCGCAAGCTCGGGCGCTTCGAGGAGGCGCAGGAACACGTGCGGCGTGGCCGGGAGGCCACCCGCGCCCTGCAATGGTCGGCCGAGCCGGCGGACGGCTACCAGGCGATGGTGATCGACGCACTCGAACGGCTGGGAGGTCGGCTGGACGAGGCAGTGGCTACCGGCGGGTAGCTGCGCCCACTGCTGGCCTACTGTGGTCAGTTCACGCCGAAGTGCACAACCCAGGAGCGAGAACCTTGGCTACATCCCTTTCCAACACGCACGAATTTGCCGCCCCGCCGGCCGCCGTCTACGCGCTGATCACCGACCGCGCTTTTCTCGAAGGCCGACTGGCGGCCACCGGCGGCAACGATCCCGAGGTGGTCAGCCTGGACACCGACGGCGCCACCACCAAGGTCGTCACCCGACAGGCGATCCCCGCTTCTGCCCTGCCGTCGATGGTTGCCTCGATGATCTCCGGCGACCCGATCACCGAGCGCACCGAGGACTGGCGCGCGGACGGCGACGGCTACGCGGCCGACTTCACCGTCGTCATCAAGGGCGCACCGGCCAGCCTCAAGGGCACCATCTCCCTCACTCCGTCCGGTGCCGGCTCCAGCCTCGCAGTGAACGGTTCGGCCAGCGTGCCGATCCCGCTGTTCGGCGGCAAGATCGAAGCCGTCGTCGCCGAGCAGGTCGATGCCCTGCTGACCAGCGAGAACGCTTACACGGCATCAGCCCTCACGTCCTGACCAGCCGATGACCGGGCTACCCGAACCGGATCGCCGGTACATCCTGACGCTGAGCTGTCCCGACGCCACCGGCATCGTCGCGCGCATCACCACATTCCTGGCCGACATCGGCGGGTGGATCGTGGAGGCGGCCTACCACTCCGACCCGGACTCGGGGCACTTCTTCACCCGCCAGGTGATCAGGGCCGACTCGCTGGGCTTCGAGATCGCCGAACTGCGCGCCAGATTCGCGCAGGTGGCGGGCGAACTGTCCGCCCACCAGTGGCAGGTCGCCGATTCCCGGGTACGCAAGACGAGCGTCATCCTGGTGTCGAAGGAAGGTCACTGCCTCTACGAGCTGCTGGCCCGCTGGCATTCGGGTTCGCTGGGCGCGGACATCGCCGTGGTGATCGGCAACCACCCGGATCTGGCCGGTGTGGCGGCGATGTTCGGTCTCCCGTTCCGGCACATCCCGGTACCCGCCGACCCGGCCGGGAAGGCCGCAGCCTTCGAGGAGATCCGCCGCGAGGTGGATTCGCACCAACCGGACGCGATCGTGCTGGCCCGGTTCATGCAGGTGGTGCCGCCGGAGCTGTGCACAGCGTGGGAGGGCAGGTTGATCAACATCCACCACGGCTTCCTGCCCTCGTTCCGGGGCGCCCGTCCCTACCAGCAGGCGCACACCCGTGGGGTGAAGATCGTCGGAGCCACCTGCCACTACGTCACCGCGGACCTGGACGCCGGACCGATCATCGACCAGGACGTCATCCGGGTCGACCACAGCGACTCGGCGGCCGACATGGCCAGGCGTGGACGCGACATCGAGAAGACGGTGCTGGCCCGCGGTCTGGACTACCACCTGCAGGACCGCGTGCTGCTCGACGGACTGCGCACGATCGTCTTCGACTGATGCGAGTGTGCAGTCAGCAGCTGATATCGCCTGCTGACTGCACAGTCGACTCTGTCCGCGACGCGGGGAATGCCCAACTGTGACCGGTGGTTGGCACTCAACAGGTGCGCCGACGACGCACAATGGACCTGCGGGCGACGACCGCCGGTTCCGCAAGGACTGCAGACTTCAGGAGGGCCTCCGGATGGCCGGCGAACCGGGTGAGCTCTACGAGTTGCACCTCGAAGTCCCCGAGATCGAAGATCTCGCCAACCCCGTGCTGGTGCACGCCCTCGACGGCTATGTCGACGCGGGTTCCGGCGTGAGTCTGGCCGTGGCGCAGCTGCTGGAGAAGCTCGAGGGCACGGTGATCGCGACCTTCGACGTCGACCAGCTCATCGACTACCGGGCCAGGCGCCCCACACTGACCTTCGCCCGCAACGCCTTCATCGACTACGACGCCCCACAGTTGGTGGTGCGTGCCATGGTCGATGAGGGCGGCTCCACCTTCCTGCTGCTCACCGGACCGGAGCCGGACGTCCAGTGGGAGCGCTTCGCGGCTGCCGTCGGGTTGATCGCCGACCGGTTCAACGTTCGGCTGACCGTCGGTCTGATGGCGATCCCGATGGGCGTACCGCACACCCGTCCGACCGGCATGTCGACCCACGCCACTCGCCCGGAGTTGATCGACACCCCGCAGGACTGGATCGGAACGGTGCAGGTGCCGGGCCACGCCACCGGACTCCTGGAGTACCGCTTCGGGCAGGCCGGACGTGACGCCATCGGCTTCGCTGCGCACGTGCCGCACTACGTCGCCAGGTCCGACTATCCCGAGACCGCGCGGACCTTGATCCAGGCGCTGGCGGACGCCACCGGGCTGTTGCTGCCGACGGCCGGTCTCGACGCGGCGGCTGCGGCCGTCCAGGTCCAGCTGGCCACCCAGCTGGAGGAGAACACCGAGATCGCCGAGATGGTGCAGGCCCTCGAGCAGCAGTACGACGCCTTCGTCTCGGCCACCGGGCGCGGACTGCTGGCCGAGTCTGCGCCGCTGCCGACCGCCGACGAGCTGGGCGCCCAGTTCGAGGCGTTCCTGGCCGAGCGCGAAGCACCCTGATCCACCGCCGCCGGCGGGTGTGGTGAGCAGGGCCAGCCACCTGGTCGGCCGGGCGCACACGTAGGGTCCGGTGGTGATCAGGGAGAGCGGCGATGCCCGGGTGCTGCTGCCCGAGAAGGCGCACGGCCCCATCCGGGCGATCGGCCTTCGAGTGTTGATCGCCGTGCTGTGCATCGTGGTGACCACGGTGGCCGTGTGGGTGGAGCGGGCCGGTTACCGCGACCTGGACGGTCAGCTGACCACTCGGCTGGACGCCCTCTACTACGCCACCGTCACACTGTCGACGACGGGATACGGTGACATCACGCCGGTCTCGGAGTCGGCGCGGCTGACGAACATCGTGCTGATCACGCCGCTGCGGTTCGTCTTCCTGATCGTGCTGGTCGGGACCACCATCGAGGTGCTCACCGAACGGAGCAGGCAGCAATTCCGTTACCAGCGCTGGAGGCGCCGCGTGAAGAAGCACACCGTGGTGATCGGGTTCGGGATGAAGGGCCGCTCGGCCGTCCAGGCTCTCAAGGATCAGGGCTATCCAGCTGACCACATCGTGGTGGTCGACATCAACGGGGGCTGCATCAAGGCGGCGACCGCGGCCGGCTGCGTCGGTGTGCTCGGCGACGCGCGGCGGGAAGAGGTGCTGCAGCAGGCGTCTGTGGCCGGCGCCGAACGGGTCATCGTCGCCGCAGACGCGGACGACACCAACGTGCTGGTCACCCTCACCGCCAGGCGGCTGGCACCCCACGCCACCATCGCGGCTGCCGCGCGGGAGGCACAGAACATCGGGGTCCTGCGGCAGGGCGGCGCGGATGTCGTGATCCCCACCGCGGAGGCGGCGGGCCGGTTGCTGGGGCTGTCGATCATCGCGCCGAACGCCGGCGAGGTGATCGAGGACCTGCTGGAGCCGGTGGCCGGGCTGCAGATCGTCGAGCGGGCCGTGCGCCGGCAGGACATCGGACTGGCCCCGGGCCGGCTGATCGCCCAGGGGGAGATCGTCCTGACGGTGATCCGCAACGGCGTGTCCCACCGGTTCGATTCCGGCAAGATCCGCGTCCTGCAGCCCGGCGATGTCGTCGTGGTGATCAGGGCCAACGACGAGACCTCACCCAACGAATGGATCGGCCTGACCGAGCCGCCCCCGGACCGCGGAACCCACCGGATCAGCTGACCGAGCCGGGGACCACGGTGCCGGGCAGTTGGTCGGTGCATCCACAGCTGCAGCCGTGGATGCGGGCGCGCTGTCGGCAGCGTGCCTCGCCGCGCTACTCGCGGCAGCTCTCGAGGAGGTGGAGCGCGTCCGCGCGGACTGCCAGGAGGGCGCGGACGCGGTGGCGGCCGGGGCGGATCCGATAGCCACATTCAGCGTCCTGCGCCGTCAGGCTCTTCTAGCGAGTGGTTCCGACTCGTCGGTGGAGACCAACCAGCAGAGCGCGGTCTGAAAGGTGATGAGGCCCTCCGATCCGGCGGATTTCGACGATCATGGGCCGATAGGCACCCGCCGTGGCCAAATTGAAACCTCCAGCGAAAATATCCACTCGTTGGAGTAGTGCCAGACGACTTGAGTCACAATTATCGGGTACGACCGACCCAATTCATCAGATCGGCCACGCAAAGTGGTGCGAACATCATCCATTCGGCCCATATCTCCCGGACTGGGCACCACGGTCTCACTCTCCGCTTCGCGAGGCCCGGACGAAATGAGCTCGATGGGACAATTCGCCGCTGGACGAGACGCCACCGACCCTGCACTGTGGTCTGTGTTGCGGTCGATATCCCTCGGCCGCAGATGTTGTGCGCCCCGACGATCGCCGGGGCTCGGACCTGATCGGATTTGCGGCCTCTGCCGGTGGCCACGAGGAGCGCCGAAATGATCATCCCCACCATCGACACCGGACTGGAAGCGTTGGTCCGCCAATCACTCCCGTTGCCGGCCGCGGTGGGTGACGTTTCGTTCGACTCGCCGTCCGGGACGTGGTCGGCCCAGCTCAACCGGATCACCGTCAACCTGTTCCTGTTCGGCGTCGGCAGGTCGCCACAACCACCCCGCCCTGCGGTGGAACGAGTGGTCGATGGTCGGGTGCAGCGGCGTGGCCCGCTACCGATGTTGCAACTGAACTACCTGGTGTCGGCCTGGGCCGGGTCCGTGCGCGACGAACACCAGCTGATGGGGGACGTGCTCGCCCTGTTCCTGCTCAACCAGACCCTGCCCGTGGTGCATCTGCCCGCCGAGGTGAGCTCCGGTATCCAGCTTGCCGTCGCTCCGCACGACAACAACCGGGCGAAGGACGTGTGGTCCACCGTCGGCGGCACCATCAAACCGTCGTTCGAGCTCGTGGTGACGGTGGCGACCGACGCCCTGCCGTTCGTCGACATGGCGACCAGCGTGCAGCGGATGGAACGGCTGGTGGCCCCGCACACCAAAGAACATGCTGACGCGCTCGACGCACTACGTCCCGAATTCGGGAGGCGCTGACCGGCGTGCGGGTAAGAGCGGATACCGACCTCCTCGACCTGGCCCCTGGCCAGCGAGCGGACATCACCCTGGATGTGATCAACACCGGGCAGGTCATCGACGGAGTGACCGCCCGGATCGTCGGCCTGCCCGAGGAACACGTCACCAGCCGGCCGGCGGTGCTGCCACTGTTCCCGGATTCCGCGGGCCAGATGACCCTGACCCTCGGACTCCCGACCAGTTTTCCGGCCGGGCGGCATCCGCTGACGGTGGAAGTCCACTCCCGGCAGGCCGACACGCCACCGGCCTACGTGGATGTCGATCTACTGGTCCCACAGGTGCCCGCCATCGGCCTGGCGTCCAGCCCGGCGGTCGTGCGCGCGCACCGGTCCGCGCGCTACGTGCTCACCGTGGCCAACCGTGGCAACGTCTCGCTCGACGTCTCGCTCAAGGCCAACGACCCGGAGAAGGCGATCTCGGTCGTCCTGGAGCCCAACCGCCTGACGGTGCCCCCTGGTCTCGCCGGCGACGTCGTGGTCAGCGTGCGCGGCGCCCGGATGCTGATGGGTTCGGAGCTGGACCGGCCGATCACCCTGACGGCCGAGGCACGTCCGCTGTCCGAGGTCACCGCCGGTGGGCCGGCGGCTCTGGTCGCGGTCGGTTCGACCGGTCGGCACGCCGATGACGCACCCACCGCACTGCTTCCGGCGATCGCGCCGAACGGCGCGGACGGGCCCGACGGTGGCCAGTTGGAGTCGCCGGCCGGCGAGGAGCCGCTGACCGAGACCCTCGTGATCACTCTGCGCCAGCGTCCCTGGTTGACCAGGGGCATGATGACGGCGCTGATCCTGCTCAGCATCATCGCGCTCTGGGCGGCGGTGTTCCTTTTCGGGCTGGGCAAGGTATTTGCCGGCGATCCGATGACCAAGACTGCACCGGCGTCGTTCTTCGCCGTGGCGGTGGTGCCCTCCACCCAGTCCGCGCAGGTGTCGCAGGCCGCGAACGGCAGCTCCGGAACGGGAGCGGCAGGCGCGCCGCAGAGCGCCGCCGGCGGCACGTCGGGCTCGGCCGGCAGCGCGGGCGGCGGCGCGGCCGGAGCCGCCGGCGGTGCCACGGCCGTACCCCCCGACGAACCACCGGCCGGCGCGCTGCCGAAAACCGGGGCGATGCCCGCCGGCCTCGGCGGCACCATCGCCGGGACGGTCACCGCATCGACCGACGGCGAACCGGTCGGGCGGATCCTGGTCGAGGCGCTGCGTACCACGTCCGACGGCCAGTTGGTGGTGGTCAGCTCGGCCGCCACGCAGGCCGACGGCACCTATCAGGTCGCGGGCCTGTTCCCGGGCGCCTACAAGCTGCAGTTCTCCGCCACCGGCTTCCGCACCGTCTTCCATCCGAGTGCACTCACCCGCGTGGGCGCCACATCGGTGACCGCGAACAGCGGACAGGTGACGACGGGTGCGGACGCCGTGATCACCGGCAAACCCGCGACCGTGACCGGCTCCGTCGACCCCGGTGACACGCTGGACAAGGTAGTGACGACGGTGGCGGTCCGACCATTGGCCGGCAAGTCGCAGGGCAAGACCATCGCCACCGTCAAGACCAACGCCGCCGGCGCGTACACCATCCCGAATCTGCCGGCCCCCGCCGGCTACCTGCTGGTGTTCACCGCCAGCGGCTATCAGCCGACGACTCTGCAGACCAACGTCAACGGCGGCGCCAAGCGCTTCGAGCCGTCGGTACTGCTCTCGGCCGGGCTCGGGCAGATCGTCGGGACCGTCACCGACGGCACCACACCCCTCGGCGGCATCACGGTGACGACCACGGTGAACGGCACGGCGTTGACCACCGGCACCCCGACGACGGGGCAGATCGGACGCTTCGTGCTCGGCCAGCTACCCACCCCGGCGACCTACGTGATCACGCTGTCCGGCCCCGGCTTCGGGCAGACCACCGAGGTCGTCGATCTCGGCCCCGGAAAGTCGGACAACAACCTCAAGGTGGTGATGGCCAAGGGCACCGGCACCGTCACCGGGGTGCTGGTCGACGCCACCGGAAGAGGCGTCGGTGGTGCCGTGGTCACCGTCGGCGGGGCGGCCGACCCGCCAACCACGACCACGCTGACGAACGGTTCCGTCGGCAGTTTCAGCCTCTCCGGTCTCCCGTCGCCCGGCGCCTACACACTCACCTTCGCGCTGGCCGGGTTCGCCCAGACGACGGTCCCGGTCAACCTCTCCGGCACCGCGCCGCTCGCCCCGCTGCGGGTCGTCCTGCCGGCCGCCCTCGGACGGATCAGCGGGACGGTCACCGGACCGGGCGGCGCCCCGTTGATCGGTGCCACCGTCATCGCGACCGACGGCAAGCGCAAATGGCCGGTGACCTCGACGGCCGCGTCCGGGTCGACTCCGAGCGGCGGCTACGTCATCGACCAGCTGCCGGCCGGTGTGTACACCATCACCGCCACCTCGCCGAGCAACGTCAGCCGCACCGCGCTCGTCACCGTGACCGCCGGGGGCGTCACGACCCAGAACTTCCCACTCTCCGAGAGTGGGTGAGCGATGAGGGTCACTGTCTCCCCGCAACGGATCGAACTGACCGAGGACGCACCGTTCACGATCACGGTCCACATCGTCAACACCGGCGATCTGATCGGCGGCTACCACCTGCGGGTGCTCGGCGCCGATCCCAGCTGGGTGCAGATGGAGACCGAGAACCTTTCCCTGTTCCCGGACACCTCCCAGACGGTGCACGCGACGATCAGCATCCCGCGCGGGCTCAGCGCCGGCGACCGGCGGATCGCCGTACAGGTGCGCGAGCTGACTCCGCCGCAGGCGATCTCGGTCATCGAGGTGGACGTCCTGGTCCCGTCGCGGAAGGCGCTGAAGCTGGCGCTGAGTCCCATGACGGTGATCTGCGGATCGACCGGGCGGTTCGGACTGGTCCTGGAGAACACCGGGAACACCGTCGTCAACGCCCGTCCGGTCGGCCTGGATCCCGAGGAGAAGATCCAGTTCACCTTCATCCCGCCGGTCGTCACGCTGGCCCCCGGCGAACACGCGATCACCGACCTCCGGACGAAGGCGAAGCGGCGCTGGTTCGGCACGCCCGTGGTGCGCACCTTCGGCCTCGGGATCACTCCGGACGACGACACCGCCGGGCCCGCCGGACTTCCGCCGGAGCCGCCCCTCGGTGATCGATCGGTAGCGGGCGCGATCGTCCCGGTTCCGCCGAAGATCGACCCGCTCGCGACCGGCTCGATGCTGCAGAAGGCACGCCTCGCGCGCGGCGTGATCTCGTTGCTCAGTCTGCTGCTCGCGGTCACCGTCTTCGCCGTGGTGATCACCATCGCGCTGTCCAGGCTGGTCGGTGTCTCGGCCGCCGACCGAGACCTGGCCATCCAGGTGGCCGCCGCCCAGCAGTCCGATTCCAGCACCGGAACCTCGATGTTGGGTGGCACCGTCAAGCTGCTCACCGACGGTGCCCCCGCGTCCGGCGTGGCGGTCGAACTGTTCAGTGCCACCTCGCTGACCTCGCCGCTGACCAGCACGGCGACCAACGAGAAGGGCAAGTGGACGATCCCGTCGTTACCCGCGGGGTCGTACAAGCTGCGGTTCCGGGGCGCCGGGTTCGCGGAGATCTGGTACCCGAAGGCCTTGACCGGCGCCGATGCCCAGACGATCACCCTCGCGGTCGGCCAGCAGCTGACGAACCTGGACATCACCCTCGGCGGCCTTCCTGCCACCGTCTCCGGCACGGTGGTGGGTGACGACGTCGCGGCCGCCGTACTGACCGTCTCGATCCCCGCGGTCGACCTCCCACGGGGCGGGGCGCCCCCGACGCCGACCACCCTCGCGCTGACGACGGCCGCACCGGTACCCCCGGCCGGGTCGCCGGCCGTGACCACAGCCGCCCCCGCTCCGACGAGCTCGAAGAAGCCGGCGCCGACCAGTACCGGACCGGTCGATTCCGCGAACGGCGGGGCAGTGGTCCAGACCCTGCCGATCGGTTCGGACGGGACCTTCGTCGTCAGCGACCTACCGTCGCCGGCTGTCTACGACCTCACCGTGTCCAAGCCCGGATACGCGACGGCCACCCAGCGGATCGACCTCGGCGGGGGCGAGGACAGGCAGGGCGTCCAGCTTCGCCTGCGGACCGGTGACGGTCTGATCTCCGGCACCATCATCGGTCCGGACGGTCCGCTACCGGGCGCCATCGTCACGGCGACCACCGGTAAGACGGTGGTCACCACGGTCTCGCTGACCGAGGGCGCGGTGGGTACGTTCACGCTGCGCGGCCTGGTCACTCCCGGCACCTACACGATCACGGTGACCAAGGACAACTTCACCACGGTGAGCTCGACGGTGACGCTCGCGGCCGGGCAGAAGCTCACCGGCGATCAGCTGGCCATGGCCAGATCGTCGGGATCGCTGTCCGGCACGGTCACGCTGCTGCCGGCCAATACGCCGGCTCCCGGGGTGGCTGTGGTGGTGACCAGCGGCGCGACCACGGTGTCGACCGTGACCCAGTCGACCGGAAAGGTCGGCGCCTGGACGGTGGCCGGCTTGCCGATACCGGGCGCCTACACGGTGACCTTCTCCCGGACGGATCTGCAATCGCAGACCGTGGCGGTGTCCCTCGACGCCAACGGCAACATGACCGGCGGCACCGGATCGGGCACCGGGATCGCGGTCGGCATGACATCCGCGTCCGCGGTGATCACCGGAACGGTGACACAACGTTCGGACACCGGCGCCACCCAGAAGGTCGGCGAAGCACTCGTCACCCTCTCGTCGGGTACCGATACCTACACGGTGACCAGCGCCTCGCTCCCCGCATCCAGCCTCGGTGACTACGAGATCACCGGGATCGTCCCGGGCACCTACACGCTCTCGGTGAACAGATCCGGAACCTCGCCCACCAGCGTGATCGTCACGGTTGCCGCCGGCCAGGTGCTGCAGTACGACCCGGTGATGATCCAGCCTGCGTCGATCAGCGGAAAGGTGATCGACCGCAGCGGCGGCACGGTCGTCGGGCTCGAGATCGACCTCTACCAGGCTGCGCTCTACCCGAACACCGTCTACCGGACGACGACGACCGCAGCCGACGGCTCCTACAGCTTCCCGGATGTCGATGCCCCGCAGGCCTACGTCGTCGAGGTGCGCAGCCCGACTGCGGGCTCGCTCGGCTCCGCCAGCGTCGTGATCCAGCCCAGCAAGGCCACCGTGCTGAACCTGACCATCGGCACCATCCCGAGCACGGCCAACCCGACAGGTGTCACCCAGCCGTCGACACCCGGTGCGGCCGCCACGACCGGCCCGACCACCGCGACGAGCGCGACCGCAGCCGGCGCCGCCGGCGTCACCGCGAGCACGACTGACCGGCCCCAGGGCGCCGCCGTCACCGCAGCCGGCGGCGCACCGACCAGCACCACGACTACGACGGCGGGCACCCCATGACCTCAGGACCTCCTGTGCCGTTCCAACCGCCGGTACCGCCACTCCCCCCGGGATCCCCGCGACCCGGGGTGGGTCCGGCGGCGGGCGACACCAGTCCCCTGGTCGAGCTGGACCGGACGATCAATTGCGGCGCCGGCACTTCGGCCACCTTCGAGGTCTTCGTCACGCACCGCGGCCCGACCCCGGCCAATCTGCGGATCACCGTACTGGGACTGGACAGCCGGTGGGTGCCCCCGCCGCTGCCGGTCGGACCCATCGAGCCGGGTGAGACCACCAGGATCACGCTCTCGCTGGTGCCCGAGCGGGGCACCCTGGGCGCCAAGTACCCGTTCGTGGTGGCCGCCGAGGCGACGCCGACGCTCGGCAGTGCGATACCGACGATGGGTGTCGCCGAGTCGATCCTGGCGGTGGACAGCCGCGACCCGATCAGCATGACGCTGACGCCGCAGAGTGCGGTGGCCGTGTTCTCCCAACGGGTCAAGGTCCAGATCACCAACCCCGGCCGGTTCGACCGGGAGCTCAGCCTGTCCGCCTCCGCGGCCCGCGGAGCGTCCTTGACGTTGAGCTCGACGATGGTGACGGTGCCCGCCGGCCGCACGATCACCGTCCCGGGGAAGGTCCGGGTGACGCACCCCCGGCTGATCGGGCACCAGAGCACCCACACCTTCGCCGTGGCCGCCCGCGGTCTCGGTGCGCCCGAGTTCATGGAGGGCACCCTCCGGTCCAAGCCGTTGATGGGCGGCCGCCTCACCGGCCTGCTGATCGCCGCGCTGGTGATCTCGATCTGGGCGGCCGGCGCGATCGTCGGGATTCCCAAGCTCTCGCACTACTTCTCGTCGAAATCGACGCAGGCCGCCGGGTCGTCCTCGCCACTCGCCCCGGGGGCGGCCAACGCCACGTCCGGTGCGGCCGGGTCGGGTGGTGCGAGCGGTTCCGGTGCGGGGTCGTCAGGCGCCGCCGGTTCGGGCGGGTCCGGGTCCGGCTCGGGTGGATCGGCTGCGGGCGGGTCCGGCGCGGGCGGGTCCGGCGCGGCAGGTGCCGCAGGGGCGGCAGGGGCCGGCCAGCTGTCCGGCACGGTGACCGGGACAACCCCGCAGGGCGTGCAGGTATCGATCGAGCCGACGAGTCTGGTCGAAGCCTCCGATGCGGGCGCTCAGCCGGCCGCCGGAGCCACCGACGCGGCGACCGCCAGTGCGCTGCGCTCGATCTCGACGGGTCAGATCGGCAAGGTGCCGGCCGAGGCCGTCCGGGTCGCCCCCGCGGCGACCGACTCCGGCATCCGCACCACGAAATCCGCAGCTGACGGGAGCTTCGCGTTCTCGGGGATCTCCGCTCCCGGTTACTACCTGCTCACCCTGGCCAAACCCGGCTACGCCACCCAACGTTTCGTCATCAATGCGGCCACCCTTGATGCCGCCACCCCGATGAAGGTGGCACTCGTGCCGGGCAACGGCTCGCTGTCGGGAAACGTGACCTCGGCCGCCGGCGCTGTCGGTGCCGCCTCGGTCACCATCACGGACGGAACCGTGGCCCTGCAGACCAGCACGGTGTCCAAGAGCACGACCGGCGCCCAGAAGGGATCGTGGACGGTCAACGGACTCTCGACTCCCGGCACCTACCTGGTCACCGTCAACGCCACCGGTTTCGGGGCACAGTCGAGCCTGGTCGATCTCGCCGCAGGTGGGACCGGGAAGACCGACCTGTCCCTGAAGACCGGCGTGGCCGCGATCAACGGGTTGGTCAGCGGCGTCGACGGGCTCGGCCACCTCGGTGGACTCGGCGGCATCACCGTGACGGCGTCGGGCACCAGCAAGGGCGTCGCCGCCAGTCGAACCGCGACCACGGTGACCTCCGGCCCGGTCGGTTCGTTCGGCCTGCCGGACCTGCCGACACCGGGCATCTACACCGTGACGGTCTCCGGTCCGGGTTATGCCTCGCAGACGCGGCAGGTCTCGCTGGCCGAAGGCAGCTCGTCGGCCACCGTGAACGTCTCGCTGACCAAGTCCTACGGGACCGTCAGCGGCCTGGTGGTCGGCGACGGCAAAGAGGGTGGACTCATCGGCGCGGGCCTGACGCTGACCGGTTCCGAGGTGTCGTACAAGACGATGACCACCTCGGCCCCGGCCGGCGCCTTCCGCTTCACCGGCGTACCGCCCGGGACCTACGTCCTGCAGGCCTCCCAGTACGGACGACGACCCTCGTCGGCGACCGTGGTGGTGACGGCCGCAGGCAGCACGACGGTGAACCTGCACCTGGTCGGCGCCGCCGACACCGAACTGCCCGACACATCCCGCATTCGCGGGCGGGCGGTGGACGCCCGAACCCAGGGGCCGGTCAACTGCGACCGTGCGGCGGTTGCGGTCGCGGCGACGAACTGCCTGATCACCGCATCCACCCTGGTTCCGCTCGATCCGTCCAAGGGAACCGCGGGAGGCACCGAGAAGATCTCGGCGCTCTCGGACAACGCCGGCAACTACACCCTGCCGAGCGTGGATGACAAGAAGCATCCCGGACTGGTCGCCGGCCTCTACCAGGTCACGCTGTCCGCCCCCGGCTACGAGCCCACGACGATCACCGTGCAGGTGGGTCAGGGCCAGACCGTGCCGGCCCCCCAGGTGAGCCTGTCCCCGCTGGGGCTGATCACCGGCACCATCACCACCCATGTCGGCACCCCGGTCACCCCGAGCTGCGTGGTCGCCGTGCCCGCCGATGTGACGACACCGACCACCTGCACACCGAACGCCGCCGCCACCAGTTGTGTGGTCACCGGTTCACCGCTGGCCCGGTGTGCGCTCACCGGCACCGGCGGCAGCTACGAGATCCGCGGCCTGGTGCACGGCGGCTACAAGGTCGTCGTGCTGCCGACCGACATCGAGTACCAGCCGAGCCAGGTGCTCGCCGTGCAGCTGGATCTCGGTGGCGACTTCCGATTCGACACCGCGCTGGACCGGCTGGGTCGCGCCACGGTCACCGTGCTGCAGGCCAACCCACTCAGCCTCGCGCTGTCGGCGGCCAACGGTGCCGCGATCCAGATCGTCAACTCCGCCGGCCTCGGACAAGGCAACCCACTCGCGGGTGATTCCACCGGTGACGACGGCATCCTGACGATGACCGGACTGCTCGGTTCGTTCACTGCCCTTGCGTCGGGCCAGATCTCGACCGGTGGCCCGGAACCAACCACGGGAAATGGTTCTGCCCCCACGGGTACCATCGCCCTGAACCAGACCGTCGCGGTCACGATCGTGCTCACCGCACCGGTCGGTGCGGTGGTCGGACACGTCACGGTCGCGGTCGACGGCACCACCCAGGACGTGGCCGACGCGGTCGTACAGGTCACCGGAATCGTCGGATTCACCGGCCGGAACACGGTGTCGGGCACCGTCTCCGTCACCACCGACAGCAATGGCTGCTACGCCATCACGCCGGCCGGCTGGGCCGGCAAGTTCCCGCTGAAGTCGACGGACTGCCCGACGCCGGTGAGCGGCAGATCCGTCGTCACCATCGAGGACGGCTCCGGGAATGCGCAGTCCCTGGTCGCTCTCCCACTTTCGATCAACGTCGCCCCACTCGGACAGAAGACCCAGAGCTACGCTGCGACCGGCGTGGTGATCACCGGAACCGGTGAGGTGCGGGTGATCCCGCCGATCAACCTGCTGGCCCAACCATCGGCCGTGCCGGTGCTCACGCTGGATCTCAAGGTACCGACCGGAACTACCGGCGATCCTTCGAAGGCCAACATCGTGGTGACCAGGAAACCGGCCGGCGCCGGCAACATCACGGTCACCGCGGACACGCACGGGATCCTGACCTGGACCGACTCCAACCTCGGTACGGGCAAGGCGGTCCCGGGCCTCTACCGCCTGACCTCGACCGAACTCGGTTACGCGACCCTGCCGGCAACCGGAGCCGCCAACGGCATGGCCTCCGGCACGGCCTCGATCTGGTGCGGCCTCGGCGTGCCCTGCCGCTTCGGCACGCAGAACACCCCGGCGTCCGAATGGACCCAGAGCCTGCTGCCGGGGATCAGTGGTCAGATCATCGCCGCCGACCTGCCCACCGGAGTGAAACTCAGCGACGCCGTCATCACGGTGGTTTCCAAACCGTCTGCGGCCGGCTCGATTTCGGTGAGCGCCGACACCAACGGCGTCATCACCTTCCAGGATCTGGCGTTGCAGGTGAGTGGGCTGCCAGGCAACCTCGCCCAGCCGACGGCGACAGGGTCGCCCTACCAGTTCACCGTCAGTCTGCCCGGCTACAGTTCCGGCACGATCTCGGTCAATTGCGGCGCAACGTTCGTCGACGGGTGCGATCCGCTGTCGGCCACCCTCGTCCCACTCCCCCGCTTCAGCGGGTCGGTCACCACGGTGTCGACCATCAGGCCGACCGTGCCGAACGACGACTTCGCCGGCGTCACTGTCTCGTTCAATGCACAGCCCAACCCGACGCAATCCGTAGCGGTCAGCGTCACTTCGTCGGGCGCCTTGATCTGGAGCGACCCGAATCAGCCGCAGGGTGTGGTCTCCTTCGGCAACTACACCTTGACTTTCGCCAAGCCAGGCTACGAGTCCGTAACCCAATCCTTCAGCTGTCCCGTGGGATCGTTGACCTGCCAGTTCAACAACGGCGTGCCCGTCAAGCTCAACATGTTCGCCGCGGGCGCGGGGACCGTTGCCGTCGATGCCGTACTGCCGGGCACGACCACGGTCGACTGGACGAAGGCCACGGTCACACTCACCAATCGGGCGCCCGGCAGTGAGGGCCTCGGGATCACCGTCGCAGCAGATCCGGATCCCGCGCTCCCACTGATCGGCCACTTCGTGTGGAAGGACAGTGGTCTGCCCTACAACGGGATCACCCGCTCCGGAACGTACGCGCTGACGGTCACCCTGCCCGGATACGGTGCCGGATCCAGCTCCAGCTTCACCTGCGTAGCCGGCCAGACCTCCTGCGGGCCACCGGTTGTCACGTTGGGTCGACTGCCCGGATTCGCCGGGACGTTGAACACCCAGGCGACCGTGACGCCTGACAACAGCGGTGGCCGAACGGGTGTCACCGGAACGGTGACCGCGCAGCCGAATCCGGCCGCCAACATCGCGGTGGGCATCAACACCGGGACCGGTGCGCTGAGCTGGACCGACTCGACCCAGCCGGCCGGGATCGTCGCGCCCGGCACCTACACCATCCTGTTCGCGAAGAGCGGGTACGAGTCGATCAGCTCCACCTTCACCTGCTCCGCAGGTACCTGCGGACCCGGCACCGTGACGCTGCTCGAGTTCCCGCAGGGCACCGGAGTCGTATCGGTCAACACGTTGCTTCCCGGTACCCAGAAAGTGGACTGGAGCAAGGCCACCGTCAGTCTGACGACCCAGGCCCCGGGAAGCGGGGGCTTGAGCATCGGTCTCGTCTCGTCGGGCGACACCACCGCCAAGCTGGTCTGGCGCGATTCCTCGCTGCCCGACACCGGTGTCACCGGCGTCGGCATCACGAGGCCGGGCACCTACGTCATCGTGGTAGCGCTACCCGGTTTCGGGACTCAGTCGAGCACGGCGTTCACCTGCGCGGCCGGTGCCACCACCTGCGAACCGAATCCGCCACTCGTGCTCGGTCGACTGCCCGGGGTCACCGGCTCGGTGACCATCACCCCGACCATCACCACCTCGCCCGTTCAGGGCCTGGACGGCATCACGGTCGCGGTCAACTCGCAGCCGAACCCGACGAATCCCGTGGTCGTCAGCGTGGATCCGACGACCGGTGCGATCAAGTGGAACGACCCGACCCAGCCCGCCGGGGTGGTCACCGCCGGAACCTACAGCCTGACGTTCGCCAAACCCGGGTACGTCCCGGTGAGCAAACAGTTCACCTGCGCCAGCGGCTCCACCAGTTGCGACATCGGGACCATCGCCCTGCTGATGAATCCGCACGGGACGGGCACGGTGTCGGTCAGCGCGCCGATACCCGGTTCGACGGACGTCGACTGGACCAAGGCCACCGTCACGTTGGTCAACCAGCCGCCCAACACGCCAGGCCTCGGTGTCTCGATCGAGCAGCCGAGCACCGGGCTGACCGCGAACCTCAAGTGGGTCGACAGCGCCCAGCCCTACGCGGGGATCACACTGCCCGGGAGCTACACGATCAGAGTGGCGCTGCCCGGCTACGCCACCCAGACCAGCCAGCCCTTCACCTGTGCCGCCGGCGCGACGACCTGCGGGCCGGCGCTGAACCTGAGTCAGCAGCCGACGTTCACCGGCACCGTCGCGACCGATCCGGCGGGCGGTTCACTGGCGGGCGCCGTCGTCTCGGTGGTCTCGCCGGCCGGCGTGAACGCGGTGACCACCACCGTCGATGCGACCACCGGAGCGATCGGCTGGCAGGAGGCCGGCGCCCCGGCCGGGTTGGTCAGTCCGGGCACCTACCGCGTCTCGGCGACCCTGACCGGGTACCTGTCGCCGGCGCCGATCTCCTGGACCTGCAACGCCCAGACCTGCCCGGCACTCGATCTGGTGCTCACCGCTCCGAGCACCTTGCAGATCACGGTGAACGCCCAGTCGGACAACAGCCCCATCAACGGCGCGACCTTCGACCTGTCCGGGACGCTCATCACCGGCAGCACGGTCAACGGCCCTTCCAACTCGAATGTGGTTTCCTTCCCGGGGCTTTCGCCGCTGGGCGACTACACCGTGACGGTCCACGCAGCCGGCTTCGCCAACTCCACCGTCGACAAGACCACGTCCGCGGTCAAGTGCACGGACACCGGTGGCACCGTCCACAACGGTCTCGGGGTGTGGCCGGGCGGCGTGACGAGCTGTGTGGTGACACTGACCCGGCTGGGCAGCATCACCCTGCACACGGTCGGCGTGACCAGTGACGGCAACAACAGTGTGGTGCTGGCCTCGGTGCCGGTGTCGGTGCAGCGGCTGTCCGGCACCACCCCGACCGGTCCGACATTCACCGGGACCACCTCGGCCACCGGGGACCTCGTCATCACCGGCACCAACGCCGCCCAGGGCTTGGTGGACGGAACGTGGCAGGTCACCGCCAGCCAGAACGGTTATGCCACCAAGGTGGGCACCGTCGTGATCGAGCCCGGCACGTACGCGATGGCCGCGGACACCGGCAGCACTGCCCTACCCGTCGACGGCAACAACGTGCTGCAGGTGCGGCTGACCGTCAATCCGGTCGCTCTGCAGGTCCATCTGACGGTCAATGGCGTGGAGACGCTTCCGGCCGTGACGGTGGCTCTCGCCGGCGGCCCGACGCCACTGGCCTGCACCATCAGATTGACCCCGACACCGATCGCGTGCGCCGAGACCAGCAAGACCGGAACGGTCGTCAACGGCTCAGGTCCCACCGGCAAATACGTCAACTTCGCCGCCGTCAGCCCCGGTATCTACACGGTGTCGGTCACCTCGGCCACGTCGTCGTACCGCACCGTGACACTGCAGGCCCAGGTGGTCGCGGGCCTGACTCCGCAGCAGTTGGTGCTGAGCCTCGACGAACGGTCCAGCACCCAGAGCGGCACCATGACGCTGGCCGACGGGTTGCACCACGCCGGGATCACCGCGACGCTGCGGACGCAGCAGAACATCGCCGTGATCGCGCAGGATCAGAACGGCCAGCCGCTGAGCGTGACCACCGACGCTACCGGGACCTACCACTTCGTGGGGGTGCCCGACGGGCAGTACACGTTGGTCGGTGAGTACCCGGGCTACGCCTTCGCCCAGTATCCGACGACGGTGGTGATGAATTCCGCACTGACGGCCACCCCACCCGACCTGGCCCCCCTGCAGCTCACCGGTCGGGCTACCGGTCCGGTGACCATGACCATCTCGTCGACGGCCAAACCGGCGACCGGGACCGCAGTCTCACTTGCCGGCGCGAGCATCGTGCTGAGCCCACCGGCCCAGATCACCGGGCTACCGATCGATGCCGCCCAGACGGTCAGCATCCCACCGGGAACCGGACCGACCTACGACGTGACGCTGCCGCAACTGGCCACGGGGACCTGGACGGTCAGCGTGATCAACCAGGACCGGGCGCCGTTCGCCGGGGTGGTGGCGCCTGCCTCCATCCTGGTGCCGCAGCCACCGGTGACCTCGGGAGCCATTCCCGCCTCCCCGTTCTCGCTGGCGATCGGGCAGTCCCTGGTAGCCCTCGAGGTGGTGTTCGCGAACAATTCCTGCCTCACGGCCCCGACTTCGTTCGATCTGGCCATCACCCAGACCGGGACCACCGGCGCGCAGACCGTCACCGCACCGGTGGTGGCCGGCGCGACGACCAGCACGGCGACGGCGCTGGTCTACCTGCCCGCGGGGAGCTATTCGTTCGTGCCCACCGTTGATTCGACCATGTTCGGGGCGACGGCGACCACGTTCACGGTCAACCCACCGGACCCGAGCAATTCCGAGGTCACTCCCTCGCCCACGGTGACACTGACACCGAAGGTGTCCGAACTGGTCACCTCGATGACCGTCGACGGCGTCGGACAGAAGGCGGAGGGTTTCGTGGTCACGGCGAACAGCGGCAACGCCACCACCGGCACACTCGACCAGTCGGGTACTGCCACCCTGTGCGTCAAACCGTCGACCACGTACACCGTCTCGATCTCGACCGACGCCACGGGACGAAAGGTCGCGGTACCGGACAGCTCGGTGACCACGTCGGACACGGGGTCCAGCACACTGGCTCTCACCGCAGTCACGGTGACGCCGGAGGTGGCCCTGGAAGCCGTGGCCGGACGGGTGGATGCCTCGACGATCACCGTGCCGGTCGACATCGAGCGCGACGGAACGAGCATCTACTCGGACAAGGCGGTGGGCGTCACGCAGACCGCGTCGGCCAAGGCGCCCCCTGTCGTGATCGGCCGGTGCAGCACCTGCGCCTTCACCTTCACCGCCACCCCGCCGGCCGGGACCGTATTCGCTGCCTGGACCCAGAAGGCGTTCACCCCGGCAACCGGGACCCTCACGGCCACCCTGCCCTACACCGCCGCCATGCTGACGGTGAACGTCACTCACCTGGCCGGTCTGCCGTCCGGCGGTGCCACCGTCACACTCTCGCCGGCCGACAAGCCCGCGCAGACCGCGGACGCCAACGGCAAGACGACCTTCCAGGACCTCAGCACCCAGCAGTACGACATCACGGCCGACTGGATCGACCAGCAGGATCCGGCCCATCCCATCCACTACCTGAAGAAGGTCACCCAGACATTGAACGTGGGCACAAATGTCGTGAACATCGTCCAGACGGTGGCACCCTGACGCCGGTAGTACCCTCGGGTGCCCGGTCGTGACCGCTGCCGGCCGTCAGCCGCCCGACCGCGGCCCGAGGAGACCAGCTTGATCGCGCCGGACCACGACTGCCCTCGCTTCGAACTGGTGGGGTGGCACGACGCACGGGCGGTAGAACTACGTCGCCTGATGGACGTCGAGATCTTCGCCCGCTACGCCACCCCGGAGGACCCGCCGGAGCCTGCTGACGTGGTCGAGCAGCGACGGATCGCGCTACTGGTCGACCCGGCCGACGTCCGGGCCACGGTGCTGGCCCTGGACGAGGCCGGAACACCCGTCGCCCATGCGGCGCTGCGCGGGTTGCGCGGTGACTGGGAGGTCAAACGGGTGATCGTCGACGCCGGTCACCGTGGACGTGGACTCGGCCGGGCGCTGATGCTCGAGCTGGAACGTATTGCCAGGGCCGCGCAGGTCGACCGGCTGATCCTGCAGACGGGCGACCGCCAACCCGACGCCGTCGCCCTGTACGAGAGCCTCGGATACACCCCGATCCCGATCTACGACCCCTACGCCGACACCATGCCGTTCTCGAGGTGCTTCGAGAAGCGATTGGCGTAGCCCGTGCCGGCGGCCATGGCCGGTCGGCGCGGCTCGACGACGATCCGCCCCTTCGAAATGTTCCAATAACGATCTACCCGGGGAGGACCCACCATGTTTGTCGTCATCATCGGCGAGAGCCAGGAGCACGCGTTCGCCGCTCCGCGGGCCGTTGGCCCGTTCGAAAGCTTCGACCAGGCACAGGCTTTCAGTCTGACCCTCCACCAGAAGTGGGAGGCCGAAGACGGCTCCGGAGCGCCCACCGCGACCGTGGTCCACGTCGAGGAGGCCTATCCGGGAGTCGTGGTCGGCGAACTCTGACCGCGGCGGCGAACCGGTCGGGCAGACCGGCTCGCCCGGGTATCAAGACGCCGGGATCGGTACGCGGGGGGCTCAGTTCGCCGCGATCCAGACCACGATCAGGATGATGGCCATCGCACAGCCGGAGACCAGCAGGATCCACCACAGCGGGTAGTCCCGGCCGATCGGGACCGGCATGGGCGGCGGCGGGGGCGGCGCCACGTAGACCGGTACCGGCGGTGGCGGCTCGACCGGGTGGAGTGAGAGCAGGCAGCGCACACACGTCTGGGCCGTAGGGGAATTCGGCTCACCGCAGTGCGGGCACAGCAGCGCGGCCGTGGCGGCCCGACCGACGGTGCCGGGCAGTCGACGCAGTGACGCGCCGGTCTCCTGGCCCGACGGGAGGATGACCGTCGACCTGGCCCAGAAGAGCGGGAAATCGCAGTTCCGGCAGAAGTCCTGCGAATTCCGCTTGGCCCCGTCGACGGTTGCCATCTCCCCGCATTCGGGGCAGGTCACGAGATCACCGGTCGGCGCGATCCCGTTGGGTCCGAGCAGCAGCGGCAGGTCGGGGCCGGGTGACATCAGCGGGTCATGCTCCGGGGCCGCGTACTGCTGCGCCGGGTACTGCGGCGCCGGGTACTGCTGCGCCGAATACTCGTGCGGCGGTGACAGAGTGGCCGTGCCCGACATCCCGGCCGCCATTGCTCCGACGGGACTCTGCTCGACGACGGAGGGCCCCTGCCGCGCACCGATCTTGCGCAGGGGCCCCGGCCCCATGCCGTTCGGCTGGCCGGGCGGCGGCTGCGCAGCCGCCGCGGATGCCTCGGCCGGCCGCTGTGCCGGCGCGGCGGCGGTGCTCGCGGCCGCGGCGGCCGTCTGACTCGGAAAAGCCGGCCCGGGCGGTCCGACCGACGGGGTCGGGAAGGACCCGACCGGTGGCGCACTGGTCGCGGCCTGGTCACCGAGGATCGGCGAGACGCCCAACACCGGGGACGGTGCCGCTGTCGGGATGTGTGGCATCACCTCGGTGTGCTCCAGCGGCGACTGGACCGGTGGGGTGGGCAGCGCGGGGCCGGCCGTGGCCGGCGGCGTCCCAGCGGCGTCGCCGGCCGTGCTGCCACGGACCTGCTCCAGGTAGGCCCGATCGGCGGCAGCGCGTGCCTGCGCCTCCGAACTTCTCTTGCTCACCATTGCTCCTCCACCGTGGACATGACTCGCCGGACGTCGATCCACAACTCGGCTCGCACATGGGCCGGAATCTCGTCCCGCACCATTGCGACGAACTCGTCCTCGGACAGGTGACCGGTGCCGCCGACCGTCATGCGCACCCATGCGTAGTCCGCGGGCGCCCCGCCTTCGCCCCACACCCCGCCGCCATCCACCACGACAGCTTCGGTCCCGGAGAGCATCTCGAGATAGCCCTTCAAGCCCTGCACGGTCCCGCGATGCGCGAGGGCCTTGGCCGAACTGGCGAGGATCACCCGCTGCTGCCGCTCCGGCAGCGATCGGTCGATGGTGTCGACGCCGATCCAGCTGGCCAGGTGGCTGATCATCGGAACCGGTGTGACCGCTGCGTCCGGGATGTGCTGGACCAGGTCGGCGTCCTCCATCAGGGCCGTACCGAGCTCCTGGAAGATCGAGACGAACCGCACGAAGAAGTCGCTCTGCAGCATGCCGACGGGCAACTGGTTGATCAGCCACTGCGGGTGCCGCGGGGGTGGCCCGACGCGGGAGTCACGCCGGGCCCGCGGTGGCACCCGGGAAACATCCGAATCCAGCGGAACGGCGACCCTGACGCGCCCGGCGGTGTCCACGGCAGCTGACTCGCCACGCCGGACCAGATCGGTACCAGGATGGTCGGACGTGGACGACTGGGTGTCCGGCGGTGGTGCCTCGGGTGATTCCGGCGCACTCCCGACGTCGGCGGAAGGTTCTCGGGCACCGGGCAACTGCCAACCCCCGTCCGGCGGGCCGGTCACGAGACACTCGGTACGGGGGTCATCGGACGACCACGCGGTGCGCTCCCGACAGGAACAACGAGTGCGTATCCAGACGGATCACATCGCGCCCGGCGCCCAGCCGCTGGCCGGAACGAAGATCGAATTCGAAGAGTTGTACCTCGTCCACCCGGTCGACGCCCTCGACACTCTCCAGCAGCTGAGCGATGGCTGCCGCGTTCAGGTCGGCGTTGAACAGCCACCCGCCCCCGTCTGCGCCTCCGACCAGCGGATGCACGTACTTGGTCAATTCGTTGATGGCCCGCTGGCGCACCAGCGCCAGCGGGCGCCCGGCCGGCGCATGCAGCAACGCGGCGATCGAGACTCCTTGGTAGTAAGGCGTTCCGACCTCGATCGCGGTGCCGACGATGCGGTGCGCGTCGAGGTGGTCACGCACCCTGCGCATCAGCGGCGCGGTGATCGCGAAATCGTCGAGCTGATGGGTGCGGATGTCGGTGCGCACCTGCGGCACCACCAGCATCCGGACCGGCCCCTGGCCGGTCGACGACGGTAGGCAGCGCGCCCGCGCCACCTCGATCGACGATTCGAGGGCCAGTCGCTCGAAATCGCCTGCGGTGACAGCCCGCATGCCGGTGCGCAGAGTCAGCGGACCCCGCGTCTTCGCCTCCGTGATGGTCTCCGCATCGACTCCCCCGACAGCCGGCCGGAGGTTGACCGCGCCCGAGATGTACGGCACGGCGGACCGCAACACAGTCAGCGTTCGTGCGCCGACGTTACCCGAAGCTCCGCCGCCGTAACGGTATTCGGTCACAGCGATCTCGGCCCCGTCCCGGGGGATCCGGCCGTGCTGGCGGACCGAACCGTCCGGATAGCGCACCCGCGGGCCGAAGCGGACGATCCCGGAAGCGGAGTCCCAGACGAAGTGGGGATCCGATGCGGTCGACACCGAGAAATCTTCGACCTCGGACCATTCCACCTTGCCGCCGGCATCGGTGACCCGCACGGTTTCGCCTCCACGCCGAGGCAGCACGGGCGGGAAGTTGACCCGGAACTCCTGCGCGGGACTGCCATCCGACCGGCCGAGCAACTCGGTGGCCGCCTTCGACGAGTGTTCGGCCTCGACGGTCGCGCCCAGCGCTGCGACCTCCAGACCGTCGATCTGGGGTGAGGCCTGGTAGGTCGGCTGGCCGGGCAGCGGGGTGAGCAGACGGACCCGGAGCCAGTAGGCAGAGGTGTCCCCCAGCGTCAGGAAGTCGTGCTCCGCCGGCACCATCAGGACGATCTCACCGTTCCGGTTCAGCCCCCCGGTGCTGTCGGAGAAGACATCGACCGAGATCCAGGCCTCGCCGTTCCAGACCTCCCAGGCCAGCGGCGGATTTCTCGGGTCGACACCGATGCCCTGCGCGTGGGCCGCCACCGTCAAACGGATGGCCATGCCGGCCAGCGATTCGGCGAAGCCCAGGAGCAAGGCGTTGCCGGACGCCAGCTTTCCGGTCGCGTCGGTCGTGGTGAAACACGACACCGACGCACCGACGAACTTCAGATCGTCGAAAACCGGTGTCATCCGAACGGCTTTCGCGTCCGAGGTCAACGCGTTGACCAGCACCGGCGGCCGGATCGTCAGTTCCTCGATCGTCGAGAAGACCACCGAGGAGCTGTCACCGCCGCCGTCCCCGGTGGTGGTCACCTGCAGTCCGGCCGGCACGATGACCGGTACATCCTGCACCGCGGACAACCAGAAGGTCACCCGCGCCTTCGACACCGACGGCGGAAATGGCTCGATCCCGACGAGATTCAGGAAATGCACGAACAGCCGGTCCGGCACCTGATTGACCCGGTACAGCACCATCTCGCTCATCCAGGCGAACAGTTCGATCAGGGCGACACCCGGGTCGGAGACGTTGTGGTTCGTCCACTCGGGGGTGTAGTGCGGGATCAAACGCTTCGCCTCGTCGACGATGTCCTGGAACGTCCGGTCGTCCAGATTCGGGGCTGGTAATGCCATTAGCTCTCCTCGTGCGGGATCACGTAGAACGGGTAGACCAGGTTCCGGCGGTCGTTGGTGGCCTTGACCCGGTAGGTCACGTCGATGACGACCAGTGCGGAGTCGTTCGAATCCGGCACCGGGTCGACGGATTCGATGGTGACCCTCGGCTCCCACTGCGCCAACGCATCACGCACCGCCTGGGCCATCAGCCCGAGCAGGTTCGGCGTGACCGGTTCGAACAACAGATCCCAGATGCGGCATCCGAACTGCGGCCGCATCACGCGTTCTCCCGGAGCGGTGGCCAGCACCACGGCCATCGAGCGATCCAGGTCGGCGGCACCGTCGGTGAGCCTGATCGAGCCGGTGTGGTCCACCTGCATCGGCCAGTAGAAACCACGCCCGATGAAGCTGGCGTCGTAGTGGGCGGGCTCGGCGGAACCTCTTGCCGGCAGGGCGATCTCTTCCATCTCAGTTCACCTCGCTCTCGTCGGCCGGGCATGGCCGGGAAACATAGCCATCAGTTCACCATCACCGGGTTGCCCTTGATCATGGCAGGGCCGGTCGAGGACACCTCCACCTGTGCATTGGCCTTGACCTCGACCATGGTCCCGCTGGCCGAGTTCTTCACCGACGCCTTGGTGGTCACGTTGAGCCCCGAGATCTCGACGTCGGTATCGGCCTTGAGGGTGATCTTGCTGCCCTGGATGGTGATCGAACCGTCGTTGCCGATCTTGAAGCTGGCGCTACCCGCGCTGATGGTGAGCGGAATACCGGCCGGCACAGTGGCGACGAACTCCTGTTTGGACATCATCACCGACGTCTGGCCACCGGCGAGGACCAGTGAGATGTACTGCTTGTCGGGCGACGTGCCGTCACCGAACTCCACGGCGTGACCCAGGCGCGAGGTGATCTGTCTGGACGCCACCTGACCTCCGGCCGAGACGAAGGACGGCTGCGCATCCTTTCCGTTGAACAGCGCACCGAGGATCACCGGTTTCCGCGGATCGCCACCTTCGAACCCGACGATCACCTCGTCGTTGACCTCGGGCATGAAAGTGACCCCCCTCTGCCCACCGCCACCGACGCTGACCATCCGCCCCCAGCCACTTTCGAACTGATCGTCGACGCCGGGATATTTGATCTTGATGTCGCCGGGTGATCCCTGGGAGTTGCCGACCATGGTCACCACCCCGATCACCAGACCGTCCCGGCGAAAGCTGGTCTGCTTCTTGGCCGTCAAGGTGTCGACCAGGCCACTCGGGCGTCGATCCCCGGCGGCGAAACGGGTCTCGAAGCCCTGCTCGGTGTAGCTGTGCTCGACCTCGGTGACGATGTATCCGCCGTTGGCCGGCCCCGCGTTCGCGATGGTGACCTGCCCACCGAGCTTGATGGCTGAATTCGCCAGCGTGATACCCCTGGCGGTCACCGCCGCGGCCGCCCAATGGTTCACCGCCCGCTGCGCCAGGCGTCCGGCTTCTTCCTGCGCCATCGGACTGTCGGCCGCCGAGGTCACGGCCGATTTTCCCGCCAGTGCACTGACTGCGGCGTACCCGCTGACCAGGTTGGCCGTCGGCAGCAGACCAGCCTCGGCCGCACTGGCCTGACCGATCAGTCCCTGCTTGGTTTTCGGGGTCCACCCGGTCACCTTCGTCGCGCCGGGATGAAGTGCACTCGCGCGGACGGAGAACTGCCGCAGGTCCTCGCCGACGGTCAGCACGGCACCGGCCGGACCGGCCGTCGGCTTCCTGAACATCAACTTCCGATCGTCGATCCACCAGTCGTAACCGAGTCGCTCGGCCATCTCGCTCAGGAAGCCGAAGTCCGAGTCCGTCTGCTGGACGTAGTCGTACATGGTGGCGCTGTCGTCGACGGTCGGACTCAGTCCGTATTCGCCGGCAATGGTGCTGACGATGTCGGAATACTTCATCTGGGCGAAGCTGCGGACCTTGTTCCCGAGCGTCATCTTGTACGAAAGATCGTCGGCGATCACCACGAAATCCGGAACGCCCCGGTCCAGCTGGAGATCGACGCCGGTCACCTCCCCGGTGAACAACTTCTGGCCAGCGGCCATCTGCACCGTGATGGTGCTCCCGATGGCGAACGTGGTTCCCGCCGCGATCGAATAGCCGATGTCGTCGAATCGCAACGTCGCCCGTGCCGGAAGGCCGAAGCTCGATTTCACCCGTAGTCCGGTCAGTTGCTCGAGCACGGCAGCCGACAGTGCCGTCCCGTCCGCGAGCACTTCGGGGGCGATCGCCCCCATGGTCGGTGCTGTCACTGCTGCGCCCTGGGAATCGACAGCAGGGAGCCGTTGCGGATGGCCAGCGGATCCGAGATGCCGTTGGCGGAGGCGATCTGTCTCCACTTGGTCGCGTCGCCGTAATACTTGGCCGAAATACGGTCAAGGGTCTCGCCCGGCTGGACGCGATGGACACGGTGCGGCTTCGGAGTGCCGGAAGTCGGATTCTGCGGACCGAACGCATTCGATTCCTGGAACTGGGTCAATGTCAGCGAGACCTTCGCCCGCAGCGGGACGCCGGTCGAGGAAAAATAGGTGAATTGCAGGTTGATGCTCGCCACCACTGCTTTGAACGAGTGCAGGCTGCCCCAATGAAATATCACGTACGGGGGACGGGCATTGTTCGACTGCGCATCAGTGCCGGGCAACGAGGAATCGACGTCCATGAGCGCCAGCACTTTGCCGGTGTGGGTGGTCACCGCCTGACCGGTGTCGGTGGTATCAAAGGTCAATTCCAGTGACATCGAGCCCGACGAGGCACCCTGGTAGTGCAGCTGCGGAACCCCCTGGCCGGCCAGCGAGTTACCCGACCAACTGTTGCTCCGGGAGACGGCCAATTCCGATGGGTTGAACATGCACGGGATGGTGTCAGCCGTGCCCTCTATTTCCAGGAACGCCTTTTCGGTCAACGCCATGACGACCTCCGTTCGTGCGATGAGACGTGATCCGGCCCGGCCGGCCCGGTGGTCCCCGGTGTTCGGTCAATTCTGACACCTTCACATCACTCCTGGGGTAAACCTTCGGCCTCGGCGGGCGAGCTCGTCCGACACCCGGTCCTCCAGTCGCTCGACGATGATGTCGACGAGCTGATCCCATTCCCGCGGCGTCAGCGAGGCCGCTATCGATCCCGGGCGCTGCTCGGAGTTGCCGACCTCCGCCTGACTGGTCTGAAAAGGATTCATCTCGGCCGCCCTCCGGATCGCGACATCTGACTGGCGGGCGGACGCCGGCCCGGACAGCTGACTTCTGGCCCGCTCGAAGAGGGTGGCCGGCACCTGGTCCAACAGGCTACGGCGAACCGTACCGGCAGCGGCCTGGTCAGCCGATCCGACCGGCCCAGCGGTACCCGACCGGCCGCGGGCGACGTTCGGGACAGGCGGCCCCCCGGTGCCGCCGCCCAGCGCAAACGGTGGCGCCAGGGCAGCGGGCGGTACCCCTGACGGCGCCGTCAGGGCCGGCGACATGCCCCGCGGCGCACTGCGCGGGGGCGCCACTGCAGGCCTGGCCAGCAATGCTGCGGTGGCCGGCGAGATGTCCCGCTCGGCCCGCCCAGAGGAGCGTCGGATCGTCGGCGAGAACCAGGCCGCGGGTGCGGCCGGGCCGGTCTGCGCCATTCCGGAGACGCCTGCATCTGCAGCAGTAGACCAACTGCTGGACAACGCATTCGACGCGTCCACGGTATCGCTGCTCCGTCGACCGGAGAGGGTGCCCGGCACTGCCGGACCCACCGTCGTCCCGGTCCGCCCGGCGGCCTGTGCTGCCCAGATCGACCGCGCCGCGGGCGCCGACGGCCCGTCCCACGCCGCCGAGCGCGACATCTCGGCCGAGCCCGGCCGTCCCGTAGCCTGGCTTCGCCGGATCGGCACGGCCGCCGGCGCGGCTGATCCGGAGACCCGGGCCACCTGGATCGGGGTTGAAACTGTCCCACCGAACCAGCTCGGTCCTTGACCCGGGACTTGTCCCGTGGTCGCGGAGACTGCCGACGAGGGCGACGTGGACCGGGCAGGCGACGATCCGGCCGACCAGGCAGAGTTCGAGCCACCGAAGGCCGACCTGACCGGAGCGAGGCCGAGTGACGGCCCCGACCGGACTACCGCGGGTGCGCGCCTGATCACCGATCCGGACATGCTGACCGATCCGATGCCGGACGCCGAGCCACCGACAGCCGTGGAGCTCGCTATCTGGGTCGACCGGTGGTGCGACGCGCCCAGCGGTGCGGTCGACCGCGCAAAATTCTGTCCCACCGCCGCCCAACGGGCCGGAGTCGCAGTGCCGTGGCGTCCCGCTGAGCTGGCTGGATTCGGCGACGCAGAGGCACTCGGAACTCGTTGGGCGGCCGCTCCCCCAGGCGCCGGGTCCGAACCGGACTGCGACGACGATCCCACCGAGCGGACGACCGGCACGCCGGACGCCCGCGCAGGCAGGTGCGCGGTACCGCGCACGCCGGCCGGGGTTGCGGGGCCGACACTTCGGCGAATCGAGGCCGGCCGGGCGGCTGGCTGGTCCAGGGCGGCCAACGCATCCGACGTGGCTCCGGTGGCCCGGGTGGCCGTCAGCAGAGCGCCGACCGAACCCGGCCTCGGAAAGGTGCGAGCGCCGGAACCGATCGCTGCCGCGGCACTCGACCGGCCTGATTCCATCGTCCGGGCACCGGCCCTGGCCAGGGCACCGACCGTGGCGAACCGGCGCACGGGACCGTACGGTGCGATCACGCTCTGAGATTGCGGTGCGGAAGGGGCGACCGCTGCCGCACCGACGACAGCCCCGGCGACTCCCCCGCCGGCCGTCGCGGCCCTGGCAGGGACGTCACCCGCAGTCGTGGATGCGCGACCTGCGGCAGCGGGAACGATCGGGGCGACGCCCGCGGGGCCTGCGGTCTGGGGCCGACCGGCCCCGGCGACACCGGCGGTTCCGGCGACACCGGCGGTTCCGGCCGAGCCGGCGGACGTCAGCGAGGGCACCGATCGGGGCGCCGCGGTGGTCGGACCGGCTGGATCGGCATGATGGCGCCCGGTGCTCAGGTCGGTGCCTGACGGTGATCGGCGGTCGGTGCCGGATCCGGGATCGGGCGGCCGCCAGGACCCGTCCGCCGGGGCGGCCATCCGACGTCGGATCGGAGCGCCCCCGACTGCGGGCCCCAGACCGAACTGGGCGCGCCGTACCGCGACCTCCCGACCGACAGCGGCACCCGCGATCCCACCGACACCGGGTATGGCCGTCAGTCCAGGCGCGGATCCTGGCGCACCCGAGCCGAACGCGGGGCCGATCAGTCCTGCCAGCGGAGCCCGACCGGCCAGCCAGAGTGGTGAGCCCCCGATCGGCCGGTCGATACGATCGGGCGCTGCGGCGTCGACCGCGTGCCGCGGCCCGGCCATCGACCGCAGGATGACCATCCCCCGACTGCGGGCAGCAACAGGGAATGCTGACGCGCGGCGGGCGGTGCCCGCGTCCGTAGATCCCGCGCCCGGATTGGTCGAGGCCCCCGTGACCGCCGAGGAAGCCATCGTGGTCACGGCGGGGGCCGGGCCGATCGGCACCGCGGCCGGACTGCTCGGCACAGCCGCCCCAGGAAGTGCGGTGGCGCCCGACGGCCCACCGGTCGGCGGTGCGGTGGCTGTCGAGGGCCGACCGCCGGCCGACGGCAAACCGGGCACGGCGGCTGACTCCGTGGCCGCGACCGTCCGGCGCCCGAGCGGCGGGACGCCCACATCGGCCGCGCCCAGACTGCGAGGCACAACGATCGGTGATCCCGCGGCTGGGGTGCCCACCGCGTCTGCTCGGGGCGGGGCGGGGACGGCCGGGGCAGCGCCGGGTGAAGCCGCCGGCGCCACCGGAGACGCAGCCCGACGGACCAGCGCCGGTGGCCCGGTGGAGACCGCACCGACGGCGGGCCTGATCTGTACCGGCCCGGCCGTGGACCTGCGCAGATCCGCGGGGACATCGGGGCCGGGCAGAGCGCCCGCAGCCCGCGGCAGGGTGACTCCCCGAGCGCCTCCGCTGATCGTCCGGCGCAGCGCACTGGCCAACGGTCCAAGATCTGAGGCGGCGGCGAGCCCGGACCCGGACCCGGACCCGGACCCGGACCCGGACGACACGATCCCGCCGCCAACGGGTTCCGACGACGCGGTGGTCGCTCCGATTCCGGCCACCACCGACGGCGCAGTGCCTGTGACCGCCGGCACGGAGCCTGCCTCGGTCGCACCAGCGGGCACGAGCCCACCTGAGACAGATCGGTCCACCACTGCGGCCGACGACCGTCGGATCGGACCCGGCGCGGGCCAACCCGTCGCTGCGGCGGGAGAGTCGGCAGCCAACGGAGAAGACCCGGCCGCGGCAGAGGGAACCGGTGTGGCCGTCGTCCCCGAGCGCAGTGCGGCGGGCAGGCCGCCGGCCGCGGCACCGGCCGCACCAGCCTCTGTGGCCCGAGGCTGCACGGAAGCGGCGGGAGCCGTATGGTGCCGCCCCGGAGCTGGTGCCGGCCGAGCCCAGGTCCGCCGAAGCGCAACCGAGACCTGCTGCGCGCCAGTTCTATCCGGCGTGGCGGGCGGCGTGCGCCGGATGTCCTGCGCCTCCACTCGTGCGCCAGCGCGGCGGGCCAGCCATCCGCCTGCACCGGGCGGCCCGGGGACCGCTCCGGCACGCATGCGGCTCCCCGTCGACGACGCCGGACCGGTGCCTTGTCCTGCTCCGGCTTCCGCCGTACCGGCTCTACCGACACCTGCTCGGGGGACGGCGGCGGAGCGTCGGATCGCACCGTCCCCCGTGGCTACCCCCGGTGGACCAGCGGCTCCCCTGCCCGAGGACTGACCCGAGGAGGCATCACCCAGCGGCCGAGCAGGAACAGTCCTCGGCGCCTGGAGTTTCATCTCGGCACCCTTCATGGCACCGGCCGCCCTGACGTCCGGGAGGCGTCGAACCGGCACCGCACTGCCGGCCATGTTCAGCGCCATCCCGCCTGGTGTCCGGTTGCCCTCGGTCGGCACCGGCTGAGCTGCCCGGCGCAGGCCGCGCGCCGGGAGGGCCGGGCTGAGCTGCGCAGCCGCGCTCCACCCGATTGGCGTGGCGGCTGTCGCGGCTGCTGCCGACGCCATCCCGTGCGTCGACCCGGGGGCGGCGACACCGGCGGGCTGAGCAGCGATCTCCGACTCGGCCGCGGGCCGCCACCAACGCGGCGGCCGCAGGTTCTCCGGCAGACGACCGGGACGAATCTCGCCCGGGCCGGCCAACTGTCGGCGCACCTGAGGCGGCCGGGCCAGGCCTGCTGTGAAGCGCACCGCCGCAGCAGCAACGCTGCCCAGCGGCGCCGGCCGTCGACGTCCGGGCGGGCCCGGGCGGGCCCAGCGCTGGGCCGCCGCTCTCCCCAACCCGGGTGCCGCGTGTTCGGTATCCCCCACGGACTGCGTCATGACCGGATCACGCACTCACATTGCTGGCTTTGAACCCGTGATGGGCGACTTCGAGCTCCTCGCTGAGCACCGTGTCGGTACTCCCGTCGAAGTCGGGCCCTTTCCAGCGGACCGGAAACACACTGTCCAGGGACCAGGACCGGAGCCGCTCGCCATCGGAGGACATCGCCGTGATGGCCCCCGTCGACCTGGTGATCTTGCTGCTGTTGGCGGCGAAGCCTTCTCCCGCAGTCTTGTTCATCCAGTCGAACAACGCGTCTGATTGCGTCAGCCCGCGGCTGAAGACGATGTTCGGCCACTCCAGCCGACCGGGCAGATGGTGCACGAAACCGTTCTGGCCGCCTTCTTTCACATCTTCGGTCTGCGAGGAGACGGCCAAGCCGCGCACGGAGGCGAACAAGCCGATCTCGACCCCGTCCACCTCGAACAGGAAGCGCGAGGCGAGCGGTGGCTCGTTGCCGAGCGGTCTGGCCGAATCAGGCGAACTCACGGACCGCCTCCCACGCGCGCTCGTTCAAACCGGCTACCGCCCTGACCATTCGTACCCTGTCCATGTGTTCCAGATCGAGCAGATCGTCCATCGGCCAGTGCAAGTGATATGCCAGGTAGGCGATCTCCTGCCACAACGCGTCGACGGGATACCGGAGCACCGCGGATCAACCCTGACTTCGCGGGATTTCCTCGACGCGCGCCCGAGTCCGCGGCGGCGCTTCCCCAGGTTCGACTGCGGATTCCACCGGCGCTGGTACCGGCGCGTCGGGGCGCGGAGCGGGGCTGGACCCGGTCAGCGGCGACGACGCGGCCTGGGCGCCCAGCAAGGCCTCGTATTCCTCCTGGCTGCCGAAGTTGATCACGCCGTAGAAGTCCTGCAGGAAGGCCAGGTCGGCCGCGAACAGTCCCTCGATCTCATGCGCGGTCACCATCGACAGCTCCCCGAGGGTGCGGACCACCCGAGCCAGGATCAGCACCGTCAGTCGTGGATCATCAGGGCCGATCACGGTCGGATCTCGCAGCGGCTCCAGTTCGTCCCGGGCCGTGGCAAGTCGCATGACGCCAACTCGGTGCACCCCGCCGCCGGCATCTACATATCCGCGCGGCAGGGTGAACTCGTATTCGGTCTTCAGGCTCACTTGACTCGATGCAGGGACTCGACGGTGAGGGTGATGGTCTCCTTCACCGGGTCGTTCGAGTCGACCGACAGCTGGTCCGTCGAGATCTTGCTGGGCCAACCGTTGGTGAAGTTGAACCGGGCCACCTCGGTGTGCGTCGAGTCGTACATCACGATCGACCCACTCTTGCGGTTGTTGGTCCGATCGGACACCTTGATGCCCTTGGTGTAGATGTCGTTGAACCATCCCCACAACTTGTCCGACGTGGAGTCGATCGCCGCCATCCGGACCAGGCTCAGGTCGGGCGCCTTGTTGCGGTTGCCCAGCGTCTTGATCTGAAGGCTCTTGCCGTCCTTGCCGACCTGCGTCATGGTCGCCACTTCCATCTCGACGTCCAGGCCCGACACGGAAGCCAGGATCGATACCACCTCCCCGTCGATCTCGAGGAAGAAGTTCTGGGCGATGAGTGGATCGGAGGCGATCAGGTCATTGGGCATGTTGCGTGCTCCTCGGCTGTGGGGACTTCAGTGCGGAGTGTGACTCGTTGGCTTCAAGGTAGATCGGTGACGATGGTCGCGCCATACCTGCGGCGAGCGGAACGATAACCGTCGTACCCGCCGCAGGATCGGCCGGGTCAGCTGGCGGTTTGCTTGTGCTGGGCGATGCGGAAGACCACGAATTCCGCCGGCTTCACCGGAGCGATGCCGACCTCGACGATCAGCAGACCCTGATCGATGGATTCCGGCGGATTCGTCTCGGCGTCGCACTTGACGTAGAAAGCCTGGTCCACGGACTGGCCGAACAGTGCGCCCGCGCTCCACAGTCCGCGCAGGAATGCATTGAGCGTGCGCTTGATGCCTTCCCAGAGCGCCATGTCGTTCGGCTCGAAGACCGCCCACTGGGTCCCCTCGGCGATGGTCGCCTCGACCATGTTGAACAACCTGCGCACGTTGATGTAGCGCCAGTCGCTGTCACTGGCCAGAGTGCGCGCCCCCCAGATCCGGATTCCGCGCGTGCCGAACGGCCGGATGCAGTTGATGCCAATGGGATTGAGGACGGCCTGCTCGTTCTGGGTGACGCCGTATTCCAGGTCGAGGCAGCCCCGGATGGTGTCGTTGGCCGGCGCCTTCCAGACCCCGCGGGTCTCGTCGGTGCGGGCCCAGACCCCGGCGATGTGACCGCTCGGCGGGATCAGCACCTCGGCGTCTCCATTGGTGCCGATGGGGTTCTCGACCTTGATCCACGGGTAGTAGAGCGCCGCATAGGCCGAGTCGTACATGGCGACATCGCTGCGCCATTCCTTGATCTGCTGCGGGCTCATACCGGGAGGCGCATCCAGGATGGCCATCCGGTTGCCATTGAGTTCGCAATGCGTGATCAGCGAGGTCTGCACGGCCTTCCAGAGGCCGAGGTCGATGGTCCCGTCCGCCTTGGTCGCCGCGGTGATCAGATCGGGCACCACCACGATGGTGACGTCTTCGGCGACGGCCAGGCCGTTGATGCCGTTGCGAGCCGACTCCGAACCGGCGAACTTGCGCCCGTTGACGGCAACCGGTGTGGGCGCGGCCTTCTCCAGCGCGTACAGACCGGGCTTGAGCACCTCGATCTGGTTGGACAGGTCCGTCTTGGCGTCGAGCAGCACCTCGATCTTGACCTTGGTCGACGCAGCGTTGATGACGGTGGCGACGTTCCGGTCCCCTTTGCCCAGGGTCAGGTTCTCGTAGGACTCGACGATGGTTCCGCCGGACAGCAGGTCGATGTTGAACGGGCTCGGCCCCTCCTCGGTCGAACTGCCGGTGTCCGCGGTGCTGACCTGCAGACTGAGCTCGGCATCAGGCTCCAGGCTCTCGACCGCCAACGGGAGACCCAGGGTGCGGTCGGCGGCCGGAAGCTGCCGACGGGACGGCTGGCCGGACGGCGCGGTGTTCGGCACCCGCACGATGTAGGCGAGGGCGCCACCGTTGGCGAAGTAGCCGTAGACCGAGAGCGGAAGGATCGCACCGGCCGTGAAGCCCCCGAAGGACTGTTCGAACTGCGTCCAACTGGTGACCAGCCGGGGCGCCAGACCTTCCGGATCGTTGGGATCATCGGTGGGCGCCTTCTCGGTGAATCCGACGAAGGCCGCGATGGCGGTCGGTGCCGCCGAGAGCACCTTCTGCGATGACACTACTTCTTCGACGTAGACACCTGGTGCGGCATACGTAGGCATTCCCACTCCTGTCAGGAGGTTGTGGCGCGCGTCAGCGGGCTGCCGGCACCGATGGTGGAGGGCCGTGGTCGATCTGGCCAAAGAGTGTTGGTGCCACCCTGCCGGACGTACTGTCCTCGGGATGGCGACGGCATTTCGAGTCAAACTATGACATTTCCGCCCAGATTTGAGAACAGAAGTCACCTGTTTGCCAAAATGATCTCTGATTCAGGGTGATATTCACCCATTTGCCTTAGCGGCCGGCAAGGACGACCCGCGCGATTACCCCGCCAGTGTCTTCATCGATCCCGGGAAGGTGAGATTGATGACGCCGCCGTAGGCGCAGTTGCACATCGAACCCGCCACCAGCGCGGGGATGTTGCCGAAGAGCGTCAACGGAGCCATCGGCGTCCACGGACCCGGAACCACTGGGACGCAAGGCATTGGCGTCAGGACGCCGAGTGCCGCCGCGGTCGCCGCGGCCACCACCGGGTTCGACAGGGTCATGCACATCCCGAAGGGCACGATGTTGACCATCGGCGCGATGTCGGTGATCACCGCAGCCGGACGTCCCTCGACGATGGGTCGGGGCGGCATCACCATCAGCGTGCTGGGCGCCATCCCGAAGGAGCACGCCGTCATGGCCCCGGTGACCACTACTGGATTACCCATCAGTTCTCCCCTGCCTTCCGATCGACTACATCTTCGAACCCTTGACGCTGACGACCAAGGGCTTCCCGGTCGTGGTGGTGAAACACAGGACCGTTCGGTCGTTGTCGCTCTCCCAGCTCCGGGCGGACGGAAGCAGGTAGGTGAAGAACAGGGACGAGTCCAGATACGACACTCCCACATAGCCCTGGAACGCCTGGGCGCAGGATCCGTTCGCGAACGAGGCCAGCGCATCGTTACCTGGATAGACGGAGTCGTCCCCGCCGACGGGAGCTTTGTAGATCAGGGCCGCGTAAGCCTCCTGGTTGTGCGGGGTCGTGCAGGGGATGGCCGTCAAATCCGACAGGTTCTCGGTCGGCGTACCCGGCGGAGGGTTGAAACACTGACCGATCTCCACCTTGAACACCGACACCGTGGTCGAGGGCACGGTCGATGTGCCCCCGAACAGATTCGAGGTCCAGCAGCCACTCACCAGAAGCAGCACCGCACACAGTCCGGCCATGCGCGGCAGCCGGGTCCGCGGCAGCATCGATCTCCCCCACCGCGAAGTGGTCGGCGGGCTCGTCATCACCGACTCCCTCCACGCATCGATCCGTCGAATCTCGAGTATCAAAGGCATCCGATCACCACTGTGCGACCTCGACATGACAATAACGGGCAAAACACCGGGTAACGCCGCGTGGGTCCGGCTGCGCCGGTCCGCGGTGGCCGAACACCCGCCGCCCGAACAGGTAGTTAGCTGCACGAGGTATGTCCCATACGGGCCGCTGCTCAGGCATCATGAAGGGCGATCGACCCATCACCACGCGAGACAGGCCCACATGCCCACCGAAAGCAAACCGAGACTCAACGCTCTGCTGTTCGCCGAACGCACCCGTCAGATCGCCGCTCACCGCTCACCTGTCGAGGCGATCAAGGAGATCGTCGAGTTGGCCCTGGACAGCGTCGACTGCGAGTACGCCAGCGTCACCCTGGTTCATGCCGATGGAACTCTGGAGACGGTGGCCAGTTCGCATCCCGTGGTCGACCAGGCCGACGCCCTGCAGTACGAGCTGACCGAGGGGCCATGCCTGACAGCGGCCGAGACCAACGGACTGTTCGTGGTGCCGGAGACGGCGACCGACCCACGGTGGCCGAATTGGGGACCGCGCGCGGCCCAACTCGGCCTGCACAGCATCCTGAGCGTTCACCTGTTCACCAGCCGGGAGGTGCTGGGCGCCCTCAACCTCTATGCCCGCCCCGCCTATCAGTACACCCAGGAGGACATCGAGGCCGCCCAGGTGGTCGCGGCCCACGCCTCGGTCAGCCTGGCCCGCTCCCGGAGCGAGCAGAACCTGTGGCGGGCCGTCGATTCCAGACACCTGATCGGGCAGGCCCAAGGTGTGTTGATGGAGCGGTTCGGGCTCTCCTCCGAGCAGGCCTTCGCCGTCCTGAAGCGCTACTCGCAGGAACACAACATCAAGCTGCACGACGTGGCCGCAGTGCTGCTCCAGACCGGCGAACTGCCGGGCGAACAAGCAGGTCCCGAGCTGACCGACGCCGAGGTGGCCGGCTCCGGCGAGCCCGCGTAGTTCCGGCGCCCGGTCAGTCCTGCTGCCAGCGGTCGCGCAGCTTGCCGACGACGTCACGCAGGATCCGGGACACCTGCATCTGGCTGACTCCGATCTCCTCGCCGATGCGGGCTTGCGACATGCCGTCGTTGAACCGCATGCCGACGACCGTGCGCTCACGAGCGGTCAGAGTGCCGAGCACCACTTCCAACGACATCCGATCGTCGACCGCCGCCATGGAGTCGTTGCCGCTCCACTGCTGGGCGATGAACAGGCCGGCGCCGGAATCGGCGTCGATCGATGGTGGCCGACACAGACCGGCGGCTGCTCTGGCCCCCCGGACGTCGACATCGCGGACGCCCAGCTGCCTGCTGACCATGGCGTCGGACGGCCGCAGCACCCCGGACTCCTGAAAATCCCGTTCGGCCACGGCGATCGCTGCGCGCAGTTCCTGCACCCGCCGCGGCGGCCGCACCAACCAGGAGTGGTCGCGGAAGTAACGCTTGATCTCACCGGAGATGGTGGGAACCGCGAACTGCAGGAAATCGTCGGACAACCCCGGCAGCCATCGCGACACGGCTTTCACCAGACCCAGGTTGGCCAGTTGCTCGAGGTCACCCCGCTCGACGCCGCGCCCCCGGTACCGGGAGGCGATGGATTTCGCCACATTCAGGTGTTCGACGACCACCGCGGACTCCAGCCGCTTGCGTTCGACCGGATCCTGGCACTCGGCCATCTCGGTGAGCAGCGCAGCGACTCGGACCGCCCGGTCTGCTTCGCGCCCTGAGTTCCGGCGCGCACCGCCGACCTGCGGATGACCCTGGACGTCGGGTGTGGCCGACGACGGGATGTGCGTGACCGGGGTTGGATTCGGGACCGGTTCGAGGACCGGATAGATGCGTGTGACGGCCGGGCGGGCCGCCACCGTCGAGGTCAGCTTGGCTCGACCCGTGAGCCGGGTGCCGGTCCATTCGGGGGCGGCCTCGGCAACACGGGCGCGCGACAGACCGCCAACCGCTGTGATGTGGTCATCGTCCAGGGCATGGTAATCAACAGATGCAGACACAGAAGGCTCCTTGACATCAGGATCTTCTGGCGCCTCTGTTGGACCAGACTGGGGTACTTCTTCACGTGGCGAGCGGTTCGCTCCGAGCGGTCATGCTCGAAAGCGGGCTGCTCGACGTGCGTTGCTGATCACCCTACGCCTCAGTCGTGCCGCACTGGCAAACCCGCACCGCCGACGTCGCCGCGCGCGATCATCCGGGGGCGAGGGCGCGGTGCGATGATGGAGCCACCCCCGGCCGAGGAGTCAGCGATGTCGAGCACCCGCACCCTGGTTCTGATGAGGCATGCCAAGTCGGCCTATCCGGGTGGCGTCCGGGACCACGACCGGCCGTTGGCGGATCGCGGCCAACGCGAGGCAGGCCTGGCCGGCGACTGGATTCGGGCCCACCTCCCACCGGTCGACGAAGTCCTGACGTCGACCTCGGCCCGCACGCAGGAGACAATTGCCGCCACGCGGATCGACGCGCCGATCCGGCTGGCCGTGGAGATCTACGAAGCTTCTCCGGACGACATCCTCGGACAGATCCGGAATACCGGCGCCGCGGTGCAGACGTTGTTGGTCGTCGGGCATGCGCCCGGCATACCTGGCCTGGCCATGGATCTCGCCGGACCCGGCAGCAACGAATCGCAACTCGACGAACTTCGGTCCCGTTTCCCCACCTCGGCCATGGCCGTGCTGGAATGTGACGCCAGTTGGCAGGAAATGGATTACGCTGATGCACAGCTGACGATCTATCAGATTCCGCGGGATTAGCGAGCGTGCCTCAGCACGACCGACCATCGAATTTCGAATTGAGCCATCTACCGGCTGATTTCGAATTCGGAGCGACCTCGGCCGCCTTCGGCGTCGAGGGGGCAGCCGACCTGGACGGCCGGCAGCCGTCCATCTGGGATGCGGTGAGCGCCGCGCCGGGACGAACGGTGGACGGGAGCACGGGAGCAGAGGCCGTCGACCACTACCACCGATATTCCGAAGATGTCGCCCTGCTCGCGCGATTGGGCGTCGACGCCTACCGTTTCTCGATCTCCTGGTCACGTGTGCAACCGGGAGGGCGGGGTGACGTCAGCCGCCCGGGCCTGGACTTCTACGACCGCCTGGTCGACGAACTGCTGGCCGCCGGGATCGAACCATGGGTGACGATCTACCACTGGGATCTGCCGTTGGCCACCATGCTGGCGGGCGGCTGGCTGGAGCGCGACACGGCCGGCGCGCTAGGAGATCTCGCGGCCCTGGTGGGCCGTAGGCTCGGCGACCGCGTGCACCGGTGGACCACCATGGCCGACCCGGTGGTCCACATGGCCTACGGCCACGCCCTGGGCGTCGACGCTCCGGGGCTGACCTTGCTGGCCGACACATTTGCGATCACCCACCACCTCCTGCTCGGGCATGCCAGGGCGCGGGAAGCCCTGTCCGCGGAGCGCTCGGCGACGATCGGCATGGCCAACCGGCACACGTCGGTCGGTCCGGTCCGGCAGTCGCCTGCCGACCATGTGGCGGCGGCGATCTTCGACAGTTATCACAACAGGCAATTCGCCGATCCCCTTTTCCTCGGCAGATACCCACGCCTGCTGCAACCCCTCATCGACCGTTCACCGGGCCTGATCGCCGACGGCGATCTCGATGCGATTTCCGCTCCGCTGGATTTCTACGGCGTCAGCTACTTCCACCCCACCACGGTCGCGGCAGCGCCGGACAATGTGACGATCCCCTTCGCCGTCGTGGAGGATTCCGATGCCGTGGTCACTGATTCCGGTTGGCCGGTCGCCGCGGAATCGCTGACGGCCCTGCTGCTCGATCTGACCCGCCGCTACCCCAGGTTGCCCCCCGTGGTGATTACCGAGAATGGCGCCGCATACAGCGATGTCGCCTGCCCGGACAGCACCGACAGCGGGGCTGCGTTCGTTCCCGATCAGCGCCGGATCGACTTTCTCCGGGCCCACCTGTCGGCCATCGACGATGCCGTGGCCGCGGGAGTGGATGTCCGCGGTTATTTCCACCGGGGACTGACCGACGCCTGGGAGGGGAGCGACGGTTTCAGCCACCAATTCGGTCTGGTGCGGGTGGAGCCCGGGACGCTGGACCGGTCGCCCCGCGAATCGTTCGAATTCTTCCGGGCGGTGATCGCTCAGCACCGGAGGGCGCACACCTGATTCCGGTGCGGACCACCGCCCCACCCCACATTGCTCCCCTAGCGTCCACGACATGATCAGGACCTCCCGCTGGGCCGCGTTGACCCTTCTCGCGCTTGTCACCGTCGGTTGCGCGAGCACTGCAGGGGGTACCGCAATCCTCCCTTCGCCGGATCGCACCGCGGCCGCCGCAAGCGCGCGGGGCACCGATCCCGACGCGGTCGCAGCCGGCATCACCGGGTCATCGGCCAGTTCCCCCGAGACCTCGGCTGCGACGATCACCCCCGCACCCGAGCCTGGGACGACAACGACAACGACACCGCCGGCGGGCCTGGTGGAGGCCACCACCGGTTCGGCCGAACCCGGCGCTACCGCCGACCATGCCGCACTGGGCGTCTGCTCCGATGTGACACCGTCGGACGACAGCGCGGTCGAGCAGTGCCTGGGCCGGTCCCTGGCCGGATTCTGGTCGACCCGGCTCGGCTTGACCATCGACGACCATGTCGTCGTCGACCCGGCCGCCGAATCGGTCCCGGCCGCCTGCCGATCTGCCCTGACCATGGCCCCCGCCTTCACCTGCCCGGTGGACAACGCCGTCTATCTCGATCCGAAGCTCACCACGTTGGTAGACGGTCATTTCGCTGCGACAGACCGCACCTACGCGCTCGCGGTCGTGCTGTCCCACGAGTTCGGGCATGTCGTCCAGGCGCAGGTCAAGCAGGCCGGATACGGCGACAGCTCGCCCACCGCATCCCGGCGTATCGAACAGCAGGCGGACTGCCTGTCGGGGGTCTGGGCGAGCCGGCAGAGTTCCCTCGGTCAGCTCGACACCACCCGGTTCACCGCCATCCAGCACACTCTGATCACCGCGATCAGCGATCAGGCGGAGACCACCAGCCACGGCACCCCGACGGAGCGGGCCTCCGCGCTGGCCAGGGGCCTGCAGAACGGGCATCAGCAGGACTGCGCCCTGAGCGCGTCCACCACCGGGCCCGTAGCCTAGCGATCGGGCCCCGTGGCGGGTGGCCTGGCCACGCCACGGTGCCAGAAGCCCGGCTACGCCACAGCGTCAGAAGCCCGGCTACGCCAGGGTGTCAGAAGCCCGGCTACGTCAGGGTGCCGGCCGGCGGTGCCAGCGCGACTGCCAGGTCGGCGTGCAAGCTCGGCCCGGCGACGAGCCAACCGGTGTCCGCGCCGGTCAGTCCGCTGGTGGTCATCACGGCGCCTGCCTCTGTGGCGATCAGACCACCGGCAGCCACGTCCCAGTGCTGGACACCTTCTTCGTAGTAGGCGTCCAGCTGGCCGCCGGCCACCTGGCACAGATTCAGCGCCGCGGACCCGAAACGTCGGATGTCGCGGATCTGCGGGAGCACATCGGCGATGATGGCGGCCTGGGCTGCGCGGCGCGCCGCGGTGTATCCGAACCCCGTTCCCAGCAGGGCCCGATCGAGGGCCACCGGCTCGTTCACGTGCAGTGCGACCCCATCGACGAAGGCACCGCCGCCGCGAATGGCCGAGAACATCCGATCGCGCATCGGGTCGAAGACGACGCCCACCAGTCCGCCGGCAGTATCTTCCGCGGCGATGCTGACCGAGAAGTTGTCCAACTCGTAGAGGTAGTTGACCGTACCGTCGAGCGGATCGATCACCCAGGTGATTCCGGAGCCGGACGCCCGGGAAGCGCCCTCTTCGCCGATCAGGCCGTCGTCCGGCCGCGCGGCCAGCAGCATCCTGACGATCATCGTCTCCGCGGCCCGGTCCGCGTCCGACACCGGGTCGGTGGCCGAGGATTTGGTGTCCAGGCCCTCGATCCGACCGTAGCGCGACAGCAGCTCGGCGCCGGCGGCGCGGGCCACCCCTGTCGCCAGAGCGAGCAGGACTTCGGGATCGGGCGTCACTGAGGTCATGGCCCCAGTCTGCCGGACGCCCGGACCGAATCCGGCCGGACCCAGTCGGCCGCATCGATCAGGCGGTGGCCAGCAGAGGCGTCGGTGCGATGGTCACGTCGACCAGATGGCCCGGCTGCAGCGCCACGGTCTCTCCTACCGACATCTGCGCCAGCAGGATCGTCCCGTCGCCCAGTCGAGCCTGAACCCGTCCGTGCGCGCCGAGGAAGCTCGAAGCCACCACGGTCGCGGTGCCTGGTCCATCACCCGCGGCGCTCTGGGTGAATCGCACCGCTTCCGGCCGCACCAGAGCGGTGACCGGACCCGAGCGTGGTGAACCTGGCAGCAGCGGAACCCTGCTGCCCAGCAGGGAGACCGATCCGTCGGACGCGGTACCCACCAGCTTGTTCGTCAGGCCGATGAACTCGGCGACGAACGCAGTGGTGGGTGCCGAATAGATGACGTCCGGCTTGTCGATCTGTTCGATCTTGCCGGCCCGCATCACCCCGACCCGATCTGCCACCGCCAGCGCCTCTTCCTGATCGTGGGTGACGAACAAGGTGGTGGTCCCGACCTCCAACTGGATTCGGCGGATCTCGTCCCGCAGTTGCACCCGGACCTTGGCGTCGAGTGCCGACAACGGCTCGTCGAGCAGCAAGACCTTGGGCTGGATGGCCAGGGCTCGCGCCAGCGCCACCCGCTGTTGCTGGCCGCCGGACATCTGGTGGGCGTACCGGTTGGCATGGCTGTCCAGACCGACCAGCTCCAGGTATTCCACCGCCCGCTTGTTGCGGGTGGCCGCATTCAGCCCGCGCAGCTGTAGACCGAAGGCGACGTTGTCGCGCGCCGTCATATGCGGGAACAACGAGTACGCCTGGAACACCATCCCCATGTCGCGCTTGCTGGTGGACACCGACGAGATGTCCTTGCCGCCCACCACCACCTGACCGCCATCGGCATCCTCGAGGCCGGCAAGCACCCGCAAGGCGGTGGTCTTGCCACATCCGGACGGGCCCAACAGCACGACGAGTTCCCCGGGAGTCATGTCCAGGTTCATCCCGTCCAACGCGTGCACATCTCCGAAACTGCGTCGAAGACCGCGCAACTCGACGCGAACGCCGGCCTTGGTGGAGGTTTCGGTGGTTGTCATGACTGGCCCTCGATCTCGTGGGACTGGTGCGGAGGAGAAATCATTCCTGGTCCGCCGAAGCGGGCCCGGTGAGCGAATCGAGATCGGTGCCGAGCGCGGCGATCCCCCCGGGCGTCGTCACCCGATGCTCCTTCTTGGCCCGACCGCCGATGAAGCTGAAGGCGAACATCAACACGAATCCGAAGACCAGGACCGTCAGGGAGACGACGGCGGTCAGCTTCGGGTCCGCGTCCGAAGAAGTACCCAGAGTGGCCAGAGCTACGGCGAGGTTGTTGCGCAGCAACAGGTAGGCGATCGTGTACTCGCCGAGTACCAAGGCCACGGTGAGGAACGCGGCACCGATGACCGCCGACTTGATGTTGGGCAGGACGATCTTCCACATGACCCGGCCCCAGGAGGAGCCGAGGCTGCGCGCCGCTTCCGACAGCGTGCGCACGTCGATCGCGCCGAGTCCGGCGTCGATGGCCCGGTAGGCGAACGGCAGAGCCAGGATGACGTAGGCGAAGGCCAACGGTAGGGCGCCGGCGAAGCCGCCGCCGCCGATGGTCCGCGCTATCAGGTTGTAGATCGGTCCCAGTCCCACCACCAGCACGATGGCGGGAATCGTCAGGGGCAGCAGGCAGATGAACTCGACGATCTTGGTGGCCCCGGGTACCCGGAGGCGGATCCACGCCATCGTCGGAACCAGCAGTCCGATGGTCAGGATCACGGTGATGACGCAGAGCATCAGGGTGATCTCGAAACCCGTGACCAGGCCGGGCGCGGCAGCCTCCAGTTGCGCCGGGTGGACGAGGGTGGACCAACTCGACCACGTCCGCTTTCCGTTGAACAGCCGAGTGGAGAAATCGAGCAACCCGACCAACGGCAGCAGCATGAAAACCGCCACCAGAAGAACGACGATCCATCGGACGATCGACTGCTTGCGGCGAAAGCCGGCGCGGAGCTGGCGTGGCGGTCGACCGGTGGCGGCCACCGGCGCGGGGGCCGCGGCGGTGGGGGTCATGGTTACCTCAGCCATCGGGAGGCCCTCTTCTGCACGCGGTAATAGACGAACATCAGGATCGCCACGACGACCACCATCATCAGGGCGAGGGCCTTGGCGAAGTTGGGCGCTCCATTGCCGACCTCCGAAGTGAGCGCGGCGCGAATCTGCAGCGGCACGATCGGACTGGTCGTCCCGATCAGCGCGGCAGCGGTGGCGAACGAGGAGAACGCATTGGTGAACAACAGCAGCAGTGACCCGAGGAACGCCGGCATCAGCAGCGGTCCCGCCACCCGGCGCCAGAAGACCCACGTCGATCCCCCGAGCGACTCGGCGGCCTCGCGCCACTGTGGCCGGATGCCGTCCACTGCCGGAAGGAAGATGATGATCATCAACGGAATCTGGAAGTAGGCATACACCGTGGTCAGGCCGGGCAGGCTGGTCAACCAGTTGGGATCGATCTCGATCCCGACATCCTTGATCAGGAACCGACCCACCAGTCCGGTGGGTCCGAAGGTGAACAGGAACGCGAAGGCCAGCATGACGCCACCGAACTGGGCCAGTACCGACGACGCGGACGTCATCACCCGCCGCATCATGCCCTTCGGATTGCCGGTCGAGATGACGTATGCCGCAACTGCTCCCACCACAGCGCCGATGATTGCCGAGTACAGGGACAGCAACACCGATTCGCCCAGTGCCTCGAGTACCGGCGAGGAATTGAGCGCCTTGATGTTCGCCATGGTGAAGCCGCCGCCGTCGGTCTGGAATGCGCCGATGACCACGATGACCGTCGGCAATCCGAGAAACAGTGCGGTGTAGGCGAAGAAGGGCACCGTGCCCAGGCCCGGCCCGACGCGGCGGAGCAGGCCCCTACTCGAGGTGGGGACCTGCTCCGCCGGTGCGTCGGTGACGCTCATCGACGACGGCCGAAGAGCGAGTTCCTGGCCGACGTTCGTAGCTGCATCACCATCGAGGCCACGAGTCAGCCGACAGCCTTGGCCCAGTTCGCGGCCAGGTAGGTGTTCGCCTGCGTGTTCTGGTTGGAGCTCATCTCCTGGATGGCCCCGGTGATCACCGGGAGATTCTTGGCGTCCTCGGCGTTCAGCGTGCCGGCCGCCTTCATCGCGGTGTACAGGATCGGCAGCGCGCCGCCCTTCATCCAGAGATTCTGCGCCTCAGCGGTGTAGAGGTATTCCTCCCAGAGCCGGGCCGCCGCCGGGTGCGGCGCGTCCTTGTTGATCGCCTGGTTGTAGTAGGACGTCAGGTTGATTCCGGGAGGGGTGAACGTCTTCCAGGTCAGTCCGGCCTTCTTCCCGGCTGCCACGTACGCCAACTGGTTGTAGGACCAGTCGAACACCACGCCGATGGTGCCGGCGGTGACCAGGTTGGCCGAGGCCTTGGCCGAGGAGAAGGTCCCGGCCTTCTTCAAAGACGCGAAGTAGTTGACCCCGTAGGAGATGTCATTCAGCGAACCGCCGTTGGCCAGGCTGGTCATCTCCACCGCCTGCAGCGGCGAGTTGGCCGCGGTCGGATCGCCGTTGAGCGCAACCAGGCCCTTCAACTTCGGATTGGTCAGGCCCGCCAGCGAGGTGATCGGTCCGGTCAGGTCGTTGTTGTAACCGACCGACATGACGCCGGTGTAGTCGTTGAACCACAGACCCGTCGCCTCTTTGTTGGCGGCCGGGATGTCGGCCCAGGCCGCTACCTTGTACGGCGCGAAGACAGCGGTGTTCTCGAGCGCGACAGCCGATCCGATGTCGAAGACGTCGGGCGCCTGGTCCGTCCCCTTGGCCGTCTTCGCCGCGGCAATTTCTGCTGCGCTGGAGATGTCCGGTTGAGCTGAATTGACCTTGATGCCCGGGTACTTGGCCTGGAAGCCGGCGATCACTTCGCCATAGTCCGACCAGTCCGGCGGCAGCGCGATGACGTTGAGCGCGCCCTCCTTGTTGGCTGCGGCCACCAGGCCCGCCATCCCGCCCATCGCGGCCGCCGAGGTGGCCGTGGCCGCGTTTCCGCTTGCGGCCGCAGCGGAACCCGCGGCCATGCTGGTGGAACTACCGGTCGTACTGGACGAACTGGTGGCCGCCGTGCTGCTGGAACTGCACGCACCGGCCAGAAGCGCGAAGACCGCAATACCGGCGATGGCGCCCGTTCGATTCAAAGCACTCTTTCCGAATCTGGAACCACTGGGCATCGAACCGCTGTGTCGCAAACCGCGTGGGGTGGTCGTAACTCGCACTTCATCCTCCTCGGGACAATGGGAACCTGCGGAGCGTCACGCCCGAAGATGACGAAATCGCCTTGCACAGGGATCCGACCGGTGAACTGATGCCGAACGTAGCAAGGGGAATCCTCTGTGGGAATGCCGTCAATGTTTCGATTACGCAACTCGTTGCATCCTGCGCAACAAGTCGCTCATCCGACCGGAAATGGCCACTCGGCGCAACCGGACGACCCGAAAATCGGCCGGCGCCATCCTGCGCGTCCATCGGACGGCGGAGTTCCACACTCGTGGAGGGTGGGACCACTGTCCATCTGCCCCACCGACGCGTCGGCCTCGAGCATCGGCGGGCTGCCCTACTGTTCCGGTCATGGATCTCCGCATCTTCACCGAGCCCCAGCAGGGCGCGAGCCACGGCACGTTACTGGCCGCCGCGCGGGCAACCAGTGCCGCCGGCTTCAGCGCGTTCTTCCGGTCTGACCACCTGTTGGCGATGGGCGACGGTGACGGGCTCCCGGGGCCGTCGGATTCCATGGTCAGCCTGGCCGCGTTGGCCGCCCAGGTCCCCGACATCAGATTCGGCACACTGGTCACCGCGGCCACCTTCCGGCACCCGTCCATGCTCGCCATCGCCGCCGCGACGATCGACGACGTCTCCGGTGGCCGGCTCGATCTCGGCCTCGGCGCCGGCTGGTTCGAGGCCGAACACCGGGCGTACGGGCTGGACTTCGGTTCGTCGTTCGGCGAGCGGTTCGACCGGTTGACCGAGCAGCTGGAGATCCTGACCGGGCTCTGGGCCACGCCGGTCGACGAGACCTTCAGCCATACCGGGGCCCACTACCGGCTGGTCGACGCCCCCGCCCTGCCCAAGCCCATCCAGCGCGATGCCGCCGGCCGGCCGAAGGTGCCGCTGATCCTGGGTGGGAGCGGACCCAGGCGCACCCCGGCGCTCGCGGCCCGCTTCGCCGACGACTACAACGTCGGCTTCAAGGATCTGGCCGAGACCAGCGCCGGGCATGACCGGGTCCGGGCTGCCTGCGTGGCGATCGACCGCGATCCGACCCAGCTCGTCTACTCCGCTGCCCAGCCGGTGTGCTGCGGTCGGACCCCGGCTGAGCTCAGCCGCCGGGCGGCGGCGATCGGGCGGGACGTCGACGATCTACGGACCGCGGGGATTACCGGTTCACCGGCCGAGATCGTCGACAAGCTGGGTTCTTTCGCCGCGGCCGGCACCCAGCGCTTCTATCTGCAGGTGCTCGACCTGGCCGACCTGGACCACATCGCCCTCCTCGGCGAGCAGGTGCTCCCGCACCTGGTCGGAGCCTGACCGCGCGGATCATCTTCTGATGCGCGGACGAAGTAGCCCGATTTGTGGCTGGTGGGACAGGAATCGACGACTTCGCACGCGCGGCCAGCCGGCGCCGGGCCCTGTCGCCGGTCCGGTCAACGGGCCAGGTCGCCGGTCCGGTCAGCGGGCCAGGTCGCCGGTCCGGTCAGCGGGCCAGGTCGTCGATCACCTCCGCGCCCGGCAGCCCGGCCAGCGCGGCCCCGTCGACGACGATCTTCGATCTCCGGAGCCCGGAACCGATGACCACCAGCCCGGCCTGGGTCACGGCCCTGTCGATGAGGATGGGCCACCCCGAGGGCAGGCCGATCGGCGTGATGCCGCCGTATTCCATGCCCGTCACTTCGACCGCGAGCGCCATCTGCGCGAACGACACCTTGCGCACGTCCAGCCGGCGCCGCACCACACCGTTGACGTCGGCTCTGGTGGTGGCCAGCACGACCACGGCGGCCCAGCGTTCCCGGCCGTCCCGCTTACCGCTGACCACCACGCAGTTGGCGGAGGCAGCCATCGCGACGTCGTAGTGCTCGCAGAAGGCAGCGGTGTCCGACAGCGCGGGATCGATCGGTGCAGTGTAGATCGGCCCGCCCGACCAACCCAGCAGGGCCTCGGCCACCGCCGGAGCCACCTGCCCGGAGGTCGCAGGCGTGAGTTCCAAGCGGCCGCAGGTCGGAGTCGTCATCGCCTCAGCCTGCCATCCGTACCAGGCACCCGAGCGACGGCTCGACACCGGGCGATCGGGGCGACGACCACATTCACCGCCGATGCGGGAGCGATCATCGGTCCGGAGGCGGGACAATGTGGTTCGTGAGTACCGCGACCTCCACCCCCGTTCAGCTCCCCGCCGCCGGCCGGGCGCCGACTCCGCCCGCCGGCGCCAAGGCCGACGTCCTGCACATCGGCCCGTTCGCGGTCTGGCCGCCGGTCGTGCTCGCTCCGATGGCGGGTATCACGAACACCTCGTTCCGCGGGCTGTGCCGGGAGTTCGGTGCCGGTCTGTACGTCTGCGAGATGGTCACCACGCGCGCGCTCGTCGCCCGCGACTGGAAGACCATGGAGATGATCCGGTTCGGGCCGGACGAGCAGCCCCGATCCCTGCAGCTCTACGGGGTCGACCCGGAGGTGGTCGCGGCCGCGGTGCGGATGGTGGTCGAGGAGAACCTGGCCGACCACATCGATCTGAATTTCGGCTGCCCCGTGCCCAAGGTCACCCGCAAGGGTGGCGGTTCGGCCCTGCCGTACAAGCGAAAGCTGTTCCGGTCCATCGTCGAGGCAGCCGTGCGCGAGGCGTCTCCCAGCGGCGTGCCGATCACCGTCAAGATGCGGATCGGCATCGATCCGGAACACATCACGTTCGAAGACGCGGGTCGGATCGCCCAGGACTCCGGCGTGGCCGCCGTCGCGCTGCACGGCCGGACCGCGATCCAGCACTACTCGGGGCAGGCCGACTGGTCGGCGATCGGCCGGCTGAAGGAGATCGTCACCGATATCCCGGTGCTCGGCAATGGCGACATCTTCCGGGCCCAGGACGCACTGGACATGATGGCGTCCACCGGTTGCGACGGCGTCGTGGTCGGCCGCGGCTGCCAGGGTCGGCCGTGGCTGTTCGCCGAACTGGCCGCAGCCTTCGACGGCCGCCCCGCCCCCACGCCGCCGGACCTGCGGGCCGTGGCGGGCATTCTGAGACGGCACGCCGAGCTGCTCTGCGTCGAGATGGGGCCGGACCGCGGCATCCGTGACCTGCGCAAACACATCACCTGGTACCTCAAGGGTTTCGCCGCCGGCTCGGAGATCCGACGGGAGCTCGGCATGGTCTCCGACCTGGACCAGCTCGACACCCTGCTGAACCGGCTGGATCTGGACCAGCCGTTCCCACAGGCCGCCGAAGGTCCCAGAGGCCGGCAGGGCTCACCGCAGGGTCGGGTGATCCTGCCGTACGGCTGGCTCGACGACCCCGACGAGATGGTGGTGCCCGTCGGGGCCGAACTGGACAGCGGCGGCGGCTGAGATGAAGTGCCGGCCGGTCGCGTCCCTGGGGTTGGTGTTGCTGATCGCTGGGTGCGCACGCCCAGCGGCTGCGGTCGTCGCGCCGGAGTCCGCCACCACTGCCGTGCAGCAGACCATCGAGCGGTTCAACGCCACGGCAGGCGGGCCGGTCGCGACTCAGGAGGCCCGACTGGCGTCACTGGTCTCGGTGGGGCAGGCCTCGGTCCAGTCCAGGTGTCCGCCGGCCCACAGCACGATCAGCTTCGAGCCCGTCTACGCCCGGTTGACGGCGTCGCCGGAGTGGACACCGACCAGCGGCACGCTGCCCGGTGCGGTCTACTCGTTGCCGACCCTGATCCGCGTGTACACGGGGGACCGCATCACCAGCACGGATCTCACCGATCTCCACGTGTCGATCCAGGGTGAACGGAGCTGGCTCCCGGCGCTCTGCCTCTCCTGATCCGGCCGGCGACGCTCGGGCCCACCCGAGGGGCGTGCATTCTGCGGGTTCGCCCACGAAGCGGCTCGCGGAGGCGAACGGTTTCGCGAGCAACGCGACCGGCCGCCGAACGTCCTTATCCTGATATCGGCGTGCCCGCATGCACCCGTTGTCACCGCACGCACCCGTTGTCACCGCACGCACCCGCCGTCACCGTCAGGGAGCAGTCACCTACGGCGAAGTCCCTAGGATGCACATCTCGGGTGCAGATGATTCGCCTGTATGACGGGTAAGAACAGATGGCGCAAGGAAATACAGCACTCGAGCAAGCGAGAGAAAACAAGGAGGTCGCGTGAGCGACGAGCCGCGCGACGCAGCCGGGAACGGTGAGGACCAGGCGGTCGATCAGGCCGCTGGGTCAACCCGAGACGGCGTCACCAGCACTGAATCCGGTGGGTCGGCCCCGTGGGAACGTCCGCGACGGTGGAACCAGGACCCGCTCGATGCCACCCGGGTCGACGACCTCCTCGCCCGCCTCGGGAGCACCGACGATGCACCACCGGAAGGTCGTCGGCGCCGTCGGGCGGCCGACGACGCCGTCCCGGCCAGCGAACTCATCGCCGCGCTCTCCGCCGACGCCCAGCACGACACCGCAGACCTGTCGATGTCCGGTGCCTCTTCAGCGGACCCGACGCCTGCGACCAGCGGCCCCACCGAGACCAGCCCCGCCACCGACCACGTGGCTACCCACGCCGTCGTCCCCGCCGCCCCAGCTGTAGCCGCACCGGTCGCTCAGCCACTGGCGTCTGCTCCGGATGCTTCTGCCGCTCCGGCGGAAACTCAAGACGACGCGACAGTGTTCCTCTCCCCCGGCTGGTCCGCCGACAGCGCAGGAGGAGCCCCCGGGAGCGCCGTCCACAGTCCCGGCGCAATTCCGCAGGACGACAACACCGTCCTGCTGCCGCCCCGGATCGGCCCCGACGATCAGGCCCCGATCAGGGATCTGGGCGACGGTCCACGCACCGACTTCATCCCGAAACTGACCGGCAACGCGGCGGACCGCGCCGAGGCCGACTCGATCCGCGAGGCCCTCCGACGCCAGAGCCGTTTCGACAACAGCGGAGCTACGGCGCTCGGCGCCGCTGCGGCGGCTGACCAGGCCGGCCCACCGACGCCCGCCCACCCCCGGCATCCGGGCGGCCGGCCCGCCCGTCGCCACAGTGGTTGGCTCTACGCCGGACGCTCCATCGCCGCCCTGGTCGCCGTGATCACGCTGCTCGGCGTGGGCGTGGAGTGGAAGATCAAGGACCGCGCGGACGTCGGCCTCCATGACAACTCGATCCCGGCCATCAACCTGGCCGACCCGAACATCGCGAGCGCCAGGACGACACAGAAGGTGGTCACCAACTCGGCGGGCGTGAAGACCACCGAGGCGGCGAAGGCAGCCACCACCTACGCTCCGGAAAACATCCTGCTGCTGGGCTCGGACACGCGCTCGGGAGGGAACGCCGCAATCGGCGGCTCCGACAGCTCCACCAACGGCACGGCCAACTCGGACACCCTGATGGTCGCCCACATCTCCGGCGATCGGCAGCATGTGACCATCCTGTCGATCCCGCGGGACACCATCATCCCCGCCCCCAGCTGCAAGGTCTGGGACGCGACCACCGGCAAGGTCTCCGACCAGAACAACGACATCAGCCCAGGTCAGACTTATCACATCAACAGTGCCTACTCCGTCGGCGGCCCGAAGTGCACGGTGACCGCAGTGCAGAGTCTCACCGGCCTCGGGATCAACCGGATGATCGGCATCGACTTCTCGGGCTTCGAAGCCATGGTCAACGCCCTGGGCGGGATCACGGTCGACATCTGTCGTCCGATCGTCGACACGGTTCTGGGCACCGTCATGCCGACCGCCGGCGTCCAGCGGATCACCGGCGCTCAGGCCATCAACCTGGTCCGTGCTCGTGACGTCATCGGCGACACCGAGTCGGACCTGGCCCGCATCCACCGCCAGCAGGTGGTGCTGTCTGCGATCCTGCGCCAGGTCACCCAGGCGGGGACCTTGCTCAACCCCTCGAAACTCGACAACTTCCTGCAGGCCTTCACCAAGAACACGTTCACCGACAACGTCAATCTCGAAGACCTGGTGACCCTGGCGGGTTCGCTGGGCAGTCTCGACCCTGCGCACGTCACCTTCTACACGCTGCCCACCGTGCCGAGCACGACGATCAGCGGTGCGCTGGACGTCGACACGGCCAAGGCCAGCGTGGTGCTGGATGACCTCGTCAACGATCTGCCGCTGCCCGGCGAGTCGACAGCTGCGACGACGAAGGCCACCACCACCCCGCAGACCCCTGCGCCGACGACCGCCCCGGCGGCACCCAGCCTCAAGCTGACCGTTTCGCCCGCCAAGGTGGATCTCGAGGTCTACAACGTGACCGGCCAGGCCAACGTGGCCGGCGACGCCCAGCAGAAGTTGAATGCGGTCGGCTTCGACATCGCCGACAGCCAGCTGTACAAGCCCGACAACCAGGACCAGACCGGCACCACGGTCATGTACGCGCCGGCCAACCGGGCCGCCGCCCTGACGGTGGCGGCCGCCGTGCCGGGATCGACGCTCGTCGTCACCCCCGGCCTCGGTTCGACCGTCCGGCTGATGCTCGGGTCGTCCTTCGACGGCACCGTGAGTGCCGTCAAGGTCGGCGACCAGGCTCCGGCCTCGTTGAGCACCGCCATCAGCACCGGCTCGTCGGTCGCCACGACCGCCGGATCGGCGGCGGCAACCTCGCTCGCGTCCACCGCCCTCTCGTCCGTCAACGCCGGGGCCGGAACCTGCGCCTGATCGCATCGTCCCGCTCGGCGCGCGATCGCCGACGGACCGACATCCGCAGTTCACCCTTCGTACACCGGCAGTGCGGCGACGACCCCCTGCTCCCCACTATCCTGATCACATGCGCCAGGCCTACCAGATCAGACTGAACGACCTCGGCGACCACGGAGCCAGAATGTGCCAGGTCGCCAGTGATTCGCTACGAGACGCCACCCAGGCGTTGTTGACCGCCGATCTGGCGCTGGCCGAGAAGGTCATCGCCACCGACGTCCAGCTGGACGAGATGCGAGCCAGCGCCGAGGCGGTCGCGTTCGAGATACTGGCTCTGCAGGCTCCGGTGGCCTCGGATCTGCGCACGGTGGTGTCCGCGCTGTGGATCGTGGCCGACCTCCAGCGGATGGGCGCCCTGGCGATGCACGTGGCCAAGGCGGCGCGTCGCCGCCACCCGGCCCAGGTCATCCCGGTCGAGGTACGGCCCATCTTCGAGCGGATGGGCAGGGTCGGGGTGCATCTGGCCGACCAGGCCGGACGGGTCCTGTTGGAGCGCGACACCGAACTCGCCAAGGTGATGGAGACCGAGGACGACCTGATGGACGACCTCCACCAGGAGATGTTCGCCGCGCTGCTGTCCCCGAACTGGTCGCACGGCGTGGAGCCGGCCGTGGATCTGTCCCTGCTCGGCCGGTTCTACGAGCGCTTCGCCGATCACGCCGTGGCCGTGGCCCGCCGGGTCGTCTTCCTCGTCACCGGCGAGAACGTCGGCGGCGACACCACCGTGGCCGGATACGCCGCCCCCGAGCGCTGAGCCCTGGTTCTCTGCGTCGCGCGGAGGGCTTCTTCACCTCTGCTGCGTACGGGAACGCTGATTCGGTTGTGGCGCAACGGATATGCGCTATCGACACCCAAGACGACGGTGTCGATGCTGCGGGCCGGGACCGGCTGGACGCAGCACGACCTCGTCGACGACAGCCGCTCGATGCTGGCCGCCGGATCGTCGTGATCTCCATCGAGCGGACGGCTTGTCTGCACCGAGGCGACGCCGAGCGGGGATAGGCCCTCCGCTCGACGCGCGAGCCCAGCCCGGGACTCAGCCGAAGCGGCCGGAGATGTAGTCCTCGGTGGCCTTCTGGGTGGGGTTGGAGAAGATCTTGGCGGTCTCGTCGTACTCCACCAGCTTGCCCGGCTGACCGACGCCGGCCAGGTTGAAGAAGGCGGTGCGGTCGGAGACGCGGGCCGCCTGCTGCATGTTGTGGGTGACGATGACGATCGTGTAGCTGCCCTTGAGCTCGCTGATCAGATCCTCGATCGCCAGCGTCGAAATCGGATCGAGGGCCGAACACGGCTCGTCCATCAGCAGCACCTCGGGCTCGACCGCGATGGCGCGAGCGATGCAGAGCCGCTGCTGCTGGCCGCCGGACAGGCCCGCTCCCGGGCGGTTCAGTCGCTGCTTGACCTCTTCCCAGAGGTTCGCTCCCCGCAGGGAGCGTTCGACGATGTCGTCGAAGTCGCTCTTCGACTTCCGGGTGCCGGCGATCTTGTAGCCCGCGATCACGTTGTCGTAGATCGACATGGTGGGGAACGGGTTGGCCTTCTGGAACACCATCCCGACCGTGCGGCGCACGTTCACCGGGTCGATGTTCGGGCCGTAGAGGTCCTCGCCGTCCAACTCGACGGAGCCGGTCACCCGGCCGCCGGGGATCACCTCGTGCATCCGGTTCAGCGTGCGGAGGAAGGTGGACTTGCCGCAGCCGGACGGTCCGATGAGGGCCGTGACCGTCAGCGGCGCGATGTTGATGTTCGCACCTTCCACCGCCAGGAAGTCGGAGTAGTACACATTGAGATCTTCGACGTCGATGCGCTTGGCCATGTCAGGCAAGCCCTTTCATTTCTTGGGTCAGATCGTGCGAAACGTGGTGGACAGCAGAAGCCCGACCGAGCCGGACCGGTGGTGCTAGCGGGCCTTCGGCCGCGCCAACCGGGCCAGCAGACGGGCCCCGACGTTGAGGAACAGGACCAGCAGGACCAGCACCAGCGCGGCCCCCCACGCCCGGGAATCCCCGTACACGCCGCCGGCGCCGGTCCGCTTGCCCAGTTGGTCCCACACCATCATCGGCAGCGAGGCCTGGTCGCCGGAGAACGGTGAGTTGTTGATCCGGTCGGCGTATCCCACCAGCAGGATCAACGGCGCCGTCTCACCGGTGACCCGGGCGACCGCCAGCAGTCCGGAGGTGATCAGGCCGGACATGGCCGTCGGCAGCACGACCTTGACGATGGTCCGCCACCGCGGCACGCCGAGCGCATAGCTGGCCTCGCGCAGATCGCGCGGCACCAACCGGAGCATCTCCTCCGACGACCGGACCACGACCGGCAGCATCAGGATGCCCAGGGCGATCGAGCCCGCTGCGCCGAAGGGTCGGAGACCCGTGCCGAGCAGCAGGAACGTGTAGACGAACAGACCGGCGACGATGGACGGCACTCCGGTCATCACGTCGACGAAGAAGGTGACGAGACGCGCGAACACTCCGCGGCCGTACTCGACCAGGTAGATCGCCGTGAACAGGCCGAGCGGGATCGCGACCACCGAGGCCAGCGCGACCATCTCGATGGTGCCGATCAGCGCCGCGTACACCCCGCCGCCCGGATCGTCGGCGGTGACGCCGCTCATCGAGTGCGTCAGGAAATGGATGTTCAGGGCCGGCCAGCCCTTGATCACGATGTAGCTCAGGATCAGCAGCAGCGGGACGACCGCCGCCACGAAACTGGAGTAGATCAGCGTCGAGGCGAACCGGTCCATGGCGCGACGCTTGCCCTCGACCGAGAACGACCACACCGACAGCACGATGATGAACAGCAGCACGGCGGAGAAGAATGCCGTCATCCACCCCGTCCAACCCAGCGCCGCCTTGAACGCGAGCGCCAGCACCACTCCGGCCAACCCCGCGATGGCCGGAGCGAGCTTGGGCAGCCGCGCCCCGACCAGCGCTGACGGAGTCGCCTTGGACGGGGATCTGGTCAACGTGGTCATGACGTGAACTCCTTCTTGCGGGCGATCACCATGCGGGCGATCGAATTGACCACCAGGGTGATGATGAACAGGAACAACCCGGCGGCCACCAGAGCCGCGATGCCCTGGTTGTTGGACGCGGCCTCACCGAACTTGAGCGCGATGGTGGAGGCGAAGGTGTCGCCGCCCTGTTCGGTGATGTGGGTGTTGATGATGAAGCCGGAGCTCAGCACGAGGGCGACCGCGATGGTCTCGCCCAGCGCCCGACCCAGACCCAGCATGGCGGCCGAGATCATCCCGGCCCGGCCGAACGGGAGCACCGCGGTGCGGATCATCTCCCACTTGGTGGCGCCCAGAGCCCAGGCCGCGTCCTTGGTCTCGGACGGCACCTGCAGGAAGACCTCACGCGTGACCGCGGAGACGGTGGGGATGATCATCAGGGCCAGCACGACGCCGGCGATCAGCAGGCTCTGCCCGAACTGGCTGGCCTCGGTGGCGGTTCTGTTGTGCAGGAAAGGAATCCAGCCGAAGTATTGGGACAGCCAGCTCTGGAAACCCCTCGTCGACGGCACCAGGAAATAGAGCCCCCACATGCCGAAGATCAGGGAGGGCACGGCGGCGAGGAGGTCGATCATGCCGCCGAGGAAGGTGGCCATCCGGCGCCTGGCGTAGAGCGCGATGAACAGCGCGATACCGATCGCGATCGGCACGCCGATGATCATGGCGATGAACGCGGACACGACCGTGCCGAAGAAGATCGCCGCGATGCCGAAGGTCGGCACATCCGTCGGATCGTCGGACGGGAAGAGCCAGCTCTGGGTGGTGAAGATGTTGCCGTTGTTCGGACCGGTGAAGGCCGGGATCGCCTTCCAGACCAGGAAGATGGCGATGGCGGCCATCACCACCAGCAACAGTGCACCAGAGCCGGCGGCCAGGTCCTTGAAGATCTTGTCACCGCGGCGCACCGATCGGCCGCTGATGCTCTGGCCGTGCGGCCGTGCCGAAACGTCCGGCCGCGGAGTGGCGTGGATCTGAGAGTTGGTACGCGCCAGGCCGACCAGCTTCTTGGTGGCCGCCTCGGTGGCCGGCGTGGCGTGTTCGCCCGCGATCGCGGCGAGTTCGGCGTCGCCCGCCGCGCGCTCGCTCGGGTCGGTGCCGTCAGTCATCGGACCGCCAACGCTTTGATTCGACATTGCCCCTCATTGGAACAGCTCCGATGCCACGCCAGAGGCGCCGCGAAATGGTCATGGATGAATGGTGACCCACAGAGACGAACCGGCCAAGCCCGCGCTGTCACCAGGTTGGGCTCGGCCGGTTCGCGATACATCAGGAAAGAGCTTTTGCCGCAGCAACGACCTTGGTCTGGATCTCGGCCGGCAACGGAGCCGATCCGAGGCTGGTCAGGGTGGTCTGTCCGTCCGTGGCGGTGTAACCCAGGAAGGACTTCAGCAGTGCGGCCGTCGCGCCGTTACCGGCGGAGCAGACGATCTCGTAGGTGACCAGGATGACCGGGTAGGCACCCGGGGCCTTGGTCGTGTAGTCGAGCTTGAGCGAGAGGTCCTTGCCCTTGCCGGTGATGGTCGCAGCGGAGACTGCCTTGCCGACCGTCTCGGCGGTCAGCTCGACGGCCCCGCCACCATTGTCGATCTGGGCGATGGCCAGCTTGTTGGACTGGGCGAAGCCCCACTCGACGTAGCCGATGGAACCGGCAGTGGTGCTGATCGCCTTGGCGACGCCGTCACTGCCCTGAGCGCCGGTGCCGCCCGGGGCGGTCCAGGACTTGCCACCGGGGAAGGTCCAGCCGCCCGCGGCGGTCAGGTACTTGGTGAAGTTGTCCGTCGTCCCGGAGCTGTCCGACCGGTGGATGGTGGCGATCGCCAACGTCGGCAGAGTCACGCCCGGGTTGACCTTGGCGATGGCCGCATCGTTCCAGTTGGTGATCTTGCCGCCGAAGATGCTGCTGAGCAGATCCGGGGTCAGGATCAGTTTGCTGACGCCGGAGACGTTGTAGCTCAACGCGATCGGACCGGTGACCATCGGCAGGTTGATCGCGTCGTTGCCGCCGCAGCGCTTCGTCTTCGCATCCGCGAACTGGGCTTCCTTGAGGGCCGAGTCCGAGCCGGCGAAATCGACCTGGTTGCTGATGAAGTCGGTGACACCCTTACCCGAACCGCCACCACCGTAGGTGTTGATCGTCGCGCTGCACTTGGCGTTGTAGTCCTTGATCCACTGGGCGATGACGGTGCCCTGGGCGGTGGAGCCCGAAGACCGGAGACTGCCGGTGGCGCAGGTGAAACCGGAGCCGGCGAAGGTCACCCCGGCGGCGGGTGCAGTCGACCCCGAAGCCATCGCTGACCCGGGTGCGCTCGACGCCATTCCGGAGGCCATGGCCGAGGCCGGGGCACTCGACGCCATCGCCGAGCTCGGTGCGCTGGACGCCTTGGCCGATGCCGCGGCCGAAGCGGCCGCAGAACTCGATGATGTGCTCGTGGTGCTGTTGTTGTCGCTACCACAGGCACTCAGGGTGAGTGCGCCAACCGCCAACAGGGCGACCAGGGCACTCGTTCGCGTGATCTGCACGCCATTCCTCCAGGTGAAGTCACTTCTCGACCCAGCTGCGCCGACTGGGCGCAGCACATCACTGTCCGCAATGCACCTCGGACGGTAGGGCGGCCGGGTGGACACTCGGGCTGGCTTGGGTGAACGGAGGGTGAACGAGTGACGAGAGATCGGCGCACCGAACGAGACTGCCGCCCACCCGGACCCGGGGGCACGCGGAGTCGGTGGCGAAGGGCCCGATCAGGGACGACGGGTGTACACCACGTCGGTCGAGAAGTCGGCGAAACCCAGCCGGCGATACAGCTCCAGGGCCCGCTCGTTGTCACCCTCGACATAGAGCAAGACCACCTCGAGACCGGCGTCGGCCAGGTGCGCCAGCCCCGCCGCGAGCAGTGCCCGACCCAGCCCCCTGACCGGCTCGCCCCGCAGGGACCCCGGCGGGTCGACACCGAGGACGTAGACCTCGCCCATCGGACCATTCGCGGACACATGGATCTTGGTCCAGTGGAAGCCGAGCACCACGTCGTCCTCGTCGACGGCGAGGAGGAAGCCGGCCGGGTCGAACCACGGCTGGGCCATCTCGGCCTGCAAGCCGGCCAGGTCCAGTCGCCCCTGTTCGGGATGCCACTCGAAGGCCCGGGCGTTGACACCCAGGAACTGTTCCTCGTCCTGACCCGGCACGAAGGTGCGAAGGCGGACGCCGGTGGGGACGACCGCGTCGGCCGCCTGCCTCGTGGCCCACTCCCGCGTGAGGGGCCGGCGCAGCTGGAGCAGCTCCCGGGTTCGGACCAAGCCTGCACCGGCGGCCAACGACCGGGCGCCCGGAAGGTCGCCGTGCGCCCAGACCGCGCCCGAACGCGCGAGCGCGGAGTGCAGGAGTTCGGTTCCCAGCCCTTCCCGGCGATGCTCGGGCCGAACGACCAACTCGACCGGATCACCCCGGCGGGCCACCGCGACGCCGATGAGTTGTGGGCCGACCGAGGCCAGGATGAATTCGTCGTGCCCGGTACCCAGGTCCTCGAGGATGTGTCCCGACAGCGGGGCCACCCCGTCTACGGCGGCGGCGGCGGCGGCGAGTTCGCGTACGGCTTCGACCGTCTGGTTGTCGAGGGTGCTGTTCCAGCTCACCTGTCCGGCGCCTAGATGCCAGCGGGGCTGGCGGATCCGTCGCGCACCGCGGACCGGGCCGGCGGGACCATCTTGTAGCCGACATTGCGGACCGTCCCGATCAGCGCCTCGTGTTCCGGGCCCAGCTTCGCCCGCAGCCGTCTGACGTGCACGTCCACCGTTCTGGTGCCACCGAAGAAGTCGTAGCCCCAGACCTCGGTGACCAGTTGTTCGCGGGTGAACACCCGGCCGGGGTGCTGGGCCAGAAACTTGAGCAGCTCGAATTCCTTGTAGGTCAGCTCGAGCGGACGGCCGCGGAGCCTGGCGGTGTAGGTGTCTTCCTCGATGGTCAGTTCGCCGAGACTGATCAGTCCGGAATTGGCGGAGGCGTTGGTCCTGGACTCGAGCAACCTCAGTCGGGCGTGCACTTCGGCCGGACCCGCGCTGGCCAGCACCACATCGGCTACCCCCCACTCGGGACCGATCGCCACCATGCCACCCTCGGTGACGATCGCCAGGATCGAGACGGCCAGGCCGTCCGAGCCGAGCAGCCGGCACAGCGTCCTGGCGGCGGCCAGATCGTGCCTGGCATCGAGCAGCACCAGGTCGTACGGGCCCGAGGTCACCAGCGACGCAGCTTCGGGTGCCGCCGCTCGCACCTTGATCGGGAGCAGATCCACCGCAGGAAGCACCGTGGTCGGTAGTGGATCAGCGGTGAGCAACAGCAGATCCATGGATCGCTTCCTCGCCTTCAGCCGGCAATGGTTTACACCCCACCAATCCAGCCGATCCTAACGTCCGGACGTAGGTGCTCTCGCCACGTCCGGCGCCCGGTGCTCTCCGGGTAGCGCCTCGGCCCCGGTCGACGAGCGATCGAGGCCGGAGGGACGGCTGGTCACGGTGGCCGGGGCGTGGGGTCGGTCAGGCCCAGGCGATGACGTCCGTCTCGTCGAGCCGCGGCATGCGGTCGCGGAACGCACCCTCACCGGGGTGGCCGATGTTGACGACGAGGATCGATCGCCAGCGGCCGTCCGGGAAGAACTCCGCGTCCACGCCGGCGGGATCGAAGCCCTTCATCGGGCCCGCGGCCAGGCCGAGGGCGCGCACCGCGAGCACGAAATAGCCGGCCTGGAGCGCAGAGTTGAACTCGGCCGCGCCGTTGCGCATCGAGTCGTCGGCCTCGAAGACGTCGACCATCTGCGACATGAACGGCATGACCGTCGGGATGTGCTCGTGGAACCGGGTGTCGAGCGCGAGGACCGCGACCGCAGGGGCTGTGGCCGTCTTCGCCTTGTTCCCGTCGGCCATGTGCGCGGCCAGCCGGTCCCGAGCCTCGCCGCGGACGTAGAGCACCCGCAACGGCTGGAAGTTGGCTGCGGTCGGCGCCCACTTCGCCAGCTCCCAGATCTCGCTGAGCTGGGCATCGGTGACCGGCACGTCCGCGAAGGTGTTCGCCGTGCGGGCGTCGGTGAACAGTGCCGATCGTCCGGCCGCGTCGAGGCGAGCGAGGGTGACGCGCGTCGGGTTGGCGATCACTTGTGTCATGGTGGGTGACTTCCGTTCCAGTGGTTACTAGGAAAATAAAAGCTACGCTGCCGAACCTAGCACCTGGTTATGATCGACGCATGACGCCCGACGGTGACCCCTGCCACGAGCCGCGGGCATGTGACGGCGCCCTGGCCCGCGCCTTCGGTTTTCTCGGCAAGCGCTGGAACGGCGTCATCCTCGGCACCTTGACCACCGGCCCGGCCGGCTTCTCCGAACTCCGCCGGGCCGTCGGGGGGATCAGCGATTCCGTGCTGTCCGAGCGACTCACCGAGCTCACCGGTGCCGGCCTGGTCCAGCGGTCGGTGGTCGAGGGGCCGCCGATTGCCGTCGTCTACCAGCTCACCGCAGCGGGCCACGGGCTGTTGCCGGCCATGAACGAGCTGACCACCTGGGCCCAGAACACCCTGCCCGAGGTCGAGCCGGCCAAGGTCGAGCGCTGACCCCGCTGGTTGCTCCCGGTCGGCCGATCAGCACTTCGACTGCCGATGGAGTGACGCTGCGCGGCATACATCTGACCGGCCACGCCGGCGGGCCGGCATTCGTGATCGGCCACGGCTTCACCAACGCGATCGCGAAGCCGTCGACCAGATCGGTGCTCGAGGGCTTCGCCCGGTTCGGTGGTGTCGTCGCGTTCGACTTCCGCGGTCACGGCCTTTCCGACGGGCGAGCCTCGGTCGGGCGCGACGAGGTGATCGATCTCGATGCTGCGGTCGGGTTCGCCCGGAACGCCGGCTACGGGCCGATCCACAGCGTGGGCTTCTCGATGGGCGCATCCATTGCCCTGCGGCACGCCGCCCTCGGCACCGATCGCGCCGACACGGTGGTCGCGATCTCCAGCCCCTCGCGCTGGTACATCCGCGAGACGCTACCGATGCGCCGAGTGCACTGGTTGCTGGAAAGTCCGGTCGGGCCCGTCATCGGCCGGTTCCTCGGCGTCCGCCTGGCCCGACCCTGGACGGACATACCGGCCACCCCGCTCGAGGTCGTCGCGCGCATCGCGCCGATTCCGCTGCTGCTGGTGCACGGTACCGACGACTCCTATTTCTCACCGGCCCATGCCGTCGACCTTCGGGCGGCCAGCGTGGGGCATGCCGAGCTGTGGATCGAGGACCGTATGGGCCACGCGGAATCCGGTTGCAGCGCCGACCTGATCGGCCGGATCGCCGACTGGCTCGACCGAATCGATAGCCGCGCATCGTCCTGACACCCGCTTCGCACAGATTCTCCAGGTCGCCATGGACAATCAGCAGCGTGCGCAAACTCCTGATCTTCGTGCTGATCCTGATCGTCGTCGTGGTCGGTGTCGACATCGGAGGTCGGTACTACGCCGAGTCCCAGGCGAGCAAGGCCATCGGGGCGCAGACCGGTACCGCCGACCCGTCCGTGGACATCCACGGATTTTCGTTCCTGGTGCAGGCCATCCCCGGTCACTACCAGAACGTCACGCTGACCTCGAACGACGTCACTGCCGGCCCGATCACCGGCATCGCGGCCACCATGCAGCTGTACGACGTCGACTTCCCGCTGACCGACGCCATCAAGGGCAACACCGACAACCTGACGGCGAAATCGGCGACGTTGAACGGTGTCATCCCTGATTCGGCCATCGCCACGGCGCTGAAGCAGCCCAACGTGACGATCAGCGAGGGCTCAGACGGGGCGATCCGGCTGTCCACGTCGGTGACCATCCTCAATCGACAGATCCCGCTCACCGCTGACATGGTCGCCTCCTACGCCGACGGGACGCTGCACCTGGATGCCACCGGACTGAGCGCCGCCGGCATCTCGTTGTCCGCGCTGACCGACCTGACCAAGGGGCTCTCGCTTTCCCTTCCGCTCAAAGACCTCCCGTTCACCCTGGATGCGGCCACCCTCAAGGCCTCGGGCTCCAACCTCATCCTGACCGCGACCGCCACCAACGTCAGGGTCGGAACCACGAGCTGAGCTGGGCAGTTCCGTCGGCGGGCGGCACCGGGTAGTGGGCGTCCGAGCCCGGCCGGGGCTGCTACCGTTGCGTCCATGGGCCCCCTGCTGACTTCCCGGCGAGCGGTCGACCTGGTCAGGGTCGGCAGCGCGCTGTGTTGCGTCACCGGGTGCCCCAGCTCGCAGCGGTAGTCGGCAACTCCCGCCCACCCGAGCTCCTGCGGTTTCGCGCCGCCACCCTCACCCCGCATGCCGGCGCACCGGTCAATGCCGGATGCGCACCTGAAATCCAAACCCCCGGCGGATCGATCCGCCACTGGTGCACCAAGGAGCAGACAATGAGTCGCGAGGCGTCACTCGTCACCACTGAATGGGCAGAGCAGAATCTGTCCACCCCGGGCCTTGTCTTCGTCGAGGTCGACGAGGACACCAAGGCCTACGACGGCGGCCACCTGGCCGGCGCCGTGAAGCTGAACTGGAAGACCGACCTGCAGGACCCGGTGCGGCGCGACTTCGTCGACAAGGCCGGTTTCGAGAAGTTGTTGTCCAGCAAGGGCATCAGCAACGACGACACGGTGATCCTCTACGGCGGCAACAACAACTGGTTCGCCGCCTACGCCTACTGGTATTTCAAGCTGTACGGTCACGACGCGGTCAAGCTGGTGGACGGCGGACGCAAGAAGTGGGAGCTCGATGGTCGTGCGCTGACCACCGAAGTCCCGGACCGGCTCGAGACCTCCTACGTGGCCAAGGATCAGGACCTGTCGATCCGCGCCTTCCGCGACGAGACCGTGGCCGCCATCGGCGTGCAGAACCTGGTCGACGTCCGCTCCCCCGACGAGTTCTCCGGCAAGCTGCTCGCCCCGGCACACCTACCGCAGGAGCAATCCCAGCGGGCCGGTCACATCCCGACCGCCGTCAACGTGCCGTGGTCCAAGGCCGCCAACGAGGACGGCACCTTCCGCAGCGACAGCGAGCTCGCGGAGCTGTACGCCGGTGTCGACGACAGCAAGGACACCATCGCCTACTGCCGCATCGGTGAGCGCTCCAGCCACACCTGGTTCGTGCTGGCCGAGCTCCTCGGCAAGAAGAACGTCAAGAACTACGACGGCTCCTGGACCGAATACGGCTCGCTGATCGGCGTGCCGGTCGCCCTCGGTTCCTGACCGCATCCCCTCCTACTGCCACTCACTGCGAAGAACGGACAGCGAACATGTGCGGCTCCCCCACCCAGACCGTCGACCTGCCGGCCGGCGTCGACACCACCAACGCCTCGATCATCCAGGGCACGGTGTTCAGCGACGGCGGCCCCGTGGCCGGCGCGTTCGTCCGCCTGCTCGACGGCACCGACGAGTTCACCGCCGAGGTGGTGACCTCGGACGAGGGCTACTACCGGTTCTTCGCAGCCCCGGGTGACTGGACCGTGCGGGTGCTCTCCCGCGCCGGCAACGGCACCGAGAAGGTCAGCTCGCAGATCGGCATCCACCAGGTGGACGTCCAGGTCTGAGTTCGTCCACCGAAAGGCCCGGTCCCGAACCAACGGGGCCGGGCCTTTCCGGTTGTGATCCTGGCTGTGCCTGGTCACCTCGTTGATCGACGAAGCGCCGCCGGACGATAGGCTGCACCGGTGGAAATCTTCTACACCGCACTCCTGGTCGTGGTGGCCCTGCTGATCACCTGGTTCGCCTTCTACGTGGTCTACCGACTGCTGCACGAAGACCGGTGAGCGAGCCCGACGCCGCACTGCCGGCTCCCGCCCCGGACGGCTCTGCCGACCACGTGCTCCGCGGCAGCGGTGACGCCGCCGTGCTGGCAGCAGAGGAACGAGCCGCCACCACCCGAGCGCTGAACGTCGACACCGTGCCCATCCTGCCGATACCGGCGGATACCGCCAACGTGCGCCTCGGACCCGAGGTCGACCACGCCTGCCTGTCGCTGCTCCCGCTGATCGGGGTCTGGCGTGGTACCGGTGTGTTCGGCAACGAACCCGGCATCCAGGAACCTCAGTTCGGTCAGCAGATCACCGTCTCGCATGACGGCCGGCCGTTTCTCAATTACGAATCGCTGACCTGGGCGCTGAATGCCGATGGCTCGGCCGGACGCCTGGGGCCCCGAGAGGTCGGCTTCTTCCGGCCGCAGCCGGACGGGTCCATCGAACTGCTGATCGCCCATTCCGAGGGCCGGATCGAAGTCTTCTACGGTCAACCGCGCTCGTTGACGGCGTGGGCGCTGTCCACCGATGCCACCTGGCGCACGCCCAGCGCACCGCCGGTGGTGGGCACGACCCGGCTGTACGGCATCACTCCCGACGGCCGGCTGGCCTATGTCGAGGAACGGGCGCACACCGACATCGAGCTCGCTCCCCACGCCAGCGCAGCCCTGGACCGCCTCGCCGGCTGAGCCGTCCCGCCCCGACTTCCCAGCCCGGTCCGACCCCTTCCCTGCGCGAAGCGCAGCCCGGATGGTCAGTCGGAGCCGAGTGCGGCCGAGACGACCTCGCGGGCCTCCGCCTGCACCTGGGCCAGATGGTCGGGGCCCTTGAAGGACTCGGCATAGATCTTGTAGACGTCCTCGGTTCCGGACGGGCGCGCGGCGAACCACGCATTCTCCGTCGTCACCTTGAGACCGCCGATGGCGGCTCCGTTGCCGGGCGCGGCCACCAATCGGTCGGTGATCTTCTCCCCGGCCAACGTCTCCGCCTTGACGTCGGACGGCGACAGCTTGCCCAGCTTCGCCTTCTGCGCCTTGGTGGCCGGTGCGTCGACCCTCGCGTAGGCCGGATCGCCGAATTGCGCGGTCAGCTCGGCGTACCGCTGGGACGGCGAGTTGCCCGTCACCGCCTGGATTTCCGAGGCAAGGAGGGCCAGCAGGATGCCGTCCTTGTCAGTGGTCCACACGGTGCCGCGTTTGCGCAGGAAGGACGCTCCCGCCGATTCCTCGCCGCCGAACCCGATGGAACCGTCGATCAGGCCGGGCACGAACCACTTGAATCCCACCGGCACCTCGACCAGCTTGCGGCCCATGTCGGACACCACCCGGTCGATCATCGACGACGACACCAGGGTCTTGCCCACCCCGGCGTCCGGGGACCACTCGGTCCGGTTGCGATACAGGTAGTCGATCGCCACAGCCAGGTAGTGGTTCGGGTTCATCAGCCCGGCATCCGGCGTCACGATGCCGTGGCGGTCCGCGTCCGCATCGTTGCCGGTGGCGATCTGGAACTCGCCCGCCCGCTGCACCAAGGACGCCATCGCGTAGGGGGAGCTGCAGTCCATCCGGATCTTGCCGTCCCAGTCCAGCGTCATGAAGGACCACTGCGGATCGACCCGCTGGTTCACCACCGTGAGGTCCAGGTGCAGCCGCTCGGCGATGGCCGACCAGTAGGCCACCGAGGCGCCACCGAGCGGATCAGCGCCGATCTTCACGCCGGCGTTCCGGATCGCGTCGATGTCGATGACGTTCTCCAGGTCGCCCACATACGACGCCGTGAAGTCGTAGAAGCCCGTGGAATCGGCATTTCGCGCCTCCGCGTACGGCATCCGCCTGACCCCCTCCAGGCCGGCTGCGAGCAGCTCGTTCGCCCGCGCCGCGATGATCGAGGTGGCATCGGAATCGGCCGGTCCGCCGTTCGGGGGGTTGTACTTGAAACCGCCGTCCCGCGGTGGATTGTGCGACGGCGTCACCACGATGCCGTCGGCGAGTTTGCTGGTGCGCCCACGGTTCGCCTTGAGAATGGCGTGCGAGACCGCCGGCGTCGGGGTGTACCCGTCGCCGACGTCCAGCATGACCGTGACACCGTTGGCCGCCAGCACCTCGAGAGCAGTCGAGGTGGCCGGCCCCGACAGCGCATGGGTGTCCGCCCCCAGGTACAACGGCCCGTCAGTGCCCTGGGCAGTTCGGTATTCGCAGATGGCCTGGGTGATGGCCAGGATGTGATCGCGGTTGAAGGCGGTGTCGAGGCTGGATCCGCGGTGACCGGACGTACCGAACACGACCATCTGCGACGGGTCGGACACGTCGGGGTGGAGGTCCTCGTAAGCACCCAACAGGGCGTCCACATCGACGAGATCGCTGGGTTGAGCAGGCTGGCCTGCGCGCGGGTCCATGCTGTGATTCAACCTCACCGGCCGATGTCCGGCAGCACGGGGCCGAGGTCCGGCACATTGTCGAGCGGGCGAACCACGTCGTCGGGCGGGCGACCTCTCGGCGCCGGCCTGATGGCCTCCGGACGGACGGGATCAGGCACCGTTCCAGCTGGTCCGCACCGGGATGTCGGTCTGCGTCACCGCGGAGAGCACCCGGCCGCCGGCGGCGACCGAGATGGCCGCCGGGGCACCACCGATCCGCAGACCCGACACGTCCAGAGCACCGCACCCGGCCGGCGGAGAGGCGGTCACCGAACCGCCCGGGACGTCGACGATCAGCCCGAGGTAGGTCTGCAGCAGCACGATCGCAGAAGCCGCGGACCAGGCCTGCGGGCGACAGGACGCCGGATAGGGCGTCGGGGTCGGCAGTTCGTCCGAAGCGAAACCGGCGAACAACTCCGGCAGCCGGCCGTCGAACGCGGCACTCGCGGACAGCAGACCATCGGCGAGAGTGACCGCGTGATCCGGGAACCCGGCGCGCAGCAGACCCTGGATGGCGATAGCGGTATCGTGCGGCCAGACCGAGCCGCAGTGATAGCTCAACGGGGAGTAACCGCCGGCGGCCGCCGACATCGTCCGCAGCCCGAACCCGCTGGACATGCTGGGATGCACCAGGCGGTCCGCGACCAGCGCCGCCTCCTCCGCCGACAGCATTCCGCTGTAGAGCAGGTGTCCCATGTTGGAGGCCGGCGCATCGACCTTTCGCTTCCGGCCGTCCAGGGCCAGTGCCGGATACCGGCCGAGATCGTCGGTGACCCAGAACCTCTCCCGGAACCGGGCGGACATCGCCGCCGCGTACTCACGCCAGCGCGCGCCACCGGGCCGCCCGAAGGCATCGAGCAGGTCGGCGCCCGCCAGAGCCGCCTCGTAGGCGTAAGACTGCACCTCGGCCAAGGCCACCGGCCCCTCGGCGATGCGGCCGTCGGCGAACCGGATCGAATCTCCGGAATCCTTCCAGCCCTGGTTGGCCAACCCCCGGCCCGATCTGTCGACGTACTCGAGAAAGCCGTCGCCATCGCTGTCGCCGTAGTCGACCATCCAGCTCAACGCAGCCTCCGCTGCGGGGATCAGCTTCTCCACCTCGACCGGATCCATCCCCCAGCGCCAGGCGTCGGCCAAGAGGCAGACCCAGAGCGGAGTGGCGTCGATGGTGCCGTAGTAGACCGGGGGCAGGAATGTCTCGCGACCCGGGATGGCCCGCCGGATCTCGTGCAGGATCTTCCCTGGTTCTTCGGCGGAGTCTACGTTCTCGACCATGCCCTGGCGCGAAGCCAGGGTGCGCAACGTACCAGCGGCCGACTCGGTCCCCAACGGCAGCAACATCCGGGCCGCCCAGATCGAGTCCCGACCGAACAGCGTGAGATACCAGGGACTTCCGGCCGCCAGGAATTCATCGGCCGGTCCGTCGGTCGTCGTCATCCGCAGGGACCGCAGATCCGCCACGGACTGGGCCACCAGGAGCGTCAGCCGGCGGTCGTCGGCGGTCAGCACCGGAGCGAGGAAGCCGCCCCCATCGTCAGCAGCTTCCACGACCGCCCCGCTGTCGGCCACCCCGATCGACCACGCCAGCTCTACCGAGCCACGTGCCGGAACGATCACCTCCCAGGTGAAACGGGCGTGCCCGTCGCTGATCTCGCCGTCGGCACCGACGGCAGTCAGGATCGCCGTCACCGAAGCGGAGGTGAATTGCACCCCGTGGACGATCGGGATCGGCGCGGTCGAGACGTCGCCCCGGCCGGCCTTCACGGTCTCCATGTCGGCCAGGTCGGCCTCGAACCACAACCGGACCATCGCCCCCAGATCCTGCGCCGAGGTGTTCACCAATTCGAGCGTCTCACCCATGCCATGGGCGGTGACGGTGCGTCGCCGCCGCACCCAGGACGTCGGATCGGGCGTCGGGTCGTCGGCGCGTCGCAGGATGCCGGTGAACTCCACCGAGGTCGCGCCGTGCCGGGTCTGGGCGGCCGCTTCCGGCTCCCGACCGTTCACGGTGAGTTCGGCCCTGGCCAGCACGCGGACGTCTCCACTGAAGACGCCGTGCGCACCCTGCCGGCGGATCTGCCCATCAGCGCCGGAAAGGGCCACCGTAGGAGCCCGGAGGCACGTCGTCAGGGTGTGTAGGAATGGCTGGTGATGGGTACCGACGGGATGAAAGACGGTTGGGGACACGGCAGATCGCACCTCTCGCTCATGGCAGTTGCTTGACATGTGCTCGTCACCGCGGTAACACTACGACCATCCCTTGGATCGATCCAAACGCATCTTGGTCGATCGATTGGATCGATCCAAGCGAGTTGCCGAATGCTGACCCGATCTCGACGAGGAGATGACATGACTCATGCCGGTGGGCGTGGCGTGGTCAATCGCGCCACCCTCGATTCAGTCGCCGCGCTCGCCGGGGTGTCCAAGCAGACGGTCTCCAACGTCCTGAATTCTCCGCACCTGGTGCGCCGGGAAACGGCGACCAGGGTCACCGCCGCCATCGAGCAACTCGGCTACCGTCCGCATCGTGCTGCTCAGCAGCTCCGGACCCGCCGGTCGAGGGTGCTCGGTCTGCGAGTGGAGAGCAATTACGGTGACGCGGTTTTCGATCGTTTCCTGCACGCCCTGACCGCGGCAGCCGTCGAGCTCGACTATCGCCTGATGCTGTACACGGCTGATACCGATTCCGCCGAGATCGATGCCTACGACGAGTTGCTCGACCGCTGGGACATCGACGGATTCATCCTCACCGGCACTCACCCGGGAGACCGACGAACCTCGTTTCTCTCCGATGCGGGCATACCCTGCGTCACGTTCGGCCGGCCGTGGGACGGGTCGGGTCACCACCCGTGGGTCGATGTGGACGGCGCCGCCGGTACTCGCGCGGCGACCGAGCATCTCATCGCCCTCGGCCACCGCGAGATCGGATTTCTGGGCTGGCCGGCTGGGTCCGGCGTGGGCGACGACCGGTTGGCCGGCTGGGCGGACGCGATGACGGCGCACGGACTTGCCATGGCCGAACCATCACGGGCGGTCAACGACGTGGCGCACGGTCGCGCCGCGGCCGCCCAGTTGCTCGATCGCGCCCGACCGACGGCGGTGGTCTGCTCCTCGGACATCCTGGGTCTCGGTGCCGCGGCCGAGATCACCGCCCGCGGAATGAAAGTCGGCGAGGAGATCGCAGTAGTCGGGTTCGACGACACCGACATCGGTCAGGTGAGCGGACTGTCCTCGCTGGCGCAGCCACTGACCCAGGTGGCGGGTCATACCGCGCGCCTGATCGCGGCGCTGCTGGACCGGGGCGGTCCACAGCCGCCGGAACACGTCCTCCTGCCCCCCGAACTGATCATCCGTCCGTCCTCCTCACATCCCGCGCCGCAGCGAACCTGAACCACTGCTCACCCGAGCGCTCGCCCACTCGAAACACTCGGCACTCCAGCACATCCCGCGATGAACATGGCCCCTCCCAGACGCGATTGTCACTCCGCAGACCTGACCACACCGGCCCTCTCCAGGGCACACACCACGAACACACACCCACGAACAAGGAGCAGAATCCGTGACAAGGAAGATCCGATGACCAGAAGGCATCTGGGACGCGTTGCGTTCGCCGCAGCGGGTCTGGCCGTGGTGCTGGCCGCCACCGCCTGCAGCTCCAGCAGCAGCACCTCCGGAACGAGCACCTCCACCTCCGGAACGACCACCTCCGGCGGCGCCGCGGCCGCCTCGAGCACGCCGGCCGCCGGGGGGTCGAGCCCGGCGCCGGGTTCGGGGTCGGCATCCAGCACCGCGGGCGCGTCCGGTGCAGCGAAGCTGCCCCCGGCAAAACTCTCCCTGCTCTTCGGCTCGTCCGGTGACGCGGAGACCAACGCTCTCAAGGCGGCCGCGGCAGCATGGGGCCAACAATCCGGGTCCTCGGTCGCCGTTACTCCGGCCGCGAACCTCCAACAGCAACTGGCACAGGGCTTTTCGTCGAACACGCCGCCGGATCTGTTCTACGTCGGCGCAGCCGACGTCGGCACCTACAGCCAGGCCGGAAACCTGCTGTCCTACGGTGACGACCTCGCCGACAAGGGCGATTTCTACCCCACCCTGGTCAAATCCTTCACCGTCGACTCGAAACTGGTCTGCGCCCCGAAGGACGTCTCGACGCTGGCCCTGTTCATCAACACTGCCGACTGGGCCAAGGCCGGGTTGACCGACGCCGACATCCCGAAGAATTGGGACGATCTGGCCAAGGTCGCCAAGAAATTGACCACCGGCGGCCAGGTCGGGTTGACCATCGGCGCCACCCGCGACCGGGTGGACGCCTTCTTCGCCCAGAACGGCGGCGCTCTGACCAGCGCCGACGGCAAGACGGCCACGGTGAACTCGGCCGCCAACATTGCCGCGCTGACCTACGTGAAGAGCCTGCTGACCGCCGGTTCGATGAAGTACCCGGGCGACCTGTCGGCCGGCTGGGCCGGTGAGGCGTTCGGCAAGAACAAGGCCGCGATGACCATCGAGGGCAACTGGCTGTTGGGTTCGATGAAGTCCGACTACCCGTCGGTCAAGTACAAAGTCGTCGAACTGCCGACGGGACCGACCGGAACCAAGGGGACGCTGGCGTTCACCAACTGCTGGGGCATCGCGGCCAGCACCAAGAGTCCGGACCAGGCCAAGGCTTTCGTCTCGTATCTGACTTCCCCCGCCACCCAGATGACCTTCGCCGACGCGTTCGGAGTCATTCCGTCGGTCCAGACGGCCAAGGCCCAGTACCTGGCGAAATTCCCCGCCAACGCGCCCTTCGTCAACGGCATCGCCTACGCCCAGGGCGTTCTCACCGCGCCGGGCGTGACCGACGTACTGGCCGACTTCGACTCACAGTTGGAGAAATTGGCCACCACTGATCCGAAGACCATTCTCGACAGCGTGCAGGACAACCTGTCCACGGCACTGGCCGGCTGAGCCAGCGGCCTCGATCCGCGCCGACCGGTGAGTTCGCCGGTCGGCGCGGCAGCCGCCGGATCCAGAGCCCGATGGCCACAGCCGGGTGGCGCGACCGCGGGACCACCAGGACGCTCCTCATCCCCGAACGGGAGTTCGCAATGTCCATCGATCAAAAAGCCGCACCGACAGCCGTCACCGCGCGAGTGGCAGGGCGTCCGCCCCGCCGGTCCGGCAGTCCCGGGATCCGTGGTCGAGAAGGACTGGCGGGCTGGGTCTTCGTCACTCCGGTGGTGTTGATCCTCGGCGTCTTCCTCCTGCTGCCGGCGGTCGTCGCACTCTGGGTGTCGTTGTCGAACTGGTCCGGCAAGGGTTCACCGTTCGGCGCCGGCTTCGTCGGGCTGGACAACTACAAGACTCTGCTGGTGACAAAAGGCCTGTCGCAGAAGAATCTCGGTACCTCGCTGCGCAACAACGTCTATTACGTACTCCTGGTCGTGCCTCTGCAGACCATCCTGGCGCTGGGTCTCGCACTGACCCTGAACAACCGACGGCTGAAGGGTAAGGGGTTCTTCCGGACGGCGTTCTACTTCCCCTCGGTCACGTCATCGGTGGCCATCGTGACGGTGTTCCTCTTCCTGTTCTCGGGCACCGGCGTGATCAACGCCGTCCTGAAGTGGTTCGGGATCAACGGGCCGAACTGGTTCTCGGACCCCCGCGGCGTGCTGCAGATGATCCTGTCCGGCCTCGGGATCATCAATCCGGCCGACCCGCCTGTCTTCCTGATCGACCACCGCTTCCTGGGCCTGACCTTCTACGAATGGCTCTCCGGGCCGTCGGTCGCGATGTGCGCCTTGATCTTTCTGGCCGTCTGGACCACCGGTGGGACCTTCATGCTGATGTTCCTGGCCGCCATGCAGGACATCCCGGACGACATGCTCGAGGCCGCCTCCATCGACGGGGCCACCGGTTGGCAGGCTTTCCGCAAGGTGATCCTGCCGTCGCTGCGACCGGTGCTGTACCTGGTCGTCACGCTGGGACTGATCGGGACGTGGCAGGTGTTCGACGCCATCTACCTGACCGGCCAGGGAAAGCCGTCCGGCACCACCTTGACTCCTGCGTTTCTCTCGTACCAGACCTCGTTCACCAACGGAAAATGGGGCCAGGGTGCGGCGATCTCGTTCATCCTGGTGGCGATCATCGTCGTGATGAACCTGATCCAGCGGGTGGTCATGCGCGAGCGAACGACGTTACCGCGACGACGACGAATGGGCGAGATCGGCGCCGCCGGCCAGCTCGGCTCCGGCCCGACCGGCGACATCTCCGTCCAGACAGTCGATCTCCCACCCCTGGAGTCGAGATGAGCACGGTCACCGCCACCCCCGCCCGGGCGCCACTGTCCGTTCCGAAGACCGTGCGCCCACCGCGGAGCCGGAAGACGATCGTGCTGCACATCGTGGCCTATTTGGTCCTGGTGATCTTCGCGCTCATCTACATCTATCCGTTCCTGATCCAGTTGGGCACGTCGTTCAAGACTGATGCGGACGCCACCGCCCACCCGGTGAATCCGATACCGCAGACCTGGACCACCGCTGCCTTCCACCAACTCTCGCAGTCTGACTTCGCCCGCTGGTTCACCAACTCCACGGTGATCGCCCTGCTGGTGACGGCCGGACGCGTCTTCTTCGATTCGTTGGCCGGCTACGCACTCGCCCGACTGCACTTCCGGGGCCGGACAGCGGTCAACGGCGCGATCATCGCGGTGATGGCGATCCCCAGTGTGGTACTGCTGATCCCGAAGTATCTGGTGCTGGTCCAGCTCCACATGTTCAACAGCTACTTCGGGATGATCATCCCGCTGATGGTCGATGCGGCAGGCGTATTCATCATGCGGCAGTTCTTCATCAGCATCCCCATCGAGGTAGAGGAGGCGGCCCGGATCGACGGGGCCGGCAGCTTCCGGGTGTTCTGGTCGGTGGTCCTGCCGATGGCCCGGCCGGCCCTGATCACCCTGACCATCCTGTCGTTCCAGGCCTCGTGGAACGAGTTCTCGTACTTCCTCGTCGCCACCAACGACCCGAATCTCAACACCCTGACCACCGGCGTCGCGACCCTGATCGCGGGCGGCGAGGGCGCCGCCAACCAGTTCCCGCTCAAGCTGGCCGCGGCCCTGCTGATGACCGTTCCGGTCGCAGTCGTCTTCTTCATCTTCCAGCGGTACTTCATCCGGGGCGCCGGTGCCGGTTCGGTGAAGGGCTGATCGTCTACTCTCCGGACCGACCTGACGTGAGGTGCAAACGGGTGTCCGCCAACTGGTGCATCGCGGCATTCGAATCGGTCATTCAGGTATATATCCTCGCCTGACCACCGTTCGACTGCGGGCCATCAGGGTTGCTATCCCCCATCCTCTTGACGTTTAGCCAAGGTTAGATATTGGCTACGTCCAGCTGGGAAACCGAGCAGAGAACCCTGAGAGGATCATGTATGCGAGTCAGTAGAAAGGTCACCGCCTGCGCGGCAGTGGCATCGATGGTGGTGACCGGCTGGAGCCTGGCCGGCGTCGCCAACGCCGCGCCGGCGTCCGACCACAGTCAGCACCATGCTGTGGCCAGGAGCACGCCGGAGTGGCTGTCCACGGCCCGGCACCTCGGCAGCGCGGGTGCCACCAGCGGAGTCGACTTCCGCGTCTATCTCGCACCCCGCGGAGGCGAGGACGGCGTGAAAGCCGCTGTGGCCGCCGTCGCCACCCCTGGATCGTCGACCTACCGGAAGTTCATCACCCCCGCCGCCTACCACCGGCAGTTCGATCCGACCAGTGCCACCGTCGAGTCGGTCCGATCATGGCTCGCCACCGAAGGTCTGGCCGTCCGCTCGGTCGCCCAGTACAACGCCTATCTGCAGGTCACCGGCACGGTCGCACAGGCGCAGGCCGCGTTCGGCACCACCATCCAGCGGTTCTCGCACGATGGCCTTGCGGTCCAGGCCAACGTCACCCCGTTGACGGTGCCCGCGGCACTGTCCACCTCGGTACTCACGGTCACCGGCATCGACACCACACCGTCGCGGAAGAAGGCTCTGACGGTGCCGTCCGACCCGCCGCCCGCCGGCTTCAACAACGGTCGACCGTGCTCGGCGTACTACGGCCAGCTGACCGCCAAGACGCAGGCCGACTACAAGACACCACTCCCGAAGTTCAACGGCAAGTACCTGCCGTTCTCGGTCTGTGGTTACACCGGTGTGCAGTTCCGCTCAGCCTACGAGGGTGATACCTCGCTGGACGGAACCGGCGTCACGGTCGGTATCGTCGACGCCTACGCCTCGCCGACCATCGCCGCAGACGCCAACACCTACGCGACGAACCACGGCGACGGGGCCTACGCCAAGGGCCAGCTGAAGCAGGTCGTCCCGAAGACCTTCACCGACCAGGCCGCCTGCGACGCCAGCGGCTGGTACGGCGAGGAAACCCTCGACGTGGAAGCCGTGCACGCCATGGCCCCCGGCGCCAACATCCGCTACTACGGCGCAGCGAGCTGCAACGACAGCGACTTCCTGGCCACCATCACCAAGGTGGTTAACCAGAACGCCGTCCAGATCGTCAGCAACTCCTACGGCGAGGCGGATTCCGACCTCACCACAGGTTCGATCATCGCCAACGAGGCGGTCTTCCTGCAGGGCGCACTCCAGGGCATCAGCTTTACCTTCTCGTCCGGCGACGACGGTGACGAGCTGGCCAACAGTGGACTCAAGCAGACTGACTCGTCGGCCTCCGATCCCTACGTCACCGCGGTGGGCGGCACTTCGACCGGCATCGGCAGCAACGGTGCGATCTCGCTGAACACCGGCTGGGGCACGGACAAGTACTCGTTGTCGACCACCAACACCTGGACGCCGGTCGGCTATCTGTATGGCGCGGGCGGCGGATACTCCACTCTCTTCAACCGGCCGAGCTACCAGAACGGTGTGGTGCCCGCGTCGGCCCCGCCGGGGCGCGCGGTTCCTGACGTGGCCATGGATGCCGACCCCACCACCGGCATGCTGGTCGGACAGACCCAGACGTTCCCGGACAGCGTTCACTACGGCGAATACCGAATCGGTGGAACGAGTCTCGCCTCGCCGCTGTTCGCCGGTATGACGGCGCTGCTGATCCAGCACACGGGCAGCGGACTCGGCTTCCTGAACCCGACCATCTACGGCCAGGCCAAGAGTGGGACGTTCACCGACGTCGCGGGCAAGCCCAAGGACGCCGGCAACATCCGGGTCGACTACAAGAACGGGGTCGACCCCACGGGCGGAATTCTGTATTCCGTGCGTACTTTCAACCAGGACGCGTCGTTGACGACCACCCCCGGTTGGGATGACGTCACCGGAATCGGTTCGCCCAATGCGAAGTGGCTGACCAGCATCAAGTAGGTCCCGGTAGTTCGAAAAGGGTGACGGCCGGACAGCTTTCCGGCCGTCACCCTTTTTGCGTCGCCGCGGAATGCCCTCACCATCTATCGCGGGCAGTCCAGCAGGCTATCGCGGGCAGTCCAGCAGGGCCAACAGGTCCGGCGTCAGTCCGCCGTCCGACCTGGGCACGCCGTCGACGCTGCTGACCGGCGCGAGCAGGCGAACGCTGGAAGCCAGCCACACCGCGTCGGCCGCAAACAGGTCCGCAGGAGTCAACCGCTGGTACGCCGTTTCCCAACCGGCGGCCTGGGCGGCCCGGATCAGCCGGACCACGGTGATTCCGTCCAACACCCCATCGAGTGGCGGAGTCAACAGCTTCCGATCCTTGGCCACGACGACGGTGGCCGTCGGTGCCTCCAGCACGGCCCCGTCCGATCCGACGAAGATGACGTCGTCCGCATCGTGCGCAGCGGCGTACCGCAGTGCGGCCATGTTGATCGCGTAGGAGAGGGTCTTCGCCCCCGCCAGCAACCAGGGCGCGGCGGCCGCCTGCGGACCGGACAACCCGCGATCGAGCAGCAGCGTCCGCACGCCGCCGGTCCGTTGGGCGATGGCCGCGGGCGACACTCCAGAGCCGGTGACATAGCAGGTCGGGCTCCCCTGTTCCGGGCCGCGGGTGGCGATGAGCCGGAGCACCATCTCCGCTCCGGTCCAGGCGCCGAGTACCGCACCGATCCCACGTCGCCAATCGGCTTCCGCCGGCAGCACCAGGTTCATCATGGTGGCGGATTTGGCCAATCGAGCCAGGTGCTCGTCCAGGTCACGTGGGACTCCACCGACGGCCAGCGTGGTTTCGAAGATCCCGTCACCGCGGGTCACCCCGGCATCGTCCGGTCGCAGCAGCGGCTCCGTCGACGACACCAGGCGACCATCCAGGAGTGCCACCACCATCGGCGGGTCGGCTGTCGACACGCTCGGTGCGGGGTTCGCTTCGTCGAGAATCTGTCGGGTCACATGGCTCAGGGTATGTCGATCCGGCCCCGCCGGCTCTGCTCAGGACTGCACCCGGAACCACTGCCGCCACGATCAGAGCTTGCGCAGCCGCACTTTGGTGACCGCGTGATCGGGTCCCTTGGTGAGCACCAGGTTCGCCCGGCCCCTGGTGGGCAGGATGTTCTCGACCAGATTGGGCTGGTTGATGTTCTCCCAGAACTCCCCGGCCAGGCGGACCGCGTCCGCGTCGGTCAGTCCGGCGAATCGGACGAAGAACGAATCCGGATCGGCGAACGCCGTCTGCCGCAGACTGAGAAAACGGTCGGTGTACCACCGCTTGATGTCCGAGGTCTCGGCGTCGACGTAGATCGAGAAGTCGAAGAAGTCGCTCACGGCGAGCGCACTACGCCCGTCCTCCTCGAGCCGGGCCGGCTGCAGCACGTTCAGACCCTCGACGATCAGCACGTCAGGTCGATGCACGACCACTTCGTCGTCGGCCAGGATGTCGTAGGTCAGGTGGTCGTACCTGGGTGCCCTGACCTCGGCCGCACCCGACTTCACCTCGGCGACGAACCGCATCAACGCCCTGCGGTCGTACGACTCGGGAAAGCCCTTCCGGGACATCAGATCTCGCTCTTCGAGCACGGCATTCGGATACAGGAACCCGTCGGTGGTCACCAACTCGACCCGCGGCGTATCCGGCCACCGGGCCAGCATCTCCCGGAGCACCCGGGCCGTCGTCGACTTCCCGACGGCGACCGACCCGGCCACTCCGATGACGAACGGGGTGCGCCGTTCCTTCTCCCCCAGAAACGTCGAGGTCACCCGGTGCAGGGCGCCGGTACCACCGACATAGAGATTGAGCAGACGGGAGAGCGGCCGATAGATGGTGTCGACCTCGGCCAGGTCGATCGGATCACCCAGACCCGAAACCCGCTCGAGCTCTTCCCTGGTCAGCGGCAGCGGGGTGGCCTTCGCCAGCGAGGCCCACTGGGCCCGATCCAACTCGACGTACGGGGTCACACCGGACCCGTTGAAGACCGGCCCGCTCAGCGCACCCAGAACGGAGACCTCATCGTCACCTGCCATGATCTGCAGAGTCTGCCGTCCCGGGCACAATTACGCGCAATTCGCCGAATGTGACCTGGGCCGCACTGGATCGGCTCGCCGTCACCGGCCCGCGCCTAGGATGGGGACCGTGGCACTTCCCAGCAACGATCCACCCGCCGTCCCGACCACCGTCCTGATCGCGGAGTCCGGTGACCGCTCTCCGCTGCTCGGTCTGCCAGGGGCGGTGGCGGCGGAGACGCCGGACAGCGGAATTGCCTGGCACTACGGCGATCCGATCGGCGAACAGCGCGCCGCCGAACGTGGCGCGGCGCTGTTCGACCTGTCCCACCGAGGCGTGATCGCGGTTTCCGGGCCGGAACGATTGACCTGGCTCAACACCCTGACCAGTCAGTTGCTGACCGACCTGTCGTCGGGCTCGGCCACCCAGGCCTTGGTGCTCTCGCCCAATGGGCACGTGGAACATCACTTCGGTGTCACCGAGATCGACGACGTCACCTACCTCGACACCGAGCCCGCCAGCGCCCCGGCCCTGCGTAGGTACCTGCAGATGATGATCTTCTGGTCGAAGGTCGAGGTGGCGGACGCCGAGCTCGCGGAAATCCGGGTCCAGGGACCGGACACGGCCGGCGTACTCGCCGCGAACGGTCTCCCGGCCGTCACCCCCGGGACCGCGATGTCGCTGCCGGGCGGCGGCTTTGCCCGGCATGCCGACGGCATGCTCGACCTGTTCCTCCCGCGCCCGACCCTGGCCGGCACGGCCGCGGCAGTCATGGCCGCCGGCGCCGTGCCGGCGGGCAGCTGGGCCGCGGACGCGCTCCGCATCCCGACCCGTCGACCGAGGTTGGGCGTCGACACCGACGACCGCACGATCCCGAACGAGGTCGCCTGGCTGACCACAGCCGTACACCTGAACAAGGGCTGCTACCGCGGTCAGGAGACGGTGGCCAGGGTCCACAATCTCGGCCGGCCGCCGCGACGGCTGGTCCTGCTGCACCTGGACGGATCGCAGGACCGGCTGCCCGAGACCGGGTCGGCCGTCACCACCGCCGAAGGGCGCGTGGTGGGTCGGGTCGGTACGGTCGCGCACCACCACGAGGACGGTCCGATCGCGCTGGCCATGGTCAAACGTTCCCTGGCCGCCGGCTCGCCGCTGTTCGCCGACGGCGTCGATGCCGCCGTCGATCCCGACGACCTGATCGACGATGCTCCCTCCGGCCCACCGCAGTCCGCGGTCGACCGTCGCACGTTCACCGACATCCGGCGCCGCTGATGCAGCTGGTCACGTTGCCGGAACTGGTGGGGCTGCCGGAGATAGAGGATGCGGCGATCCGGATCTCCGGCATCGCCGTCCGCACCCCGCTACTGGCCTCACCGTGGTCCGGACTCTGGCTCAAACCAGAAGGGCTGCAACCGATCGGCGCATTCAAGATCCGCGGCGCCCTCACCGCGATGTCCCGGTTGGCGCCGGCGGTCCGGGCTCGTGGGGTGCTCGCGCATTCGTCGGGCAACCACGCTCAGGCGGTGGCCTTCGCGGCCAGGGTCTTCGGGGTGGACGCGCACATCGTCATTCCCGAGAACGCACCGGCCCGCAAGGTGGAGGCGACCATCGCCCTGGGCGCGACCGTCGAACTGGTCCCTGTCGAGCAGCGGTTCAGCCGACCGGCCGAACTCGCCGCCGAGACCGGGAAGGCCATGATCGCCCCGTTCGACGACCGCGATGTCATCTCCGGGCAGGGCACCATCGGTCTCGAGATCGCCCAGGACGCAGCGACGATCCCCGGGGGCCTGACCGCTGTGTTGGTGCCGGTGTCAGGTGGCGGTCTCATCTCGGGAGTGGCGGGGGCCCTTGCGGCTCTGCTCCCCGATGTGAAGGTCATCGGGGTGGAACCGGCACTCGCGGGCGATGCCGCCGAGTCGTTCCGGGCCGGGGAACGGCGCCCGTGGGCATCGGCCGACACGGCGCGGACCATCGCCGACGGACTGCGTACCCCCTCGGTGGGCGATCTGCCCTGGGAACACATCCGGACGCAGGTCCACGACATCATCACCGTCACCGAGGAAGAGATCATCGACGCCACCCGCCGGCTGACCCTCGATGCCCGATTGGTCGTCGAGCCGTCGGGCGCCGTCACCACTGCGGGCTACCTCCACCATCGCCCCGAACTCCCGGCGGGCAACATGGTCGCCATCGTGTCCGGGAGCAACATCGATCCAGGCGTGCTGCGGATGGTGCTCGATGCCTGACGTCCTGGGCACCTTGATCACCGTCGCTCCGGTGGCCGGCCCGATCGGCCACCTGCTGCGGACAGCAATCGACGCCGAGCAGGTCGGCGCCACCCGCCTGCACCTGCCTGCCGACCAGCCCGACCTCGCGACCACGGTCGCCGCGCTGCGCGGGCAGACCAGGTTGATCCTGACCTGCGACGCCGGTACCGCGGATGTCGACGTCGTCCGTGCGGACTTCATCGACGCCGTGGTGGGCGAGAGCTCCGATCTGCCCGGCGTTGTCGCGCAGGTCGCCAGGCTGGTGGCGGAGAATCCAGCCGGCATCACCATCTGCGGGAGCGGTAGCTCGGCATTGCCGACCCTGCTGGCCGCCCTCGCGGCCGGCGGACACATCTGGGTGGGGGCGCCCGAGCACGAATCGGCCGGCCCCGGCCCGGCTCCCCATCCGCGCGACCACGCCGCCCTGGTGGCCAGGGCCAGCGGTCTGGCCAGGATCGCCGGACGACCGCCGCTCGACCGCCGCGCCGCCCGCACGCTCCTGGGTCTGGCCTGACCCGACGCTCGACTCCTCGAACTTCACACGACCCACGCCCTCCACTCACGAGAACAGGACGATCGAGATATGAGCACGTCTGCCGACCACGTCGAGCTGGTCAGGGTGATCCGATCCGGATTTCACGAAGGCAGCCACTTCGGCTCCATGGTGATCGTCGACAGTGACGGCTCCGTACTGCACGCCAGAGGTGACGTCAGCGCTCCGACCTTCCCCCGCTCGTCGAGCAAGCCGTTCCAGGCGGTCGCCATGCTCCAGGCCGGTGCCGGTCTCGAGGGTGCCGATCTGGCGATCTCGGCGGCGTCGCACTCCGGGGAGCAGATGCACATCGACCGCGTGCAGGCCATGCTGGTGCACGTCTCCCTCAGCGAGTCGGATCTGGGCTGCCCGGCGGCGCTGCCGCTGAACGAGAGCGCACGGAACGAGGTGATCGCCGTGGGCGGCGGACCCCGGAAGATCTTCATGAACTGCTCCGGCAAGCACGCCGGCATGCTCACGGCGTGCGTCGAGCACGGTTGGGACACTGCCGGCTACCTGGACTTCGACCACCCACTCCAGCAGTCCGTCCACGACCAGATCGGCCGATTGGCCGGCGAGACGCCGTCCGCGGTGGGCGTCGACGGCTGCGGCGCACCCCTGTACGCGATCTCGCTGACGGCCCTGGCGCGAGCCTTCGGCCGGGTGAATTCGGCCACCGAAGGCACGGTGGAACGCCAGGTGGCGGACGCCATGCGCGAGTTTCCGGAGATGGTCGGCGGCACCGGACGGGAGGACACCCGGTTGATGCAGGCGCACCCCGGCCTCCTGGTCAAGGGCGGGGCCGAAGGGGTGCACTGCGCGGCGCTGCCCGACGGGAGAACCGTGGCGGTCAAGATCACCGACGGTGGCGACCGCGCCCGGATGCCGGTGTTGGTAGCCGGTCTGCGGAGCTTGGGGCTGTCCTCGGAACTGCTGGACGAACTCGGTACCGGGGTCGTCGTCGGCGGCGGCCGTCCGGTCGGCACCGTCGAGATCGCCCCTGGCGTCGTCTGACCGACTGGTCCTCCGGTCGTCGGCTCCAGCCGCCGCGATCCTCCGTCCGGGGCTGCGCCTGTCGGGGTGGGAGGTAGCCCGGGAAACCTGTACGATTGAGCTACGACTGACAACAGATGCCGGGGCCGCCGAAAGGCCGCCCCGCTTTAACGTGCAAGGGGGTCCGCTCATGGGGCGAGGCCGTCAGAAGGCAAAGCAGACCAAGGTCGCCCGGGATTTGAAATATCACGAATCCTCGTTCGACCCGAATGCTTTGACTCAGGAACTTCGCGGGATCCCGGTTCACCATCCGGCTCCTGTTGTCAAGGACGAGGGCGAGGAAGATGAGTACTCGCTCTACGCCAAGTACATCGTGGATGACGACGACGAAGACGAGCCGCCGGCCACCAGCTACGCGAACGGTTCGGCCCGCCGCTGAGCCCGGATAGCGGGTCGCCCAGCTGATCGATCTTCCGGTCAGAGGCGGGCAGGACAACCCACATCGAGGGCGATCGTGACTGGCAGTCCACCCACCATCACCTCGACCGAATAGGCCAGCGCAACGCGCTGCCGCGCCCTTACACGGCTGCCGGTGTGCCTTCGGGGGCTGGCCGCCGCCAGAGCTTGCGATCCAGCAGGTGCGCTCCGGCCGCGAGACCGAGGAACAGCAGCGAGACCCAGAGGCCGTTGATGACCACCCGCAGGTATCCGAGGGCGTGTGCGTCGGCGAACGGGTACGGATACCAGTCGGATGCCAGCGGTCCCCGGATGGCGCAGAAGACGATGTAGAGCAACGGGAACGACACGGTCCACCAGACCACCCGGCTGCTGGTGATGCCACGCGGCCCGAACGCGAACCAGCCGACTATCGCCATGATCGGCACCACTGTGTGCTGGAGCTGGTTGTTGAACGCGGCCCAGCTGTCCAGGTCGAGTAGCCCGCTCAGCACGGTGTGGAAGACGATGAAGGTCACCGTGATGGCGACCAACCCGGTCAGGCGGAAGAAGGCGAACACGGTCGACGTGCGATTCATCCGGATGGCCAACAGCAGGCAGACGACGCCGACGAGCACATTCGACTGGATGGTGAAGAACGCGAAGATGTTCAGCGCCCGATTGATCGGGCTGCCGCCGAACAGCGAGTCGTCACCGGCCGACACCACCATGGTCGAGACGATCTCCACCAGCACCAGCACAGCAGTCAATCCGAACCAGGGCCTGGCCCATCGAGCATCCATGGCCCGAACCTAGCCGACGTGGCCGGCTGGATTGCGCTAGAACCTCGGGTGGTCGCCACTCAATGTCGCCCGCGGATGCTCGTGACCGGTCCGCTCGACAGTGCCCAGCACGACGGACGGCACGTGACGCGCGGTCAGGACTGCCATGGCCCGGTCGACGTCGTCGGCGCCGATCACGGCGACCATGCCGATACCCATGTTGAACGCGGATTCCATCTCCTCACGCTGGATCCGGCCGTGCCCGGCGATGTAGCCGAAGACCGGTAGCGGGGTCCAGGTCCGGCGATCCATCACGGCGGTCAGCCCGGACGGGATGATCCGCCCGACGTTGCCGGCCAGACCGCCGCCGGTGATGTGGGCGTACGCGTGCACGTCGGCCTCACGGGCCAGCTTGAGGCAGTCGAGCGCATAGATGCGGGTGGGCTCGAGCAGCTCCTGACCCAGGGTCTTGCTGAATTCCTCGACGTAACCCTCGAGGGACAGCCGGGCGATGTCCAACAACACGTGTCGGACCATCGAATAGCCGTTGGAGTGCACGCCGGACGACTCCATGCCGATCAGCACGTCCCCCGGCCGGACGCGGTCGGGTCCAAGGATGTCGTCCGCCTCCACGATGCCGACGGCGGTCGAGGCCAGGTCGTAGTCCTGCGGCGCCATCAGACCCGGGTGCTCTGCGGTCTCGCCGCCGACCAGGGCACAGCCGGCCTTCACACAGCCGTCGGCGATACCGGAGACGATGGAGGCGATGCGCTCAGGATCCAGCTGCCCACAGGCGATGTAGTCCTGCAGGAACAGGGGCTCGGCGCCGCAGGCCACCAGATCGTCGACGACCATCGCGACCAGGTCGATGCCAATGGTGTCGTGGATGTCCATCGCCTGGGCGATGGCCGACTTCGTTCCCACTCCGTCGGACGACGACGCGAGCACCGGATCCCGGTACTTGTTGATCGGCAGCCTGAACAGCGAGGCGAAGCCCCCGATACCACTCATCACCTCGGGGCGATGCGTCTTCTCGGTGTAGGGCTTCATCCGGTCGACCGCGGCCTCACCGGCCGCGATGGACACGCCGGAACCCGCATAGGTGGCACCGGAACCGATCGGGTGTCGACGTGGTCCGGGCGCATCCGCGTTCACAGTGGTGATCTCTTTCCTTCGTGGTCGCACCGCACGGTCGTGACGGTCCGGCCGATGTCTGAAAAAATCCGCTCGCGGCGGACCGGCAGCGCGAGTCAGGGTCGGCTGAAGGCTTCCGCCTGGCCATGAGCTGGAGCGGCGACGGACAGGCCGGTGTCCTCGCCGGTGACGGCGCGGCCGATGCCCTCCAGTACGTGCTTGCCCACCTGGTCGGGTATGGCGATCGGATACTCCCCGGTGAAACAGGCCGTACAGAGCCGGTTCTTCGGCTGCTCGGTGGCGGCGACGAGCGAGTCGAGCGAGATGTAACCCAGGCTGTCGGCACCGATCGAACGGCGTACGTCCTCGACATCGCTGGAGCTGGCGATCAGCTCTGCGCGGGTCCCGAAATCGAGCCCGTAGAAGCACGGCCAGCGAACCGGCGGCGACGCGATCCGCACGTGCACCTCCAGCGCACCGGCCTCGCGCAGCATCCGCACCAGGGCCCGCTGGGTGTTGCCACGGACGATCGAGTCGTCGACCACCACCAGGCGTTTCCCACGGATGACGTCACGCAGTGGGTTGAGCTTGAGCCGGATCCCCAGCTGCCGGATGGTCTGCGAAGGCTGGATGAACGTGCGTCCGACGTAGGCGTTCTTGACCAGCCCCTGGCCGTACGGGATGCCTGCCTGCTGGGCGTAGCCGATGGCCGCGGGCGTTCCGGACTCGGGCGTCGGGATGACCAGGTCGGCCTCGATCGGAGCCTCGATGGCCAGCCGCCGACCGATCTCCACCCGGGTCGCGTGCACGCCCCGGCCGGAGATGGTGGTGTCCGGGCGGGCCAGGTAGACGTACTCGAACACGCAACCCTTGGGCTCGGCCGAACCGAATCGCTCGCTGCGGATGCCGTCCTCGTCGATGGCCAGCAGCTCACCCGGCTCGACCTCGCGGACGTAGGACGCACCGACGATGTCCAGCGCCGCGGTCTCGGAGGCCACCACCCAACCACGGTCGAGCCGACCCAGCACCAGCGGGTGCACGCCGTGCGGGTCGCGGGCGGCATAGAGCGTGTGCTCGTCGCAGAAGACGAAGTTGAAGGCACCCTTCAGGGTCGGGAAGAGCTTGAGTGCGGCGGCCTCGATCCCCACGTCCGTCGCGGCCTCGGCCAGCAGCCGGGTGACGATGTCGGAGTCGGTGGTGGACTTGAACGTCCCGGCCTTCCCGGCAAGTTTCTTCGCGGCCACCGAGAGCTCGGCGGTATTGACCAGGTTGCCGTTGTGGCCCAGCGCCAGACCGGAGCCGACCGAGGTGGTGGCGAACGTGGGCTGCGCGTTCTCCCAGCTGCCGGAGCCGGTGGTCGAGTAACGGCAGTGGCCGACCGCGATGTGGCCGCGCAGGGCGGAAAGGGTCTGCTCGTCGAACACCTGCGACACCAGACCGAGGTCCTTGAAGACGACGATCTCGCTACCGTCGGCAACGGCGATACCAGCGGCTTCCTGACCACGGTGCTGCAACGCGTAGAGGCCGTAGTAGGTCAGCTTGGCGACTTCCTCCCCCGGCGCCCAGACGCCGAAGACGCCGCACTCCTCCTTGGGTCCCTGATCGATCGCGGCATCCATCTCCGGATCTCTGACTGTCAGGGGGAGCGTCGGTCTGGTCCCGGAAGCGGGATCACCGTACGTCGAAGAAAGGATGGAACTGGTCGATGACTGACCGGTACCCACGTAACCGTGCTCCTGTCGAAGGCGCAGTAGAAAATCCCTGGGATTCGAACCGGCCGTCTGCGACCGACACCAGGGAACATCGTCATTGGGGAACAGCGGTACCCCATGTTACCCGGTGGATCCGACGACAGGCCGCCGTTCCGGCGAGTCGCTGGTCACGACGGCGGCAGAGCGGCAGCGGCTGTCCTGGTCACCGCGGCCACGGAAGCCTGTGCGCCCGGGTCGCTGCCCAGCTCGGCTGCGGTGCCCAGCTTGGTATACGACACGTCGGGGCCCGCGGTCGACAGCACGACGATGATCTGGTTCGCAGTGAAACCCATGGAGTGGATCGCCATCACCCCACCGAGGCAGCAACCCCACCCCTGCTTGGACCCGGCCCCCGCGATGGCGTTGACGCCGAAATTCTGGTCGAACCCGTCGGCTCCGGTATCCAGCGAGCCCTGCATGGCCTCGGTGAACCAGGCGGAGGTGTCGTTGTTGCTGCTCAGCAGTTGATAGAGCAGCGATGCCATGTCGTGAGCGGTGATCTTCACATCGCCCCAGTACTGCGGCTCCGGGGATGGACTGGTCTCGCTGAGTCCGTACTTCTGCGCCACCCGGGTCACGATGGCGCCCTGGCCGTCGTCGTCGTAGAAGTCCTGGGCGATGGAATCGTCGGACGCGATGATCATCTGGTGCAACTGGGCGAGCGTGTCCGGGTCTACGTTGCCGACGCCGCCGGCCTGGTCGATCACGTCTGCCGCGATGATGATCTTGAAAAGGCTCATCGCCGGGACGCTGTCGTCCGCGTCGATGGAGGTGGTCGTCGAACCGGTCTGCTTGTTCATCACGACCACGGACTCGGTGATGCCGGCGTTCGCGGCCTGCTCCACCGCATCCTCGACGGCATCGCTGGTATCCGGCGCCGGGTGGGCCGCGGCGCTGGCGCTCAGTGCGGCACTGGCCGCGGCGGCTCTACTCGCGGCAGCCGCCTGCGCTGCGGCCGCCGCCTTCTCGGCCGCCGCCTTCTCGGCCGCCGCCTTCTCGGCCGCCGCCTTCTCGGCCGCCGCCTTCTCGGCCGCCGCCTTCTCGGCCGCCGCCTTCTCGGCCGCCGCCTTCTCGGCCGCCGCCTTCTCGGCCGCCGCCTTCTCGGCCGCCGCCTCGTCGGCAGCGGCTCTGCTGGCCGCCGCCGAGCTGGATGCCGCTGCGCTGGCCGCGTCTTCGCTGGCTGAGTCGGGCGAAGAGCTCGACGGCTCCCCCGACAGGGCTGGAACAGTCACCGTCCCCTGGGCTGCGGCTCGGGCGAGCGAGACCGCCGACGCGACGACGGCCGGGTGAGCCGACTCCCTGGCCTCCGATCGAACGGCGGTGACCACCACAGCTGCACCCACGACCAACACGATCGCGGACGCAACCGAGAGAGCGACGCGCATTCGCATCTGGGCATCCCTCCTGCGGTGTCCGTGATGGCCGTTCGTGGCTCGATGGCAATTCGTGGCTCGATGGTCGGTCTCGGTACCGTTGGTGCGGCTGTCTCGGCACCGTTGGTGCGGCTGCTGGTCGTGAACCGGCCGGATCATGCTCGCGCGGGGTGGAGCCGCTCCCGGGAGCTTGCCTGGCTCCCCCGGGCAGCCGGTGTGCCGCAGCTGTGCGCGACCTGTCAATGGTGCGTGACGACCACGACCAGAAGCGCGGGCCACGCCGAAGTTGGGACGGATCTCACGCCTTGACGTGGGTCGGTCCACCGGGACCGGCCGATCAGCGCGTTCTCCGACCCGCGGGCCGGGTGCGGACTCAGTCGGTGCTGACCGGCAGATAGCCGGACAGGTCCGCGCGAGTGCCACTCGCCCTGACCCGGCCGGTGTCGACGGCGGCCGTCCAGTCCAGTCGCCCCGACGCGAGAGCCAGCCAGGTCGTGCCGTCGGTCTCGATGACGTTGGGTGGCGTGCCGCGGGTGTGCCGGATCCCCTCGATGGCCTGGACCGCCGAATGTGGCGGAACCCGCACCTCGACCGAACGGCCGGGATGCAGCTGCCCGAAGTAGACCAAGGTGGCACGCACCAGGGCCTTGAGTTGATCCCGATCTGCGACGACATCGCCGTGGTCGTCGATCGGAAGCGCCCGGATCGCCGCGATGGCAGTCGCTGCCTCGTCCCGTGACACCGCTCGTCTGGCCATTGGTGAGCAGCCTAACGACGATGTCGACCCATCCCGGCCCGCAGCGGCGCAGAATGACCGGAGTGATCAAGTCATCCGAGGGCGCCGAGCTCATCCATTCCCACGCCCGGTCCGGCCATGCAGCGACCGCGGCTGTGCTCGTCCTGCACGGCGGGAGCGCCGATTCCGTGCGGCCGACACGTTGGCGGGATCCGGCGGTCGCCCGGCTCCGGCCCGTGGCCGCGACCATTGCCCGGGATGTGCCGAACGCGGCCGTCTACCGGCTCCGCTTCTCGGTCCGAGGCTGGAACGTCCAGGGCGGCGCAGTCCTGACCGACGCCCGCTGGGCGTTGGCCGCCATCAGAGATCGCACACCTGGCGTGCCGATCGTGCTGGTCGGGCATTCACTGGGGGCGAGGGTAGCCCTGCGACTCGGGGGAGACGAGGGCGTGGCGGGCGTCGTCGGCCTGACCCCGTGGACACCGTCAGACGATCCGGCGGTCCAACTGGCCGGAGTGCCGGTGGTCATCATCCAGGCCGGCCGCGACCGGGTGATCCCGGAGGCCACCACCCGGCCGTGGCTCGCGCACGCCGAGCACGCCGGAGCCCGACTGACCCGGACCGTGCTCCCCTGGGCCGGCCACACCATGCTGAAGCGTTTCTGGGTCTGGCACCGGCTCGCTGCGCAGGGCGTTCACACGGTACTGGCCGAATCAGCCGGCCCGACAGCGGTCACCCGTCCCGTAGGCCGGACACCGCGAACACCGTCGCCCTGACCCGATCGACGTCGGTCAGGTAACGGGGTACGCCGTCGACGGGCCCGACCCGGATCCGATTAACGGCCGAGAGCGGCACAGGGACCTTTGCAGAGAAGTGAACCTCCCGGGCGCCGGTGGCCAGCACGATGGAACCCGCGTTCTGCGGAGTGATCCCACTCCCCGGCATCACCACGAGGTCGTCCCCGCATCGACGTACGAACTCGGCGATGGCGTCGATTCCCTCTGCGGCAGTGGGACTCCCACCCGAGGTCAACAGGCGATCAACGCCGAGCTCCATCAGGTCGTCGAGGGCAGCGAACGGATCTCGCACCGAGTCGAACGCGCGATGGAACGTCACCGGTACGTCGGCCGCCGCGCCCAGCAGACGGACCATGGCAGGCAGGTCGACATCGCCCGCGGCGGTGAGGGCACCGATCACCACCGATTCCGCGCCCCGGTCGATGGCATGTTCGATATCTTTTGCCATCACCCGGATCTCGTATTTGTCGTAGTGGAAGTCGCCACCACGGGGACGGATGAGCACGTGGGTGGGGATGATGTCGACAACCGACTCGAGCATCCCCGCCGAGGGCGTGATGCCACCGATCTCCAGCGCCGCACAGAGCTCGATGCGATCGGCCCCACCCAACGCCGCTGCCCGGGCTCCGGCCGTCGAGTCGACGCACACCTCGGTGTCGACAACCGTGCTGGTCACTGTGCCTGTCGATCGGTCAGAGCGACGACGAACCGACGACAGTCGGCCCGAAGATCCCCGGGAGGGTGCCCTGCCAGGCATTTCGCAGCTCGTCCAGCGGAATCTTCGCAACGTCCTGGATGTCCAGGAAGTGGCCGTCCGGGTTGTCCGCATCGACCACGCCGACCTTGACCCAGGGCTGGTTCCGCATCGTGCACATCTCGGTGAAGCGCAGTTCCTCGGTCCGCGGCACGGCGACGAGTACCCGGGCCGAGCTCTCCGAGAACAGTGCGACGAATGGGTCGATGTCCGGCGGAAGCACGAGACGCGCACCGGTTTCGCCCGTCAGGCACATCTCGGCGGCCGCCTGGGCGAGACCACCCTCGGACAGGTCGTGCGCCGCAGAGACCATGCCGTCCCGGGATCCGGCCAGCAGGATCTCACCCAGCAGCCGTTCGGCCTGCAGGTCGACCTTCGGGGGAAGCCCGCCCAGGTGACCGTGGATCAGATTCGCCCATTCGGAACCGTCCAGCTCGTCCCGGGTCTCGCCGAGCAGGATCAGCGTTTCGCCGTCGTCATGGCCGATACCGGGGATGATCCGACGACGAACGTCGTCGATGACACCGAGTACGCCGATCACCGGGGTCGGCAGGATCGCGGTGGCTCCGGTCTGGTTGTAGAGGCTGACATTACCGCCGGTCACGGGGATCCCGAGTTCCGCACAGCCATCGGCGATACCGTGGATCGCCTGCGAGAGCTGCCACATGACGGCCGGGTCCTCGGGTGACCCGAAGTTGAGGCAGTCGGTGACGGCGGTCGGCGTCGCGCCGGTGGTGATGACGTTGCGGTATGCCTCGGCCAGGGCCAGCTGGGCCCCGGTGTACGGGTCGAGCATCGTGTACCGGCCGTTGCAGTCGGTGGACATGGCCAGGCCGAGATTGGAATCGTCGGACACCCGGACGATGCCGGCGTCGGAGGGCTGCGCCAGCACGGTGTTGCCCCGGACGTACCGGTCGTACTGGTCCGTCACCCACGCCCGACTGCACAGGTTCGGGGACGCCACCATCTGCAGGACCAGATCGCCGAGTTCGTGCTGGGCCGGCCTCGGGAGATTCGCAGACGTGTTGGCCTGCAAGGCATCCTGGCCAGCCGGCCGCTCGATCGGCCGGTGGTAGACGGGGCCTTCGTGAGCCACGGTGCGGGGCGGGACGTCGACGACCATCTCGCCGTGGTGGGTGATGACCAACCGCCCGGAGTCGGTGACCTCGCCGATCACGTCGGCTTGCACCTCCCACTTGCGGCAGACCTCCAGGAACGCGTCCACCCTGTCCGGAGTCACCACGGCGCACATGCGCTCCTGTGACTCGGACGAAAGGATCTCGGCCGAGCTCATGTGCTCGGCGCGCAGCGGCACCAGATCCAGCACGATGTGCATACCACCGTCACCGGCGGACGCGAGTTCCGAAGTGGCGCATGATAATCCGGCTCCACCGAGATCCTGGATACCGACGACGAGGTCCTTCGCGAAGACCTCGAGCGTGCATTCGATCAACACCTTCTCGGCGAACGGGTCGCCGACCTGGACGCTCGGCAGCTTGCGCCTGGCGTTGCTACCCGCGCCGGCAGTTCCGTCACCGGAGAAGGTGTCGGAGGCCAGCACCGAGACGCCGCCGATGCCGTCCAGACCGGTGCGCGAGCCGTACAGGATGACCTTGTTGCCGGCGCCGCTCGCGTGAGCGGTGTACATGTCCGCCGCACGCAGCACGCCGATGCAGCCGGCGTTCACCAGCGGATTGCCGGCGTAGGACTCGTCGAACACCACTTCGCCGCCGATATTGGGCAGCCCCAACGAGTTTCCGTAGCCCCCGACACCGGAGACGATGCCGGGCACCACGCGCTGCGAGTCCGGCGCATCCGCCGGTCCGAAGCGCAGCTGGTCCATCACGGCGACCGGCCGGGCGCCCATGGCCAGGATGTCGCGGACGATCCCGCCGACACCGGTGGCCGCACCCTGATACGGCTCCACGTAGGACGGGTGGTTGTGCGATTCCACCTTGAAGGTCACCGCCCAGCCGTCGCCGATATCGACCACGCCGGCGTTCTCGCCGATACCGGCGAGCATGCGCGAACGCATTTCTTCGGTGGTGGTCTCGCCGAAGTAGGCCAGGTGCACCTTGGACGACTTGTAGGAGCAATGCTCGGACCACATGACCGAATACATCGCCAACTCGGCTTCGGTCGGCCGGCGACCGAGGATCTCCTTGATGCGGAGGTACTCGTCGTCCTTCAGGCCGAGCTCGCGGTAGGGCTGCTCCTGATCCGAAGTGGCTCGTGCCTTCTCGACGGAATCGACAGCCGTGCCTGCGGACGCGACGGCGCTGATATCGGTGGTGCTCAAGAAACTGACGCTCCTTCGAGGAAGTCCACGACCGAGAGGAAGAATCCCAATCCGTCGTCGGTCGGGCCGGTGAGCGGATCGATGGCGTGCTCCGGGTGGGGCATCAGGCCGGCGATACGGCCATCGGCCGAGCAGATCCCGGCGATGTCGCGCTGTGCACCGTTGGGATTGGCCGGCGAGTGCTCGGACTCGCTGCCGACGTAGCGGAACAGCACGCGTCCTTCGCCCTCCAGTTCGTCGAGCACCGAATCGGCTGCGACGTAACGCCCTTCGGCGTTCTTCAATGGGATGAGGATCTCGGCACCTGGTTCGTATCTGCTGGTCCAGGCCGACGTGGTGTTCTCCGCACGTAGCCACTGGTCACGGCAGACGAACTTCAGACCGGCGTTGCGCACCAGCGCGCCGGGCAGCAGACCGGCTTCGCAGAGCACCTGGAATCCATTGCAGATACCCAGCACCGGCATCCCTGACCTGGCCGCCTCGATCACCGACCGCATGACGGGCGCCTGCGCGGCGATGGCGCCGGCCCGCAGGTAGTCGCCGTAGGAGAAGCCGCCGGGCACGACGACCGCGTCCACCCCCTTGAGGTCGGCGTCCGCGTGCCAGAGCGCCACAGCTTCGCCATCTGCGTACCGGACTGCCCGCGCCGCGTCCACGTCGTCGAGCGTGCCCGGGAAGGTGATGACTCCGACGCGCGCATTCACTGGTCGTTCCGTGGGCTCTCGGGAACGCGGGTCACGGTCCACTCCTCGATCACCGAGTTCGCCAGCAGGTGCGCCGCGATGTCCTCCAGGTGCTCGTCGGTGACGGTGTCGTCGACCTCGAGGTCGAAGTGCTTGCCCTGCCGAACAGAGCTGATGCCGGGGTGACCCGTCCGGCTCAGTGCGGCCAGGATGGCCTTGCCCTGCGGGTCGAGGATCTCGGACTTGATGACGACATCAACTGCCACGCGCGCCACGGCGGTGGTCCCTTCTTCAGGTTGGAGATACCCACCCAGTTTATCCGGCCGCACACCAGTCCCCTCCCACCCGCAATTCGGTCCTTCTGAGGTGGCTCTTCCACTACAGATGGACCGAACCGGCGACGGTGTGGACAAGCCAGGGGGTCACTTCCTGCGATCGACGACGCTGGGCCGATGTCCGGCCTTCCCCGTCAGGTCAACGAGACCATTGCCGACCAGGACGGCGTCATCAGCCGGTCTCAGGCCATGGCTTCGGGCCTGACGACAGCCGGGATCAGAACCCGCCTCGAGCGAGGCGACTGGTCGATCATCCAGCCGGGTGTCTATCTGTCGGCTCAGCACATCCGTTCTGCTGCAACCGAGGTGCGAGCGGCGTCACTATGGGCCGGCTCAACCGGTGTTATCAGCGGAGCAGCTGCGGCCTGGTGGTGGGACCTGACCGACCTTCCCCCGGAAGTGGTCGAGGTGACCACGCCGCGAACCGGTCACCGCCGTTCCCGGACCGGCCTGTCAGTGGTGCGACGGCCACTGGATCGGGTGGACAAGACCACCTACCGCGGCATTCCCATCACATCCCTGGCCTCGAGCGCTCTGTTCGGGGCCGTGGCACTGGGGACGGCCGGCCCGGGCATGCTCGACCGCGCACTGCAGCGGCGGGTGCGGTTGTCCGAGCTACAGGCCGCTCGTGAGCGCAATCTGGGATGCAACGGCTCCACGGCGGCAGGTGAACTCCTGATCGTGGCCGCGGATGGGGCGGCGGCGATCAGCGAGCGGCTGCTGATCCGGTTGCTGCGGGACGCCGACATCACCGGGTGGCGGGTCAATCATCCGATCATCGTCGGCGGCGCGACGATCCGGCCGGATTTCGTGTTCCTCCGCGAGGGAGTGGTGCTGGAGGTCGACGGCTGGGCCAGGCATCACACCCCCGACCGGTTCCAGCGCGACCGGTCTCGACAGAACACCCTGGTCAGCGCGGGTTGGACCGTACTCAGGTTCACCTGGCTCGATCTCACCAACGACCCCGCAGGAGTGGTCGCACAGGTCCGGGACGCTCTGTGGAGCCGCCGAGGTTCGGTCCTTTCGTAGTGGAACAGCCACATCAAATGGACCGAACCGACGGACGCTTTACGCAGCCACTCGGATGATCTCGGGAATGACACCGAGCAGACGTGCCTTCCTCCTCGGCGGGGCCGGCGCGGTGGTGCTGCTCGCGGCCGGCGGCGTCGGCCTGGTCGAGGCTGGCGTCCTGCCCGGACGCGCCCGATTGGACGCCGACCTGGGCTGGGACGGGGGCGCCGGCGTCATCCCGACGATCGAACCCGGACCGGTGACCTCGGGGAGTTTCGAATCGGCCGCGCGCAAGTCCACCGTCGGCTACTCGATCATGCGACCCCCTGGCCAGACCGGAGCGCTCCCGATGGCGGTGGTGCTGCACGGCAAGGACGCCGACCACACCAACGCGATCAGCGATATGCACTACGACCGTTTCCTGGCCGCCGCGGTCGCTGCGGGCACACCCCCATTCGCGCTGGTCAGCGTCGACGGCGGCCACACCGTCTACTGGCACAAGCGGGCGAACGGGGACGACCCGCTCAGCATGATCACCGACGAGTTGCTGCCGATCGCCCGGACCCACGGGCTGCGTACGGACCGGTTCGGGCTGACCGGCTGGTCGATGGGCGGCTATGGGTCGCTCCTGATGGGACAACAACTCGGATCCGACCGGGTCAGCGCCGTGGCCGCCGTGTCCCCGGCCATCTTCGCCGACTACGCATCGTCGTCGGCCGGCTCCTTCGACAGCGAGGCGGACTTCAGGGCGAACGATCCGCGGAGTTCTGCCGCGAAGCTTGCCGGCATCCAGGTGCTGCTCGACTGCGGCTCCGACGACCCGTTCGCTCCGCAGGCGACCGAGATGCGCTCGCTGGTGATTCCCGCGCCGGCCGGCGGCATGACGCGCGGGGCGCATACCGGGCGGTACATGAGCCGGGTCAGCCCCGAGCAGATGGCGTTCCTCGGCGAGCAGCTGCATTCCCGCTGACCGGACGGCGTCAACAAGAGATCAAGATTCGACCGAATGCCGTCAAGGTTTGCCCGCGATGCTTCCGGTGCCCGCCATCCAGGCATGAACTGGGCTCATGAGTACGTGGGACATCACCCGTCAGCCTCCACCCGCCACCCGTGCGCTGCCGATGCCCAACGGCATTGCCGTCGGCGTCGGGTTCGCCGGTGCGATCATCGCCACCGTGGTGGCCGTGGCACTGGGCTCGACCCACGACGCCTGGTGGGCGCTGATCCCGCTCGGGCTGGTCACCGCGGTGGTCGCGAGTACCACGGGGTGGATCGGCGGCATCGCCACGGCGTGGATCTGCTGGAGCCTCGATTCAGGCTTCGTCGTCGGCCGGGAGGCCCAACTCAACTTCTCGTCGACAGCGCAGCTGTCTGCGCTGGCGCTGATCCTGGTGGCTCTTGCGGCCGGGGCGGCGGGACGGGCGTTCCGGACTGTTCGAGGGCGTCAGGAGATCCAGTCGGCAAAGCTGAGCCCGGATACCCGTTCGTACCCCTGGATGTAGCGGTCCCTGGTGGCACCGACCACGTGGTCGGGCAGCGGCGGCGGCGAGACCTCGGACGACCGGTCCCAGCCGGAGTCCGGCGAGGTCAGCCAGTCCCGGACGAACTGCTTGTCGTACGACGGCTGGACCCGGCCCGCCTGATACCCGTCGGCCGGCCAGTAGCGGGACGAGTCCGGAGTTAGGACCTCGTCGCCGAGCACGAGCGCACGCCCGGCGCCGAAACCGAACTCGAACTTGGTGTCGGCCAGGATGATGCCTCGGCTGGTGGCATGTTCAGCAGCCGCGCTGTAGATGCCCAACGTCTTGTCCCGCAACTGGTGCGCCAACTCTTCGCCGACCATGGCCGCGGCGGACTCGAAGGTGATGTTCTCGTCGTGAGCTCCGAGTTCGGCCTTGGCGGCCGGGGTGAAGATCGGCGTCGTCAACTGTGAGGATTCGACGAGCCCTGACGGCAGGGGCACTCCGCAGACGGCGCCGGACGCCCGATAGTCGATCAGGCCGGAGCCGGTCAGATAGCCGCGCGCCACGCATTCGATCGGCACCATCTCGAGTCGGCGCACCAGCAGCGCGCGACCCCGCACCTCGGCCGGAATGCGGTCATCGTCCACGGCCACCACGTGATGGGGCACCACGTCTGCGAGCAACTCGAACCAGAACATGCTCATCGCCGTGAGAATGCGGCCCTTGTCCGGGATCGGTGTCGGCAGGACGTGGTCGTACGCGCTGATCCGGTCGCTGGCGACCATCAGCAGCAGTTCGTCGTCCACCCCGTAGAGGTCACGGACCTTGCCGGAGGTCAGGTGCTGGTAGTCGCTCAGTTTCGCCACCCGGCGAGGGTATCGCCTAGGAACGGCGGTCCAGGCCTCTACGTCGGAGCAGTGGTGCGAGGTCCTTGTCCCGGCCGCGGACATTGCGGAAGGCGTCCATCGCGTCGACCGCACCACCGACCGAGAGCAGCTTGGATCGGAACTCGTCACCGTTGGCGCGCGTCATCCCGCCGTTCTCGCTGAACCAGTCGACGATGTCGGCGTCCAACACCTCCGACCAGATGTAGGAGTAGTACCCGGCCGAATAACCGCCGGCGAAGATGTGCTGAAAATAGGTGGTCCGATAGCGCGGCGGGATGAGATCCATCGCCAGCCGCGACTTTTCGAGGGCATCGTCTTCGAAGTGGACCGCATTCGAGATCTCCAGATCGGCCGGGATCCGGTGCCAGGCCTGGTCCAGCAGCGTCGCGGCCAGGTACTCGACATTACCGAAGCCCTGACCCCACAGACGGGCTGCCTCGATCGCGTCGACCACGTCCGCCGAGAGTCGCTCCCCCGTCTCGACGTGAACCGCATAGTTGGCGAGCACCTCGGGCCACAGCGCCCACATCTCGTTGACCTGGCTCGGGAACTCGACGAAGTCGCGCGGCACGCTGGTGCCGGACAGCCGCGGGTAGGTCACGTCGGAGAACAGGCCGTGCAGCGCATGCCCGAATTCGTGGAACAGGGTGTTGACCTCATCGAGGGTCAACAGAGCCGGACTGCCCGCCGCCGGCTTGGTGACGTTCAGGTTGTTCACCACGACGGGGAGGTGGTCGAGCAACGACGACTGCTCGACGAACGAGTTCATCCACGCACCACCGCGCTTGTACTCCCGCGCGAAGAAATCACCCAGAAAGAGCCCGATCGGGCCGCCGTCGGCATTCCGCACCTCCCAGATCCGCACGTCCGGGTGGTACCCGACCAGGTCGGGGCGCGGCTCGAAGGTGATGCCGTAGACCTGACCGGCTGCGAAGAAAACTCCGTCGTGCAGTACTCGCTCCAGGGCGAAGTAGGGCCGCAGCGCGGCCGTATCCACCGAATAGCGTTGCGCGCGAACCTGTTCCGAGTAGAAGGCCCAGTCCCAGGGCTGGAGTTCGACACCGTCGGCGGCCGCGAGTTCCGTCAGGATCTCGGCCTCGGCGAACGCGCCGGCGGCCGCGGGTTCGATCAGCTCGGCCAACATCGCGTCGACCGCGGCACTGGTCTGCGCCGTCTGATCGGCGACCATCGCGTCGGCATGGGTCGGGAAACCCAACAGGTTGGCTCGCCGGGCCCGCAGGGTCGCCATTTCGATGGCGAGTGGTCCGTTGTCGTGCTCGCCGGTCGAAGCCCGGGTGATCGAGGCCTCGTACAGTCTCCGCCGCACGTCCCGATTGCGCAGGGTGGACATCAGGGGCTGGTTGCTGGGCAGGATCAGCGGGATCAGGTAGCTGCCGTCGTGGCCGCGCTCGGTGGCCTCAGCGGCGGCCGCAGCCACTTCTTCGGCGCTCAGTCCGGCCAATTCGGCTGGATCGGTGACGATCACGGCCGTGGCCTCGGTCGAAGCCTGCAGGTTCTGCTGGAACTTGGTGGAGAGCTTGGACAGTCGCTGGTTCAGCTCCCGCAGTTCGGCCTGCCCGGCAGCGTCGAGCCGGGCGCCGGCCAACACGAAATCCAACTGGTAGCGCTTGACCAGGGCTACCTGCTCGTCGGTCAGGACCCCGCCCGAGAGGGTGGGGTCACCGAGCGCGGCGTGCACGGCGTCGATCCGGGCGAACAGGTCCGGATCGAGGCGGATCTGGTCGCTGTGAGCCGACAGGCGGGGCGAGAACTCCGTCTCGATCTCCCGGATCGCGGGTGTCGCCAGGGCGGACACCAGGTTGAAGAAGAGGAAGCTGGTCCGGGCCAGCAGCGCGCCGGACTGCTCCAGCGCGACGAGCGTGTTCTCGAACGTGGCTGGATCCGGATTGCCGGCGATCTCCGCCACCTCGGCCAGGTGCGCGGCCATTCCGACCTCGAACGCAGGAGCGAAATCGGCAGCGTCGACATCGGCGAACGGCGGCAGCCCGAACGGTAGCGTCGACGGTGCCCCCAGCGCATTGCCGGTCAGCGAAATGTCGGTCTGGTGCGCAGTCATCGTGGAGCGTCCTCTCGCAGGGTCGCGCCCACCCGGGCGGCGGCATCGGTTCCAGTCCATCACAGCCGCCGAGCGGCAGTGTGATCGCCGCCGGGCCGGGATACAACTACCCATGAAGCGAACGGTCAGTACAGGAAGGAGAATCCGCATGAGGTCGATCTGGAAGGGCTCGCTTGCATTCGGTCTGGTCAACGTGCCGATCAAGGTCTACAGCGCCACCGAGGACCACGACATCAGATTCCATCAGGTGCACCGCACGGACGGCGGGCGCATCAAGTATCAGCGGGTGTGCGAGGCCGACGGGAAAGAGGTCGCCTTCGCCGAGATCGCCAAGGCCTACGAGAGCGATGACGGCCGGACGGTCGTGCTCGACGACGAGGATTTCGACCAGTTGCCGGTGAACTCCGGACATGAGATCGAGGTCCTGACCTTCGTTCCCGCCGACCAGATCGACCCGGTGCTCTTCGACCGCAGCTACTACCTCGAGCCGGATGGCAAGTCTCCCAAGGCCTATGTGCTGCTGCGACAGGTACTGGAGAAGACCGACCGGGTCGCTGTCGTCCACTTCGCGTTGCGGCAGAAGACCCGGCTGGCACTGCTCCGGGTGCGTGATGAGGTGTTGATGGTGCAGACGCTGCTATGGCCCGACGAGGTCCGGAAGGCGGCGTTTCCGGCCCTGGACACCAAGGTCACGGTCAAAGCTCCGGAGCTGAAGATGGCGATGAGCCTGGTGGACAGCTTCGCCGGTGATTTCTCGCCGGCCGACTACGACGACGACTACCGCGAGCAGTTGCAGCAGCTGATCGACGCGAAACTCGACGGCGGCGAAGCCTTCGAGACGCCCGCCCCGGAGCAGGGTGAAGATGCCGAGGTGGTCGATCTGCTGGCCGCACTCGAGCGCAGCGTCCACCGACACCAGGCGACTCCCGCAGCGGCGAAGCGAGCGGCGGAGACACCCGCCGCGAAAGCCCCGGCGAGGAAGAAGCCCGCAAGAGCCGCTGCCGCGGCTCCGGCCGAGAAATCCCCAGCGAAAGCGGACGCCAACAAAACGGGCACCGCGAGCAAGACGCCGACGCGCCGGAAGAAATCAGCCTGACCGCTCGCCACCACGATCCGGGATGCAGCGCGAGACCACGAGGTATGCAGCGCGAGACCACGAGGCGCGAAATCGCTGGATCAGCAGATGAAATCGGCCGGTGCGCCCCCCGAAGGGGAACGCACCGGCCGTCGACCGGCGGCACAGGCAGGGCCCCCAGGCTCGACCGCAGATCCGGGAGCATCGCTCCGTCCCCGCCGCGGGACATACCGGATCTCCACCCGAACCTGACTCCGTGTCGAACAAGGTAAGGCTAACCTATGTCTCCTGGGACGGCAACCTATTGGCTACAGAATTTCCCCCGGCGAGTAGGCCGCTGCAGCCGGATGCGCTGCCGTCACCACGGCGATCTTGTCCAGCACCGCGCTGACCTGCTGCGCAGCCACACCGGTGAAGGACAGCGGGTCCGACATCAACGCATCGAGCTGTTCCCGGGTCAGCGGCAAGCGCTCGTCAGCCGCCAGCCGTGCGGTCAGATCGTTGTCCGCCTGGCCGCTCTCGCGCATGGCCAGGGCCACTCCGACCGCGTGCTCCTTGATCGCCTCGTGGGCGGTTTCCCGCCCGACTCCCGCCCGGACCGCTCCCATCAGCACCTTGGTGGTGGCCAGGAAGGGCAGGTAGCGATGTAGTTCGCGCTCGATGACGGCGGGGTAGGCACCGAAGTCCTCGAGCACCGTCAGGAACGTCTCCAGCAAACCGTCGATCGCATAGAACGCGTCGGGCAGAGCGATCCTTCGGACCACCGAGCAGAAGACATCACCTTCGTTCCACTGCGCTCCGGCGAGCTCGCCCGTCATCGACGCGTACCCGCGGAGGATGACGGCCAGTCCGCACACCCGCTCGCACGACCGGGCATTCATCTTGTGCGGCATCGCGGACGAGCCGACCTGGCCGGGCTGGAAGCCCTCGGTGGCGAGCTCGGCCCCGGCCATCAACCGGATGGTGGTGGCCAGGGACGACGGTCCGGCAGCCAGCTGCACCAGCGCGGAGACCACCTCGTAGTCGAGCGATCGCGGGTAGACCTGGCCCACCGAGGTCAGCACCGGCGTACCCGGCCCCGCGACCTCCTCGACCACCTCGGTCTCCAACTGATCCAATGCGTCCACCGAACCGAGCAGGTCCAACATGTCCTGGGCGGTACCGACCGGTCCCTTGATGCCCCGCAACGGATACCGCTCGAGCAGCGACGAGATGCGCTGATACGCCAACAGAACCTCGTCGGCGGCGGAGGCGAACCGCTTGCCGAGCGTGGTCGCCTGCGCCGGCACGTTGTGCGAGCGGCCGGCCATGACCAGCTCCGCGTACTCCCCGGCCCGCCGTCCCAGGTGATCGAGCAGGGAGACGGTGCGGTCACGGATGAGCCGGGTCGCCTGGAGGATCTGGGCCTGCTCGACGTTCTCGGTGAGGTCGCGGCTGGTCATGCCCTTGTGGATCTGCTCGTGCCCGGCCAGCCCGTTGAACTCCTCGATGCGGGCCTTCACGTCGTGCCGGGTGACCCGCTCGCGCGCGGCGATCGAGGCGAGATCGACCTGATCGATCACTGCTTCGTAGTCGGCCAGCACCCCGGGTTCGACCGGCAGGCCCAACCCGGACTGGGCTCGCAGCACGGCCAGCCACAATCGGCGCTCGGCCACGATCTTGTTCTCGGGCGACCAGATCGCCACCATCTCCGGCGAGGCGTACCGCCCGGCGAGAACGTTCGCCGTTGGTCCATTGGGCGCCGTCGGTCCATTGGATGCAGTACTGACGGTGGGTCCGGAGGAAGTCACGTGCCTCATTGTCCCAGGCCCGGCGTCCGAAATACGACAGGTCAGGCCAGCGCCTCGATCACCGCCCGGCCGGCTGCGATCATCTCGCCTCGTTCAGCGGCGCTGGTCGACCCACCGGTGTGCGTCAGCACCACCTGGTATCCGTCTCCATAGACCCAGATGGTGGTGGACGCCGCGGTCACCTGCCGATACGCGTCCACGGCCACTGGCACCGGGACACAGCCGGCCCCGCTGCACGCGCCGGCCGCTGCCCTGCTCGTCGCGATGGTCAGCTTGCGCCCGGCCGGGTCGGTGAGACTGACCGCGCCCGGGGTGGTGTGGGTCGAGGTAGATCCACAGGGCGCGGCTGCGGTCATCATGCCGAATTCGCGGGCGGGAAGGGCTGCACGGGCAGCGGCGAGGGCCTTGGCCGACAGCGGCACACACTCCGACTCGGCCGCCGCCGAGCCTGCGGCCGCACCCGAGCTGGCGGCGGGGGCCGAGCCGGCTGGAGCCGCGACCGGTGCGGACGCAGCCGCTGAAGCGGCGGCCGGCGCGGACGCAGCCGCCGAACTCGCATCGGCCCGTCCGGCCGACCCGAAGCCCGCAGACGCACCACCGGACGCCGCAGCGGAAGACGCAGCGGAAGCACCCGACCCGGCAACAGCTCCGGGCGCTGCCGCGGCCGGAGCCGAACCGGCCGCTGAGGTGGCGGAGACCGCCGGGGCCGCCGGGGCGGCCGCGGCTGAAGTCGAACTGGCGCTCGATACCGCAGCGGTCTCCGACGAAGAGCTGCGCAGCTTCGGCAGGACGATGACCACGAGCGCTGCCAGGACCGCCGCCAGCAACAGGTTCCGGCCGTACTTGACGCGCTTGGCGCGCCGTTCGGTGGCACCGCGTCGCTCGTTCTCGGCCACCTCGATCACCTCGTCGGGCGACACCTCAGAGGCCGGCGCCTGTTCGACGAGCGAGGCGAAAAGGGCGGCCAGCGCCCGCTCGTCGGCTGTCCTGTCGTCACTGCCGTCGTCGCTGCTCATCGTCCATCACCACCCTGCCCACGATCGCGGTTCCGTCCTGTGTCGATACCGCCCGATTCACCGAGTGCTCGCAACGCCTTCTTGAGCGCGGCCAGACCGCGCGCCGTCTGCGACTTCACGTTGCCTTCCGAGCAACCCAGCGCGACCGCGGCCTCTGCGACGTCGAGTCCCTCGAAGTACCGCAGCACCAGCGTGGCTCGCTGGCCCGGCGGCACGTGCTCCAGCGCCGCCTGGACCAATGCACGATCGGAGATGACGCTGGCGAGGTCGAACGAGTCAGGTACCTCTGGCAGCACCTCGACGGCCCGTTCCCGACGCCAGGGTCGGCGCGACTCGTCGATGGTGGCCCGGACCAGGCACGACCGGACGTAGGCGTCCAATGCCCTCGGATCGCGTACCCGACCCCACGCACCGTAGAGCTTGACGAACGCAATCTGCGTGAGGTCGTCCGCGCGGTGCCAGTCACCGCACAACAGATAGGCCGTTCGTCGAACATGATCACGACGCGCGGTGACGTACCGGGAGAATGCGCCATCCTCCTCCGGCCCCACGCGGAACCTCCACTCTGCTGCTCAGACGGGACAGTCCAACTCGCGGTTGCATCGTCGCAGGAACCCGACGTTCTCCGTACCGTCGCATTGTTCCCCACCCCCTCCGTCGACCGACGAACTTTCCGATGGCGGCGCGATCTGGGAACATCCCGAGTCGTGTCCACCCCCGGTTCGCCCGCTGAGCCAGGCACGACCCGGCCGACCCGGGCCGGATCCCGCGGCGCGGCGTCGAGCCGCACGGTCTTGATCGCCCTGTTCGGACTGCTGGCTGTGGCGGCCGCGTGGGGATCGAGCTTTCCACTGACCAAGAGCCTGCTACAGCGGATGACGCCACTGAACTTCCTGGCCGTCCGGTTCACCATCGCGGCCCTGGTGATGCTGCTGCTGTTCTACCGTGCGGTCCGGGCGCTCTCCCGCCAGAACGTGCAACGCGGTGCCATCCTCGGTGTCACCTACGGGATCGCGCAGATCATCCAGACCGAGGGTCTGGCGCATACCTCGGCGAGCGTCAGCGGATTCGTGACCGGCATGTATGTGGTGCTGACCCCGATCTGCGCGGCGTTGCTCCTTCGGACCGCGATCGGTCGTCGGGTCTGGATCGGCGCGGCGATCGCCACCGTCGGGCTGGCCGTCCTGGCCCTGTCTGGTCTGCACCTCGGATTCGGGGAGGCCATCACCCTGGTCTCCGCGGTGATCTACGCGCTGCACATCGTCGGACTGGGCGCCTGGTCCCGATCACACATCGCCCTGGGCCTGGCCGTGGTGCAGATCGTGGCGACCGCACTCGTGGCACTGATCGCGGCCACCATCGTCGAACCCGGCGCGCTCACTCTGCCCAGCGGCACCTTCGACTGGGTCGCTCTCCTCTACATGGCGCTGATCTCCGGTGCGCTGGCGATGATCGTGCAGTCGTGGGCGCAGGCTTATCTGGCACCGTCCCGGGCCGCGATCATCATGTCCACCGAACCGGCCTGGGCCGCGTTCTTCGCCATCACATTCCTCGGCGAGGCGCTGACGTGGCGGATCGCCATCGGCGGCAGCCTGATGCTGGTGGCCATGGTCATCGTCGAGACGGGGCCGCGGCAGCATGGTGCGCCGGTGCACCCGGACGAGGTTCCGAAGCTCGCCGCCTGAGCCTCGACTGGTGCCATCTTGCTGTCGAAGACACTTCGACCGGCCGACGCACCGTCCCTGCCCGGCTGTCGCCGTAGCGTGAACAGGGCTCTGCGCATTCGCGCGGCCCAGCTCTACTGCCGAGGAGGCTCCTCTGCTCACGCTGTCGTTGATCGGGTTGGTCGGCGGGCTGATCACGGGCATCTCACCCTGTGTGCTGCCCGTTCTGCCGGCCGTGTTTCTCGCCGGCGGCACGCAGGCGGCGCGCCTCTCCGATCAGGCGCCGGCCGACTCCGACAGCAGTGTGCGGACGCTGGTGAAGGCGGACAACAAGCGGCCCTACCTGGTCATCGCCGGCCTCGTGGTGAGTTTCAGCGTTTTCACGCTGTTGGGCACGCTGATCCTGAGCGCTCTGCGTCTGCCGCAGGGCGTGATCAGGTGGGCCGGCCTGGTCGTGCTGGGGTTGATCGGCGTCGGGATGATCGTCCCGCGCTTCGAGGCCGTGCTCGAGCGCCCGTTCGCCCGCATTCCGGCGCTCCGGTCAGTCGGGACCGGCACCCGCGGCGGATTCGTTCTCGGGTTGGCTCTCGGAGTTGTCTACGTGCCGTGCGCCGGGCCGGTGCTGGCTGCGATCGTGGTGAATGGAGCGACCGGTCACATCGGCGGCGGCACGATTGCGCTGACCGTCGCCTTCGCGGTCGGAGTCGCCATCCCGCTGCTGTTCTTCGCGTTGGCCGGACGACGGGTCGCCGAACGCGTCTCCGTCTTCCGACGGCATCAGCGAGGTATCCGGATCGGCGCCGGCGCGGCGGTGATAGCACTGGCCGTCGCCTTGACGTTCAACGTCACCGACTTTCTCCAGCGGGCCATCCCCGACTACACCAACGGCTTGAATACCGCGCTCGACCAGGCCGGAGCCACTTCGGTACCGCAGGCGGTCGGCGCCCCTCTCCAGGACGAACAGCTGGCCATCTGCGGCCAGGACCTGCGCGCCAGACTGCAGGATTGCGGACCCGCCCCGGAGATCGCCGGCATCTCGCAGTGGCTCAATACTCCGGGCGGCGCACCGCTCAGCATCGCCTCGCTGGCGGGCAAGGTAGTTCTCGTCGACTTCTGGGCCTACTCGTGCATCAACTGCCAGCGGGCGATCCCGCATGTGAACGCCTGGTATTCGGCATACGCCGCCGACGGGCTCGAGGTGATCGGTGTCCACACGCCGGAATATGCCTTCGAGCACGTGGCTGCGAATGTCGCGTCGGGCGCCCAGCGGCTCGGCATCCACTACCCGGTCGCCCTCGACAACGGCTACACGACCTGGAACAACTTCAGCAACCAGTCGTGGCCCGCCGAATACCTGATCGACTCGACCGGCGAGGTGCGTCACGTATCGGCGGGCGAGGGCAACTACACCGCCATGGAAAACCTGATCCGGCAACTGCTCTCCGCCGCGAAGCCCGGAGTTGAGCTACCCAGGTCGACCATCGTCGACGACTCCACTCCCACGTCCGACGACCTGACCCCTGAGACCTATCTCGGCGTGAAGCTCGAGCAGACCTACGCCGGCGCACCGGCCTTGGCCTCCGGCATCCAGACGTATCGATACCCGGCAGTGGTTCCGGACGACGAGTACGCACTCAAAGGCCAATGGGCGGCTGCCGGCGAATCGATCACAGCCAGGTCGGCCGCGGCTATTCGACTCAATTTCAAGGCCTCGGACGTGTACCTCGATATCGGCGGTACGGGAACGATCACGGCCACGGTGAATGGCCGGACCACGAAATACCCGGTGTCCGGAGCTCCCAACATCTATCGACTGGTCACCGGTGACGAGGAACGCCGCGCCGTGTTGGAGGTCGCCCTCTCACCCGGCCTGACGGCGTATTCCTTCACCTTCGGATGATCGATGTGAGCTGTCGGCGGGCACCAGGTCGTCATCCGGCCGTCGGCTCTGGGGTGGTACCGGACGGTCGCTCCTGCCGAACGGCGCCGAAGTGCCCGTCGCCTGCGGTGTCTCGAATCGCAGCGTTGCGCCCGACGCCGGGGTGGCCAGCTGCGCGATCTGCCGGTCGGTGACCACTCGCCTGATCTGGCCACCCGGTCGACAGATCAGCAACGACTCGAGGCCCTGCTTGCGCAGCTGCCGGGCGAGGTCCATCAGGTCACCGCTGGGCGTGAGCGCCAATAATTCCTGTCGCATGGATTCGTTTATAGGTTGAACCATTTCATCACCGCCGAGAATGGACGACACCAGGACGTTTCCGGAGGAAACCCTTTTGCACACTATGCACCTCGCGAACCGGCAACGCTCGCAAGAGTGACGTGATCGTCGCTGCGACCCCGGCCCTTCGTGGACAGCGGTCAGGTGCCGGCGCCTCGCGGCGGTAGACGCCGGAACGCCGACCTGCCACCGGGAATGCGGTGGCAGGTCGGCGTCTTCGAAGGCGTCAGGCAATCAGATCGAGTCAGGCGGTGAGCGGGACCACCCAGATGGGCTTCGTGGTCGGCTGCGTCGAGCCGGGCGCCGGCTCCAGGGTGACTCCGACCGCGGTGTTACCCGCGTGCACGGGCGTCGTGACCGGCGTGACGGATCCGTCAGCCTTCGGCGTCACCACCCCGGCTGACGTCGCCTTCGTCCCGCTGAGCACCCAGAGCTGGTAGACCTGCCCGGCGGGTGCGGCCGACAGATTCGGCATGTTCACCACGGCTGCGTTGCAGGTGGCCGAGAAGGCCACATCACCGCCGGCCCCGACATCCGGGGTCAGCGCTGACTTGTCGGGAGCGGCTGCGACGCACTCGCTCGCCGTCTGCGCGGCGGGCGTGGCGGAATTGGCGATGACTATGCCGGCGCCACCGCCGATGACCAGCAGCGCGACAGCGGCGGCGATGAGCCCCTGAGTCCGGCGGTACCAGGGGCGATGCAGTGGGATGACCTCCGCCAGAAGCTCCCCCGGCTGGTCTGCGGGGCTCTGCTCCGTTGCGGTCCGCTCGGTCGCGGAACCCTGATCGATCTCCGGACCAGAACTGTCGACCGGCCGCGGCCCCGCCGGCTGACGATGGCGGCCCAGCGTGGTGATGCTGTCGGTGAGCGGCGGGAGCTGAGGGGTGCGAGCAACCGCCTCCATCACCGATCGACGGAGACTTGCGGGCGGAGTCTGCGCGACCGAGCTGCCCAGGATGGCCGCCGTCTCACGGAATCCGGCCAACTCCTGCGCACAGATGTCGCAGGTCTCCAGGTGGTCGACAAAAGATGCTGCCTCGTCGTCGGACAGCGCACCGAGCGCCATGGCGCCGGTGTTCAGGTGCTGGTCGGTGGTCATGCCCCTACTCCCAAGCAGTCACGCAGACGGATCATGCCGTCCCGCAGCCGGGTTTTGATGGTCGGTAATGGTGTGGTCAGCAACTCGGCTACCTCACGGTAGGTGTAACCGCTGTAGTAAGCCAGCGTGATCGACTCGCGTTGCAGATCTGTCAGGGTGGTCAGGCACTTCTGTACGGCTTTTCGCTCGAATGCGGACTCCACCGCATCGACGACGGTGTCGATCTCGACTTCGTGCGAGGCGTAAGCCACCTTGAGCTCGCGATCGGTCGAAGCCTGCGCCGACCGCACCCGGTCCACAGAGCGGGCATGCGTCATCGTCATGATCCACGAGGTCGCCGACCCCTTGGCCGCGTCGAATCGGGTCGCCCGCCGCCAGATCTCCAGGAACACCTCCTGAGCCACTTCCTCGGCCTGGCTCGGGTTCCGGACGATCCTCCGCGCCAATCCGAAGACCCGACCGGCGAAAGCGTCGTAGAGATCTTCGAAGGCGCGCTCGTCGCCGAGTGCGGTGCGCCGCAGTAGATCCTCCGGCGTGGCCGGGGTGGCCGGGTCACGGGCAACGTCCCGCACACTCCGTAGCGGTGGTACCGCTGACAGACCCCGCAGGTGCGGGCTGGAAGCAGTCATCTGAACGTTCCTTCGGTTCGCTGAGGCCTGGCCGGGCTACCGGCTGGGAGGTCATCCAGTCATTCGGCGCAATCCGCGACCCGGATGGCTCGACGGGACTGCCAATTGATCACCGGGCCGCTCGGACCGATCACCGGGCCGCCAACTCTTACCGGGTTCTTACTGATCCCCATCAAAACCGGCATCCACAGCTGCAGGCGTCAGACTCAACTGGTGCCCTGCTCCGACGGGCAATCCAAACGGCTGTTCGCATCGAAGGATTCGCATGACAACAACCTCCCGGCCCACGCCCAACAGGGCCCCCGCCGGCAAGCCGTCCCGCGCGCCATGGCAGCCGGGCTATCTGGTGTCGGCTCTGGTGGGACTGGTGGCCATGGGCCTCGCGATCGGGATTGCCGAGCTGATCTCCGCGCTCGGCGTCTGGCTGGGTGCCCTGTCGACCGCGTCATCGCCGATCAATTCGCTCGGTACCACGTTCATCCATCTGACCCCGGAGTGGCTGAAGGAATACGCCATCCGGACGTTCGGACAGCACGACAAGGACGCCCTGCGAGTCGGGATGTACGTCACGTTGTTCGTGGTTGCCCTGATCATCGGGCTGGTGGCCCGGCGCAGCCCGCGCATCGCGGCCGGTATCACCGTGCTCTTGATCCTGGTCACCATCGGCGCCACCTACACGACCACCGGTGCGATTGCCTTCGACGCCCTCCCGATCCTGGTCGGCGGTGCCGCCGGCATCTACCTGCTGGTCACCGTGTTCCGTCGGACCGTCGATCCGCAACTGCTCGCGACCCCGGCCCCGACGGGCAAGAACGCGCATCCACTGAGCTCCGATGGCGACGATTCCACCAGCTCGACCGCCTCGAGCCTGGCCGCAAGCGCACCGACCGCAGCCGCTGATGGAGATCTCTACGACTCGAAGCCCGGCACCTCCGGCGATCAGCATCCGATGGCACTGGCCTCCGCAAAGGCCCAGTCGGCCAAGACCATCTCGACCACAGCGGGGCGACCCGGGATGGATCGCCGGCAGTTCTTCCGGCTGGCAGCCATCGGTGCCGTCGTCGCTGTCGCTGCCGGAGCGATCTCGCGCTGGATCCCCAGCACCGCACAGGTGACCGCCAGCCGGGCGAAAGCGGTTGTCCCGGTGCCCACCTCCAAGCAGACCATCCCCGCCGGAGTCGACTTCGGCATCAACGGACTGACCTCCTACGTCACGCCGACCGGCAGTTTCTACCGGGTCGACACCGCGTTCGTTCCGCCGAACGTGACGGCCGAGGAATGGGAGTTGAAGATCCACGGGCTGGTCGACAAGGAAATCAGCATCAACTACCCCGACCTGGTGGCCAGGCCGCAGATCGAGCGGGACATCACCCTGACCTGCGTCTCCAACCCGGTGGGCGGCAACCTGGCCGGCAACGCCACCTGGATCGGCACCCGGCTGGACACCCTCCTCAAGGAGGCGGGGCCGAACAGCGGCGCCGACTGCGTCCTGTTCACCAGCAAGGACGGCTTCACCCAGACCGCACCGCTCGACGCGTTGACCGACGGCCGGGACGCGATCCTCGCCGTTGCGATGAATGGCGAGGTCCTCCCGATCGAGCACGGCTTCCCGGTCCGGATGGTGGTTCCCGGTCTGTACGGCTACGTCTCGGCCTGCAAGTGGATCGTCGACATGAAGGTGTCGAAGTTCGCGGACGAGAGCGCATATTGGACCCAGCGCGGCTGGTCCGATCATGGTCCGATCAAGACAGCGTCGCGCATCGACGTGCCGAAGGGGTTCGCGCAGTTCCCGGCGGGCGACGTCACCGTCGCCGGGGTGACCTGGGCGCAGCACCGCGGCATCCAGAAGGTCGAAGTACAGATCGATGACGGGCCCTGGCAGGCCGCCGAGCTGGCCGGCGATGCATCCGTCGACACCTGGCGGCAGTGGAAGTTCACCTGGAAGGCCACCAAGGGCACGCACACCGTGCAATCCAGGGCCACGGACGGCACCGGCACGGTCCAGACCTCCAAGGTGCAGGACGTCCTGCCGGACGGCGCCACCGGTTACGACTCGCGGAGCATCGTCGTCACCTGAGTCGCCGTCTGTTCATCCATCGGCGAGGACGTGCTGGGGCGGTTTCGGCCTGGTGCTGGTGCTGGCAGGATCAGGTTCATGATCAAGTGGGTGGTCTTCGACCTGGGCGATGTCGTTCTGCAGCACACCAATGCGCTGGACGAGCTCGCTGAACTACTGCGGGCCGAACCGGAACCGTTCACCGAGGCCTACTTCCAGTACCGGCCCGACTACGACCGACACTCGGACGCAGAGGCGTTCTGGACTTCGATCGCTGCCACCACGGGAACGACACCGCCTCAGCGCGAGCTTGTCGACGAGTTGGTCCGTCGCGACGACATCGGCTGGAGTGCCGTCGATCCCGACACCCTACGGTTGATCGACGACCTGGCCGTCTCGGACACCGCGCTGGCGATCCTGTCCAACGCGCCATCATCGATGGGCCGACTGGTCGAGGTGCAACCGTGGGCCGCAGCCTTCGACCAATTGTTCTTCTCCGGCGATCTCGGGCTGCTCAAGCCCGACCGGGAGATCTATCACCACCTCCTGGACAGCCTGGGGGCCGTGCCGGCCGAGGTTGCCTTTCTGGACGACCGCGCGGACAACATCGCCGGGGCCATCGACACCGGAATTCGCGGGTTCGTGTTCACGAATGCTGCGCAGGCCCGTCGGGACCTGTGCAGCATCGGCGTGAAGCTGGCCAGCGCATAGCTACCCAGCGCCCAGGGACGCGGGCGCGATTCAGCGACGGTTGTTGATCGATCGACGATTGCGGTTGCTGATCGCGCTGACGGCGTACACCCCGCCGCCGATCAGAGCGATCCAGAGGAAGGCGTGCGCGACGAAGCCGAACACCGCCCCGATGATGCTGAACGCAATCCAGACCACGACGATCGCGCCGACGACTTTCAGGACGTTACCCATGACACTCTCCGACTTCGACTGGCTCATCTCGCGGACCTGATGGTGCGCGGTAACACCAGAGTGCACTGTTCTCCGGCGTGCCGCTTCCGGGTCGGACCCTGAACTTTCGCTCGGGGTTCCCCCCGGGGCCGGGCGGGCGACGCCACGGTCATCCCGATGGTCCTGGGGTCCCCATCTGACGTCCTGGATGTGGGGCGGGCCTCCCGCACCTTCCCCGCCCCCATCAGAAGAGCCCTCGTCGCCCGAGACAAAGCATCCGCCTGGCCCGGCCGTGAGCGGCCACCGGATTGCTGCGACGGACACCACATCAACTTCTGGGACAGGGATTTCGGTCAAACCTGCCTGAAAACGGCTGCCTGCTGCGCCGACCCCACCACACCGAGATCGTCAAAGAACGGTGGACCATCCAGATGGCCGCCGACGGCCTACCCGAGTTCATCCCGCCCACCCGATCAGCTCGAGACCTCCGCCGACGGCCGATACGTCAGCCCTTGACGTACTTCTTCTTGGGCCGGAACCACGGGAACATCGAACCGATGATCACGCCGACGACCAGCACGATGAGCAGCCAGATCCACGTCGCCGCGGTGACGGTCCAGAAGAGAACATGAACCTCGTTCTTCTCGGTGTTCTGGAAGATGAAGATCAGAGCCAAGGCCAGCAGCACCAGCACGACGATCAATTTCGCGCTGACCCGCCGGCGGGACTTCGGTTGATCGGATCGCACTTCTGTCATTGGATTCCCAATCTCCGACCGAGAGGACACAGCATCTGCTGTGCGCAGATGGTAGCGCTGCGCAGTTCCTTCTCGGCAGAAGGTCATGGCGTGTCGTGGTCACGCCACATCCCGCCCTGGCCACGCCACATCCCGGATCGATCACCATCCGTGACCATCGACAGTTCCAGAGCACGCTTTGGTTTCTCCGCCCGCCTCGGTGCGGCAGCAGGAGGCCGGTCACATGTGACTCCGCGGCCACCGTCAATTTTCTACGATAGAGGATGTGACCGAACAAAACCCACTGACCACCACCCGCATCTCGACTGTCGATATGGGACCGGCCATCGTCGGCCGCACCTTCGATGCTGTCCTGTTCGACATGGACGGCACGTTGGTGGACTCGACCCCGGCGGTCGAAAGGTCATGGGCGACTTGGGGAATCGAACACGGATTGACCCGATCGGCCTTGGCAGCCGGACACGGTCAGCCAGCCGCACAGCTGGTCACCGCACTACTGCCCGCCGACCAGGTCGAGCACGGCCTGGCCCGAATTTCCGAGCTCGAGCTCAACGACACGCACGACATCACCATCCTGCCCGGCGCGATGGAGCTGCTGACAGCTCTACCCGCCGACCGGGTCGCCATCGTGACGTCGGCCACCCGAGCGCTCGCCATCGCCCGCATCACCGCCGCCGGACTGCCGGCCCCGGCGGCCGTGGTCACCTTCGACGATGTCACCCACGGCAAGCCCCACCCGGAGCCCTTCCTGACCGGCGCCGCCAGATTGGGTATCGATCCAGCGCGGTGTTTGGTCGTCGAGGACGCCCCCGCCGGGATCGCGGCCGGCCGGGCGGCCGGTTGCGCCACACTCGCCGTGACCACCACCAGCACCCGGGATCAGTTGCACGCCGACCTGGTCGTCGACAGCCTCGCCGACGTATCCATCGTGTCCGGACCGGATGGATTCTCGCTGCTGGTCGGCTGATTCGCCGAGACTCAGCCTCGCCGCAGGAACTCACCGAGGGCGTGCAGCCCGCCGGTGATCGTCGAGGTGGAGCCGGCGAAGGACATCCGCAGCGCCCGGTGACCGTCGATCTGGTCGAAGTCGATGCCCGGAGCGACGGCCACCCCGGCTTCGTCCAGCAGCCGGGTGCAGAGGGCCTGCGAGTCGTCGGTCAGGTGTGACACGTCCGCGTAGACGTAGAAGGCCCCGTCAGCCGGCGCCAGCTTGTCGATACCGAGCTCGCGCAGCCCGTGCACCAACAGATTCCGATTCACCGCGTATCGGGCCACGTGTCCATCGCATTCGTCGTAGGCGTCGAATGCACTGACCGCCGCGTACTGCGCCAGCGCGGGCGGACAGATGGCCATGTTCGCGGCGAGGGCATCAACGGGCTCTGCCAGGTCGTCGGGCACCAGCATCCAGCCGATCCGCCACCCCGTCATCGAGAAATACTTCGAAAAGGAATTCATCACCAAACCGGACCGGTCGGTCGACCACGCGCACGCCGGGCGCCCGGAATAGTTGATGCCGTGGTAGATCTCGTCCGAGATCAGCCGAATACCCGATTCTGCGCAGTGTGTGGCGATCTCGGCGAGCTCGACCGGCTCGAGCGAGGTTCCCGTCGGGTTCGCGGGCGAGGCCACCACCAGACCCTGGAGACCCAGATCGGCGATCATCGCGACCGTCGGCTGGTACCGGGTCTGCGGACCGCACGGCAGATCGACCACCTCACAACCCAGAGCCTGCAGGATGTTGCGGTAGGCCGGGTACCCGGGCCGCGCGAGCCCGACGCGATCTCCGGCGTCGAAGGCCGACAGAAAAGCGAGCAGAAATCCACCCGACGAGCCAGTGGTGACGTAGACCTGGGATGGGTCGACGGACAGGTCGTACCGGTGGGCGTAGTGCTCGGCGATCGCCCGCCGCAGCGGCGCGATTCCCGGCGCCTCGGTATAGCCGAGGACCTGCTGGTCCAACGCCCGGCGGGCGGCAGCCAGCACCGGAGCAGGGGCCGGCGTCGACGGCTGTCCGGCGGTCAGATTGAAGACCGGGGCCCCACTCTCGGCGCGGCGGGCCGCCGCGGCCAGGACCCGCATCACGTGGAACGGGGCGACCGCAGCCCGCTGTGCGGGCGCGAAGAGATTCGACGAGATCACCATCCCATCCTGCGCCATCGGGGGCGCCGGTTCGATCACGACGTCGCAGGCCCACCGTGCGGGAGCTGATGCGCATCATCGTGAGCCCGGCCGGCTCGAGGCCTGCTCTCACCGCGAAAGCCGACCGGACCCCGGGACTGCGGGATCGGCGGGACTTCAGCATCGGCTTGACGGGCGCTGCCAGCCCGCGGGATGTCCAGCGGGATATCTAGACGGAGTGGGCGTCCTGGTCGGGCAACCGCACCAGTCCGTCGACAGCGCCGGAGGCGATGTCCGTGCGGTACTGGCCCCCGCGCATCGTCACCCCTTCGACGAGCATGTAGGCGGCGGCCCGCGCCGAGACCAGATCGGGTCCACCGGCCGTCGCGGACAGCACCCGGCCGCCGGAGGAGCGCACCTGACCGTCGTCGTCGAGCCTCGTCCCCGCGTGCAGGATGCCGTCCGCCTCGGCTCCGAAGATGGGGTCCCCAGTGATCGGCTCGGCCGGATAGCCCTCCGAGGCAATGACGACCGTGACGGCAGCACCAGCCTTCCAGGACGGCGGGGATACCCGGCCCAGGTCACCCGCCGCCGCTGCGGCCAACAACTCGCCGAGCGGCGAATCGAGGAGTTCCAGCACCACCTGGGTCTCCGGATCACCAAAGCGGCAGTTGAACTCGATGACCTTCGGGCCGGCGGAGGTGAGCACCAGACCCGCGTACAGCAACCCGGAGAACGGGCATCCGCGCGCTGACATCTCGGCCAGCACCGGATCGAGCACCTCGCGCTGCACCTTCGACACCAGATCGGTCGGCGCCCAGTCGAGCGGCGCATACGCGCCCATGCCGCCGGTGTTCGGCCCTTCGTCGTCGTCGCCCAGCCGCTTGAAATCCTGCGCGGGCAGTAGCGGGACCGCGACCTGACCGTCGCACACCGCGAACAGCGACACTTCCGGCCCAGCCAGGAACTCCTCGACCAGGACCGGGTGGCCGCCGTCCAGCACGGCAAGGGCATGCGCTACCGCGACATCGCGATCAGTGGTCACCACCACGCCCTTACCGGCGGCCAGCCCGTCGTCCTTGACCACATACGGCGAGCCACACCGGTCGAGCGCAGCCGCGATCTGCACCGGAGCAGCGACCGAGACGGCGGCGGCGGTCGGCACACCGGCCGCCGTCATCACGTCCTTGGCGAAGGCCTTCGAGCCCTCGATCCGCGCCGCCGCGGCATCAGGCCCGAAAACGGCGATGCCGCGCGCGCGCACCGCGTCGGCCGCGCCGTTGACCAGCGGGACTTCGGGTCCGATCACCACCAGGTCGACCCCGAGTGTCGCGGACAGGTCGGCGATGGCGTCGGCGTCCGCGACGTCGACAGGATGGGCGATGGCGAGCGCACCGGTACCGGCATTACCCGGCGCGACGAACAGGTCCGTGACGGCCGGGTCCCGCCGGAGCGAGCGCAGCAGGGCGTGCTCGCGAGCACCTGAACCGATGACGAGGATGCGCACGGCCACGACCATATCGGGTGACGACACGCTCGCTCGGCCAACGGCACGGACCAGGCCACCCGGGCCGAGCAACGGTGGGCCATGGAAGGCTTGTGGCATGCCTTCTTCGATGAGCTTCGACCAGTACGTGACCGTGGTCGAACAGCAAACGGCAGCCCTGCGGGCCGACGCCGCCGACTGCTCGATGGCCGATCCGGTGCCGACATGTCCCGGCTGGACGGTCGCAGATCTGGTCAGACACCACGGCGGCGTCTGCAGGTGGGCGGCCGGCATCGTCGCCGGCGGCCGGACAGCAAACCTGTCGGACGCCGAACTCGAGTCCGTGCTGGCGGCCCCGGCGGGCCGCGACGAGCTCCTGTCCTGGTATTCCGACGGCGCTGCCGCTCTCATCGAGGCACTGCGCACTGCCGACGACGGACCGGCGCTGGTCTTCCTGCGTGACGCACCGCCGCCCCGCTTGTTCTGGGCCAGGCGCTGCGCCCACGAGAGCACCGTCCACCGGGTGGACGCCTTGTCTGCCGGTCTCGGTCATCTGCCCACCGCCGCAGCCGCCGATATCGATACCGAGTTGGCCGTCGACGGCATCGACGAGCTGTTGCTCGGATTCGTGCCCAGGCGCAGCTCGAGCCTGCGCGCCGACGAACCCATCACCATCACGGTCGCGCCCACCGACGCCGATCGGGCCTGGAGCGTGGCCATCGGCACCGGCACACCGGTCACCTCGACCACGGTCGAGCCGGACCCCGACGCCGTGCTGAGCGGCACCGCCGCGGCCCTCTACCTCGGACTGTGGAACCGCGGCGACGAGATCGCCGAGCACGGGCCGGCTCCGGTCCTCGGCCTCTGGCGCGAGAAAGTGCGGGTCAGCTGGACCTGACCCGACCCGTCAGCCGCCCAGGACGTCGTGCAACACGATCGTCTGGTCCCGCCCCGGCCCGACCCCGATCGCCGAGACCCGTGCCTGCGAAAGCTCCTCGACCCGTCGCACGTAGGCCTGGGCGTTCGCCGGCAACTCCTCGAAGGTGCGGCAGTGCGAGATGTCCTCGAACCAGCCCGGCAGCTCTTCGTAGATCGGCTCGGCGTGGTGAAAACCGGTCTGGGTCAACGGCATCTCGTCGTGTCGCTCGCCGTCGACGTCGTACGCGACGCAGATCGGTACCGACTCGAGCGACGACAGTACGTCGAGCTTGGTCAGGAAGTAATCGGTGATCCCGTTGACCCTGGTGGCGTACCGGGCGATGACGGCGTCGAACCAGCCACACCGGCGCAGTCGGCCGGTGGTGACGCCCACCTCGCCACCGGTCTTGCGCAGGTACTCGCCCCACTCGTCCTCGAGCTCCGTCGGGAACGGACCCGAGCCGACCCTGGTGGTGTACGCCTTGAGGATGCCCAGCACCGAGGTGATGGACGTCGGTCCGAGCCCGGATCCGACGGCCGCGCCGCCGGCCGTCGGGTTGGACGAGGTCACGTATGGATAGGTGCCGTGGTCGACATCGAGCAACGTGCCCTGCGAGCCCTCGAGCAGGATGTGGTCGCCGCGCCGGACCGCCTCGCCGAGCTTGAGCCGGGTGTCGGCGATGCGGTGCCTGAAGCCTTCCGCCTGTTCCAACACGGTGTCGACGATCCGGCCGGCGTCGAGCGCCTTCCGGTTGTAGATCTTGACCAGGATCTGGTTCTTGATGTCCAGGGCGGCCTCGACCTTCTGGGCGAGGATCGACGGATCGAGCAGATCCTGCACCCGGACCCCGAGCCGGGCCACCTTGTCCTGGTACGCCGGGCCGATTCCGCGGCCCGTGGTGCCGATCTTGGCCTTTCCCAGGTAGCGCTCGGAGACCTTATCGATGGCCACGTGATAGGGCATGATCAGGTGTGCGTCGGCCGAGATGAACAGTCGGCTGGTGTCGACACCCCGCTCGTCCAGACCGCCGAGTTCGGTGAGCAGCACGCCGGGATCGATCACCACACCGTTGCCGATGACGTTGTTGACGCCGGCGGTCAGGATGCCGGAGGGGATCAGGTGGAGGGCAAACTTCTGGCCGTCGGGGAGCACCACGGTGTGACCCGCGTTGTTGCCGCCCTGGTAGCGCACCACCCACTCGACGCGCTCGCCGTACAGGTCGGTCGCCTTACCCTTGCCCTCGTCGCCCCACTGGGCGCCGATGAGGACCATCACCGACATGGCACACTCCCTCGAGATCGTGGCTGCGTGGTTACACCTGATCGCAGCTTCGTGCGACTGTCGCCAGAGGAAGGGTAGTGGGTGAGGACCTTATCCGTGCTGTGCTGCCGCCCTGATCGCTCCGCGGCCGAGGCCGATCCCACTGTGCGGGACGCGCTGGCCCGCTGTGGACAACGAGAGGTCGAGTTCGTCGGACCGCGCCCAGGCAAGGAGATCGATCCGCTGCTGAACGCCGATCGGGTAGTGGTGATCGGCGACGACGCCGACCTCGGGGCGGTGGCGCTTCGACTCCTGCGACTCGACCTGTTGGGCGCGGTGATCGTCGGGTTCGCCACCGATCGACCGACATCGGTGACCGACCTCTGGTCATTGCCCGTGGGCGCAGCCGGATTCGAGCTCGCGGTCGCGGGCGATCCCGACCTGGTCCCGTTGGTCCGCGACGATGTGGGTGGCGTCCTGGTCGGTCTCGGGACGGTGATGCCCGTTCGAGGCACCGTGTACGTCGACGAAACCCGAGCGCTCTCGGGCGAGGCCACGCATGTCCTTGTCGAGCCGGACAGTGAACACGGCCTGGTCGTCACGCTGATGTTCCAACGGATCCTCGGCATCGGCCGTCGCCCACGTACCTACCGCGGCCGGGCCGTGCAGATCGGCACGGTTCCGGCTTCGGTGATCAGCGACGGGAAGGTGTACGCCCGCCAGATGGACCGGTGGGTCTTCTACAAGCACACCGCGCCGCTGCGCCTGGTCCGCGGCCTGTTGTAGTCAGGCCGCTCAGGGCAGCATGTCCGCCGGGATGTTCGGGTCGGCGTCCAGCAGGAATGCGGTGATGCGACTGACTTCCTCGTCCTCCTCGAACAGTGCCGCTGCCTGACCGAGGGCCGACAGCGCTCGGAGGAAACCGCGGTTCGGCTCGTGCGACCACGGCACCGGCCCCGCGCCCTTCCATCCGTTCCGGCGTAGCTGATCGAGGCCGCGGTGGTAACCGACCCGGGCGAAGGCGTATCCGGCGACGTCGTCGCCTCGGTCGAGAGCGGTCTCGGCCAATTCGGCCCAGACCAGACTCGAGGTCGGATGCCGGCGGGCCACGGACTCCGCGGAGTTTCCGGCGCGCAGGTCGGCCTCCGCGGCATCGACGGGCAGGCGGACCGGTGGCGGTCCCAGCAGATTCGGTCCAGTCATGAGCACCATCCTGCCGGTTCCGGTCACCCGGCTGCGACCACCGGGCACGAACACCCGGTGATTTCCGCACCCCATCACGCTCTGACCCGTCAGATCTCCATCCTGTCCCGTCGGATCGACGTCCTACCCGGTTACATCTCGAACTGAGCCGCCAGCGCCCGGTCGACCTGCTGGTAGTACGACCTGGCACTGCCGACCGCCTCGGCCAAGCCCTTGAGCACCACCTGCCGATCCGCGGCCGCGGCGTTCCATTTGGTCTTCAGCGCCATGAAGGCCGCCAACGCCTCCGATTCCATGTCCGCGGTGGCCGCAACCGTGGAGTCGAGGCGGCTGAGGTGGGCCTCTATCCGACCCCAGGTCGACACCAGGCCCTCCTCGCCGGCTGCCATCACGCCGTAGTTCGCTCTGATCGACGCCATCAGGCCGCCCCCAGTCCCTGGGCCAGCCCGGACTCCGCCTCGGCGAACCGGTGGCCGGTGGCTGTCAGGGTGGCGCCGTGGGTGAGCAGCGCACGGGTGAGCTGACCTGCCTGATCCAGATAACCCTGCATGGTGGCGGCGAATTGCGGTGCGGCCGCGTCGGACTGCCAGCCCGACCTGATCTGGGCGAGGAGATCGCCCATGGTCGCGATTTCCCTGGTGAGCAGATCCCCGACCTCCGATACGCCGGCCGCCGCCGTCGCGATGCGCTCGGTCGTGATGGCGATGCCATCCATTGCCTTCCCCCGTCCTTTCGATGAGTACGCCCCGTCTTTCGATGAGCACACTGTGGATCTGTCGATGTAGTGACGTACGGCATCGTTTCGCCGCAAGCCCTGCCTGGGAAAGGATCAGTAGCGAAATGTGGATGAGCGACCGGCATGGGGACAACTCCAGGGCGCGATCCACAGGTCGCCCAACGGTGGGAACATTCGCGTGACACCTCGTCACCCCGAACGAAAGGCCACATCATGGCGCTGCGCGTTCTGGTCACGGGAGCATCCGGCTTCATCGGATCCAGGCTCTGTCCCGCGTTGATCGACGCCGGACACGAGGTCCGGGCGATGACGAGGACTCCGGACAAATACACCGGGGTGGGCGAGCCGGTGGCGGCGGACGTCTCCGATCCGGACACCCTCCCGGCGGTGCTGGCCGATGTCGACGTCGCGTACTACCTGGTGCATTCGCTGGACTCGGGCGACTTCGTCGAACGGGATGCAGAGGCGGCCAAGGCTTTTGGCGCGGCAGCGAAAGCAGCCGGGGTGCGCCGGATCATCTACCTCGGCGGTCTGGGGGCGGACGACGAAAAGCTCTCACCCCATCTGAAGTCCCGCCGGCAGGTGGAGGAGCTGCTCGGCGAGGCCGGCGTGCCGGTCACCGTGCTGCGGGCCGCGGTGGTCATCGGCAACGGCGGGATCTCCTGGGAGATCACCCGTCAACTGGTGGCCCACCTGCCGATCATGGTCGCCCCCCGTTGGGTCAACACCCGCACCCAGCCCATCGCGCTGCCCGATGTCATCAGGTATCTGGTCGGGGTACTCGAGGCACCCGAGTCGCAGGGCAAGGTCTACGACGTCGGCGGGCCGGAAGTGCTGCGCTATGTCGACATGCTCAAGCGCGCTGCCGTCATCCAGAACAAGCGCACGCTGCCCTTGTTCATCATTCCGCTGCTCACCCCGCGACTGTCGTCGGGCTGGCTCACCCTGGTCACCGACGTCGACCTGGAGACCAGTCGCAATCTGATCGACTCGATGACCAACGAGGTCGTCGTCCGGGACGGCAATGCGATCCGGACGTTGATCCCGGGTGAGCCGATGGGCTACGACGAAGCTGTCAAGCAGGCACTCGCGGAGCGAGAAGCGGAGACCGTCGAAGAGGGCGCATCCGAATGACCCGACACGGATGAATCTCACCGAGAGCCGCATCGGCCGGTTGATCCGACCATCACTGATCGACAAGATCGACCGCGACCACCAGCAGAGCGACGCGGCCTTCCGTCGCCGCCGGATCGTGGTCGCGGTGGTCGTCGTCCTCGGGGCGACCCTGCTGGGCATCTCACTGTCGGTGCGGCCGGCCGATCCCGCGTTCTATCCGTTGACTTTGGGCCTGGCCGCGCTGTGGGTGGCCGGTGGCTTCGCCTCCGGTCCGCTGCACCTCGGGTGGGAGGACGCGCCGCGGGGTATCCGGCGCCCGTTGGTGGTGCCCGTCCTGCTGGGCCTGGCTGCCGGCCTGCTCTTCGTCGTCGGCGCGTTGATCGTGCGCGACATCCCGGCGGTCCACCGGCTGGTCAACTCGGTGCTGGCACACGCAAAGTTCGGGTCGACGTGGGTGGTACTGCTCATCACCGTGCTGAACGGAATCGCCGAAGAGGTGTTCTTCCGTGGTGCGCTGTTCGCCGCTATCGGGCGCAAGTGGCCCGTGCTGATCTCGACTGCCGTGTACACGATTGCGACGGTGGCCACCGGCAACTTCATGCTGGTGTTCGCCGCCCTCGCGCTCGGTCTCATCCTCGGCCTCGAGCGCCGGGCCACCGGGGGCATCATGGCCCCGATCCTGACCCATGTGACATGGTCGCTGGTGATGTTCTTCGCACTACCGCCGCTGTTCGCCTGACGCCCCGCGGGGTGGAGGAGTCGTCGATGAAGACCCGGAGCGTCGTCCTGCGGAACAGTGGAGTGCCAACGCCTTTCACCTCCTCGCTACCGCTGACCATCGAGGAGCTCGACCTCGCCCCGCCCGGTCCGGGCGAGCTAGCGGTCCGGGTCGAATCGGCCGGGGTCTGCCACTCCGACCTGTCCGTGGTCACCGGAGCACGGCCCCGCCCGCTCCCGATGGCGCTGGGCCACGAGGCGGCCGGCGTGGTGACCGATCTCGGGCCCGGTGTCGAGGACGTACGCATCGGCGCCCACGTGGTGCTGGTCTTCGTCCCCAGCTGCGGCGCCTGCACCTACTGCACCTCGGGTCGCCCTGCACTGTGCCCGGCCGGTGCCGCCGCGAACGGAAGCGGCGAGCTGCTCGGCGGGGGTCGCCGGCTGACCGCCGCCGACGGCCCGATCAACCACCACCTGGGTGTCTCGGCGTTCGGGGAACGGGTCGTGGTGGACCGCTCCTCGGCGGTGATCGTGGATGACGACGTGCCCTTCGACGTCGCCGCAGTGCTCGGCTGCGCCATGCTCACCGGATTCGGGGCCGTCCACAACACGGCGGCCGTCGCAGCCGGGGACTCGGTCACGGTGATCGGCCTCGGCGGAGTCGGTCAGGCCGCGATACTCGGAGCGGCCGCGGCCCGGGCGTCGGTCATCCTGGCCGTCGATCCGGTCGAGCACAAACGTGCCCTGGCAATCGAACTCGGTGCCACCCACGCCTGTTCGCCCCGTGACGCGGAGGGAGTGCTCGGGCAACTGACCGGCGGCGGCACCCGATGGGTGTTTGAGGCCGTCGGCTCGGCGCCGGTGATGGAACAGGGTTTCGCGTTGACCGCGCGCGGCGGGACGATGGTGTCCGTCGGACTCCCGGCACCGGACGCCGTACTCCGGCTACCGGCCCTCGCGTTCGTCAGCGAGGCTAAAACGCTCACCGGCTCCTACATGGGTTCGTCGGTACCGCAACGCGACATCCCGAGGATGGTGCGGAGGTGGAAGGACGGCGCACTACCGGTGGAGAAACTGATCAGCGACGTGCTGCCGTTGGCAGAGATCAACCTGGCCTTCGACCGACTCGCGGACGGCCAGGCGGTCCGACAGCTGATCCATCCACACGCCTGAGGAGGCCGGGCTGCGCTGACCTGTGCGAGCGAGGAGTACCGGAGATGTCGACCGGGACACATGCGGGCGTGCCCACGACAGCAGAGAGGCCCAAGTCGGCATGACTTGGGCCTCTCGGGCACCGCTCTCCGTTCGGGCATCGACTGGAGAGCGGGCGATTGGGGCACCCGCTGGGCGGCTACAACCTGTTCGTCGCCGGTACGCCAAAAGATGTTACTGATTCATCGAATTCTCTTTGCTGGTCAACAGTGGGCGGTGATGCGCCCGGCTGCCGGTACGCGCGTGGCGACGAGCCAGAGCTCACGCCTTTGCCTTGCCCTCCCATGCGGCCTTCCAGGTCTTCGGCCCGATCAGCCCACTGCCGCCGAGCTTGTTGCGATTCTGGATGTCCTTGGCCGCCACCAAGGTGTTGGCTCCGTAGTAGCCGACACCGTGGAGGTTGTAGCCGCGGTGACCCATCTGCATCTGCCAGCAGGCCAGGTTCCGGTCATCGTCACCCATCGTGAACGACTCGTTGGGCCAGGCCGGGGCCTTGCTCGCACCCACGTGGCAGGCGGCAGCGGTGAGCCCGGGCCAGATGTCCGACGCCGGTTGAGGAGCAGGTTTCGGGGTCGGCGTCGGGGTCGGCTTTGGGGTCGGCTTTGGCGTTGGCTTGGGTGCCGCCACCTTGCCCCAGGCCGCGGCCCAGGTCTTGCTGTCGATGACGTTGCTCTGCTTCAGGCCGGATTTGCTCTGCAGATCGTGCACGGCGGCCAATGTCTTGGCGCCGAAGTACCCGGTCCCGCTGAACCCGTATCCCCGGCTCGCCATTTGCTTCTGCCAGCAGACGAGCGCCCGATAGGTATTGCCCTGGACGAAGTTCGTGCCACCCCAGGCGGGCCCGGTGGATCTGCCGATGTCGCAGCTGCTCGACTCGACGGGGGTGTAGCTGGGCGTTCCACCGTTGCCGATGTAGGCGCTCTCGGCGCGGGTCGGAACCTTGCCCGAGCTCGCACTGGAGTCCTCACTCAGACCGGCCAGCGAGGCGCAGACCCACGGCGACCAGCCACGCATGCGGTAGAGGTACAGCGCCCGGTAGTCCTGCTCAGCCGGGCTCGCACTGGCCGGCGACCCGGACCCCCCGACGGAATCCCAGGTTGCCTGATCGAATTGATAGGCCCCGTAGTACCCGTTGCCCGTGTCGATGCTGTAGTCGCCACTCGATTCGCACTGGCGCAGTGAAGCCCAGGCGGAGGCGGACGGATCGGCAGCAGCCGAGCTCGTCATGAAGATGGTGATCCCGGCGACAACAGCCGCGATGGTAGTGCCGAATGCCAGCGCTCTGCGCACAGGTGCGTCCCAGTCCGGCCGCCAATCGCATCGTCGTCGACGCAGACGGGCACGCCGAAACAGGCCAGCGCGCACGGTGCAGCGCGGTACGTCAGGCCTGTTCAGCCGCTTTTCGTCTGTGTCGTGGCGATGCCTCTTCCCCTTGCATGACACCGCCGCCGAACACGCCCCGCTCGACCAATCCGACGAGCTTTCACGACGCCGGGGTATGCGGAGCGGGGAGCCACGACCACCGGCAGGCACCCCGGTGAGGGTGCCCGCCCTACCGTAGATCACCCGTCACACAAGTCACAAGACTCCCAGAGAACCCAGTGTTCTCGCTGTGTACCTCCTATCCCACGCACGACACGCCGAATCGGCCAAGAATCACAAACGTGTCATTCCGAACCGCAAGACGCCGGCATGCAGGAGCGGCCAACTGATCGCTGGCAAATCAACTATCCGGCCGGACAATAGTCGGTCGAAATACTCCGTGGCCGAGGGTCCGTCGGTGGGACTACGCTGCGCACAGCGGATGCCGGCATCGGAAGGGTGTTATGACTCGGCGCGGTTGGACCCTCTTCATTGCCCTCAGTCTGATCTGGGGCGTGCCCTATCTGATGATCAAGGTGGCCGTGGCCGAGATCGATCCGGTCGCGGTGGCATTCGGCCGCACCTTCATCGCCGCAGTTCTGCTGTTGCCGATTGCCCTCCCCCAGAAGGCCTTGCGACCCATCTTCGCCAGATGGAAGTGGCTGCTGGTCTACACGATCGTCGAGATCGTCGGACCCTGGTGGCTGCTGGGCCATGCCGAGACCCGATTGAACTCCTCCACCGCCGGGCTGCTGCTGGCCGTCGTGCCGCTGATCGCAGCCGTCCTCTTGATCCTGCTACCGCGGGCGGACAGCGGAAAGCCCGGCGACTCCTCCGGTGATCGGCTGGACGCCAGACGACTGCTGGGCTTGGCGATCGGCCTGGCCGGTGTCGTGGCCCTCGTCGGTCTGGACGTACACCTCGACGACCTCGCCTCGGTGGCGGCCGTCATGGGCACGGCCGTCGGCTATGCGACCGGCCCGATCATCATCAACCGCAAGTTGGCCGATCTGCCGCCGTTGGGCGTGGTGACCGCCTCGCTGATCCTGGCATCGGTGATCTTCTCGCCGTTCGCGGTCTGGCTGCGGCCCACCCACATCTCGGCCGCGGCAGGTTGGTCGATCATCGGGCTGGCTGTCATCTGCACCGCCGTGGCCTTCCTGGTGTTCTTCGCGCTGATCGCCGAGGCGGGCCCGGCGCGTGCCACCGTCATCACCTACATCAACCCGGCCGTGGCGATCATCCTCGGCGTAGTCGTGCTGAACGAGCCCTTCACCGTCGGAATGGCCATCGGCTTCCCGCTCGTCATCATCGGTTCGATCCTGGCCACGGCGAAGGCACGGACCGCCAGAGCCGACGGCCCGCCTCCGATGGCACTGGAGGCGGGCCGCTGCTGATGACGCGAGAGAGTTACTTGGCGCCGGGCGAAGTTCCAGCCGAGCCGAGCTGCTGGCAGGCCTCGACGACGCGGGCGGCGAGTCCGGCCTCACCGAGCTTGAGGTAGGAGCGCGGATCGTAGGCCTTCTTGTTGCCGACCTCGCCGTCGATCTTCAGCACGCCGTCGTAGTTCTGGAAGAAGTGGCCGACCAGCGGGCGGGTGAAGGCGTACTGGGTGTCGGTGTCGATGTTCATCTTCACGACGCCGTAGGAAACGGCCTCGGCGATCTCCTCGGCCGACGAGCCCGATCCACCGTGGAAGACCAGCGCGAACGGCTTGGAGCCCGCCTCGAGGCCGAGGTGAGCGGCCAGCGCATCCTGGCCCTCCTTCAGCACGGACGGGCGGAGCTTGACCCCGCCCGGCTTGTAGACGCCGTGCACGTTACCGAAGGTCGCGGCGACGATGTAGTTGTTGGCCTCCGGGGCGCCCAGTGCCTCGACCGTGGCGATGAAGTCTTCGGGCGAGGTGTACAGCTTGTCGTTGATCTCGTGCGTGACGCCGTCCTCTTCACCGCCGACCACGCCCACCTCGATCTCCAGGATCACATTGGCTGCCTTGGTCAGCGCCAGCAGTTCCTTGGCGATCTCCAGGTTCTCGTCCAGTGGCACGGCGGAGCCGTCCCACATGTGCGACTGGAACAGCGGAAGGCCGCCCGCGCGCACCCGTTCAGCAGAGATCTCCAGCAGTGGCCGGACGAACTTGTCCAGATTGTTCTTCGGGCAGTGGTCGGTGTGCAGCGCGACGGTGATGTCGTACTTCACGGCTACGACGGCGGCGAATTCGGCGAGGCCGACCGCACCGACGACCATGTCCTTGACCGAGGTCCCGGAGGCGAACTCGCCGCCACCGGTGGAGACCTGGATGATGCCGTCACTGCCGGCATCGGCGAAGCCCTTGATGGCTCCGTTGATGGTCTCCGACGACGTGATGTTGATCGCAGGGTAGGCAAAGCCTCCAGCCTTGGCCCGGTCGAGCATCGCGGCATAGGTCTCGGGAGTTGCGAGGGGCATGGGGATCCTTTCGGGTCGCGGCCGAACGGCCGGCGCCTGTGGTGTGGCCCGCGCAGCGGGTGACCGGCATCTTGCGGGCTCATTATCGCGCATCCGGCCACCTGCTCAGACGCAGGTGAGCAGGATGACAGCAGAACCACGACCCGGGGACCACGCGTGGTCGAAACGATTCGACAAGATGCTTCGACAAGCGCACAATCTAGGGACGGACACCGCGGTCCCCGCACCTATCGACCACCCAGCAGCAGGAGACCGGCAATGCCCCGTGCCCTCGTCGCACTAGCCATCGGCGCCTTCGCCATCGGCAGCACCGAGTTCGTCGTCATCGGACTACTCCCCCAGATCGCCGACGGCCTCGACGTCACCATCCCGGCCATGGGCCTGTTGATCACCGCCTACGCCATCGGCGTGATGATCGGCGCCCCCACCCTCACTGCACTGTCGGCCCGGCTCACCACACGCCAGACGTTGATCTCGCTGATGGGAGTCTTCATCGTCGGCAATGCGATGTCGGCGCTCGCGCCCTCCTACGCCGTGCTGATGATCGCCAGGGTGGTCACCGCCCTCGCCCACGGATCGTTCTTCGGCGTCGGTGCCATCGCCGCCCGTCGGGCCGTCGCTCCCGAGAAGGCCACCCAGGCCATCTCGCTGATGTTCCTGGGCCTGACCATCTCCAACGTGATCGGCGTACCGGCGGCCACCTTCCTCGGGCAGCAGTTCGGCTGGCGGTTCATCTTCGCCGGCATCGCCCTGATCGGGGTGGTCACGGTGTTCGCGCTCCGCGCCTGGCTGCCGGTCGACGACGTCCGGATGGATCTGCGGGCCGAGATCGCCTCCTTCCGCCGCAAGCAGGTCTGGCTCGGGCTCGGCATCACCACGATCGGCTTCGGTTCCCTGTTCGCGGTGTACAGCTACATCAGCCCGATCATGAGCCAGCTGGCCGGGGTGAGCGAGAACGGGATCACCGTCGTCCTCGTGCTCTTCGGACTCGGGACCACCGTGGGCGCGATCGCCGGCGGCCGGCTCGGTGACCGCTTCGGCATGCCGGCGGTGGCCGTGGGCCTGGCGCTCACCGCTGCACTGTTGGCGCTGTTCACGATCACCTCGCACAACCCGATCAGCGCCACCGTCACCCTGGTGCTCTTCGGCGCGGTCGCCTTCTCGTTGGGCCCGATCGTGCAGAACCGGATCATCGTTGCGGCCGGAACCGGCGGCAGCCTGGTATCCGCCGCCAACCAGGGCGCCTTCAACGTCGCGAACGCCATCGGGGCGGCCGGTGGTGCCTATGTCATCAAGGTCGGCTTCGGCCTGACCGGCACCATGTGGGTCGGCGCGATCCTCGCGGCAGCCGGCTGCGTCATGGTGCTCTTCGCACTGGCCATGGACCGCCGCCGGGCAAAAGCCACATCGGCCCGCGACGCGCCGCGGATCCTGGTCAGCACCTGAGCGATCGAGGGTCGTCTCAGGTGGCCTGAGGCCGTCAGATGGACCGAACCGTCACCGGTTCTGCCGGGGTCGCGTGGTGGTCTTTCGCACGATCAATTTGGGGCTCAGCCGAACCACCTTGGGTGCCGGCGGTTCGGCCACCCGCACGTGATCGAGCAGCATGCCCGCGGCGATCCGGCCCTGCTCCCGCACCGGTTGACCGATGGTCGTCAGGTCGAACAGGTAGGACATGTCGTGATTGTCGACCCCGATCACCGACAGCTCTTCGGGGACCCGGATCTGCAGTCGCCGGGCCGCGTACAGCACGCCCATGGCCACCTCGTCCGACACGGCGAAGACGGCGGTCGGCATCTGGTCCAGGTGGCCGCTTGCCTCCCGCCAGAGTTTTTCCAACGCTTCCCCACCGGCCTCGATGGGAAAGCCGGTCATCCCGATCAGGGCCGGATCGACCGGGATCCGGTTCTCGTGCAACGCTTTCTCGTAGCCCCGCTCCCGGTCCGACGCCACCGTGAAACCGTAGTTGTCGTCCGGATCCTTGCCGAGGAACGCGATTCGCCGGTGGCCCAGGCTGATCAGGTGGCAGGTTGCTGCATAGCCGACTTCGACATCGTCGACGACGACTCCCGAGATGCCGGGAATCGTCGAACCGACGGTCACCATCGGGATGCGGAGGTCACGCAACGAGGACGGTTGTAGTCCCAGTGGAACGTTGAGCCCGAGGACACCGTCGACCCGCTTGTGCAGGGCACGGGTGTCCACGACATTCGCGTGCGGTCCGGCATTGGCGCCCAACGGATAGAGCAGGGTGTCGTATCCCTGCTCGGCCACGACATCCTGGGCACCTTCGATCACAGCACTGAAGAACCATCGGGAGATCCACGGAGCCATCACGCCGATGGCACTGGTCCGCCCGGTGGTCAGGGCGGCAGCGGACGGCGACGCCACATACCCGAGGGTGGCTGCCGCCTGTTCGACGTTCTGCCTGGTGGACGCGGACACCCCGGGGAGACCCCGGAGTGCCCGCGAAACCGTTGCCGGCGACACGCCGGCCAGTGCTGCAACTTCGACGATGCCGATCATCGGGGCTAGCCCGTAATCGGCCACGACCTCAGCCCTTGACGCTGCCTGCGAGCAGGCCTCGGACGAAGAACCGCTGCAGGGAGAGGAAGACGGCAAGCGGCACGATCATCGCGATGATCGCCGCGGCCGGTAGGACATCGGCAGCCGAGGCGAACTGGGTCGTCAGACCCTGGATGCCCTTGGTGATCGGTGCCGTGTTGTCGCTGGAGAACGTCAGCGCGACCAGCAGGTCGTTCCAGACCCAGAGGAACTGGAAGATGGCGAACGACGCGATGGCCGGCACCAGCAACGGCATCAACACCTGCAAGAAGATCTTGACGTGACCGGCCCCGTCGACCCGGGCCGCCTCCACCAGCGAGGCGGGGATCTCCTTCATGAAGTTGTGCAGCAGGAAGATGGCCAGGGGCAAGCCAAAGATGGTGTGCGACAGCCAGATCGACCAGAACGAGGTGTTCAGCCCGAACTTCACATAGATGGTGTTCAGCGGGATCAGCGCGACCTGGATCGGCACGATCTGCATCGCGAAGATCGCAACGAACAGGATGCTCTTGCCCTTGAAGTCGATCCACGCAAAGGCGTAGGCGGCCAGCAGCGCCAGTGTGATCGGGATGATCACGGCCGGCAGGGTGATCGCGATCGTGTTGAGCAGGAACGAGGACATCGGCGCTGTGTTGCCGTTGTTGCCCGTCCAGGCGTTCTCGTAGTTCTGGAAGCTGAAGTGCACACCGTTGGTGAAGAAGGTCCACCAGGCGCTGGTGCTCGGACCGGTGTTCTCCCCGGTGCCGAACCGCACCGAGTTGACCAGCAGACCGACTGTCGGCACCGTCCACACCACGGCGATCACGATGGCCAGGCCCGAGGCCCACGGGGACGAGAGCTTGGTCTTCGCATCCGCGGCTCTGAGTTGGGCCTTCAGCTTGCGGCTGGAAATTTCCGGCTCCGGTGTGACCAGGAGCGGCGGAGTGCTTGTCGTCATCGAATGTCCTCCGACTTCCTCATCTGACGAACGTTGAACACGATGATCGGCGAGACGATGATGAAGATGAGTACCGCCAACGCGCCCGCGAACCCGTTCTGTTGGACGACCAGTTGGTTGTAGAAGGCGTTGGCCAGAATGTTGTTGGCGGGCAGGTTGCCGCCCATCACGTTCACGATGTCGAAGGTCTTCAGCGACGCGATCGCCACCGTCGTGATGACCACCACCAGGGTCGGACGGATCGTCGGGATCGTGATGCTGCGGAAGAGTCTCATACCGGTTGCGCCGTCGATCTTCGCTGCCTCGACGATGTCATCCGGGACGGCCTTGATGGCCGCCGAGAGGACGGTCATCGCGAAGCCGGCCTGGATCCAGATCATGACCACGATCAGTGCGATGGTGCCGGAGGGAAAGCTCAGCGTCCAGTCCGACGGCTGACCGCCGAAGGCGACCACGATCGCGTTGAGCAATCCGATCTGCTTCTCACCAGGCGGGGCAGGCGAGTAGTAGACGTACTTCCAGATGACCGACGCCGCGACCATGGAGATCGCCAACGGCAGGAACACCAGCGCCTTGGCGGCCGCCTCGTACCGGGTCCTGTCGACCAGGGAGGCGTACACCAGGCCGAAGATGGTCGCGAAGATCGGCACCAGGAACACCCACAGCACCGTGTTGATGAAGGTGTCGCGATACGCCGAGGTGAAGAAGTGGGTGTAGTTGCTCAGCCCGGTCCAGCCGATATCGGTGCCGAACTGGTCGAACTTTCGGAACGACTCGTAGATCGTCTTCAGTGCCGAGAAGAGCAGCCCACCGGCCAGTGCGATGACCACCGGACCGAGGAAGCCGGCGACCACGGTGCCGTTCGGCACTCGTGGACGGTCGATGAGCCACAGGATCACTCCCATCACGACTACGAACAACACGATCGCGAAGATCGTGACGAAGACCTTCTGTGCCACCGAGGTCGGGTCGAAGATGGCCTCGATGACCCAACTGTGGGTGTTCTGGCTGTCGTAGAGGATCTTGCTTCCGGCGCCGGCGTTCGATCCGGCCCAGATGATGCCGCCGATCGCGAGGACGACCACCCCCCAGACGACCGGCGTGAGCCACCCCATCGTCTTCTCCGGCTTGTTCACCACCGGAGTGGGACGAACCTGCAGATCAGTCATGTTCCCTCCAATCACCAATCAAGAAATGGATCGAGCTGTGCCGACCGCCTCGCCGCCCGCCAGGAACGCAGGGATCGAGCGGGCAACCGGCGGTTCGCAGAACAAAAGCAGGTGAAGCAAACGGGCGGGCCGCAGACCCCTCGGGTCCAAGGCCCGCCCATTGCCTCGATGCAATGCTCGAAACTGTGAAGCTTGGAACTGCCTAACGTCGACGCGGTACTGCGTGACTCTGCACTACCTCACCGAGCGCTTCTCGGGCGGTACTGCTGTCAGCTGGCCGGCCATGCTGCATCGATGGCAGACAGCGTGGTGGAGTCGGACTGGCCGGTGATCCAGGCGGTCAGCTGCGACCACTCGGCACCGGATCCGACAGCAGCCGGCATCTGGTCGGAGGCGTCGAACTTGGCCACCGTTGTCGGGTCCTGCAGGATGCCCAGCGAGAGCTGCTGGATCGGATCCTTCACACTTTCCTTGGCCAGGCCCTTGTTCGCCGAGAGCCAGTCACTCTGCTTGGCCCTGTCGTTCGCGTAGTGAGCGGTCGACATGTAGTAGTCGAACGCCTGCACCTGCGGCTGGCTGGAGAACGCGGTGGTCAGCGACCCGGCGATCTCGACCGGCTTGCCGAACTTGGTGCTGATCGTCGGCAGGTAGAAGGCGAAGATGTCCCCGGTGGGGGAGATGACCGGGTTGTTCTTGAAGTTCAATTCGTAGAACGAGGCCTGCTGCATCATGTAGCACTTCCCGCTCTGGATCGGGAAGCCCGCGTCGCCGAACGCCGTCTTGGCGATGGAGGCGACGTCACCGATACCGGCGTTGACGAACTTCGGGTTCTTCCAGATCGATCCGACCGTGGCCAGCGCCGCGGCGATGGGCGGATCGGAGAACTTCACGGTGTGGGCGACCCACTGGTCGTAGACGTCGGGGCCGGCCTGACGCAGGACGACCTCTTCCAACCAGTCGGTGGCGGTCCAACCGGTGGCCGCGCCCGACTCGACACCGGCACACCAGGGCTTCACACCGTCAGGATCAGCGGCGATCTTGTTGGACAGCGCGACCATCTGATCCCAGGTCTCCGGAACCGTATAGCCCTTGGCGGCGAACATCTTCGGCGAGTACCAGACCAGCGACTTGACGCTCGCGTCGAACGGAACCGCCAGCATCTTGCCGTTGACGATGCCGTACTTGGAAACGCTGGGGCTCCAGTACTTGGTGATGTTGTCCTGCGCTTGCTGCGGCGGCGCAACGACCTTGCCGGTCGACGCCAGCGTGGCCAGCAGACCCGGCTGCGGGACGATGGCGATGTCCGGCGGGTTACCTGACTTGGCCTGGACCACGATCTGCTGCTCGAAGTTCTTGTCCGCAGTGTTCTTCACGGTCACGCCCGTGCAGGTGGTGAAGTCGTCGAAGGACTTCCCCATCGCCGTGCCCTCGGTGCCGGTCACTCCGGAGTAGACGGTGACGGTCTTCCCGGAGATACCGGGCCAGTCTTTCTTGATCGTGTCGCAGTAGGTGGCGTCGTCGCCCGCTACTGCGGCCGCGGCGGTGCCGGAGCCGACCGCGCTGGATGCCGCCGGAGCTGCCGAGGCCGCCGGGGCCGAGGCCGCCGGGGCCGATGCTGCTGGTGCTGCAGACGACGCAGCCGATGTGGTAGCGGAGGATGAACCCGCTGCGGGAGTGCTGCTGCTGCTGCATGCCGTGACGATCAGGGCGAGAGCGCTGATCCCGGCGATGGTGGCCATCGCCTTGTTAGCCGACGTACGAGACACTCGGCCGACCTCCGTTTCTTGGGGAGAAAAGTCATGTGAGGGTGCTCACAACAGACGCAATGAAAGCGTTTTCATCGCGTTTTTGCAAGCCCAGACCGGTGATCTGCCCGTAACGATTGCGTAACCCGACACGACCGACCATCACGTTCCGGTTGCGAAGCACCTCCGAACCGGGTGGGTTTCACCTGTGGACACGCTGCGAGATCGAGGCGGATGACCTGCAACAACGCGCTTTTCGGGCGACCCGTGCCAGGTACCGCAGCACAATCGGCGCGACCGCCCGGCGGGCATGTCAGGATCGACTCGTGAACCTTGCAATTCAGCGAGGCTCTGGGAGGAGCAGCGATTCAATGACGGCGGACGACCGATGGGCCGAGTCGGCGGTGGAGCGCACCCTGGGCACCTTGGCCCAACTCAACCCGGACTTCGCCTCGGCCATGACCCAGACGCCGTCCGGGCCCTCGACGTCGACGCTGCCCGCCCTCCCGGCCGCCCCCGGCGTCCGGAACACGACGCCGGGACTCTCGCCGGGTGCCCCTGCCCGGTCGGGGGTGACTCCCGCCGGTGACCAACCGGGCAACGCCGAACCGAGGGCCGACGTCACCATCGACGACATCTACCGCACCCACCGGATGGGCATGGTCCGGCTGGCGATCCTGCTCGTCGACGACCAGGCCAGCGCCGAGGACGTCGTGCAGGAAGCCTTTGCCGGACTCTTCCGGAACTGGGGTGGCTTGCGCGACAACGCGGCGGCGATCGGCTACCTGCGGACGGCCGTGGTGAACGGGTCGCGGTCGATGCTGCGCCGGCGCCGGACGGCGCGCGCCTACGTCCCCCCGCACCCGGGCACCGAACGGTCGGCAGAGTCGCTGGCACTGCTCACGGCCGAGCACCAGGCCGTGGTGTCCGCTCTCGCCGATCTGGCGCCCCGGCAACGCGAGGTACTGGTCCTCCGGTACTACGGCGGTCTCTCCGAGGCGGAGATCGCCGAGGCCACCGGTCTGTCGAAGGGCACGGTGAAGTCGACGGCGAGCCGGGCAGTGGCCAAGCTCGGCGACATCATGAAGGCCCGATGACCCCCTCGGGCCGAGCCGCCGACCAACCACCGCAGAGTTCGGCGCAGCCCACCCCCGATCCGGAACGGGTGCTGTCGCAGGCCCTGCGGGCGATGGCCGGCGGCGGTAGACAGGGCCGCAACGACGCGCAGCCCAGCGCGGTCGCCCGGCAGCACACCGGGCCGAAACCGGGCCTGTCGCTCCTGCAGATCGTTCTCATCGCGACCATCTTCGGTCTGCTGGTCGGAATCACGATCGGTCTTGTCACGCTGCTGACCTGACCGTCGCCCCGGCCACCCGCGGCGTGGGTGCTGGCCGGCGGCGGGCTCGCCGTCGACCACGTGAGATAAATTGGCTGGATTGGCTTCTCATTCAGACCCGCGTTGTCCTTCTGGCCCTCGAGGTGAGGAAGTCGCTGCGGGAGCAGCCTTATCGGTTCGCCGGCTGCCCGACCGCTCGATGCGCACCGGTATCGGCTTCGGCTCGCACACGGGCAGCCGACCGCGAGACAACAAGCACGGCGAACACTGTGGTCAGGTCGGCGGCGATCAGCCCACCGGCCGCAGCATTCTCGTCTGCGCTGCGACCCAGGTCAGTGTCCAGCTAGCTCATCGAGAACATCGATCCTGGGTTGAAAAGGCCGTCCGGGTCGAGGGCCCGCTTGATCCGCCGATGGACATCGAGTCCGATCTCCCCGATCTCGGCGGCCAGGAAATCCTGCTTGATCCGCCCCACACCGTGCTCACCGGTGACGGTTCCACCGAGAGCTCGCCCCGCATCGAGCATCTGACCGAACGCCAGCTCGGCCGCGGCCCGCTGTGCCGGATCCGCGGCGTCATAGACGATGGTGGGGTGCATGTTGCCGTCTCCGGCGTGCCCCACCACCCCGATGGTCAGGCCGACCGCAGCCGAGATCTCCGCGCACTGCTGGATCAGCGCCGCGATCTCCGTGCGCGGCACGCTGACGTCGTCGGTCAGCCAGGTGCCCAGCAGTTCGAGCGACGGCAGCACGTCGCGGCGCGCCTGCAGCAGCATCCGACCCTCGGCCAGATCGTCGGTCACGTACGCGAACGTCGCCCCCGCCTCCAGGCACACCAGTTCGAGCAGGTCCATCTCGCGGCGCCCGACACCCGGACCGGCATCGGACTGGCCGATCAGCAACGCGGCCGGCGTCGGGCCGTCGCCGAGAAGCTTGACCCCGGACTTCGCCTCCACCACCTTGATGCAGGTGGCATCCATGATCTCCAGCAGGGACGGCACCAGTCCGGCGTGGATGGCTCCGGTGACCGCCCGGCCGGCGTCCTCGGCACTGCCGAATGCAGCCGCGAGCGTGACCGGCGCGGCCGGCTTCGGTCGCAGCGCCAGGGTGGCCTCGGTGATGATGCACAGCGTTCCCTCCGAGCCCACCAGCAGCTTCGTCAGGTCGTAGCCGGCCACACCCTTGACCGTGCGGCGGCCGGTGCGCAGCACCTCACCGGAGGCCAGTACCACCTCGAGTCCCAGCACCGCATCCGTGGTCACGCCGTACTTCACACAGCACAGTCCACCGGCATTCGTGGACAGGTTTCCGCCGACCGTGCACCAGTCATAGGACGAGGGATCGGGGGCATAGAACAGGCCGCGCGCCTCCACCGCCGTCCGGAAGTCGAGATTGACGATGCCGGGCTGCACCACCGCGAGCCGGTTTCCCTCGTCGATCTCCAGGATCGAGTTCATCTTCGTCATCACCACGGTGACGGCCCCGTCCACCGCGTTCGCGGCGCCGGTCAACCCGGAGCCCGCCCCCCTGGGGACGATCGGAACACCCGCCGCGGCGCAGATCTGAACGATGTCGACCACCTGGGCGGTGCTGGTGGGCAGCACCACAGCCAGTGGCCGCCCGCTGGGGGCCAGCGGCATCATGTCCCGGCTGTACGCGGACGCGACATCGGGATCGACGATCACGGCGGTGCGGCCGAGCGCGGTTCGCAGTGCCTCGATCACGGCGCCCTGGGTGGTGGTCTGCGGCTCCGCGTGCGCCGGGGTGGTCTCCATGGACAAACGGTAGTCGTGATGCCCTTCGGCCATCGTCCGGGTGCGGCAAGTACCCGTTGCACGGCCCGCCACCTGCGGCGTCGATCACCTCCGCGACTCGCGGCCGACACGGATGTTCACCGGTTCACCGGTATCGTGAGGGGCGTGAATCCCACCGATATTGCCGGCGTCCTCCCGTCATGGCTCAATGCCGAGGGTCTCGTCCACTCGATGGGGTCCTGGGCGTTGCTCGGGATCGCGTTGATCATCTTCGCCGAATGTGGCCTTCTGATCGGCTTCTTCCTGCCGGGCGACACCCTGCTGTTCATCTCCGGTCTGCTGGTCGCCACCGGCCAGTTCCAGGTCAACATCTTCGTCACCATCGCCATCCTCTCGGTGGCGGCCTTCGTCGGGAACATGGTCGGCTACGGCATCGGTTACAAGGCCGGCCCGCTGGTGTTCGACCGACCGAACGCCAAGTTCTTCAAGCACGAGTACGTGGAGAAGTCTGCGGCCTTCTTCGACAAGTGGGGCAAGACCGCTGTCATCCTCGCCCGGTTCGTGCCGGTGGTCCGCACCGTGGCCACCGTGATGGCCGGTGCCTCGAAGATGAATACCAGAGTCTACACGATCTATTCGGCGATCGGCGGCGTCATCTGGGTCGCCGGCGTCACGGTGGCGGGTTACTTCCTGGGCCAGATCAAGTTCATCGCGGACCACGTCGACGTCATCCTGATCGGCGCCGTGATCGCAGTCGTGCTGGTGTCCGCAGTGCCCGCCCTGCTGCACATCCGCCAGCGCCGGGCCGGCGCAGCGATCGACAGCTCGGCCGGATCACCGGTACTTCGTGCAGAGGCTGTCCGGGCCAGTGAGATGGATGCCGAACCAGCTGACGCCGCCCTTGCAGAGCGGCTCGGGGCTGTCGGTGGGGATCGCGGCGATCTGCGCCCGCACGGCGAAGACCACCACCAGCAGTAGGGCCGCAAGCCCCAGCACGATCGCCCGGCCCGCCCAGCGGTGGATCATCACGATCAGCACCACGGCAACAGCACCGATGCCGGCCAGCAACCAGGTCAGCCAGGTGACGGCGCTATCGGTGTTCATCTCGCCCGGACTTCGTCGCGCAGTGCCGGCCGACCGCGAGGTGATGGCCGCTCTGCGACAGGTCGTCGGCAGATCGGCGGTTCAACTCCTGGCCGTCGTCGGGCAGCCCGGGTAGACGATCTGGATACCGAAGAAGGTCGGGTGCGAGGCGCACGCCGATGTGTGCAGATCGTTGGCGAAGTTGACGACCTGGGCACGTTGCTGCCAGCCGACGAAGACGATGACAGCGGCGAGCACCAGCACGATGATCTTGCCGACGATCTTCTTGATGATGATGGCGAGGACCAGGCCGATCACGGCGATCGCGATGAGCACCCACGGCGCCCTGTTCTGGATGGTCGACAGTTCGAGATTCACCCGCAGAATCTACCGTTCCGGGTCCTGTGGACGGTGTGAGCTCGTCCGGGGTTCGCCCGTCCGGGGGGCTCGTCCGGTGAGTCAGTTCGGGGGTTGCGAGTGCCTCCCGGCGAGCGCTGACCGGGGCACCGTGCCTACCAGGCCCTCGACAGATCAGCGTGCTGCCTGATCCAGGCGTGCATCGCGATGCCCGCGGCCACGCCCGCGTTGATCGAACGGGTGGATCCGAACTGTGCGATCGACACCGTCACCGCGGCCACCGCCTTCGCCTCGGACGTGAGCCCATCGGATTCGGACCCGAACAGCAGCAGCGACGCCCGCGGGATGGAGGCCGATTCGACCGGTACCGAGCCGGGGACGTTGTCCACCGCGACGATGGTCAATCCGTGGCCCGCCGCATACGCGGCCAAGCCCGCCACATCCGGGTGATGGTGCAGGTGCTGATAGCGATCCGTCACCATCGCTCCCCGGCGGTTCCAGCGGCGCCGACCGACGATGTGCACACTGGCCGCACCGAAGGCATTGGCGGTGCGCACCACGGTGCCGATGTTGTGGTCGTGCCCGAAGTTCTCGATGGCCACCTCGAACGGGTGCCGGCGCTCGTCCAGCGCAGCGACGATCGCGTCCCGCCGCCAGTACCGATAAGCATCGACGACATTGCGCCGGTCACCGTTCGCGAGCAAGTCGCGATCGTACTTCTCGTCCTCCGGCCACGGTAACGGGTGCGCCCCCACGCCCACCTGCCCGGCCGCCGTCCACTCGGTCGGGCCCGCCTCGTCGCTGTCCGACTCGGGAATCGGGTGCACCGGATCGATGATCAGCCCAACCCCAGATCGGTCAGGCCCAGCAGATGGCGGTAGGTCAGGCCCTCCGCCTGCAAGACCTCGGCCGCACCGGTGTCCCGATCCACGATGGTCGCCACGCCGAGCACGTCGGCTCCGGCAGCCCGCAGCGCCCGCACCGCCTGCAGCGGGGAGGCGCCCGTCGTGGTGGTGTCCTCGACGACCAGTACTTTCTTGCCGGCCACGTCCGGGCCCTCGATCTGACGTTGCATGCCGTGGGCCTTGGCCGCCTTGCGCACCACGAAGGCATCGATCGGGCGTCCGGGTGCATGCATGATGGCGACGGCCACCGGGTCGGCGCCCAGGGTCAGCCCACCGACCGCGTCGAAGTCCCAATCCGCGGTCAGCTGGCGCAGCAGCACGCCGATCAGCGGGCCGGCCTCATGGTGCAGGGTCGCCCGGCGGAGGTCGACGTAATAGTCGGCCTCCCGACCGGAGGAAAGCGTGACCCGACCGTGTACGACAGCCAGTTCGCCGACGAGTTCGGCCAATCTGGCGGTGGCCGCTGCATCGGGCACGGGAGCCGGGGACGAGTCCTGGGCAGAAGTTTGCGCGCTCACCAGGCAAGCGTGACATATTTCGGCGCTCACGTCGGCCCCGCCCTGATCGACCCGGCCGGTGGGGTGCTTCAGATGCGCTGCTGGTTTGATCGACCGTGTCCGAACCGCTCATCTGGAGGACCTGCAGTGGCCGAATACCCGAACATCGCCGTCAACATGATCGACACCCCCCGGTTGGCCGTCTGCATCCGTGAGGTCGCGGACCGGATGGACGGACGCCCGGTCATCTTCATCCATGGGAACGTGTCGTCGTCACCGTTCTTCTTCCCGGTGATGGCACTGCTCCCCGAGCACGTCCGGCCCATCGCCGTCGACCTGCGTGGGTTCGGCGGCACGGACACCGCGCCGGTGGACGCCACGCGTGGGCTGCGGGACTTCGCCGACGACGTCTGGGCCACCATCGACGCCCTGGGGCTGACGGAGGTCGACCTGGTCGGCTGGTCGATGGGCGGCGGCGTGGTGATGCAGATGATCATCGATCGGCCGGCCTCGGTCACGACGGCGACGCTGATCAACCCGGTGTCCCCGTTCGGTTTCGGTGGGACGACCGGCCTCGACGGTGCGCTGGTGTCGCCGGACGGGTCCGGCTCGGGCGGCGGCACCGCCAACGCTGACTTCGTGCGTGCGATCGAGGAAGGCGACGAAGGCGAGGGACCGATGTCGCCCCTGACGACCCTGAGGTCCTACTACGTCGCTCCGGGCTGGGATCGCGAGGACGAGGGTCTGTACCTCCGGTCGATGCTGTCCACCAGCCTCGGTGACGACAACTACCCCGGCGATTCGCTTCCGTCGGACGCGTGGCCCGGGGTGGCCCCCGGCCCGCACGGCGTGTTGAACACCATGGCGCCCATCTATCTGGACCTGTCCGGGATCGTCGACGTCAGCCCGCAACCACCGATCCTGTGGATGCGCGGGGAACTGGACCAGATCGTCTCCGACACCTCGATGTTCGACCTGGCCCATCTAGGTGCCCTCGGAGTGGTCCCGGGACATCCCGGAGCGGATGTGCAACCGGCGCAGCCCATGCTCGGGCAGACCCGTTCGGTCTTGGACGCCTATGCGTCCGCCGGCGGTTGGTACAACGAGGTGGTGGTGCCCGGCGCCGGTCACTCGCCACACATCGAGAGCAAGAACGCCTTCGTGGCGACCTTGATCGAGCATCTGCAGGTCTGACAGGTCTGATAGTGGGTGGTGCTGCCCGACGCTGATTCGACCGCCGACGCAGGCGAGGTCGATCGGGTGATTACACTGCAAGCATGACCGGATCGGGAATCCCGACGCTCTACGAGTGGGCCGGGGGTGAGAGCTCGTTCCGACGGCTGATCACTGCCTTCTACGACCGGGTCGAGCGCGACGATCTACTCGGGCCGCTCTTCCCCGGTGGAGTCAGCCACGAACATCGCGAACACGTCACCACCTGGTGGTGTGAGGTCTTCGGCGGGCCCGCGCGCTACACCGGTGAGCTCGGCGGCTACCCCGCCATGCTGGCCCGTCATCGTGGCCTCGACCTGACGGCCGAGCAGCGGTTCCGGTTCGCCACCCTGATGAGTCGCGCCGCCGACGATGCCGCCCTGCCGGACGATCCGGAGTTCCGCGCCGCCTTCATCGGCTACGTGGAATGGGGCACCCGGTTGGCGCTCTCGAATTCCCAGGACGATGCGGACGTCGTGGTGAACGCCCCCGTTCCGCGGTGGGGCTGGGGCGTGGCACCGCCGTACCAGCCCTGACGTCGGATCAGGTCCGGCCGCGATTGTTGACTCTGGCTCCGATCCGGCGCACCAGCGCTCGGGGCAACAGCCGGGTGATCACCGCGATGGTGGCGTACAGCAGTCCCGGCACCGACACGATCTTGTTGGCCCGCAGATCCCGCAACGAGGTGACCACCAGTTCGTCGATGTCCACGTACGCAGCGGCCGGCGCCTTCGTCATGTCGATGGCGGCACGCTGGTGGAACTCGGTTCGGACGAACCCCGGGCACAGCGCCTGGACCCGGACGCCGGTGCCGGCCAACGACATCGCCAGACCCTCACTCAGGCTGATCACGAACGCCTTCGACGCTGCGTAGCTGGTCCCACGGCCCGGTATCAGCCCGGCTACCGAGGCCACGTTGATCACTCCCCCATGCCCGGCAGCCACCATGGCCGGCAGCGCAGCATGGGTCAGCAGCATCAGGGCCGTCACGTTGATCTCGAGCTGGGCCAGCAGTTCCGACTCACTCGCCATCAGGAAGTCTTTCCCGAGTCCGATGCCGGCGTTGTTGACCAACAGATCGATGCCGCCCGCGGCGAGCCTGGTTGCCACCACCGCCCGCTGGGCCGGATCGACCAGGTCGGCGGCCAGGATCTCGACCTCAGGGGCGCCACAGGAGAGCAACGTGGCCCTGACCTCGTGAAGACGTTCGACGTCGCGCGCCACGATCACCAGATCGTGACCGGCCGCGGCCAGGTGGCGGGCGAAGGCGGCGCCGATACCGGTGGTGGCACCGGTGACCAGGGCAGTGGGCATACCGGTGACGTTATCCCCGCCGGCGGACCTACGACGACCTCGGTCAGCTCGGCCGCAGCGTCACTAGGCCGGTGCACGCCCCCTGAGGAACTTCAGTGCGGAGTCGGCATGCGTCTGCATGGACAGCTCGCTGCTGATCACCTTCAGCACGGTGCGGTCGGTGCCGATCACGAGGGTGACGCGCTTGACCGGAGTGAGGAAGCGACGCTTGACCCCGAACGACGTGGCCACCGAACCGTCCGGGTCGGACAGCAGCGGGTACCCGAGGGAATTCACCTGGTCGAATTCCGCCTGCTTGGCCACCGGGTCGGCACTGATCCCGACCCGTTGCGCGCCGGCCGCCGCGAACTCTGCGGCCAGGTCGCGGAAGTGGCAGCTCTCCGCCGTACACCCGCTGGTCATCGCGCCCGGATAGAAGAACAGCACCACGGGCCCGCCCTGCAGCAGCGTGGACAGCCGCCGCGGTGTACCGCTCTGGTCGGGCAGCTCGAAATCCGTTGCCGTGGAACCTTCGTCGATCGTCTTCATGCCTTGATCCTCATGCGGCGACAGCGCCTTTCTTCGGGGGTAGCGGGAAGAATCCGGAGGTGCGCGCGACGTACTCGGCGTAGCCGGGCTTGGACTCGGCCAGTCGCTTCTCGGTCAGCGCCTTGCCGGTCTTCGCCACCAGAAGGTAGGTCATCAGCACCGGAGAAAGCACGGTCAGCGCGCCCACCCAGGTCCAGACGACCATCAGGAAGATGCCCCACCACACGGCCGCGTCGCCGAAGTAGTTGGGGTGTCGGGTATATCGCCACAGCCCACGGTCCATCAGACGGCCCTTGTTGGCCGGGTCGGACTTGAACCTGGCCAGTTGGCCGTCGCCGATCGACTCGAACGCGATACCCACCAACCAGACCACGACGCCGGTCCAGACGATCCACCGGATCGGGTCGGTCAGCAGCATCGCCACCTGCACGGGAAGCGAGACGAACCACATCGTCAGCCCCTGCGGGACCTGCACCTTCCCCACGATGGCGCCCTTGCCGTGACCGTCGAGCATCTTGACGTACCGCGGGTCCTCGGGCAGTCCGTGGTTGCGCAGCAGGATGTATCCGCCGAGCCGTAGGCCCCAGATGACCACCGCGGTGAGCACTATCCAGCGGAGGCCGGAATCACCGTGCCCGATCGTCACCAGGAATCCAACCGTCGCGACGACCGCGAATCCTGGGCCCCAGACGGCATCCACGATCGAGTACTTGCCCGTGGCGGCACCGATCGCGAAGGCGACTGCCATCACGGCCGCGACGGCCAGCAGCGTGCTGCCCATTTCGACGAACAAGAGCGAAACCGGAAAGCTCACTGCTCCCAGACCTTTCGCGAGGGCTCCATCGATGCCATTCCACCGGCGCCCGGACGGACGGCCAAGATCTGGTCTACCCCCATCCGGTTCTCCGCAAACGCCAGGGCACCGCCGACGAGGTAGAGCCGCCAGGCCCGGGCTCCAACTTCGCCGATCATCTCGACGACGTCGTCCCAGCGGTCCTCCAGGGTGCGCGCCCAGGCGGACACGGTCCAGTCGTAGTGTTCGCGCAGTGCATGGACGTCGCGCACCTCGAGGCCGGCTGCGCCCAGCAGGGACACGGTGGTGCCCAGCGGCTTCATGTGCATGTCCGGCGCGATGTAGGTCTCGATGAAGGCGCCGCCCCCGGGCGCGTTCTCGCCCCTGGACATCTGCTGGACCAGGGCCCGGCCACCCGGCCGCAGCACGCGGTGCAGAATGCCGGCGAAGTCCGGGTACTCGGCATCGCCGACGTGCTCACCCATCTCGATCGTCGAGACGGCGTCGAACCGACCGTCGTCCTGCCCGGAATCCAGGACGCGATAGTCAGCGTGTCGTACCTGGACGCGATCGGAAAGGCCGGCGGCCGCCACTCGCGCCGTGACGTAGTCGTACTGCTGCGCCGACAGCGTGACGCCGGTCGAGTAGGTGCCGAAATGCTCTGCGGCGTAGCAGATCAGCGAGCCCCACCCGCACCCTACGTCCAGATGCCTGCTACCCGGCCCCAGCCCGAGTTTGCGGCAGATCAGGTCGAGTTTGGCATTCTGGGCTGCGGCCAGGTCACCCTCCGGACCGTCGACGAAATATCCGCAGGAATAGGCCATCGACTCGTCCAACAGCAATTCGTAGAACTCGTTGGACAGGTCGTAGTGGTGGGCGATGGCGGCCCGGTCCCGGTCCTGCGAGTGGATGCTGCCCTTCAACTTCGCCGCCTGCCCCGGAGCGGGCGGACGCAGGCCGATGGCACCCAGTTTCGCGGCCGCGAGTGCCAGCCGCGGCCACTGCGACGCCCGCACGGCGGGCTTCGCCACCGAACCGGACTTCGACGCGTTCCAGACCGTCGACAGGCCCTCGGTGAGATCTCCCTCGACGTCCACCTCGCCCGATATGTAGGCCTGCGCAAGGCCCAGCTCCCCGGGCGACCAGAGCAGCCGACGCAGGGCCCGCGGCGTCTTGACGACCAGCACCGGACCGGTCTCCGGTCCTGCCTCGCTCCCATCCCACGCTCGCACCCGGATGGGCAGGGACCCGCCGGTCACAGTTCCGGCCAGCTCACTGAGCCGATCCGCCTTCGTCGGCTTTCTGCTGTCGGGGTTTCGGGGGCCATCAGTCCGGATCCCGGTGGTGCTGCGTGCCATGGTTCGAACCTCACGTCTCGTCGGGCGGATCACACGGCCCGGCGTCCCGATCAGGTGGGCGCCTCGCGGTCGGGGTCGCAGGTCTGCCCCCGATCAAGGACGCCGGGTACACAGTAGTTCGGGGCTGCCGGGTCAGGGGATGGGGACGGCCGGGCAGATGGCGGGAGCGGCCCTTCGCCTGTCGCCTGCAGCTGTCTTTACTGCGGCTTTGCCGGACTGGTCGACCATTCACCCGCGTCGAAATTTTGACTCGGACGTATCGGACCCGGCGTCTGCGTCGCGGCCGCCCCCCGGCTGGATGTGGTGCGGTGGGCGGACCGGGTCGTCCATGTCGAGGCCGCGATGTCGTGGTCGGCAGTCACGATCCACTCCAGGCCCGGTCTGCCGCCTACCGAGACCGGTTGGCGAGCAACTCTTCCGGTGCCGATCCTGAGGTCGACTCCGCCCGGCGCCCTTTGGCCCGGATCACCAACAGTGTGACGGCGCCGGCGAGCAGTACCAGCCAGAGCTTGATGAACCGGTAGAGCAACACCGCACTGACGGCTATGCCCGCGGGCAGGCCGGCGGCGACCAGCGCCACACTCAGCGCCGCTTCCACCACGCCCAGCCCACCGGGGGTCAGCCCCATCGACGAGGCTCCGGATGCGGCGGCCCAGGCGAGAATCAACCCATGCCAAGGGATCGGGGCACCGACCGCAGCCAATACGCAGGCCAGGCAGGCGATGTCCGCCGCCCAGTTGAGCGTCGCGAAGCGGGCCGCCATGAAAGCGTTGCGTCGACCCAGGCGCAGCGCGGCTACCTGACCGATGGCCGACGCCGCGACCGCTCCCGGATCACCGACGGGTTTGCCGATCACCCGTTGCCCGAGAGAGAGAACCCAGGTGACCAGGCCGACGACCAACGGCCGCACCCGCGGGTTGTGCAGACCGGCCAGCAGGACGACGACCGGGATGACACCGGCGAACAGCGTGACGAACCCGGCCAGCGCCAGGCCGACCGAGCCGGTCAGCAGGGCACCGATGGCCGAGATGGTGACGAAGGTGATGGTCGAGTACAGCCCCGCGACGGCCAGAGCCCATGCAGCGACGGCCTTCTCGGCGCCGATGTGCTGGAACCGCTTGTAGGCGAACACCGCGGAAGCGGTCGATCCGACGATCGGCAGTGACACCGAGATCGCGTTGCCGGCATAGGTGGTGGCCAGGATCGGCCCGAAGGGGTGATGACGGCCGTCGACATTGAGCAGGCGGCGTTGCAACCTGGCCAGTGCGGCCACCGAGACGGCCATGCACGCAATGGCGGCCGTGATCCAGATCCAGTTGGCGTCGGCGACGACTCTCGGTAGATCGGAGAGCCGGTGGCGCTGCCAGACCAACAGCGCGACGACGGCCGCAGCCATGACGGTGCCCACCACCACCGTACGGATGACACTCCCCCGCGACGGCCGGCTCGGAGCATCGGGCGTGGCCGACACCTCCGGGGCATGAGCCGCAAGGGTAGGAGCCGCAAGCACCTCGACCCGAGCCTCGACGACGGAGACCGATTCCGACCCCAGCGGCGGATACACGTGCGGGGGCAACAGCGGTGAAGCCAGCGCCGGCAGCGTTGTGCGGAAGAAGAGTCGTCGGCCATCGGGCCCGCTCTTCGTTCTCGCCTCGGCTACTGCCGTCATATCGTTCTCCCGGTAAGTGGAGGCAACCTCCGCTCATCCGACATTACACTATGTTGAGGGAATACCTCCACTTGTTTCCTGCCGGATATAGGCTGATGGCATGACCACTCACCGCGATGACGGCTGCCTGCCGGCTGCGTGTGAGGCACCCCACCGGCCACTCCGCAAGGATGCCGAGTTGAACCGCCGGAAGATCCTCGGCGCCGCGGCCGAGGTGTTCGCCACCAGGGGGCTGGCGGTCACCCTGGACGACATCGCGGATCACGCCGGTGTCGGCGTCGGCACGGTCTACCGGCGTTTCCCCAGCAAGGATGCGCTGATCGAGGCGCTTTTCCAGGAGAAGATCGAACGGCTGGTGGCCCGGGCCGAGGCAGCGGCCGCCGAGCCCGACGCCTGGACCTCGCTGGTCACCTTCCTGCACCAGGCCGTCGCCGGCCAGGCCGAGGACAGAGGCCTTCGTCAGGTCCTGCACAGCGCCGAGTACGGCGAGCAACGGGTGGCCCGGGCCCGCTCGGCCATGGCCGAGCCGCTCGGCCGACTGGTGGCCGCGGCCAAGGCGCAGGGGCAGTTGCGGCCGGACTTCGAGGTCGCCGACCTGGCCGTGATCATGATGATGATCAGCAACCTGACCCTGCATCCGCGCACCGCCGACCCGCAGGTGTGGTGCCGGTACCTGGATTTCGTGGTGGACGGCCTGCGGGAGCGCCCAGGGCTGTCAGACCTGCCCACCCCCGGGCGCCGTGCCGGCGAGCCTCAGACGGCGTAGACGGGGCCCACGGCCAGCCGCGACTCGCCGTCGATCGCATCGACCAGCACGGTGTCGCCGTCCCGGATCCTGCCGGCCAGCAACTCCTTCGCCAACTGATCTCCGATGGCGGACTGGATCAACCGACGGAGCGGGCGTGCCCCGTAGAGCGGGTCGAAGCCTTCGATGGCCAGCCATTCCCGGGCTGCCTCGGTCACGTCGAGGGTCAGCCGGCGCGAGGCCAGCCTGGTCGCCAGCGCCTGCACCTGGATGTCCACGATGGAGCCGATCTGCTCGATGTCGAGGGCATTGAAGAACACCACCTCGTCCAGCCGGTTGAGGAACTCCGGCTTGAAAGCACCGCGCACGGTGGCCATCACTGCGTCGTGGCGCTGCTTCGCATCCAGCGAAGGATCGACGATGTGGATACTGCCGAGGTTCGAGGTCAGGATCAGGACGACGTTGCGGAAGTCGACGGTCCGGCCCTGACCGTCGGTCAGCCGACCATCGTCCAGCACCTGCAGAAGTACGTCGAACACGTCCGGGTGCGCTTTCTCCACCTCGTCCAGGAGCACCACCGTGTACGGCCGGCGGCGCACTGCTTCGGTCAGCTGGCCGCCCTGGTCGTAGCCGACGTACCCGGGAGGGGCTCCGACGAGCCTGGCCACCGAATGCTTCTCGGAATACTCGCTCATATCGATGCGGACCATCGCGCGGGCATCATCGAACAGGAAGTCGGCCAGCGCCTTGGCCAGTTCGGTCTTGCCGACACCGGTCGGCCCGAGGAACAGGAACGATCCGGTCGGCCGATCGGGATCCGAGATCCCGGCCCGGGCCCGGCGAACCGCGTCGGAAACGGCCCGGACGGCGACGGCCTGGCCGACCACCCGGCGCGCCAGCTCGTCCTCCATCCGGAGCAGCTTGGCCGTCTCACCCTCGAGCAACCGACCGGCCGGAATGCCGGTCCAGGCGGCCACCACGGTCGCGATGTCGTCCGGGCCGACCTCCTCGGAGACCATGGGCGGCAGGGCTTCCGCCGCCGACTCGGTCGACGCGTCCAGGGAGGCGTCGGCGAGTTCCCTTTCCAGTGCCGGGATCCGGCCGTACAGCAGCTCGGAAGCCTTGGCCAGGTCCCCTTCTCGCTGGGCCCGTTCGGCCAGCATGCGCAATTCGTCGAGAGATTTCTTCAGTTCGCCGACGCGGTTCAGACCGGACTTCTCGGCGTCCCATCGCGCCGTCAGCGCGGCCAGCGCCTCACTGCGATCGGCCAGGTCACGGCGCAGCCGGACCAGGCGGTCGGCGGAGGCCGCATCCGACTCCCGGGCCAGCGCCAGCTCCTCCATCTTCAGCCGATCGACAGCCCTTTGGAGTTCGTCGATCTCGGTCGGTTTGGAGTCGATCTCCATGCGCAGTCTGGACGCCGACTCGTCGATCAGGTCGATCGCCTTGTCCGGCAGGAATCTGGCGGTGATGTATCGATCGGACAAAGTAGCAGCGGCGACCAGTGCGGCGTCGGTGATCCGGACGCCGTGGTGCGCCTCGTACCGCTCCTTGAGTCCACGCAGGATCGCCACGGTGTCCTCGACATTCGGCTCCCCGACCAGCACCTGCTGGAAACGACGCTCCAGGGCCGGGTCCTTTTCGATGTGGGTGCGGTACTCGTCCAGCGTGGTCGCCCCGACCATCCGGAGCTCACCCCGGGCGAGCATCGGCTTGAGCATGTTGCCCGCGTCCATCGCACCCTCGCCGGTCGCGCCGGCGCCCACCACCGTGTGCAGCTCGTCGATGAAGGTGACGACCTGGCCGTTCGAGGACTTGATCTCGTCGAGAACGGCCTTCAGCCGCTCCTCGAACTCCCCGCGGTACTTCGCCCCGGCGATCATGGCACCCAGGTCGAGCGAGATCAATCTCTTGCCCCGCAACGACTCCGGTACATCACCGGCGACGATGCGCTGGGCCAGTCCCTCGACGACGGCAGTCTTGCCCACACCGGGCTCGCCGATCAACACGGGGTTGTTCTTGGTCCTGCGGGACAAGACCTGCACCACTCGCCGGATTTCTGCGTCGCGGCCGATGACCGGGTCGATGGTGCCCTCGCGGGCCCGCTCGGTCAGATCCACGCCGTACTTCTCCAGCGCCTGGAACGACCCTTCCGGATCGGCCGACGTCACCTTGCGATCACCGCCGCGCACGACGGGAAAGGCCTCGACGAGTGCATCGGTGGTGGCTCCCGCCGCGACCAGCAGGTCACCGACATCGGTACCCGGCGCGGCCAAGGCGGCCAGCAGATGTTCGGTGGACAGAAACTCGTCCCCCCCGGCCCGCATGATCTGCTCGCCGCTGGTGACCACGTTCGCGACGGCGCGAGCAAGCTGGGGTTGCGCGACGGTGGCACCTTTCGCCGACGGCAGCCGGGTCAGGATCGCAGTGGTCCGGGCACCGATCGTGGCCACATCCGCACCAACGGCGCGGAGCAGCCCCGGCGCGGTGGACCCTTCGGTCGACAGCAGCGCGTTCAACAGATGAGCGGGCTCGACGATGGCATTGCCGGCCGTCGTGGCCGCGCTGATCGCTGCAGCCAGGACCTCGCGACTCTTGGTCGTCAGGATGTCGGTGTTCATAGGAGTAGTTCTACTGCCTTTCTGCTCAGGGTGGGTCATGGTGGAACTGTCTCGTCGCCGGCCCACCACTCGTCCATCAGGTTCAACGCACCTAAGTTGAGTCTATTCCGCTCAACTTTGTCCGGAGCTGCCGGCCGGCATCCGACCTTCCGTTCCGCCCAGTCGTCGCCATGGCATTTGGTCATCGTCGGTTCGTGCGGTAACACCAATGCATGGCATCGCAGCAGAACAGGTCGTCCGGTCAGCAGAGCGGCCCCACCCGGCACCTCGAAATCGAGACCAAGCTCGAAATCGGTGCCGAAACTGCGATGCCGGAGCTGGCCGGCCGCCGCAGCCTGGTGGCCGTCGGGCTGCCCGCCGCAGCCGCGCCGGTGGTCCACGAACTGGACGCGGTGTATTTCGACACCGTCGAGCTGGACCTGCTGCGCTCGAAGTTGACGCTGCGGCACCGAACCGGTGGTGACGACGCGGGTTGGCACCTCAAGTTGCCCGCCGTCGCGGGCGCGCGAACGGAGATCGGTCTCCCGCTCGAGACCGATCATCGGGACCCCCTCACCGCCCGGGTTCCGGCCGCGCTCGCTGATCTGGTGCAGGGTGCCGCCCGGGGGCGGGAGCTGCAGCCGGTGGCCCGCATCCGCAACCGCCGTACGGTCCGTCGACTGCTCGACGCCGGCGGCACCCCGATGGTGGAAGTCGCCGACGATCAGGTGCGATCGACGAAACTGTTCAGCGTGCGACCGGAGCCGGACGACGTAGCCGGCCAACCGCACTACGCCGAGTCCGGGCCCACCGACTGGCGGGAACTCGAAGTGGAGATCCTGGCGGGCACCCGCGACCAGTTGGCCGCCGTGGTCACGTTGCTCAGGGCCGCCGGCGCCAAGCCCGCCTCCAGCGCATCCAAACTGGCCAGAGCGCTCGGCTCCGGCGATCCGACGGGCACCGCGAAGGCCAAGGGGGCCGGGGCGGCCGTGATCGCTGCGATCACCAAACTGCGTGACGACCTGATCCGCACCGACCGGGCGTTACGGGAGGGCACCCCGAACGCGCTGCACGACGCGAGGGCCGGCGCCCGGCGGCTCCGCTCGGTGCTGGACGTCTACTCGGGATTGTTTTCCGCCGGTACGACGCGCAACCTCCGTGGTGGGCTCCAGGAGTTCGGGGCCGTCCTGGGGCGGGCGCGAGATCTCGAGGTATTCCGGCTGCGGCTGGCCGGCCAACTCGTGGAGGAACCCGAGGAATACGCGGCCGCGGCGCGAGCCAGGTTGGACGCGCAGTTCGACAGCGCCCTGCCGGCCGCACTCGCCGATGTCGCCGAGCTCATCCGAGCCCCGCACTACCTCCAGATGTTGCGTGAACTGGATGCCTTCATCATCGCCCCGCCATTCTCCCGGCGCGCCGGAAAGCCGGTGGCCCCAGAGCTGGCCACGCACCTGGCCGCGGCGTGGCGCAGTCTGGCCACCCTGGTCGACCAGTCACTGGCCGACCCGTTCGACGGGCCGGCCCTGCACGCCGTCCGCAAGAGCGCCAAGGCCCTCCGGTATGCGGCGGAGGCCGCCAGCGCGACGCTCGGCGAGAACATGGTGGTGTTCGCCGCGGCGATCGAGGAGATCCAGGAGGTGCTCGGTGAGCACCAGGATGCCCTCTCGGCTGCGGCCTGGCTCGCCCAACTCGCTCTCAGCCCGGCTACCGACGGCATCGCCGGGTTTGTCTTCGGCCGGCTGCACGCGTTCGAGCAGGCCGTCGCGCACGGCACCCTCGATGATTTCTCCGATGCCTGGGACCGGGTCGAGGACGGGGAACTTCTGGCGGATGCGCTGGGCTCCTGACCAACGCCACTTTCCGGTCGACAGCCGGGACGCGGCGAATCGCTGACCGGCCGGGCGGTGGCTCGCGAATCTCGTCCGTAGTGGGGATGGGCGCATCCGGTCAGCGGAGAACGACTACTGGTTGACATGTTCAGGCTCGAGCCGAAATAGCTTCGCGGCGAGGGGCTGCGCGGCGACCGGCTGACATTTCGGCCAATCCGTATCTGGTGATGGGTTCGCCGCCTCTCACGCTGCAGACCCGCGATAGATCGGCAATCCCACGTTGATCCGGGTCGAGGCCGCCCCATGGAGCGGCTCAATCAGCCTCTGGAGGCTCGCATGAAGAACTGGGGACGTCTGCTCACGGGCATCACCGTCGGCTTGGTCACCGCCACGGTCGGCCTGACCTCGGCCTCGGCCGCACCACCGACCCCCGGGGGCCCGATGCCTCCGGCTGGTTCAGGACACTCGAATGTCGCGCCGTTGTCGACGCCCAGCATCGCGAGCGTTCTCACCCCAGCCAAACTTGACACCGTCTTCGTCGCCGTCACGCCGTGCCGGATCGTCGACACCCGGCTCGCGGGCGGCCAGCTGGCGAATGGCACCACGCGGACCTTCTACGTCGGTGGTACCTCGGGCTTCGTACCGCAGGGCGGTAAGTCCGGTGGGTGCGGCATTCCGGTCGGAGCGACCGCTGTGGCCGCCAGCATCGGTGCCGTCAACGAGCGGGCGGCCGGAAACCTCACGGCCTTTCCGTCCAACGTATCCATGCCGCTGGCGTCGAATCTGAACTACGTGAGGGCGCAGGCCATCGCATCGGGCGGGACCGTGTCGATCAATCCCACCAACGCTCACGGGCTGAACATCAACAACGTCGGCGGCCCGACGGACGTCTTCATCGATGTGTCCGGCTACTACGAGCCGCAGATCGAGGGCATGATCTCGCCCAGCGGCACCGTCTACTCCGGTACCTCCCGGATCCTGTCGGCTGTGCACAACTCCACCGGCAGCTACACGGTCGCGATGGATACCGACGTGTCCTACTGCACGCCCACAGTCACCGCTTACAGTGGCTACGTCTACGCCAGCGCCTACGGTTTCAACGGCAACAAGGTGCAGGTGTACCTCTGGTACCTGACGGGCGGCGCCGCGACCGCCTACGACGGGTACTTCTACCTCAAGGTCGACTGCTGACGTAGAACAGGAGTTCCGCACGCACCGTTCTCCCCGAAGTGGCCGGCCCGTTCAAGGTCCGGCCACTTCGGCGTGACTACCCACGGCGGCGCTGCGGTCGCCAGGTCACCATGGCTGTGGTGGTGTTCTGCCATGGCACCACATCCCGACGCAGACCGGCGATGGCGTTCGCAGCCGCATTCGACGCGTCAGCCCGCGACTGGTTGAGATCGGCGCGCAGCGCGCGAATCTCGTCCGACAGCTCGTTCGCCCTGGCGCGCAGTGCGTCCACCTGCGCCTCGAGTTCGATGATGCGGCGGATCCCGGCACGGTTCACGCCGTCGTCCTGGCTCAGCCTCTGCACCTCCCGCAGCAATTCGATGTCTCGGCGGGAATAGCGTCGCCCGCCCCCGGATGTACGACCGGGCGACACCAGACCCTCGCGATCGTAGGAGCGCAGGGTCTGGGCGTGCATGCCCGCCAGTTGGGCGGCCACCGAGATGACGAACAGTGGCGCGTCCAGCTCGAAGCCCGCGGACTCGCCGGTGGCGAACGCCACGGTGACGTCGACCGGTAGCCCCGCCGGGCGCCCGGAGGGCGCGCCGGGGTCCCGCCGGATGGTCATGACGAGGCCTGCACTGCCTTGAGCGCCTTCGTGATCGCGGGCCGCGGGTCGTCACCCTGAGCCGCGGCAAAGGCCTCGATCGCCTCCGTCGCCTCGGCTGACAACTTCTGTGGCACCGCCACTTCGACGGTGACGATCAGATCGCCTACGACGTCCTTCCGCTTGACACCGGCGCCTTTGACGCGCAGCTTGCGGCCGGACGCGGTACCCGGCGCGACCCGGAGGCGCACCGAACCGGTCAACGTCGGCACGGTCAAGGTGGTCCCCAGCACCAGTTCCGGGAAGGTGACCGGCGCCGTCAGCGTCAGGTTGTCGCCGTTTCGGCCGAACAATTCGTGCGAGCTCACATGCACCACGACGAACAGATCGCCGCGCTGACCGCCCCCGGTACCGGCATCGCCCTTGCCGGCGAGCCGGATGCGCTGACCGTCGGAGACGCCCGCCGGAATGCGGGTCGACAGAGTGCGCGATGTCAGTACGGTCCGCTCGCCGTGACACGTCGGGCACGGGTCGTCGATGATCGAGCCGGACCCGTGACAATTGGTGCAGGGCTCGGAGAATGCGAACGAACCCTGGTTGCGCGTGGTCAAGCCGGTGCCGCTGCAGACCGGGCAGTCGTGTGCCGACGTTCCCGGCTTGGCGCCGGTGCCGAGGCAGGTCGGGCAGGTGCTGCGTTCGGCCAGCCGGATCGGCACCGTGACACCCGAAACAGCCTCGGTGAACGAGATCCGCACCTCGGTCTCCACGTCGCCGCCGCGCTTGGCCCTGGCCGCCCTGGTGTTGGTGGCGTTGCGGTTGAACAGTCCGCCGAAGATGTCACCCAGCCCGCCGGCCCCGCCCCCGCCGCCCTGGTTCCGCAGCAGGTCGTTGAGGTCGAATCCACCCGCGCCACCGGCGGGCTGTCCGCCACCGAAGCCACGAAATCCGCCGCTGCCGACCAACTGCCGGGCCTCGTCGTACTCCTTGCGCTTCGCGTCGTCGGAGAGCACGTCGTAGGCCTCGGAGACAGTTTTGAACTTCTCTTCCGCCTGCTTGTTGTTCGGGTTCTTGTCGGGATGGAGGTCCCTGGCGAGCTTCCGGTAGGCCTTCTTGATCTCGGCGGCGGTAGCCGTCTTGCTCACGCCCAGCGCGGCGTAGAAGTCCTTCTCGTAGTAATCCTTGGCGCTCACCAGGAACCTCCTCTCATGTTTTTAACCGCGGTCAGCCATCGAACTGTGGTCAGCGACCGTCTTCGACGATCTCGGCATCGATCACTTCATCAGTGGCAGGGGTCTCGGCAACCGCCGGTCCGGACTCGGCTTCGGGGCCCGTGACGCCGACGACAGCCGCCCGCACCAATCGATCACCGAGCGAGTACCCGTGCCGCATCACCGTGGTCACGGTCTGCACCGCGACGTCCGGCGAGGTGGCGAACTGCACGGCTTCATGCAGGGCCGGATCGAACGCATCGCCGACCGTGCCGAACTGGGTCAGCCCGGCCTTCGTCAGCACACCGGTCAGCTTGTCCGCCACCGCCTTGAACGCCCCGACGAGATCGCCGTGGCGGTCGGCATTGTCGATGTCGTCCATGACCGTCAGCATCTCGGTCAGCACGCTCGCCTTGGCGTTCTTGACGACCAATTCCCGGTCGCGGTCGACCCGCTTCCGGTAGTTGGCGTACTCGGCGGTGACCCGCTGCAGATCGGCGGTCCGTTCGGCCGCCTCCTGCTTGGCGGCCTCCAAAGCGGGTCCGTCTGCACTGTTCTCGACCGACAGAGGCTGCAACGCCTCCTCCGGGTCGGACGGGTCCGACTTGCGGTTGAACGGCGAGGAGAAGAACCCGCCGCCGGGGTTGCGCAGCTCTCCGGTCTCCGGATCGAGACGGCGCTTGTCGTTGATCACCACGGGTTCCTCACCTCCTCCGTGTGGACCGTTGCTGTGCTCGCCGGAGGTCATTTGGTCATGTCCGGCTTCGGGTCATCGACGATCTCGGCGTCGACGATCTCCTCGTCCTGCGGGTCGGCGCCGGTCGCACCGTCGGCGCCGGTCGCACCAGCCTCTCCCGAGGTCTGCGCGTAGAGCGCAGAACCCAGCTGCTGGGACTCGTTGGCCAGCGTCTCCACGGCGGTCTTCAGGGCTGCGATATCGGTGCCCTTCAGGGCCTCGGTGACGGCGGCGGTCGCTTCGGCTACCCGCGCCTTCGGCTCTTCGGGGAGCTTCTCGTCGTTGTCCTTGACGAACTTCTCGGTCTGGAAGACGAGCGCTTCGGCCTGGTTGCGGACCTCGGCCTCCTCGCGGCGGACCTTGTCCTCCTCCGCGTGCGCCTCGGCGTCCTTCATCATCCGGTCGATCTCGTCCTTGGACAGCGCGGAACCGCCGGTCAGCTTGATCGACTGCTCCTTGCCGGTGCCCAGGTCCTTGGCCGTGACGTGCACGATGCCGTTCGCGTCGATGTCGAAGGTGACCTCGATCTGCGGCACGTTCCGCGGCGCCGGCGGCAGCCCGGTCAGCTCGAACATGGCCAGCTTCTTGTTGTAGGCGGCCACCTCCCGCTCACCCTGGAAGACCTGGATCTGGACGGAGGGCTGGTTGTCCTCGGCCGTGGTGAAGATTTCCGAGCGCTTGGTCGGAATGGTGGTGTTGCGCTCGATGAGCTTGGTCATGATGCCGCCCTTGGTCTCGATACCCAGCGACAGCGGGGTGACATCGAGCAGCAACACGTCCTTGACCTCACCGCGGAGCACACCGGCCTGCAGTGCGGCACCCACGGCAACTACCTCATCGGGGTTGACGCCCTTGTTGGGCTCCTTGCCGCCGGTGAGTTCCTTGACCAGTTCGGTGACGGCCGGCATGCGGGTGGAACCGCCGACGAGGACCACGTGGTCGATGTCGCCGACCTTGACGCCGGCGTCCTTGATGACCTGATGGAACGGGGTGCGGGTGCGGTCGAGCAGGTCGGAGGTGATCTTCTGGAACTCCGAACGGGTCAGCGACTCGTCCATGAACAGCGGGTTCTTGTCACCGTCGACGGTGATGTACGGCAGATTGATCGAGGTGGACTGACTCGAGGACAGCTCGATCTTGGCCTTCTCCGCGTTCTCGCGGATGCGCTGCATGGCCATCTTGTCCTTGGTCAGGTCGATGCCGTTCGCGGCCTTGAATTTGTCGACCAACCAGTTGACGACGCGCTCGTCCCAGTCGTCGCCACCCAGCTTGTTGTCGCCGGCGGTCGCCTTGACCTCGACGACGCCGTCGCCGATCTCCAGCAGGGACACGTCGAACGTGCCACCACCGAGGTCGAACACCAGGATGGTCTGCTCCTTGTCGCCCTTGTCCAGGCCGTAGGCCAGGGCCGCGGCGGTCGGCTCGTTCACGATGCGCAGGACGTTCAGACCGGCGATCTCGCCGGCTTCCTTGGTGGCCTGACGCTGTGAGTCGTTGAAGTACGCGGGCACCGTGATGACGGCGTCGACGACGGGTTCGCCCAGGTAGGACTCAGCATCGCGCTTGAGCTTGCCGAGCACGCGGGCACTGATCTCCTGCGGGGTGTACGACTTGCCGTCGATGTCGACGTTCCAGGTCGTACCGATGTGACGCTTGACCGAACGGATGGTCCGGTCGACGTTGGTGACGCCCTGGCGCTTGGCCACCTCACCCACGAGCACCTCGCCGTTCTTGGCGAACGCGACGATGGACGGGGTGGTGCGGGCGCCTTCGGCGTTGGCGATGACGGTGGGCTCGCCGCCCTCCAGGACAGCGACAACCGAGTTGGTGGTACCGAGATCGATACCGACGGCACGCGACATGCGTTCCTCCTGCTATGGGTAACCGGTGGGCCACATCGGCTGATGCGAGCCCGTGATGTTGATGCGTTGGTGGCACTTGGGTCGCGGTCGAGCGTCGGCGACCAAGCTCTGCTGTCAGCATGCCCAGCCTTCGAGCCACTGTCAAACGTCCTTGAGCCAACCCCGCTCAACTTTACTGATCGTTCCAACTGATGGCTGGCGAGGATTGTTCCCGAGGCCGTCCGCCGTCGACGGTGACGGCGAACACCCCGTCGAGGTTCACAAGGGTTTCGACGGAACCCAGGCGGACGGCAGGATGGTGGGCGTGAAGCAGACCCGTACCGAAGCCGTCGCCGACATCATGCGAACCACCACGTCGATCACCCGCCCCGAGCTGCTCAGGGCATTGTCCGAGCGCGGCGTGCCGACCACGGATGAGCAGCTGACCGTCAGCTGGCACCACGCAGCCCTGGGCGACCTGGCCCAGATCGAGATCGTCGACCCCCCACTCGTCGTGAACCTGCCGGCCGCGCTCACCGGACGGGTATTCACCCATCGGCTCACGGCTGCGGAGATCGAGGCTGACGAGCTCGCCACCGTGCCGGACTTCGCCGCCATCTGGCCGCTGCTCGACACCCCGCCGTTCAACCGGCTCGACGGCGAACTCATCGAGGACGCGGCCGACGAGGATTCGCTGGCCCCGGTGATCAGGCTGGCCGCGAGCACGCTCACCGGCTACCCGGCCGACTCGCTGATCGCCATTTCGGTGGTGCCGGACGGCCTGCACCTCGAGTCGGTACCCGAACCGGACGAGCAGCAGCGGCTGGCCCAGACGCTCGGGTTCTCCGAGGAGTTCATGGAGGTCTTCGGAGCGGCCGAGGTGGCCGAGGATGTCGAACCGGTCGGCGCGATCCCGCTCGAGGAATATCTGCTACTGGTCTGTGCGCGGCATCCTGAGTTGTTCGCCGAGCCGGGCTGGCCGGTGACCGACATCCTGATCCGACAGCGGCTCGACCATGAGGACGGCATGGTGGCGGTCGCCGGGTTCGACTTCGCGGCGGCCAACGCCGAAACCCTCGAGGCAGAGGAATTCGAACGCATTTCCCAGACCTACGAACTGGCCGACGTCGAATCCCTGGCGGTGCTGGCCTTCACCGCCAAGGTCGACGAACTGCATGATGCCATGCATGGATGGGCCGACGACGGCGAATCGGAGGAGGACTTTCCGGAGGTCGAGGTCGTCGAGCTGCTCCCCCATCTTCCCGCGCTCGCGGAGCCCATGGTGTCGGTGGCCATCGCCGACGAGAGCCTCGGCGGTGACCCGCATCTCGGGGCGATGTTGGCGATGATCCTGGAGACCATCCGCCCGCAGACGCCGCGCCGCGCCCTGGCCGGCTGGCATTGGCTGCTGGGGCGATGCCAGGATCTGCTGGCCGACTTCCCCGCTACGGAGGCCGCGTATCTCAAAGCGTTGGAGATGGACGCCGACTTCTATCCGTCGATGCGGGAACTCGCCAGCCTGGCGTCGCTGCGGGGCGACGCCGGCCGGGCGGTCTCACTGCTGCAGCGCGCCGCCGTGCCGGCGGATGATCCCGAATTGCTGATGGTGTCCCGGTACGTCGGCGATACCCGGACCGACGTCGGGCGGAACGACCCCTGCTGGTGTGGGTCCGGCCGCAAATACAAGCGGTGCCATCTGGGCCGGTCGGACTTCGACCTGGCGGCTCGCCGAGATTGGCTGTACGACAAGGTGTCCACCTGGGTCCGCAACGGTGTCGGGCGCGAACTGCTCATCGAACTGGCCGCCGCCAGCGTCGATCCGGCGGCCGGCCCGGAGGCACTGTTCGGTGCCGTCCTCAATCCGCTGCTGATGGACATCGCCATCTTCGAGGGCGGTCTGCTCGATGAATTCATCGATACCCGGGCCGCGGCGCTACCGCCGGACGAGCGTGACCTGCTGACCGATTGGTCAGCCAGTCGTCGCGGTCTCTTCCTGGTCGAGAGCACCGATCGCGCCGGGAGTTTCATTGTTCGGGACGCTTCCTCCGGTGCCATGGTCACGGTCCTGGGCGAGGCGGCCGGCACCGGCGTCGGCGATCTGGTGTCGCTGCGGGCCCTGCCGGCCGATGGGTCGTGGGCCGCTCCGGGCGGCGTGGTGCCGGTGGCAACCGAGCAGCGGGAGCTCGTCGCAGCGATGCTCGAACTCCAGGGCACCCGCGACGTCGACCCGGTCCGTACCGCGACGGTCCTGACCGTGGGAAACGGCGGGGCGCAGCGCGGCCCGGCGGGCGGATAGCGACCCGTCGGGATCGACTCGTTCGAGGCCGGGGACCCGGCCGGAACGAGGTGGACGGCCGCCGCCATACTGCCGACTGTGACCCTCACCCACCGCAGCTCGATCGGTGGCGGCCACCGGTCCCCGCTGGGCTACTGGGAGCTGGCCGTCGGTCCTGGCGAGCGGCATCTCAACCGGACGGAACTGCTGCCCGCCGGTTCTGATTCCGTCGCGCCCGACGCGGAAGTGCTGCTCACCCTCGCTCACCTGTCGGACCTGCATCTGTGCGACAGCCAGTCGCCCGCCCGCGGCGAGTTCCTGGACCGCTGGTCCGATCCCGACTCTCCCCTCCGCGAGAAGCTCGGCATCATCGGCGCCTATCGCACCCAGGACTGCCTGACCGTCCAGGTGGCGGCGGCCATGATCGAGGCGATCAACAGGGTCGAACGGGGCCCGGTCGGCGGCGCAGCGATCGACTGGGCCATCACCACCGGCGACGTGATCGACAACGCCCAGACGAACGAACTGGGTTGGTACGTCAACCTTCTCGACGGCGGCACCGTCGATCCCGACTCCGGATCGAGGAGCCGATACGAGGGCGTCGCCGACCACGAACACTGGCACGAGGCGTTCTGGCACCCGGACCCGACATCCTGGGCTGACGAGCCGCCCCGGCTCGACCGACCCCGACGACTGTACGGTTTCCCCGACGCTCCAGGGCTTCTCGACGCCATCCGGCAGCCGATCCAGACCCCGGGGCTGGCCATGCCGTGGCTCGCCGTCCATGGCAACCACGACCAGTTGGTCCAGGGCAACATCCCGGCCGTCGGACAATTCGAGCTGGCCTCGATGGGCGACCAGAAGGCCATCGACGTTCCCGCCCACTTCTCGCTCGACGAGATCGCCAGGTTCTGCGGCGCGGTCGACGCCACGGATCAATCGGCTCTCGACCAGTGGAACGCGATGCTCTTCCGCACCGTCACGCCGGACCCCTTGCGCCGCACCATCACCCGGGACACCTTTGTCCGGGCCCATTTCCGCGCCGGCGCCCGCCCGCTGGGTCATGGGTTCACCCAGGACGACCCGGCGACGTACTACCGCCACGACCACGGTTCTGTGACGGTCCTGGTGCTGGACGCAGTGAACGAATACGGCGGGTACCAGGGCAGCCTCGACGCGGCGCAATTCGCCTGGCTGCAGGGCGAACTCGTTGACGCCGATCGTGAAAAGCGCCTGGTGGTACTGGCTTCCCACCACACCCTGCCCGACCTGGTGAACGACCGGAACGCCGCCGATGCGCCGCCCAGGGTGCTGGCTCTGGAGCTGGACGGCGTGATCGACGCGCATCCGTGTGTGGTGCTCTGGCTCAACGGCCACACCCACATCACCCGGGTGACGCCGCATTCCGGCCGGCACCCGTGGTGGGAGGTGACAGCGCCGTCACTGATCGACTTCCCGCAGCAGGGGCGCATCGTCGAGCTGCTGAGGTCGCCCACCGGAACGTTGACGGTCGCCGTCACCATGGTCGATCACGCCGGCGAGCTCCCGTGGTCCGGGGACGTCGACTCGGTGACGGCCATGGCCGGGCTGTCCCGGCAGCTCGCCGCGAATGACTGGCAGTTCCGGCCCGACGATCTGCGCCGGCACCCGACCGCCGGTACGACTATGGACCGCAACGTCCTGCTCCACCTGCCCGACCCCTGGTGCTGACGGGCGTCATCACGGTCGAAGGGTGGCTGACTACGGTTGCGGGTGATGGCAGATCCAAGTCAGGCACAACCCGGGCTCCACGGTGGCCCGCCTCTTCCTCGCCCCGGGCGAGAGCATGCGGGTCGAATCGGGGGCGATGATCGCGCACTCGGCCGGCGTCGACCTGCGCTCGTCAGCTGTGACGGCGCCATCGATGTCTTCGATCGGCAACCTGGACAGCAGGTGGTGATCGACACCGGTCATGTCGCCGTCACGACCTGAACATCCAGTTCCGCAGGCGGCGGGCCGTCCAGGGCCGGTCGATCCAGTCGATGAAATCGGGCGAGGGCTTCGTGTTCGATTTCGTCGGTCCGGAACGCGTGCTCCCGCAGACCCCGCAACCCCGAGCCCTTCGCCAAGTGGGCACGCGAAGTGGGCCGAGCAAGAACCCGCAAGTGCGGCCTGTTCGGCTGCGGCCCACTACTTGCTGATCTGGAAAGTACTTGTTAACTTGGATTGATGAACAACGACGAGGCACGTCAATCGTTGGCTCAGGCACAGCAGGCCCGCTCGGCAGCCGGTCGCCTGCGGATTCCGGTCCCACTCAGCCTGCTCGGCGCGACCGCCGCCGGTGCGGGAGTCGCTCTCCTCGGGCAGTCATCAGCTCGAGGCTGGGGGCACGTAGTCGTGCTCACCGTCGGCATCCTGCTGGTGGCGGGGGCCATCCTGCTGCCCAATTCCTACCGTGCCCGCCGCGGACTGCACGGGTTCCACGGGCGGCCACGCTCCGACAACCTCGTCCTCCTGATCTGCGCGATCGCCCTGCTGATCGTGGGCCTCGATGCGAACAGCACCCTGAGCGTCATCTATCTGGGCATCGGCCTGGCCGTCGCCGTCTCGTACTTCCTGCTGCTGCGCGGACGACTGGGCGCCACCGAGTGATCCAGCTCGACGACCTGCTCCTGGCCCCGATCAAGTTGCGGATCTGCGCTTTCCTGTCGGGCTGCCAGGAGGCCGACTACCGCGCGGTGCAGGACTACTGCGGCGTCACGGCCTCCAACTTGTCCAAGCAGCTCACTGCACTGGACGAGCGCGGTTATCTGGCCATCTCGAAGGTGGCCTCGGGGCGCTACACCAAGACCCGGCTGCGGCTGACGGACCCCGGACGGACCGCTCTGGCCGGCCATCTGGCCGCCCTGCAGGCGCTGGCGGGAGACGCCTTCACCGTCGGCTCGTCGTGACCCCACGCGGACCGCCGCCACTCCGCAACTTCAGCCCTGCGCCGGCAGCACGTGGTCACCGACCTTGTCGGTGCTCAGGCACAGCGAGCAGACATAGGCGTCATGAGTCTTGCAGGCGCACATGTCCGGCCGCTCGTAGTCGAGGCGACAGACGTGGCAGGTCAGGTGTTCCGATGACGGGTTGCCGTGCTCGTCGAACATCGGCAGGTCGATGCCATCGTCTGTGCGCCGGAGGTAGTACTTGCCCTTGGTCGCCACCGCGAGGGCCGGCGGGAGGACCAGCGCCAACACGATGGCCACGATCGGCGAGTAGGGCTTGATGCCCTCGCCGAAGGCCCCGAAGAATACGGCGATGGACACGCCGGCCGAGATCAGCATCGAACCGAAGCCGACCGGGTTGATGGCGTACAGCATGCCGCGCCTGAACTCCGGCACCTTGGGCGAGAGCTTGAGCAGGTACTTGTTGAACACGATGTCGGCCGCCACCGTGACCACCCAGGCCATCCCGCAGTTGGCGTAGAAACCCAGGATCGTGTTGAGGAAGTCGAACATGTTGAGCTCCATCAACGCCAGCGCGATCGCCAGGTTGAAGATGACGAAGACCAGGCGGCCCGGGTAGTGCTTGGTGATCCGGGTGAACGAATTGGTCCAGGCCAGCGAGCCGGAGTAGGCATTGGTGACGTTGATCTTGATCTGGCTGATGACGACCAGGATGACGGCCAGCGTCATCGCCAGCCAGGCCGGCATCATGTTCTTGTAGATCTCCAGGAATTGGTGGACCGGCTGGTTGGCGACGGCCGCACCGCCAGGGATGTTCGAGATGATGTAGACCGCGAGGAACAGCCCGATGATCTGCTTGATCGCCCCGAAGAACACCCAGCCGGGACCCGCCAGAATGACGGCCCGCCACCACCGGCGATTGTTCTCGGGAGTTTTGGGCGGCATGAATCGTAGATAGTCGATCTGCTCGGCGATCTGGGCGATCAACGACAGACAGACACCCGCAGCCAGCATGATCGAGCCGAAATTGACCGACTGATTGCCCTGCCCGCCGTAGGCAAAGAAGGTGGCCACCGAATCCGGGTGGCTGATCAGCAGATAGATCATCGGCACCACCATCAGGAACAACCAGAGCGGCGTCGTCCAGACCTGCAATTTGGACAGCGCCTTCATCCCGAAGATGACCAGTGGAATCACCATCAGGGTCGAGATGGCGTAGCCGATCGGTAGTGGGATGTGCAGGCCGAGCTGCAGACCCTGCGCCATGATGGAGCCCTCGAGCGCGAAGAAGATGAACGTGAAGGTGGCGAAGATGACGTTTGACACGACCGATCCGTAGTAGCCGAAGCCGGATCCCCTGGTGATCAGGTCCAGGTCGATGTTGTACCGGGCGGCGTAGTAGGCCAGCGGAAACCCGGTGGCGAAGATGACGATGGCGAAGACCAGAATACCGAACAGTGCATTGCCGGTCCCGTAGGCGATACCGATATTGGCACCGATGGCAAAATCGGCCAGGTAGGCAATACCGCCCAGTGCGGAAATGGCCACCACACCCGTCGTCCATTTCCGATAACTGCGCGGAGCGAATCGGAGGGTATAATCCTCCAGTGTCTCTTTTGTCGCATCCGGCACATGCAGAACGCCCTCGATGGGGTCCGCGGCCGGTGTGATGATGTCTTCGCTCATGTCACGCCCCCGATGGATAGCAATGATTCAACGGGCCGATCGTAGGAATGCAATATTTCGGCAAACGACTGGCAAAGTTCCCGTCGTGTTACGCGTCGACCGGGCGAAGACCAGGCGTCGCCCGGACCCGAGAGGTTGTCGCCGTCGAGGGGGATCAGCGTTCGAGTGATCATCTTCCAGGCGCGGGCGGCGACCGGGTCAGCCACTCACCTGTGCTGCTCCCGTCGCGCCGATAAGCTGCAGGTTACCGAGCGGTCACCACCGCTCGCCGAGGGAGGATCACTGCATGTCGTCGTCGGGCACGTCAACGGGATCGTCGCCGAGGTCGGGGGTGCGTTCGGGCATCGTGATGCTCTTGCTCATGCTGGGCTTGCTGATGGGCGCTGGCGTCGCTTCCGCGGTGCCGCCGTACCGGATCCCGGACCAGATCACCGACCGGAACGACTCGATCGGCGGCGACACGGCCACCGTGCAGAACGCCATCGACAAGCTCTACAACGAGGACAAGATCCAGCTCTGGGTGGTCTACGTCGACAGCTTCGACGGTATGGCCGGTGATCAGTGGGCCGCGCAATCCGCTGCCTTGTCCGGTTTCGGCTCGGATACCGTGCTGTTGGCGATAGCGACCAAGGACCGGGCGTACGGGTTCACCGCGCCCGCCGGCTCGGTGTTGAGCACCAGTCAGCTCGACACCATCGCGCAGAACGACATCGTGCCCCAGCTCAAGGCCAGCGCCTGGTCCGGAGCCGCGGTGGCCGCGGCCGATGGCCTGCGCACGACCGTCGGCGGCTCTTCGTCCTCGGGCAGCAAGACCTGGATCCTGTGGGTCGTCCTGCTCGGGCTGCTGGTCGGTGGCCTTCTCTGGTTCCGCAAGGCCCGCAAGTCCAAGAGCGCGGCCGGACCGGCCGGCACTGCGTCCGGTGGGTCTGTCGACGGCGACGGCCGCCCGGTCGCACCCGCCGAGCCGTTGGAACCGCTGCAGTCGGTCTCCGATCGGAGCGTGCAGATCCTGATCACCACGGACAACGCGGTCCGCACCAGCGAGGCCCAGTTGAATCTGGCGGAGTCGACGTTCGGCAAGCCCGCCATGGCCGAGTTCCGCGCTGCGTTCGAGGCGGCCCGCAACTCGTTGGCAGCCGCCTTCCAACTGCGCCAGCAGATCGACGACGACATCCCGGAGGACGAGGCGACCCGCCGTGGCTGGATGAACCAGATCATCTCCAGCTGCACCGATGCCGATGCCGCGCTCGATGCCCAGAGTGAACGGTTCGACGACATGCTGGACCTCAAGAACCGTCTGCCGGTGGCGCTGACCGAGATCGAGACGGCCATCGCCGCGCAGGACACCCGGGTCGCCGACCACCTGGCCACCCTGGCGCGCCTCGGCTCCACCTACGCACCGTCCGCACTGAGCGCCGTGATCAACAATGCCGCCGAGGCCGCGGACCGGCTGGACTTCGCCCGGTCGTCAGTGGTGACTGCCCGTCAGGAAGCGACGGCGGCCGACACCACACCGGCCGTCGTCGCCGCCCGGAGCGCCCAGGAGGCCGTCGCCCAGTCGACGACCCTGCTGGACGCCATCGACAAGTTGGACGCCAACCTGGCCGACGCCTCAGCCGGACTGCAGGCCAGATTGGCACCCGTGCAGGCCGAACTCGCGACCGCGAAGGCGGCCTACGCACAAGGTGGCATCGGCGGAGCCGGCCAGGGCATCGGAGCACAGCTGAGCCAGGTCGAGACAGCACTGACCGCAGTGGCCGGCCCGGGCGGCGCACGCGATCCGATCCTGGCCACCCAGCGGATCCAGGAGGCCGACCAGACCCTGGATCAGATCCTGGCCGCCACCAGATCTGCGCAGCAGACCCAGCAGCGGGCCGGTGCCGCTCTGCAGACCTCGCTCAACTCCGCGGAGGCGAAGATCTCCGGGGCAGGCGATTTCATCGCCACTCGCAAGGGTGCCATCGGCAGCGAGGCGCGGACCAGGCTCGCCGAAGCCCAGCGACACCTGGCCAACGCGCAGACCTTGAGCCAGTCGGACCTGGCCGCGGCGCTGACCGAATCGCGGCAGGCCGAACAGCTGGCCGATGAAGCTGCCCGACTGGCCCAGAATGACGTCGGGAGATGGCAGGGGCCCGGCGGGGGCGGTTACGCCGGACGCAGCGGCGGCGGAAACAGCGCCTTCACCGGTGCCATCCTGGGCGGAATCCTCGGCGGCCTGCTCAACGGCGGGGGCGGCTATGGCGGCGGGTTCGGCGGTGGTGGATTCGGCGGTGGTGGATTCGGCGGGGGCGGTGGCGGATTCGGCGGTGGCGGTGGCGGAGGTGGCGGCAGTGTTGGTGGTCGCTTCTGACCCGGCGCAGCCGACCGCTCACCCTCACTGGGTGAGCGGCCCCTGCAGGACGCTGTCCTTGTGGGCCGGATTGCCGTCGAAGTCCTGGGCCGAGACGTCGACCACGCTGTAGGAGCGCAGGTCGATGGTCGAAGCCAGCGTCCAGATGCCGTCGCCGCCGGAACCCAGCGTGCCCACGGCGATCATCTTGTTCGCCTGTGGGTTGTACAGCCACACCTCGTAGTACCCCTGGCGTAGCGGTAGCTGACGGGCCGCGACGGTCAGCGTCGTCCCGGCATTGCCCTGCGTCACGGTCGCAGTCCCGTGCGCGGTCGGCGGACCGGCAGGCATCGGCTTGAGAACGGCTTCCGACTGCGATCCGGTCGCGGCGGTGGTGTCGTGACGCCCGATCGCGACGCCGGCTCTAACCCCGGCCCCGACCCCGATCAGCACCGCCGCTGCCACCAGACCGCGACGCCACGACATTCGCGGAGATCGGCGCCCGGCGTCTCCCCGATCGGGGAGATCTCTTTCCTGCCCGGCGGTGCGGTTCCCGTCGCCCGGGCCACGCGCCTGGCTGCCGACCAGTTCGTCTTTGTCGGGAACTCCGACGATGCGCTGGCGGGGGACGCGGCCGGTCAGGTCGGAGCGAACCTGCGGCGCTGCGCCGATGCCCAGTTCGCCGGCAATGCCGTTCCAGATCGATGCTGGCAGCACCACCGGAGACTGCACGCCGAGCTCACCGGCCTCACGGGCCAGCTCGACGGTCCGGGTCAGCTGCGCCAGGTCGTGTCGGCACACCTGGCATTCCAGCAGGTGCTGCCGCGGGGACTGGGCAGAACCGGACAGGGAAGAAGCAGCCGGATCAGCTGAATCGTGCTCGCCCAGGGCCATCAGCACGATCTGATCGGGATCAAGATGCTCCACCGTCCACCTCCCATCGACGCCGCAGTTGTTCGAGTCCCCGCCGGAGGTGACTCTTGACCGTACCCAGCGGAAGCCCGGTCAACGACGCGATCTGGCTGTGCGTCAGATCGTCGTAGAAGGCCAGTTCCAGCACGGCTCGTTGACTCTGCGGCAGCCTGGCCAACTGATCTGCCAACACGATCTGGTCCACCACCTGTTCGGGGCCGGGCACCTCGTGGTTGTGTACCGACCCGGCGGCCACGGCGACCACGTCGCGTCGGTTGCGTTCCAGCACCCGGATCCGGTCGATGCAGCGCCGTTTGGCGATCGCCATCAACCAGCCGCCGAGCGAGCCTTTGGCCGGGTCGAAGCTGTCCCTGGCGCGCCAGGCGTCGACGAAGACCGTCTGGGTGATCTCCTCCGCGTCGCTGGAGTTGTTCAGGCTCGCCATGGCCACCCGGTAGACCTGGGTGCCGTATCGGTCGTAGACCTTCCGCAGGGTCCAGGCATCGCTGGTCGCAAAGCCTTGCGCGAGCTGTTGCTCCACCTCATCCGGAATGGGGAAAGGTGACGTGTCCGCACGGGTCTCGGTCATCCCGGAATCGCCGTGACCACGATGTTGTCCACGTAGGAGCGGATCGAGGAATCGAAGTCGCCACCACAGGTGATGAGGGTGAGTCTCGCGGCGCCGTTGCGGGAGAACAGGTCTGCCATCGGGGCCGTCTTCTTGTCGAAGGCCTCCCGACCGGCGACGTGATATCGCAACCGGTGGCCGGTCGCATCCGAGACGGTGATGGTGTCGCCCGACCTCAGGTCGCCGAGTCTGGAAAAGGCACCGAGACCCTGCACAGCCGAGTCGACATGCCCGCTCATCACCACGGATCCGGCCGCCGATCCCGGTACAGCCCCGAACCGGTACCACCCGATCTGCTGCACCTGTGCCGGCACCGCCATGTCGCCGTTGGCGTCGACGCCCACTGCTTTCACGGGCGCGTCGATACCGATGGCCGGTATCTGCAATCGAGCCGGAACCCCCATCGTCGGCGCGGGCGCCACCACCGGCTCGGGTGCGGCTCGCGGAATTACCGGGATCCAGGACGTCACCTCCGTGGGCGTCGTCGTCGTGGCCATGGTCGTTTCTTCCCGCCGCGGCCCAGCCGAAACCCGGGGTGCGGGCGTTGCTGTCGATGAAGTGGTCCGAATCTGCGAAGTAGTGGTGCGGGTATCGGGCGACGCCGGTTCCGAAGTGGGATCGACGACGGGGTCGGCGCTCGCGACAGACGAAGCCTGGGCGAGTTGCACAGCGACCCCCCGGTCGATCGGCCGCAGCGCGGGATCCTGGTGAGTCGTCGACCAGAGGAATGGAACCCCGATCGCGGTCAACACACCGACGACGAGCAGCAGCAACCCGGGCATGGTTCTCCGGGAGCCCGCTGCTCGTCGTCGATGGCTCATGGTCGCGTCAGTCGCCGATTGCCCGACGACGCCCCGAACGCAACGCGAACACGCCTGCTGCCGCCATCGCCACGCCGAGGGCAGCGATCACCGCGACCCAACCGGGCTGGCTGTAGAGGCCTGCCGACTGGCCACCGGTACCAGCCGGAACCCCACCGGGCGCCGAGTCCATCCCGGAGATCGTCTGGACCACCACTCCGAGGGTCTTGTCCGCAGCCGAGCCGACGGCGTAGACGACGGTGTCGCTGCCTTCCTTCACCGTGACGTCGGCCGGCCCGATGACGACGGTGCTGGTGCCGGCCAGCACCACGTCCGCGCTGATCGTGCCCGCGGGCAGGTCAGCCGAGACCTCCTTGGGATTCACCAGACCGGGAAAGGCGACCTTCTGGTTCGCCCGGACGTCGACCGCCGGGGCCGCCGCGTCATGTCGCACGATCAACCGTCCGCTGCCCGCCGCGATCGACGACGTGTCGTTGACGTAGGGCGTGATCGTCGGCTGGCCGTCCGCCGACAGATGGGCCACCAGCGAAACATTCTCGCCTGCGGTCACGGTCGCTGACGCGTCGATCACCGGGGTTCCGGTACCGGCCGTGTCGGCAGCCGGATAGACCTTGATGTCGTATGTTCCCGCAGGGAGTTCGAGCGGGCCGGCGACCGTCAACGGCTTGAAGTCGGTCAGGGTCGCCTTCCCATTCACGAAGACGTTGACCGGTGTGTTCGGAATGCCGTGGACCACGGTGACACTGGCCATGTCGGCAGCGGCCGCGGAAGCGGTGCCACCTCCGAGTAGCAGCGTGCCGGCTGCCATCAGTCCGGCGGCGCCCAGCGCGGCAATGAGACGGTTCATCGCGGGAGATCCTCTCGTCGTTGTTGTCCGTACCTGTCGTGGTTCCCTACGACGGCCGTTAGCCGGCTGGATGCACCCGGGCGTCGATCCATCGCCGGCGAAGTCGCCGCGCGGATGGGTGACTGGATCCAGACCAGGCGTCCAGCAGGTACACAGCCGACCCAAAGCCCGATCCTCGAAAGTGGACCCATCGGCCACGAAACGCACCTGGCCGGAAGCTGAGCCGAGCCAGGAAGGGATCGACCGGATGAATCCGTCAGAGCGGAACACCACGGGGGCGGCGCTGCGCCGCAGAGTCCGCCTGCTGACCGCAGGACTGGTCGGCGCGGCCGGAACGACGGCCGTGGCCCTCACCCTGGCCCTGGCCGGTCCGGCAGACGCCGCGAGCACTCCGGCCGCCACCACATCGGTGACCCTGGCTTCGACGGCGGCGAATCAGCCGGCCACCGTGACGACCACGACGGCAGCAGCGACCACCACGACGGCAGCGACCACCACCAGCGTGGCGAAGACGACGACTGCGACGACCACTAGCGCATCGCTGTCCACCAGCGCAGCACCGACCACCACCTCCAGCCCGTCCGACGCCGGGTCCGGTGGCTCGTGATCGGTTGGCGCCTGATGGGTACCGGAGCATCCCGCCATGTCCGAGTTGATTTCGAGATCTGGTCGACCACAGCCACTCTCACCGTCACTGATCCCGCGGCCCGTCTACTTGCGCGTTCCACCCTGGCCGCGGAACTGGCCGGAATCGAGTTGGCCTGCAGTCGCTTTCGCGCAGACTCCGAGATCAACGCCCTGCTGCGCCGACCCGGCGCCGAGGTCGAACTCGCCCCCGTCCTGAACGACGCCGTGACCCGCAAGATCACCGTGCCTGCGGGCATCGGTCTGGATCTGGGCGCCACCGCCAAGGCGCTCGCCGCCGATCGGGCCGCAGCCCGCATCGCCGACCTGACGGGTTGCGGGGTGCTGGTCGGTCTCGGTGGCGACATCGCCGTGGGCGGACCAGCACCGCATGGAGGGTGGAGCATCGCCATCGCCGATGACCATCGCACCGCCGAACGCGCCGCCCACACCCGCGTCGCGATCGAGACCGGCGGCCTGGCCACATCCTCCATCGCCACCAGGTCCTGGCGCACCACCGCCGGCCCGCGATCTGAACACCGGCGACGCTCGTCCCGCGGGCCGGCTGACCAAGATCTGGCAGTCCGGGGTGAACGACAGGCCCACCCTCGTCGACAACGCCGAGACGCTGGCCCAGCTGGCCCTGATCGCACGATTCGGTCCGTCCTGGTTTGCCTCCGTCGGCACCGCGGACGAGCTGGGAAACCAGCCTGGTCACGGTCGGCGGCGCCGTATCCCGCCCCGGAGTCGTGGAGATCGCCGGCAGCACGCCGTTGCGCGCGATCCTGCAGGCTGCGGGCTGGGAACACGATCTGACCGGCCCCACCTGGGCGCTGATCGGTGGCGTCGCCGGGCGTTGGATCGATCTCCCGCAAGCCTGGGAAACACCCTTCAGCGCAATCGGTCTGACCCAGATGGGCGCGGTCCGCGGAGTCTCGTCATCGACAGACGTGGCGGCTGTGGGCATCCTGACGGCGCGGTGGCGCTCGCGGCCAGCGCGCTGCGGGTCATGACGGGACCGGAAGCGGCGCATCTGGACGTCCATCTCCGGCTGGGTGGCTGCCTGGCACCGGCCGCGGTCGTGGTCGTGCCACTGGGCGGTCGCGCCGCGCCCGTGGTGGAGTCGTGGTGAGCCCGACCGTCGATCGTCTGCTGCGGGTCGATCCACTGAGCTGTCGGGCGCACGGGTTGTGTGCCCAGGAGCTGCCGGAGGCGATCCATCTGGACGAATGGGGTTATCCGATGCTCCCCGCCGGCCCCCTGCCGCCGGCGCTGGTGCGCAGAGCCAAGGCTGCGGCCAACGCCTGCCCTGTGCTGGCTCTCCGGCTGGTCCGAGCCTGCTGACTCCGCCCATCGTCCTGACTCCCTCACATCGACCTGACAGGCTGTTCCCCGTGAGGGCCACGGACGCGTGGATGAACCCTCCGCTCGACGCAGTCGCGGCGACGGCCCGGACTGGCGCCTCGCGGTGAGGTAAGGCTCCGGATCCTGGCACGCGCAGCGGAAAGTACCTACCGTTCGTCGTGTGACTCCCACTCGAGACCAGACCGGCGACCCGGGGGTCGACCCGTCGGCGACCTCACCCGGCGTCCCCTCCCACGAGCGGGACGACGCTGTCACCGAACCGCACGCTGCCGGTCTGTCGTCCCGACTCAATTGGCTCCGCGCCGGCGTACTCGGCGCCAATGACGGGATCGTATCCACCGCGGGCCTGGTCATCGGCGTGGCCGCGGCGACCACGAACCGGAGTGCCATTCTGACCGCGGGCATCGCGGGTCTGGTGGCCGGCGCTGTGTCGATGGCGCTGGGCGAATACGTCTCGGTGAGCACCCAACGTGACACCGAACGGTCGCTGCTGGAGAAGGAACGTCGCGAATTGGCGGAAAGTCCGGAGCAGGAACTGGCTGAATTGGCTTCCATGTACCGCGACAAGGGCCTGAGCGAACACACCGCCCAGTTGGTGGCGGAAGAGCTCACCGCTCACGATGCATTCGCTGCGCACGTCGACATCGAACTGAACATCGATCCGGACGAGCTGACCAATCCGTGGCAGGCCGCCGTGGCGTCAGCCATCTCGTTCACCGTCGGCGCGCTCCTGCCGCTGATCGCAATCCTCATCCCCCCGGATGCCGCCCGGATTCCGGTCACCTTCGCCGCCGTCCTCGTCGCACTCACGCTGACCGGCACCATCAGTGCCAGGCTCGGCGGATCCGCGGTCGGAAAAGCCGTCGTGCGAGTGGTCGCCGGTGGCGCGCTGGCCATGGTCGTGACTTTCGGGATCGGTCAGCTGGTGGGCCAGTTCGGCGGCTAGCCCGGGCATCCGCCTTCGAGGTCAGCTCGACGGTGGCGCGGTATCGGTTGGTGCGGTCTCGTGCGAACTGACCCGCGCGGCCTGACGCCTGGCCTCGAGGCGGTTCTCCCGCATCCGGGCGATCACCCCGATGCTGCAGAAGAAGGCCAGCAGAAGAGCTCCGCCCACGAACAGCAGCAGGGTGCCCACGTTGAAGCCACCATCGCTGCTCGCCTGCTGCGCGAGCGCCAGCACCGCTGAGTTCGTCACATCGATCACCGCGTTCGTCATATCGATCACTGTCCGTTCGCTATCGGGTCGCCTGCGGCCGACAGGAAGTCGGTCAGTGTCTGGTGGAGCTGTTGCAGATCCGCCACGTCCATCCCGAGCCGGTCCACCACAGCCCCGGGAATCAGCTCCGCCCTCGATCGCAACGCCGTGCCCTCGGCGGTGAGGGTGACAGCCAGTAGTCGCTCGTCGGACGAATCCCGACCGCGCCTGAGCAGACCTTGGGACTCCAAGCGTTTCAGCAGAGGCGACAGCGTGCCGGGATCGAGTTGCAGACGCCGGCTGAGCTCCTTGACCGACATCGGTGCGTCCTGCCAGAGGGCCAACATCACCAGGTACTGCGGGTGGGTCAACCCCATCGGCTCGAGCATCGGGCGGTACAGCGAGACCACGCTGCGCGCGGCGACCACGAGGGCGAAACAGACCTGACGCTCCAACGCCAGCGGATCAGGTTCCTGGTCGACGTGCAGCTCGTCCATATAGCAAGACTACCAATGATTGGTGCACCAATGCTTGGTGGCCCATGTGTTCCTCGTCATCACGCCCACCACGCGACGTCCATGCCTACCCTGGTGGCATGAGCGTTCCCGAAACAGGCACCGAACCAAGCTCGGCAACAAGCCCCGGGGTGCCGGCCACCAGTGCCGACCAGTGGCCGGGCGTCTCGACGGTCGAGTCCAACGGTATGCAGATCGCCTACGAGGTGTTCGGTGAGGCCGGCGACGTCCCGGTGTTGCTGATCATGGGCCTGGGCACCCAGATGCTGGCGTGGCCTGAGGACTTCTGCCGCCAGTTGGCGGATCGCGGCCACCAGGTCGTCCGCTTCGACAACCGGGATGTCGGCCTGTCCACCCATCTCGACGCCGCCGGTCCCGGGAAGCCCGTCGGCAGCCTGCTGGGCCTGGCCAAGCCCGCCTACCGCCTGGTCGACATGGCCAACGACGCGGCCGGTCTGATCGAGGCACTGGGCTGGTCCAGCGCCCACGTCGTCGGCGTGTCGATGGGCGGGATGATCGCGCAGAACCTGGTTCTGCTGCGCCCGGACCTGGTCCGCAGTCTGACCTCCATCTCTTCCACCACCGGGTCTCTGCTGGTCGGCCGGCCCCGCCCGGATGTACTCGCCCACCTGATGCGGGCCAAGCCTGCCGCCGACCGCGAGGGTGCCATCGCGAACAGTCTGGCGATGTACGGAAAGATCCACTCGATCGGATTCCCGTCTGACGTCGACCGGATCCGCGAGATCGCCGGGATCGCCTTTGACCGTCGCTACGATCCGGCCGGCGGCGCGCGCCAATTCGCGGCGATCCTCGCCGCCCCCGACAGAACCGCTGCCCTGCACAGGGTTTCCGTACCCGCCACCGTGATCCATGGCAATGCGGACCCACTGGTCAACATCTCGGGCGGCTTGGCGACGGCCGCCGCGATTCCTGGGTCGCGACTGGTTACCGTCGCCGGCATGGGTCATGACCTACCCGTCCAGGTGTGGCCTCAACTCCTGTCCGAGATCGGCGCCACCGTCGCCGCCGGCGAACGACGACGACGCTGAGCGACTGCCGCCGCAAGTGGATGTGTCGGCCGATGCGGACCGGGGTACAGAGCCCCCGAAGGCTCATCCACTACCGAGGTATCCACCGGCGCCGGTCGTCCCCGACGCTCGAACGGAACGGTGTGCCAAGCTGACAGCAGCATTTCAGGCCGCTCAAGAGGAGATCCGATGTCCATTGCCGCCAAGCTCCGTCGAGCACCCCTCCGTGCCGTCACCGGCGCGTTCATCCTCAATTCCGGTCTTGGCAAGCTCAAGGGTGACGTGCCCACCGCAACGGCGATCCATGGCATGGCGGTCGGCGCCTACCCGGTGGTGTCCAAGCTGTCCCCCACCGTCTTCCTCAAGGTGCTCGCGGTCACCGAGATAGCGGTCGGTTCGGTGCTGTTGTTTCCGGTGGTTCCCGCCGGTCTGGCCGGGATCGCGCTGACCGGCTTCGCCGGTAGCCTGCTGGGCCTGTACGTGCGGACCCCGGGCCTGCACGACAGCAAGATGCGTCCGACCCAGGCCGGGACGGCTGTGTCGAAGGACATCTGGATGGCCGGCATCGGCATCGGACTCATCGTCGATGCCGCACTCGCCGAGTCTCCGGTGACCGCCACCGAGTAGCCCTGGATCAGCTCCGGGTTCCACGCCCTGCCGTAACCTTCACTCCGCGTCGCCTGCCGACGCGGGCGAAGGGACGACACCGTGTGGGGTCCGCTTTCTGCGTTGCGCCGTCGACTGCCTGATCGGTCCACGCTTTTCGGCGAGATGATCGCGGGCATCCCGGGCGCCATCGGCAGTGTGCCGGACGGGATGGCGGCCGGTCTGCTCGCCGGGGTCAGCCCGGTGAACGGCCTGTACGCCATGTGCGTCGGGCCGGGTCGCCGGCGGGCTGACGTCGAGTACCCGGCTGATGGTCGTCACCACCACGAGCGCCGCAGCTCTCGCGGCCGGCTCCGCGCTTGCTGCCGTCCAGCCCGAACACCGCGCCGGCGCGATGGCCCTGCTGACGTTGATGGCGGGCGCGCTGATGATCGGCGCCGCCCTGGCCAAGCTGGGTAAATACACCCGGTTCGTCTCTCACTCGGTGATGACCGGTTTCCTCACCGGCATCTCCTTCAACATCATCTTCAGCCAGATCCCTGACCTGGCCGGCGAGAAGGGCGTCGGTTCGTTCCCGCTGGCCAAGGCCGTTTCGGTGCTGAGCCATCCCAGCCAGATCAACCTGCCCTCCGTACTCACCGGCGCCTGCGCGGCCGCACTGATCGTCGGGCTGGCCAGGACGCCGCTGTCGGCCTACTCCGCGGTCATCGCGCTGATCATCCCGACCGTGGCGGTGGCGATCCTCGGCGCGGACAGCGTAGCCAGGGTCAGCGACTCCGGTGCCGTACCGGCCGGCTTCCCGTTGCCCGCTGTACCCGACTTCGGCGCGTTTTCCCTCGGGCTGCTCGGCGGCGCGTTCGCGGTGGCGGCGATCGTGCTGGTCCAGGGCGCCGGCGTCGCGCAGGCCGCGCCGAACCCTGCCGGGGTGACCACCTCCATCGACCGGGACTTCCTCAGCCAGGGGGTCGGAAACATAGCGAGCTCGCTCTTCCGCGGGATGCCGGTCGGCGGATCGGTCGGACAGACCGCGGTGAACGTGGCCAGCGGTGCCCGCACCCGGTTCTCGGCCGTCTTCTCCGGCGTCTGGCTGCTGCTGATCCTGTTGGCGCTGTCCAAACTGGTCGGACTGGTCGCCCAGCCCACTCTCGCCGCGCTGCTGATCGTGGCCGCCATCGGATCCATCAATCCCGGTCAGATCCAGACCATCTTCCGCACCAGTGCAACGTCCAGGGTCGCGCTGACCACCACCTTCCTGGCCACGCTGTTCCTGCCGGTGGCGGCCGCCGTGGGGTTCGGTGTGGCCCTCTCGCTGATCCTGCAGCTCAACCAGGAGGCGATGGATCTGCGCATCGTCCAGCTGGTTCCGACACCCGCCGGCTGGCGCGAGGAGAAGCCCGGACGGGTCCTCAAGAGCGGCAGTGTGGTGGTGTTGGACGTCTACGGCAGCCTGCTGTACGCGGGATCGCGGACACTCGAATCGCAACTGCCGGACCCGGCAGGTTCTCAGCCCGCGGCCGTGGTCATCAGACTGCGTGGCCGTAGTGCCCTCGGCGCCACCTTCTTCCTCGTCGTCGTGACGTACGCGCGCGCCCTGGACGCGGAGGGTGGCCGACTGTTCCTCAGCGGCGTCGATCCGCATCTCGGCGCGCAATGGGCGCGCAATCGCGAGTCACCCGACTACGACATCGTCGAGGTCTTCCAGGCCACCCAGATGGTCGGCGCCTCCACGGATGCCGCCATCGAACGCGCCAACCGGTGGGTTCGCGAGCACTGACGAGCCCACGTTTCACCCAGGACGGGTGACGACCGCCCGGAACTGCCGGACTAGCCTCGGACGAGCAGGCTCGAGTCAGCGGCGAATGGGCCGGGGTTCTCGCGCCGACGCCCGTCCACGCAGAACCCACACCGAAAGAGTGCTCACATGGAAATCGGACCAGTTGACTATCTGCTGGCTACCTTCGTCGACGGTAAGTTCCGCGGCGAGATGGCCGCGGCCCTGGCGAATCTCGTCGACAAGGGGATCATCCACATCATCGATCTGGTGTTCATCAGCAAGGCTGAGGACGGATCGATCATCGCGCAGGAGATCGACGCCTTGGACGGCGATCTGGACGGGTCCTACGCCAAGCTGGACGGCGAGTACGGCGGCCTGTTGAGCGAGGCCGATTTGGCGCTGGCGGCGCAAGATCTTCCGCCGGGTTCCGCAGCCGGCCTGCTGGTCTGGGAAAACGTCTGGGCCAAGGATTTTGCCACCGCTCTGCGGAACGCCGGCGGCGAAGTGCTGGCCTACGACCGCATCCCCGCCGATGACATCGAACTTGCCTTCGCGGACCTCGGTAGCGAGTGAGCTCTGCAGTAGGACACCGGCGCGATACGTAGCCGACGCAGTACCCAGGCAATGCAGTACACAGACAGCGCGTCCACAGACAGCGCCGTACCCGAGCCAGCGCAGTACATAGCCAGAAGGAGCACGTCATGTTCGGAAGAGGAATTGGAAGAGTAGGCCGGCGTCCACTGCTGCGGACCGTGGGACGAACCGCGGCCGTCGTGGGTACCGCCACCGTGGTCAGTGGCGCAGTTCGCGGACACCAGGACAACAAGGCCCAGACCCAGCAGGAGGCCGCCGCCTACGAGCAGCAGCAGGCCGCAGCCGCCCAGCAGGCGCAGCAGCCGGTCTACGCACCGCCTCCGGCGCCCGCTGCCCCCGTGGACAACCCGACGGACGACCTGTTGGACCAGCTGACCAAACTCGGCCAGCTGAAAGCCGACGGCGTGCTCACCGACGCCGAGTTCGACGCCCAGAAGGCCCGCCTGCTGGCCTGATTCATCGCTTGCTGATGAGGTCGTGTCCCGGGATCCCCGGGACACGACCTGGTCGGACGCGTGGTCCGCCTACGAGTCCGTGTGCGCTTTGACCTGCTGTTGCCCGACGTGCCAGATCGCAGCCCGGCTCGGTCTTCGTGGCCGATCGGTCCGGCTAGAACAACCCACCCAGCCCCTTGCCGAGCTGCACCACGCCGAGGACGAGCAACAGCACACCCATCACGGTCGCGTTGTTGGCTTCCAGCCAGGTCTTGAGGCTGCCGAGCAACGGCTTCACCTTGTCCGCCGCGAACAGGAATCCGGTCACCGGAACGAGCACCGTGCTGGCGGCGAGCACCGTGAACACGGCCACCGCGACGACGTCACCGCCGACCGAGAGCTGGGCGGTGCCAATGGCCACACCCGCGCTGACGAACATCAGCAGGTTCTTCGGGTTGAACGCCGACAGGGCGAAGGCCAGTCCCGCGGCCTTCACCGGGGTGAAGCCCTCGATGGCCGACATCCACTTCGGCAGCACGGCGGTCTTGCCCGGCTTCGGGCGTTTGCGCCACTGCATCGCCGCCAGCAGCAACAGCAGCAGACCCAGTACGAGCTTCACCCACGAGGCGGCCGTCGAAGGCCCGGCGTCGGTGTCGAGATTGGCGTGACCGGAGATCACCAGGAACACCACGGTGCCGACGACGATCCCGAACACCCAGCCGAGCGCGAACCCGACGCTGGTCGGTCCGGGCTTTTTCGACAGCAGCATCAGGATCACGGCAATCACCGGGATCGGTGAGATCGCCACTCCGACCGCCAGCGGCAGAAGATCGCCGATCACCCCACCCATCACGCCTCCAACTGCTCGAGAATGGTTGACCCCGCCGAGAACCGACGAGGTGACGCTTCTCCCGTATGCGAAGTCGGCGCATCACCCGGCCCCGGGTATCGACCCGGCCCGGGTGTCGACGGGCGACGGCCCGTCAGGACCGGGTGGAGTTCTTCCCGCCGGTGAACACCTTCGCGACCAGGCCGAAGACGAGCCCGATGATGAAGATGATCAAGGCGACCCAGAACAGCCACAGCAGGGCATGGATGGCCAGGCCGAAGCCGCCGGCGATCAAGCAGATGACCAGGATGACGACCAGAAAGATGAGCATGGCGCGATAGTAGCGCCCGGCGGTGCCGCGGCCCGGATGACGATGTTCGAGTCGCCGGACATTTTTCGGTCCGGGTCGGACGGGGTTCAGGGCACCAGCATCGACACAGCGGCCAGCAGCACGGTGAGCCCCGTCAATACCGCGACCACCCGGATTGCGGGGACCCGCGCCACGGTGCTGCCGGGGATGCGTCGGGCCGCGACCGAAGAGGTGCGCCGGTGGCCGATCACGGCGATGACGGCCGCATCGAGCAACGCGACCGTCGCGGCGGCCAGCGACAGGGGCCAGCGATACATCAGGCCGGTGCGCAGCAGCAGCGCACCCAGGGCGGCCGCGACCAGCGCCGTCCTCGTCCAGGCCAGCGTGGTCCGGTCGGCAGCCAACCCGGTGTCGCCGGTCGGGCCGATCGTCGGTCCGGTCAATGACGTTCGAAGAGCACCAGGATCACGACCACCACACCGGTGGCGGACAACGCGGCGGCGACCGTGAGCAGCAACCCGCTGTACGGGAGGGGCTCCTTGCGCCGCATGGCCCGTTCGTTGGCGGCCCAGCGGACGTAGGCCGTGGCTGCGGTCAGCAAACCGGTGAGAGCCAGGACGACACCGAGAACCCCGCGGCCGCCGGGAATCCGAAACGGTGGTATCAGTTGCACCACCGCGACCGCCCCGCCGATCAGGGCCAGCGAGGTCCTGATCCACGCCAGGAAGGTACGTTCGTTTGCCAGCGAGAAGCGGTAATCGGGATCTTCGCCTTCGTACAGCCATTTCGGCCCACGATGCCGCGGCTCCGGCTGGGAAGGCGTTGCCGCGTCGGTATTCTCGGTCATCGGCCGGACCCAGCCCGCGCCGCCGAACAGACGCCGACGGACCGCGGCCGCAGCGTAGGGACACGGCGGTATCCGGCTCCGGTCATCGGCAGAGTCTAGTGTTCGAAAATGTCCGGGCTGCGGGATGATGGGGCGAGCAGTCCAGCCCCTGACTCGACAGGAGATCTGGCATGGCCGCCGACGACGATGTGATCCGCGCATCATTTGCCGTGCCCGCCCAGGGCTATGACCGGCTGATCGGTCGTTATCTGCCAACCCTGGCACCAGCTTTTGCCGACGCGGCCGGCGTCCGTGCTGGAGCGAGGGTCCTCGACGTCGGCTGCGGTCCGGGTGGCCTCACCACCGAATTGGTGGCCCGAGTGGGAGCGGTGAACGTCGCCGCCATCGATCCGTCCGGTCCCTTTGTGGACGGTTGCCGGCAGCGGAACCCGGGCGTGGATGTACGCATCGGAATGGCCGAGGAGCTGCCCTTCGGCGACGCGTCGTTCGACGTCACGCTCGCGTGTCTGGTGATCCCGTTCATGAGCGACGCAGCCGCCGGTCTGCTCGAGATGGTCCGAGTGACCAGGCCAGGTGGCGTGGTGGCCGCCTGCATGTGGAACTACGACCGGATGCCGCTCCTCAAGACCTTCTTCGACGCCGCCGAAGAGATCGATCCCGACCAGCGGTTCGAAGCCGGACGTCTGGGCATGCAGCAGGGTGAGATCGCCGGCCTGCTGGCCCGCGCCGGACTGACCGGCGTCCAGGAGTCAGCACTGGCCGCGACGACCGAGTACCTGGACTTCGACGATTGGTGGAGCCCCATGCCGCTCGGCGTGGGGCCGCCGGGGGCCTTCTACCGGTCGCTGGGTCAGGGCCAGCAAGAAATACTGCGCGCCAGGTGCTTCGCGATGCTGGGCCGGCCGGACGCCCCGTTCGGAGCCACTGCGCATGCCTGGTGCGCGACAGGGCGGGTCTGAGCACGCCGGCGGGACAGCGGTCAATGTCGACGGATCGATGTCTGGTCGAGCAGGGCTGCTGCGCCCTGCTCGATTCCGCGCATGCCGAGGGCACGCGCCTCCCGCGCGATGGCCCGCAGCTCGGCCTCCTGGTTCCGCATGTCCAACCGCAGTGCCAATTGCGCGGCTATCAGGCGACACCGCAGCACAGCTCCGCGTCCCTGTGCGCGGACGGAAAGCCGTTGGGCAGCAGCGATGTACCCAGCAGCGTCGAGGTCGTCGGTCAGCAGACACAGCCGAGCCAGGGCGAGCGCGACCGGCCCGACCACCCCCACCTGACCGATGTTCGCGATGCAGTCGCTCAACGGCCCGAGCCGGTCCTGAAGTGGCCAGGCCAGCTCACGCAGATCCAGGTCGGCCACGGCGTGCCCGAGCAGGGTGAGCCGGCCGTGAGTGGTCCACAGCACCGGACCCGCGGTAGCCAGCTCGGCGGTGATGAGCGCTCCGGCATCGGCTCTGCTCATTGCCGCCGCGATCAAGGCTTCCCCCACTCGATTCCCAACCGGCTCATGCCCAGTTCAGCCGCCTCGGCCAGCCGGCCCTGCTCCCAGCGCAGCGTCAGGATGGCCAGATCGTGTACCCCGCCCTGGTATAGCTCAGTTTGCCGATGCATGGCGAAAGCGTGGTCGTACAACGACTCTGCCTGCGCAAGATCATCGCCGCGCCACTGCGTGGGCATCGGATCGACGGGGTCAGCGCGGCGGGCGCCCAGCGCCGAATAAGGCATGACGTGGACACCGCCGAAGATCACCGAGCGACCTGTTCGAGCAGGGAGATGACTCGCTCTGGCTGTGTTCTGCTGGTGCCAGTTGCGTCACCGATAGCCTCTACGGCGTGGACGGCGGCGCCGGCATCGGCAACCGGGCAGGCTCTCCCATCATCGACGAGGACATTCGTTACGACTGGGTCACCGGTCGCGTGCGGGCCTGACGCGCGTCGCTCAGACCTGGAAGCGGTAACCGACCCGGAATTCGGTGAGCAGATACCTGGGATGCGCGGGATCCGGCTCGAGTTTTCGGCGGAGTTGGGCGAGATAGACACGGAGGTAGTGCGTTTCGGTCTCGTACTCCGGCCCCCAGACGTCGATCAACAGCTGTCGGGAGGTGACGAGCTTGCCCTGATGGCGGACCAGGATCTCCAGCAATGACCATTCGGTCGGCGTCAGCCGGACCTGTCGCCCGTGGCGCAGGACGCGGGAGCCGTCGAGATCGACCGTGAAGTGGGTGGTCACCACACTGTCCTGGGCGCCGCCGATGGACGGTGCCCCCCGGCGTACGGCAGCGCGAACTCTGGCCACCAACTCGGCCATCCCGAACGGTTTGGTGACGTAGTCATCGGCTCCGGCGTCCAGGGCCTGGACCTTCTCGCCGGACGTGGACCGGGCGGACAGCACGATCACCGGTACCGCCGACCAACCGCGGATACCCTCCAGCACCTCGATTCCGTCCATGTCGGGCAGCCCGAGATCGAGGATCACGACCTGAGGATGCTGGTGGGCGACGCCGTCCAACGCAGACCGACCGTCGTGGGCGACCGTGACGTCGTAGCCGTGGGCGCGCAGGTTGATCCCCAGCGCTCTGGCCAGCGCCGCGTCGTCGTCGACCACCAGCACCCTGCTCACCGCGCGGCGCCATCCGACTGCAGGCCGGTGGGTTCGGTGGCGGCGGCGGGTTCGCGATGGTCGGCGATGGGCACGTTGATGACCATGGTCAGACCGCCGCCCGGGGTGTCATCGACCTCGATCGAAGAGTTCACCGCTTCGGCCAGCCCCCGTGCCACCGCCAGACCGAGGCCGACACCCGAGCCGGACGGGATGTCACCGAGCCGCTGGAACGGAGCGAACATCGCCTCCCGATCCGGGGCGGCCACCCCCGGTCCGTGGTCCACCACCCGGATCTGGATCACCGGCTGCCGGCCGAGGACGATCTCACCGGCCAGGATCCGGACGGGCACGTCGGACGGGGCGTGCCGGACCGCGTTGCCGACGATGTTGGCCACCACCCGCTCCAGCAGGCCCCGGTCGGTGTCGACGAGCGGCAGGTCGTCTGCGATGTCGACGTCGATCCGCTCGGACGGAAGCCCGATCAGCGCCCGGTAGACCACCTCGTCGACGGAGACCGGGCCACGTAGGGGTGTGAGCACACCCGTCTGCAGCCGCGACAGATCCAACAGGTTGGACAACAACCCGTCCAGCTGATCGGCCGCCCGGTCCGCCGTGGCCAGCAGCTCCGAATGGTCACGGTCGCTCCAGGCCACCGTCGGATCACGCAGACTCGACAGCGATGCCTTGATGGTGGCCAACGGCGTACGGAGGTCATGCGAGACCGCGGCCAGGATCGCGGTCCGGACCCCGTCGGTCTGCTGCAGGCGTTCCGCCTGGGCGGCTTTGCTGGTCAATCGATTCCGGTCCACCGCAGCCGCGGCCTGTGCCGCGATGACCTCGGCCAGTCGCTGGTCGGCAGCGGCCAGCGGACGGCCGTAGAGGGCGAGTCGGAAGGTGTCGCCCTCGTTGTTCGGGACGGCCGCGTCCACGACCGTGGAAGCCTCCCCGGAGTCTTCGAGCGACTGACCGACGGTCGCCACCACGGTCCCCCCGGTCGAGGTACGTCGGGACGCCGATCGAGGAGAGGCCGCCCGCGGGACGGCCAGCAGCGCCGCGGCGGTCATCCCGAATCCGACCCTGGCCTGCTCGAGGATGGCCAGCAGCGGATCGTCGGGCCCGGCCGCGACTCCCGCCACCGCGGCCAGCAACTGGGCCTCGGCCTGGCCACGGGCGGCCTGCGCGGCAGACTCCCGGCTGCGGTCGACGATGGACGCTACGGTCACCCCGACCGCGAGAAAAACCGCCAGGGCAAAGGCATTCGCGGGCTCGGCGATGGTCAACGAGCCGTACGGCGGAGTGAACAGAAGATTGGCCAGCACGCTGGCGACGACGGCCGTGACGGCGGCGGGCAGCACGCCGCCGATCAGCGCGGTCATCTGGACGCCGAGCAGGAAGATCAGCAGCACCGTCGGCAAGTTGAAGGCGTCACGAACCGGCAGCATGGCCGCGGCCAGCAGGATCGGGACGAGCACGGCCGCAGCCCAGGCCCAGATGGTCCGCTGACCCCTGGACCGGAACCCGGTCCACCGCGGTCCGTGGGTGGCCGGTCGATGGGTGACGACGTGGACGTCTATGTCTCCGGAATTGCGGACGATGGCCATCGAAGTACTCGGCCGCACCAGCTGGGTGAATCGACCGTGGCGGGAGGCGCCGACGATGATCTGGGTGCCATTGATCCCGCGGGCGAACTCCAGCACAGCATCGGCGATGTCGTCCCCGATGATGAGATGGAAGCTACCGCCGAGACTTTCGGTCAGCAGTCGCTGCCGCTCGATCTCCGACGTCGCAGATCCGACGGTACCGTCCGATCTCACGATGTGCACGGCCATCAGGTCCCGGCCGGATACCCGCCCCGCGATCCGGGCGCCACGGCGAAGGAGCAGCGGACCCTCGGGCCCACCGGTCAGGGCGACGATGACACGTTCCCGCGCCGCCCACGTGCCGGTGATGCCGTGCTCGCGGCGATACCTCTCCAGTCCCTCGTCGACGCGGTCGGCCACCCAGAGCAGTGCCAGTTCGCGCAGGGCGGTGAGATTGCCCTCGCGGAAGTAGCTGCCCAGTGCGGTGTCGACGACCCGGCCAGGATAGATGTGGCCGTGCGCCATCCGGCGCCGTAGCGCCTGCGGACTCATGTCGACGAGCTCGATCTGGTCTGCAGCCCGGACGATCTCGTCCGGGACGGTCTCGGACTGGGTTACCCCGGTGATCCCGGCGACGACGTCGTTGAGCGACTCGAGGTGTTGGATGTTGATGGTGGTGACGACGTCGATACCGGCATCGAGCAACACCTGGACGTCCTGCCACCGCTTGGGATTGGCCGACCCCGGCGCGTTGGTGTGGGCCAACTCGTCGACCAGCACCACCTGCGGATAGCGGGCCAGAATCGCGCCGAGGTCCATCTCGGACAGGGTCACCCCCCGGTGGCTGCTGGTCAGCCGGGGCACGACCGGCAGGTCACCGACCTGGTCGCGGGTGTGCCCCCGGCCGTGGTCCTCGACGATTCCGATGACCACGTCGGTCCCCCGGTCGCTGCGGCGCCTGCCCTCGCACAGCATCGCCACCGTCTTGCCGACTCCCGGCGCGGCTCCGAGATAGACCCGGAGCCGTCCGGTGCCGGTGCGCCCCTTCTCGACCGTCATCTGATGCCCGGCACTACGATTTCAGCGACTGCAGGGCGATGTTCAGCTGGAGCACATTGACCCGCTCCTGCCCGATGAATCCCAGGATCGGCTCGGACACGTGGGCCTGCACGAGCTCCCGGACAGCTGTCGGATCCAGCTTTCGGGCCGCCGCGACCCGGTTGACCTGGATCAGGGCGTAGGCCTTGCTGATGTCCGGGTCCAGCCCGGACCCGGACGCCGTCAAGGCATCCGGCGGGACCGCTGACGGGGCGACACCGTCGGCCTTGACGATGGCCGCCCGGCGCTGCTCGACCAGCTTGAGCAGGTCGGCACTGTCGGCCGAGAGGTTTGACCCACCTGAGGATGTCGCGTCGTACCCGGCCGCGCCGGCCGCCGACGGCCGGCCCTGGAACCACTTCGCTCCGGTGAAGCTCTGTCCGACCAGGCTGGATCCGACGACGGCGCCACCGGAGCTGACCAGCGAGCCGTTCGCCTTGGCCGGGGCGATGAGCCTGCCGATACCCAATACCAGCAGCGGATACAGGATGCCCAGGATGACGGTCATGGCGATCAGGAACCGCACCGCCACCAGCAACTGTCGGCCACCGATGGAGGCCAGAGCTCCCAGGCTCGGCCGCTTGGGGGCAGCCTCCGTTTCGGTGGGCACTGCCGGTTCGGCCGGCCTGTCGAGAACATCATTGAAATTTGCCACGTGGATCATCCGATTCCGGGGATAAGCGAAACGACGAGGTCGATGAGTTTGATGCCGATGAACGGAACGACGAGACCACCGAGTCCGTAGATCCAGAGGTTGCGGGACAACAGCTTTGCCGCCGACGACGGGGTGTACCGCACTCCCCGCAGGGCCAGCGGGATCAACGCCACGATGATCAGGGCGTTGAAGATGACGGCGGAGAGCACCGCCGATTGCGGTGAGGACAGTTTCATGATGTTCAGGGCCTGGAGGCCGGGGAACACCACGACGAACATGGCCGGCAGGATCGCGAAATACTTGGCCACGTCGTTGGCGAGCGAGAACGTGGTCAACGCGCCGCGGGTGATCAGCAACTGCTTGCCGATCTCGACGATGTCGATCAGCTTGGTGGGGCTGGAATCCAGATCCACCATGTTGCCGGCCTCTTTGGCCGCGGTCGTACCGGAGTTCATCGCCACGCCGACATCGGCCTGGGCCAGGGCTGGGGCATCGTTGGTGCCATCGCCGGTCATCGCGACGATCCGTCCGCCGGTCTGCTCCTTGCGGATGTAAGCCAGTTTGTCCTCGGGAGTGGCCTCGGCCAGGTAGTCGTCGACGCCGGCCTCGGCCGCGATGGACTTGGCGGTCAGCTCGCTGTCGCCGGTGATCATCACCGTCCGGATGCCCATCGTCCGCAGCTCGGCGAACCGTTGCGCGATATTGGGTTTGACCACGTCCTTGAGGTGGACCACGCCCAACACACGCGCATCAGAACCTTTGATCTCAGCGACCAGCAGCGGGGTCCCACCGGCCGAGGCGATCGCGTCGACCGCGACGATGACCTCGGGCTTGATCTTGCCGCCATTGTCGGCAACCCACGCCGTGATCGCAGTAGCGGCGCCCTTGCGAATCTGGATTGCCGCGCCTCCGACAGTGAGGTCCACACCGCTCATCCGGGTCCTGGCCGAGAATTCGATCGGCTCGGCGTTGGCCGGAACAGCGGTATCGGTTACCCCGTAGGTGGTCTCGCACAATTCGACCAGTGACTTGCCCTCAGGCGTCTCATCGGCCAGTGACGCCTTCAACGCGGCGGTGGCCAAGTCGCCGATCGCGACGTCGGGGGCGGTGATCAACTCGGCGGCCTGCCGGTTGCCGTACGTGATGGTGCCGGTCTTGTCGAGCAGCAGGGTGGAGACGTCGCCGGCCGCCTCGACGGCGCGCCCACTCATCGCCAACACGTTGCGCTGCACGAGCCGGTCCATGCCGGCCACCCCGATCGCCGATACCAGGGCACCGATGGTGGTCGGGATCAAGCAGACCAGTAGCGAGATCAACACGGCGATCGACTGTGTCGCTCCGGAGAACGTCGCCATCGGCTGCAGCACCATGACCACGATCAGGAAGACGATGGTCAGGCTCGCAAGCAGGATGTTCAGGGCGATCTCGTTGGGCGTCTTGGACCGTACCGACCCTTCGACCAGGGCGATCATCCGGTCGACGAAAGAGGATCCGGGCTCGGCGGTGATCCGGACGACGATGCGGTCGGACAGCACTCGGGTGCCGCCGGTGACCGAGGACCGGTCGCCGCCGGATTCGCGGACCACCGGGGCGGACTCGCCGGTGATCGCCGCCTCGTCGACACTGGCTACCCCTTCGATGATCTCGCCATCGGACGGGATGATGTCCCCGACCTCGCAGACGACAAGGTCGCCCTTGTGCAGATCTGCCGCGGGGACGCGGGTTTCATTTCCCGACGCATCGAGCCGACGCGCCTCGGCCGTGTCGCGACCAGCCCGCAGCGAGGCGGCCTGGGCCTTGCCGCGGCCCTCGGCCACCGCATCGGCGAGGTTGGCGAAGATCACCGTCAGCCACAGCCAGACCGCGATCCAGACGGTGAAGGCGCTGAAGTCGGTGAAGATCGTGACGGTGGTCAGCGCGGCGCCGACCTCGACGACGAACATCACCGGGTTGTGCCACATCACCCGTGGGTCAAGGGCTTTCAGGGCGTTCGGCAGGGCTGCCAGCAGGCTCTTCGGACGGAACACCCCGGCGGAGATGCGGTGCGACTCGGCGGCCGAATCGTCGTCACCGGAGGCAACGGGCTTGTTCAAGACAGGCGCGGTCATGCCAATCCCTCTGCAATCGGGCCCAGCGCGAGCGCGGGCAGGTAGGTCAACGCGGCGACGAGAACGACGACGCCGAGCAGGATGGTGACGAACTGGGTCTTGTGGGTGGGCAGCGTGCCCGAATCGTCCGGCCGAAATCCCTGTCTTCCAAGGGACCCGGCCAGACCGAGGACCAAGATGATGGGAATCAACCGGCCGAGCAGCATCACCACCCCCAAACCGATGTTGTAGAAGTTGGTATTTGCGTTCAGGCCCGCGAACGCCGAGCCGTTGTTGTTGGCGGCGGAGCCGAAGGCGTAGGTGATCTCGGTCAGCGAGTGCGGTCCGCTGTTGAGGACGGAGGCTTTCGCCGCGGGTATCAGCAGGGCGATGCCTGTCCCGGCCAACACCAGCGCGGGGGTGGTCAGGATGTACGCGGCCACCCACTTCATCTGGTCCCCGCCGATCCGCTTCCCCAGGTAGGTGGGCGTCCGGCCGACCATCAGCCCGGCGATGAACACCGCGACCATGGCCAGGATCAGGATGCCGTAGAGACCAGAACCTGTTCCGCCGGGGGCGATCTCGCCGAGCAGCATGTTGAGCAACAGCACGCCGCCACCGAGCCCGGTGAACGAGGAATGGGTGGAGTCGATCGCGCCGGTGGAGGTCAGCGTCGTCGACACCTCGAACAGCGCGGAGACAGGTATGCCGAAGCGCATCTCCTTGCCCTCCATCGCCGCACCCGCGGCCTGCAGCGCCACCCCGTGGTGGGCCTCCTCGAATCCGATGGTGACGGCCAGGGAGCCGGCCCACAGGATGACCATGGTGACCAGGATGGCGAAGCCCTGCTTGAGGCTGCCCACCATCCGGCCGAAGGTGCGCGGCAGCGAGAACGGGATGGCCAGCATCAGCACGATCTGCAGCAGGTTCAACAGCGCCGTGGGATTTTCGAACGGGTGGGAGGAGTTGGCATTGAAATAGCCGCCGCCGTTGGTGCCCAGCTGCTTGATCACCTCCTGCGAAGCGACCAGCCCACCGGGCAGGGTCTGGGTTCCGCCCGCGAGGGTGGTGACATCAAGGGGTGCGGAGAGGTTCTGGATGACCCCGCCGGCGACCATGACGAGCGCGATGACACAGGAGATCGGGAGCAGCAGTCGCAGGCTGATCCGGGTCAGGTCGACCCAGAAGTTGCCCAACCGGTCGGTGTGGCGGCGGACCAGCCCACGGATCAGGGCTGCGACGACCGCCATGCCGACACCGGCGGACAGGAAGTTCTGCACGGTCAGGCCGAGCGCCTGCACGGTGTAGCCCAACGCGGACTCGCCCGAGTAGGACTGCCAGTTGGTGTTGGTCACGAAGCTCACCGCGGTGTTGAAACTCTGTGCCTTCGGCATGCCGGCCCGGCCGAAGTCGAACGGCAGGTGCGCCTGCCCGGCGAGCAACGCCCAGAGCACCAGGATCGACACGACACTGAACGCCACCACGGAGATCGCGTAGGTGAACCATCGCTGGTCGGCCTTCGCGTCGATCCGCAGCACCCGGTACAGACCGGATTCCACCCGCAGGTGCTTGCCGGACGTGAAGATCCGCGCCATGTAGTCACCCAGCGGCACATGGATCACCGCGAGCACCACACACACCAGCAGGATCTCGAAGATCGCTGCCAACGCGGGGCTCATCAGAACTTCTCCGGTCGTACCAGGGCTACCACCAGGTATCCCAGCAGCAACACCGCCACAACTGCGGCGACGATGGTCATCTTGTTGCTCACCCATTCCTTTCGAAAGCCCTCGCCGGGCTCTTGGTGCGCAGCCCCTGCAGGGCTACCGAGCACGAACCTAGGTCCGCAGAACGTGCCGGCAGGGTGTTCCTGACGCTCCCTTGAGCCGTCCGCGTCGAACCTTGACGAAACCTTGACGGTGCTGGTGACGCGGGGCCTCGGCGTCCGCCGACCGAACCGGACCGCGCCGGTCTGGAAGGATTCGGTCCATGAGCGACGCCGAGCACCCTCGGACCCCCCGCAGTGACGAGAAGACGACGCCGCTGGCCAGTCCCATACCGCGCGACTACACCTCGTCCGTCTACGGCTCGGTGCTGGCCGCGACCGTGGTGGTCAGCTCGGGCGACCTTCGGGCGCCCGCCACGCTGGCCGCACTGCTGCTCGTCAGCGGGATCGTCTTCTGGCTGGCACACGTCTACGCGGCCACCGTGTCCGGATTGCACGGGGGCTGGCACTTCGGTGCCATCCTGGCCGGCCTGCGGCACGAGTGGCCGGTGGCATTCGCCGCGGTGCCCCCGGCCATCGCGGCGCTCGTCTGTCTGGCGTTGCCCAAGGTCACGGTCACCGACGGGGTGTGGGCCGCCTTCATCGTGGCCATCGTCGAGCAACAGATCTGGGGCTATGCCGCGGTCCGCCACGCCGAACTCAAGGGCGCGGATCTGGTCAGAACCATGGTGTTGAACGTCTTCGTCGGCTTCGTCATCATCGCGCTCAAGCTCACCCTCAACCACCACTGACGGGCTGCGCGCAGAATGGGTATCTCGGGTCGATAGCCGGCTCGCGGTTCTGCCAACGATCTGGAACAGGGAGCACGTCATGCGTGATGCGGTCATCGTCGAAGCTGTCCGAACGCCCGTGGGCAAGCGCAACGGAGGGCTGTCTTCGGTTCACCCCACCGACCTGTCGGCCCATGTGCTGAAGGCCCTGGCCGAACGGAGCGGGGTCGACCCGGTCCTGGTGGACGATGTGATCTGGGGATGCGTCTCGCAGATCGGTGAGCAGACGTTCGACATCGCCCGCAACGCCGTGCTGGGAGCCGGCTGGCCGGAGAGCGTGCCAGGCACCACCGTGGACCGCCAGTGCGGGTCCTCCCAACAGGCTGTCCATTTCGCCGCCGCAGGTCTGATCGCCGGCCACTACGACGTGGTGGTCGCCGGCGGTGTGGAATCGATGAGCCGGGTGCCCATGGGCTCGTCGCTGGCCGGCCAGGAGCCGCTGGGCGCCGGATTCGCCGCGCGCTACGGCGTGTTTCCGGATCAGGGGACCGGCGCTGAGCTGATCGCACAACAGTGGAATCTGTCCCGCACCGAACTCGACGAGTTCGCGCTCCGGTCGCACGAGCGGGCCGCCACCGCGCAGGACGACGGCCGATTCGACGGCCAGATCGTCGGCATCGAGACGGAAACCAGCACCGTGACCGCCGACGAGGGCGTCCGACGGGGCGGAACCGTCGAGAAGTTGGCCGGACTCAAGCCGGCTTTCCGACCGGACGGGGTCATCACCGCCGCCAACGCCTCGCAGATCAGCGACGGCTCTGCTGCCCTGCTGATGATGACCAGTGAGAAGGCGAAGGAGTTGGGTCTCCGGCCGATCGCCCGGGTGCACAGTGTGGCGCTGGCCGGCGACGATCCGATCAAGATGCTGACCGCGCCCATCCCGGCCACCCGAAAGTTGTTGTCCCGCAGCGGCGTGCATCTCGATGAAATCGGTGTCTTCGAGATCAACGAGGCGTTCGCACCGGTCCCGCTGGCCTGGTTGCGTGACATCGGCGCGGACGAGAAGTCGTTGAACCCCTTGGGCGGCGCCATCGCCCTCGGCCATCCACTGGGCGGCAGCGGTGCCCGGATCATGACGACGATGGTCCATCACATGCGCGACGCGGGTCTGCGCTACGGGTTGCAGAGCATGTGCGAGGGCGGCGGACAGGCGAATGCGACGCTGCTCGAACTGATCTGAACCGGCTGGGCGGCACCGATCAGCCGAACCGGGTCTCGGTCAGGGCCACCGCCGCGGCGATCGCCGGGAGGAGTCCCCGGGCGATGACTTCATAGCCGGCGCTGGAGGGGTGGAACCGGTCGTCGGAGAACATGCCGGCGTCGGCGGCGAAGACCGCCGACATCGCCCGGCCGAGGTCGACCACCCGGGCGCCCTGTTCGAAGGCGGCCTCGGTCTGCGCCTTGCGCAGCGCCGCGCTCGCGCTCTTGACCAGGTCCCGCAGCTGCGGCGGCACCCACGGCACCACGGACAAGTCCGGCGCCGGCGACACCACGACCTGGGTGCCGGCCGCTCGCAGCGCCCTGACCGCCTCGCCGAGCTGCCGGGAGGCCTGTTGCGTCGGGACGAAGTGCGTCAGATCGTTGGCGCCGATGATGATCAGCGCCACCTGCGAATCCCACGTGACCGCCTGCTGTACCTGACCGGCCAGCGCGTCGCTCCGTGCCCGGGGCACCGCGAAGACCTGCAGTTCCGCCGGTGTACCGGACTCCGTCAGCGCCGCGGCCAGCCGCGCGCCGATGGTGTCCTCCGGGCGCGATGCGCCCTGTCCGTAGGCGATCGAATCCCCGAGGATCGCGAGTTTCACAGTCATGTCGACAGATCAACGCACGTGCCGCCGATTCGTTCCCGGCACACATTCGTCTCCGACGCCGGGCTTGGAAGAAGCTGGTTGTTACCGCCGGACCTCACGCCGCTCCAGGTCGAGCTTCCTGGCGAACAGTCGACGTTGGGTCAGCCAACCGGCCAGGGTGAGCAGCACCCAGAACCCGGTACTGGCCCACTGCTGGCCGCCTTCGGTGGGGTGGCGGAGGAATCCGAGGCCGCTCGGCCAGATGGTGCCCAGCGAGCTCAGGATCAGGCCGGCACCGCCGATGGCCGTGGCCCAGACCAGGACCCGTCCCCGGTAGCGGTCGGCCAGGAAACCGCAGACGATGGCGGTCGCGACCACCACCAGGACGGCCAGCACCACGCTGTTCGACCCGGGCGAGAGGATGGCGTAGAGCTTCGCGCCGATGATCGAACCGGCGATCACGCCGACGACGAACCGCGCGACCTTGAAGACCAGGGTGACCACCACCCAGGCGATCACGGCCCCACCCAGTCCGATCAGCAGCGCGACCCCTGCCGAGGCATTGAAGAGGTTGGCCAACAGCCAGCCGACGCCGAAACCGGAGGCCAACAGCGCCAGATGCACCGACCCGACCCCGAAGAAACACAGCACCACACCCACCGCAAGTACTACCCAACCGGACATGAGATGCCTTTCTGTCGCGTGCACCCAGCCGCGCCAGCGCGGACGGCTGAACCATTCCAGCCAAACCATAGGCGACGAAGGGATCGGGGGTGAGGTGACGACGGAAACCGCCTGCCGGCAGCGGACCGGATTCGTGCCTACCCGATGGAGGCGAACACGCCCACGGACTCCGCGACCGGTCGGCAGGGTCTAGCCGGGTATCACGGAAGCGCTGTGCAGCAACGGATCCGCACCGGACGATTGATCCTGGCGCAGCTCACGAACCAGCCTCATCACGCCAGCGTCGACCGAGCACGCCCGGCTCGCTGGTGCCGATGAGTCCCGGCTCAGGGCGCCAGGGTGATGCGATGGATGATGGCCACGACCCGACCCGCACCTCGGACGGATTCCGAGCTACCCGGATCCGCCCCGGGTCTACGCCGACCCGGAGCGGTTCTCGATCACCACTCCGCGCGAACCACCTGTGCCACCGGCGTACTCGGCCGACCGATGAGGCGGACCAGATCGGTGCTGTCGGTGTCGAGGTCGCCACGGGCCGTGGCTTCGTCGAGAGCGGCAACGAACCCGGCTGTCCCCTCGTCGAGTCCGGCGCCGGTCAGGATGGCGACGAGTTCCGCCCCGGTCACCTGGTGATAGCCCACTGGGGTGCCGGTTACCTCGGAGACGATGGCAGCCAACTCGGTGAGCGTGAAGGCGGTGCCGCCGAGTTCGTAGATCTTGTTCTCGTGTCCGTCGCCGGTCAGCGCGGCAGCGGCGGCCGCCGCGTAGTCGGCCCGCGAGGCGGCGGCGATCCGGCCGTCACCGGCGGCGGCGGTGATCGCACCCTGCGCCTGGTACTGCCCGAGTTGAGCGGTGTAGTTCTCGATGTACCAGCCGTTGCGGAGGAAGGTGTAGCTGACCCCGGAGGCGACCAGCAATTCCTCGGTGGCCTTGTGCTCGGGGGCCAGGACGATCTCGGTCGTGTCGGCGCGCAGCAGGCTGGTGTAGACGATTCGCGTCACACCCGCCGCCCTGGCGGCGTCGATGACCGTCTCGTGCTGCGAGACCCGTTGTCCCACTTCACTGGACGACACCAGCAGCAGCGTGTCGACGCCCGCCAGCGCTGTGGCCCAGCCCTCGGGGTCGGTGTAGTCGCCGTGACGGACCTGCACGCCCTGCGACGCCAGCTCGGCGGCCTTGGTCGGGGTGCGGACGACGGCCACGACGTCGCCGGCCGGGACGCCGTTCGCCAGCAGTGCCGCGACGGTGAGGCGCCCGAGCTGGCCGGTGGCGCCGGTGACTCCATAGGTGGTCATAGAGCTACTCTCCTTGGGATTTACGCTAACTATTTGTTAGTGCCCCACCATTAGACAGCACGGCGGACTGGCGGGCAACCTCGCTATGCTGGGGACATGCCCACCTGCGCACCAGGCCCCAGCGACGAGCTCGTCGTCGACGTCTTCGCGCGCGACTGCACTTCGCGGGCGACGCTCGAGGACGTGGCCGGCAAGTGGGGAATCCTGGCCCTGTTGGCATTGGGCGAAGGTGGGTTCCGGTTCAATGCGTTGCGACGCAAGGTGCAGGGGGTCAGCGAGAAGATGCTGTCCCAGACGTTGCAGACCCTGGAGCGCGACGGCATGGTCACCCGCGAGGTGGTCACGGCGATCCCGCCGCGGGTCGAGTACGCGCTCACGCCATTGGGCGCCCAGGTGGCGGACAAGCTGAGGGGGCTGGCTGATCTCATCGAGGGTTCCGTCGCTGTGGTCACCGCCGCACGCGAGGGGTACGACCAGCGCACGGAGACGGTGCCGCCATCCCGATGACGCCGTCCAGCGCTGCGGACCGCTACTTCATCCGACCGGTGCGTCGGGCAACGGTTCTACCGATGCGCGGTGCCGTCCTGATGGGCATCGTCCGACCTTTCCGCAGCGGCCCAGCTGGCGACCATCGGCAGTAGTCGCTCCGTGACCGACTGCGGCTCCACGGTGTAGACGACGAGCCGCTGGTCGGGCTCGTGCGGCGGCGAGACGATCTCGATGTCGAAATACAGGTCACCGGCAGCGGGATGCAGGATGTGCTTCGCTACCGACGCGTAGTCCCGAACCGCGTGATCGGCCCACCACCGTGCAGCGTCCGGATCACCAGCCCGCAGCTCGTCGATCAGGGTGACCAATCGGTGGTCGTGAGGACGCCGGCCTGCCTCCCGCCGAAGGGCGGCCACCGTGGCCTGGGCGAAGTTGGCCCAGTTGACGATGCGATCACGAGCCACCTGATCCTGGAACAGGTATCGCACGAACGAGTCCCCCGGTTCCAGCGTCCGTCCCAGTACCTCACGGAGCAATGCATTGCAGGCCAAGACCTCTCCCCGATACCCGAGCAGGATGACCGGCAGGTGGTCGAGGGCGGTCAGCAACCGCAGCAACCCGGGATCAGCTCGCTGGGCGGGTTCCCGAAACCCGGAACGACGAGGCGCCGGGGCCGCGAGGTCGCGGAGGTGCGCTGCTTCCACCTCGTCCAGCCGCAGGGCCCGGGCCAACGCGTCGAGCACTTCGACCGAGACATTGGCCTGTCGCCCCTGCTCGAGTCGGCTGTAGTAATCGGAACTCACGCCGGCCAGTACGGCGAGTTCCTCCCGTCGCAGCCCGCTGACCCGACGCGATCCCGGAAATGCACGCATACCGGCCTGGGCCGGAGTCAGGCGGTCGCGTCGCGAGCGCAGGAACAACCCGAGGGCGGCACGGTCTGGTGGCACGACCTCCACTCTAGGAGCGAGTCGGGGCGCCTGGGTGGTCCTGCCATGCCCAGGTTGGGCAAGGTCTGGTTGCCCCGTCCGCCGGCACCTATCAATGAGTCATGACTTCGTCCAACTCAGACCAACCGACCGCTCTCGCCCCACGCCGGCTTGCCGGCCGCAAAGCGATCGTCACCGGCGCCACCAGCGGTATCGGGGCGGCGATCGCCCGGGGACTCGCCGCCGACGGTGCGCACGTGCTGCTCAGCGGCCGGGATGTGGCGCGCGGCAACGCTGTCAGCGCGCAGATCAACGACGCCGGCGGACGCGCGGATTTCCTCGCCGTCGACCTCGGAGGGTCCTACGACGACCTCCGGACGTTCGCGCGCGACGCCACCTCGATCCTCGACGGTCGCGTCGACATCCTGGTCAACAACGCCGGCATCTACCCGGCGACGCTGACCGAGGAGCTCGCGGATGCGGATCTCGATGCCATGCTGGCCGTCAACATCCGGGCCCCGCACGTCCTGGCCGCGGCCATCGCACCGGACATGGCGACGCGCGGCCGCGGCGTGATCGTCAACATCGGATCGTGGATGGCCCAGGTCGGCAGTCCGTTCGCCGCGATGTACACGGCGACCAAGGCGGCCGACGAGCAGCTCACCCGGAGTTGGGCCGCCGAGTACGGACCCCGCGGCGTGCGGGTCAACACCGTTGCTCCCGGAGTGACGCTGACGCCCGGCAACGAAGGGGCCGGAGCCGTGCTCGACCGGATGGCCGCCACCACGCCGGCCGGGGTCGTCGGGCAGCCGGCCGACATCGCAAAAGGCGTGATCTTTCTCGCGTCTGACGACGCCGCGATGATCCACGGCGTGACGCTCTACATCGACGGGGGCATCTCGGCGACGCGGCTGAACTGATCTCGCGCGGTGGCGGCCGGCTGGGGCTACCGGCCCGGCTGCAGCGTGACCTCCCGCTTCCCGAACGTCAGCTCGAGGGCTGACGTGCTGGGCACCAATGGAAGTCGCCACAAGGACGGCATCGGCAGATCCGTCGGGACCGCATAGGTGATGCGCGCCGACGCTCTGAGCAACCGCAGGCAGATCGACACCAGAAAGATGCCGAGCGGAATCTCGGCGAATACGGCAGAGGCCAGACTGATCATCAGGTCGGAACGACTGCTGGAGCTGAGGACGTCGAACCAGGCGTCGCTGAACAGCAGGGTGCCGGTGATCAGCGCGGCGGGGATGGCACTCTGCCGTCGACGCCACAGACTCCAGGCGGTGACCGCCAGACCCACCATCAGGGCCACGTCGAAGCCGATCCACTCCGCCCGCCAGTGGCTCGTGACGTAATGCTTGGGCAGGGTGAGCGCCAAGCCGATTGTCCAGGGAATCAGTACCACGCACCCGATGATCAGAAACCGGGGAAACCACGTGCGGGCGAACAGCAGGCCGCGACCAACCTGGGCCTCGGCGACCGTGATGGCGTGGATCCGCCGAACCAGATCTGCGCGCTCGTCCGCGGACAGCGCGGTGAGCGTCTCGTCAGGGATCATCCCTGCATTGTCCTCGTCCGACGGTGGAGCCCGGACGGATCTGCTGTCAGCCACCTGTGTGCGGGCGCCCCTTATAGTCCATTCCCATGAGTTCCGTCGACGGATTGACCGAGGTGGCAGACCGGGCCGCTGAGGCGGGTGGCATCGCCCGGTCGCTGTCCTGGAAGACGCCCGACGCGATCCAGGATGCCGCCGCGAGCGTCAACAGGCTCCTCCAACAGGACAGGGCTGCCATGGCCCGACCGAGCCTTTCGGCAGTCGCACCCTCCACCGTGTGGCGGGACCGACTCGCCGAGATGGTGTCATCGGGCCGCGATGCTCAGGCTGCCACCGCGGACCCTGTGCACGGCCCAACCTCGACCGGGGGCGCAACCTCAACCGGCAGCCCGGTCTCGGTCGACACCGCAGAGGCAGCTGCTGCGGCGGCAGCCAGAGCCGAGGCCGATGCCGACGTGGCCGTTGCGGTCGCACGCCTGTCCTTGCGCGAAGCTCACCGCGCCGTGCTGGAGGCCCGTGCTGCTGCGCTCCGGGCCGGGGACTCCGAGTCGGTGGCGGCTGCGGTGCGTGGCTACCGGCCCCTCCGGCCCGGCCACGCGGCGACCAGGTACGGCACGGCGGTCGGACTGGGAACGAAAACCGAGCTGTCGAATGTGGTGATCAGCAGACCCCGCCCGATCCTCGTCAAGTTGGCCGTCGGTCTGGGAATCGGCCTGGCCTATCTGGGCTTCCTGACATTCGTGCAGTGGGAGACCAAGTCCGAGATCCTGCCCTACCTGGCGCCCTACGCCCTGTCCGGCGTCATCGGTGGAGTGGTCTGCACCAACGCGCTGAGTTGGGACGCGACCCGGGTCCGGGCGTCCCTCACCGGCGGTGAGCGGTTGTGGCTGGTACTGCTCAGCAAGAACGTCACGATGTTCGTGTTGGTCGGAGCCGTGGGTCTGATACTCAGTGTGGTGTTGGCCGTCGTGGCGAAGGAGCCCTCTGCGCTGCTGAAGGCCGTGGGCGAGTTGGTGACGATGATGCTGATCTGGCTCGGTATCGGCAATGTCGTCTCGGTACTGAATCCGCTTCGGGTCGAGCCGCTGAAGGAGCGGCGGAAGGACGGCACGCTCAGACCGTTCCTCCTGACGTTCGCGATCTCCTACGTCCTGGGCCTTGGGGTCAACCTGATCCTGACGTGGAAGGTCTGGGCGAAGCAGGCGATGATCACCGAGCTGGGCGGAGTCTGGGTGCCGGTGCTGATGCTGACCATCAGCGCGCTGGTGACCTACCTGCTCCTCACCGTGCTCGCCGTCAGCCTGGCCGACCAGCCCAGGGTCCGGCGACGGCTCCTACGGGAGATGATCGACTACAAGTCGATCAAGGCTCAGCAGCGTGAAACCGCCTGAACGAGGGCGACCGGGCAAGCACCACGGCGTTCACACCGCAATGCCCTTCACACCGCAATGCCTTTCACACCGCAACAGCACGGAGCAGCCCTACAACTCGGCGGCCCGGCGTCAGGAACCGCAGCGGGACTTGAGCTGAGCGAGCAGCGCCGTGGTCGAGGTGCCGACCGCTCCGATGTCGGTGGCGACGGTGGTCAGCCCGGCGATCGTGCCGCCGCCATTGCCCAGACTGCCCACGGAGGTCTGCAACCGGGCGAGTGACGAGCGCACCGCACTCACCTCGGGTTGGTAGTCCGACTTGGCCGTGGTGGTGACCGCCTCGAGCGAGCTCTGCACCGTGGCCACCGCAGTTTTGATCCCGGCGACCCCGCCGGTGAGCAGAGCGGGACTGACCAACGCTGACAACGAGGCCTTCAGCTGATCGGTCGCCGCACACAGCTCGGCGCTGCTCGATGGACCGGCGGAAGACGCCGCCGACGACGCGGCAGCGGACACCGCGGCAGCGGAGGCGGCAGAGGTGGTGGAGGACTCGGTCGTGCTGCTGCTCGAACTACAGCCGGCGACGAGAACGACGGCCGCAGCACCCATGGCAAAGGCCGCAGATCGCCAGCGACCGGGCCCGACCGACCCGACACGAGCCGCGCCGACAGCAGTGCCCACAGATGTTTTCAACATTGATTTCCTCTCGCTGGGCCACCTCGAGTGTCCCGCCGACAAGCATAGGCGACTTGGCGTTCCCCACTCCCGCACCGCATTTCCGCACCTGGGCCATACCCGCAGCGATCCGTCTTCGGTCAACGCGATTCTCGTCGAAAGCGCAGCCCGTCGGGATCGGGGTGGGCGGCACGGTACGCAGCGGCCCGTTCCCGCTCGTACCGCCGCGAATCGCTTCCTGAAGGCTGCGGTGGGCGGCTCGTCATCGACGTCCTCAGCCGGATCGAAGTCGTCTTCGTCCGGTTGACGCTCCCGTTCGGACTGCGCCCGACACCGGACATTCCCCCGTCGGCGCGCCTGGCCCCGACCGCGCGACCGTCCTGACCAGCCCTCGCCTGGTCCATTCGGTCCAACATGTCGATCAGACCGCCCGGATTGCCGGCGCGTCCCGGACGGGCAGCCCACGGCCAAAGACCTACCGACCCTCAGGCAGGAGTGGGTTGCTTTTCATTAGTGCTAATCTACTTAGGACTGAAGCACATCCCTCAGAGGCGGGAGTTCCGGTGGACCTGCGACGACTGTTCGACGACTTGGTGCGTTTCGAGACCGACATGTGGAACGCCATCGACTCGCGGCTACAAAGAGACGGTGGCGTCAGCCTCGGCAGCCTGAACGTCCTGTTGGTCGTCGAGGGTCAGAAACTCTGTCGCGTCAACGACATCGCAACCGCCCTGTCGATCACCGTGGGCGGCGCCAGCCAGGCCGTCGACCGGCTCGAGGCGCGCAAACTGTGTGATCGCAGGCCTCACCCGGACGATCGACGGTCGTCGGTGGTCGCACTGACCGAGAGCGGCCGCAGCGCCATCGAGCGGGCCGGCCCGGTGTTCGACCAGGAACTCGAGCGATGGTTCACCAGTGATCTCGACAGCGCATCCCTGGACACCTTCGGCCTGATGATGGCCAGCCTCCGGCGTACGGCCGGTCAGCGAGACGACCCCAGACCGAAACTCCCGAGAGGAACGAAGGACAGATGACGATCGTCGAGATGCAGGCAGTTCGATTCGATCAGTACGGCGGGCGGGATGAGCTCTACCTGGCGCGACTGCCGATGCCGGAGCCGGCCGCCGGTGAGGTCCTCGTCGAGGTCCGAGCCGCCGGTATCAATCCCGGGGAGACGAGCATCCGAACCGGCGCCCTGAAGGACATGTTCCCGGCTACCTTCCCGTCCGGTCAGGGCAGCGATCTGGCCGGTGTGGTGACGAAGCTCGGGCCGGGCGTGACCGACCTTGCCGTGGGCGACGAGGTTCTCGGATTCTCCTGGACGCGTTCCAGTCACGCCACCCACGCCATCATTCCGACCGGCCAACTGATCCCGAAGCCCGACCAGTTGACCTGGGAAGTGGCCGGCGCCCTGTACGTGGTGGCCTGCACCGCATATGCCGCGGTTCGGGCGGTGGCCGTCGAAGCTGGCGACACCGTCGCGGTCTCAGCCGCGGCAGGCGGAGTGGGCACCGTGGTCGTCCAACTCCTGACACGCCGCGGGGCGAAGGTCATCGGCATCGCCTCAGCAGACAACGCCGACTGGCTCGCGCATCACGGCGCCGTCCCGGTGACGTACGGGAACGGGCTCGCCGAGCGCCTACGAGCGGCCGCACCCGACGGGATCGACGCCTTCATCGATCTTTTCGGTCCTGAGTACGTCGAACTCGCAGTCGAACTGGGCATTCCCCGGGATCGCATCGAGACCATCATCGCGTTCCAAAAGGCCCAGGAACTCGGGACCAGATCAGACGGCAGTGCCAACGCCTCGACGCCGGAGGTTCTCGCCGAGATGGCCGGCCTGGTCGCCACGGGATCGATCGAGATTCCGATCGCCGCAACGTATCCCCTCGCCCAGGTGGCAGAGGCCTTCGAGGCGCTGGAACGGCGGCATACCCGGGGAAAGATCGTCCTCGTGCCGTGATCCCGGCCCTGGCAGCATGCTGCCAGGGCCGGCGTTGATCAGCTGCCCTTCACATTCACGAGTTGGTGCAACTCGTGAACCACCGTGACCAGGTCGGCCGCATCGACCATCACCTGCTCGATCGGCTTGTAGGCGCCAGGGATCTCGTCGATGAAGGCGTCCGAATCGCGGTACTCGATGCCGACCATCGCCGCTCGGAGATCGTCACCGGAGAACGTCTTTCGCGCCTTCGTCCTGGAGTAGGCACGACCGGCCCCGTGCGGCGACGAGTTCAGCGCCAACGGGTTTCCGAGACCTTCGACCACGTACGATGCCGTTCCCATCGAGCCGGGAATCAGTCCGGCGACACCCTTCTCGGCGTTGATCGCACCCTTCCTCGAAACCCAGACCCGCCTGCCGAAGTGCTGCTCGACCGCGCTGTAGTTGTGGTGGCAGTTGATGTTTGCACTGACCACCACGTCCTCGTCCATCCAGCGCCGCAGATCATCGAGCATCCGATCCATCATCTCGTCCCGATTGAGCAGGGCGAAGTGCTGGGCCCAGTTCAGCTGCCAGATGTAGCTGTCGAACTCCGATGTGCCCTCGACGAGGTACGCCAGATCCGGGTCGGGCAGCGGGATCCACCACTTTCTGGCCAGCTCCCTGGCCACCGCGATGTGGTGCTGGGCGATCCTGTTCCCCACCCCGCGACTTCCGGAGTGCAGGAACAACCAAATCCGATCGGTCTCGTCGGCGGTCACCTCCAGGAAGTGATTGCCGCTGCCCAGCGAGCCGAGCTGACGGTGCCAGCTCTTGGAATGGCCGTTGATGACGCCGAGGCCGTCACCGGCCATGGCCTCGAGCTCGGCGATCCGCTGTTCCGCGGTGGCCAGCACCCGGGAGTTGTGGTGACCGGCCGACAACGGGATCGAACGCTCGATGGACATCCGCAGAGCGGCCAGGTCTTTCCCGGCCAGATCAGTCTTGGTCCACTGGGTACGCACTGCCCGCATGCCGCAACCGATGTCGACACCGACGGCGGCCGGGATGATCGCGCCGAGCGTCGGGATGACCGAGCCGACGGTGGCGCCCTTGCCCAGGTGCGCGTCCGGCATCAGAGCCAGGTGTGGGAAGAGGAACGGCAATCGCGCGGTCGTCACGGCCTGCTCGAGGGTGAGGTCGTCGATGATCGACGCCCAGCTCATCAGTTTCTTGGATATTTGAATCATGGTGGAGCGTCCATTCTTGGATTTGTCCGTCGAGCAGGTCGTCGGTGCCGCCGGCCCGACAGCATGAGGACCGGACAGGGAGCCGGGAGCGAGAGACAGTTGGGTCAGCAGGCTTGAAAAGCGCCGTGTTCACCCTCGGGAAGCTTTCGGAGCCATCGCGATTCGGTCAGCTGAGCGTCGTGGCTCTGGTTACCGGACAGGGCAATCATCGTCTTCTCCCTTCGGACCTCTCGGCGGACCGGTTGCCGCGCCAGAGGAACCGTACGTGACCGGATCACCTGGCGCGAAGCCATTAATTCGAACCCGACGTTCGAGCAGGCCATGGCCGATCAGGTCGACCGGGCGAACTCACCTCGGCCGGCTCAACTCAGTCGTTCGGACCGGTGCCGGCCGAGGCGGGACCTGAGGACAGCTGACCGACGCCTGTGTCCAGTTTTGCGGTCCATCGCTCCTCCACGTTTGCCAGGTGCCAGTACGCCGTGGATCCGGCGAAGACCAGCACGAACAGCGCGACGATGAGATACCCGACGAAGTCCAGACTCAGGTGAGCGATCCAGCTGGTCACCGGGTCGGTGAGGCCCAACTTGTCGTGCAGGAGCGACAGGATTTCGATGCCGCCGACCAACAGCGCCACCGCCACCGACAGGCCGGTGGTGGTCAGGTTGTAGTAGATCTTGCGGACCGGCCTGACGAACGCCCACTGATAGGCGCTGTGCATGAAGGCACCGTCCAGGGTGTCGGCCAGGCTCATGCCGGCGGCGAACAGCAATGGCAGCACCAGCACGGCGAACCAGGGCAGCCCGGTCGCGGCACCGGCACCGGCGAGAACCAGCAGCGAGATCTCGGTCGCCGTGTCGAACCCCAGACCGAACAGCAACCCGACCGGGTACATCTGTCCCGGGCGGGTGATCCGGTTCATCACCGGCCGCAGCAGGCGGGCGAAGAATCCGCGGGAGTTCAGGGCCTTCTCCAGCGCTTCGTCGTCCATACCGCCGTCGCGGGCATCCCGCCAGACGCGCACGATCCCGACCAGCGCCACCATGTTGATCAAACCGATGAGCAGCAGGAAGAGCCCGGACACCAGGGTGCCGATGAGACCCAGCGCCTGGTGCGCGGTCGATCCACCGGACACCAGCGTCGACGTCAGCTTGGCTCCGACCGCGATCAGGAGCGCCATGACGAACACGATGGTCGAATGCCCGAGGGAGAAGTACAGCCCGACAGTGCTGGACCTCCGCCCCTCCCCCACCAACTTGCGGGTGGTGTTGTCGATGGCCGCGATGTGATCGGCGTCGAAAGCGTGTCGCAACCCGAGAACATATGCGGTGAAGGCCAATCCGAGACCGAACACCTTCCCGTTGACCTGGTAGTGACCCGGCAGGACGAAGGCCAGCAGCGTGCCGAAGGCGACCACGTGCAGGACGAGGACGATCATCAGGGGCCGGCCCGCCGAGCGGATCACCTGCCACGGCCGCAGCGCGCCCTCGGCGTGCGGGCGAGGTTGCGCGAACCGCTGCTCGGGGACGGGACGGGACACGGGTTCCTCCTGCCGCGGGGATCTCAGGTCAGCCGGTGACTGCTGTCAGCAGCGTATCGCCGTCGCCGGATTATCGGAACAGATGTACCGATAATCTGTCAGGCGAGCCAGCCCGGCGCATCCCAGACGAGGCGCCGAGCCACTCTTCTCGCCCAGCGTCAGTGTGGCTGGCGCACGGTCGATCCCGGTTGGTTCGCCGTCGGGTGATGTCGTACGCCGTGCGGCTCGTCGCAGTTCTCACCCACGGCCGGGCTGCCGATCGCGAGCCCGGAACCGTCCGACTCCACCGGACGGCGTTCCGTGTGGTCGACCTGCAGGGTGGTGTGGTCGATCTTGTACGTGCCTTTCAGCAACACTTCGAGGTCGCGTCGAACGGCATGGCAGTCGCCGTCCGGATCGACCAGCACATGCGCCGACAGGGCCGGCATTCCGGAGGTGACGTCCCAGATGTGCAGGTCGTGCACTTCGGCCACGCCGGGGCGATCGGCCATCGCCGGGCCGATCAGATCGGGGTCCAGGCCGACGGGTGCGGCCTCCAGGAAGATTCGGCCGGACTCCCGGACGAGCCCGTATCCGGCCTTGATCATCAGCCCGGCGACGACCAGCGCCGCGATCGCGTCGACCCGGTTGAAACCGGTGAGCATGATGATCAAGCCCGCGACTGCCGTCGCCATGAACGCGTAGAGGTCGGTCAGGATGTGTTGGAATGCGCCCTCGACGTTCAGGCTGGTGCGGTTGGCCTTCGAGATCAACCACGCCGCAACGACATTGATGCCGATGCCGACGAGGGCAGTGAGGAACACCAGCAGCCCGTCGACCTGGGGCGGGTTGATCAGCCGGCGGATCGCCTCGTAGCTGAACCAGGCGGCCAGCAGCAGTAGCGTCAGTCCGTTCGCCTGCGCCGACAGGATCTCGGCGCGTTTGAACCCGTAGGTCCAGCGACCCTTTGCGGGTTTGGCGGCGAGCCGGATAGCAACCAACGCCAGGACCAGCGACGCCGCGTCGGTCAGCATGTGCCCGGCGTCGGAGATCAGCGCCAGCGAGCCGGCGATGATCCCGACCACGACCTCGGTCACCAGGAACGCGACGATCAGCGCGAGGGCGCCCGACAGGTAGCGACGGTCGGCGTCGGCGGCGACGCTGTGGCTGTGCCCGGCGCTCCCGGGCCCTTCGTCATCGTGCCCGTGGGCGTCAGCCATGATGGTTCACCACTGACCATCCCGCACCGGGCGGCGCCTCGCCGTGGTCGGGGTCGACCGCCAGTACGACGCTCATCAGGTCGGTCAGCGCGTGGGCCAGCCTGGGGTCGGCCAACTCGTAGCGGGCGCGGCGACCCTCCGGGACGGCCACCACCAGACCGCAGCCCCGCAGGCAGCTCAGATGGTTCGACAGGCTCTGCTTGCTGACCCCCAGCAGCGCGGCCAGATCAGAGGGATAGCTGGGGCTGTCCCTCAGCGCCAGCAGGATCCGGGCACGGGTCGGGTCGGACAAGGCATGGCCGAATCGGGCCAGCACCGCCCCGAAGGTCAACGTCTCCACGCCTGCCGACGTTACACCGGCCGATGTACTTCGACCGAGTTACAGCAGGTTCAGGGCGCGTGCCCGATCCACCGCGTCGCGGCGGGTGACGGCCCCTAGCTTCCGGTAGATCGACTTGTTG
>CBDICH010000006.1:0-688835 GCA_965277305.1 Nakamurella sp. | reverse complement strand
CCGCTTTCGTTCCCCCGATATGGGCTGCCCGAGCACTCCCCTCAACCTTTGACTTCCAGACCCCGTCTTGGTTGTAGGTGCTGATGTCGCCTGTCGCCATACGAATCCCCAATCGTTGAACCGGCCTCGGACCTTGCTCCATGAAGCGTACAGCTGTACCGTTGGTAGGACAACCTTCCTAGCAACAGAACGCAGGTGGTGAGCCGAGATGGACGATGACACGCCGGACGACTGCTTCACCGTCCTCTCCCTCGACGGCGGCGGCATTCGCGGACTTTTCACTGCCGCTATCCTCGCCGGCCTCGAGGACAACTTGGGCCATCCGGTCGCCGACCACTTCGACCTGGTTGTCGGCACCTCGACTGGCGGGATCATCGCCGCGGGTTTGGGCGCCGGCCTCCGCCCAGCCGACATCGTCTCTATGTACGTCAACGGTATGACGACTATCTTCCCGAAGCGTGCGCGACGAAATCCACTCCGATCCCTGGTACGGCCGAAATATCGAGCCGACGGATTGCAATCAGTACTACGCGACACCTTCGGCGACCGCCTCCTGGGCGACAGCGTGGTGCCGCTCGTGATTACATCTTTCGACCTCGGAGAGAACGAGGTCCACCTGTTCAAGACTCCGCACCATCCCCGACTCACTCACGATTGGCGCATTCCGATGTGGCAAGCCGCGATGGCAACCGCAGCCGCACCAACATTCTTCCCGGCCTTCCACAAACCCGACGATCACCTCCGACTCATCGACGGCGGCGTCTGGGCAAATAACCCGGCCATGGTGGGCGTGGTGGAGGCGGTCTCGATGTTCAACCAACCGCTGCACCGCATCCGCGTGCTCAGTATCGGCACCACCAGCGATCAATCCGCGCGCCGCCGAAAACTTGACAACGGCGGCCTACTCCAATGGGCGCGGAGTCCCAGTGTTGTCGACGTGATCTTGGCGGGTCAGAGTCACGGGGCCTTTACTCAGGTCCAACACCTGCTCGGCAGGGAACACGCCTTCCGGCTCAACGCGATTGCACCACCTGGACTCGCCCGGCTCGATGTGGCTGACAGCAGAGACCTCATCGCGAAGGCCGCACACTCCAGCCGGCACTTCTACCCGGCCTTCGAAACCGCGTTCGCCGGGCACCGGCGATCGCCCTATACGCCGCTCCACCCCCAAGCAGCCTGAGAAGGGCCCACACCCATGCTCAACAACCACGCCGAGACTCTGGACGAGCTGCTACAGACCGGAATTGAGTCGCTGGACATCACCAGCGACGAACACAGACTGGCCGTCTCCCGCTACCAGTCGGTAGCCGGATCGCTGTCCGACTACTGGGATGAGTCACCCCAGGACGGAGCGGTCTACCCACAAGGATCGATGCGGCTGGGAACCGTCACCCGTAACATTCATCGCAACGACGAAATCGACCTAGACCTCGTCGCTCTACGCGACCTACCCAAGACCGCCACCACACAGGCCAGCCTCAAGTCCGACACCGGCACCGGCTTGACCCGCTTCGTCAACAGCCGTCCCGAGGGCATCCCCGTCCTCGGGGAAGGCAAACGATGCTGGACCCTGGACTACAACGGATTCCACCTCGACGTGCTACCCGCGCTGCCCGATGCCGACGCATCCAGCAACACCGGGATCATCATTACCGATACGCAACTCCGGAATTGGCAGTTCTCAAATCCGATTGGATACGCGGACTGGTTCCACGCCCAGATGAAGAAGGAGCTCGACGACGCTCTAATCGCACTGTCCAAGCGCATGGATATTGCCGCCGTTCCTCGTTGGATGATCAAAACCACCTTGCAGCGTGCCGTTCAATCTCTCAAGCGCCACCGGGACATCTATTTCACGGGGCATCTTCAGGATCGCCCGGCCTCGGTCATCCTCACTACTCTGGCCGCCCACTGCTACCTCGGCGGCGGCACCCTCTACGAGGTGCTCAGCGACATTAGCCGGCGCATGCCCGAATTTGTCCAGTACGAAGGCAGACGAGCCGTCATCATCAATCCAGTGCAACCACAGGAGAATTTCGCGGACCGGTGGAACCAACACCCCGAGCGGGCCGAGCAGTTCTTCCAGTGGATCGACGCCGCCGCCTCCGACTTCGCAGCGCTCGGATCCCAGCGTGGGCTAGACCAAGTGCTGTCCAAGATGCGAAACGCTTTTGGCGACCGGGCCGTCAAAGCTGCCGCGCAACGACAAGGAACAGCTGCCTTCGACGCCCGCCGCGCCGGCGCGCTCGTCATGACCAGAGGCACCGGCGCGCTCACCACAGCCGGTGCAGGCCGAAACGTCCGAGACCACGACTTCCATCTTCAGACCCGACCGCATGGCTGAACTGAGCATCGCCCAGCAAGCCCTCGGGCTGCGCACCGAATTCCCGGCGTCTCACATAATCGTCTCCGCGCAGCTACTGCGCTGGACGGGCGTACTCACGCCAACGAGCCTGTCCCACGATTACAAAGTCACGCTCACCTACCGCCCCGGGCAGTGGCCCACAGTTTTGATCGTCGAACCGGCCCTCCGCTGCGACGTCGACGGCGGCATCCCCCACCTCTACCGCGACGGCACCATCTGCCTACACGACACAAACCAGTGGAACTCCACGATGCTGTTCGTCGACACCATCATCCCCTGGACATCGGAATGGCTGTACCACTACGAACTCTGGGTCGCCACCAACACCTGGTACGGCGACGAAGCCATCCCCACCGACCTCACACCGATCGACGTTCCCGACCAACCACCGACGCTCACCCACCGAAGTGAAACCACCAAAGCGCGCAGACACACCCCCACCTCTCAGAACCACCGCCAAGGTTGGACACAATGAGCATCATGAGAACGGCGCAGACCAGCACACCATGACAGGCCCCAGCAAAACGACGGCTCTAGGAGCCCGGCTCAAGACGGAACGGCGCCAGCAGCGGTTGTCTCTCCGAGACCTCGCCGATGAAACGGGCATCTCGCTGAACACCCTCTCCAGAGTCGAACGCGGGTACATGCCGGACCTGAAGAACTATCAGAAGATCGTCGACTGGCTCGGCGTACCAGCCGACACCTTCCTCGACCTCGAAAGTTCCCAAAGCCCTGCACCCACTCCGGAAGTCATCGCCCGCCACCTACGGTCAGATTCTCGCCTGGATGCGGCCGGTGCGGCCAAGATCGTCGCAGTCGTTCAAGAGATGTACGCCAAACTGGTCCGGGAACGGCCCGCTCTCGCCGTGCATATGAGATCAGCCAAAATGTTCACCCCCGAAGCGGGCACGCTGCTGGCCGATATGTTGACCGAGATGCAGCAGACACTCCTCGACCAGTCGAGGCACTAAGCCCGTGCGACGAGGATTCAAAGCAGACGCCGAACGACTCGCCCAGGCAACACGAGTGGCGATGGGCCTATCGCCCACCGACAAACTGGACGCTACTCGCCTCGCTACCCACCTCGGTGCGAGCGTTCGCCGCGCCGACGAACTGACGTCCATGGCCAACCTGGAGCAACTCGAGATTCTGCAACCGGGAGCCTTTTCAGCCTGCACCTTCGACCTAGGGCAACACCACGTCATCGTCTACAACCCGCTCTCCAAGCCCGGTCGGCGGCAGAGCGACATCAGTCACGAGGCATCACATCTCCTGCTGAACCACGCCGTCAAAGAGATCGAAACGTTCGGTGGCCAGTCCTTCTTCACCTGCGACCCCGACGAAGAACAGGAAGCCAACTGGCTCGCCGGATGCCTTCTCTTGCCCCGAGAACTCCTACTCAAGGCCCACTACGGCGGACTCGACGCGGACTCGATCGCGGAAAAATACGAAGTCAGCCCCCAGATGGCAACCTTCCGGCTGCGGACCACCGGCGTCTTGCGGCAAGCCGGCACGGTCGGCAGACGTAACTGACAGCGAGCCACCAGATCGCTGCTCACCGGGTCTCACTTGTTCAGTTCCAAGAGACGAGGATGCTGGCGGGTGCAAGTCTTTTGCGGCGGTTGCATCGTCGGCGCATGGTCGCTACCCGTAGAGAGCCTGAAGGTGCTCGCGGACTCGCCCGGCGAACTGTGTGCAGTCCGCCGCCACGAGCTGGCTGGCGATGTTCCTCATTCCCTTCGAGTTCCAGTAGGTCTGCTGCCTGCGCGTCGTCAAGCGGACGAGTTCAGGCCAAGAGTCATCCGCAAGGAGGAAGAAGTCATCAGCCGAGCAAATCTCATAGGGGAACGTATCTTTGACTTCGTCGCTTAGGTTGAGGAACCCGGTGTCGCCGGTCAACACGACGTCCATCCGAGCAGCAACGGCGGCCGCGTGGACATGCAAATCATCTTTATCCTCTAGTGGCGCATCCGGTATCGCGGGATACCTCTCGATCCGGGCGGTCATGCTATTTCTGATCAGATCGGCTATGTAGGTGATCTGTTGCCCGTCGAACTGTAGGTTCCTTCGCCGGATCGTGTTGACAGTCTCAGCTAAGATGTCTTCGGTGTAGTGCACGGAGAACATCTCACCCGCGGCTTCTTCGTGCAGTATGAACAGCCAGTCCCTCAGCGTCCGGGAGTGAAGGACGTTGGCGTCAGGTAGAACACGAGTTACCACGCCGAGAGGGTACGGCCTACCCGTCTCGGCGCGGTAACCGAGGTCAGTCCAAACCCAGCTCGTCCTCTAGTACGCGGAGTGCCTCGAATGCCTGCCGCTGTTTTTCGAGCCGAGCGCGACGGAACGCAAGAACATCCGTAGTGAGGATCCGGGTATGGGTACCTACCTTGTGTGAAGGGATCACTCCATCGCGGACCAGCTTCATCAGGGTGGGACGGCTGATACTCAACATCTCCGCAGCCACGCTGGTGGTCAGCTCATCTGGGAGTGTCCCGACGGTCACGGTACGTCCGCTCGCAACAGCCCGCAGTACTCGCTGAAGAAGAGCCGTGAGCTCGGGCGGGATGGTACGACCGTCACGCAGCTCGACCTCAGTTGCACTGTCGCTCAGGTCGCTGACAAGTGTGGCAGCCTGCTCCCTCGCCTTCGTAGTAGCAAGTACAGACTCCCGCTCCAACGTCGCAGTCATCTCAAGCCTCCAGTTGCGTTTTCAACCCGTATCACTTATATCTGCAAGTTACTCCACCTGTAACCACCTATGCAACACGGTTCGTAAGTCTCGCTAGCTCCATCTCAGGACTTCCCCTCCAGCTGCAGATTTTCTCCTCCGAGTTGAATCTGGGCTTCAGTAGCGTCTTCACTTGGCGAGGGTTTCCTGGTGCCCGGCGGCTACCACCGCAGACACGTCGTCCGTCTACGGGGCGGAGAGCGACGACCGGCAGTATCTGGTATGAGTTCAACCGGCAACTTGCTGACCGGTCAAAGTGTGGACCGGTCCGGATATCGGGCGCGGTGCGGCCTTCGATAGGGCAGAACGAAGCACGGCAGCGGGCGAGCCAAGGGGCAGCTCACAGATCCTCGAGCTGCCTTGCCCTGGCTGCCAGCTCGTTGATCCTGGTATCGATGTCGTCGAGCATGTCGGTGAGCGGTGCGAGTGCGGCGATGGCCGCGTTCTTCTTTTGGTTGGCGGCGGCCCAGTCCCACATCGGCGGCGGCCCCGGAACAGCCGGCGCCGGCGCATCGGGCGTCTGGTCGGCGCTTGCGAGGACGGCGGTGAACTTGTCGACGGCGACAGCCCGGTGTGCGGGCAGGCCGGTTTCGGCCTGCCGGGCCAGCCGGGACACCGACCGTGGGGTAAGCGGCCGGATCTGCACGGCGAGATGTCCCCACTGGTCGATCGGCGGGAACAGTGACACCTCCAGCGTTTTCGGGTCGATGGGTTGTGGTGCCTTGCAGGGGTGATGGCTGTGCTCGGACACTCCCTTGGCTTTTTGCGTCAGGAATTCGGACATCTTCGTCTTGGTCGTGACGGTGATGTCCAGCAGCCGGCGCCACCGCACCAGCGCGCATGGCCCACACAGGACCGGGCTGTCGTCGGCCTCGAGCAGGTGCCCCACCCGGTTCTGGTCGGTGATGGTCGCGACACCGTTGGCGATGCGCAATTGTCCGACGGTGAGTGCGGCGATCTGCCGGTACGGGATCTGAGTGTGGGCGGCGACGGTGAGTAGGGCCCGGTCGCGGCGGCCGAACAGTCCGCCGATCCACCCGGTGGAGGGCAGCAGCCGCATCGCCAGCTCGACCTGGCCGGCGTCGATCGGCACCCGGGCCGGCTCCGCGGGCACCGTGGGGTTGTCGTCGGGGAGTTGGTAGCCGCCGATGCGGTGGTGGTGTCGCAGGGCGGTGAGCCGGCGGCGTTGGGTGACCGGCGCGGCGGGACAGGCGGCGGCGAACGCAGAAATGGTCGCGGCCGCCGCGGGCAACGGGATGTGGCCGGTCGCGGTGCACCAGTCGACGAACAGCGACCAGTCCGCCGTGTACCCGGCCCCGGTTCCTGCCGACAGGGGTTTGCCGGTGACCGCGGAGAGGTCCGAGCTGTGGGCTTGGCCGTTCATAGGGCGAGCCGGGTGACCGCGTTGCCCACGAGGGGGGCGTGTTCCCGGGCGTAGACCTCGAGCATCTTCGGGTCCCGGTGGCCGGTTTGCCGCATGATCGAGTGGGCGTCGGCGCCGGCCCGGAAGGCCTCGGTGACGAACCCGGACCGCAGCGAATGACCGCCGAGGAGGTCGACCTGGGCGGGGGTGAAACCCGCGTCGGCGGCGCGGCGCTGGATCATCGCCGCCACCGCATCGCCGGTCATCGCCTTGCGGCTGGGTTGACCCGTGCGGTGCACCGTCGGGAAAAGCCACCGCTCCCCCACCGCCGGATCCTCGCCCGCCGACTCTTTGTCGATGTCGGCGTCGCGGCAGACATGTTCGGTGGCAACGCCGCGGTGATGCATGGCGAACAGTGCGGCGGGCCGTTTTCCTGTGTCCCAGGCGAGCAATATGCGGCGCCACCGGACCAGCGCGCAGGGCGGGCACGTCGCCGGATCCTTCCCGTACGGCAACGCGCGGACGGTGCCGGCGCCCTCCTGGTCGGTCTTGGACGACCGCAACCTCACGTGCAAACCGTCGGCGCGGTGCACCGTCACATCCTCGACGCGGAGCCCAACGAGTTCGCTGCGCCGGTGCGCCCCGGTGAACCCCATCAACAGCAGCGCGGCGTCGCGGTGCGCGGCCATCGCCGCCGGCCACACGTAGTACTGCGGGCCCAGTTCGGCCAGCAGCAGCCGGACGTCGGCGAGCAGCAGCGGGCTGCGCCGTTTCGGCGCGGTCTTGCGGGTGCGGCGGACCCCGGCCAGGGCGCGGCGGACCACCTCGGACCGGCCGGGCGGGTCGAAACCGGCGGCCGTGTGGATCTGGTTGATCGAGGAGGCCCACCTGGTCAGGCTGGCGGCGCCGAACTGCGGCCGCCCGTCCGGCCGCAGCTGCGCGGCGGCATCGGTCAGATACGCAGCGACCACCATCCCGGTGGCCGGCAACGCGATGTACCCGGCGTCATCCGCCCACCGTTGAAAGCGGCCCCAGTCGGACCTGTAGGCGGCCTTCGTGTTGGCCGACGTCGACGCATCGACCGCCGCCCACACGCGGTCCAGGTCCGCCGGGCTGAGCTCAGGATCCGGCCCGGGCGGCAGTTGCAGGACGGCCGGACGTGATTCGGCGACCAGCGCCTCTCGCTCCCCCGCTACCTCCATGACACCCGCCTCCCACTCCCCTGCCACCGGCCCGTGGCTCGCCCTGACCTGCGCCGCGGCGACCCAGAGAGCTCCAGATCGGTCGGAAACGGATGTTGTACGAATGTACCCCGTCGGGGGGTAGTCACTGCACTGCTGATATTTACAACCTAGGATAATGGAACATTATGCTAGTCAACGGTTTTCGACTTCCAGAGGATTCTGGGTGGCCGAGGCTATTAGTCACGGCCAACCCGATGGAACGCGGCCGTCATCGACGCTGAGCTAGCGGCCGACGCACCAAATTAAGTTGATTTCATCCACACGAGCTCCGTCATACCGCGGCGTCGCTGGCCATCAGCGCCGGGGCCAACGTCAAGGCGGTGCAGCAGATGTTAGGCCATAAGAGTGCCGCTCTCACCCTGGACACCTACGCCGATTTGTTCGAAGACGACCTCGACGCGGTGGCGAACTTTCTAGATTCAGCACGTCTGACCAGCCTGAATCAGGGGGCATCACCACAGATTGTGGGCACGGCATCCGAGCGAGGGAGTCCAAGATCAACTACACCAGTGCCGATCAGCGAAAATACTAGTGGAGACGAAGAGAATCGAACTCTCAACCCCCGCCTTGCAAAGGCGGTGCTCTGCCAATTGAGCTACGTCCCCGAGCCCCGCCCCAGGGGCCGATGGCCCCCGAGGCGGGAAGTACAAAGGGCCCGCAGCGACGGGTCGTCGACGGCGAGCCGGGTACAGCAGTCCGGACCTGAGCCCGGACGAGGAACAAGATCTAGCGAGTGGTGCCGGTCGCTTCGTCCCAGAGCGCAGCCTCGGCGGCCGCCGCATCCCTGCGCTTCTTGACCAACACGAACGCGCCTCCGGCCAGAGCAACCAGGAGCAGGAGCTTCTTCATATCGGCGCTGTCCTTTCCAGTCATGACCGGCAAAACATCGGTGAAACGTCACTACCGTGGGCCTGGGAGGACTTGAACCTCCGACCTCTTCCTTATCAGGGAAGCGCTCTAACCGCCTGAGCTACAGGCCCTCACACATCACTCACGGCGCCGATCCAGGATGTTCAGTGAGACCCGATTCCTGAGGGCGCCGCGACACCAGAGACTACCGTAACGAGCCGAGCGGCCCCAAATCCGAGCGCGCAGGCCCGGAAGCGCCGACCCAAGGGCCCCCAACGGACTTTCTCAGCGCTCCACACGATCAGGACTCCTAGACTCGGGCTTGTGCGAGTCGACGTGCTGGGGGCGGTCACGGTCTGGGCCGACACCCCACCGACCGACGCGGCCACACCAGCCAAGATCAGCGGGACCGCCCTGGGCGGCCGGCGGGCCCGGGTCGCGTTGGTGGCGCTGGCCCTCTCGCCGCAGCCGATCCCGGCCGACCGGCTTGCCGACATCGTGTGGTCCGATGCTCCCCCACCCACCTGGCAGCCCGCGCTCCGCGGCGTCATCCGCGCACTTCGAACGGCCCTGCAACCCATCGGCCTGGGCGAACAGCGCCTGATCACCACTGAACCCGCCGGTTACGCGCTCGCGTCCCGTACCGAGACCGACATCGGGCTGGCCACCGCCGATCTCGAACACGCCGAGCGGGAGGATGATCCGGCCGCTGCCCTGGAAGGCGCGAAACGGGCGCAACACCTCAGTGGCGACGACCTGCTCCCGGCCGAGGACGCTGACTGGCTGCGTCCGCACCGACAGGCCATCGACCAACTCAGACAACGGGCCATCGAAGTCGTGGTGCGGGCTGCCGGCGCTCGAGGCGACCACCACCGCGCCCTCGCCGCTGCCCGTGACCTGCTGGAACAGCATCCCCTCGACGAGCGGGCCCACCGCACGCTGATCGGAGCGCTGGACCGGGCCGGCGACCGGGCCGGCGCGGTCCGGGCCTACGAGCGCTGCCGCACCACGCTCGCGGAACAGCTCGGGATCGACCCGAGTGGCGAGACGGTCGCCGTCTACCTGGCCGCCCTGCGCGCTGACGCCCCGACCGTGGGTGCGAGATTGCCGGCCGCGGCGGGCACCTTCATGGGTCGCGAACAGGAGCAACGCGCCATCGACCGTGGCCTGGCCGACGGCCGGCTAGTCACGCTGACCGGCCGCGGCGGGATCGGGAAGTCGCGGCTCGCGCTGCAGGTCGCCGCCGCCCGCCGTGCGCTCTGGACCGACCTGGCCGGCACCGTGGACGACGAGTTGGTCGCCTCCCAGGTTGCTCTCGCGCTCGGCCTGACGGTCGGCGATGCGGACCCCACCACGACGATCGTCGACCATGTCGCCCCACTGGGCCGGACCATGCTCGTCCTGGACGGGTGCGACGGAGTCGTCGACGGCGCGAGCTCGTTGGTGGCCGCACTGATCGACGACTGCCCGCAGCTGACCGTGCTGGCCACGGCCCGCTCACACCTCGGCGTCGAGGGAGAGCGCGTCATCCATCTCGACGCGCTCCCGCCGCCCGCGGCCGACGCCGATCCACTCGACAACATCCAGGTGCAGTTGTTGGCCCGTCGCGTCCAGGAGGGCGGCGGTGACCTGGCCCTCGACGAGGCGACGACGCCGCTGGTCCTCGCGCTGTGTCAGCGGTGTGCCGGCCTGCCGCTCGCCCTGGAGTTGGTGGCCGCTCAACTCACGACGATGTCTCCCGCCGACCTGCTGGACCAGCTGGCCGGATCGACCGAGCGGGACCAGCTCACCGCGCTGCTCGAACACAGCTACGAGCTTCTCGGGTCGGACGAAGCGGCGGTGTTGCGGCGGTGCGCCGTCCTCGGGGGCGCGGTCGGCCTACCGCTGATCCGATCGGTGGTGTCCGCCCAGGACCTGGCGCCGCTGCGGGTGATCCGGCTGCTCCGGGAACTCACCGATCGCGGGCTGCTGACCGTGGACCGATCCGGTCCACGCTGGCGCTACCGCCAGGACGACGACATCCAGGGGTTCGTGACGTCCAAACTGCGCGACGACGAGCAACGATCCGCGTTCGGCCGGCTGGCCGACGCCATCGGTGCCATCCTGCCGGATGATGCGAAGGCGCCGCCCGGTCCGTTCGTCGATGCCGTGACCGACATCGCACCCAGCCTCCGGTCGCTGCTGGCCGCAGCGGTGGACGGCCGGGTCGACCGAGATCGCGGGCTGGAGATCGCCTTTCGGTTGCACCGGTACTGGGCCGCCACCAACGTCTCCGAAGGTCGGTTCTGGTTCGAACGCCTTCTCGACGGCGCCACCGAGTCCAGCTGGACGGGTCTGGCGAACTTCGCCTACGGCTACCTGAGCTACTGGACCGGCGATTCGCAGGCCACCCTGCCGATCCTCGACGAAGCCGTCCGACAGCTGCGCGGCGAGCACGACGACTACGCCGCCCGGGCGCTGATCTACCTCGGCGGCATCGCGGACGACCTGGACCGTGGCGCTGATGCGGTCCGCTACGTGACGGAATCCGTCGAGATCGCCGAGCGGATCGGCGACCCGAATCTCTATGTGGGGGCGGCGATGGGCGTGGGCGCCGTCCTGGCCGAGCGCGGCGATCCGGCGGCGGTCCACTATGCGCTGCGCGCGCTGGAGTCCTGTCGCCGCCACGCATCTGCGGCCCAGCTCGCCGCGGCCCAACCCACCGCGGTGATGATCTGCTGGCAGGTCGGCGCCCTGACGGAAGCTCGCGCACTCCTCGCGGAAGGGCTGCGGCTGCATCCGGACGGAAAGCGGATCGCGCGGGTGGTGTTGCTGTCGGCCGCCACCGGCATCGCGCTCGCCGAAGGCCACGTCGAGCAGGCCACCGAGTACGGCCGCATCGCGGACCAGGACGCCACCGAGCTGGGCGTCGAGCGGGAGTTGCCCCTGGTCAGGTGCCTGCTCGCCCGATCGTTGCTGGCAGCCGGACGAATAGAGGAGGCCGCCGATCGAACCTTGGCCGCCGTGGCCGCCGCCCGATCCCTGACCTACTCCCACCCGCTCGCGCTCTGCCTGGAGACGGCAGCCTTGGTGGCGGGCGACGCGGCGCCCTCGGACCGGGGCGCGCTCGTGGCGACCGCCGCCGCGCTCCGACGTCGCGGCGACCGTCCCGTTCCGCCTTCGCTCACCGACCGCACTGTCACCGGGGGGGTGGCACTGTCGCCGGCCGCGGGGGCAGCGCTCGCGGTCGCACTACTGCAACCACTGGTCGGGATCGAACCGTTCATCGGGAGGGACCAACACGCAAAAGGCACGGTCAGCCCTTCTGCAGGGTGATGGTGACATTCGGACCGACGATGCTCAGGTTCGAGAAGCCACCGGCTCCCGGGCCGGTGAACAGGATCGAGGCGACGGCACCTGTCGTCCCCGACTGCAGTCCCTCGTGGTTGATCGTGTAGCCCTTGGTCGGCAGCACGGACAGGTAGTAGTCGTAGACGGCCTTGCCGTCCTTCGTGGTGGTGTAGCAGGAGATGTTGCCCTCGCTGTCCGTCGTCGTCTTCGACCCGGTGCAGTCCAGGCCCGCCGGCGTGGGGAAGCCGGAGCCGATGCTGCCACCGGTGGCCAGAATCGGTCCGGACGGCAACGAGCCGGCGGAAGCGGCGGCGACGGCCGAGGCCGCCGGTGGGGCGACCGTCATGGTCGGAGTCGCGTCCCCGCTGCCGAAGAGCTTGTTGCACAACGTCCCGTACTGCTGCGCGATGGTCGTCGCGGTGGCGTCGGGAATCTGGGTCGCGTCGGCCACATCCTTCTTGCCGGCAAGCTCCTTCCAGCCGGTGGTGCTGATTCCGCAGTACTCCGGAGCTGCGGTCGTCCCCTCCTGCGCGGTGAACTCGGTGCTGCCGTGCGGATGTTCGGCGCCTGATCCGACTCCGCTGAACTGCACTTCCTCGGTGTCCGACTTCTGCAGCAGGGCCATCGTCTGCGCGTCGTCCCCACTCACCACCTTGATCCCCAGCGTGGTACCCGCGATGCCGGCGGCCGAGAACTCGCAGCCCTTGGTGGTTGCCGTGTCCCACGAGTCGGGGAGCTCGGTGACGACCGGAACCGTGAAGAACGGCTGGACGTCGGCCTTGGTCAGCTTGGTGCACGGATCCATCACCGGGGCGGCCGTCGCCGTCCCCATGGCCGCGGTCCCCATCACCACAGAACTCGCCGCAGCCGTGCCCACCGCAGCCGTGCCCATCGCAACCGTGGTTGTGGGTGCGGCTGGAGCAGGGACCGAGGCGGCCAGCGCCGAGATTTTCGCGGCCACCGCGGAGGCACCGGGCGTGGCAGAACCGCCGCACGCTGCGAGCATGGCGGCGGCGGTCAGGATGACGATCGGAGCGAGGAGAGAACGTGCAGATCGGTTCATGGTCGTCAGTTCACTCAGGGGCCGTAACACCTGGGTAACGCCCGATTTCGTCCCGCCCAACGCAGGGGAAAAGACGAAACGGGCCGCCCACCCGAAAGTGGACGGCCCGCCGTGACCTGCAGAAGCTCAGTCGCGCTCGCCGAGGGTGATCTCGACGCCGCCGGACATGCCGGCCGCGGCGTTGTAGACGAACGCCGCCACCGTGGACAGGGCGGTGAACAGCACGATGTTGATCGCGCCGATGACGGCGGTGACGATGAAGACACCGCTCGGCGTCACCAGCGGGCCGGTGGTGCCGGTGGTGGTGTCCGGGGTGACCAGCTGTTCGTACGTCGAGTTGATCTTCGACCACACGTCCATCGAACCCAGCGACAGGTAGAGCACTCCGACGGCGATCATCCAGACGAAGAACATCACGATGGCCACGATCAGGCTGATCTTCAGCACCGTCCACGGGTCGACCCGCTTGAGCTGCAGAGAGGCCAGCCGAGGCGGACGCCGCTGCCCCTTCACCTTGCGGGGCGCCGAAGTGGTCGAGGTCCCACGGTCGGAACTGGCCGACGGGAACGGAGCCGCTCCGTTGGATCCGACCGGTCCGGCCGGCGTGGAGCCGGCCGGCCGAACGGGTGTGGCTACGCTCGGCGAGACCTGGGCCGATGGGGCCCCGGCCGGTGTTGCGCGCGGAGTCGTCACTCCGTACCTCCGTCAGGATCTTCGTCGTCGACCGTCTCCGGGTCGACGACGTCGGTCTCCGCCACCCCCGTGTCAGGCGCAGCAGTATCGACAGAAGACGCATCGGACTCGATCGTGGTTGCTCCATCGACAGCAGTAACGCTGTCGATCACCGCATCGTCTCCTGCATCGGCGTTGCGGGCAATGGCCACCAGGCTGTCCTTCTCGGACAGGTTCATCAATCGGACGCCCATGGTCTGCCGCTTCGCCTTGCGGACCTCCTTGGCTGTGGTCCGGATCACACCACCACCGGAGGTGATCGCGTAGACCTCGGCGTCCAGATCCACGATGAGCGCGCCGACCAGCTTGCCGCGCCGACGGTCGTACTGGATCGTCAGCACGCCCTTGCCGCCGCGTCCCTGCACCGGGTACTCGGTCATCTCGGTGCGCTTGGCGTAGCCGCGGGCCGTGGAGACCAGGACGTACATGCCCTCGCGGGCGACGTCCATCGACAACAGCTCGTCACCGGAGTTGAATCGCATCCCCAGCACGCCGGAGGTGGCCCGGCCCATCGGCCGGAGCGCCTCGTCGGTGGCGTGGAACCGGATCGACTGACCCTCCGCCGAGATCAGCAGTAAGTCGTCGTCGGACGAGCAGAGCACCGCACCGACCAGTTCGTCGTCATCGCGCAGGTTGATCGCCACGATGCCGCCGGAGCGGTTCGAGTCGAACGCCGTCAGCTCGCTCTTCTTGACCAGGCCGCCCTTGGTGGCCAGCACCAGGTACGGCGCGACCTCGTAGTTGCGGATCTGGATGACCTGGGCGATCTTCTCGTCCGGCTGGAAGGCCAGCAGGTTGGCGACGTGCTGGCCGCGGGCCGTGCGGTTGGCCTCGGGTAGCTCGTAGGCCTTGGCCCGGTACACGCGACCCTTGTTGGTGAAGAACAGGATCCAGTCGTGGGTGGAGCAGACGAAGAAGTGCGCCACGATGTCGTCCTGCTTGAGCGCCGCACCCTGCACGCCCTTGCCGCCGCGCTTCTGCGCCCGGTAGAGATCGGTCTTGGTCCGCTTGGCGTAGCCGGTCCGGGTGATGGTGACCACGACGTCCTCGACGGCGATCAGGTCCTCGAGCGACACGTCGCCGTCGTAGGGAATGATCTTGGTCCGGCGGGCGTCGCCGTACTTGTCGACCGTCTCGCCCAGCTCGGCGATGATGATCTTCCGCTTGCGATCGTCGCTGGCCAGGATGGCCTGCAGGTCGGCGATGATCAGCTCGATCTCGGCCAACTCGTCGATGATCTTCTGCCGCTCCAGGGCAGCCAGCCGGCGCAGCTGCATCTCCAGGATGGCGTTGGCCTGGATGGCGTCGACGTCGAGCAGCTCGATCAGACCCTCGCGGGCCACATCGACGGTGGCGGAGCGCCGGATCAGTGCGATGACCTCGTCGAGCGCGTCGAGCGCCTTCACGTAGCCGCGCAGGATGTGGGCGCGTTCCTCGGCCCGGTCCAACCGGTACTGGGTGCGCCGGGTGATGACCTCGATCTGGTGGGTGACGTAGTAGCTGATCATCTGGTCGAGGCGCAGGGTGCGGGGCACCCCGTCGACGATGGCCAGCATGTTCGCGCCGAACGAGGTCTGCAGCGAGGTGTGCTTGTAGAGGTTGGCCAGCACGACCTTGGCCACCGCGTCGCGCTTGAGGGTGATGACGATGCGCATGCCGATGCGCTCGCTGGACTCGTCGGCGATGTCGGCGACGCCGGTGATCTTGCCGTCCTTGTGCAGCTGGGCGATCGACTCGACCAGGTTGTCCGGGTTGACCTGGTAGGGCAGCTCGCTGGCCACCAGGATGGTGCGGCCCTTGGCGTCCTCTTCGATCTCGACGACGGCGCGCATCCGGATCGACCCGCGGCCGGTGCGGTAGGCGTCGGAGATGCCGTCCCGCCCGACGATCTGCGCCGAGGTCGGGAAGTCGGGCCCGACGACCCGTTCCATCGCGGCCTCGAGCAGCTCCTCCTGCGTCGCCTCGGGGTGCTCAAGGCACCAGACAACGGCGGAGGCGACCTCGCGCAGGTTGTGCGGCGGGATGTTGGTGGCCATCCCGACCGCGATCCCCGAGCTGCCGTTGACCAGCAGGTTCGGGATCCGGGCCGGCAGCACGGTCGGCTCGGTCGTCTTGTTGTCGTAGTTCGGGATCATGTCGACGGTGTTCTCGTCGATGCCGGCCAACATCTGCATGGCCAGCGGCGCCATCCGGCACTCGGTGTACCGCATGGCGGCGGCCGGATCGTTGCCCGGCGAACCGAAGTTGCCCTGGCCGTCGATCAGCGGGTAGCGCAGCGACCACGGCTGCGACATCCGCACGACGGTGTCGTAGATCGAGCTGTCGCCGTGCGGGTGGTAGTTACCCATCACGTCGCCGACCACGCGGGACGACTTCACCCGGCCACGATCGGGTCGGAACCCGGAGTCGTACATGCCGTACAGCACGCGGCGGTGCACCGGCTTCAAACCGTCCCGGACATCGGGCAGGGCCCGCGAGACGATGACGCTCATCGCGTAGTCGATGAACGACCGCTGCATTTCCGTTTCGATGTCGACCGGTTCGGTGCGGTCGTGGTCCGACGTGTCTGTGGGGCCTGTCACTTTTTGTGGCCTTCCGATCTTGCGCCGTCACCAAACGGGTGAGGGCAGTGTCCACATGTGGATGGACAGTGTGTACAAACGGGCAGATCAAAGCGCGGATGGTTCACGCTTCCGAGTCAGCGAGCGGACTCGGAAGCACGCCGGGTGGTCTAGAAGTCCAGGAACCGGACATCTCGGGCGTTGCGGGTGATGAAGGACCGACGCGCTTCCACGTCCTCGCCCATCAGCACCGAGAACAGGTCATCCGCCGTGGCCGCGTCATCGAGGGTGACCTTCATCAGCAGGCGGTGGGCCGGATCCATGGTGGTCTCCCACAGCTCCTTGGCGTCCATCTCGCCGAGGCCCTTGTAGCGCTGGACCCCGTCGTCCTTGGGCAGCTTGCGGCCGGCCTTGGTGCCGATGTCGATCAGGCCGTCGCGCTCGCGATCGGAATACGCGAATTCCTGCTCACCCCGCGACCACTTGAGCTTGTACAGCGGCGGGCACGCCAGGTAGACGAAGCCCTCCTCGACCAGTGGCCGCATGAACCGGAACAGCAGCGTCAGCAGCAGGGTCCGGATGTGCTGGCCGTCGACGTCGGCATCGGCCATCAGGATCAGCTTGTGATACCGGAGTTTCGAGACGTCGAACTCGTCGTGGATCCCGGTGCCCAGCGCGGTGATCAGCGACTGGACTTCGGTGTTCTTGAGCACTCGGTCGATGCGGGCCTTCTCGACGTTGATGATCTTCCCGCGGATCGGCAGGATCGCCTGGAACATCGAATCGCGACCCGACTTCGCCGACCCGCCAGCCGAATCGCCCTCGACGATGTACAGCTCCGAGGACGCCGGATCGGTCGAGCGGCAGTCGGCCAGCTTGCCCGGCAGGCCCCCGATCTCCAGAGCGCCCTTGCGCCGCACCAGGTCTCGCGCCCGACGGGCGGCCGAGCGGGCCTGGGATGACGAGATCGCCTTGGAGATGATGGTTTTCGCTTCGGTAGGATTGCGCTCGAACCAATCGGTCAGCCACTCGTTGCACGCCTTCTGCACGAACGACTTCGCCTCGGTGTTGCCGAGCTTGCCCTTGGTCTGACCCTCGAACTGCGGCTCCCGCAGGCGGATCGAGATGATGGCGGCCAGGCCTTCGCGGACGTCTTCGCCGGAGAGCTTGTCGTCCTTCTCCTTCAACAGCTTCTTCTCGGTCGCATACTTGTTGACCACCGTGGTCAGCGACGCCCGGAAGCCCTCTTCGTGGGTCCCTCCGTTGAGGGTGTTGATGGTGTTCGCGAACGAGTGGACGGACTCGTTGTAGGACGAGTTCCACTGCATCGCGACCTCGACCTCCATGGTCTCGGCCTTCGACTCGAACCCGATGATCGACGGGTGGGCCGGATCCTTGGTCGCATTGAGGTGCCGGACGTAGTCGACCAGGCCGCCCGGGTAGTGGAACGTCTTCTCGGTGGGGATGGACTCAGCGACGTCGTCCGCCACATGCTTGGACCGCTCGTCCCGCAGGACGATGGTCAGGCCCTTGTTCAGGAACGCCATCTGCTGCAGCCGACGGGTGATGGTGTCGAACGAGAACTCGATCGTCTCGAAGATGGTGTCGTCCGGCCAGAAGACGATGGTGGTACCCGTCCTGCTGGACTTGCCGGTGGTGGTCAGCGGTCCGGGCTTCGACCTGGTGTAGGTCTGCTCGTAGGACGAGCCGCCGGTGTGGATCTCGACGTCGAGCCGGGTGGACAGCGCGTTCACGACGGAGATGCCGACGCCGTGCAGACCGCCGGAGACGGCGTAGGAGTCGGAGTCGAACTTGCCGCCCGCGTGCAGGATCGTCATGACGACCTCGACGGTGGGCTTCTTCTGCTGCTTGTGCATCGCGACCGGGATGCCACGGCCGTTGTCGACGACCTCGACGCCGCCGTCGGCCCGCAGGGTCACTCGCACGGTGTCGGCGAAGCCCGCCATCGCCTCGTCGACCGAGTTGTCGACGACCTCCCAGACCAGGTGGTGCAGACCGGTGGGACCGGTGTCACCGATGTACATGCCGGGCCGCTTGCGGACGGCCTCGAGACCTTCCAGGACGGTGATCGAGTCTTCGTTGTATTCGTTCTTGCCGGCCACAGGTGCCTTTCGTTCTGCTCGTCGATGCTGCTCTTGTCACCCGACGTGCCGATGCCATCCGCGCACCGAGAGGTGGTGGGTGACAGTGCATGGGCGATACGAACGAGGCATTCGGGTTCGGCCGCCAGGCAACGCTGGAACGCCGAACTCCCCCGCTCTGTCGATTCTACTAGGTACGACCGACAACAGGGCGCCAGTGGAGGCCCTGAAACGGCCGTGGCGGCTCTGAGCCGGTCCCGTTGGGGTGATGGTCGCTGGCCCAGCTCCCAGATCAGTCCTGAAACGGTCTCCGCCTCGACCTGACTCCGCCGACGGTCAGGACCGGCCCGTCCCCCCGGCGCAGTATCAGTGCGCGGCCGGCCGTCTCTTGTGGGGAAACATCCCCTGCCCCGTTCTGGAGTCGATTCCATGTCTGCCGGATCCGCCGTCCCGACCCGCGAACTCATTCTCCCCCGCCTGCACCGGACCGGCCGTCAGGTCACCCCGCAGCCGACCGGAGGTGCCGTCACCGGCCCGGCCCGGTCGGCCGGGGTGCCGACCGACCAGCACGAGATGATGAACACGGTGCTGCATCACGCATTGCGCCGTGACCTGCGGCGAGTGGCCGAGACAATACGCAAGCCGGTCGGTGTCGACCGGCGCCGGGCGCTCGTCGACTACCTCGGGTTCGTGTTGGAGCAGTTGCACCACCACCACACCACCGAGGACGAACTGATCTGGCCGGCGGTTCTCCTCCGCCGACCGGATCTGCATGCCCTGGTCGAGCAGATGGAAGGCGAGCACGGGCAGCTGGGCGCGGCCATCCAGACTCTGACGGCCGCGACGGCGACGTGGTCGGGTGAGAGTGACCGTCCGGTCGTCCATGACGCGGTGGTGACCCTCGAATCGGTACTCGAGCCGCATCTCGAGCACGAGGAGGCGGACGCCATGCCGCTGATCTGCTCGGTGCTGACGGCCGCCGACTGGGCGCCCATCGACAAGAAGCTGCACCGGCCGACGTGGCCGTCCAAGATCGCGCACTCGCTGCTCTGGATGCTCGACGACCTGGACCCCACCCGCTCGGCTGTGGTGGAACGTCTTCTCCCGCAGCCACTCTGGCGAGCACTGCGCCTCCGCTACGCCGGCTCCTGGCGCCGCCAACAAGCCTTGCTCTGGTCCTGACGCGCCTGGCCCGTCCTGGCCGCTCCTCCGGCGGGGGGTCAACGTCGCACCGTCGGTGCGGGCCTGTCCGGCATGGATCAACTTGGCGGGCGTTGACGAACTTGTTGACTCCTGCCCCGCCCGTCCCACGTGGCCAACCTTGGTCCATGCCTGAGAAGTCGGATCCAGGCCAGGCTGAGGCGGCGGACGGATCAGCCGTAGGTGTCGCGGGGGCCGCGGCCGGAGACGTGGCGGGGGCCGAATCGCCAGGACGGGCCGGAGGGTCCCTGGGCGCGGATCCGCAGCACGGATCCGTGCCCGACCTCCTTGTTGATCTTCGCCACGATCTGCGGCGCCAGCATCCGGAGTTGGGTCGCCCAGGCGGTGGATTCGGCCCGTAGCACCAATTCTCCGTCGACCAACGACACCGGTTCGCAGTGGTCGGCCACTTCCGACCCGACGATCTCGGCCCACCGGCCGAGCACCGTCGCCTTCGTCAGGTCCGCACCGGCCCCCGCATCGCCGAGCCAACGCTTCATGGTGGCGCCCAACGGGGCGGGGTCGCGCGCATCCGGCCCGGAACCCGACCATCGCCGACGTTTCAACGCGGCCGCGGATCCGGCCCTCCGGCCCTTCGGGTTCGCCTCCACATTCCGGGCCATCGCCTTGCGCCGGGCCGCGTTCTGCTCGCGTGCCGCGGCCAGCGCATCACGCGCCAGGTCGGCCCCGGCTCGATCGGAACCAGCCCGGCCCACATCGGGCCCGTCGGCGCCGGACCGGTCTGGAGAACCTGCCGTGGTCGGCGAGTCAGGATCTGTCATCGCACTCCCCCACCGATCGTCACGGGACCTTCTCTATCCTGCCGTCGGACACCAGATGACGACTGCCGGCCAGCGCCTCGGGCACGTCGCCGGGCACCGCCGCGGTGATCAGCACCTGATCCGCATCCGCCACCAACTCGGTCAGCCGGTCACGACGGGACGTGTCGAGTTCGGCGAACACATCGTCCAACACCAGCACCGGATCGACCCCGTCGGACCGCAGCAGCGAGAACCCGCCGAGCTTGAGAGCCAGCGCCAACGACCACGATTCACCATGCGACGCATAGCCTTTGGCCGGCCCGTCACCGAGCCGGAGTTCGAGGTCGTCGCGGTGCGGACCGACCAGACACACGCCCCGCTCCAACTCCTTCGGGCGCACCCTGCTCATCTCGGCCAGCAGCGCCTCGCGCAGGCTCGCCTCGGTCGGATCAGTCGGCATGGCCGGACCCAGCGACGACCGGTAGACCAGATCGATCGGGGCGGACGTCGGTGCCAGATCCGCGTAAGCGGCCACCACGTGCGGCGTCATCTCGGCGACCAGATCGAGCCGGGCCAGCAGCAGCTCGGCGCCGGCTGCAGCCAGGTGCTCGTCCCACACATCCAGAGTGGACAGGTCGGCCCCGGCCTTGGCCCGGCGCGGACCCGCCGACTTCAACAGCGCGCTCCGCTGCTTGAGCACCCGGTCGTAGTCCGACCGGACCCCGGCCATCCGCGGGGTCCGCATCATCAACACCTCGTCCAGGAATCGGCGCCGCTCGGACGGATCGCCGCGCACCAGCGCCAGGTCCTCGGGTGCGAAGACCACCGTGCGCAGTACACCGAGGATGTCCCGAGCCCGCGTCACCGGAGCCCGATTGATCCGGGCTCGGTTCGCCTTCCCGGCGGTGATCTCGACCTCGAGCAGGAGTTCGCGGCCGGCCGACACCACGGCCGCGCGGACGATGGCCCGTTCGGAGCCGCGTTGGATCAACGGGGCGTCCGACGCCACCCGATGGGACGACAGCGTGGCCAGATAGCCCAATGCCTCGACCAGGTTGGTCTTACCTGCGCCGTTTCGCCCGATCAGGACATTGGCCCCGGGCTGCAGCGGCCATTCCGCCGTCGGCCAGGACCGGAAGTCGACCAGCGACAGATGCCGCACGTGCATGGATCAGCCAGGCAGCCGGGCCGGCATGACGAGATACCGGTAGGCGGCGTCGACGGTGTTGCCGTCGTCCTTGGTGATCAGTGGCAGCAGCAGGGCCGGCCGGGACGGGGTGGTGAAGGCCAATCGAACGTGGTCGGCCCGCAGCACACCGAGACCGTCCAACAGGTAGGAGGGATTGAAGGCAATCAGCAGTTCGGCCCCGTCCGCCTCGACTCCAAGGGCCTCTTCGGCACGTCCCTCGTCGTCACCACCCGCAGTCAGCGTGAGCACGCCGTCGGTGACCTGCATGCGGAGGTGATGTCCACGATCGGTGACCAACGCAACGCGCTTGATGGCCTCACCGAGCTCGCTGACCGGCACGTCGACGGTGGTGGTGTGCTCCCCCGGCAGCAGCGAGCGGTACTTGACGAATTCGACGTCGAGCAGACGCACCGTGGTGCGGCGGCCGCCGGCCTGCAGGCCGAGGAGTCCGTCGCCCAGGCCGACGATGACCTCGTGTGACCCGCCGAGGCTCTTCGCGGCATCCGCGAGCGTGCGGGCCGGCACCAGGACGGCGGTGGACATGTCCGGGGCGTCCGGCGTCCAGGTCAGCTCACGGACCGCGAGCCGGAATCGGTCGGTCGCCGCGAGGGTGAGCTTGTCGCCCTCGATCTCGATCCGCACACCGGTCAGCATCGGCAGCGTGTCGTCCCGGCCTGCGGCGACCGCGGTCTGGACTACTGCTTCGGCGAAGGCGGCCGCGTCGACCGTGCCGGACGCCTCGGGCATGGCCGGCAGTGCGGGATAGTCCTCGACCGGCATGGTGGGGAGGGTGAAGCGAGCCGAACCACCGGTGATCACCACGCGGGAACCCTCGGCCGAGATCTCGACCGGCTTGGCCGGAAGCGCCCTGGTGATCTCCGCCAGCAGTCGACCGGAGACGAGGACCCGGCCGGCGGAATCTGCATCGACCGAGACCTCGGCGCGGGTCGAGACCTCGTAGTCGAAGCCGGCCACGACCAGCGTCGAGCCGTCGACCTCCAGCAGGATGCCGCCGAGCACCGGGACGGGCGGCCGACTGGGCAACGACTTGGCGACCCAGGCGACAGCGTCTGCGAGGTCTTCGCGGGCGACACGGAACTTCATCGATCCTCCGAAAATGACCAGTGGTCACGAATCACGGGCGACGCCGGTCTGCGGCGTGCTGTTGGCATTGGCTGAGAACTTCGCCGCCGAGTTGCCATACCTGCAGGTCAGGCTGACTGTCGGTGGGTGGTGCTGGAATGAGGCTCATGGCGGTGCTGGTCAAGACGTTCACGTCGAGCTGGGCAGATCGGAGTTCGGGCGGATGACGGATCCGGTGGGGCGGCGATGGTCGTCGGTGCGGGTCCGGGGAGTGCAACCGTACGGCCATGGGCGCGGTCTCGTCACCCCCGGGTCGCACAGTCCCGAGCCTGGTGCCCGTCGATCCACACACATAACCTTTGAGTACTTCTCTCTTCAAGAGAAGAACAGTAGTAACAGTAAGGGCTGTGGACGGTGTGGATCGAGCCGTATCGGCCCAGCACCCAGGGCGTGGCGCGGTGGGGACCGACCGATGGACCGGACAGCCGGGCAGGTCGTCCGATTGTGTACCGGTGAGCCCGCCCTGAGGTTGTCCCCCACCTATCCCCACTTGTCCACAGGTTTGTCCACACGGTGTGCATACTTAAAAGATCTTCGAATGACCGTGGTTCGCGGCGTGGCGCCGCCCGGCGCGTCGTCCCAGATCTCGGCTCGATCGGCAAGACGTCTGCGCATACGCGTCCGCGACGAGCACCGCGCTCGCACCGCCCCGGGGTCTCTCGGGCGGTCGTGGCTCTGGTCCGCCCTGGGATGCCTGGTCCGCCGTCCGACGTCGGGCCTGCGGTGGGTGTCGTCAGGTTCGACGCAGAGCCTGGCTTCGGGGCCGGCCCAGCCGTCATCTGGTCTGGTGGGCACGCCTCAGCCAGGCCCCGGCGGCCGCATGGGTCGCCGGCCGGCCGGTAGGTGGCGGCTAGCGCCTGGACCGGTCCCGGATACGTGCCGTGAGTTCCTGGACGTGGTCGTAGGTCTGTCGACGCTCGGCCAGCTCGTTGCGGATCTTCTTGGCCGCATGCATGACGGTCGTGTGGTCGCGGCCGCCGAAGGTCGCACCGATCTTGGGAAGCGTCAGGTCGGTGAGCTCCCGGCACAGGTACATGGCGATCTGGCGCGACGAGGCGATGGAGCGGACCTTCGACTGGCCGCACAACTCGTCGAGCGTGACGCCGAAGTACTCGGCCGTGACGGCCATGATCGTGGCCGCGTCGATGTCGTTGGACACGGAGTCCCTGACCAGGTCGCGGAGCACGATTTGGGCGAGCGCCAGGTCCACCTGCTGCTTGTTCAGCGACGCGAAGGCCGTGACCCGGATCAGTGCGCCCTCGAGTTCACGGATGTTCCGCTCGATCCGGCTGGCGATGAACTCCATGACGTCGTCCGGTGCATTCAACCCGTCGAGCGAGGCCTTCTTGCGCAGGATCGCGATCCGGGTCTCCAGTTCGGGCGGCTGGATGTCGGTGGTCAGGCCCCATTCGAAACGGGTCCGCAGCCGGTCTTCCAGCGTTTCCAGACGCTTGGGCGCCCGGTCGGAGGAGATCACGATCTGCTTGTTGGCGTTGTAGAGCGTGTTGAAGGTGTGGAAGAACTCCTCCTGGGTGCCTTCCTTGCCCTCCAGGAACTGGATGTCGTCGACCAGCAGCACGTCGACATCGCGGTACCGCCGCTGGAACGCCACCTTCCGGTCGTCGCGGAGGGAGTTGATGAAGTCGTTGGTGAATTCCTCGCTCGACACGTAGCGCACGCGGATGCCGGGGAACAGACGCTGCGCGTAGTGACCGATGCCGTGCAGCAGGTGCGTCTTGCCCAGTCCCGAATCGCCCCAGATGAACAGGGGGTTGTAGGCCACGGCCGGTGCCTCCGCGACCGCTACCGCGGCCGCGTGCGAGAACCGGTTGGACGAGCCGATGACGAACGTCTCGAAGGTGTACTTCTCGTTGAGGCGGGTCTGTGCGGAACTGGCCGGGACGGCGTCGCGGCGAACTGCGTAGGTCGGCCAGATTTCGGTGACGGTCGCGAGCGCGTCGGCTTCCTCGTCCTCTTCGTCCTCTTCCGAATCATCCCGGTTGGCGGCACCACTGGCCGCAGCGGCACCGTTGAGCCGACCGTTGGCGGCCGCAATCCCGCCGTTGAGGTGGGCACCGTTCATCGGCGGCCGGGCGGCATCACCGATGGACGACTGCCCGAACCCGTTCTGCGGCCCGGTAATCTCGCCGTCAGGACTGATGCCGGGCTGGCTGACCTCGGTGTTGTCGCTGACCGTGACCGCCAGGGTGACCGGAAGTTGCATTCGGTCGGACAGCGCGGCGGTGATCGGCTCGCGCAGGGTTCGTTCGATGGTGTCCCTCGCAAAACCAGAGGGGGCAGCGATCAGAGCCGTGGTGCCGATCATGCCGACCAGGTCGGTGATCGAGAGCCAGGCACGCTGATGAGAGGTCAAAGACGACGATAGATCTGCAACCACCTGCTGCCAGACGTCCTGTAGGTCCGCAGGATCGTCCCCCACTAGCGAATCCCCTCCCTCTCGTGCCGCATTGCCGTTACCTATCCACAGAGTTGTCCACCGGGTGTGGATAGCCACGAAGGTCAACTATCACACGACGGACGTCAATGTCGGCAGCCGAGGCTCCGACGCATCGGAGACCAGTTCGTGCATCGAAAGTGGGCGGGCATCCCGCAGTTTTCGGGTGATTGCCCGGGGAACGCTAACAACTCACCAGCCGTTCACACAAGATGCCTGGCGCAGGCAAGCACCTTCGTCGGCGTGTCGCGGAATATCGCGTCACGCCTGGTTTGACCCATACCCGCTCGGGTCTCTACCCTGGGTACAGACCCGTACGGTGCCGGGCTGCTGCATGCCGTTTGAACGATGATCGGCGTGAGTGTCGTGCGCAGGATTGCATGTGCGCACGACGTCCGAAACGCACGACCTCGAGCAGCTGTTGCCAGCTCGAGGTGGTTGCTGAACAGGCCCTCTCGGACCTGCGCTTCGGCGGTATGCCTGGTGATGGACGGCGTTGTGGCCGACGGGAATTCCGTCGACCGTGCTGTTCCTCATCGCCCGGCGGAGCATGTAGTCCCGCAGTTTTCAGACCTGGAGAGATCACCGTGAGCAAGCGCACCTTCCAACCGAACAACCGTCGCCGGGCCAAGGTCCACGGCTTCCGTCTGCGCATGCGCACGCGCGCCGGACGCTCGATCCTGTCCGCGCGTCGCCGCAAGGGCCGTAACGAGATCGCGGCCTGATCTCCGGTCGATCGTTTTCTGATCGCAGCGTCGTGCTGCCGGCGGAGTCGCGTCTGCGAACCTCAGCGGACTTTGCTGCTGTGGTCAGAGGCGGTCGCCGTGCCGGCACCCGGCGTCTGGTTGTCCATCTGCTGCCCAGCGGGCTGCAGGGACCGCCACGCGCCGGTTTTGTCGTTTCCGCGAAAGTGGGTAACTCGGTCGTACGGCACCGGGTGACCCGTCGATTGCGGCCGCTCGTTCGTGAACAACTGGCCTCTCTGCCCGCGGGCAGTGGCCTGGTGATCAGGGCGCTACCGCTGGCGGCCACGGCCACCAGCGCCGAATTGGGTTTGGACCTGCGGTCGGGGTTGGCCTCGGCGATCCGGAAATCTGCGATGGCGTCGCCACCGCGGCCGGCAGATGCTCGAATGCCGGCAGGTGCCCGGGTGGCAGTACCGGCTCGACCAGCGGGACAGGACGGAGGAACGGCATGACGACATCGCATTCGGCGCGGGTCCTGGTGGCGCCGATCCGGTTCTACCAACGATTCATCTCTCCGGCCCTCCCGCCGAGCTGCCGGTACTCACCCAGTTGCAGCAGCTACGCCGTCGAGGCGCTCCAGTCGCATGGTGCTGTGCGCGGATCCTGGCTGGCCATTCGCCGGATCGCGCGGTGCCACCCGTGGCATGCGGGTGGCTACGATCCCGTTCCGCCGGTTCGGGAACGCACCGGCGCCGCCGGAAGTTCGGTAGATGTGAATCCTGTGGCAGGTCGCTCAGCGACCGGCCATGACGACGCGGCGAATTTCGCCGTGATGACCCCAGATGCGCGGCCGGCGACAGCCGAAGCGCCGACACCACGGAGCAATGCCGCGTGAACTTCGACTTCTTCTCCCTGGACTACATCTACTACCCCGTATCCGGGATCATGCTGGTTTGGCACAAGGTCTTCGCCCTGTTCCTGGGCGCCAGCAACCCCTGGGCCTGGGTGCTGTCCGTGGTGTTCCTGGTTTTCACCCTCCGTGGCCTGCTGTTCAAGCCGTTCATGGGTCAGATGAACTCCCAGATGAAGATGCAGGCCGTCGCTCCGGAGCTCAAGAAGCTGCGCGAGAAGTACAAGGACGACAAGCCGCGGCTCGCCGAGGAGATGCAGAAGTTCAACAAGGAGGCCGGGGTCAACCCGCTGGGCGGCTGCCTGCCCGCGTTGATCCAGGCCCCGGTGTTCATCGGCCTGTTCCACGTGCTGCGATCGTTCAAGCCCGGCCAGGACGGCAACTACTTCTTCTCCGCGGCCGACGTCCAGTCCTTCGTGGACGCGAAGCTGTTCGGCGGCGCTCCACTGTCGGCCTACATGACCCAGCCCTGGGAGAACACGGCCAAGGGCATCGGCCTCGGCCCGGAAGGTCTCGACGGCATCCGGTCCACGGTCATCGCCGTGGGTATTCCACTGATGATCCTCGCCGGCATCGCCACCTTCCTGTCCAGCAGCCGTTCGGTGGCGCGGCAGAAGCAGATGCAGGGCAACAACGAGGCGGCTCCGCAGGCCGCCCTGATGAACAAGCTGATGAAGTACGTCTTCCCGTTGTTCGTCGTGGTCGGTGGACCGTTCTTCCCGCTGGCCATCCTGTTCTACTGGCTCTCCAACAACACCTGGACGTTCGGCCAGCTGTGGGTCGCGCACCGGATCCAGGACAAGAAGATCGCCGCCGAGTCGATGGTGATCGACGAGGCCAGAGAAGCTGCCAAGCACACCACTCCCCTACCCGGCGCCCGGCCAGTGCGCCCGGCTCCAGGAGCCCGACCCGCACCGGGCAAGAAGCCGGCTCCCGGTGCCCGCCCGATGCAGGGACCTCGGCAGGCGACCGGCACCAAGCCGACCACCGGCGGAGCCCGTCCGACCACGGGCACGAAAACGCCCCCCGGTGGCAAGCCCACGGCAGGCACCAAGCGTCCGGTCATCCAGCCCACGTCCAAGACCGCGGGCTCGACGAACGGCTCCACCACCAACGGCGCCACCAGGACCAACGGTGCCAAGCCGTCCGGTAGCAAGACCTCCGGGGGGACGGCCGCCTCCACTGGAGGGTCCGGGCAGAACGGTGCATCCACGAATGGCGCCCGACCGTCGATGACGAAGTCGGCACCGGCGTCCGGCACCACGACGGCGGGCTCGGATTCGTCGCCGAGCCCGACCTCGGATGCAGCGACGGGGATGCCCACCACAGCCAAGAAGAAGAAACCAGGACAGCGCTGAGTTCCTGAAAGGCTGACCGGCGCCGAGCGGCGAGGTCACCCGAAGGTCTCGCGCCGGCCACCATGAACCTGCACGCGAAACAGAAGAGGCAAGCCCATGACTGAGAACAACACCATCGCCGAAGACATCGACGTCGAGGCGACGGCAGACGATTCCGTCGACGCGATGACGGAGGGCGATGCACCCGCCGCCAATGGCAAGCGCTTGGACAAGCACGAACTGCTGGTCGCCGAGGGTGACGCTGCGGGTGATTACCTCGAGCGTCTGCTGGACATCCTCGATTTCGACGGCGACATCGACCTCGACGTCGAGGGTGAACGTGCGGTGGTGTCGATCATCGGCGACGGGGATGTCGGCAAGTTGGTCGGTGAGCGTGGCGAGGTGCTGGATGCCCTGCAGGAGTTGACGCGTCTGGCCGCCACCGCGGAGACGGGCCAGCGGTCCCGTCTGATGCTGGATGTCGCCGGGTATCGCGCGCGTCGGCGCACGGAGTTGGGCGAACTCGGTGTCTCGACCGCCGAACAGGTCTTGGCCGACGGTGAAGAGATCAAGCTACCGGTGATGAATCCGTTCGAGCGAAAGATCGTCCACGATGCCGTGGCTACCGTCGACGGTGTCGAATCGTCCAGCGAGGGTGAAGAGCCGCGTCGGCGGGTCGTCGTCAGCCCCGCTTCCTGACGTCGGTCAGGGTTCACTGAACCTCTGGGCCGGCCCGGGCCGGCTCTGTCGATAGGCCGGCTCTGTGCGCCGGGACTGACCTTGCCGGCGTCCCATGGCCCACTGTGCGTCCCGTCCGGACCGTTGGGCTGGTCCGTCGTACGCAATGATGGTCGAGGCCCAGGCCCTCGGATGACGGGATCCCGTTGATGGAACACGGCAGCGATGAGATGTCAGCGACCGAGATCGGTCGGGGTCGATCGGCCCGACAGGATTCGAGTGCGCCACCAGCGGCCCATGGTGCGGACTCGGCCCAATCTCCCCCGGTGGAGGCGCCCGGTCACCTGGAGCCGACCGCCATCGAATCGGAGCCCGAAGCGACCGCTGAGTTCTTCGCCGACCGGATCGAGTTGGCCCGGCAGTACGTTCGGTCGCTGGCCTCGGATGGTGTGGTGCGCGGACTGATCGGTCCCCGTGAGGCCGGCCGGCTGTGGACTCGCCACGTCCTGAATTCGGCGGTCGCGACCGAATTACTGACGACGGGCTCGCGCGTCGTCGATATCGGCTCCGGTGCCGGGCTGCCTGGTATTCCGCTGGCCATTGTTCGTCCGGATTGTGAATTTGTCCTGGTCGAGCCGTTGGAACGTCGAACGAAGTATCTGCTGGAAATAGTGGGGATGCTCGGCTTGAGTAACTGCCGAGTGGTCCGGGGACGAGCGGACGAGGTGATCGGCGACTGCGGTGGGGCTGATGTCGTCACTTCACGGGCGGTTGCTCCGCTGGCCCGGTTGGCTGCCTGGTCCGCACCACTGTTACGAATCGGCGGAGAGTTGTTAGCCCTCAAGGGTTCTAGTGCTCCCGAGGAGATTGCCCGGGACCGCTCCGCGGTGGCCTCAGTGGGTTTGGCCGAGCTATCAGTGAAATCCTGTGGCGCGGGGGTGGTGGATCCTGAAACTTTGGTGATTCGTGGAATACGCATCCAGGTGAATGGCCGGGGAAAGTCGTCCATGAAACCGGCGTCACCGAATCGCGAAAGGCGTTCCAGCCGATGAGCTCGCCGGTTCAGCTGCTGGCCCGATGGTCTGACGCTCTTGGCGGCGCATTTCTTCATTGACCTTCGGACGCCGCCCACCGAAGGTTCTGACTTCAGCGGCACGGCATCGGCAGGTGGTGCCTGAATGATCGAGGATCGGGGCAAGCCGGATACAGGGAGGTCTGCGTTGCGCGCCGAAGCGGATCGAATCGTCACCGTGACGTTTCTACGATAGATATCCGATGCATTGTGGGTTTCGGGCATTTCGGGCACTGATGGGCATCACGGTTTGCGTGGTCTTTCAAGGTGTTGGTGCGTGGCCGGTGTTGCGTGCTCGGGTTTTCTCGTGGATGACTGGACGCCCGGTCGACGGTATCCGGGATGGCTGTCTCGCTACGTGCGGCCAAGTGCCGGACGGGTGGGTCGCCGGTTGTGGTGGCCGGGATCTGTGCGCACTGAAGTGGGTCGGTGTAAGCCAGGACCGATCGGCTACCGGGGGCGCCGATTTTGAGGTGCCGGTGGTGCGGCCACTCCGTGGCGGCAGCGCGGGATCGGCTGAGACGATGTGATCGCTCGAAGGCTGATCGCATCGCGGTGGTCGCGGGGGAGCGGGCTCATCAGGTGGGCTTGGTTCGGGCCGGTCCGATTCGGACTTGGCTTGGGCCTTGACGGGGTCGGATGGCTGACAACAGGTCCGGATCGTGATGACGGTGCCGCGTGGATGTACTCGCGCCAGCGGCTGAGGCCGGCAGAGGGTCAAGACCGGCTGCCCGGCCTCGGGTGGTAACCGCCCCGGCCGGCGAGACCAGTCCGGCACAGGTCGCACGGCGGCATGGATCAGCCGCGCCATCCTCGGTGTTCCGATACGCAGCGGACTGTGAGGTAGGTCGGGTCCGGGGCAGTGAGCGCCGGTCCTCTGCGTGCAGCCGGACGATGGTGTCGGTGATAGAGCGAATACTCAGGCGCCAATAGGAAGCCACGAGGTGCGGGAGACTTTCGTTTCACTTTCGTTTGTAGCCGAACTACACCGTCGTCAGTCGGTCGCAGGTTGCGCCGGAAGCGCTCCGGCGCGAAGGCCGGGCGGGAGACGAAGAGCATAGGGCCGCGGGATTGAAGCCTGTGGTGCCATTCTCGATGGTGCCGATAACTAGCGGCTCATGATCGAGGAATAGCCAGCTCGCCGCACATTTCCTCCATTCTTACCGGGGAAGCGATCCACCTTGGACCAGCGCTGTTTCACGTGATAGCTCGTCCCCGTGAAGTTGCGATGGCGAGTCGTTCATGTATGCGCTGCGTCGTCACGGACGAGTAGTCAGTGGGGGTGCCCAGAAATGATCGTTGCCGCATCCTTGGTGGTGTTGTTTTCCAACTTGGCCATCCTCGAAGTGATCCGAGCCTGAATGACAGGATGCGACGCGTCGTCATCGCCGAGTACTCGCCCGCGGTGTTCAGGAAGAGGGTCGGCTCGGCGCCGCCGAGAACGCCGAGCCGTTCGCCCCTGGGGGGCAGATCGTCGCCAATCTGAGTCACTGATCGTGCGCGAGCGCGATTGTGCGGGACTGGGGCGGCCGGCGGAGATGCTGGGGTCGGGGGAGTGGAGACTGAGCGCATCTGCCGGCTGTGCGGCGGCTCGAGAGGCGGATCACTCGGGACCGGGTGAGTACCTGGTTGCTTGTGCGTCGACCATTGATTGGCCCCGGTGCCTCTGCTGCGGAACCGAACGACCGCGTGGGCGCCGAGGCGGGATTTCGACGCAGTCGTGGGAGCGACATCGGTCGACACGGACGAGATGCGCGTCCGGTGACCTGCGGAGGTTGGGTGATCGACGTTGGATGTTTCACGTGAAACATGCACGCTGAGTTGCCCGGCTAGACCTGGTCCGAGCACCGTCACACGTTCCTCGTAGTGCGTGATCAGATGCCACACACTGGAAACCAGCGTCGAATGGGCGGAACGCGAACACTCGGTCCGGTACGACACCGGAAGCCGATTTGCACGACCGCGCAGGCGGGTGCGCGCGCCGACCCTGAGGCAGTGTGGTCAGTGGTGGTGTAACGGTCGTACGGCCGAGACTGGCCGGCTGGAACAGTTCCGTCTTCCGAATCTCCCAGCAGATGCGGCGCGACGTCGTTCGAAGGTCCGTCGGTCAGGACCCAGGAAAACGCCGCAGCTAGATTGGTGGTCGATACGGGTGAGCGTCGCAGTGTTGAAGAGACTGGCGATACAGATATTCGGATCGTCACCGCGGGAGGTGTCGGCAAAGCGGAGGCGGCGACGACGTCGCCAGGTCAAAGCGGAAGACTGGACGTGTCAGGCTGTCATCTTGCCCGGCTGTAGCTGCATACGGTGGGGACGTTACGAGGCGACCGATCGTCGGTAGTCAGGTCGCGTTCTCGGACTCGGTCGATGGCGCCGCGGAGTTCGTCCATGGACCCCGCGGGCTCGTGATGTGGCGTGACCATCAGTCCACGCCCTCCGGCCCCCAGACCTACCTGTCCAGGACCGACGCTCATGGGCTCTAATCGGTCGATGACGAGGTCCGGCAGCGACGAGCTCAGTGGACAGTGCTGCACTCAAGGCTCTGGCCCTGCCTGCCAAGCAGTTGAACCCCGGCCCGATAACTCGATGACGAACTGGATCAGTTGGACGATGACCGACAAGGCCAGGCGGGGCAGGGCAAACGTCGTGATGCGTCTGAGCGTGTATCGAGCCGGGCGCCGACGTCGGTCGCCACAGCAGGCTGGAGAGTCGGATTGATCGCCGTCGAAGGGGCGAGGCTGGAAGAGTCCAGCTGCTCACGCTGCTGGTTGCTCACCTGGTGGTGCATGTGCGACGTCACCGCCGAAGACGATTCCGTCTACGAACCACCGCCCAGACCTCGGATGTTTCACGTGAAACATCCTCAACCGGCTGCACCCGAACCAGCCGGGTGGGGAACTCTCGGCGGTACCCAGCTGGCCGCGTAGCCGTGACAAAGGGGCTAGCCAGACAGGCGCCCGGTCAAGCACCTCCAAGTGCACCCAGCGATCCGCTGAAGTCGCTGGCCGATGTATCCGGCCGGCCCGAGCATCTCCCGGTTCTGCGCTGCCCACCTCGTTGCGGGACTCAACCCCCGCCGGAAGCCGGACGACCAAAGGGCGGAAAGTGAGTAAACGAGAGCGCGCGGCGTCAGAGATTCCTGCGGTCCTACCGGTGTTCAGGGTGCTCCGTGATGCCGGGAAGTCACGCCCGCACCTGAGATGGTCGAACCCCATTCAGGACGCTGTGGAACCATCGCCACCTCCGCGCCTTCGAGGTAGCTCGGCCGTCTCACCCGAGGCCGTCTCCGAACCGCAGATGCCATCCGGTGCTCACCCGATTTGGCACCACAGGGCTCTTCCGCCGGAGTCCCGTCGTGGTTCGTCTCTATCGACGGCGCCGCGGGATGCAATGCCGGAATTTGGGCGCGCTGGGGGTGTACCCCAACCGTGGTCATGAGGACAAGTAGAGACGTGGACTTCTCGTACTCCTTGGGGGAGACGCCCGCGTGCGCTCGGCGCGATAGTGGGCCCGGCTGCCGAACTTGGAGAGCACACACCACACGACGCTGCGTTGTCGGCTACCCGACTAGCTCGTCTTGACCGCGTTGTCGGACATGACGCTGTCGGACATGACGCTGTCATCACCCCCCGCTGGTGCGTCCGGAGCAAGCTGTGGCTGCAGAGCTCTGCGACGAACCCCAGCGCAACCGCTGGGGAGGTCGCGATGGGTTTCACCGAGCGATGGCTCCACGTCAGTCGAGGGTCTCGCCCGCCACGGTGGGGCGTCAGAGACCGTGGGGGGCTGCATCGGAGACATCGAACGCCGCCCTGGGTGGTGGCCGTGGGATCCTCACACCGCGGTGGGACGATGTCGGTCGACCTGGCCGTGACCCGACGAAGTCCTGAGGAGACCGGGACGTGGGTCGGCCAGGGATGGGTGAATCGGGTGAGCTCGGGCGCTTCGATGTGAACGCGGGACGGAACTCCCCACAGGGTGTGGGGACCGCGCGCCTGGCGGCTCAGCTCAACCCCGACTGCAGGACCGCACGGTCAACGATGGGCTGTCGGCTCTCTCGGAAAATGGACGGGGTTCGCCTGGAAGCGGTAGCCGCGCGTCGAGCGCGGGATCGTCAACGCCGTCTCTTTTTGCCCTGCCGGCGGACCCACCGTCATTCAACTGAAGCGCCGTGCCGATCCGATGCAGGGAGCGCAGAGCCCACGAAGCCCAACGACCAATCGCCAGGACCAGCCTCTGGACAGCTGCGGAGACCACGTGTGGATGGGCGTGACGATGAGAACCGAAAGGCAGTCATACTGCGCTGACGTAGTCTCATCAACGAGCCGGATCGACTGCGCCGAGCCATCGCATCCCCCGCGAGCACCGTCCGGGGACCAGACAACAGGAGGTCGAGTGGACTTCGAGACCGACGTTTCACGTGAAACACCGGACTTCGATGACACCCCTATCGCTCGCGCTGCCCGACGCGCTGTAGAGGCGCGCAGCGGTGAATTGACGATGCCACGGCCGCGAAATCGTCGGGTCTTCAGCGTGGCCAACCAGAAGGGCGGCGTCGGCAAGACGACGACGACGGTGAACATTGCCGTGGCCTTGGCGCTTGCGGGTCTGCACGTCTTGGTCATCGATCTCGACCCCCAGGGCAATGCCAGCACCGCACTCGGAGTCGAGCGAACCACCGGCACCCCGTCGATCTACGAGGTGCTCATCGGTGAATTCACCGCCGCCGAGGCAATCCAGACGTGCCCGGACGCACCGCGACTCGGCTGCATTCCGGCCACGATCGATCTGGCCGGCGCCGAAATCGAGTTGGTCACGATGGATGAACGCGAGACCCGGCTCAAGAAGGCCATCGACGGCGTAGAAGCGGAGTTCGACTACGTCTTCATCGACTGCCCACCGTCGCTGGGACTCCTGACGGTGAACGCCATGGTCGCCACGCGCGAAGTATTGATCCCCATCCAGTGCGAGTACTACGCGCTGGAAGGTCTCGGTCAACTGCTGCACAACATCGACCTGGTGAAACAGCATCTCAACCCCACCCTCGATGTCTCCACCATTCTGCTGACGATGTACGACGGGCGTACCAAGTTGGCCGATCAGGTGGCGAGTGAAGTCCGCAAGCACTTCGGGCCCAAGGTCCTGCGGTCGGTCATCCCCAGATCGGTGAAGGTCTCCGAGGCACCCGGATTCAGCCAGTCGGTCATGACGTACGACCCCGGATCCAAGGGCGCCATGAGCTATCTAGACGCAGCACGAGAGATCGCCGCCCGCGGCGCGAAGGAGTCGTCATGAGCAAGCCCAAAGGTGGACTCGGACGCGGACTCGCGGCACTGATCCCCACCGGACCGCAGACGAATGTGGTGTCCGACGTCTTCATGGGCGGTGCGACCAAGCGATTCGAAACGCCGGAGAGTTCGGACCCCGACTCGGATCTTCCACCGCAACAGCCAATTGAGGCGGTTGCATCCGTAGCGGCGGAGTCGACGCCCGTCGAAGGTGACAGCTCCCAGCAGGACGACCGTGTGACCGGCGGGTCGGCGGGGGCGCGGGACGAAGACGTTGCGCAGACCGACGGGCCGCGGTACCAAGAGGTGCCCATCGGCCGGATCCGGCCGAACCCGCGCAACCCACGAACGGTGTTCGACGAGGACGCGCTGGCCGAACTCGAGCACTCACTGCGTGAGTTCGGACTGCTACAGCCGATCGTCGTCCGAGAGGTGGCCGACGGCTTCGAGCTGGTGATGGGGGAGCGGCGTTGGCGAGCCGCCGAACGTGCAGGGCTGACCACGATCCCGGCCATCGTTCGACGAACGGAGGACGCTGACCTCCTGCGCGACGCCCTGCTGGAGAACATCCACCGAGCGAACCTCAACCCGCTGGAAGAGGCAGCTGCGTACCAGCAGCTGCTGGAAGAGTTCGACGTCACCCAGGAGGAGCTGGCCAAGAGGATCGGTCGGAGCCGTCCGGTCATCTCCAACACGATCCGACTTCTCAAGCTCCCCGTCCCGGTGCAGCGTCGGGTGGCCGCGGGGGTGCTGTCGGCCGGTCATGCCCGCGCCCTCCTCTCCCTCGACGACCCGAGCGATCAAGAGGAACTCGCCGCTCGCGTCATCGCGGAAGGGCTCTCGGTGCGCGGGACGGAGGAGGCCGTCGTCCTGATGGCCGGACGCACTCAGAAGAGCAGGCGGGCGGCGCCCAAGAAGCTGGTGATGCCCAGTCTGACCGCCCTGGCCGGCACACTGTCCGACACTTTCGACACCCGGGTGAAGGTAGAGCTGGGTCGTCAAAAAGGACGGGTCATCGTCGAATTCGCCACGGTGGACGACCTGGAACGAATTATCGGAATCATGGCACCCGCGGCTCTGAAAGACCGTCGAAATGGAGTCGTCCCGAAAGAGTCGGCCTGAATTGTAGAGATCAGCCCTCGCCGGCAGGGCCGAGAACGCGATATCGAACCGGAAAACGAAGATCTTCGAAACCGGAGCCGAAGATCTGTTGCCAGGCACCAAAGCAAGTTACGTCACGGTGACGTATCGACACCAGCGTTGCGAGGAAGCTCGTTTGACCGAGTGAATGATGTTGCAGCGCAACAGATTTCGCGAGCCTCACGGGTAGCCCGTAGGTGATCGACCCGGGACACCGGCGAATAGTTCCGTGCAGTCGCCCATCCACTGGTACGACCGGTGGATGGTCATGGACCGGAGTCGGCGACCGGGCTCAGCGCCAGTTGATCGGCGAACCAGGCGGTGATGTCGTCGGCGGCGAGAACACCGGGACGATCGCAGACGACCACACTCGGGTGGTGCCAGTCCAAGGCCGCAAGCTCGCCGTGGGGCGGTCGGATGCCGGCGTCGGCGGCAGCGAGGAAGCCGGCGTCGAGGGCTCCGTCGCCGGCAGCCAATACCCGAGAAGCTCCGAGTCGGTTCGCCACGGCGAGCATCGCCCGCTCTTTGGTCAACGGTCGGGGGATGGCGTAGATCTTGCGGCCCTGGACGGACACCCGCCAGCCGCGCCCCTCGCACCAGGACGTCCATGACTCGACGAAGTCGTCGGGCATGTGCAACAGGTCCACCACGAGATAGCAGAACAGGTCGTCCCCGGCTCGGCGTTTGAGGACCCAGTCGTCGTGCGTCCGACGTGCGAGCTCGTGGCGAACCTCGGTCAGAGTGACATCGCATTCGGCAATCGCCAACGCCGTCGATCGATTCCACTCTTCGTCAGCACGACCGCCCACCAGGATGTTGCCGCCGTTGCTGGTGATCGCGAACGCGGGCGAGATGCCCGGGAACCGAACCCGGCGATATTGCGCGACGGTCCGGGTCGTCGTCGGGACGAACAGTGCGGTCCGCGATAATTCGGCGAGGCGCCGGCTCGCAGCCACAGTCATGAACGAGTTCGGACGACCCGCCAGGGTTTCGACCGACACCAGGTTCGGTGACAGTTCATCCGCGGTGGTCAGTTGCAGAGCCCCGGCCGAGTAGATGAGCGTGCGGTCCAGGTCGCTGGCGATCATGGTCACGGCGTGCTGTCGAGCGGCGGCAAGATCAGTGGATGTGGTCACGCCTCACCCGGTTCGAACTGCGACAGGCGCCGGATCAGGCCGACGCAGGAGTACGGCAGATCCGGCCGCACCTCTACGGGCACGCCGCGCTGCGCCGCCAGATGCCGCAGGTGTTCATGATCCGGATTGTCGACCTCGCGGACGAGGATGCGCCAGGGCACTCTTCGCAACAGCACGCGGGTGGTCTCACCGACGCCCGGCTTGACGAAATTGACGGACTCGATGCCGTACTCCGCTCGGATCGTCTCGATCGCCGCCCAGCCGGTGAACGTCGGATCCCGATCCGAGGCGGCCAGATCGGGCAGGTCGGACAGCACCGCGTCGACGACGGTAGGGAAAGCAGCCGAGACGGCGTCCAGCAGGACCGTGGACACATCGATTCCGGACAATTCGCGGTAAAATTTTGCACCGTGAAATTCTCCGGGCACCAGATACGCCTGGTTGAGCACAGTTCGCGAGACCAAGCCGGAAACAGTGGAATTCAGACAGGCGGACGCAATCAGGAAGTCGTCCCTGGTTCCGAAGGTGCGCACACAGAATCCGGGATCTGCCAGCACCGCCAGGTCGGCGGAGAACTCCACGCCGTCGGTCGCCGTGAACTCCTCGAGCGCGGACGACAGCTCTTTGGCGATCGCACCTTTGCCTGTCCACCCGTCGACGAACACCACCTTCGACGGATCATCGTGCGCACCAAGATATTTCAGCGCCGCGGTATCGATGCCGCGACCACGGACGATCGAGATTGCATAGTGTGGAATCGTCAGGCCATGGCGGAAGGCGGCCCACCTCCGCATCAAGATCCCAATCGGCGTGCCGGCCCTGGCCAGCGACGCGAAGACGACGTCATGGCCCCGTTCGCGCAGGACCAGTTCCGTCACCAGGCCGACCGCAGTGGCCAGCCGATAACTGGATTCCGCCAATACCGACGCAAACAGTTCCTGATATTCGGTGTCCGGCTGGTATTCGACGGGCAGTGATTCCGCGTAATGAGCCGTGCCGGCCTGTATGGCGGCCTCGCGATCCGCCACGTCCGCCTCGAGGTCGACATCGGAGAGATCGGTCAACAGCCAACTGACCTCGTCGGCGGCGTAGGTGCCGAAGTCAGGGCCGGTCAGGGGCGCGGGCAGCGGCCGGCCCGGACGTGACTCCTCGCGCGAGATGGCCGATCGGCGATGTGCCAGCGCAACGAGATCGACCGGACTCAGCACCACGAGCTCGACCGGGAGACCCGCGGCCCGCAGGGCGCCGATCAAACCATCTGGACTGCAGAGCAGCTCGGTATCTGCGGGGGAGTCGGTGACCACCACCACGAGGTCCGGATCTACCGCGGACCCGTCCGTCATCGGGAACGAACAGTTGTAGAGATGACGGCGCGCCGAGTCGTTGCCTTCCGCATCCGCGAAGGTGAAGTGCCGACGGATCGGATAGCCCAGGTCGTCGAGTACGAACACCGGGGATCTGGTCGTCGACTGGAAACGGACGGACAGATGGGGCTCCCGCCGCAACTGCTGGGCCAGGCGAAGCGGTAGGTACATCAACTCCTCCGTACCGACCACGATGATCCGGAGAGCATCCGGCTCGGCAGTACCGACCCGCTTGCCGTCCGAGGTGTCGGCCCGAGAAGTGCCCACCCGGCTCGAGTCCGCTGCGCGATCACGGACTGCCGGATGTGACCGGACGGCCTCGCCGACGACACACGCGGCCACGGTCAGGGCCCGGTCGAAGGCGGGGCGGTCGGAGGAGAGAAATCCGTGCCGTCCGCCGTCGGGAACACCCACGGGCCAGCCGATGTCGCTGCGATGAAGCGAACCGGGGGAGGGTGGAGGAGGGGCGGAGACCATGCCGCGGTCAAGTCCGACCAGTCGATCCGAGACTGCGCCGATCAACCCGCCCGGGAGGACGACGGACCCGCGGACCAGGGCGACGACGTCGATACGCGCGCCGAGACTCTCGGCGAGCAGCCGCATCTCGGCCTCGTCGGAGGGACTACGCAGATCGATCAGGGTGGCCACCACGTACCGCGACCGGGGATGACGCCGGTGGACCTCGGCGATCGTGCCCATGGCCGTCCGACCGGTTGACAGTTCGTCGTCGACCAGCACCATGGGCTCGTCCGTGTCGATCAAGGCGGTCGGCAACGGGAGGAGGAGATGACTGGTCGCGTGTGAGTGCCCTTCCTCGAAGGTCCCGGCGATCTCCACACCCGGCACGTCCCGTCGGGTCGAGTGCAGGTAACACCGCGCCCGCACCTGATCGGCCACCAGGTGCCCGAGGCCCGTTGCGGTCTCGGCGAACCCGAGCACGACCACCGAGTGCACCGACCGGTCCGACAAGGCGGTATCCAGGGCAGCGTTGAGCGGCGCCGGATCTCCGACTTGCACGGCGATCTCGGCCAGCGTCGACCAGTTCACGGAGACGCCTGTGCCCAATGCCCGCGCCACCAACTCACCCAGCAGCCGTCCCGTTCCGATGACGAGGTCCGGGTCGACGGCGAGGTGCTTCCCCAGCACGGTCGAGACCAGCAGGTGGGCGCGACGGGGGTTGCGCCGCAGGGCCAGCCCGACCAGATCGGTGATGACCAGACCCACCGACGAGGAGACCGTCCGCACCTCGACGCCGAATTCGTCGGCCACCCATGAGGTGAGCGCAGTGGTGGTCATCGATCGAGCAGCGCGGTCAGGATCTCGACGTGGGTGATGTCCCGATTCGCCACCCCGAAGACCGCAGCGCGGTCGAGAATGCGTTCGGCCCACCGTCGGTGTGGTCGCATCTCGTTCATCTTGTTCCGGTATTCAGAGGTCCGAACGCCGGCGTCGCTGGTCTCCAGGATGTCGCAGGCATCGCTGAACTCCTCGTGCGGTACCACCGAGAGGGCATGCACTGCAGCCACATGCGTCGGGTGGATCACCGTCTTACCGGTCAGTCCGTTGGCCCGGTCGAGCACCACCTCGCGGATGAGACCGTCGAAATCGTTCAGCACCAACTGATGCCGGAACGATCTGGCGTCGCGGTCCTCGAAGGGAGTGGCTCGCAACTGCGGCCGGAACATCCGCTCGTGGCCGGCGAAGTACTCCCAGACCGGGCCGCTGATGGCGTACCCGGTGCCGTCGGCCCGGCCCAGATGGTTCACCACCTCGGAGATCAACTCGGCGACCACCCCGACGTGGTAGATGGTCAGGTCACGGTCACGACGGATCCCGTAGAGCCCACAGAGATCGGTGGCGCCGAACCGGACAGCGAGCACGATCTCGCGATATTGGCCGAGTAGGTCGCGCAGCGCCGACAGCGCTTCGTCGCGTGACTCCCGGTAGAGCACGTCTGGCGTCTCGAGCACGGGCATCGCGAACAGCCGGGAGCCGATCCGATCTGAGGCACTGAGGATCTCGCCCAGATAGCGGGCCCCGGTCGACGCCGAGAACTTGGGTAGCACGAATCCGGTGAGCGCACTGCCATCGGTCCCGATGCCGTCCATGATCTGGCGGATGTGTTCGGGAGTACGAACTCGCACGAACACCAGAGTCTGCTGCGGGGCCGAACCCAACGCCAGAAGGGTCTGCGTGACGTTGTCCAGGGCCAGGTCCACATGATGGTCGGCGACCGCATCTTCGAGGTCGATGACCATCGACCTGACGCCCTCGGCCGACCTACGATTGATGACTCCGACGAGATCATCCCGGACGCCGGGCACGTACAACGTGGCCCCGAGCGCGTTCGCCAGGACTGTCCGCGAACTGGCCTTGTCGAACTCCACCGGGTTGACCGCGAACAAGTAGTCACGCACGGTCTGCGTGAGATGGTCGAAGTGGCGCACGTGCGGCCTTTCACTCGAGGTCTCGATCCGAATCGGTACAACAGGTTGCGGGACAGACACTTTCGGCTGGACCGAGCCACGTTCCCGGGACCGGTCGCTGAACCGGCATGTCGTTGCCTGTCCGGTGAGGCCGCGCAGCGCATCCGCTGACAGTCTGCCCTACGGTGCCGGCGGATCGGGTCGGCGGATCGGGCCCGGTAATGACGACCACAGTCTGCACCCGAAGGTTTCATCGCCAGTTAGGCTGACGTTCGAACAAAATGAACCAGCCAGTCCCGGGAGTGCCGTTGGAACCAGTGCGGATCTGGCTGAACCGCAACTACGCGACCACGGTGCATTTGTGGGACATGTTGCGGCACAACCCGGATGACACTCCGGTGCGGCTCTTCGGGTCACATCCTGACTTCACCTCGCCGATGCTGGTCGGTTGCGATTTCCGGCTCCCCGAATCCCCGGTCACCGACGACGACTTCGTGGAGCGGATGCTGGATCTCTGCACCCGTCACGAGATCGACGTCCTGCTGCCGGTCGCCGGACAGTCGTCGATCGCTCATCGGGCGGCCGAGTTCCGGGCAGTCGCGGGAACGTCCCTGATCTGCCCGCCGGCGGCTGCCATCGACACCCTGGCCGACAAGGGATTGACCTACACGTCGCTGGGTGGCAGCGCACTGATCCCGCCGTGGCGGGTGGTCAGCTCCCTCGACGAGTTCGACGCGGCGATCGCCGACCTCGATCAGTGGTGGACCGACAGCGCACCCTTGATCGTCAAACCGGCCCGCGGGGCCGGCGCCGACGGAGTGCGATTCCTGACCCGTCGCAATTCCAGCCTGCAGTCCCTACTCGGTCCGGTGGGTCCGGCGGTCGCACTCGAGGTGATGCGGGAGGCGTTGGGTGCGGCCGAGTCGGCCGGAGCGCCGATTCCGGCGCTGATGGTGATGCCCTACCTGGCCGGACCGGAGACCAGTGTTGATGTGCTGGCTTCCGGAGGTCGGACGCTGGCGGCGATCCCGCGTGCCAAGTCGGGCCGCCACCGGGTCATCGGTGGGGACCCCGCCCTCCCCGGTCTGGCCGCCGAACTGGTGCAACACTTCGAGTTGGACGGGTTGGTCAACGTGCAGTTCCGGTACTTCGAAAGCCGGCCGGCCCTGCTGGAGATCAATGCCCGCCCAGCCGGCGGGCTGTATCAGACCGCTCTGGCCGGAGTGAATCTTCCGTGGGCCGCCGTCCTGCTGGCTCTCGGTCGGCCGATGCAACCGCTGCGTCCCCGGTTGGGCGCGGAATTCGTCACGGTGTCGTCGATGGTTCCGCTGGCCTCCCCGGTACCTGCTGCACCCTGGGAGCCGATGGTGAGCACCGGCCCGGCCTGCTGAGCGATCTGTCGAGCGACTACCGCGCCTCGCCGCGAACCCGGTCGATCACGTTCTTGACGAACGCGTCGACCGAATGCAGGGCCTGCAGATAGGCCCAATAGTTCGGATGCGGTCCGGTCAGTTCGGCCGTGGCCCGATCGATCCGTGCGGCCTGCGCATCGAGAACCGAGCCCCACTGCGCGATCAAACCCCGGTCCACCACCAACAGTTGAGCGTCGCGAAGTGTGAAGCGGGTGGATTTCGCGGCGGCGGCCGGGTCGGCCTTGGTGGCCCGCAGCGCGCGCAGCCGATCTCCCAACGCATCCCCCTCGACCTCGGCCGCAGACAGGTCGGAGCGGGCGGCGGCCAGGTGATCGGCGGCCGACTCGGGCTCGCCGGAATCCAGTGCGCTCCGCGCGGCGGCCCATTCCTTGCGCGCTTGCTCGAGAGCCCGGCGGGCCCGGTCGTCGGCGCCGGTCAGGTCGTCGGAGCAATCGGAGGAGAACTCACGGAGCAGGGCAGAACGGCTGGCCGGAAGTGATTCCAACCTGGTGGTCACCCCCTCGATCCTGGTCTTCACACTGCTCAAGGACCCACGCACGGTGGCGGCCAGCGAACGGGCCGTCGAGATCCTGGCACCGACCGTGTCGGCGGCGGACTGCACCGCGGCCGCCGCGTGTCGGATCTCCATCGGCGATCCGACAGTCTCCGCGGTCTTCAGGGCGGACAGCGAGTCGACGAGCTCCCCGGCCGCCGTCAGCACACTCGGATAGGCGAAGCCATCCTGCTCGGCCTTGGTCAGTTGAGCTTCCGCGGTCACAGCGGCCGACCGTGCGTCGGACGAGAGTTTCGGCGTCGCGTCGCGCAATGATCTGGCTCTCTCCAGTTCGTCAGAGTGCCTGCGGTAGAACATATCTACCGCAACAGCGGCGTCGGCCAGGGCCCGATGGACGTCCGTGAAGGCGGCGATCGCGGCCGCCGGATCAACCTTGGTCGGCCGATCGGACGAGTCCTGCAGCGAGTGTGATTCGGCCACGGCCAGGTACTTCGATGACGCGTCGAAACCCTGCTGCTTCACCGGATCCCACTCCCGGTGCAGGGTCGAACCGGCCGTCGCGGCAATCCCCGAGTCGAGCGCGTCGACAGCATCGCTGACATACGACTGGCGTTTGTCCAGATCGAGGAAGGCCGCGACAGCGCCGTCTTGTGCGGCTTGTGCGGCCTGATTCTGTGGTCGCCGGTACAGGCGTCCCGACCAGGGAGTTGACATCACTTCGAATCCTACGGCGATCGGCGGCCGAGCCCGGATCGAAGCAGTGGGTTGCCTTGTTCACCCAGCGAACAACCGCAAACTGCCTGACCAACAACGGTCATCAACCCCGGGATGAATGTCCCTGTCGGCCGGGTCGGGTGGTGACGGCGCGTGTAGCGTTCCGTGCTGGCGGGTCGGCGGGAGCGACCGTGGGAACTTCCGGGTACCCGTCGCACGTTCAAGGAGCAGATCTCATCACGAGCAGCGCCGATCGTGTGCTGCCGCGCAACGTAGGAGGAGCCGGTAATGGGTGTGAGCCTGACCAAGGGTGGCAACGTCTCGTTGACGAAAGCTGCCCCGAATCTCACGACGGTCATGGTGGGTCTGGGTTGGGATGCCCGCGCCACCACCGGCGTCGACTTCGACCTGGATGCCAGCGCGCTGGCGCTCGGCGAGGATCACAAGATCGTCTCCGACCAGTACTTCGTCTTCTTCAACAACCTGCGATCCCCCGACGGGTCGATCGAGCACCAGGGCGACAACCTGACCGGTGAGGGCGACGGCGACGACGAGCAGGTCAAGGTCGATCTCACCGCAGTGCCGCCGAACATCGGATCCATCGTCTTCGCGGTCTCGATCTACGAGGGCGATACCCGGGCGCAGTCGTTCGGTCAGGTGCGCAATGCTTTCATCCGCGTGGTGAACCAGTCCGACAACAACGAGCTGGCGCGCTACGACCTCACCGAGGACGCGTCGACGGAGACCGCGATGGTGTTCGGCGAGCTCTACCGCAACGGTGCGGAATGGAAGTTCAGGGCGATCGGCCAGGGCTACGCCAGCGGGCTCGCCGGCATCGCCCGGGACTTCGGCGTCAATATCTGACCTGCCCCGAGTTTGTTGTGCCGGTTGTTGCTCCGGCGTCGCGGATTCTGGCGTGACGCCGGAGCACCGGCTTCCGGCCGAATGCCGGCCACGAAAAGATGGGAACTGGAGACATGATGGCCATCGACTACACCAGACGACCTGCGACCCCAGCCCCACCCGTGACACCACCGGCGGCCCCCGCGCCGTCCAGCGGTCCGTCCTGGTATACCCCGCCGGCCGAGGCCGAGGCCGAGGCCGAGGCGTCGGCTCCACCTGCCCCGCAACCGGTTTCACCACCGGCCGCACCCCCGGTGTCCCCGAAGAGCCAGTCCACGGCGTCGCTGGCCCGCAGCGGTGGGGCCGGGGCGATCTCGTTGCAGAAGGTCACCCTGACGGCCTCGGCTCCACAGGTATCGCTGACCAAGTCCGGTGGGAGCTCGGGCACCATTCGCATCAACTTGAACTGGTCCAGTGGGGTGCCGGCCCCGGCGCCGGTCAGCGGTGGTTTCTTCAAGCGACTCGCCGCGCAGGCGCAGGTGCCCAAGGGGGTCGACCTGGATCTCGGTTGCCTGTACGAACTCTCGGACGGAACCAAGGGCGTGGTGCAAGCCCTGGGGAATTCGTTCGGGTCGCTGGACCGGGCGCCGTGGATCAAGCTGGACGGGGACGACCGCACCGGCGGGGTGACCTCCGGCGAGAACATGTCGATCAATCTCGAACAGCCGGGCCGCTTCCGCCGGGTACTCATCTTCGCGATGATCTACGAGGGTGCACCGAACTGGGCGGCTGTCGACGGGGTCGTCACGCTGAGCCCGTTGAACGGCCCCCAGATCGAGGTGCGACTGGACGCATCCAGCCAGGCTTCCCGGATCTGCGCCGTGGCACAGTTGATCAACCAGGGGAACGACCTGGTGGTACAGCGCGAGGTCAAGTACATCGACGGTGGACAGTCGGTGCTGGACAAGGCTTACGGGTGGGGCATGAACTGGACTCCCGGCCGGAAGTAAACCGGCGGGGCCGGCGTAGGCCCCCGCACCCGAAGGTCAGGCCCGAACGACCACGGCGTACGAGCCGACCCCCAGGAGAGTCTGCCCGTCGATCGGCTGGTCGTCGGTCAGGATCCCCAGGATCCGTCCGTCGGCCGGGTCGAAGTCGACGTCGCGCACGGTACCGACCTGGAGGCCGGCGGTGTTCAGGATGCGCTTCCTCAAGATGACGTGAGCTTTCGAGTTCAGCTCGGCGTACTCACCCTGCTCCTCGATGATCTGCGATTCGCTGGTGACCGTGACCGCGTCCACACCGAATGCGGTGACGTCGGACCAGGGCAGAAGAGTGCCGCTGACCGGCGTCTTCTTGAGGGACAGGGCGACGACCCGCTGCGCCGCCGCATCGATGACCAGCGATCCCACATGACCGACGGTCGCGGCGCTGGTGGTGCTGACCACCCGTTGGCCGACTGCTTCCGAGAACAACATCAGGAGGCCCCCCCAATCTGAGAACGGAACGCGTCGATGGCCGAACCGAAACCACCGAGATTGTCGCTGAGGTAGTTCGCGGCGGAGGCCGGCACCATCAGGTGCTCACCGGAGGCCGCGAGGGTGTCCGGCAGTGGGATGAGCAGTGGCTGCTTGCCCCGGCCCAGCGATTCGGCGGGGTCGATCTCGTAGCCGACCACGTCGGCCTGGCCGCCCTGGGTCGCACCGATGCCGATGATGACGTCGGACACCCGGCCGAGCGAGGTTCCGGCGTCGGTCAGCACCTCGGACTTGAGGATGTCGCCCTTGCCGGAACTGACCGCGCCGTCGGTGGCCGCGAAGGCCTCGGCGATCGGCACGAGGACGGCTTCGGACTCGATCATGACGGCGTCGGGGCCGAGCGCGACCACGCTGGCCCACGGGAGCGCGACCTTGAGCGGTCCGGCGAAGAGCCCGCGACCGGCCAGTGTGAACGAGCCGATCTCACCGCCGTTGGCGGCGTAGACGATGTCCTTGATCTGGGCGACGTCCTCGCCGGCGAAGGTGACGACGACTCGTTGGGCCAGCTCACTGGCCCGGAGCAGCGTGCTCATGACTTCTTCCCCTTGCGACGATCGCTGATGATGACCCCTCCGCTACGACGACGGGCCTGGATGGCGATGACCGCGCCCACCAGCACCGCGATCACCAGCACGATGATGATCAACCACACCCACCACTGCATGAGCTGCCCCTCGATTCACATCAGTTCAATGCGTGCGATCGGTTGATCAACACCGGCTTGATTTCCCTACGATACGTGCGGACAAACGTCGCCGGTCGCCCTGTTCGTCCCGGGCACGCGCGGTCGCACTCAGCCGCGGGCGATGACCTGTTCGATCAGCTGCGAGTAGACGCCACCCAGGTCCTCGCCGGCGGCCTCGACCGACATCGGAAGCATCGATGTCTCGGTCAACCCGGGGGACACGTTGACCTCGAGGAACTGGACTCGGCCATCGGCGTCGACGACGGCATCCGTACGCGAGACATCCTGCAGGCCAAGGGCTCGGTGGGCACCGATCGCCAATTCGGCGGCCGCCCCGGCCGACTCCGGGCTCAGCCGGGCCGGCGTGTAGTACGTCGTCAGGCCCGCCGTGTAGCGCGATTCGTAGTCGAAAACGCCACTGTCCGGAACGATCTCGACGGCGGGCAGGGCGCGCGGGCCGGCCTCGCCGTCGACGACCGAGACGGCGATCTCGACACCCGCGACGAACTGTTCGACCAGCACCACGTCGCCATAGGCGAACGCCTGGACCAGTGCGCCCGGTACCTCGCCGGCCGTGCGCACCATGGTGGCACCCAGGGCCGAGCCGCCCTGGTGTGGCTTGAGCATCAGCGGTAGTCCGAGATGGCTGACCAGCGCATCGATCAAGGCCGCCGCACCGAGATCGCGAAAGGTGTTGTGCGCCAGAGTGAGCCAGTTCGGTGTCAGAAAGCCGGCCCGTTGCACCAAGGTCTTGGCCGTCGGCTTGTCCCAGGAGAGCCGGCAGTCACGCGAGCGGGTGCCCAGGTATGGGACTCCGGCCAGTTCCAGAACTCCCTGTACCGCGCCGTTCTCACCGCGTCCCCCGTGCAGGGCGATGATGGCCGCGTCCGGCCTGGTCTCGATCAGCCAGGGCAGCAGTGTGGCGTCGGCATCCCGCACCGTGACCTCCAGGCCCTGCCGGCGCAGCGCCTCGGTCAGCCTGGAACCGGACCGCAGCGATACCTCGCGTTCGTGCGTGAGGCCGCCGGCCAGCACGACTACGTGACGATCCGTCATCTGGGTGTCGAACTCCCTGTCATCGAAAGGATCAAAGCGTTCAGTAGATGTCGGGCGAGGGCGACCGCGGACCGCGGGTGAGTCGGCGGGCGGCCGAATCCGGGGTGGCCACGGTGGCGCCGAAGGTGCGCATGACGTCGAGTTCGCTCTCCAGCACCGAAGCCAGCCGGCGGATGCCCTCGACGATCCGCTCCGGAGTGGGGAAGCAGAACGAGAGCCGCATCTGCCGGGAGCCCAGACCGTCGGCGTAGAAGGCGGTTCCAGGGACGTACGCAACCCGGGCCGTGACAGCTCGGGGCAGCATCGCGGCGGTGTCGAAGCCGGGCGGCAGCGTCACCCAGACGAAGAAGCCGCCCTCTGGCTTCGTCCAGGTGGTGCCCTGCGGCATATGGATCTCCAGCGCCGTGATCATCGCGTCGCGACGCTCGGCATAGGTCTGCCGGTAGGCCTTCACCTGACCCTGCCAGTCGAAGTTCGCCAGGTAGCGAGACACCATCATCTGGTTGAAGACGGGCGGGTTGAGGGTGGCACTCTCGTTGGCCAGCACCAGTTTTTCCCGCACGGCGTGGGGCGCGAGGACCCAGCCGACCCGGAGCCCGGGGGCGAACGTCTTGGAGAACGAGCCCAGGTAGATGACGTTCTCAGCATCGTCCGCGCGGATGGCGCGGCGGATCTTGTCGTCGAAACCCAGTAACCCGTATGGGTTGTCCTCGAGGATCGGGAAACCCGCAGTGCGGCAGATCTCGGCGATCTCGAGTCGGCGGGAGTCCGACATGGTGACGCCGGCCGGGTTGTGGAAATTGGGGATCGTGTAGAGGAACTTGATTCGCAGACCACTCGCCCGACAGCTCTCGATGGCGGCAGCCAGCGCCGACGGGACCAGCCCGTCGTCGTCCATCTCGATGTGTACGACGTTGGCCTGGTAGGACGCGAACGTGGTGAGCGCTCCGACATAGGAGGGCGCCTCGGCCAGGATGACGTCGCCGGGATCGCAGAACACCCGGGTGACCAGGTCCAGGGCCATCTGGGAGCCGACCGTCACGGTCACGTCGTCGGGGTGCGCGGTGATCCCCTCGATGGCCATCACCTGGCAGATCTGCTCGCGCAGTTCGGCGATGCCCTGGCCGGACCCGTACTGGAGGGCGACCAACCCGTCCTCGGAGATGAGCTGCGCTGCCTCGGCGGCGACGCTCTCCAGCGGCAGGGACTGCAGGTACGGCATGCCGCCGGCCAGGGATACCACTTCAGGGCGGTTTGCCACTGCGAACAGCGACCGGACTGCCGAAGCTCGCATGCCAGCGGTGCGCTGCGCATACAAGGGCATATGTCGGTCCAGGCTGTTCCCGGTCATGGCTCTTCCTTGCCTCTGGCCGCCGCCGGGTTGGGTTCGGGCGTGCTGAGGGACTCGGAGAAGACCGGGGCGGATCGGATGATCGTACCGTCGGCGAGGTGAAGGACGGGTTCGCCAGCGGTGGGCCTTACATTCTCCAAGAAACCCTTGTCGCGATTCTCGTGCCTCGTGGCCCGATCTGGCGCGAGGATCGCGACACGGTGTGACGGGGACCGGTGCGACAGGAAACGGTGTGACTGTGACCGGTGTGACAGGGAAGGGAAGGGGACGACGGTATGACGGTCTGGATCTGCGCGACGTGCGGCATCGAGCACGCCAACACGGCGCGGCCGCCGTTGCGGTGCCGCATCTGCACCGACGAGCGGCAGTACGTGCCCGCCACCGGCCAGGCCTGGACCTCGCTGCAGTCGATGGCGGGTCAGTACACCGGAGCCTTCAGCGAGCTCGAAACCGACCTGTACGGCTTGCAGATCGCCCCGTCGTTCGCCATCGGTCAGCGTGGACTCCTGGTCCGGACGCCGGGTGGCAACGTGCTCTGGGATCCGCCGGCGTTCGTCGACCAGCAACTGATCGACGGCGCCGCAGAGCTCGGCGGGATCGCGGCGGTGGCGTCCAGCCATCCACACCTGGTCGGCTGCTCGGTGACCTGGGCCAAGGCTTTCGACGGTGTGCCCGTCTACCACTCGGAGGCTGACCGGCGCTGGATCCGTCGTCCGGACGATGTCATCCGGTTGTGGTCCGGACGGATCGAGATCCTGCCGGGTGTGGAGCTGGTGCAGTGCGGCGGCCACTTCCCGGGCAGTTCGGTGCTGCACTGGCCCGCGGGTGCGGACGGCCGGGGTGCGCTGCTGGTCGGCGACACCCTGATGGTCAACAGCGACCGGGCGACGGTGTCGTTCATGCGCAGCTACCCGAACCTGATCCCGCTGGGCGAGCGGCTGGTCCGGCAGGTTGCCAGAGCCGTGGCGCAGCTGTCGTTCGACCGGATCTATGGCGCGTTCCAAGGTCGAGTGATCGAGACCGGAGCCGCCGCAGCCGTGGTCACCTCCGCGGATCGCTACATCGGCTGGATCCGCGACGAGATCCGGGACCCGGACGAATGATCCGGTAACGGCTGACGAGCATGCGCCCGGTCAGGCCTTCTCCACCGGGATCTGTAGCTCGGTGACACCGTTGGCCGGATCTTCCGGGTCGTAGTCGAGGTAGAACTCGCGGGAATAGCCGGCGGTGCGATACCCGTTCGACTCGATCCAGTTGGCCAGCGTCTGGAAACTTGCCTCGACGTGATCCATCGAACCGTGGTGGATCAAGGTGGCTGCGGTGCCGATCGCCGGAAGATCCAGGATCTGGAACGGCCGGCCCGGCAACGGTTCGGCGCTGACCGTGATGCCCGCGTGGATGATCACGGAATCGTCGACCGGCACGTAGTAGGCGATCGCGCAGCCGGTGGGTTGCACCTGCGCCGCGCCCAGATTCCGCATCAGCTGCGGATAGAGCGCCTGGATGGTCGGAGCGATGTCGTCCGTCTGGAAAGTCTCCGCCCGGGCTGACATCTCGGCGATCCGGACCGAATCGACGGGCTTGAGTACGACGTCCTGAGTGCTCATGGTGCCTTCCTCCTCGATGATGCGAAGTCTCGCCTCGACGCCCCGTAGCCGGGCGGTGTCGACGTCCAACTGCGCTTCCAGCTGGGCGCGCCGCAATCGGAGCATGCCGCGCAGTTCCATCGCGTCGACGGCGTTCTCGAGGATCGACTGCACCTCTGCGAGGGTGAATCCGAGATCCTTGAGGGCTACGACGCGATTGAGTCGCGACAGCTGGTCCGCGTTGTACAGCCGGTAGCCGTTGACGGGATCGACGGCCGCCGGGTGCAGGACGCCGATGCTGTCGTAGTGGCGCAGCATCCGAATCGACACCCGGCCGAGGTTGGCGAAATCTCCGATGGTGAACATGACGCCTCCTACCCTGTGGCCTCACACCGTGTCAGGGTCAAGCGCGTATTGCGAAAAGTCACCGACAACATCACGCGCGCCGTCCCGCAGGGACCAGTTGAGCGCGGTCTCGACGTGCAGTCTGGTGGACGGGAAAACCGGCACCGGGCTGTCGGCAGCCGAGATCAGCAGCTCGATCTCGGTGCAGCCCAGGATGACACCCTGCGCCCCGTCCGCAGCGAGCCGGGAGATGACGCCGCGGTAGATGTCCCGTGATGCGTCGCGGACGACGCCCAGGCACAGTTCCTCGTAGATGATCCGGTGCACCTCGGCCCGGTCGTCGGCCGACGGCACCAGCACCGTCAGGCCCTGACCCCGGAGCCGATCGCGGTAGAAGCTCTGCTCCATGGTGAAGGCGGTACCGAGCAGCCCAACGGTGGACAACCCGGCCGCCGTCACCGCGGACGCCGTGGTCTCGGCCAGGTGCAGGAACGGAATCGAGATCGCGTCCTCGATCTGGTCGGCGACCTTGTGCATGGTGTTGGTGCACAGCAGCACCACCTCGGCGCCTGCGGCTTCCAGACCGCATGCGACCTCGGCCAGCAGTTCGCCCGCCTCTGTCCACTGCCCGGCCACCTGCATCCGCTCGATCTCCGCGAAGTCGACGGAGGCGAGCAGACAGCGGGCCGAGTGCAGACCGCCCAATCGCTCGCGGACGATCTCGTTGGCCAGCCGGTAGTACTCGGCACTGCTCTCCCAGCTCATCCCGCCGATGAGCCCGATGAGCCGCTGCTCGCTCATCCGTTGACCGTCGCAGCCACCGCGGGCGGGTCCGCGCTGACCGGTGCGGGGTGGCGGGCGGCGCGCCACCGGTACCAGAGCATCTGCCCGGCGATCACGATGGCCAGCAGCAGCGCGGAGGCGAGGCTGTCGAACCACCAGTGATTGCCGGTGGCGGTGACGACGTAGAGCGTGATCAGCGGATGCAGCAGGATCAGGAACCGCCAGCGACTGGTGCTCGCCCAGAGCACCGCCCCGGCCACCACCATCGACCAGCCGATGTGCACCGAGGGCATGGCCAGCAGCGCCTGCGCGCTGAAGCCGGCGCCGGCGTAGACCGACTGCCCGTAGCGTTCGGCGATGTCGATGAAGCCGAGTTGGGGCAGCAGCCGCGGCGGCGCCACGGAGATCAACTGGACCAGTAGGGCCAGTCCGGTGAACAGGGCCAGCGTGGTGCGGACCCTCGGGTATTTGTCGCGGTGGCGCCAGAACAGCCACAGCAACATGGCCCCGGTGGTGCTGAGGTGCATCACCGCGTAGTAGAGGTTGGCCCACTGCCCGAGGGTGGGGTGCTCGACCAGCCCGAGCTGCAGGATTCGTTCGTTGGGCAGGTGCACGGACCGCTCGGCGCTGTCGATCCAGCGGCCGCGGTCGAAGGCCGCCGCGGAGCTGTGCTGGGACAGCTGACCAGCCCGCTGCCACAGCGAGAACAGCAACGCGATGATGCCCGCCTCTTTGAGGAACGGAGTCACCTTCCGCACCCGGGGCATGGGCAGCAGATTCAACCCGAAGGCCAGGACCAACAGGATCACCGCGAGTGTGCCGGCCTGCCACCAGTTCAGCTCGGCGGTAGGCGGATGCGGCACCCTCGCACCTTAACTGGCTCATCGCAATCGACGGTGTAGTCCGGGTCTGAACCCGCCGGCCTCTAGCAGCGATCTGGCGATGTAGTTGGTGAGGTTCCGAAAGCCGAGGGCGGACCCGCGGAGGTGCTCGAGGCGACCGTTGATCGCTTCGGTCGGTCCGTTGCTGGTGCCCGGCCGGTCGAAATAGGCCAGGACATCGGCTGCCCGTTGCTTGAGGGTCCGGCCGAGCGTTCGGATCTCGACCAGGGCAGCCGGGACGCCGCTGGCCAGGGTGTCGATGAGGGTTTGCATCTTGGTTTTGCCGCCAGCCCGATGGGGGTCACGGTAGGCGCCGACCATGGCCTGGTAGACGCCCCAGGTCGCCTCGACTTGCAGGTGCGCGTCGTCGGCGAATAGCGCCGAGATCCGTTGCCGCTGCTTGTCGGTGAGCAGATCCGCACCCGTGGATAGGGTTCGGCGAGCCGAGTAGAGCGGGTCGCCGGCTCGGCCGCGGTGGCCCAGGGTCTGCTGTTGCACTCGGCGACGACACAGTTCCAAGCTCTGCCCGGCCAGGCGCACGACGTGAAAGGGGTCCATCACGACCGTGACCTCGTCTTTCAGCTCTTCGATGGCGGCGGTCTTGAACCCGGTGAACCCGTCCATCGCGACGACTTCTATTGCGTTGCGCCACGTTTCGTCCCGTGCAGACAGCCACGTCTTGAACACTTGCTTGGACCGGCCTTCGACCATGTCCAGCAGCCGCGCCGGGCCGGTCCGGTCGCGGACCGGAGTGAGGTCGATGACGACGGTGACGTATCTGTCGCCGCGGCGGGTGTGCCGCCAGACGTGCTCATCTACGCCGATGACCTTGACCCCGTCGAAACGGTGCGGATCGGCGATCAACACCCGGCGGCCCTCGGCGAGCACCGCATCGTTGGCGGTATTCCACGAAACACCCAACGCTTCAGCGATTCTGGCGACGGTCAGGTGCTGGCAAACCAGCGCGGTCAACGCCCACCGCAACGCACCGCGGGACAACCGGGCCCGCGGTTCCGCGACCGCCGACGTGTCTTGCCGCCACACCAGCCGACACCGGTCGCAGCGGTAGCGGCGGACCGTGACCAGCAGGATCGTCGGTCGCCAGCCGAACGGTTCGTGTGCCAGCCGCCGCGTGGTGGAGTCCCGCGGCCGCCCCTGCTCGCCACACCGCCCGCACGTAACATCACCGCCGATGACCCGGCAAGCCAGCACCGCACGATCCGGCTCCAGGAACTGCCCGGTCACCTGCAAACCGAGCGTGTCCAGCCGGGCGAACGTGGTCAGATCAGCGGTCGCAAAAGTACAGTCAGGCACGTCGAGGTCTTCCGGTAGGGCAGCGTCAGAGCTTCCATCATCGGAAGACCTCGACCCCTACCCCGGCAGCGACGCGCCGACCCCGACTACACCCTCGTCTGCGAAGAGCCCCTTAACTTCCTGCATCGTCTGCTGGTCGTGTGGCGAATGGTCGGGTGGGGAGAGTCGCCGCCGGCCCAGGACAGGCCCGGCGGCCCGGCCCGGCGTCGCCGGGCGGCCTGACCGAGTCGGGCGACGTCGGCTTGCATCGATGGCAATCGCTCATGACTACCGCATGTGACCCAATCCACCGGACTGATCCCGATGTCTCGCTGATCGGGTGAACATGCAGCTCAAGCCGGGTACGCAAAGTGACCTTTACCTGGCCTCAACGTACATTTGGGACACCCTACCCCCCAGTAGCATTGCGGGAACTGGATCGATACAGCAGGCTGATGTCACCGGAGCGAGCCGAGAAGTGACGGTCTCTGTTCGCCGCTGGTCTCCAGGTAAACCTCGATCGTTCATCGACGAGCATCGGATCAGAACGAGCACCGCCTCACGGGAGCGGATCGGATTTGATCAATCGAACCCGCCAGGTGCGGATTCCATGGCCAACCGTCCTGAGCTCCACGAGGGGCACGAGATCATGACCGAAAAAGATTCACCCGAAAAACAAATCCACCTCGTCGACGAGGAAAGCAATCGAAGCAAGTACGGGGTCCCGCCGGAATCGGACGACCAGGCGCCGGAAGATCGGCACGAGTCGATCGACCGCCGACGCGGAGCCCGCGATTCGCCATCATTGATGATGCTGGTGTTCATCGCATTTCTCGGAGTCCTGCTCTATTCGAGCTTTGTCTTCAACTTCCACAATCGTGGGAACTGGGTCCCGTATCTGATCGTCGTCGTGTGTGAGGCGATCATCATCTTCCAGGTACTGCTCTCGCTGTGGACGATTCTGTCCAGTGGGCACAACCCGCGGGGATACCGCTTCCACAACGCTCAGACCCGTCTCTACGGACCGTCGGAAAAGGCGATCCTCGCCCACTCCGAACGCACCGAGTTGCCGATGCATCTACACGATCGACAGGTCGTCATCGATGTCTACATCACCACCTACGGCGAGGATCTGGCCACCATCCGCCGCACTGTGAGTGCGGCGCTGCTGATGGACGGCCGACACAACACGTACATCCTCGACGACGGCAAGTCGGACGGGGTCAGCGCACTGGCCGCCGAATTGGGTGCGCGCTACATCGTCCGCGAGGGAAATGCCGGCGCCAAAGCGGGAAACATCAATCACGCGCTGTCGGTGACCAAGGGTGAGTTCTTCGTCATCCTGGACGCGGATTTCGTGCCGACCCCAGATTTCCTTTTTCAGACCATTCCGTTCTTCGCCGAGGCCAATGTCGCCTTCGTGCAGACCCCGCAGGCCTACGGAAACTTCGGCAGCCTCATCTCCCGCGGTGCGGGCTACATGCAATCGGTCTTCTACCGCTACATCCTGCCCGGCAAGAATCGGTTCAACGCGGCTTTCTGCGTCGGTACCAACGTCGTCTTCCGACGGACGGCCATCGAGCAGATCGGCGGCATGTACACCGACTCCAAGTCCGAGGACGTGTGGACCTCTCTGGAGCTGCACCAGCACGGGTGGAAGAGCATCTACATCTCCACCGTGCTCGCCGTCGGTGACACACCGGAGACCATCGAGGCCTACACGAAGCAGCAGCTCCGCTGGGCCACCGGTGGTTTCGAGATCCTGCTCAAGTCCAATCCGTTCTCGCGCAAGCGGAAGCTGACCCTGGACCAGCGCCTCCAGTCCTTCGGGACCGCGACGTTCTACCTGACCGGCATCACCCCCGGCCTGCTGCTGCTGGTGCCGCCGATGCAGATCTACTTCGGCCTGATGCCCATCAACTCGGGTGTGGCCTTCTCGACCTGGCTGTTCTTCTACCTGGGCATGTACGGCATGCAGGTGCTGGTGGCGCTGTACACCATCGGCTCCTTCCGGTGGGAAACCCTGATGCTGGCCACCGCCTCGTTCCCGATCTACGGGCGGGCTCTGTTCAACGCCGTCTTCCGCCGGGACCAGAAGTGGCACGTCACCGGCTCCACGGTGAAGAAGGCCTCGCCGTTCAACTTCATCACTCAACAGGTGATGGCGTTCGTCTTCCTGCTGATCACCTCCGCGGTCGGCATCTGGCAGGCGATGACCGTCTCCAAGGTGACGCTCGCGCTGGGCTGGAACCTGCTGAACACCTTCGTACTCGGCCTGTTCGTCCTCACCGCCTTCCGGGAGGCGAAAAAGATCCGGCGGGAGAACGCCGGCCGCCGCCGGGCGAATCGTCGCGGTACGCAGACCCAGATGCGGCCCGTCGAAATCCCAGCGGTGCTCGAGATCCCGCAACTGCCCCAGGCTGCGTTCGCCGCAGCCACCCTGACCGATGGCAGCGTCGCCGATCGCTTCGCACTCAAGGAGAACGCATCATGACCTGGCGCAAACGTCTCGGCCTGATTTTCGGCCTGCTGTTCGTCGTGACCCTGGCCGCCGGCCTGACCATGTACGTCAATGCCAACAACGGGAAGATCGCGGGCCAGTCCGCCTCGCTCATGGCCGAGGACTACCCGGTCGGTACCGACTACTCCGGCACCATCACCAAGCAGTACGTGAAGGTCGGTGACGTGGTGACCCCCGGACAGCCGCTCTTCGAGATCCAGAGCCCCATCCTGGCGCGTGACCTGACCCAGGGTCTGGTCACCAAGAGCTCGCTCTCGCACGAACTCAAGGGCAACGACACCCTGGTGATCACGGCCACGAACGCCGGCCAGGTTGATTCGGTCGCCTATACCAGCGGCGCCTTCGTGCCGGCGAACTCGACCGTCGCGACCATCCAGCAGGCCGGCACGATGTTTGTGTCGGCAGACTTCGTGCTGTCGGCGAAGGACTACTCCCGCATCCCGGCCAACGCCACCGTCGACGTGGTCCTGCCCGACAACACCACGATCGCGGCCAGGGTGAGCCAGCTCAAGGTGACCACCGAGAACGGCGAGACCCGCACCACCGTCGAGGCCTACAGCCCTGACCTCGCGAAGAAGGCCGGCGTCTTCGCGGTCGGCACACCGGTCAGCGCGACCCTCTACCTCAACAACTCCGGTGTGGTCACCGACGTGACCCACAGCGTCACCGGCTGGTTCGGAAGCATATGAGTGGCCCGAGGTTCGGTCGGCGGGTGACCCGCGCTCGGATAGCAGTGCTCCTGACGGGGGTGGCGATGATGGCGGCGTGCACGGCGAACGGCTCGTCACCGGCGTCATCGCCGTCGGTGCCCGCCGGCAGCACGGCCGCCGTGTCCGGAGCGGCCTCCGCCGCGCCCACGTCGGCGTCCTTGATCGACGATTCGCAGCTCACCGCGGATCTCGCCGGGGTGACCCAGCGCAAGGTCGCCACGGTCGCGCCCACCCGGCTGGCGGCCGGCCTGGTGGCGCCGACCAATCGTTGGTTCTCCGGTCTGGTCTTCGGTGCGAAGCCGCAACCGGTGTTCCCGATGCCGCTCTCCGTGGCGTTGACGGATGACGCGATCGCGCTCGGCCTGCCCCAGGTGAACCCGAGCGCCAAGACCATCATGGGTGGCAACAACCCGCAGATCCACCTGCCGCTCGGCGCGGCCAAGATGCAGGTGACCGCCTACGACACGCTGACGGTCACGGCCACCTACTCGTCCGCCGCCGGGACCGCACTGGGTTCGGTGCTGCTGGCCCAGGGTTCGCCCTTCGTCACCTACACGGCCGCGACGGCGCAGACGATTCCGGTCGAGCCGGTCTTCAAGCAGCAGTCGGGCGGTGTCTACACCTCCACCGTGGCGGGCCGCGAGTATGCCCTCGTGGTCGGCGGCGGCGGCACGGTCGACACCACCGGCAAGGTCTCCCTCGAGAGCGGGTCGACCCTGACCGTCTACGCCACCCCCGACAAGGCGACTGCCGCGTCGCTGGCCACGGCGGCGGCCAACCCGGTCACCGGCGGCTCGGTGACCCACACCACCACCGGGAGTCTGGTCAACACGACCCTGACCTACAAGACCAAGACCGGTGCGGCGACGGCGATCTCGCCGATGGCCGGCCAGCAGATCGTCGGTGGCACCCTGGCTGCCGGCAGCTACCCGAGCATCTACGGCACCATGCCGCTGTACTCGGGGACGTCGGTCACCACGAGCGTTCCGCTGGCCACACCTTCGGGAGCGCTGGACCTGCAGAAGTTGTCGACCGGGGACAAGGCCACCGTCGTGGCGCAGATCAGCAAGGATGCGGCCACGATCGACTTCAGCGCGGACGACACCTATTTCGGCGGCAAATACCTGTACCGGGCAGCCAACCTGATGACGTTGGCCGAGCAACTGGGCGTCACCGACGTGGCCAAGAGTCTGCGGACCAAACTGACCGCCCAGCTGACCATGTGGTTCGACCCCAAGGGTTGCGCGGCCCGCCCGGACAGGTGCTTCGTCTACGACCCGGCCATCCACTCCATGATCGGCCTCAAGACCTCGTTCGGGTCGGACGAGATGAACGACCACCACTTCCACTACGGCTACATGTTGTACGCCGCCGCGGTGGTGTCGAAGAACGACCCGGCCCTGGCCACGAAGATCGCGCCCGTCGTCGACCTGATCGCCGCCGATATCGCATCGCCCCAGGCCAGCACGAATTTCCCGCAGTACCGCAATTTCGATCCGTATTCGGGCCATTCCTGGGCGTCCGGCACCAGTCCTTTCGCGGACGGGAACAACCAGGAGTCGAGTTCCGAGGCGGTCAACGCCTGGAACGGGCTGGCGCTGTGGGAACAGGTGCGCGGCAACACGGGTGCCTACGACCAGGCTCGCTGGATGATGAGCGTCGAGGCCAACTCGGCCAAGCTGTACTGGACCAACACGGACCTGAGTGCCTTCCCGGCCTTCACCGCCAAGATGGTGGCGCTGAACTGGGGCGGAAAGCGCGACTACGCCACCTGGTTCAGTCCGGATCCGGGCGCCATGCTCGGCATCCAACTGATTCCGATGGGTCCCTACGCGCAGTACCTGGCCGGGGACACCGCAAGGATCAAGACCAACCTGGCCGAGGCCGCGCCCACTGGTTACGGAGCCGCGTTCAGCGAGTACATGGTTCAGTACCTCGCCCTCGCGGACCCGGCCGCGGCGCGTGCCCAACTGGGGCATCTCCCCGCCGAGATCGACAACGGCACGACGAAGTCGTACGTGCTCGCGTGGGTGCTCAGTAGATCCGGCGACGGTGCATCATCGTGAGATGCGTTGACGCATAAGCTCCGTCTGCACTTGCCGGAGTGGACCGTCACTCCCTCCGAAAGCAGACGAAGGTAAATCGGCCGCCCCGTGTCCTGGACCGGGGCGGCCGATGGCGTTGTGCCACATGACCGCTGCCCCACATGACCGCTGCCCCACATGACCGCTGCCCCACAAAACGGTTGCGCCACGTCACCGTTGCCCCGATTGATCATGACCGGTCCGGCCGACTGGGCACGGTGTGTGACCGGACTCGGCGATGAGGCGAACTCTGCGTGTCGGGCCGGGTTCGCCGGGCGGTCGATCACGACATCGGCCATGATCGGGCCACAGCGATTCCCGCGGGGGGCGACCGGATCATCCAGAACTTCCGTGAGGGTCCCGGACAAAAAACCTAGCAATCCTTCGGAAGGGCCAACGGTGTTCCTACGATCAAGAGTGACCGCAATTCTCGCCTGCCTGTCGCTGACCGTCCTCGGCACCAGCGTCCTCACCAGTCCCAGTTCGGCTGCCGCCACCGGCGACTGGACCACTGCGTTCCAGGACGACTTCAGCGGCAGTGGACTGCCCGATCCGGCCAACTGGCTGATCGATCTGGGGACGTCCTATCCCGGCGGTCCGGCGCAATTCGGGACGGGGGAGATCGAGACCCTCACCAACAACCCGGCGAACGTGGACGTTCACGACGGCAATCTCTACATCACGCCGCAGCGCGACTCGGCCGGTAACTGGACCTCCGCCCGGATCGAGACGAACCGCGCCGACTTCAAGCCGGCCGCCGGTGGAACCATGCAGGTCACCGCGCGGATCCAGATGCCGAACGTGACCGGCGCGGCGGCCGCCGGTTACTGGCCGGCGTTCTGGATGCTGGGTAGCCCGTTCCGGGCCGACCGGTGGTCCTGGCCGGGCATCGGCGAATTCGACATCATGGAGAACGTCCAGGGGATCAACAAGAACTGGGCGACGCTGCACTGTGGCGTCTGGGGCGGACCCTGCAACGAACCGGACGGAATCTCGAACAACGGCGTCACCTGCCCGGGGGCAACCTGCCAATCCGCCTTCCACCTGTACACCTTCCAGTGGGATCGGAGCGGTCCGACCGACGAGTTGCGGTGGTACACAGACGGTCAGCTGACCCACACCGTCGACCAGGGCCAGGTGCCCGCCGACACCTGGACCCAGATGACCACGCACGCCGGGTACTTCATGATTCTCAACGTCTCCGTCGGTGGTGCGTTCCCCGACAAGTTGGGTGGCGGCCCGACGGCGGCCACCACACCCGGTGTGCCAATGGTGGTCGACTACGTGCAGGTGCAGTACCGGGGCGGCAGTGGCGGCAGCACGCCACCGCCGACCTCGAGCGGCACCACGACGCCGACGACGCCCAGCGGTTCCACGACGCCGACCGCCCCGACGACGGTCCCCATCCCGACGACGGATCCTGGCACCCTCACCACCCCGCCCAGCGGTACCGGCCCGTCCGCCCTGGCCGTCACCTCCACGACGGCCAATTCCGTCACGCTCGGCTGGCAGGGTACTGCCGGATCGAGCTACGACATCCTGCGGTCCGGAGTTCGGATCGCGACGGTGACGGGGCTGAGCTTCACCGATCTCGGGCTGAACAGGAACACGCCGTACCTCTATTCGGTGCGGGGCAACGGAATCACCACGCCGGTCCTGACGGCGGTCATCCCCGACTCGAGCTCGAGTACGGCGCCGTCCACGAGTACGGCGCCGTCCACCAGTACGGCGCCGACCACCAGCACGGGGTCAGCTGCGGGCGGCGGCCCGTCGGCATTGCAAGCGACCGGCACCACGGCGAACACCATCACGCTGGGCTGGAGCGGGTCGACGACGGCCAGCTACGACGTGCTGCGGTCGGGTATCCGGATCGCCACGGTCACCGGCACCACCTTCACCGACATCGGTCTCAATCGGAACACCCCGTACCTGTACTCGATCCGCGGCGGAGGCGTGACCACGCCGCAGGTGCAGGTCGTCATCCCGTAGCCGGATCATCGCCACGCCCGGGCTGCGCCTATCCCCCGGAACCGTCCCCCACAACACCCGAGCTGTGGGGACGGGTCCGGGCAACCCCCGAGCTGGTGGGACGGACCCGGTCAGACACATGCGGTCACCGACCGCGGGCTCGCCGCGCCGAGCAGTGCGCGAGAGTCCGAGTCGTGAACGATCTCCCGGGCCGGGATCCGGGAGCAGTCGCACCTCTCCGGCGAGTGGCACGAGGTCATTCCGGGCCGGTGGCCAGCTTGGACGGCCACCAGATCTTCCGTCCGATGTCGTGGGCCAGGGCTGGGACCAGGATCGTCCGTACCAGCAGGGTGTCCAGCAGAACACCGAAGGCGACGGCGAAGCCCAGCTCGGCCAGGAACACCAACGGCAGCACACCGAGCACGGTGAAGGTGGCGGCCAGCACGATGCCCGCCGAGGTGATCACCCCTCCCGTCACGGCGAGTCCGCGCAGCACCCCCTGCCTGGCGCCGAACTGCAACGCCTCCTCCCGCACCCTGGTCATCAGGAAGATGTTGTAGTCGATGCCCAGCGCGACCAGGAAGACGAACGCGAACAGCGGGAAGGACTGGTCGGCGCCGGCGAAGTGGAACACGTGCGTGAAGGCCCAGCCGCAGACCCCGAGGGTGGCCGCAAAGGACAGCACCACGGTGCCGATCAGCAGCAACGGCGCCAGCAACGCCCGTAGCAGCAACGCCAGCACCAGGAAGATCACGACCAGCACGATCGGGATGATCAGGTCGCGGTCGTGCACGGAGGCATCGTGCACATCGACGGTGGCGGCGGACTGTCCACCGACCAGGGCATCGGCGCCGGGCACGGCGTGCACCGCGGTCCGGAGCCTGGCGATGGTGTCGAAGGCGGCCTGCGAATCGTAGGAGCTGGTCAGGGTGGCATTGACGATGGTCCGGCCGTCGATGGGGGTGATCTGCAGGGCCGTCGGGGGACAGCCGGCGAGTGCGCCGGCCGGCGGTTTCGCGCCGGGGCCGGCGGCCGCCTTGAGCTCGGCCACCTTGGCGTAGTCGATCTGGACGCAGACCGAGCCCGGCGTCTGGGCGACACCCGGCACAGCCGACGCGACCTTGATGACCTGGTCGACTGCCGACGCGTTGACGGCGATGACGGCAGGAGCCCCGACGCCCTGGGGGAACTTGGCGTCGTAGAGGTTCTGCCCGACCACCGCGTCCGGGGTGTTGGTGAAGCCCTGGGCGGTGGTCAGGCCACTGGTCTTCAGGCCGGGCAGTCCCAGCAGGCAGAGCAGCAGCAGGACGGTGGCGCCGATCCAGGCCTTGCGATCGTGACTGCCGATGAAGCGGGCGATCCGTCCCCAGATGCCCGCCGTTCCGGGGGTCGGCGCCGGGGTGGCGGTGGTGGGGCGCCGCGGCCAGAAGACCCAGCGACCGGCCAGCGCCAGGGCGACCGGCAGGAAGGACATCATCACCAGCAACGTGCAGGCGATACCGATCGCCGCCACCGGACCGAGGCTCTTGTTGGAGTTCAACTCGGAGAAACTCAGGCAGAGCAGACCGATGATGACGGTCGCACCCGAGGCGAAGATGGCGGAGGCAGACTCTTTCCAGGCCTTGATCATCGCGTCGGACCTGTGCTCGAAGTTGTGCAGCTCCTCCCGATACCGGGAGATCAGCAGCAAGGCGTAGTCGGTCCCGGCGCCGAGAACGAGCACCGACAGGATGCCCTGACTCTGGCCGGTGAGGGTCAGCACCCCGTTCTTGGCCAGGTAGTAGATGACCATCGACGAGAGACCGAGCGCGAGCACCGCCGAGAACAGCGGGAAGAACCAGAGCACCGGTGACCGGTAGACGAGCAGCAGAATGACGATCACGATCAGGCCGGCGGTGATCAGCAGGGTGCCGTCGAGCCCGGCAAAGGCGCTGATGAACGCGGTGAGCAGCCCGGCCGGCCCCGCGGGATAGACCTGCAGTCCGGCGGGGGCACCCTTCCGGGCCGCGGCGATGACGGCGTTCTCGTTGGTGGACAACACATCCCCGGACACCGCGACGCCGTTCTGCTTCGCGATCAGCGGCGCGTAGACCGAGGCGGTCGTCCCGTCGGCGGAGAAGGTGGGTGCGGTCACCGCCTGGGTGTCGACCCCGGTCAGGGTGGGCAGCTGCGCGTAGAAGGAGGCCACGAAGGCCTTGTCCGCGGCGGTCAGACCACTGTCGCGGTGGAAGACCAGAAATCCGGGAATCGACTGCGCGGTATTGAACCTCTGGGCTTCGTTGGAGGCCTGGGTCGATTCGGCCGACGCCGGCAGGTACGACGAGTTGTCGTTCTTCTGCACCTCGGAGAGCTTGCCCTGGTAGGCCCCGCCGGCCCCGCCGGCCAGCAGGGCGAGCACCGCCACGGCGATGATCGCGAAGAACGGAAATCCGCGCGGCAACCGCCTTCCGGTGTCGGGTGCGGTGGGCTCGGCGGCCTCGACCTCGTCGGTCTGCGTCATGGCGGTGCTCCTCGTCGAAACCGGGCTCGAAGTCGGGACTTCCCAGAACTGGATCGGTGGAAAAGAGAGCGTGCTGTGGGGACAGTCTGCCCGGACCGCCCAGCCGAGGGAACCTGATCTCTCCCTTACTGGGCAACCCTGGAAAGTTTTCCCGGAGGCTCCGGAAGGTCATTCCCGTGGGTGCACTTGTTCACGCACGCAACCCGCCCCGGCGGCCGGTGTCGGTCCGCCGTGTTCGTTCGCGTGTTCGTTCGCCGTGTTCGTTCGCCGTGCTGGCTCGCCGTCCGCGCACCCGACGGCGCGCCGATGTGCGGCCGTATCGTCAGCCAGATATGTCTTTGCCATGACGACTCGGCAGCGCAGCGGCTTGGCCATCGGCACCACAGCGACGGCAGCACTCCTGCTGAGCTTCATGTGGTTGCCGTACTACCCGTTCTGGTCACTGCTGATCGTCGCCTTCGACGGCATCGTGATCTGGGCCCTGAATGCGCACGGCCGGGACATCGCTGCCGAGTAGGACCGCTTCGTTTCGGTCCGGTAGACCCGCCAGGGGCCGGCTCATGGCCGGTCAGGGGCTGATGGCAAGGAACACGAACGCGGCCAGCAGCACCAGGTGCACCCCACCCTGCTGCCGGGTGGCGCGGCCCGGCACCACGGTCAGGGCCGCCACCAGCACGGTGATGGCCAGCAGCACGATCTGCGTGGAACTCAGTCCGAGCAGCAGCGGCCCGGTGAGCCAGATCGAGGCCACCGCGATGGCCGGGATGGTGAGGCCGATGCTGGCCATGGCCGAACCCAGGGCCAGGTTCAGGCTGATCTGCACGCGGTTGCGGCTGGCCGCTCTGGAAGCGGCCAAGGTCTCGGGCAGCAGCACCAGCAGGGCGATGACGACGCCGACGAACGACGGCGGGAAGCCGACCGCTGCGACCCCTTTCTCGATGGCCGGCGACTCGACCTTGGCCAACCCGACCACCGCGATCAGTGCCACCAGCAGGAGACCAAGGCTGATGACCGCAGCCCGGGTCGTCGGCGGCTCGGCGTGATCATCGGTGGTGTCGATGACCCGGCCCTTGGTGTCGACGGGGAGGAAGAAGTCACGGTGCCGCCCGGTCTGGGTCAGCACGAACATGAGGTAGAGGGCCAACGACGCGACTGCCGCGAAAACGAGCTGACCGGGGGTGAACTGCGGTCCTGACCGGCCGGTGGTGAAGCTCGGCAACACCAGCGACAGGGTGGCCAGCGTGGCCACGGTGGCGAGTGCGGCGCCCGTGCCCTCGGCGTTGAACACCGCCATGCCGTGCTTGCTCGCGGTGACCAGCAGAGAGATCCCGAGAATGCCGTTGCAGGTGATCATCACCGCGGCGAACACGGTGTCGCGGGCGAGCGAGGCGCTCCCGTCGCCGCCGGAGATCATCAGCGTGATGATGAGGGCGACCTCGATGACGGTCACGGCGACGGCAAGCACCAGGGAGCCGTACGGTTCGCCCACCCGGTGGGCCACCACCTCGGCGTGGTGCACGGCCGCCAGGACCGCCGCACACAGCACCAGAGCGACCAGCACCACCACCACCGGGCTCAGGTTGTAGCGCCCCCAGGTCAACGCCAACACCACGATGGCGAGCACGGGGCCGACGATGTTCCATCGGACCTTCTTGATCGTCTCCATGCCCCCAGCCTGACAGACCCGGGGCACCTGAGAAGCTGGTGGTCGACCCTGGAATCAGATCCCGAGCCGTGCGGAGGTGTCCGGTGGCGAGCACCCTGTTCGTCGGAGGTTGGATGTGGAGCCCGGCGCACTGGCCCGCTCCGCGCGCGCTGGAACTACTGGTCCGGGACGGACGGATCGACGCCATCGGAACCCGTCTGGACGTACCCGCCGGCGTCCAGCGGGTGCACTTGGGCGGCGGAACGCTGCTGCCGGCCTTCGGTGACGGGCACGCCCACCCGCTGCAGGCGGGCCTGGAAGCGCAGTTCGCTCCGGTGCGCGGGGACAGCCTGGCGGCCGTCGTCGAAGGGGTGCGCGTGTGGGCGGCGAATCATCCCGATACCGCGTGGGTCTATGGCGGCGGGTTCGATCTGGCGTTGTCCCCCGGCGGCGTGTTCGAGTCCAGCTGGCTGGACGCAGTGGTGAGCGATCGTCCTGTCGTGTTGCGCGCCAACGACTATCACACCCTGTGGTGTAATTCCGAAGCGCTTCGCCGGGCCGGGATCGACGGCCGGACGCCGCCCCCGCCGGACGGGGACATCGTGCGTCGGCCCGACGGCACGCCGATCGGGACGCTACGGGAATGGGGTGCCACTGATCCGGTCTTCGCCGCCATGCCCGGGCCGGCTCTCGAGCTGCAGATCGCGGCGATCGACGAGGCCACCCGGGCCTGTGCGGCTATGGGCATCACCTGGGTGCAGGACGCCTGGGTCGAGCCACCCGAGGTCGACACCTACTTGGGCGCTGCGGCGATCGGCGTTCTCCGGGTCGGGATCAACCTCGCGCTGCGGGCGGATCCGGGCAGCTGGAACGACCAGGTCGAGGTCTTCACCCGGCTCCGGGAGCGGGTCGACGAAGTGGGTGATCCCATCCTGACTGCCAGGACGGTCAAGTTCTTCGTGGACGGGGTCATCGAATCAGGAACCGCCTCGATGCTGGAGCCGTATGTCGACTGTCCGCACAGCCACGGCCTGCCGAACTGGAGCCGCCCAGGGCTGCTCGCGGCCGTCGACGCCTTCTCCCGCGCCGGCTTCCAGGTCCACCTCCATGCCATCGGGGACGCAGCGATCCGGGATGCGCTGGACGCCGTCGAGGGCGCGGCCAGGGTGATCCGGGAGCGCGACCTGCGGCCGGTGATCGCGCACCTGCAGCTCATCGATCCGGCCGATCTGGGCCGGCTCGCCGAACTGGGCGTGATCGCGTGCTTCCAGCCGCTGTGGGCACAGCCCGACCCGACGCAGGAGGTGCTGACCGTCCCACGCATCGGGCCGTCCCGCGCCGCCCGGCAATATCCGATCAGCTCCGTTGCCGCGACCGGCGCGACCCTGTCGTTCGGCAGCGACTGGCCCGTCACCGCGTTGTCCCCGCTGGAGGGGTTGGTCACCGCTGTGACCAGGCAGACCACGGCCGGCCGGCCATCCGGGGGGTGGTATCCGACGGAGCGGTTGGACCTCCGCACTGCCCTGACCGCCTATACCAAAGGCGTTGCGTGGCAGGGATTCCGCGATGAGGCCGGGACGTTGGACGTCGGGCAGTTGGCCGACCTGGTGTGGTTGGGGGCCGACCTACGTGAACCCGATCTCGCCGCGCTGCGAACGAGCCCGGTGCTGGGCACCTGGCGGGCCGGCGTCCGCATCCACTGATCCGGCCGGCCCAGGCCGGCCCAGATCGGCGCAGCACCCAGGGATCGGTTGCCGTGGTCACAACGACCTCGCGCCCGGGCGCAGGCGACCTATCCTGTGACGGTTGCCCTCGATTCGAGGAAGGGACATCGGGGGCCATCAGGTCGAGTAGAGGGAGCGGACTACACGTGACGCGAGCACTGGTGCCGCTGTCCATGTCGTCGATCGCTGATCTCCCACCACAGTGCCGGACCTGCGTGAATTGGGAGCTGCCGGCGGCGGCCGCAGCTGGGCTCGATGTCGACCAGGCCGGGTTCGAGAAGGAAGTCTGGCTCTCCGGCGTGATGTTGACGTGGGGTTCTGCGGGGCAGATCGCCACGGTGGACGCACAGCCGGCCGGGTTTGCCCTCTATGCCCCGCCCACCGCCGTACCTGGCGCTTCCGCCTTTCCGACCGGACCGGTGTCACCCGATGCCGTGCTGCTGACCACGGCGAGGATCCTGCCCGAGTTCCGGGGCCAGGGCCTCGCCCGGTACCTGATGAACGGCGTGGTCGCCGCACTGACCAGCCGAGGCGTGCGGGCCATCGAGTTGTTCGGGGTCGAGGACAATGTCGAGGAGTCCGAGATCGATCCGGATCTGCCGAAGTGCTTGCTGCCGGCCGATTTCGCCCGGGCGGTGGGCTTCACCGACATTCAACCGCACCGGCGTTACCCGCGGCTTCGCTTCGAACTGCCCACCGGCATCGGTTGGAAGGCCGAGGTTGAATCCGCGCTCGAGAAGCTCTTCACCGTCATCACCATTCCGGCCCCGAAAGTGGCGCAGCCGGCGTTCGTGGCGCGGCCGGCGTACGTCCGAGCTGACGTCCAGGGTGACTTCTAGCTGATTGCGGCCTCGAGCAGTAGAGCCGCCACACCCCGGGCCACCGCGCCGGCCTGCAGGTCGTGGTCCATCTGCGCGGAGACGGTGGCGCCGTCGTAGAGCAGGACCAACTGGCCGGCGAGCGCTTGCGGATCGCGGGCGCCGGCTTCGGTGGCCAGCTCGACGAGCAACGATCGGATCCACGCTCGGGAGCTGTCGCAGACCTGCGAGATCGAACTGTCGACCGCAGTGCCCGTGCCCACCGGACCTTCGGCGCGGGCCCGCGAGAAGGCACATCCCCGGAAAGCGGGCTCGGCGAACACTTCGCCGAGGATGTCGAACACGCCCAACAACTTCTCCCGCGGCGTACCGTACCGAGTCAGCCTGCCGGTGATGCGCTGTTGGCGGGCGATCTTGCGAGCGGTCAGGTACGCCGTGACCAACTCGTCCTTGCTGCCGAAAGTGTTGTACAGCGAGGCTTTTGCGACACCGGCGCGCTCGATCACCCGGTCGATCCCCACCGTGTGGATGCCTTCTTCGTAGAAGAGCTCGTCGGCGGCCGTCAGCAGGCGCTCGCGCGCAGATGTCCTTGCCGGGGCCTTGGTCTCCATGGTTTGACAGTATCAGACCGATCTGTCTAATATCCATGCAGCTAGACAGACCGGTCTAATCAATCCGCGAGTTCGCCGGGAGTGGCAATGACGAGTCGTGCGCAGACACCGCCGAGCACCAACGTGCTCGGCGGTGCATCGGTCGCAGGGGTGGCAGCGGGCCGTGCCTCGATGGGCGGGGCGATGGGCGATGGTGCACCGGGCGATGGTGCACCGGGCGATGGCTCACCGGGCGATGGTGCGGTGGTCGACACCGGGCGTCGGCACTTCCGGTTGCCCACGTCCGTGGCGTTCTACCTGCAGGCGTCCATCGTGGTGTTCTTCCTCGCCGGATCGAGTGCCCCCACCCCGCTCTACGCGCTCTACCAGGGTGAATGGGGCTTCTCACCGATCACCACCACGATCGTCTTCGGCGTGTACGCGATTGCCGTCCTGATCAGCCTGCTCACCGTCGGGTCGCTGTCCGACCACATCGGGCGGCGACCCGTATTGATGGTGGCCATTGGCGTGCAGGCCCTGGTGATGCTCGCTTTTGCCACCGCCGACGGGGTCGGGGAGCTCCTCGTCGTCCGGGTCGTCCAGGGGCTGTCCACCGGGGCTGCGGTCGCCGCGGTCGGTGCCGGGATGTTGGATCTGAACAAGGCCAGGGGCACGATCGCCAATTCGGTCGCGGCGCCGATCGGCACCGCCCTGGGTGCGCTGGGCTCCGGCATCCTGGTGCAGTACCTGCCCGGGCCGACGCATCTTGTCTACCTGTTGCTGTTCGGAGTATTCGTCCTGCAGGGCATCGGGGTAGCGCTCATGGCGGAGTCGGCCAGCCTCCGGCCGGGCGCGCTCGGTTCCCTTCGACTCAATCTGAGCCTGCCGTCGGCTGTCCGCACACCGATGTTGCTGGCCGCCCCGGCATTGATCGCAGTGTGGTCGCTGGCCGGCTTCTACGGGGCGCTCGGTCCGGCCATCGTGCATTCGATGATCGGCCACAATTCTTTCGTGCTCGGTGGTCTGGCCATGTTCGCCCTGGCCGGGACGGGCGCGGTGACGGTCCTGCTGCTGCAGAAGGCCCCACCCCGCGCGGTGATGTTCCTCGGTGCCGCTGCGCTGGTCGTGGGCATGCTCGTCACGCTGCCGGCGATCGACCGCGGGTCCATCGTCGGATTTTTCGTCGGCACCGTCATCGCGGGGGTCGGCTTCGGTGCCGGATTCCAGGGTGCCGTCCGCAGCGTGATTCCGTTGGCCGGGCCACAGGAGCGAGCCGACGTGCTGTCGATCGTCTATGTGATCTCCTACCTTTCCATGGGCCTGCTGGCCGTCATCGCGGGATTTTTGGTCGTCAACGGCGGCGGCCTCCTGGTGACGGCCCGTGAATACGGGATCACCGTCATCGCTCTGGCTGTCATCGCCGCCCTGGGCCTGCTGCTCGGTCGGCCGCGTTCCAGGGTGGGCGCATCGGCTCCCACCGCCTGCTGCTCCGCGCTGACCGAAGGCTGACTGGGCGGCCCGGACCGATGGGCATGGCTCCGCCATCAGACCTGGTCGAATTTTCGCAGCGTGTTTCTCCGCGGTTTCTGTTGTGGTTCAATCCATTTCGGCGGAATCAATTCGGGGATACCGTCACCGGCCATCCGGATCAACCATTCGTCTTTATGAATCTCCGTATGGTGATGTCGACACAGCAGACACCCATTCTCGTAACTCGTCGGCCCCAGGTCGCGATCCCAGAAGTCGATATGATGACCATCGCACCAGTCCGGTGGCCGATCACATCCCGGCCAAATACATCCCTGATCCCGGGCCACGATCGCCCGCCGAATATGCGCCGGAAATGTGCGGGACGCCCTGCCGACATCGAGGACTTCGGACTTGGTGCCCAGGACCATCGGGATGACCTTCGCATCGCACAGGAACTTGCGGGCATGCGCCGGGCTGATCATCGCTCCGGTGTCGAAACTGGCACCCGAGATCATCCCGGTCAGCGCGTCCCAGCTCATGGTCACGGTGACATGCGGCCGTTCGCCGCCGTTCAACGGCGCGGCACCGGTGTCCAGGAACCGGGCCAACGCCTCCACCAGGGCGTGGGCTTGGCGGGTCGCCGCCGGCCGGGGGTCGCGGACCCCGTCCTGTTCGGGGCGCGGCGCGGACAACCCGTCGATGGCCTTCTTGATGACTGCGACGCCGTAGTCGTCCAACTGGCCCTTGATCGGGGTCAAACCGGTGCGGGTCGAGCGGGTCCCGAAGTGCAGTTCCATCTTCGAGGCGGGGGTGGTGTCGTCCAGTTCCCCGTCGGGGTCGACCCTGTCCAGGATCCGTTGCGCCGCATGACCCAGATAGTTGGGGTCACAATCCACGGCGGTGTCCACCAGCGTCTGTTCGCACAGGTCGCGAGCCTGGGCCGGCACCGTGGGCGGGACCTTCGCCATGGTTTCCACGATGATCTTCACGTGCTCGGCACCGACGCATCCACCGTCAACCGCCTGAGCCAGTTCGGGGAGGATCGGTGGTGCTTCGCCGCCGGTCATCTGGGGGCGGGGCAGGATCTGCGCCGCCGCCTTGACCCGACCGGTGGCATCACCCTGGGAGATCACGAAGGCTTGCCGCAGGAGCGCGGCGGTGGAGGAACAGGACCGCAGTTTCGCGATCTCCTGCACCTCGATCTCCCCGGCCTGATGCACCTGTGCGGCGTAGACGGTCCGGGCCAGCGTTTCCAGTCGGCGACCGAAGTCGAGTTGGTCGTCGGCGACCAGTTTCCAGAACGCTCCGTCGCGGATGTGTTGGACAGCGGACAGCGCCGTTTCGACGAGGGCGTATGCCTCGTCGATGTCGGCGAATCCGGTGGCTTCCATATTTAAAACCCTACTCAGGCACACCGACAGTCGACCCTGAATCCGTACCCATTCTGTGGCCCTGAATATCACGAATCGATCACGATGTCTTCGACCGGACTTGGCTCCGCCTAAGGCCGCCGCCGGCCTACGTCAGGAATGGCAGGATCCCTCTTCTCCCAGGCGTAGCTGCATTTTCGAGGGCGCAGGGATGAACTTGCTCCTTTTGGGACTCGAGTGACAGAAATGGACAACTTCATCCCTGTCTGCGAAGTTGATCAATGCCGGTGGGGGCGGGGCGGAGCAAGTCGAGGATATACAGGGCTACTTGGCGGGGACGGTGATCGTGATGGGACCGCCGGCCAGTGCGCGAGGAATGCTGGTCGTGGCCTTCGGGACGGGGACCACGGAGAGGGAGTGGCGGCCGGCTGCGACGGCGACACCGACGTCGAAGCCGTGGGTACCGGTCGCATGGAAGACCCGATTGACGTCCGCCCGCGCCTGCAGGGTGTGCACGGTGGTCACCGCCCGGCCGTCGACCATGATCTGGACATAGCCCGCGACGGTCGGGTGCAGCGGATCGAGCGCCCATCCCCGGACACGGACGAGCTTCGGCTTTGCCTGCACCAGGTCCAGGTGACCCTGGACGGTGTAGGCCGGCACCGTGATCACGCGGCAGGTGCCCACCGGGGCCGAAACGCTCGTGCCGGCAGCGGCCGCAGCGGTGACGCACACCCGATGGCGACCCAGGGCCGCCGCGATCGACACGGCGAAGCCGTGGCCACCGGTCGCCTCCAACAGGCGGTTGACGTCGGGCCGGGACCCGTTGCTGTTGACCTTCTTCACGGCTCGGCCGTCGACGGACACCACCGCAATTCCAGGGGTCGAGCGGCGCTGCGGGTCCAACACCCAGCCGGTCACCGCTATCCGGAAAGGTGCAGTGCGCACGGTGTCCAGATTCCCGATCATGCGGACCACCGGCGGCTTGACCCCGACCGCAAGGGCGCCGAGGATCCCCCGCGCGGCCCGCCCGGAAAGGTAGCCGGCGGACACGTTCTGCGGGAACTCGACGGTGATGGCGGCGCCCTTCTGGGTGGCCGTGAGCCAGCGGGTCATCGACCCGTGACACTGCGACCAGCAGGTCAGTGGGCTCGCCGGCAACCCCAGATTGGCCGACAGGGCGTTGCGGAAAGCGACGTCGCGGGCACCGCCGTCGGTGGTATCGACGGCATCCAGCGGCTGGTGCATCGACACCATCCGGTTCGGTTTGATGCGGGTCAGGAACTTGTACATGGCCTGCGATTCCGGTTCGGACAGCGAGTGCGGCCCGGAGTAGTGCGAATCGAACTTGTCGCTGCTGGGCGGGATGTAGGCCCAGCCGACCGGAAAGTTCCGGTTCAGGTCGACCCCGGCCTGGTTACCCCGTTGGTGCAGTGCATCCCCGTCCGGATTCATCGTCGGGATGACCCAGAGGTCGAGACTCGACGAAACGGGGAGCGTTCGGATGGCGGCCACGACCTGTTCGCCGGCCCGCTCCCAGTAGCCGTGCATCGACCCGAGCACCACGGTCTTGAACGGTGCCGCGGGGTTGCCCATCTCGTAGGCGACGATCGGCCGATGTTGCCGGCTGTACCCGAGGATCACGGTCTGCCTGATCCCCGACACCGAGGTGCCCGCCGCGGTCAGCACCGGCTGGTCCGGGTGCTCCGGGTGGACCAGCGCTGCGGCGCTGACGACGGACGTCGACACCAGGGCCGCAATCAACAGGGCAGCCCACCGTCCCCCGTGCCGGCCTCGGTGCATCGGAATGGATGGTGATCCGGTCTTCGACGGGACGACAGTGGGCACGGCACGGGCTCCTCGCGCTGGTCGGTGAGGGAACCAGGCCAGACTGCCAGACCGGGGTCACTGGTCAGGCGGCGCTGCCTGGATGCGCGAGAGTTCTGGCCAACCAACCGAACGTGGTGGCCGCCCAGATTTCCTGCCCGAGACCCGCGCAGTGCCCGTCCGCACCCTGGACTGCGGTGAGGCGAAACGAGGTCCGTGGGGCAGGTCAGCGCATCGCGCAACTGTGCTCCACTGCCGCCGGCGCAGCTCGGTGAAATATGCCTCGATGGAAATGATGTCGGGGCAGGCCAGCCGGATGAGTTCCGCAGGCCGGGTTCAGTCCGCTTCGAGGTAGAGCAACGCCGCGGCCAGGTTCTCGGTCGGCTGGTCCAGTGAGTCGACCACCAGCCTGCGCTGCCCCCAGTTCTCGAAGCTTGACCGTCTGGCCTGCACCGACTCCCAGCTCGGTTCGCGAAAGTCCCCGAGATTGCGCCTGCGGTTCGACAACCGGGTCCGGTGGATCTCGGGATCACTGCAGCGCACCTCGATGAAGGTGAGCGAGACGTCATGCCGAGCGGCAAGGTTCCGCCACTGGTCCCGGGCCGGTTCCACGTCGTTGACGGCATCGATGACGACGGTGACGCCTAACGCGAGCTGCGCGGCAGCCAGGTCCTCGGCCACTACGTAGGCGGCCAGGCCGACAGGCTGGTCGGTGCAGATTCCCGACCGCAGGAGCGCGGCCTCGATGGGATCCACCGACAGGACCGGGACGCCGAGCGCCCGGCAGACGTCTTCGGCCAGGCGGCTCTTACCGGCCCCGGGGAGTCCGCACAGGACGATGAGTCGCGGCGTGGAGATCACTTCCGCAGGCTATCGCCGTGTGCGCCCCCGGTGCAGGTCAGGCGGCGACCGGGATGGCGTCCCTGGCCAGCAGGCGGGCGTAGGCACCACCGATCTCGAGCAGGTCGTCGTGGCTCCCTCGCTCGACGATGCGGCCATGATCCATCACGACGATCTCGTCGGCGTCCCGCACGGTGGAGAGCCGGTGGGCGATGGTCAAGGTGGTGCGGTTGCGGGAGAGTTCGGCGATGGCATCGGTGACCGAGGCCTCCGTGCGGGTGTCGAGCGCGCTGGTGGCCTCGTCGAGGATCAGGATCTGCGGGTTCCGCAGCACGATCCGGGCGATGGCCAACCGCTGCTTCTCGCCGCCGGAGAACCGGTAGCCGCGTTCCCCGACGATGGTCTCGTAGCCGGCCGGTAGGCCGGCGATCAACTCGTGGATCTGCGCGGCCTTGGCGGCCGACTCCAGTTCGGCCTGCGTCGCATCGGGTTTCGCGAAGCGCAGGTTGGCGGCGATGGAGGCGTGCAGCAGGTAGGTCTCCTGCGAGACGATCCCGATGGCGTGCGCCAGATCGACCTGGCTGAATTCTCCGAGCGAGACACCGTCCAGGGTCACGCTTCCGGAGACGGGCTCGTAGAGCCGGGCACCCAGGTACCCGAGAGTGGTCTTGCCCGAACCCGTGGCACCGACGATGGCCACGTGCTTCCCGGCCGTCAGCGCGAGGCTCACGTGGTCGAGCGTCTGGGCTTCGCTGTCCGGGTAGCCGAAGGACACGTCGTCGAACCGCAGTTCGCCGCTGACCTCCGCCAGCTTGACCGGCGTCTCCGGTTCCTTGATCTCGATCGGCAGGTCCAGGTACTCGAAGACCCGGCGGAACATGGCCAGAGAGGTCTGGACATCCACGCCGGTCGACAGCAGTTGCATCATCGGGCGGAAGAGCTGGCCCTGCAGCGTGGTGAAGGCGACCAGGGTGCCGATGGAGACAGCACCGGTGGTGCCGGAGACTGTGAACGCCGCCGCCATGTAGATGAGGGCGGGGAGCACCGAGATGATGATGCCGATGCTCGATTGCCGCCAGCGGCCGGTCATCGCGGATCGGACTTCGAGATCGGCGAGGTCGTTGGACGCATCCGAAAACTGTTGGGACAGCTCTTCACTGCGGCCCATGGTCTTGGTCAGCAGGATGCCGGAGACCGACAGCGACTCGGCGACCATGGAGGACATGTCGGCCATCCGCTCCTGGCGGGTGGTGGCGATCTGCCGGCGCATGCCGCCGACCTTGCGGGAGATCCAGACGAACAACGGAACGAGTATCAGCGACACCATCGTCAGTTTCCAGTCCAGCGCGAGCATGGCGACGAAGGTCGCGATGACGGTGGTGCCGGAGGAGATGATGCTGGTCGCGGTGCTGGTGACGGTGGCCTGCATGGCACCGATGTCGTTGGCGATGCGGGACTGCACCTCACCCGTGCGGGTCCGGGTATAGAAGCTGAGCGACAGTTTCTGCAGGTGGGAGTAGACGGAGATGCGCAGTTTGTGCATCACGCCCTGGCCGACCAGGGTCGACTGCCGGGATTGGATGACGCCCAGCACGGTGGTGCTGACGGCGACGACGATCATGCCCAGTGCCAGCAGCACCGTTCCCCTGGTGTCCCGGGACGGGAGCGTCACGTCCAGGATGTCGCGGAGCAGGAACGGGGAGGCGATGGAGATGAGGGAGGACGCGACGATGAGTAGGGCGACGAGGCCGAGTTGGGCCTTGTACTGCCCGAAGAGGCTGAAGATGCGACGGATGTCGCCGGCCTTCGCGACCGGGACGGGCTGGGAGTTCTTTCGGGCGGTGGAGGAAGCATTTCGAGGTGTTCTGTGAGTGGCCGTGGTCATGGGCACTCCCTTCTGTTCTACAGGTAGCTCTCGCGCTACAAGGCTGAGTATAGCTCATACTGAGGTATACTCACAATGAGTATGACACGATCAACAACGCCCTGGCCCGGAATGTTCCCGCCGGACGTGACCGCAGATGGAGGACCCATGCCGAGCATCACGACGGCCGAGTTGGTCGAGAGGTTGATGAGATCGGCCCATCGGCTGCGGCGGTCCTCGATGCGCTCGCTCGCACCGCTCGGTCTGACGCCTGCGCAGGAGCGGATGCTGCGGCTGGTGTCCCGCGGCGATGGCCCGTGGCGGATGGGGGAGCTCGCGTCACGGATGGGCATCGTGCCCCGCTCGGCCACCAGTCTGGTGGACGCGCTCGAGCAGGCCGACCTGGTACATCGGGCCATCGACCCGGACAATCGACGAGCCATCCTGGTCAGCCTGACCGACCACGGCAAAGCCGTGCAGCGGGAGATGTCCGAGGCTCGGGCGGAGGCCGGCGAGCACTTGTTCGCGCAGCTCGACGAAACCGAACGGGTGCTGCTGGCCGAGCTCCTCGACAAGGTGGCCCCACCCGACGAGTCATGAAGCGCCGCGGCGAATACCGGTAGGACGAACGGGGTACACCGGACTGAAATCGGTGTTCGACTGCCCCACGAACCTCGACCAACCGGGCGCACCACGAAAGTCGAGGTACAGATATGGATTCCGCACGCTCCTGGCGCGTGGCCATCGGAATGGTGACCGGGCTCGCCGTCCTGGGGTCGGCCGCAGCCTGCGGCAGCACCAACTCGGTTTCCACCGCGGGATCGGTGAACTCCAGCGTCGTCGTGACCACTGTGGCCTCGATGGGGCTGTCCCTCCCGCCCACCGCGACATCTGCTGCGGCGGCCAAGGCTTCAGCGGCCGGCGGCTCGACCACGCCAGGCAGTGCAGTGCAGCCGGTGGTCCTCAAGCCGGTGACCGTGCCGACCAAGGTGTTGCGGTCGGACCGGGGCGGGGTGGCCATGTTGGCGCCGGTGGTGTTGAACGGCCAGAAATTCCTGTTCATCGTCGACACCGGTGCGGCCGGCAGCGTCATCGACGCAGGGGTCGCGAAGTCGCTGGGATTGCCGACCAAGGGCCAGGCCATCGTCAGCAAGGGCTTGGCCTGCCGGACAAGCGCTCAACCGGTGATCGTGACGAAGTGGTCCGTGGGCGGTGAGGCCCTCCCGGCGGAAACGATGGTGGCCACCGACATCGGCTTCACCGGCAAGAAGGTCGACGGGGTGGTGGTGGGCGGTCTGCTCGGAGCCGATGTCTATTCCGTCTTCGGATCGGTCAGTCTCGACTACACGGGTCACAGCCTGGCTCTGGGCGCAGCGGCTCCCACGGGTCAGAAGTCGTTTCCCATTCAGGTGAAGATGCTCGGCGGGCAGGCGGCGGCCTTCGCGGCCACCACCATCAACGGGGTAGCGGCGAACCTTCTGGTCGACACGGGAGCGTCCACCACCGAGTTGGACAGCGAACTGGTGACGAAGGCGCATCTGCAGAAGACGGGCTCGCCGATCAAGATAGGCACAGTGGGGTGCACGGTCCAGGCCCAGCCGGTGGTGATCGACGGCTTGTCGGCCGGCACGGTGGCCATGCCCAAGTCGACCGGGGTCAGCCGCGACAACAGCTCGACCGCTTCCGCTTCGGGCCGGGTCAACCAGGGACTGCTCGGTGCCGACGTGCTCTCGACCTTCGGCAAGGTGACGGTCGACTTCAAGTACGGCAAGGTCACCCTCGGCGGCTGAGGAGTCCGAGGTCTCCGTGCCGGTTGGTATCGCCGGCGTCGTAGCAGGGCTCCCTGTCGGTAGCGAACAGGCCCGGGTCTTGACGACACCACCGCACTGCGCACATGGTGGTTGCGCACCGGCGAAGGAGGAGCAGTGGAAGCAGCTGGTCAGCACGTGCGGGTGCAGCGCGGGAACGGATTGGTGGCGCGGTTCGGTCCGGCCGTGGTCGTACTGGCCACCACCGACGCCGATGACGGGCCCTTCGTTCCGGCGCTCCTCGCGGCCCTCGACCAGTGGTCGGGTGAGGCCGGCTCGTCGGCCGACTTCGCCTGGAAGGTCGCCGACCTGATGAGTGCGCACCGCTCCGCGGCGCCAGCCTTCGGGGTAGCCCTACCACTCGACGACGGCTATCTGTTGCTGCTGCATGGCGCCGTCCGCGCCTCGGTGACCAGCGCAGACACCACCACCGACCTGTCCGGACGTACTGCGACGACCTGGGTCGACCAGGTCGTCCCCGGACCGGTCAGTCGGCTTGCGATCACGCTGTCGGACTCCGGGGAGGTCACGGTCGACCATCGATCCGATCTCCGCGGCGGGTTGGTCGGGGGTGACGGCCTGGTGCTGACCCAGTCCGTCGTCGGGCAGCGGCCGAGCACGGTGAAGACGACCCCGGCCCCGGGTGCCACGCCGGCCCCGGATGCCACGCCGGCCCCGTCGGCGACTCCTGTCCGGACGCCCGGCCCGGCCCCGGCGCCGGAAGCCGTGCCGAAGGCCAACGTCACCCAGCCGCGCCCGACACCAGCCGATGTACCGCCCCCGCTGCTGTCTGGTCCGACGCCCCTCGAGGCCGCGCCCGCCCCGCGGAAGTCGTGGCCGGTCGCCGAGGAAACCGCTTTCGTCGAAGTCACCGACCGAGCGCTCGTCGCCGACGACGGGACCCGGATCCTGCTGGATCGTCAGTACGTGTTCGGCCGAGACCCGTTCCACGATCAGGCGGTGCTCAGCGGCGCCGCCTCGCCGATCGTGGTGCGCGATCCCGACCAGCTGATCTCCCGCGTGCAGGTACACGTGTCGGTCGTCGGCGGCGTCATCACGCTGCGCGACGGCCGTTCGTCGAACGGCACCTTCGTGGCCGCCCCCGGCGCCAAGGAATGGGTGCGGCTGGGCGAGGCGCCCGCAGTGCTCCCGCCCGGCTGGAGCATGCGCATCGGCCGCCGGGTCTACACCTACGTCGCGACGGCGATCGCCAGCTGAGACGTCCGGGACGCCAGTGGGCGACCCCGATCAGCGCCCCCGGCGACCCCGATCAGCGCGCAGCGGTAGCGAGCGCGGGGGCCGGCTTCTTCGGTTTGAGTACCTTCCAATTGCCGGCCCGCAGCGCGGCCAGACTGGGCGGGTCGAGCAGGAGGCCCTTCTTGACAGCCATGGTGGCCGCCGCCAGATCGTCGGGCTCGTGCCCGATCACCAGAGCGCCCACGACGACGCCGCGGGACACGATGAGTCGGCGATAGGTGCCGCTGCGGGAGTCCTCGGCGACGAAGACCTGGTCGCCGGGTTCGGGCTGCACCCGGCCGATCGACGAGAGCTCCAGTCCAACACCTTTCAAGATGGTGGCGGGAATCTCGGCGGTCAGCCGGGCGTCTCCACCGAGCGCATTGACCGCGGCCACCTCACCCTGTTTGGCCGCGATGGGCCAGAGGCCGAGCACCAGGCCGGAATGTTCGGCGACGTCACCTGCGGCGAAGACCCCCGGGGCGCTCGTCTGCATCCGGTCATCGATCAGCACGCCCCGATTGACCGCGACACCAGCCTGTTTCGCCAGTTCGACATTCGACTTGATGCCCACGCAGGCCAGGAACACCTGACACGGAACGGTTCGCCCGTCGTTGAGGGTCAGCGTGTCGATGGCCCCGGCGCCGGACAGGGCCTTGGATTCTGCCCGGTACAGCACCCGAATTCCCAGCCGGTCGAAATGTGCCTGCACCAACTGACTTCCCCGTTCGTCGATCTGCTTGGACAGCAATCGGGCGCCCCGCTCCAAGATCGTCACCTGCAGCCCGAGTTCGTAGAGCGCGTAGGCGGCTTCGAGTCCGAGCAGACCGCCGCCGGCAACCACCGCCTCCCGGCTGCCGTACTGCTGCGCGTACCGCCGGATGTCCATCGCGTCCTCGGCCGAACGCATCACGAAACTGCCCCGCGCCCCGAATCCGTCGATGGCTGGCGTGGTGCTGCTGCTACCGGTGGCCAGGATCAGCCGGTCGTAACTGAGGACGTCGCCGGTGCCCAGCGACACCCGCCGGGTGTTGATGTCGAGCCCGGTGGCAATGGTGTTGAGCCAGGCGGTGATTCCCTTGTCGGCGTACCACTGCTCGTCCAACAGGAACAGTCCGGTCATCGCGGAACGGCCGTAGACCAGCCGGGAGATCCCCATCCGGTTGTAGAGAACGTGCGACTCCATCCCGACCAGGTGCACCTCGCAGTCCGGGTGGCCGCGGCGGACGAAATCAGCAGCCGTGACACCGGCGATGCCGTTGCCGAGGACGACCACGCTGGTGATCGACCTGTCGAACTGATCTGGCCGGTCGCCGGCGCCGGCGGATCCCGGCTCGGGGGTCAGATTCACCTGCACCGCACCGGTTTTGAGCCTCGCGCAGCAGGCCATCCGGGTGGAGTCGGCCAGCCCCAGCCGGCGCAGGGTGGTCAACTCCTCGTCCTCGGGCTCGGACAGACAGTCGGCGCCCCCGAGGACGGCGACGGGGTCGGCACCGCAGACCCCCATCCGGCAGCCGGCCTCGATCGGTAGCCCGGCCCGCTCGGTGACCTCCAGCAGACTCATCCCGATCTCCGCCTGTACCACCTTCTCGTCGGGCAGGAACTGCACCTCGGCCTGTTCCGACTCCGCCTGCTTCGCTTCGGCTTTCGCCGCCAGCGGGGTGATCGGGATCAGGGTGCGGGTGGGGCCGCTCTCCTCGAGGTAGCGGTGCTCGGCCCAGTAGGTCCGCGATATCCAGACGATGGTCAGCAGGGCCACGACGATGCTGATCGGCCAGCGCAACCAGGGCACGGAGACACCGACGACGGTGTGCACCGATTTCGACAGGGTGACGCCGGCGAACCAGTAGAAGATGTTGATCGCGGCGGCGCCGTAGATCGCGGTGAGCAGGGCAATGGACAGTGGTGTCACGGCTTCGATGACGAAGAACAGCGCGATACTGACGCCCAGATACACGCCGAGCCGTTCGTAGACGTGCAGCCCGGTCATGCCGGAGTGGTTGACCAGGGTGAAGAATCCGAGCACGAAACCGGGTAACGCGGCGACGAACAATTTGCGGGGCCCACTCCACTGTGGGTCCGGGTCGTGCAGATCCGCCTGGTAGGCCGGCTGTGGTTTGAAGTCGTAGCAATTCTTCGTGCACGCCACACAGGGTGCGCAATGACTGTTCGGAACGACCACGAACGGCGTCTGGCCGTACACCCGCTGCAGCGGCAGCAGCGGACAAATGCTGCTGCACCAACCACTTTTGCCTTTGAAGGCGATGCCGGCGATGAAGGCATTGAGGATGGTGACCGACAGCAGGATGCCGGTGGCGGTGCCATTGACGTTGAACAGCAACAGCCGGGCGCCGGCGATTCCGAAGAACAGGCACATCGCGATGACGTAGCCGCGCTTGCGCAGCCAGGCAGGGGGCGTCCTGGCCTTGCTGAAATTGAACAACCGCGGGAATTGGTTGCTGGCGGCCAGCGGGCAGATGTTGCGCCACAATCCCGGCGCGACGAAGAACAGAATAGGCAGCAGCGGCACGATCACCCCGAAGAAGGTGAACAGGGCGCCGCTCGGCCGCACGAACATCGCGACACAGAGCACCAGGTACGACAACACGCTGACGGCACGGATCGCCTGCCACACCTTGAGGGGCACCCGCTTCGGCAATTCCATGTAGGTGCGGAACATGGGCTGCCCATCGGGGGGCACCGTCCCCTTGAAGACCGCGGCCAGCAATGCCTTCGTCCGGCTCGGTGCAGCGACCGTCACCGGGGCGGCGGGCGGGGCCGGGAAGCTCATCGGCCCGGCCTGCGCTCCGGGTGGGACGGCCGGAGCCGACCTGGTGGTGGGGGCGTAGACCATGACGATCTCGGTGCGGCCCAGCCGGATCACGTCGCCGGGCTGCAGCATCGCCCTGGCCGTCAGCGGTACGCCGTTCAGCAGGGTGCCGTTGCGGCTGCCCAGGTCGACGACGGAGAGCCCAAGTGGGCTGGAGAGCAGCTTCAGATGCCGACGGGACGCGCCTTCGTCGGCCACCACGACCCCGTCGCACTCCCGCCCCACCTCCAGGGCGCGGTCCACGCGGACCTGACGGATGGGGATCCCGGGTTCCCGGATTTCGATGACGGGCGAGTCGACAGCGTGCGGAGCCACGGTCATCTCGACCTCACCGGGCCGGATAGGGCAAAAGCGTCATGTGCGCTCCAGAAGGCAAGCCGGGGCGTGCTGGGGAACTACCACTGACAAGAGCATGATCAACCCGGGCAAATACCTCAAGAGGCGCGGAATCGCCCGCCCGGCGCGTGCCGCGTTGGTGGTCGTCGTCTACCACCGAAGTGCAGGCGGCAGAACCGCCGGACGTACTAGGTCGCCCAGCGCCGCTGGGTGGACCCGATCAGCGGCAGGCACAGGCTGCACGGCCGTGCGGTGGCTACGCCGTACCTGGGCCGGCACGGCGTCGAGCCTGCTGGCCGTGACGCTGCTGGTGAGTCCGAGCTACCTCCGGCCGTCGATGGCCACTTGGACGCTCTCGGTGATCGGGGTGTCGCTGCTGACGAAGGCATCGTCACCGTGGCCCTGGCTCGGTATCGCGACCCTCACCCTCGCGCTGGTGTTGTCACTGCCTGACCGCTTCCACCGATTGGTGGAGCTACCCGCGCACTGGCTGTCGTCCCGGATCGGCCGCCCGGAATCACCCCGGGTCCCACCGGCGTCGAAGCACAGCTCGTCGATCGGGCTCCGTCACCCCGTGGATCGACGGAGTCGGCGGTGCGACACTGTCCGGCATGAGCCCACCCACCGGACGCCGGGCGCTGATCTTCGACGCCGACGACACGTTGTGGGAGAACAATGTGCTGTTCGAGCGGGTGGTGGAGGACTACCTCGACTGGCTGGCCCATCCCACTGTTGCGCGCGACTCGATCCGGGCCATCCTCGACGAGATCGAGGCGGCCAACACGAAGAACAACGGCTACGGCGCCCGGGCCTTCCTGCGAAACCTCGGCGAGACATTCGAACGCTTGCACCAGCGGCCGGTTTCCGAGGCCGAACAGCTCGAGATCGAGGCCTTGGCGACCGCGTTGTTGCGCCACGACATCGAGTTGATGCCGGGCGTGGCCCGGGTGCTGGGGGAGCTCGGCGCCCGGCACGACCTGTACCTGTTGACCAAGGGTGAGGCGGAGGAGCAGTCGCGAAAGGTGCGGGCTTCAGGGCTGGCGTCGCACTTCCGGGCGGTGCACATCGTTCCGGAGAAGGACGTCGACGTCTACGTGGCGGTGGCCGCCGAACACCGGCTGATCCCGGAGGCCACCTGGATGATCGGCAACTCGCCGAAGTCCGACATCCTGCCGGCGCGCGCCGCCGGCCTGAATGCCGTGTACATCCCGCACCAGCACACCTGGGTCCTCGAGCGCTCCGAACTCGACCCCGACGACGACCGGGTGCTCCACCTGACGACGTTCTCCGCTCTGCTCCAGCACTTCTGATCACCGCACACGGCCAGTCACGGAGCTGTCGCCGGCGTCACCCGAAACGGTCGATCACGGGGAGTAGCGCATGAATCGGACAAGCCGTGGGCATCCTCAGTTGCGTGCGAAAACGGGCGCCCTCCCCAGGTCTGGAGCAACTGCCATGGACGAGAACGTTTCCACGCCGCCGACGCCCGACAAGCACCCGCGATGCGCCAGCGCAGCGCTGCTGATCCTGGTTGCGGAAGGTGACCACGGTGCCTACACCCAGCTCTACCGGATCCACCGCGGCTCCATCCAGGGCACCACCAGCGCGTTACTCAGGGACACCCACCAGGCGGAGGAGGTCACTCAGGAGGTGCTCCTGCAGATCTGGCAGCAGGCTTCGCGATTCGACCCGGGGCGCGGCACCGCCACAGCCTGGATCATGCAGATCGCCAGAGCACGGGCCATCGACCGAATCCGTGGCACGCAGGCCGCCCGGGTTCGGGACCACCGGCACGCCCATCGAAATACCGTCACCGACTTTGATGCGGTCACCGAGACCGCGCTCCTGCATCTGGATGTGGCGCAGCTGCACCAAGCCCTGATGGCGGTCACCGTCGTCCAGCGTGAGGCACTGGTGCTGGCGTTCTTCAGCGATCGCAGCTACCCGGAGATCGCCGCCGACCTCGGCCTGCCACTGAGTACCCTGAAGACCAGGATTCGCGACGGGCTGATCCGGATCAGGAAAGATCTGGCCGGACACCTCGCCGATTCGGAGGGTGTGCGGGAGACTGTGGCGGCCTGACCGTCGCATCGATCGAACCGATTCTCCATGGCTCCCCATCGTCATTGGTGATGTCTGTGTGTCGGTGGGTGCACCGATAATTCACCGGTGACCCCACCGACCGAGGTATCGACGAGACGGATCGTCTCGTTGGCCGGCTCGGCGTTCGTGGTGCTCGCTGCGGAGCCCCTCTTCCTGCTGGTCGATACGGCGGTGGTCGGACACCTCGGTGCCATCCCACTGGCCGGGCTGGGCGCAGCGGGCACCGTGATGACGCTGCTGGCGTTGGTCGGCACCTCCCTCGAATACGGGACCACCGGCCGGGCAGCACGCTTCTTCGGGGCCGGCAGGCGGGATGCCGCGGTCAACGAGGGCGTGCAGGCATCCTGGCTGGCGCTGATCATCGGCGTCGGCGTGATCGGGGTCGGCGAACTCCTCGCGGATCCGTTGGTCCGGCTGATCGTGGGCAGCGACGACGCGGTGGCCGCGGCCGCCGAGTCCTGGCTGCGCATCGCCATTCTCGGGTTGCCCGGCGTGCTGCTGGTACTCGCCGGGAACGGCTGGATGCGCGGGGTGCAGGACACCCGTACCCCGGTGCTGATCGTCGTGTTCGCGAACCTCTTGTCCGCCATCGCGTCTCCGATTCTGGTCTATCCGGTCGGGCTCGGGCTGGAGGGCTCGGCGATCGCGAATGTGCTGGCGCAGTGGGTCGGCGGAGTGCTGTGCATCGCCGCGCTGCGCCGTCAGCACGTCACCAATCGCCCGCAGTGGCCGGTGATGCGTCGGCAGCTGGTGGTCAGCCGTGACCTGGTGCTCCGCGCGGCCGCTTTCCAGGCGTCGTACATGACTGCCGCCGGCGTGGCCGGCCGGATGGGCGCGCCCCAGCTGGCCGCCCACCAGATCGGCATGCAGCTGTGGAACCTCGCTGCCCTGCTGCTGGATTCGTTCGCGATCGCCGCCCAGTCCCTGGTCGGCGCGTCGCTCGGCAGGGGTGATGCGCAGACGGCCAAGTCCACGGCGTGGCGGGTGTCGCGCTACGGGTTGGTCGCGGGCCTCGTCTTCGGCGTCGTCACCGCGGCCGGCTGGTCGCTGATCCCGCGCATCTTCAGCTCCGACCCGGCGGTGGTCCACCAGGCCCACATCCTGTGGCCGTGGCTGGTCGCGATGATGCCGGTGGGCGGCGTGCTGTTCGCCCTCGACGGGGTACTCCTCGGTGCCGGTGACAACGCGTTCATGCGAACCGTCACCATCGTGTCCGCGGTGGTCGGCTACATCCCGCTGGCGCTGTGTGCGCTGATCTTCGGGTGGGGGCTGGGCGGTGTCTGGGCCGGGCTCTTCGCCTTCATCATGCTGCGGTTCATCGGCATGTCCTGGCGCACCTCGAGCGGCCGCTGGCTGGTGGTGGGCGAGACGCGCTGACCGGGTCCGGGCTGCGGGTCAGTGTCGGCCGTAACCCATGTCGTGGTTCGGACCCAGTTCCATGTTCTGGAGGCCCTGTGCCTTGATCGCCTCCAGGTGCGCGTCAGGTCCGTTGTTCAGCACGATGCGGCCCTTGGTCCGGGCGGAGTAGAACTCCGCCGCCAGCAGCAGCGCACCCAGGACCAACAGGATCGCACCGAGCGCCCAGGCCTGTCCGACGAGGGCACCCACCCCGCCCAGCAGGAGCAACCCGGAGAGAACGGTGTACAGACGGTCCACGATGACCTCCCCTTCGTGCGATCCGCATGTCGGATCGTCCCGACGCTAGTCCTCCGCTGACCCGGTTGCACCGGATCTGCCACCCGGTGTCGCCAGAGGTTCACACTTCCCGTCCGAAAACGTCGCCTGCTCAGGCCAGCGAGGGTTCGTCGGGAGCCGACAGGCTGAGCACTGCACCGACCACGGCCGCGTTCTGGGTGAGTTGGGCCTCCAACGCCCGCAGTCGCACGGCCAGGCGGGACTCGTGGTCGTCACCGGACAGGTCGACATCGGCGATCAGGCTGATCTGCCGCGGCCCGACGATCTCCAGCCGGAGGTAGGTGACGCGGGCGATCTCGGGCATGGCCAGCAGGGCCTCGACGGTGGCGGCCTTGATGCGTGGGTCGGCGACCTCGCCGACCAGAAAGCGCCGGTTCCGGTTGATCAGGACGAGCGCCACCACGCCGAGCAGCAGGCCGATGGCTACCGACGCGAGGGCATCCGGGACGGCCGAGCCGGTCGCCTCGTGCAGACCCAACCCGAGGGCGGCGATGACCAGTCCGATCAGTGCGGCGGAATCCTCTGCGAAGACCGCGCGCAGCGTCGGGTCCGAGGTGGCCAGGATGTGCTCGAGCAGTTCGCGGTCGAACTCGTTCGCCTCGCTCCGGCCCTGACGGACGGACTGCAGGAACGAGATGCCTTCGAGCACGAACGAGATACCCAGGACGATGTAACCGATCCGGAAGTCCTCTGCCGGGGTCGGATTGATCAGTTCGGTGACACCGTGGGTCACCGAGACGGCGGCGCCCGCCGCGAACAAGCCGAGGGCGGCGAACATCGACCAGACGTACGCCTCCCGGCCGTAGCCGAAGGGGTGATTCTCGTCGGCCGGATGCTTGGCGCGTTTGTTGGCGATCAGCAGGAAGATCTCGTTGCCGGTGTCGGCCCACGAGTGGGCCGCTTCGGCGAGCATCGACGCAGACCCGGTCAGGAATGCGGCCACCGATTTCGCCAGCGCGACCAGCAGGTTCGCGCCGAAGGCCACCACCACGGTCAGGCCGCTCTCGTTCTCCGCCGCGCCGTTGGGGATCGGCAGCCGAGAGGCCGAACGTCCGATCGGGAGAGAGCTCGGAGAGTCTGTCACCCCTCCATGGTTAGCACAGGGCGATCAGCACAGGGCCGTGACGAGACCGTGACGAGAGAGGCACGCTCTACTCTGGCCTGGCTGCCGGCATTCCGTCCTGCGGCGTCGTGCGATCGGCGAGCCGGTCACGTCGTGGAGGAGTGCCCTCTTGTCGGTGGATGTGGAACTGTCGAGCCCTGAGCTCTCGGTCGGAATCGTCGGCTACGGCGCGAGACTCGGCTACATCCGGACCCCGGATCGGCACGGCGAGTGGGCCGACGTGGCCATGGGTTTCGACGATCCGACCGGGTGGCGCACCGACCCGACGTATCAGGGCGCGACCATCGGCCGGTATGCGAACCGGATCGATCGGGGGACCTTCGAACTGGACGGGACTTCGTACAGCGTCCCGTTGAACCATGGGAACACCGCGCTGCACGGCGGTCCTGCCGGTTTCGAGACCCAGCAGTGGGACGTCGAGCCGGTGATCGAGACCTCGCAGGACATGAGCGTCACGCTGCGGCGGACCAGCCCGGACGGGGAGATGGGCTTCCCGGGCAATCTGGATGTCTCGGTCGTCTTCACGGTCGACGGTAACGATCTGACCGTGGACTACCGGGCCATCACCGACGCGCCGACGGCGGTGAACCTGACCAATCACGTGTATCTGAACCTGTCGGGAGTCCCGGGTTCGGTCGCCGACCACGAGCTCACGCTCTTCGCCGACCGATTCGCGGCCGTCAACGCCGACTTCATCCCGACCGGTGAGATCCTGGATCTGGCCGGCACCCCGCTGGACTTCCGCGAGCCGAATCTGATCGGGAACCGCTGGCGAGCCACGCATCCGCAGATGCTGCTGGTCCGCGGGCACGACCACGCGTACATACTCGACGGGTCCGGCGGAGAATTCGACGGGCTCCGGCTGGCGGCCTCGGCGACGCACCACGGCACCGGCCGCATCTTGGAGCTCTTCACCGATCAGCCGACGGTGCAGTTCTACTCCGGCAACTCGCTGGACGGATCGGTCGCGACCAGAGCGAATGCCACCCTGCGTCAGGGTGATGCGTTCTGCCTGGAACCGCAGCACCTGCCGGATTCGGTCAACCACCCGCACTTCCCGAGCACTGTGCTGCGGCCGGGTCAGGAGTACCGGAACCGGACGATCTATCGGTTCACGGCGCAGTAGCCCGGCCGCAGCCTCCTCGTCAGGGCCTAGTCAGGGGCTGGCAGTTGCCTGTCAGGGCCTGTTGGGTTGACGGTCAGGATGTGGTGGGCGCAGTGGTCGTCGGTGTCGTAGCCGTCGTCTTGGCCGGCTTCGGGATGCCTCGATCGAGGACGCGGGTCGCCGTCTTCACGTCGGCGCCGGTTCCGAGCACGCCTGCCGCGTCGCCCACCTTCACCTGCGAGATGGTGGCCGGAGCCGGCTTCGTCGCGCCGGCGGTCGCCTTCTTCTCACCCCGCACGTGCACCTTGGTGACGCTGTTGACGGTGAAGGTCTCCGTGGTGTTGTCGGCGGCCTTGATGGTGATCGAGTTGCCCGAGACCGCGGAGACGATTCCGCGGACCGCGTCGTGGGTGACGAAGGCGCCGGTCTTGCCGTCCTTGGTGACCCACTGGGCATGGCTGACCTTCTCGAGACGTTTGGCCAAGGCTTCCCGCTTCGCGTGCTGGTGCTTTCCCTTCGATGCCTTGGCCTTGGTGCCGGCGGTGCCGGCAGGGGCCACCGAGCTGGTCAAGGCGGCCGGCGCGGCCTGCATGACCGATACCCCGGCGGTTGCCGTCGGGGCGGTCGAGTTCGACTCGGCCCAGGCCGCGCCACCCAGACCCAGCCCGGCTACCGCGACCACGCCACCGACCACTGCAATCTTCTTCAACATCGTTGTTCCTCCATCAAGGTGTTCCTGATTCACGACGTCCGGCACCCGGACTGATCTCCACTGTTCGGGACCGGTGTTCGGATCGAGGGCGCGAAGTGTTCGGATCCTGTTCAGCTCGTGCCCGGTCATCGAACCCCCACCGGAGGGCGGGCCGTGATTGCGGGCTGTGATTGATGCTCTTCATTCAGTGCACTGCTCTCTGCGGCAGGGAGCGATGCTCTCAGACGAGTCCATGGGTGAAGGCGTAGTGCACGGCCTGGGCGCGGTCACGTGCTCCGACCTTGGCAAAGATGTTGTTGATGTGTGTCTTGACGGTCGCCTCGCTGACGAACAACCCGGAAGCGATTTCCCGGTTGGATCGACCCGCCGCAATGAGAATCAGCACCTCGCCCTCCCTGCCGGTCAAACCATCCGGCCAGGACTGGGGCGCTGCAGCCTGCTGCGCCGCGGGCGCAGGAGGGGTCGGGGCGGGTGTGGGCGGGGCATGGGTCTGTGTTCCGGTGCCGGATGCGGCGGCGACGAGCCGGGCCTGCACCGCTGGGTCGAGGACCGCCTGGCCGGCCGCGGCCGCACGGGCCGCACGGGCGATGTCGGCCCGGCCGGCCTGCTTGGTCAGGTAGCCGCGGGCGCCGGCGCCCAGCGCCGCGATGATCGAGGTCTCGTCGTCGAAGGTGGTGAGCACCACCACCGCGACCTCGGGGAAGCGCTCGGTGATCTGGGCGGTGGCTGCGATGCCATCCAGCTTCGGCATTCGCAGGTCCATCAGCACCACGTCCGGCCGGTGCTCGGCCGTCGCCGCCACCGCCTGCTCGCCGTCGGCGGCGGTGGCCACCACACTCAGTCCAGGCGTCATGTCGAGCATCATCGCCAGCGCCTCCCGGATCGAGGCCTGGTCGTCGGCGACGATCAGCCGCAACTCCGGTTCGGCCCCTGTCATACCCTGCCCCTCTGAACTGCGGCGTCCTGGATGGTGTCTGCGGGGCGCCCGGTCGGGAGCGTCATGGCGACCCGCCAGCCGCCGGCCAGCAGGCCGTCCACGATCGGACCGGCTTCGACCCGGCCGCCGAGGAGTGCTGCCCGCTCGCGCATCCCGACCAGACCCATCCCGGAGCCGCTGACGATCATCGGGCTCTCACGCGGCCGCATTCCCGGTCCGTTGCTGACCCGGAGTTCGACCTCGGTCGTGCGGTACTCCAGGAGGACGTCGAGCACCCCGCCGACGGCGTACCGGCGAGCATTGGTCAGTGCCTCCTGGGCTGCTCGGATCAACGTCTGACCGGTCTCGACGGTGAGCTCGCGCGGATCGCCGGTGACGGCCACCTCGCCGGCGCCCCAGAACTGTGCCCGCAGCGTCCGGTCCAGTGGCAAGGTCTCGACGCGGAGCGCGGTCACCGCCCGTCTGGCCTCGGCCATGCCCTCGCGCACCATGCTGTGCGCCTTGCCGATCGCGTCCCGAGCCAGTGCCTGTTGGCCGTCGTCCAGGAGCATCTCGCTGAGCTCGAGCTGCATGCTGACGCCGGAGAGTGAATGCGCCAACACGTCGTGGATGTCGCGGGAGATCCGGGCCCGTTCGGCCAACGCCCGCTCCCTCGACTCGGACTCGGCTGCCCGCTGCGCGGACTTTGCGGCCGCGATGGTGCTGGCCACGGCCAGGTCCCGGCTGCGATTGGCCATACCCAGGAAGACCGGAAGGGCGACGGTGAGGCCGAGCAACGGGGGCCAGCCGTCCACGCCGTGCTGTTGGGCGATCCACAACCCGAGTGTCGAGAGGACGCCGGCCAGCGTGGCGACGAACAACGCCGGCCTGGTCGCAAGCCGATACCCCGCGCTGCCGGCGACGAAGAAGCAGAACGCCGGTGCGAAGGTCTCGGACCGCAGGGCCAGCAACGCGGCAGCCACCACCGCCCAGCAACACAGGAGCGGCAATGCGGCGCGAGGCGGGATCACGGTGGTGGAGAGCAGGCGACCGAGCATGAACAGCGAGTTGATCACCAGCAACGCAAGCACGACCCCATCGGTCGCGCGCAGGCCGATGGGCCGGATCACGAACCAGGCCAGCACCACGACCAGGACCGACAACGTCAGCTGGACCTGTTGGTCGCGTCCGGTCCGGTTGGTCGCCCCAGTGGTGGGCACCCGTGGTACTGGTTCGGTCACGGTCATCATGTTCGCACCTGGGCTTGTGGAAGGGGCTCTCGATCGGTTGACTGGCCGCCGGTCAGACCGTCGTGGTCCCGACCGGGATCTTCGGCTCTGCGACGCTGGTCACCCGGCCAGCTCGGATCTTGAGGGCCACCACCCGGCCGACCACGGTGCTCAGGGCCATCAGGACGAAGAACGGCGCGATGGAATCCTGGACCAGGTGGTGATCCATCATGAAGATGCCCACGTGTTGGCGGAAGCTCGAGACGTTGTCGACGCCCCACACGAACCCGATGCGCAGCAGGACGGCCACCAGCCAGGCGATCACGAACGACGCGCCCGTGCGGGTGAACAGTTTCGTGGTGCTCGGGTCCCTCTCGATGGTCGTCGACATGGTGGTGAGGGCCGCGAAGACGCCGCCGATGACGATGCCGACCAGGTAGAGCCAGATTGCGTTGCCGGCAGTGGGCAGGTGCCGAAGGTACGCCCAGCCAAAGGCGCTCACGCTCAGGAGCGGCAGGGCGACCTTGTGCCAGCTGTATTCGCGGCGGCCCAGCTGCGACACCATCATCACCGCGAAGATGCTGCCGCTGATGACCAATGCCTGCGTGAATTCGCTCATGGTGTACTCCCGGAAACGTTGACGTCGTGGCCGATCCGGCCGCTGAGGACAACTCTTCTCGGAACCGGACTGCCCGGCATCGGACCCGGGGTGGAGCGCGGGTGGACTTCGATGGGGCCGACCGTCTCCACTCCTGGGTGGAGGCCGGTGCGAGCCCGGTTCGAGCGACCGGGTGGCGGAACCGCTGCCCGGGCGATCCGTCGCTAGCGGTATCTTCGCGGGCGGTAGAGGTCCACGGCGAGGTGGATTCTCGGCGAGGTGAAACGGAGAACACGATGGGGACGCTTCCGGCGTTGTCGGTGCAGTTGTATTCGGTCCGGACGGCACTGGCGGAGGACTTCCGCGGGACGCTGGCCAAACTGGCCGAGATCGGGCTGACCCAGGTGGAGCCGTTCAACCTGGTGGACGACCCGGCTGGGCTGCGGGATGCGCTCCGCGAGAACGGTTTGACCGCTCCCAGTGCGCACTCCCGGCTCGCCGACGGCATCGCCGACCAGGACAAGATCTTCGAGGCTGCGGCTACAGCCGGGGTCCAGACCGTCATCGACCCGATGATCGATCCGACGCGATGGACCTCGCTGTCCGGAATCCACGGCGTGGCCGATGATCTGGCTGCCGCTGCACAGAAGGCTGCCGGCTATGGATTGCGGATCGGTTACCACAACCACGCTTTCGAATGGGAGTCCGTCATCGACGGCACGCCCGCGCTCGAGGTTTTCGCCGGCCTGCTCGATCCGTCGATCGTGCTCGAGGTCGACACCTACTGGGCCGCCGTCGGTGGACAGGACGTGCCCGCGGCGCTGGCCCGGCTCGGCGACCGGGTGCGCTTCCTGCACCTCAAGGACGGTCCGATCAACAAGAACAACGTCGAGCAGCTCCCGCTCGGTGACGGCGCCATGCCGGTCGCCCAGATCGTCGCGGCGGCAACCTATCTGGAATTCCCGGTGCTCGAATTCGACGATTACGCCGGCCACATCTTCGAAGGCGTTCGGCGGAGCTTCAACTTCGCGAGCGGGCTGACGGTATGAGTGGAGGTATGAGCGCGGATCGGATGGGACCACTGGCGGTGGGCGTCATCGGCGCGGGCAAGATCAGTGAGCAGTACCTCGCCAACATGGCGCTGTATCCCGACCTCGACGTGCGGTTCGTCGCCGACCTGTTCGCGGACCGGGCTCGAGCCCAGGCCGACGAGTACGGAGTTCCGGACGCCGGTTCGGTCGAGGAAGTGTTGGCCCGCGACGACATCGAGCTGATCGTCAATCTGACCATCCCGGCCGCGCATGCCCCGGTCGCCTCGGCCGCACTCGCCAGCGGCAAGCACGTGTGGAACGAGAAACCCATTGCTTCACAACGGGAAGCGGCGGTCGCTCTGGTGGCCCAGGCCGACGCGGCCGGTCTGCTGATCGGGACGGCCCCGGACACCTTCCTCGGGCCCGGCCTGCAGGTGGCCCGGCGGATGATCGAGCGGGGCGACATCGGGCAGCCGTTGACCGCGTCCGCCGTGTTCCAGTCGGCCGGCCCCCATCGCTGGCACCCGAACCCGGATTTCCTCTACCAGGCCGGTGGCGGCCCGCTGTTCGACATGGCGCCGTACTACCTGACCGCGCTGGCCCAGATCTTCGGGCCGGTCAGCCGGGTGGCCGCGTTCGGGTCGTCGTCGGGTCCGACCCGCGTCATCGGTGACGGCCCCCGGGCCGGGGAAGTCATCGAGGTGACGGTTCCGACGCACGTCAGTGCGCTCTACGAGTTCGCCGGCGGTCTGAAGGCCCAGGCCGTATTCAGCTTCGACTCGGCGCTGCAGCGGGTTGGCATCCTGGAGATCTCCGGCACCGAGGCCACGATCGCGCCGCCGGATCCGAACCGCTTCACCGGCGGTATCCGCCTCATCCCGGCCGATCCGGAGGACGAGCAGCTGATCCCGGCCGGCCACCGACCGGCCGGCCGCGGCATCGGGGCGGTGGACATGGCGCGGGCCATCCGGGGAGGCGCCGACTATGGCGGGCATCGGGCCACTGGCGCACTGGCCCTGCATGTGTTGGACGCGATGTTCGCGACCGCGGAGTCGATCGACTCCGGCTGCTTCGTCACCGTGGACTCGGGTTTCGACCCGATCCCGGCATTGCCGCAAGGCTGGGACCCGACCGAGCGCACCCTGTAGCTTCCTGGGTTCTCCCAGGTCAGCGACGCTGTCGGTGGTCGGTGCGACGCTGTTCGGGTGAGTGACGAGATCTCGAGCCCTGATCAGATTCCGGACCGCGATCCGGACCGCGATCCGGACCGCGGTCCGGACCGCGACGGCAACGTTCCCAGCCGGGTGGAGACAATCCTGGCCGCCCAGCTGCACGTCACCGACGTGGTGCGCCAGAACGGTTCGCTGCACCGGGTGACCTCGCTGCGGATGCAGGGCGCACCACCCGAGGTATGCGTCGAGTTGTCGGGTCTGGCCGAACGGCTGCACTACCAGCCGACGGCACAGGTCAGCGTGCTGCGCCGCCGAGCATCGTGAGCTCTGCGGGTCCCGAGTTCGGGGTCAGTCCAGCGGGGTCAGTCCAGCGGTGAGTGGAAGTACCACAGCTGCCCCTCCGGGTCCTTGGCGCCGTACTCCCGCACGCCGTAGGGCTGATCGATCGGCTCCTCGACGATGACCGCACCCGCGGCGACGCTTGCGGCGTGGTGGGCGTCGGCGTCGTCCACGACCACCACGGTCATACCGGTGACCCCGCCGAGAGTCCTGGGTGACCGATACCCGTCGCCCTCCGGGTGCAGCCAGATCAGCTGGTCGCCGGCCCGCACCTCGCCATGCACGGGGCGCCCGCCGGCATCCAACTCGAGCTCGCCGGGGGTCAGTCCGAAGACCCGGATCAGGTACTCGTGAGCGGCAGCCAGGTCCTGGTACACGAGCAGGGCGGTGGTGCTGTGGACCGTTGCATCAAGCATGGTCATCTCCTCGAGAGCCCCGAAAAGTGTTTCCGGGGAGGGGTTTTCCTGGCGTCCGAGCTCGGCCGCCATATCGGACAGGCGATCACACAGGCTGGCTGCCGTTTCGGCGCGCCGCCGGGTATCGACCAGGTGGCGCGCGATGGTCGCCCGTAGGTCCCACTTCGGATCGTCGAGCACGTGCCCAATCTGCGCCAGCGGGAAGCCGAGCCGTCGCAGCAGGCTGATCCGGTACAGGCGGCTGACGTCCTGGGCTGTGTAGAGCCGGTGGCCGGCTGACGTCCGGCGCGACGGGGTGAGCAGGCCGATGTGGTCGTAGTGGTGGAGAGCCCGCACGGTCAGCCCGGTGGCCGAAGCCAGCGCCCCCACCTTCCAGCCGTTCTCGTCCCCACCGTCCATCGGCCGGCCGTCCGTCGGTGCGCTGATCTGCATGGACACGACGGTAGGACCTGACGCCGAGTCAGGTGCAAGCAGTCCGGGTCCAGATCTTCCCCGCTCGCCCTGCGGGCGCGATGGGCGAGACCGACGGGAGCGCCCTCCTGGCTGGTAGCCGACCATGACGGCCGGGCGCCGACCACCAGTCGGCCACCTGGTCCCAGGTCGGCTGAGGCGGGCGACCTGGGGCTCGACATCGGGTGACCGTGGGGCGTCCGGACATCGCCCGATATCCTGACCGTCGGACGCTCCGGCAGGTCCGAAGAGACCTGCATGAGCACCGGAAACACAGACCCCACCCGGTTCGACCGACACCACGAAGCCCCGGAAAGCGGACGATGAACGTCGATCACCTGATCATGACTTTCGGCTACTTCGCCGTCTTCACGATCATCGGGCTGGAGAGCATCGGCATCCCACTGCCGGGCGAGACGGTGCTCGTGGCCGCTTCGCTGTACGCCGCGACCACGGGGAATCTGAACATCTGGGTCATCTTCATCGTCGCCGCGTCGGCTGCGATCATCGGCGACAACATCGGCTACTGGATCGGCAACAAGGGCGGCTACAAGCTGGCCCGAAAGTACGGCCACAAGATCCATCTCGACGAGCGCAAACTCAAGGTCGGCCGGTATGTCTTCGACCGCCACGGCGGCAAGGTCGTCTTCTTCGGCCGATTCGTCGCCGTCCTGCGCACGTTCGCCGCCTTCCTGGCCGGCACCGTCCGCATGTACTGGCCGAAGTTTCTGCTGTACAACGCGCTCGGCGGCATAGTCTGGGCCGCGATCTACTCGTTCGGCTTCTACGCCGCGGGCAACACCCTGAAGCGACTGTCCGGCCCGTTCAACTACGTCGCGATCGGCTTGGCCATCGTCGCCGTCGTGGTGGTTTTCCTGGTCGTGCGGAAGCAGACCGACGTGTTGGCCGACAAGGCCGAAGCAGCCTACCCGGGCCCCCTGGAGTAGGCCGCTGGATCCGACCGACCGCTGGACCAGACGACCGCGTACACCGAGCGACTGGATGGCTGCATCGATGCGCTATGGCCGGTCCACCTCGCGGACGGCTACCCGACCACTGGCCGACAGACCCGGCGGCATGGATCGACCCCGAGGTCCTCGCTCGGGCATCGCCACAGCTCTTCTTCGGCAGCTCGAATCGGATGCGCACGCAGCCGGCCGCTCGGTGATGCTCGAAGTCATCGCCTGCTCATCTGCGGTGCGGTGGTACGAGGCCGCGGGCCGGCCCTTCACACCCCGTCCAACAGAAGTTGGAGCGCGGAACCGACTTCCTCAGCGAGTTCGTCAGGGGTCAGCTGGGCGATCGGCGGCAGCGCCAGGATGTAGCGACACAGAGCGGTGCCCAGTACGTAGGTAGCCACCCGCCCCGCCCGCCGGCCGTCATCGCCGGCCGAGACACCCTGCGCAGATTCACCCCGTGCAGAACCAAGCCACACGGCCACCTGCCCGGCAAAGACGGTCCGGACCCGTTCGGCGATCTGCGGTGAGCCGGAGGCGGACCGCAGCAGGATCTGCAGGGTTCCGTCCGAGCCGGGCCCCTCCCAGAGGTCCACGAAGTGACGGCCGAGCGATCGACCCAATTCGCCCGGGAGTCCCGGGGCCGGGAGCGCCAGGTCGACATTGACCGCGGTGGCGAACAGCCCTTCCTTGCTGCCGTAGTACCTGATCACCATGGCGGGGTCGACCTGGGCCTTGGCGGCAATGGCCCGCACGGTGCCACGGTCGAAGCCGACGGTCGAGAACTCCTCCTGCGCCGCACGAAGGATGGCCTCGCGGGCCGGGCGGGAGCGTTCCGTGTGGGCCATCGCCACAGCCTAAGTCAACAACTGTTGGCAAACCAGTGGATCGGGCGTACGGTAAATATCAACGATTGTTGACATCAGCGCGGAGGTCGGGGATCCGATCACCACCGGATCCCGCCCGCTACGAGGTGCTACCACGACCGAAGAGGAGATCGTCATGACTGGAACGCGCAACGACGGGAGCAGGACGACCGAGGCCGCGCCAGATAGCAGGGGGAACACCAACGCGACGACCACCATGACCACGGACGTCCTGATCGTCGGCGCCGGGCCGACGGGGCTGGCGCTGGCCGCAACACTGGCGCACCGATCGGTGCCGACGATCGTGGTCGACCGGGCCGCCCGGGGTGCGAACACCTCGAGGGCGGCGGTCATCCACGCCCGAACACTCGACCTGCTGGACCGCATCGGCCTCGCCCGCCCGTTGATCGATCAGGGTTTGATCGTGCCGCGATTCAGTGTGCGACACGGCGAGAAGGTCCTGATGAGGATCGATTTCTCGCAGATCCGCTCCGCGCACCCCTACACCCTGATGTTGCCTCAGAGCACCACCGAACAGGTCATCGCGGACTCACTGCCGGACACCGCGCCCCTGCTACGCGAGCATTCGATCGACACTCTGGTGCAGCAGGACGGCGGGGTGTCAGCCGTAGTGAGTCGCCAGGGCGGAGGGGTCACCGAGATCCAGGCGCGTTGGGCGGTCGGCTGCGACGGGATGCATTCGAAAGTACGGGAACTTGCCCACATCGATTTCGCCGGCGACCGCTACCCGCAGACGTTTCTGCTGGCCGACGTCAGGATGGATTGGCCGCTACCCCGCACCGAGGTCGAGTTGTTCTTCGCCCCGAGTGGCCTGATGGTCGTGGCGTCCCTGCCGGGCGACAGATTCCGGATCGTGGCCACCACCGGTCTGACCAGCACCGAGAATGCGCCCGATGGGCCGATCGGTCGGGGCGTCATCCAGTCGTTGCTGGCGGAGCGGGGGCCAACGCACCCGTCGGCGCAGGTCCAGGAGGTGATCTGGTCGTCCCATTTCACGGTGCACCATCGACTGGCCGGCCACTACCGTCGCGGCCAGGTGTTTCTCGCCGGCGACGCGGCGCACGTGCACAGCCCGGCGGGCGGTCAGGGGATGAACCTCGGGATCCAGGACGCAGTCGATCTCGGGGTGATGTTGGCCGACGAGATGGACGGCCTGCCGGTCGATCTGGACGGTTATGAAGCCCGCCGCCGGCCGCAGGCCGAGCGGGTGGTGCGGTTGACCGACCGGATGACGAGGGCGGCGACCGCCGAACACCATGTGGTGGGGGCGGTTCGGGACCTGGTGATCACCGCGGCCGGGCACATCCCGGCCATCCCGAGGGGACTTGCCCGTCAGCTGTCGGGAGTGAACGGCACCCGGTGAGACCCGGGAAGCCGTGAGTCAGGCGCCGCTGACCGACTGTTCGTGCGCCAACAGCTCGGAGAAGGTGAACGTTCCGGTGTGCGGGTCGTCCCGGCCATCCATGTACAGCCGCTTCACCGCTACCAGGATGCCGTCGGCGAGCGTGTTGCGGAAGTCGTCGCGGACCAGCCGATCGCGTTCGTCGTCGTTGGACAGATAGCCCAGCTCGACCTGGATCGCGGGCATCTTGGTCAGTCGCAGGATGTCCCAGGTGCGGTGGTGGACGCGGCAATCGGTCATCCGGGTGCGGGCCACTAGCTCGCGCTGCACCAGCTCGGCGAGCGTCTCACCAACCGTCGACGTGGCACCCGAGTCGGTACCGAAGTGGAACGTGGCGATGCCGGTCGCCAGCTTGGACGGCGAACCGTCGATGTGCAGGCTGAGCATGAGATCGGCGTTCACCTCGTTGGCCAGCCCGCAACGCTCTTCGGCCGTCGGGTTCTGGTGGGCCCCCCTGGTCAGGAAGGTCTCCATACCGGTCGCCACCATCCGGCTCTCCAACCGGCGGGCGATGTCGAAGGTCAGGTCGGACGCTCGGACATCACCGCTCACCCAACCGGACTCGTCGCCACCGTGCGCCGGATCGATGACGATCCGCTTGCCGTGCAGGCGGGGTCCTGCCTGCCGCAGATTCTGGTATTCACGCAGGTAGAAGGGCCGACCGCCGGTGACCATCCGGCCGATGCGGTTGAGCTCGCGGTACGTGTCCGAGCCGAAGACCCCATCTTCGGACAACCCGCGGTGCTTCTGGAAATCGCGCACACAGGCGTCGGTGAGCTGCCCGAAGATGCCATCGGGTCGGCCGGTGTTGTAGCCGAGTTCGGCCAGGCGGACCTGGAGGGCGGTCACGTCGTCACCGCTCATCACGGCCGAGAGCGTGTAGGCCAGGGTGCGGTCGCCCAGGGTCCAGCGGGCGTCGGTCAGCGATCGGACGGTGACGGGACCGACGATGCCGTCGACGATCAGTCCGCGTTCCTGCTGGAACTGGCGGATCGCCGCATCCATGTCGTTGTCGAACGTGGCCGACGCCGGATCGATGGCCGGATCGAGAGCGGGCAGCTTCTGCAGCGAAGTCAGTGCGTGTCGGACCGTTGCGACGGCTTGTCCCCGGTCGCCACGTCGCAACAGCATTCTTCGCCTCGTCCCTACCTTGTCGTTCTAGCTTCGTCTGAACTGCCGCCCGCCTGCGAACGGTCGCCCTTGACGCTCGCCGTCGCCCAGGGGCGTCCACCATTGTGCAACGTCCGGAGGCGCCGCGACGACACGTAGACATCAACCGCCAGATCCGGGTGACATCAACCGCCAGATCCGGGTGACATCAACCGCCGGATCCGGGTGACATCAACCGCCGGATCCGGGTGACATCAACCGCCGGATCCGGGTGACACGAACCGCGATGGACCGCTCATCCCGGGACGTGCGGACGGCCGGGCACCCCGGTGGGGCGCCCGGCCGTTCGCCGGTACTACGAGGTCGCCCTCTCAGCGCAGATATCAGGCCAGGATGTCGGAGAACTCGGCCAGCAGGGCAGCCTTCGGCTTGGCTCCGACGACCTGCTTGACCGGCTTCCCACCCTGGAACACGAGCATCGTCGGGATCGACAGGATCTGGTACTGCTGGGCGATCTGCGGGTTGGCGTCGATGTCCAGCTTGGCGATCGTCACCTTGTCGCCGTGCTTGGCCGAGATCTCCTCGAGGATCGGGGCGACCATGCGGCACGGGCCGCACCATTCGGCCCAGAAGTCGACGATGACGGGCTTGTCGGACTGCAGGACGTCAACATCGAAGCTGGCGTCGGTGACCTTCTTGGTGGCCATGTTGAACCTCAATCTTCTGTATCGCTCTGACGGACGTGCGGGATATGGATACCGGGTCCGGACGACCCGGGGAAAGCGTGGAGCCGGCGTCAGACGCCGACGGAGATGTGTTCGGCCGACGCCAGGCCGGTCGTCTCGTCGATCTCCGGCTCTGGGTCGCTCACGACGGCCAGGTGGTGGGCCGACAGGAAGTGCTGGGCGTCCAGCGCGGCCGAGCAGCCCGAGCCGGCCGCGGTGATGGCCTGCCGGTACGTGTGGTCGACGAGGTCGCCGCAGGCGAACACGCCGTCGAGGTTGGTGGCGGTCGAACGACCGGCGCCGATGTCGCCGCCGGTCAGCACGTAACCCTCGGCATCCGTGTCGACGATGCCCTTGAACAGTTCCGAACGCGGATCGTGGCCGATGGCCACGAACAGGCCCGTCACGGGCAGTTCACGGGTCTCGCCGGTCCTGGTATCGGTCAGGGTCACGCCGGACACGGTCGTCTCGCCGTGCACCGCGGTGACGGCGGAGTTGAGCGCCCACTTGATCTTCGGGTTGGCCTTCGCACGATCCAGCATGATCGGGCTGGCGCGGAAATCCTCGCGACGGTGCACGATCGTCACCGACCTGGCGAACTTCGTCAGGAACGTCGCCTCCTCCATGGCCGAGTCGCCGCCGCCGACCACGATGATGTCGTGATCGCGGAAGAAGAATCCGTCGCAGGTCGCGCACGCCGACACGCCGCGGCCGATCAGCCGCTGCTCGTCCGGCAGTCCCAGGTAACGGGCGGCCGAGCCGGTGGCCAGCACGACGGAATGGGCCTTGAAGACCTCACCGTCGACGGTCACCGATTTGACCGGACCGGTCAGGTCGACGGATTCGACGTCCGTGCCGCGCAGATCGGCCCCGAAGCGGGCCGCCTGCTCGCGCATCCTGCCCATCAGTTCCGGACCCATGATGCCGTCGTCGAACCCGGGGAAGTTCTCCACCTCGGTGGTGGTCATCAGGGCGCCACCGTAGGAGAAACCCTCGAACACGAGCGGCTTGAGATCGGCGCGCGCGAGGTACAGGGCAGCGGTGTAACCGGCCGGGCCGGACCCGATCACGATCACGTCGTGAATCTGCTCGGTCGGGGCAACGGTGGAGATGTCGGACACCTGAATCCTTTCGGGCAACACGCGCTCGGGGCGACGGAGCGCGGAACAACCTGAGCAGTGGGGCACCGGGCCACGGGAAGTAGAGACCGCCGCCGGGTGAGGCTGACGCGCCGGCCATTCCCGGCGCACAGTCGGTAGAACGTCAGCCTACCGACGCTCATTCCCGACGTCACCGTGCGCCGGGCCGGTGGTCCGGCGGGCGACGGGTCAGCTCCCGGTGACCGCGATCTCGTTGATGTCAGATTTGAAGCCGTCACCGTCGGCGGCCATGTGGACGACGAAGACGACCAGGTACTTGGACTTCGGCGCGTTGGTCAGGTTGATCTTGACCGACCCGGGAGCCGCGTTCGAGCCGCCGATGATGTGCCCCTGGGCGAGCGCCGTGGTCTGGTCGTAGGGCAGGTCGGGGCCGGCGGCCGACCGGATCTCGATGGTGGTGTCGGGGGTGTCGGAGGACACCGTGACCGATGTCGGGGTGATCGGGTTGCCGAACACCAGAGTCAGGCCCACCCCCGGTTTGAGCGCCGACGGGAACTGCTGCTTGTAGACGAAGGTCGGCCAGAAGGTCTGCTGGTTGCCGTCGAAGGCCAGGGGAACCTGGTCCGTGTTGTCCTTGACCCCGTTGCCGAGCGGATCGTAGACGGACGCATCGGTGATCTTCTGCACGACGCCGACGGGGGCGGCGGGCGCCGTGGTGGTGGGCGGGCTCGACGTGCCGGCGGTCGCACCGGACGAACTGCTCGAGGGCTTGGCGGTGGTCTTCGGCGGAGCCTTCGGGGTGGTGGCCGGGCCGTTGGTCAACTTCTGGATGCCGGTGACGGTCGGGCCGGCGACGTCGCTGAGTACCTGCTTGGCCAGGCTGGCGACCACGATGATGATCAGGGCCGAGAACGCGGCGATCATCACGGTGGCGATGGCCAGCTTCGCCCGTCGTTCCTTGACCAGTCGGCGCTCGGCCGGATTGAGGGCCGGACGCACCGGCTCGTCGACGGCCTGGGGCTGCACGGCCGGCCCGGCTTCGGGCTGCCGCAGCAGGGCCGCAATCGCTCCGACGGCATGGATGCCGGCCGGGTCGTCGGGGTGCAGGGCCCGTTCGGCGAGCGCAGCCAGCGCGGCCGGCACGTTGGGCCGCACCTCGTTGGCCGGTACCTCCCGGCCCAGCCGGGTAGGAGCAGGGGTGAGCTGGGCCAGACCGTTGGCGCCGAGCTTCACCGTCATGTCGCCGGCGGCCGGGGCGCCGGGCCCGGACTGAGCTGCCGCGGCGCCCGCCGGGAGCGGCCAGGTGCCGGTCAGCATCAGGTAGAGCAATCCGCCGACGGCCCGGATGTCCTGGTCGGGAGTGGCATTGCCGTGGGCGATGACGTGGGACAGCCGGACCTGACCGTCGAAGTTCACCCGCACCAGCGAGGGGTTGATGGCACCCAGGGCGATCCCATTGCGATGCGCCTCGGCGACCGCTTCCGAGACCTTGGCCGTGATCGAGGTCGCGACGTCGGGTTCGAGCGGGCCGCCGGCGAGCAGGTCGGTCAGGGTGGCGCCGTCGACCCACTGTCCGACGACATAGGACTGGCCGTGTTCGGTACCGACGTCGAGCGTCTGCGGCAGCCCGATGTGGTGCAGCCGGCCGACCCGCAGGGTGCGGGCGACGGTGGCCGAGGTTGCGGTCGTGTCCGGGAGCAGCGTGACGGCCATGTCCCGGGGGAGCACGGTGTCCTTGGCACGCCAGAACCGGTTGCCGGCGTCGTCGGTACCGATCAGGCTGACCAACCGGTACCGGCCGCCGACCGTGGCACCAGGGGCCAACACCACCAACGGGCCGCTGTCCGTGCCGGCCGAGCCGGCGCCGCCGCCGAGATTGACCGTGCCGTCGGCGCCGTACTTGGCCATGTCCGCCGTAACGGGCGACCCGTCGGCGGATGCGGCGGGAGGCGCGAACAGTGGACCGGCAAGACCGGGTTGAGTGGCAGGCCTGGATGCGGGCTGGTCGGAGGTATCGCGGGGACCGCCCGCTCCTGCGTGCGTCACGCGCTTGGTGACCTGCTCTCTGCTCTGGCTGCTCGGACTGTCGGGACTGGCTGTGGCGAATGGGTTCACCGATGCAGGGGGCCCCGGAGATCTTCCCATCTCTGCAGGTGAAGTGGCGGTGACTGCGGCCACCTGCGCGGCGCCCGGCCGGCCGAGGAGCTTGCGGACCCGGCGGCGGACCGGGATGAACTCCTCGACCTTGAGCACCGACGCCAGCACCGCGATGAAGACGAGACCGACGACGGAGCCGAGGATCACCGTCTCGACCGCGCCCAGGAATGACGTCGGGGTCAGTCCCACGGTGTACCTGACCGTCACGAAGGCCGCGGCGCCACCGAGGCCGGAGGCGACCACCATCTTGCCGATGGTGGTGAGCGTCCGGGTGGTGCCCATCGGGCCGAATCGGGACCGCAGCCAGATCTCGCCGACCACGGCGCCGACGACGTAGGACAGCGCGGTCGCCAAGGCCAGTCCTGGGATCACCCACTTGGGCGCCAGCAGCAGGCTGGCCAGCAGCAGCGGCACCCGGATGGCGACCATGATGCCGTTGATGACGGTCGGCGTCCTGGCGTCCTTCATCGCGTAGAAGACCCGCATCTGGACCAGCGTCATGGCCAGCGGAACCAGGCCGATGGCCATGCCGCCGATGGTCAGCCCGATCTGCACGGCCCCTTCCTGGGTGACGTTGCCGTGCTCGAAGAGCAGCACCGACAGCGCCGTGCCGAGCACGATCAGTGCGGCCGAGATGGGGAGCAGCGCGACGGCGGAGAGCCGATTCGCCAGCGACACGTCGTCCTTGACGTCGTCCATCTGACCGGCGGCGGCGTGCCGGGACAGCCGCGGCATGATCGCCGTCAGCACCGCGACGCCGAGGATCCCGTAGGGCATCTGGAACAGCAGCGAGGCATAGCTGAAGATCGTCGTTCCGCTGCGGTCGGCGAAGTTGTTGTTCGCGATCCGGGTGGTGATGACCACGCCCACCTGGGAGATCAGCACGTAGACGACGGCCCAGCCGACCAGTGAGCCGGCTTCGGTCAGCCGCGGATCCCAGCCCCAGCGCCAGCGGAAGCGGAAGCCCGAACGGAGCAGCGACGGCACCATGACCAGGGCCTGCACGGCGATGCCCAGGGTGGTGCCGATACCGAGGATGAGCAGGTCCTTGGTCGGCAGGCCGTGGACCAGGTCGACCTTGCCGTGGGTATCGATGAACAGCACGCAGGCGACGCCGATCACCACGATGTTGTTCAGCACCGGGGCCCAGGCGTTGGCCGCGAAGCGCTCCTTGGTATTCAGGATCGCGCCGAACAGCGCTGCGATCCCGTAGAAGAAGATCTGGGGCAGCAACAGCCGGCCGAGCTCGGTGGTGAGCGTGGTGACGCCCTGGTCACCCGCCTGACCGCCCGACAGGTAGAGCCGGGCCAGCAACGGGGCGCAGAAGACCGCGATCACGCTGGCGATCAGCAGGCCGACGACGGCGATCGAGAGCAGCCGCTGGGTGTACTCCTGCCCGCCGTCGGGATCGGAGCGCTGGGCCCTGGTCAGCAGCGGGATGGCGACCGAGGTGAGCACCCCACCGATGAGGAGCTCGAAAACGATGTTCGGGAGCGTGTTCGCGACGGTGTAGGCACTGCTCGACAGGCCCGTACCCAGGATGGCCAACATGGCCATCTTCGACAGCAACCCGGTGGCGCGGCTGACCACGGTCGCGACGGCCATCATGGCGCCGGCCCTGACGACCCCCGCGGTGGTGGAGGTTTTCATGCCGGCGCTGGCGTTCTGCCGCCCGGCACCGTTCCGCGCCGGGCCGTCCGGCCCTGAGCCGCTGTCGGCCGCAGCCCCGCTCGGCTCGTGCGGAACACCGGTGACCGGGTCCACATCGGCCGGGTAGTGCATCACCGTGGCGGCTTCGCGGACGTCGCGGGGCACGGCCTCGTCGGTGATCCGCTGGATCAGCATGGTCGCGTCTTCGGCCGCCGGGAACATGGCCCCAGGTGGGGCGCCGGTCCACGGGTTCTCGTTCTGCCGGACCGGGCCACGCACCTGTCGGCCGGGCGGACCCGGTAGCCGGTTCCGGTCGCGCTGCGCCTGCTCCCGGAACGCCTGTTCGCGTTGGGCATGCGCCCGCCGGGCCTGTTCCTGCTGTTCGCGTTGCCGCTGGGCGGCCGCCCGCTCGGCGGCGTCCCGGTCGGCCTGTTCCTGCTGCGCCTGCCGGAACCACTCGGGCGGGGAGGCGGAGTCGGGGGGGCCGGGCGGCCGCGGTGCGGTCATCGCTGGTCCTCCCCTGCTTCGTCGTCTACCGCGCCGATCGGATCGTCGTCGCGGCGACCATCCGGGCGCGGTTCAGCGCGAGGCGGCGCCCCGATCGCCTCGTGTGATGACGCATCGGGTGCGGCCGGGTTGCGCTGACCGTCGCCGTCGCCGTCGGCCGTGTATTCGGTCGTCTCCGGCGGCGCGTTGGCCGCCCCCAGGATGGAGTCCGGCTCCGGTGAGAGCGGTCCGGGACCGTCGGGAGCATCGCGATCGGCGCCCGGCGTCCCGTCGGCCGGCCGGTTGCGGTTCCGGATTCGCTGTACCAGCCGGATCGCGACCATCACGAACAATGCACCGCCGGCCACGGCGATCAGCACCAGCGTCAGGGTGCCGTAGGCCGACGAGCTGACCGTGATGGTGGTCGGATCGCTCCACTGCGACCCGTCGGCGGCGACCAACTGCACGTCGAGCGGGAACCTACCCGCTTTGACGACCTTGGTGGCGATCTTGAACTGCTGCGAACGGCCGGCCGGAATGGCCTGTGCTCCAGGGTCTGTCGCCGTCAGCCCGACGGATTCGCCGCCGATCACCACCACTCGGACGGTCGCCACGTACGGCAGGTCGTTCCGCACGTTGATCAGCAGCGGCGAGGTCGAGGACGCGAGCGTGTACGACGCACTGCAGTTGACGGTCGCCGGCGGGCTGCTCCCGACGCAGCCGCCGGCGATGACCACTCCGCTCTGCAGCCCGCGCAGGCTCTCGCCGGTGGTGCGCAGGATGCTCCGTCCGTACCGGTTGTTGACACGCAGGGCCGCCGATCCCAACGACGTCATCGCGCGCGACAACGGGGTCAGGATGTCGGCCGGGTCAGCTGCCTGGTCGCCGGGGGACTTGCCCAACGACGACTGCATGCCCGCAATCGACCCCAGTGTCTGTAGGACGTCGGCCAGGTATCCGGGGTCGAGCTCCGCCTGCTGGGCGGCCTGGGGATACGCGAGGACGGCGGGGACTTTCGCGCGGTCGGCGATGTCGGAGAGCGAAGCGGCCGCGAACACCCCCCCGGTCTGCAGGGTGCGGAGGAGCCCGGAGAGCAGCTGGAGGCCGGCCGTGTTCGCCGACCAGCGTTCGTCGGGCGAGATGATCAGTGGAGTGCCCGTGCCATCGATGCTGCTGGCGGTCAGCACTGCGGCCAGGTTGTTGACGCGGACGGCCGCTCCGGTGCTGTTGCCGCGGGCGATCAGGTCGTTGAGCTGCGGCAACACCTCGGCGTCGGTGAGCGCGGCGGTGACCTTCTGCCCCGAGTTGGCGCTCTCGTCGACGACCACCGACCCCACCGCGCCGCCCTGGTGCGTCAGCGTGGTGGGGGCGAGTAGCGCGTGCGTCAAGCCCTGGCTGGACAGGAACGCCAGCGTTGCGTCGTTCACGGCCCCGCCGGCGGGCAGCGACACGTCGGTGATCAAGGTCGGCTTGGGCGCACCGGCGGCGGCGGCGGTCCCGGACAGTACCCGGGCCGCGACGGTGCGTCCGGTCTTGACCAGACTCGCCAGCTGGGTGCTCAGGCCGGCTCGGACCATCGCCACGCTGTCCGGGTCCGAGTAGGGGAGCACGAGCACCTGCTGGCCGGCGGCGGCCTCGCGAAATCGCTTGAGGAAGGCGATGGCGGCTGACTGGCCGGTCCCGGCCACGGTGCCCACGTCGGCTGCGGAGGTCGGCCCAGCGGTCGCCACGGCCGTCTTCTGGGTGGTCCCGGTGACCGCAGCGAGGGAGCCCGCGGCGGTGGCGGCGGGGCGGCTCGGGGCCGTGGTCGCGGGCGCGGGCGCGGTGCTGGTGCTCGGGGTCAGGGCCGGTTGCGGTACGCCCGGGGTGGCCACCACGCGATAGCCGAGCGACATCTGCTCGATCTCGTCGAGCAATCCGGGATCGATGACGATGGTGGTCGACGAGGTCCCCGTGTTCAGGGCGATCAGATCGGACAGGATCACGCCCAGTCGGCCGCCCGGAGCGATCTCCTTCGCCAGTCGGTCGTCGAGGAAAACCCCGCCGACGCCGATGTGCGGAGCATCCACCAGGGGCCACACCTGATTCAGCGCCACCGGATGTGGGCTGGTGGGGCCGGTCGAGGCAGGGGGGCCGGCGGTGGCGAGAGCGGTGGGGGCGGCGGTCGTGCCGGTCGCTGAGGTCGCAGCAGGGGGAGCGACGGAGGTGGTGGCACCGGTGCTGCGGGACTCGGTCGATGTGGTCCCGACGGTGGCGGACGAGGCGGTCGTGCGGAAGCCCTGGGTCGGGATGTCGGTAGTGCCGGTCGTCGGGTCGTCCGTCGATTCGGCGTCCGTCGATTCGGGGGTGTCCTGCGCGTCAGGCTGGCCCGCCTCGGTGGACGTTCCAGAATCGTGCGTCCCCGAGTTCTGCGACAGACCGGAGTTCGGAACGGTTCCGGTGCTCGGCGTGGTTCCGGTGCCCGGGGTTGTCACGGTGCTCGGGGTTGTCACGGTGCTCGGCAGGCCGGTCGAGGGCAGGGCCGGTGGAATCGAGAGCACCGTGGTCAGCAGGTGGATCTCGCCCACCCGCTCGTACTGGGTCGCCCCGTTCTGTCCCACGTCGCCGGAGATCTTGATCATCAGCGGGTAGACGCCACGCCGGGTCAGGGCGAGTCCGTCGACACCGCTGACGGCGACGGTCGCGACGAAACGCATGGTGGCACCCACCGCGAGGTCGGTCTGGGCGGTGGTCCCGGGTGTGGCCGACACGACCTTCCAGTTCTGCCCGATCACGGCTGACGGTCTGCTGGGCGCAGCGATCTCGGCCTTGACCGCTTTGACGGTGGTGAGCGCATCGCCCCGCTCCCAGACGTAGCGCAGGTCGTAGAGCGTGCCTTTGCTGACGTTGGTGACGGTGCCGGTCACCGTCATGAGATCGCCGGCCGTGGCGGTGACCACGCTGGGCGTGATGCCGGTGATGGTCGACGTCAGATAGCCGGCGTACGGATAGGCGGGATCAACCGCAGCGCCCGACCCGGCGGCCGCGGAGGACGCGGCTATCGCCGTCCCGGTCGCCCGAACGGCGACCTGCGCCGCACCTCCGGCGCCCGGGTGGGCGACCGGCACCGGTGCCGCCGCCGCGGATTCGATGAGCGCGGCACTGATCAGCAGCGGGACCAGGACCGCGAGCAGGAGTGCTATCGCGGCTCCGGCCGGCTTGCGGGCGCCATGAACTCGGCGCGCCATGCCTGCTCCCGTGCGGTGTCGGCCCCCCTGCCGTGCGGCCCTCACGCGCTGTCTGCGAGCAGTTGGGCGGCGCGTTCGGCCAGCCTTCGCTCGCCGGCGTAAGCCAGTCGGACGGGCATCTGGTCCATCGGGACCCAGGCCACCTCCGTCACCTCGACATCGGCATCGGACAGTTCGCCGGCGACCGCTTCCATCAGGAAATGGTGGACGCGCTTGTGGATCCGGCGACCCTCGGCGGTGAAGGTGTACTCCACGCTGCCCAGCCGGGCAGTGATGCGGCCGGAGATCCCCGTCTCCTCCGCGACCTCGCGAACGGCCGCCTCCTCGGTGGTCTCGCCCGCCTCGACGTGCCCCTTGGGGAGCGACCACCGGAGCCGCCCGCGCCGGTCGAGCCGTCCGATGAGCGCCCCGGCGGACACCCCGTCCTCGGTCCGGATCACCAACCCGCCGGCCGATGTTTCGTCGGCCCTGCGGCGCCGCGGAGCGTGCGCAGGGGTGGGAGCCATGGGCCCGATGGTAGTGGGCGCAACCATGGACGGACCGTTCGCCGGACGGGCGGCGGCGGAGTTCCCAGGTCGAATCTCGCGCCGGGGCCGATCCGCGGCCAGCCCGTAGACTGGTCTGTCGTGCCCACCGGTGTCCCTACTGCAGTCCCCTCCGATCCCCACGACGCGTTGACCGGGGTGCAGCGCACGGCCGTCGCCGAACTGCTGCGCGTCTTCCCCGTGGTGGACGAACTGGGCCGGCGGTTCGCCCGGGCCGGCCACGAACTGCATCTGGTCGGGGGCACGGTTCGTGACGCTCTGCTCGGCCGCATGCAGGACGACCTGGACTTCACCACCGACGCCCGCCCGGAGCAGATTCTCGCCGCGGTGAAAGGCTGGGCCGAATCCACCTGGGACACCGGGATCGCCTTCGGCACGGTCGGTGTGGCCAAGCAGGGCCTGCGGCTGGAGATCACCACCTTCCGGGCCGACCTCTACGACGGCGACTCCCGGAATCCCGTCGTCACCTTCGGGGACAGCCTGGAGGGCGATCTGCAGCGCCGCGACTTCGCGGTGAACGCGATGGCCGTGTCGTTGCCCGACCACCGTTTCACCGACCCGTTCGGTGGCCTCGGCCAGTTGGCGGCGAAAGTGTTGGACACCCCGGGGACGCCGGAGCAGTCGTTCTCCGACGACCCGCTCCGGATGCTGCGAGCCGCTCGGTTCGCCGCGCAGCTCTCGTTCACGCCGTCAGATCGGGTGGTGGCCGCGATGACGGCGATGGCCGATCAGATCACGCGGATCACCGTCGAGCGGGTCGCTGCCGAGCTCGGCAAACTTCTGTTGGCCGCCAACCCGCGAGCCGGCCTGACCCTGCTCACCGACACCGGACTGGCCGCACACGTGCTGCCCGAACTACCGGCGCTGCGGCTGGAGCGTGACGAACACCACCAGCACAAGGACGTCTACGAACACTCGCTGACGGTGCTGGAACAGGCCATTGCCTTGGAGCAGAACGGACCGGACCTGACGCTCCGGCTCGCCGCTCTGCTCCACGACATCGGCAAGCCGGCGACCCGGCAGTTCACTGAAGGGGGCGGCGTCAGCTTCCATCACCACGAGGTGGTCGGGAAGAAGCTCGTGCGAAAGCGCATGCGGGAGTTGAAGTTCGCCAAGCAGCTGACCGAGGACGTGGCCAACCTGACGTTCCTGCACCTGCGCTTCCACGGGTACGGGGACGGTCAGTGGACCGACTCGGCAGTGCGCCGGTACGTCACCGACGCCGGCCCCCTGCTGCCCCGGCTGAACAAGCTGGTCCGGGCCGACTGCACCACCCGTAACCGGCGCAGACAGCTTGCGCTGCAACGGTCCTACGACGGCCTCGAGGCCCGGATCGCCGCCCTGGCGGCGGCGGAGGACCTGGCCAGGGTGCGTCCCGACCTCGACGGCAACGCCATCATGGAGTTGCTGGGCGTCGGCCCGGGTCCGGTGGTCGGCCGGGCCTGGGCATTCCTCAAGGAACTACGGCTGGAGAACGGTCCGCTGAACCGCGACGCGGCGCAGGCGGCACTGCTCCGGTGGGCCCGCGACGAAGGCCTGTTGCCCGAGTAGGCGGCCGGCGGTCGGAGTTCCGATCCCGGGGCACAGCGCCCGGACGAAGCGAGTCAGCCGTCGTCGGTGGCGACGGTGACCACCTTGCCCCCACGCCGGGCGGCGGCCTTCTGGGCGTACATCTTCTTGTCGGCGCGGGACAGCAGCCGGCCCGGATCCTCACCTGCCCGGCTGGTGGTGACGCCCATGCTGATCGACAGGACCAGCAGATTGTCGCCCCAGGCCACCGGCTCGGAGACGCACAGCGGACCGATCGACCGGAGACCGATCTCGGCGGCGGCCAGCAGGTCCGCGAAGTCGGCGGCGTCCGGGCGTGCCGTCACCGTGTGGGCCAGCACGAATTCGTCACCGGCCAGTCGGCTGACGATGCAACCCTTGGGAGCGTGCTGCTCGAGGCGCCGGGCGATCGTGGTCAGGACCTGGTCGCCGGCTGCGTGGCCGTGCGTGTCGTTGATCGCTTTGAAATTGTCGATGTCCAGGAAGGCCAACATCACCAGGCGGCGTGCGGTGATCCATTGCGCCAGTTGCGCGAGCAGCGTGCCACGCCGGGCGAGCCCCGTGAGCTCGTCGTACTCGGCCCGATGCCGCCAGCGGTGGGCATCGGACAGGACGGGGTTCACCAGGTCCAGGCAGATCAGGAAGCACTGGTACCCGCCGATCGTCGCCAGGCCCACGTGCATCCAGCACGTCAGTTCCTGGCCGGCCCCGTCGATCAACCGCCGCAGCGCGCTCGCCGGACGGATCGACGTGGAGGACAGCAGGGCGACGGTCCGCGCCGTCTCGAGAGCGGTCTGCCGGTCGGACACCGGGATGAAGTCCTTGACCGATCGGCCCGCCACCTGGTCGCTCGACACCTTGAGCAGCGCCGCACAGTCGCCGTTCACGGCGATCAAGCGATAGTCGAGGGTGTGAGCGACGGCGGCCATCGGTATCGCGTCCAGGGTGGCCACGACCGCGTCCCGCTGCACTGCGTTCGGCAACAGCGAATCCGACTCCCGCCCCGGCGCGGAGTCGGATGCCTGGGCCACACCCTCGAAGATAATGCGGGGCCGACGGGGAAACCTCGCCCTAACAGGTGAAACCGCCAGGCGGTCCAGCCCGGGCCGGATTTCGTGACGACCGACGAAATGCAGCGACAACCAACTCCGCGCCGACGGAGGGTGAACCGTTGGGGCGCCCCTGATCGACCTGCGGGGCCGGCCGGGTGGGCCGGCTCCTGCGGTCCGGCCGGCGCACTCCCTGCCCGACTCCGGACGGTCAGATGTCACGCATAGATACCGAATGCCGGTTGGCACGCAGCAGATGTCACGGTGAGTGCCGAATTCGCCGGTTGGATCTGCGACGTGCCGCAGGCCGATGCCCGATATCCTGACCCCGGGGACCCCGATTTCCTTCAGGCGTCAGGATCGGCGGAGCGCAATGATCGCGAGGCAGGTGAGCATGACGGACGGGCATCGCGAGGCCCGGATGACGGAGTCCCGGATGACGCCGCCGGTCGACGGGCTGTCCGGTGCCGAGTCTGCTCGCGTATCCGTATCCGTATCCGCCGGGCTCGGCCTGCTGACCGTCGACGCCGGCTCCGCGCTCGACGATCTCACCGCTCTGGCCGCTCGGCTGTGCTCGGTGCCGATGGCGCTGGTGAGCGTGGTCGACGGTGATCGGCTGCTCTTCAAGTCCCGGGTCGGCCTCGAGTGGGACGAGATCAGCAGAAAGCTGTCGTTCTGCGACAAGGCGATGGAGGGCACCGGCGTCATGATCGTGCCCGACACTCTGCGCGATCCCCGTTTCCGGGACAGTCCACTGGTCACCGGGAGCCTGGGCATCCGGTTCTACGCCGGGACACCGCTGGTCATGGTCGACACTGCCCGCCCCGGAGATCGTGCGGACGGCGATGCGGTCGTGGTGGGCACGCTGTCCGTGATGGACACCGTGCCGCGTGACCTGGATCAGGCCGTCCTCGACGACCTGGCGCTGCTGGCCCGACAAGTGGTCAGTCAGTTCCAGATACGCAGCCAGGCCGAGGCTCTCCGGTCGGAGATAGCGGCCAAGGCGGCGGCGGAGGCCGAGCTGGGCAAGAGTCGAAGGCTGCTGGACGAGGTACTGGCGCACACCGACGTCCTTGTCTACGCCAAGGATCTTGCGGGCCGGTTCGTCCTGGCCAACGCGGCCATCGAAGCCGCCATCGGTCAGCCCGACGGTGGGATGCTCGGCCGCACAGACGGCGAGGTATTCCCGAAGACCAACGCAGAGTCATTCCGCCACAACGACTCTCAGATCTTCGACGGTGGTGGATGGCAGGTCTTCCAGGAGGAGCTCGAACTTCCCGACGGCACCACCCATCGGTACCGGTCGACGAAATTTCCTCTGGTGGACGAGGCGGGCCAGGTCTACGCCGTGGCCGGCGTGTCCACCGACATCACCGAACTGATCGCGGTCCGGACCGGGATGTTGGAGTCGGAACGCCGGTTTCGGGAGCTCTTCGACCACAGTCCGGTGGCGATCGGACTGTCCGACGAGCAGGGGCTCTGGGTGCAGGCGAACGCAGCGTTCGGCCGGCTGCTCGGCGTGGACCCGGTGGAGATGGTCGGGCATTCCGCCCTGGACTACGCGTACCCCGAGGACCGGCCGATCATCGCCGACTCCGAGTTGGGGCAGATGAGCAGCCCGGACCGGGTGATGCGCGCCGAGGTTCGTTTCGTGCATCCCGACGGTGCGGTCCGTTGGGCCTGGGCGAACATCACCCCCACCCCCGGCCCCAACGGTGAGAAGTGGACTCTGGGCATCCTGCAGGACATCACCGACCGCAAAGCGGCGGAGAACGCGCTGCGCCAATCGGAGGAGGAGCTGGCCGCTGTCGCGGCGGTGGCCAGGTGCGTGCAATCCGGAACGGATCCGCGCCCGGTCGTGGTGGAGTCGATCCGTTCGCTCTCGGGGGCCGCTGTGGTGCGGCTGCTCGAACCGACCGACGGAGGCAATCTGTCCATCACCGCCGGTGAGCCGGCTCCCGAAGGGGTGACATTCGGCTCCGGTTCGACCGCCGATCGGGTGCGCCGGACGGGTCAGGTGCTGCTCTCACCGGTGCGCACCGAGCCGGGTACCGATCCCGTTCATCCTGTGGGCACCGAGCTCTGGCAACCGATTCTGGTCGAGGGCGAGGTGATCGCCGTACTGCACGTGGGGTGGCCCAGGGCGCTCTCCGGCATCGACGACCGGGCCGTGGCGGCGGTACGGGTACTCGTCGACGAGGCCGGCGCATCGTTGCACGCCGTGCAGTTGCGGACCGAATTGGAGCGGTTCGCCGCCACCGATCCGTTGACCGGCGCCCTGAACCGCCGGGCGTGGGAGACCGAGCTGTTCGCGTTGATGGAGCAGTCGCGGACGAATTCGACTCCGCTGACCATCGCGCTGATCGACCTCGACCATTTCAAGGCTTTCAACGATGCCCATGGGCACGCGGCAGGCGACGACCTGCTGCGTGACTTCGCGGCGGCCGTGCTCGGCGGCCTCCGGTCGACCGACCTGTTCGCGAGATGGGGTGGAGAAGAGTTCGTGGTGGCACTGGCCGACTGCGATGTGCAGCAGGCAGCGGCCATGTTGCACCGCGTCCGGACCGCCGTTCCGGACCGCGAGTCGTGCTCGATCGGTCACACCATCTGGATGCCGGGAGAGACCATGGCGGCCTGCATCAGTCGCGCCGACAACGCGCTCTACATCGCCAAGGGTGCCGGCCGGGATCGGCTCGCGCACCTGTAGTGGGCGTCCGACCTGTAGAGGCGTCAGCCTAGACAACCGGGCCGGCTGCTCCGCTCGTACTTGCGCACACCGAGCCCGTAGACGACCGCGGTGACCAGATAGACGACCGCCACCAGGATGACCACCCCGGGGCTCCGTCCGTCGAACGACACCAGCGCGACCCCCAGGACGAAGGCGAGGACGTAGAAGATGTTGTTGACCGTGTCGTAGAGCGCGAAGACGCGACCGATGTGCGCGTCCGCGGAGTCCGACTGCACCACCGCGTCGGCACAGACCTTGGACGCCTGGTACGAGAAGGCCAGCGCGAACGCCGTCAGCATGGTCGCCATCATCGTGAACTGCGTGCCGCCGACCAGCACCACCAGCGCCGACCCGATCAGCAGGATCACGACGTAACGGGTCCGGCCGAGCGTGCGGACGGCGGGCGCGGTGGTGACGGCCCCGAGGAACAGTCCGACCGCGGACACCACCAGGACCTCGCCGATGCCCTGCACGCCGGGCCGCAGCAGTCCTTGCCGCTCGGTGAAGTGGTGTTGGAACAGCAGCAGCACGATGAGCGTGGACAGGCCGAAGCAGAACCGGACCAGCACCACCATCGTGATGGCCAGCCGCACGGTCGGTCGCGCCATGATGTGGGTGAAACCGCCGGCAAATCCCTGGAGCACGGCCAGCATGGGCTGCGGGGGTTCGTCCGTCTCGTCCGGGCCCAGCGCCTGCGCCGCAAAACGCATCGCCACCAGCACCGATACCGCGTAGAAGATGATCACCGACGCGGTGACGATGGCATCGGCACCGTGGCTAGGCCCGAGGACGCCCCGCAGTCCGATGGCGTAGCCACCGCCGATCACCGCGGCGATGGAACCGACCGTGGTGGACAGCGAGTTGGCCCCGACCAGCGAGTCGTTGGCGATGACGTGCGGCAGCGAGGCGGACAGGCCGGACCCCACGAAACGTCCGGTGCCGATCACCACCAGGGCGACGGCGAACAGCACCCAGGTCGGGATCCCGATGGCCAACAGCACGGCCAGCACCGCGATGGCCACCGACCGGATCAGATTGGCCCAGATGATCACCTGTCGGCGGCTCCACCGGTCGAGCAGTGCGCCGGCGAACGGTCCGATGATGGAGTACGGCAACAACAGAACGGCGAAGCCGGCGGCGATGTCGGCCGGTGTGGAGCGGTGTGAGGGGTCGAAGAGCACCACGCTCGCCAGGGCCCCCTGGAACGCACCGTCGCCGAAGGACGTCAGCAGGCGGACCGTGACCAGTCGCCGCAGTCCGGCCAGGCGCAGCAACGGCCTGAGTCCACGCGCCGAGGGCCGGGCAGCGGAGCGTTCGTACCTCGGTCGCCCGTCTGACCCGCCGCCCCACCATTCCACCGGTGGATCCGGCGGTCGAGCCGTGGCAGGCGCCGAGCCCCGGGACGGCCCGGACCCCGACTGGCCCGACGCAGGAACCGGCTGCGGGGCCGGCCCGACGGGCGGCGGCGGAGGTGTCACCCCCCGAACGGTACGCAAGCCGCGTCGGGGCGGCTGGGTCGATGCCACGAGTTCACCCCCCCGGGGAACAGATTCGCCGACCGTGACGGGACACGGTCCGAGAACAGTTTGCGGCCCTGATACCCGTAGCCCGTCACCGGCACGGAATGATGGCGATGATGAGCAATCCCGAACGTCCGGATGACTCCGCATCCGGCGATGAGAAGCGTGGCGGCACGCCCGGTGCTCCCGGTCGACGCCCGCGGTCGTCGCGCGTCCACCAGCCGGCCGCCGGGATGCTTCTCGTCGCCACCTCCGAACTGCAGGATCCGCACTTCCGGCGGACGGTCGTCTATCTGGTCGCCCATGGTGAGGAGGGGTCGGCCGGGCTGGTTCTCAACCGTCGCACCGAGACGGCCGTGCACTCGGTCCTGCCCGGCTGGGTCTCGCACGTCGCGAAGCCGCAGGCGGTGTATTCCGGCGGCCCGGTCCAGCCGTCCGGGGCCATGTGCCTGGGCGTCAGCCGGGGCGGCTATTTCCCCGGCGAGGGCTTCGGGCTGGTGCGGGTGGCCGGTCGCGTGGTGCTGGTCGATCTGGACAGCGAGCCCGAGACGGCTGCGGCCACGCTGAGCGGGGTGCGGGTGTTCGCCGGCCACGCCGGCTGGGGTGAGGGCCAGCTGGCGGCGGAGATCGCCGAGGGTGCCTGGTTCGTCATTCCGGGCCTCGACAGCGACATCCTGACGGGCCCGATGGTCGATCTGTACTTCCGGGCTCTCCGGCGGCAGGGTTTCCCGTTGGCCTGGGAGGCCTACCGACCGGCGGACCTGGAGCGCAACTGAGCTGTAGGGGCGTGCCTCAGCGGGCGTCGGTGGAGGCGGTCCGGGCCGGCTGGGCGGTCGTCTCGGCGTCGACCGGGACCGCGTTCCGGGTCAGCCCCGAGCAACCGCCCCCACCACATGCGCAGCCGTCGCAGCCCGCGCCGGCCTGCGGCCTGCGAGCGGGAACAGGCATGGTCCGGGCCGCCTTCTCGCCGAGTACGCCGGCCGCGATCACGAGTGCCGCCGCGGCCACCAGACCGATCACCGCGATGACGACGGTGAGGATCGTCGGAACGGGGAGCACCACCACCAGTACGGCGAACACGACCGCAACGACCACAGCGCCCGCGAGCACCGGTGCGGCCACCCTGTTCGCCACCGAGAACGCGTGGTCGCTGGCGGTCGCCGCCGGCGAATGGATGCCGAGCTTGCCGTCACGGCGCAACGTCCCGGCCCACCCGCCGCGAGCCGCAAGGCCGGCCATCACGGCCAGGACCAGCAGCAGGACGGTGACCGTCACGGTGAAGGCAGCGGGAGCGTTGGACACCACCCGATCCTACGGCGCACCACGCGCGGCCCCTGAACGTGTCTGCGCGACCGTCAGGTGCCGCAGCTGGGTCTCCAGCCGCGCGGGGTAACATCGCTGGTTATGGCAGTGTCGTTGCTTCTTTCCGGGCCGCGCTGATCGATCGGATCCAGGGTTGATCCTGGGTCGATGACCGGCAGCGCGGCGATCCCTTGCGTGCCTCGAGAGTGATTGCGGGCGCGGGAGGGTTTTTTTGTGTCCCGATCCGGTCCGTGCCCGGTGACGAGCCCGAATCGCCCCGAGCCGCACCGGGCAGCACGCACTTGACAGCACGCACCGAATGGACGCGAAAGAGATGGACGCGATGAGCGAGCACACCGGTTCACCGGCGACGGATGGATCCGTGGCCGTGGAAGACCCGTCGAACGGTGCTGCCGGATCGGAGGGCGGGCCACGGTTCCGCTACAACGCCGGCCTGGCCGCCGAGATCGAACATCGCTGGCAGGACCGGTGGGACGCGGAGGGCACGTTCAACGCGCCCAACCCGAGCGGACCACTGGCTCCGCCAGCGGACGAACCACCTGCCACACTCCCAGCCGACAAGCTGTACGTGCTCGACATGTTCCCGTACCCGTCCGGCGCCGGACTGCACGTCGGGCACCCGCTGGGCTACATCGGCACCGACGTGCTGGGCCGGTTCGAGCGGATGCGCGGGCGCAACGTGCTGCACACCATCGGCTATGACGCGTTCGGACTCCCCGCCGAGCAGTACGCCGTCCGGACCGGCACGCATCCCCGGTCCACCACCGAGACCAATGTCGCCCGGTACCGCGCCCAACTGCGCCGGCTGGGCTTCGGGCACGACCAGCGTCGCAGCGTGGCCACCACCGATGTCGAGTTCTACCGGTGGACCCAGTGGATCTTCCTGCAGCTGTTCAATGCCTACTACGACGTCGAGCAGCAGCGCGCCCGCCCGATCGACGACCTGGTCGGCGAGTTCGCCGCCGGAGTGCGTCCGGTACCGGGTGGGGGCAGCTGGACCGAGCTGAGCTCCACCGAGCAGCAGACCATCCTGGCCGGTCACCGGCTGGCCTACATCTCCGAGGCGCCGGTGAACTGGTGTCCCGGGCTGGGCACCGTGTTGTCCAACGAGGAGATCACGGCTGATGGAAAGTCGGAGATCGGCAACTTCCCGGTCTTCCGCCGGAACCTGCGCCAGTGGATGATGCGGATCACCGCGTACGGCGACCGGCTGATCGCCGACCTGGACCGGCTGGACTGGCCGGAGTCGGTCAAGGCCATGCAGCGCAACTGGATCGGCCGCAGCGTCGGCGCCCAGGTGAGCTTCGAGGTGGTCGGCGGCGGTGGATCGCCGGCCGACGGCGGCCAGGTGGCCGACCGCATCGAGGTCTATACGACCCGGCCCGACACCCTGTTCGGTGCGACCTACCTGGTGCTGGCGCCGGAGAACCCGCTGCTGACCTCGCTGGCACCGGACAGCTGGCCGGCCGGTACGCCGCGTCGCTGGACCGGGGGTGCGGCCAGTCCCTGGACCGCCGTCAGCGGCTATCAGGAGGCGGTGGCCCGCCGGTCCGACCTGGATCGCCAGGAGGCCAAGAAGAAGACGGGCGTGTTCACCGGCGCGTACGCGGTGAACCCGGTGAATGGAGCTCGTCTGCCGATCTTCATTGCCGACTATGTGCTGATGGGTTACGGCACCGGCGCCATCATGGCCGTCCCGGGCCAGGACGTGCGGGATGCCGAATTTGCGGTGAGCTTCGGCCTGCCGATCATCCGCACCGTGCAGCCCCCCGACGGCTTCCCCGAGGACGAGGCGTTCACCGGCGCGGGCCCGGCGATCAACAGCTCGAACGACGAGATCTCCTTGGACGGGCTGGATATCGCATCCGCGAAGGCCGCGATCATCGACTGGTTGGTGGCCAAGGGTTTCGGTAGTTCGCAGGTGCAATACCGGCTGCGGGACTGGCTGTTCAGCCGCCAGCGCTACTGGGGCGAGCCGTTCCCGATCGTCTACGACGAGGACAACCTGCCGATCGCGCTGCCGGACGATCTGCTGCCGCTGGAGCTGCCGGAGGTGGCGAACTATGCGCCGCAGTCGTTCGACCCGGAGGACGCCGACTCCACTCCGGTGCCGCCGCTGGGCCGCGCGACCGAGTGGGCCACCGTCGAGCTGGACCTCGGTCAGGGGTTGAAGACGTATCGGCGCGAACTGAACGTCATGCCGCAGTGGGCCGGCTCCTGCTGGTACGAGCTGCGCTACCTGGATCCGACCAACACCAAGGTGTTCGTCGATCCGGAGGTCGAGAAGTACTGGATGGGCCCTGGAGTCACAGGTCCGGACGGCGTCAAGGACACGGGCGGCGTCGACCTGTACGTGGGCGGCGTGGAACACGCGGTACTGCACCTGCTGTACTCGCGCTTCTGGCACAAGGTGCTGTTCGACCTGGGTCACGTCTCCAGTGAGGAGCCGTTCCGCAAGCTGTTCAACCAGGGCTATGTCCAGGCGTACGCCTACACCGACGCCCGCGGAAGCTACGTCCCGGCCGAGGATGTCGCCATCTCGGCGGACGGCACGTCGTTCACCTATCAGGGCGCTCCGGTCAACCGCGAGTACGGGAAGATGGGCAAGCGGCTGCTGAACGTGGTCACGCCCGACGAGATGTGCGACCGCTATGGCGCCGACACCTTCCGGATGTACGAGATGTCGATGGGCCCGCTGGACATCTCGCGACCGTGGCAGACCCGCGACGTCATCGGTTCGCAGCGCTATCTGCAGCGGATGTGGCGAGCAGTGGTGTCAGAAGACACTGGGGAATCGACCGTTGTCGACGATGCGCCCGATCTGGAGACGCTCAAGCTGTTGCACCACACGATCGACGGGGTGACCACGGACTACGCGGCGATGTCGTACAACACGGCCATCGCCAAGCTGATCGTGCTGACCAACCACCTGACGAAGTCGGCCGCGCCGACCCCGCGGGTGGTGGCCGAGGCGCTGGTCCTGATGACGGCGCCGCTGGCTCCACACGTCAGCGAGGAGCTGTGGAGCCGGTTGGGTCACTCCGGCTCGCTGGCCCACGGACCGTTCCCGGAGGCCGACCCGGCGCTGCTGGTGGCGGAAGAGATCGAGTACCCCATCCAGGTCAAGGGAAAGGTCCGCTCGCGGATCTCGGTTCCTGCAGAGAGCACCGTTTCGGAGGTCGAACTGCTGGCGCTGGCCGACGAGAGGATCGTCGAACTGCTGGCCGGCGCCGCCCCCCGCAAGGTCGTCGTCGTCCCCGGCAAGATGGTCTCCATCGTCCCCTGATCCATCCCGGACCAGGTTGATCCGGGCCTCACCCGGAGCCAGTGAGCAAAGGAGTGGTACCGATGCGCATCGCCGTGAGTCAGTTCGAGCCGGGCACCGATCCGGCGGCCAACGCCGACTACCTGGTGCGCGCTGCGGCCAGGGCGGCGGCCGACGGGGCGTCGTTGTTGCTCGCTCCCGAGGGCTCGATCGTTTCCTTCCTGACCGACCCGGAGGCCCCGCGGCGGTCAGCGCAACCGCTGGACGGACCGTTCGTGTCGGCCTTGGCCGCGGCCTCGCTGGAATTCGGGCTCACCATTGCCGCGGGGACTTTCGTGCCCGATCCCGACTCCGACCGGGTGCACAACACGCTGGTGGTGCTGGCCGCAGGCGGCGTGAGCGCGGCCTACCGCAAGATCCACCTGTACGACGCGTTCTCGTTCGTCGAATCGGACTCGGTGGCTCCCGGCCAGGACAGTCCGCCGGTGATCGAGATCGACGGCGTGCAGGTTGGTTTCGCCACCTGCTACGACCTGCGCTTCCCGGAGCTCTTCCGGGTTCTGCAGTCGGCCGGAGCGCAGGTGTTGGCGCTGGCGTCGGCCTGGGTGAAGGGGCCACTCAAGGAGGAGCACTGGCTCACGCTGCTGCGGGCGCGGGCGATCGAGAACACCTGCTACATGGTGGCAGCCGACCAATCCGGTCGCGCCGGCATCGGCCGCTCCGCGGCCTTCGACCCGTTCGGCCTGCCCATGCTGGACCTGGGCAACGCCGACACCGGTTACGGCCTGGTGGACGTCAGCCCGGAGCGGGTCGCCGAGGTGCGGAAGGTATTGCCCTCGACGATGCACCAGCGATTCCGGATCGAGCCGGAGCCGGCCGCAGTGGTCCACGCGTGAGACAGACTCCCGTTCGGGGGGCGGGATGAGGTATCAGATCGTCCGGCTCCAGGTGCAGACCGATCCGCTCAAGGTGGGCCGCGCGCCGTACCGCCGTTACGATCCGTCGGCGATCGAGTCGGTGCACCGCATCGAGGTCGAGCCTGAGGGCGTCGTCGGCTTGGCCGAACGGTTGGGCTCCGTCATCGACGTGCACCACGTCGACCATCCGAAGTCCCGGGACCGCAGGGGCATCGGTGGTGTGAGCGTGATGGGCACCGGCGACTACGCACGCCTGCGGGAACGCTACGGCGATCACCTGACCGAAGGCATCGCCGGTGAGACGATCCTGGTTGACGCCCCGGCCGGCCTCGGCGGGCTCGACATGCCTGCAGAAGTCACTGTGGTCACCTCCGGTGGCGACATCACCCTCATGACGTTCGCGGTGGCCGAGCCGTGTGTGGAGTTCAGCCGGTTCTGCCTGGGGCAGGAGCCGTCGCCGGTGGTCGACGATGCGGTGAAGCAGGCCCTGATCGACCTCGACGGTGGGGCGCGGGGCTACAAGGGCATCGCCGCCGGACCGGGTGTGGTGGGGCTCGGGGACCAGGTGGAGATCCACTGGTAGCCCGGCGGCCCGTGAGGGTCCGGCCGGTACGGTGGGCCCAGGCAGTAGCGGCCACCCGCGACCGCCGCGGCAGTTCCGTTGTCCCCAGCGGCGCCCAGGAGGGTCCGACATGCGTTGTCCGGCTTCAGTATCGCACCGCGGGCCGGCGCGATGACTGCTGTCGACGGACCGGCGCGACTCCCGGGAATGCAGGATGTCGCCCGGCTGGCGGGGGTGTCGCACCAGACCGTCTCGCGGGTGCTCAACGCCCACCCGAACGTGCGACCGGAGACCAAAGCCCGCGTTCTGGAGGCGATCTCGGAGCTCGGATACCGGCGCAACACGGCTGCGCGGGCGCTGGTCACCAGGCGGTCGGGGACCATCGGTGTCGTGACGCTCAACACCGCCCTGTTCGGTCCGACCAGCACGCTGCTCTCGGTGGAGGCGGCGGCCCGCCAGGCCGGTTACTTCGTCAGCGTGGCCAGTCTGTCCATCGCCGACGCGGCCCACATGACGTTGACGCTCGAACATTTCATGGCCCAGGCCGTCGAGGGCATGGTGGTGATCGCGCCGCAGGTCAGCGTGGCCAAGGCCGCAGAACTGATCGGGGCGGCGGTGCCCGTGGTGCTGGTCGCGTCGGATGTGCCCAGGTCGACCGGGTACCAGTCGGTGTCGGTCGACCAGCAGGGCGGCGCCCGGTTGGCGGTGCGTCATCTGATCGACCTCGGCCATCGCGACATCGCCCACCTGGCCGGCCCGATCGAGTTCTACGACGGCCGGGCCCGGCTCCGGGGCTGGCGGCAGCAGATGAAGTCCTCGGGACTGCCGGTCCGGGAGCCACTGGTCGGCGACTGGTCACCGGAGTCCGGTTACGAATTGGGCCGCCGACTGATCAGACGTGGTGTGCCGGACGCGATTTTCGCGGCGAACGACCAGATGGCGCTCGGCCTGATGCAGGCGCTGGGTGAGGCCGGTCTGGCCGTCCCCGGCGACGTCTCCATCGTCGGATTCGACGACATCGAGGGGGCGGCTTTCTTCCGGCCACCGCTGACCACCGTCCGTCAGGATTTCGCCGGACTCGGCCGGCTGTGCATGACCACCTTGATTTCCGCCCTCGAGGGCCGCGCCGCGGCCAAGGTGGTTCCGATTCCGGCCCAACTCGTCGTGCGCGCCAGTACGGCGCCGACGGGACGTCCGGTCGCGTAGTCCGCCCGCCCGACCGGGGGTTGACGAACCGCAGTGTGAACGTTAACAATTGCGGGGAACCCGCTCCGCGGATCGTGGAGCTCGCCGGCAACACCGAACCGCTTCTCATCGAAAGAGGTCACCAATGACGGTGGATCCGCAGCGCGCCTGCGTAGTCGGCATCGACTACGGGACGCTCTCCGGCCGGGCGGTCGTCGTCCGGGTCTCCGACGGTGCAGAGCTCGGCACCGGTGTCCACGCCTATCCGCACGCGGTCGTCGAACGCCACCTGCCCGGTGCAGACAAGCCACTGCCGCCGGGCTGGGCCCTCCAGATCCCTTCCGACTACGTCGATGTACTCCGCGAGGCGGTCCCCGCTGCGATACGGGCTTCGGGCGTCGATCCGGCCGACATCATCGGTGTCGGAACCGACTTCACCGCCTGCACCGTCCTGCCCGTGACGTCCGACGGCACTCCGCTGTGCGAGCTCGAGTCGTTCGCCGACCGGCCGCACGCCTACGTCAAGTTGTGGAAACACCATGCGGCCCAACCACAGGCGGATCGGATCAACCAACTGGCCGCAGCGCGGGGTGAGTGGTGGTTGCCCCGCTACGGCGGCCTGATCTCTTCGGAATGGGAGTTCGCCAAGGGTCTGCAGATCCTCGAGGAGGACCCGGAGATCTACGCGGCCACCGACCACCTGGTGGAGGCGGCCGACTGGATCGTGTGGCAGTTGACCGGCACGTACGTGCGCAACGCCTGCAGCGCCGGTTACAAGGGCATTCTGCAGGACGGCGCCTACCCGAACCCCGAATTCCTCACCGCCCTGAATCCGGACTTCGGCGACTTCGTCGGTGACAAGCTGGAGGCCAGGATCGGTCGACTCGGCGCACCCGCCGGCACGCTGTCCGCGGCGGCCGCCTCCTGGACCGGCCTGACCGAAGGCATCGCCGTCGCCGTCGGGAACGTCGACGCACACGTCACCGCAGCAGCCGGGAATGCCATCGGCCCTGGGCAGATGGTGGCCATCATGGGTACCTCGACGTGCCACGTCATGAACGGCGCAACCTTGGCCGAGGTGCCGGGCATGTGCGGTGTGGTCGACGGCGGCATCACCGAGGGCCTCTATGGCTACGAGGCCGGGCAGAGCGGCGTCGGCGACATCTTCGGCTGGTTCGTGGGTTCCGGCGTTCCACCGGACTACGTCGAACGGGCCAATGCCGCCGGCGTGGGAATGCACGAGTTCCTGACCGATCTCGCGTCCGGCCAGCTGATCGGTGCCCACGGGCTGCTCGCGCTCGATTGGCACAGCGGCAACCGCTCCGTGCTCGTCGACCACGAATTGTCCGGACTGATTCTGGGACAGACCCTCTCGACACGGCCGGAGGACATCTACCGGGCGCTGATCGAGGCGACGGCCTTCGGTGCCAGGACGATCATCGACGCCTTCAACAACTCCGCGGTTCCGGTCACCGAACTGGTGATCTCCGGTGGGCTGACCAAGAACCGCATGCTGATGCAGATCTATGCCGACGTCACCGATCTCCCGCTGTCGGTGATCACCTCGGACCAGGGGCCGGCGCTCGGATCGGCCATCCACGCCGCAGTCGCGGCGGGCGCGTATCCGGACGTCCCCGCCGCCGCCGCCGTCATGGGCAAGGTGCAGCGCGGGGTCTACCGTCCGATACCGGAGAACGTGGCCGAGTACCGGACGTTGCATGCCGAATACATGCTGCTGCACGACTACTTCGGGCGCGGTGGCAACGACGTCATGCATCGGCTCAAGGCCCGGCAGCGGTCCGCCTACCAGGAAAGGGTCCGGACCTGATGGGCGTCGCCAAGGGGATCGACGCGGAGATCAGCGCCACCATCGAGGCGCTGCGAGCCGAGCTGGCAGTCCTGCACGGTGAACTGGTCCGCAACGAGCTGGTGATCTGGACGGCGGGCAACGTCTCGGCCCGGGTCCCCGGTCGGGAACTGCTGGTGATCAAGCCGTCCGGAGTCTCCTACGACGAGCTGACCGCAGAGTCCATGGTGGTCACCGACTTCGACGCCCGGGTGGTCGAGGGAGACCGCGCCGCGTCCTCCGACACTGCCGCCCACGCCTACGTGTATCGGCACCTGCCCGAGGTCGGCGGCGTCGTGCACACCCATTCGCCCTACGCCACCGCCTGGGCCAGCCTGGGTCAGCCGGTGCCCTGCGTGCTCACCATGATGGCCGACGAATTCGGCGGCGACATCCCGATCGGACCCTTCGCCCTGATCGGCGACGACTCGATCGGCCGCGGCATCGTGGAGACGTTGCGGGACAGTCGCTCTCCGGCAGTTCTGATGAGGAGCCACGGCCCCTTCACCATCGGCCGCGACGCCAGGGCCGCGGTCAAGGCCGCAGTGATGTGTGAGGAGGTGGCGCGCACGGTCTATCTCGCGGCGCAACTCGGCACCCCCATCCCCATCCCGCAGACCGATATCGACTCGCTCTACCACCGCTACCAGAACGTGTACGGCCAGGGCTGACGCCCGGTACCGCCAGATCCATTCACCAGTAGCGCACAGGTTGCGGTCGGCCGTTCGTCGACCGCGGCGCGCCCGTCCCACCAGTCCTGATCGCACAGCAGAGAGGTCCACCCCATGACCGGCAAGCAGGCGCAGTTCGAATGTTGGTTCCTGACCGGCAGTCAGGGGCTGTACGGACCCGAGACCCTGGACCAGGTCGTCGCGCAGTCGACGAAGATCGCCGAGACTCTCGACGGCAACGCTGATCTCCCGGTGCGCATCGTGTGGAAGCCGGTCCTCACCGATGCGGACGCCATCCGGCGCATCATGCTGGAGGCCAACGCGTCCGAGGCCTGCGTCGGAGTGATCGCCTGGATGCACACCTTCTCGCCGGCCAAGATGTGGATCGCCGGTCTCGACGCGCTGCGCAAGCCGCTGCTGCACCTGCATACCCAGGCCAACGTCGACCTACCGTGGGCCGAGATCGACATGGACTTCATGAATCTCAACCAGGCGGCGCACGGCGATCGGGAATTCGGCTACATCCAGACCCGATTGGGCGTCGCCCGCAAGACCATTGCCGGGCACGCCAGTGATCCGTTGGTGACGAGCCGGATCGGGGTGTGGCAGCGGGCCGCGAGCGGCTGGCAGGCGGTGAAGACGTTGAAGCTGGCCAGGTTCGGTGACAACATGCGTGACGTCGCCGTCACCGAGGGCGACAAGGTCGAGGCCCAACTACGGTTCGGGGTGTCGGTGAACACCTACGGCGTCAACGATCTCGTGGCATTGGTGGACGCGGTTGACTCCAGCAGCATCGACGCGCTGATCGACGAGTACCAGGACAGCTACGACATCGCTGCGGAGTTGCGGGTCGGCGCCGAGCGGCACGAGTCACTGCGTTACGCCGCGCGCATCGAGGCCGGCATGCGGGAATTCCTGACCAGCGGTGGCTTTTCGGCCTTCACCACCAACTTCGAGGACCTCGGCGGCCTGCGGCAACTCCCCGGCATCGCCTGCCAGCGCCTGATGGCCGACGGGTACGGGTTCGGCGGCGAGGGCGACTGGAAAACGTCGGTGATGCTCCATGGCGTCAAGGCGATGGCCGGTGATCTTCCGGGCGGCACCTCGTTCATGGAGGACTACACCTACCACCTCGGTTCGTCCGGACCGAAGATCCTCGGTGCGCACATGCTCGAGGTCTGCCCGTCGATCGCCGCGGCCCGGCCGACCTGCGAGATCCACCCGCTGGGCATCGGTGGCCGGGAGGATCCGGTACGTCTGGTCTTCACCGCCGCGCCCGCGCCGGGAGTCGTGCTCGGGATCGCCGACATGGGCGACCGGTTCCGGCTGGTGGCCAACGAGATCACCTTGGTCGAGCCCGACCAACCGTTGCCCAAACTGCCGGTGGCGCGGGCGATCTGGGAGCCGAAGCCGAGTCTGGCCACCTCGGCCGAATCCTGGCTGGAAGCCGGCGGACCGCACCATACCGTGCTGTCCACGGCGGTGGGCACGGCCGAGCTGACGGATTTCGCGGCCATGGCGGCGGTCGAGCTCCTGATCATCGACGATGACACCACCTCGCGGAGCTTCACCAACGAGCTGCGGTGGAATCAGGCCTACTACCGCCTGGCGCAAGGATTCTGACCAGGCCTGAGGTGCTCGGGCCCGATATCGCCGGCCTGGGTAACAGCTTGGTCAACCTCCTTGACCGGGCATTGTGTGAACGTTAACATCGACGCGGCAGCCGGATGCGGCCAGTGGGGCAGCAGAGCCGGCTGATCGACACTGGAAGTGCACCAACGACGGTGGAGTGGGTGATCTGCATGGTCCCGATGACACTGCGTGCGGAGATCTCCGGTCGGCGGGTTTGCCGGCCGCGGGCGGCCCACTCGCCCGATCGTGGCGCGCTCACGGCAGCTGGTGGAGCACGGCCCCTGGGACGGTGGCCACCGAGCGGTCCGATCGGGCTCGTTCCCGAGGAACGAGGCCGCCCACGGTACGAATGACCGCGAGCAGAATCGAATTCGACCCAGAGCTATTCGAGATGAGCGCACTGAGTGTCCGCCGGACCTATTCCGTACGCCTCGGTGCCGTCAGATAGCGTTACCGCGCATCGGATATGCCCACAATCGGTCAATTCGGGCCGCCTCCCGGATACGAATCCGCGGGCAGATGTTTTCCGATGAAAATAGATCCCAGATCGAAGCGGCAATCACTTGACATGATGGGTGTGAGCGTTAACATAGCGGGCCAGACAGTGACCGCGCCCACACCGGAACGTGCTTCTGTCCGACAGTCGGCCGGTCGCGCGGACCGACGGCCGGTGCGACGCCACCGGCGCCCGGTGGCAGTACAGATCGAACGGGTTATCCCCCAGCAGGTTTCGCCAATGCAGTCGAGCCGACCAGGCCGATCCCCACCAGCCGAAGGACACATGCAGAATGAAGACCCACCGCCGCACCGCCCTCATCGCCTCAGCCGGGGCAATCTTGTTGCTGGCCGGCTGTAGCACCGGCTCGACCAAGTCCGCGAGCTCTGAGTCGAGCCCCAGCGCGATGGCGTCCGGGCCCAGCGCCGCCAGCAGCGCGGCCGGCGGTGCAGCGGGTAGCGCTGCCGCTTCCCCCATGGCCAGCGCATCCGCCGGTTCGTCGGCTGTCGGATCCGCGAGTGCTCCGGCCAGCAGTGGCGCGACCGGCGGCACGGTGCCGGCGGCCATCGCGGCCGCCGGCGGCACCACGCTGCTGACCACCGCCAAGCCAGCCGGGGTCGAGGCGCAGTACGGCCCGGTCTGCAAGGGGTCGGACCTGGGGATCGGCAAGATCGACTTCAAGACCGACACCATCGGCTGGGCGCAGTCGGAGAAGGAGGCCAACCCGTTCCGGATCGCCTCCACCAAGTCCCAGGTCGACGAGGCGAAGAAGGAAGGCGTCAAGCTGCTCACCACCAATGCGCAGTCGGATGCCCAGCAGGAGAACACCGACATCAAGGGCATGATCGACAAGGGCGCGAAGGCGATCATCTTCTCCCCGATCAACTCCACCGGCCTCGGGGACGCGATCGCCTACGCCAAGTCCAAGCACGTCGCGATGATTCCGGTTGACCGAAACATCACCGGGGTCAAGGGCTGCCAGGAGGTCGGGCCGCAGCTGGGTTCCGACTTCGTCCAGCAGGGCAAGCGGGCCGCTGACGCGATGATCAAGGCCACCGGCGGGAAGGCCAAACTCGCCATCCTGCTCGGCGCCTCCGGGGTCAACGTCACCGACGACCGGACGGCCGGTTTCAAGGCCGAGCTGAAGGCGCAGAACGCAACCGGCATCGACGTCATCTTCGAGCAGACGGCCGACTTCACCCGGGAGAAGGGCAAGTCGGTCACCGAAACGCTGCTGCAGGCCCACCCGGACGTCACCGCCATCTATGCGGAGAACGACGAAATGGGACTCGGCGCTCTGGCCGCTCTCGATGACAAGGGCATGTCCGGTACCGACAAGGTGCACATCGTCTCGATCGACGGCACCAAGGGCGCGGTGCAGGCCATCGTCGACGGCAACTTCGACGCCGTCATCGAATCGAATCCGGCGTACGGTCCGTCTGCCTTCGCCGCACTGAACGACTACGTCAACGGGGCCGGGGCTCCGGCCGTGACCATCACGACCGACAACCAGTACGACAAGAGCAACGCCCAGGCCGCGATCGACAACGGCACCGCGTACTGACGTGACCCTCCCGCTGTCCGGCGCCCTTCCGTGGAGCGTCGGACAGCGGGAGCCTGTTTGTCCGGCCGCGGTGTAGATGAGTGCGGAGATGAGTACGTAGTGGAAGGGCAGGTTCGAAGGTGACCGCAGCTCAGACGAAGGCAGCCACCCTCTCGGTGCGGGGTATCACCAAGAGTTTCGGTGGTGCGGTCGCGTTGCGCGGGGTCGACCTGGATCTGTTTCCGGGCGAGGTGCACGCTCTGGTCGGTGAGAACGGAGCGGGCAAATCGACGCTCATCAAGTTGGTCACCGGGGTGTATCAGCTGGACGGCGGCGAGGTGCTGCACAAGGGTGAGGTGGCACATTTCCCGTCACCGCGCGATGCGCAGCTGGCCGGGATCCAGACGATCTACCAGGAGGTGCACCTGGCCCCCCAGTTATCCATAGCACGCAATGTATTTCTCGGGCGGGAGCAGCACACCCGTTTCGGTGGACTGGATCTCCGCCGGATGAACCGGGAGGCGGCGGAGCTGCTCGACCGTTACGGCATCGCCGCCGACGTCAAGCGCCCACTGGGTGAGCTGGGCCTCGGGATCCAGCAGATGGTGGCGGTGGCCAGGGCGGTGTCGACCAATGCCTCGGTGGTGATCATGGACGAGCCCACGTCGTCGCTGGAGCCGCGGGAGGTGGACCGCCTGCTGGAGGTCGTCGGTCTGCTGAAGCAGCAGGGTGTTGCGGTGGTCTACGTGTCGCACAAGCTGGATGAGGTGTTCCGGGCCTGCGACAAGATCACCGTGCTGCGCGACGGAGGTCTGGTCTGGACCGGGCCGACTGCCGACACCACCCGCCGCCAACTGATCTCGCGGATGTTGGGCCGGGAGGCCGGCGACATCGTGGCCGGCGGCCGGACCAAGTTGGGTGGGCGCAAGGCCGTCGGGGACGACCCGCCGGTGCTCACGGCCGGCCACCTGAACCGGAAATTCGTCCTCGACGACATCTCCGTGGTGGTGCATCCCGGTGAGATCGTGGGTCTGGCCGGCCTTCTCGGCTCAGGTCGCAGCGAGACGGCCAAGGCCATCTTCGGCGCGCTGGCCCTCGACTCCGGCACGGTGGAGGTGGCCGGGCACGTGATGACGCGGTCGACCCCGGCCTCCCGGATCAGAGCCGGCGTCGCCATGCTGCCCGAGGATCGGAAGCTCGAGGGGATCATTCCCGAACTGTCCATCCGCGACAACATCGCGCTGGCTGCCCTCCCGCAGCTCTCGTCGGGGGGATTCATCTCCCGGCGCAAGCAGTCGGAGATCGTCGACGTCTTCATGAAACGCCTGCGCATCAAAGCGTCCAGTGCCGACCAACGCGTCTCGGAACTGTCCGGCGGAAACCAGCAGAAGGTCCTGCTGGCCAGGCTGCTGTGTCTCAATCCCAAGGTGCTGCTGCTCGACGAGCCGACCCGCGGTATCGACGTCGGCGCGAAGGCCGAGGTGCAGGGGCTGATCGCCGAGCTGGCCGACAAGGGTCTCGGCGTGGTGCTCATCTCGTCCGAATTGGAGGAAGTCGTCGAGGGTTCGGATTCGGTGCTGGTGCTGCGCGACGGCGCCTGTCTCGGCACATTGTTCGGCGAGGACATCACCGAGGACGCGATCATGAACATGATTGCCGGCGCCGCGGCCGAGGAGATCGACGTGGTGACGACATGACGGCCACCCTGACCCCGAAGACCACCGAGCCCGGCGGGTTCCGGCCCAAAGCCGGTTGGGGGCAATGGACCCGCGAACGCGGTGTCTACGTCGCGCTGGTGGTGCTGGTGCTCTACAACGTGCTGTTCACCGCGCACTTCAACCAATGGGACACCGTCACCCTGCTGTTCGCCCAACTGCCACCGATCCTGCTGGTGTCGCTGGGCATGGCGTTGGTCATCGGCACGGGCGGCATCGACCTGTCGGTCGGCGCCACCATGGCCATCGCCAGCGCGGTGATGGCGAAGTTCGTCTCACCGGCGTCGAGCAACGGGTTCGGCACCTCGATCTTCATCGCGATCACGCTCGGCATCCTGGCCGGTCTGGCCGTCGGCGTGTTCAACGGCGTGGTGGTCGCGGTGGCCAAGGTGCAGCCCATCGTGGCCACCTTGAGCATCCTGGTGGCCGGGCGCGGCATCGCACTGGTCATCACCGGCGGCGCCCTGGTCGAACTGTTCGTGCCCTTTCTGAAGGTGGTGCGGCAGGGTGAGTTGTTCGGCATCCCCTACGTGATGTGGGTGGCGGCCGTCTTCGTCCTGGTGGTCACCGTCCTGGTGCGCCGCACCGCCTTCGGCTACCGGCTGGTGGCCATCGGCGGGAACCTGCGGGCCAGCGTGCTCGCCGGGATTCCGGTGCGCCGCACGCTGATCACCGTCTACGCGATCAGCGGGGTACTGGCCGCCATCGCCGGCGAGATCGCCACCGCGCGGCTGCGGGCGAGTGATCCCTCCTACATCGGCCTGCTGGTCGAACTGTCCGCGATCACCGCCGTCGTGGTGGGCGGCACGCCACTCTCCGGAGGTCGGGTACGGATCCTCGGCACGGTCGCCGGTGTGGTGCTGATGCAGATGCTGCAGACCACGCTGGTCGCCCACAACATCCCGGATTCGGTATCGCAGATGGTGGAAGCCGTGATCATCGTGGCCGCGGTCTACCTGCAGCGAACCTCGAGGAGCAGCACATGACCGGCCCGAGCACCTCCGATCCCGCCCTGCAGCAGGGCGATCCAGGATCAGCAACCGGGACGGAGACCGTGCACGTCATCCCCGATGCCGAGCGCGGGGCCAGCGCGAGAGCCGCCCGGGCTCGGGCACTGACCTCGCTCATCTCCCGCAATGGTGCGGTGGCCGTCCTGGTCCTGGTCTTGATCATCGGCACCATCACGGTGCCGACATTCGCCACCGTGGACAACCTGACGAACACGGCTCTCGCTGCATCGTTCCTGGCCATCATCGCGGCCGGGATGACGTTCGTGATCATCTCCGGCGGTATCGATCTGTCGGTCGGGTCGGTCTATGCGCTGGCCGTCATCCTGTCGGCCGACATGTCGAAATACGGCTCCATCGCGGCCATCCTGGTTCCGATCGCCGCCTGTGTGCTGATCGGATTCATCCAGGGCACCATCATCGCGCGGTGGGGACTGCCCCCGTTCATCGTCACCCTGGCGGGGCTCACGTTCGTGCGCGGCCTGGTCTTCTTCATCACCGACGAGGGCAACGACCACCCGTCGGTCCCCGGCAGCGAGTTCTTCGAGACGCTCGGTACCGGAAGCCTTCTCGGTATCGGCAACCCGGTCTGGATCGCACTCGTCGTGTTCGCCATCGGCGGCTGGATGCTCAACCGCACCGCCTTCGGGCAGACCGTGCAGGCGGTCGGCGGCAACGATGTCGCGGCCGGTCTGATGGGTCTGCCGGTGCGTCGCACCAAGACCCTGGTCTACGTCATCAGCGGGTTCTGCGTCGGGATCGCCGGTGTGCTGTCGACCGCGCTGTCCGGCGGCGGTCAGGAGGCCAGAGTCGGTAACGCGTACGAACTGTCGGCCATCGCGGCCGTCGTCATCGGCGGCACGCTGCTCTCCGGTGGGGTCGGATCGATGGTGGGCACGTTGGCCGGCATTGCGTTGCTCTACGTGATCCAGAACCTGATCGTGCAGGGCTTCAACCTCAACAGCTACGTGCAGCAGGTGGTCAGCGGCTTCTTCCTGCTCATCGTGGTGGTGCTGCAGGCCTTGCTGTCCCGGCGCTCCGGGTCCACCTGACCGCGCACACTCGCCGACAGCATTCCGATGGTGGCTCTGCTGTCCGCGACCGCCTGCTCTGGATGCCGGGTTGGTGCCAGGTGAACCGCAGCACGGGCCAGCCATGCTTCACGAAGGCGTTCTGCCGACGCCGTCATCCTCGAACGCCGCATGGTCGGGGTGGAAGGGGAACCCGCCGAACTCGATGACCAGCCTGACCCTCCCGAACCGCACATCGGGTCGCCTCCGAACATGGCCGAGTCGGGTGTCGACCGGCCGGGCAACGAACACAAGTGGTGTGTGGTGGCTGAGCGAGTGTGGATAGGTGTGAGTGTGCAGTCAGCAGGTGAATTCGCCTGCTGACTGCACACTCACGCGGTGGATCAGGCGGAAAGCTCGCCGGAGATGAACCTCTCGACGTTGTCGCGCGCCTGGTCGTCCGGGAACTGGATCGGCGGGGACTTCATGAAGTAGGACGAAGCGGAGGTCAGCGGGCCGCTGATGCCACGGTCCTTGGCGATCTTGACCGCGCGGACCGCATCGATGATCACGCCGGCCGAGTTGGGGGAATCCCAGACTTCGAGCTTGTACTCCAGAGCCAGCGGCACGTCACCGAAAGCCTTGCCCTCGAGGCGGACGTAGGCCCACTTGCGGTCGTCCAGCCACGCCACGTAGTCCGACGGCCCGATGTGCACATTGCGCGCCCCGAGATCCCGGTCCACCTGCGAGGTCACGGCCTGGGTCTTGGAGATCTTCTTGGACTCCAGTCGATCTCGCTCCAACATGTTCATGAAGTCCATGTTGCCGCCGACGTTGAGCTGCATGGTGCGCTCGAGCAGCACCCCACGGTCCTCGAAGAGCTTGGCCAGCACCCGGTGGGTGATGGTCGCGCCGACCTGCGACTTGATGTCGTCGCCGATGATGGGAAGTCCGGCGGCGGTGAACTTGTCGGCCCACTCCTTGGTGCCGGCGATGAATACCGGGAGCGCGTTGACGAAGGCACAGCCGGCGTCGATGGCGCACTGCGCGTAGAACTTCGCGGCATGCTCGGATCCGACGGGCAGGTAGCAGACGACGACGTCGACCTGGGCGGCCTTCAGCGTGGCGACCACGTCGACCGGCTCGGCGTCGGACTCGGAGATCATCTCGCGGTAGTACTTGCCCAGACCGTCGAGCGTGTTGCCGCGCTGGACGATGACGCCGGTCGGCGGCACGTCGGCGATCTTGATGGTGTTGTTCTCGGACGAGCTGATCGCGTCGGCCAGATCGAATCCGACCTTCTTGGCGTCGACGTCGAAGGCGGCCACGAAATGCAGGTCGGACACGTGGTAGTCGCCGAACTGGACGTGCATCAGACCGGGGACGCGGGAGGCGGGATCCGCGTTGCGGTAGTACTCCACCCCCTGGACCAGCGATGACGCGCAGTTGCCGACGCCGACTACGGCGACGCGGATGGGATGCGAACCCATGATGGGTCTCCTTCTCTTTCTGGGACGTGCTTTCTGGGACGTGCTGTCTTGGGCGTGCTGGGGGGTGTGACGTACCTGCTGGTCCGGGTCGGGAACAGCCCTGGTCAGGGGGCGGGGTCCTGGTGGGGCGATCCTTTGCGGTGGGTCTCCCTCTCGATCAACTCGTTGATCCAGCGGACTTCCCGATCGGTCGACTCCAAGCCGAGTTGCCGCAGTTGATCGGTGTAGGCGTCCATCCGGCCGGCCGCCTTGCTCAGGGCGGCGCTGAGCCCGTCACGCCGGGTCTCCAGCCGTCGACGCCGGCTCTGCAGGATGCGCAGTCGAGCCTCGGAACTGGTGCGGGAGAAAAACGCCAGATGAATCTCGAAGCCGTCATCGGACGACGCCTGCGGACCGGAATCGGCCAGCAGGTCGGCCAGCTTCTCCTTGCCCTCAGCGGTCAGTCGATAGACCACTCTGGATCGCATGGACGTCAGCGGAACGGCGTCCAGGTCGATCTCGGCTGGATCGGAGGTGATGTCACCGTCGTCCTGTAGACGCCGCAGCGTCGGATAGAGCGAGCCGTAGGAGAAGACCCGGAGGGAACCGATCGTGGTGCTCAGTCGCTGTCGCAACTCGTAGCCGTGCATGGGTGAATCGGCCAACAGACCCAGGATGGCGAGTGGGAAGACCGACCGCGATTCCAGCCTCTTGTCCGTTGCGATCTGCCACCTCCTGGGCGTCTGGGAGCGGGCTGACCCGCTCCTTCGAGCATGTTGACATACGCGTCCATATGTCAACCTGAGTATCGCCACGATACATCTGCAACCGGCATGGTCGAGACCAGGATCCGCTGTGATCTGGATCCCTTTCCATCGTTCCGGTGCCCGCCGCCGTCAAGCCACCCGAAGGCCTGCTGACGTGCGGATATAGGCGCGGAGGACACCCGAGAGCGAGGCGAAATGCCTCCGCGTAGGCTTGTCGGATGCGGACTCAGCGAGGATTGGTGGACTACGCGCTGCAGCGTCGTGCGCTGCTCGCTGAGGTGATGTCCGGTCGCACCGGGGTGACGGAAGTCTGCGACGCGACCCCCTATCTGATCCGCGCAGCCAAGTTCCACGGTGTACCCACCGACGTCAGCTGTCCGGTCTGTCGCAAAGAGCCACTGACCCACGTCTACTGGGTCTACGGCGACGAGATCAAGCACATGGCCGGCTCCGCGCGCCAGCCACCCGAGCTGGAGAAGATGGCCACCAGCTTCGGTGAGTTCTCGGTGTACCAGGTCGAGGTCTGCCGCACCTGCTCGTGGAATCATCTGGTCGCGTCGTTCGTCATGGGTTTCAAGGGCGAGCAGGCACCGAAGCGCCGACGCGCGGCCAAATAGTCCGTGGCGCGCCCACCCGCCGCACGAGCGCCACGAGCGGCTTCACTCGCGTCCCAGAGCAGAGACGCGCCACCGGACAGAGAAGGGCCGAACCTGAAGATGACAGCAGATCCGACCGATGCCTGGTTCCGCAGTGCGGTCGTCTACCAGATCTACCCGCGCAGCTTCGCCGATTCGGACGGCGACGGGATCGGCGATCTCGCGGGCATCACCGGCAAGGTCGACTACCTGGCCGATCTGGGTGTCGACGTGGTGTGGCTGTCGCCGGTATATCCGTCCCCGCAGGACGACAACGGTTACGACATCAGCGATTACCAGAACATCGATCCGTTGTTCGGCTCGCTGGAGAGCTTCGACGAGCTCCTGGCCGCCGTCCACGCCCGCGGGATGAAGCTCGTGATGGATCTCGTGGTCAACCACACCTCGGACGAGCACCCCTGGTTCGTCGAATCGCGTTCGGCCGCAGACAGTGCCAAGCGAGACTGGTACTGGTGGCGGCCGCCACGGGAAGGACTGGCGGCCGGCCAGCCCGGCGCGGAGCCGACCAACTGGAGTTCGTTCTTCTCCGGTCCCGCCTGGCAGTTGGACGATGGGACCGGCGAGTACTACCTGCACCTGTTCTCCCGCAAGCAACCGGACCTGAATTGGGAGAACCCGGAGGTGCGGCAGGCGGTCTACGCCATGATGCGCTGGTGGCTCGATCGCGGGGTCGACGGCTTCCGGATGGACGTGATCAACATGATCTCGAAGGACACCGCGCTACCCGACGGGATCGCACTCGGCGGCGGACAGGTTGGCCCCGAACACTTTCTGAACGGACCGCGGATTCACGAGTTCCTCCACGAGATGCATGACGAGGTGTTCGCCGGCCGGGAGGGGCAGTTCCTGACGGTCGGCGAGATGCCCGGCGTCACGGTGGAGCAGGCTGTGCTCTACACCGACCCCGAGCGGGCCGAGGTCGACATGATCTTCCAGTTCGAACATGTCGGCCTGGACCAGGCCGCGTCGAAATGGGAACACCGGCCGCTGAAGTTGACGGATCTGAAGGCCAGTCTGGGCCGATGGCAGGCCGGCCTGGCGGATGTCGGTTGGAACAGCCTCTACTGGAACAACCACGATCAGCCGCGTGCCGTTTCGCGGTTCGGTGACGACGGTGTCCATCGGGTGCGCTCCGCGAAAGCCCTCGGCACCGTGCTGCACCTGCACCGCGGGACGCCCTACGTCTACCAGGGCGAAGAACTCGGCATGACGAACTACCCGTTCTCCTCGATCGAGGATTTCCAGGACATCGAATCTCTCAACCACTACGCCGAAGCCGTTGCCGGCGGGCAGGAACCGACGGCAGTACTGGCGGCGCTGCGTGGGCCGAGTCGCGACAACGCGAGAACTCCGATGCAGTGGGACGACTCGGCCAATGCCGGGTTCACCCCCGGAACTCCCTGGCTTGCCGTCAATCCGAACTACCCCGAGGTCAATGCGCAAACGGCACAGCAGGATCCGGATTCTGTTTTGGCGCACTACCGCAAGCTGATCACGTTGCGCCACGGAGAACCTGCGGTGGCGGGCGGCGACTTCAAGATGCTGCTGGCGCAGGACGAGCAGATCTACGCGTTCACCCGCCGGCGGGGCGACGTGGAACTCCTGGTGCTGGCCAATCTCTCGGGCGAGACCGCAGACCCCGGACCGCTCCCGGAATGGGCCGGGGCCGAGGTGCTGATCACCAACGTCGTCGACGGGGTCAGCGGGCCGTTGCAGCCCTGGGAGGCCCGGGTGCTGCGCCGCGTCGGATAGTGCTAGAGCCGGAGCGGTCGGCAACCGAGCAGTCGGGCGCCGTTTTCGTGCAACACAGCTCGCATCCAGTCGTCGCCGAGTCGGAGATCGGCGAGCGCCTGGATCTGGGTGGCGTACGGGTGCGGGATGTTCGGAAAATCCGACCCGAGCACCACGCGATCTCCGAGGGCCCCCAGCCGGGGGATGAGCTCGGCGGGGAACGGTGCGAGCCGGTTCAGATAGTCGGTGAACGCCATGGTGGTGTCCAGGTGCACGTTCGGATAGCGGTCGACCAGGTCCAGGAACTCCGCGTATTCCGGCGAGCCGGCGTGCGCCACCACCAGGGTCAGCCCGGGGTGGCGGGCCAACACCTCGCCGATCGGTCCGGGTCCGGTGAACGGGCCCGGGAACGGTCCACTGCCGCAGTGGCAGACGATCGGGATGCCGGCCTCGGCCAAGAGCCCCCAGACCGGATCGAGGACGTCCTCCCGCGGGTCGTACGCGCCGACCTGGAGGTGGGACTTGAACACCCGCGCACCGCGACTGACGGCGTCGGCGACGTAATCCAGCACGCCCGGTTCCGGGTAGAACGTCGCAGACGGTACGCACCCGGGTGTGGTCGCACCGAAGTCCAGCGCCCAGTGGCTGAGCCATTCGGCCATGCCGGGTTTGTGTGGGTACACCAAAGCCGTGTACTCGATCACCCCGAGTCGCCGCAGCGTGCCGACCCGCTCGATCTCACCCGATCGGTAGGCGATCGGCCATTCCAGGCCGGGTGCGATGTCGCCGACGCGATCGAAGTACTGCCAGACCTTGCGCAGCACGTTGTCGGGCATGAAGTGCACGTGGATGTCGACCAGACCCGGCAGTCCGAGTCCGGCCACGAAGCCGGGTAGGGAGTCGTCGTCGAGCACTCCCGGCATCCTGCCAAACCGGCATCGGGCCCCGGAAGGGGGTGGGCGCGGTGGCCTTCGACCGGCCTGGACACGCTGGGCTCACCGGAACCCCAGTAGCATCGCGCCGTGGACGATCGCGGACAGCAGCCGACCGGTGATCAAACGGCGGCGGGGACGGACGGTGCGTCCTCCGTGCTGCCCGACGCCCGACACGAAACCCGTGACAGCGCTCCGGCGAAAGGCCCGGCGCCGCTGACCGAGGTCGCATCACCCGCGGGCGAAGGGGTCGGTGATGCCGTGTTCAGCGACGTGGAGCTGGCTGACGCGGCCGACGCCGCCACCGGAGACGACGAGGACGGCGAGGGCAAACTACCCCGTTCCGCGTCGCTGTCGCCGAGCGAGCGGGTCATCCCGACCTGGACCGACCCGACCGTCCGTCGTGCCTCCGAGGCCATCGGCGGCCCGTTGGGCCGGCACGCCGTCGTCGGACGGGCCGTGTGGCTGACCCCGTTGCGGGTCTGCCTGCTGATGGCGATCATGATCCTGATCTTCGGATGGCTCTTCAAATCCGCCTGCATCCAGCAGGGACCCAACGGTGCGGGCGGCGTGACCCTGGACCAGAGCGGCGAGCGGCCCTGGATCACCGGCTGCTACAACGACGTCGTCCCGCTCTACGGCAGCCACAAACTGGACACCCAGTCACTGCCCTACAAGACGTCGTGGGTCGACAACGGCTCCGTGCACTACATGGAGTACCCGGTCATCACCGGCTACTTCATGTGGGCGGTCTCCGAGCTGGCCAAGTTCTACGTGAAGTTCGCCGGGAACGTGGGCCTTCCGGTACCGCTGGACGTCGCCGCGTACTTCACCATCGGCGCCATCATCCTGGGCGGGTTCTATCTGTGGGCTGTCGCCGCGACCGCCCGGATAGCCAGGCGACGCGTGTGGGACGTCGCCATCATGTGCTTGTCACCGCTACTGATCGTGCACGCCTTCACCAACTGGGACCTGCTGGCGATCGGCATGACGGCCGGTGCGATGGTGGCCTGGGCCAGGGGGCGGCCGGTGCTGGCCGGTGCCCTCATCGGACTGGGTGCGGCGACCAAGCTCTATCCGGTGCTCCTGCTGGGGCCGATCCTGCTGCTCTGCATCCGGTCGGGGAAGTACCGCTCGTTTGTCAGGGCCGTGGTGTCCGCGGCCGTCGTCTGGCTGGTGATCAACGTGCCGATCATGATCCTGTATCCGGCCGGCTGGTACGAGTTCATCAAGCTCAATTCGCAACGCGCCGCCGAGTACGACTCCTGGTACGCCATCTACACGACGCTGTCCGGCAGTCACGTCTTCGACAACGCCGCCGGCGCGGACTCACCCAGGCTGCTCAATCTGCTGTCGCTGGCGCTGTTCGGGTTGTCGTGCCTGGCCATCGCCTGGTTCGCACTCTCGGCCCGCCGCCGGCCGCGGCTGGCTCAGCTGATCTTCCTGGTGGTCGCCGCGTTCCTGTTGACCAACAAGGTCTGGTCCCCGCAGTACAGCCTGTGGTTGCTGCCGCTGGTGGTGCTCGCGCTGCCCCGCTGGCGGCCGGTGCTGGCCTGGCAGTTCTCCGAAGTCGTCGTGTGGATGCTGCTGATGTTCTCGTTCGCCGGGGTGGACAACAAGGGGCTGTCGATCTACCCGTTCATCGGTGCGGCGCTGCTGCGGGACGTCCTGCTGCTGGTTCTGGTGGTGCGGGTGATCAGGGAGATCCAACGTCCGGCCGACGATCTGATCCGGATGGCGGGCGACGACGATCCGTCGGGCGGCATCTTCGAGAACGCACCGGACGTCTTCGTGCTGCCGTCGATCGTCAAGCTCTGGACCGACCGCAAGGGGCCCGCCGGCGACGCCGTCGAGGCCGAATTGGTCGCCGTGGGTGCCGGCGCCCCGGACCCGGACCCGGACCTGGCCGAGCCCGCCGTGGTGGACCCGGATCAGCGCTGACGGCTGGTGAGCCGGGTGACGAACTTCAGCCCGGACCACGTGGCGTCGACTGCTGCGACCTTGACGTCCACCCGCCCGTTCGCGAGTCCGAATTCCCGGACGGAACCGTCCGTCAGGTCGGTGGTGACGGTGGAACTCTTCTTCGGCCAGCAGACCCAGATCGCGCCGGCGGCGGTGTGCGCGGCCCTGGCCGTCTCGAACTCGGCGGCCAGCGTGTCGCCATCGGGGCAGAACAGCAGCACGACCGCGTAGGCGCCCGCGGGGACCCGGTCCACCGGTACGCCGAGTGTCCCGACGTCGAAGGTCAGCGCGTCGCCCAGAACGAGTACCGGTTCGCCGGGTGTCAGGCCCAGCTTCTTCGGGAGCGGGGTGCCGGAGTACCCGGCCGTCATGCCGTGGACCTGATGCGCGCCCGGCACAGGAACACCGCGATGGCGCCGAGCACCGTGGCGATCGTGGTGAAGACCACGGAGTGGTTCCAGCCGGTCAACAGCGACTGCTGCGGCGTTCCGGAGTGCACCGAGGTGGCCATGATCGCCACGATGGTCACACCGATCGCGGAGCCGACGTAGCGGGCGGTGTTGTTGGCGCCGCTTCCCATCCCGGCGCGCGCCGGCGGCACGTTGGCCACCGATTCCCGGCCCAGCGCGGCGTTGATCACCCCGCTGCCCAACCCGCAGATGATCAGGCCGGGCATGGCCTGGAGCACCGACGACGTGGGCTGGAGCCACCCCATCGAAGCCTGGCCGACGGCGACGACCAGCAGCCCGACGACGAACTGCATCCGCCCGGAGACGCGCAGGTGCCTGGCTCCGAGCGAGGTCACCACGCTCACCGCGGACCAGCCCAGCAGCGCCAGCGCAGCCAGCATTTCGCTCTTGCCCAACCCGCGTTGCAGGACCGTCGAGAAGAACGACATCTGCGCGATGACGCCGAGTCCGGTGGCGAGCGCGGCGACGTTGACGGCGGCGAAGGCAGGATTGCGGAACAGTGCCGGGTCCAGCATGGGAGCAGCTGATCTGAATTCGACCAGGACGAACGCGGCCAGCAGGGCGACTCCGCCGATCACCAGGCCCAGCACGTCGGGGTGGGTGATGCCGGACTTGCCCAGCGTCAGGCCCGCGATCAGGGCCCCGAGCCCGGTCGCCAGCAGGGTCACCCCGGCCCAGTCGATCGGCTTGCGGTGGCTGGCCCGCGACTCGGTCAAAAGCCGTTGCCCGGCGACGGCCAGCACCGCCGCCATCACCGCGATCAGCCAGTAGGCGGCACGCCAGCTGATGGCCAGGCCCAGACTCGCCACCAGCAGTGGTCCGGCCGCGATCCCGCCGCCGAGTGCGGCGCCCCAGATCCCGGAGGCCTTCGCCCGACCGGGTCCGGGGGGGAACTGGTGGCTGATCAGCGCCAGGCTGCAGGCGATGACCGCCGCCGCACCGATGCCCTGGAACACCCGCCCGATGATCAACTCGAGCGGATCGACCGCGATGGCACAGGGAATGCTGGCCAGCGCCAGTACGACGGCGCCCAGCACGAACACCCGCCGCCGGCCGACGTCGTCGGCGATCGCGCCCGACGTCAGCAGCGCGACCGCCAGCCCGAGACTCATCGAGCTCAGGATCCAGGCCTGCGCCGACGGGCCGGCGTGCAGGCTCCGGGCGGTGTCGGCGAGCGAGGCCACCGGCGTGGTGAACGCGATCAGCGAGATGAAAGTCCCGGCCGCAGCGACCCACAGGGTTCTGCCGGCGAGCTTGCTCGGAGCGGTGTCGATCGTCACCTGCGTTGTCAACGCCAATCCAGGAGGGCCGATTCCTGCTGCGGCCGAACGGTCAGGAAGTCGCCGCAGCCAGGGTGGACGTGTCGATGACAAATCGGTACCGCACGTCACTGGCGACAACCCGTTCGTAGGCGGCATTGATCTGGTCGGCGGAGATCACCTCGATGTCGGAGCCGAGCCCGTGCCGGGCGCAGAAGTCGAGCATCGCCTGGGTTTCCGCGATCCCGCCGTTCTTGGTGCCGGCCAACCGGCGCCGATTGGTCAGCAGCGATCCGGCGTCGAACTCGCTGGGCTTGTCCGGCAGACCCGCGACCACGAAGGTGCCGTTGCGGTTCAGCAGCGACAGGTAGCGGTTGAGATCCAGGTTGACCGACACGGTGTTGATGATCAGGTCGAAGGTGTTCTTCAGGACCTCGAAGGTGGCCGGATCGGTGGTGGCGTAGTGGTGGTCGGCGCCGAACCGCTCCCCGTCGGCCTTCTTGGCCAGGCTCTGGCTCAGCACGGTGACCTCGGCACCCATCGCGTGGGCGATCTTCACGCCCATGTGACCCAGCCCGCCCATCCCGACGATGGCCACCTTGCTGCCCGGCCCGACCTGCCAGTGGTTCAGCGGCGAGAAGAGGGTGATGCCGGCGCAGAGCAGGGGAGCGGCTTCGTCGAGCTCGATGCCCTCGGGAATGGACAGGACGTAGTTCTCGTCGACCACGACGGCGGTCGAGTAGCCGCCGTAGGTCGGGTTCCCGTCGCGGTCCCGGGCGTTGTAGGTGCCGGTCTCGCCCTCGGAGCAGTACTGCTCCTCGTCGGCCAGGCAGTTCTCGCACGTGCGGCAGGAGTCCACGAAGCAGCCGACGCCGACCCGGTCCCCGATCTTGCACTTCGTCACGCCGGGTCCGACCTCGCTGATCAGCCCGGCGATCTCGTGCCCCGGCACCATCGGGAAGATCGCGTCGCCCCACTCCTCCCGCGCCTGGTGGATGTCGGAATGGCAGATGCCGGCGAACTTGATGTCGATCAGGACGTCGTGTTCGCGCAGGTCCCGACGGGTGATCGTGGTCGGCTCCAGCGGAGCGTTGGCAGAGGGCGCGGCGTAGGCGGGGACGGTCAACATGGACACCAGTCTGCACGCGCGACATCGGGCCGGGCACCGTGGGCTGTGCACGGTACGTCCGCTCGCGGCCTCCGAGGCGCTCGTGGCGTGCGGGGCCGACGGGGGCGTGTTCGGCGGGGGCGGCCCGACCGGTATGACTGCGCGCCACCCTGATGACCGCTGACCGTCGACGGGTACCAGCGGGTGCCCCGGCGGGTCGGGGCGATACCGGTCAGCACAGCATTTGGGCAGGTCGCGTCCCTGCTGGTAACCTAGAACGGTTGTGCTGCGCCCGCCGACAGCGGCGGGCTCTTTCATGTGGCGGGCTCAGCTGTGCAGAAGCCCCGAACACGAAGGCCGGTACGGCATCCTCCTGCCGCGGAAAGACCACGGCCGACGAGTCCATAGGAGGTGCACGTGAGCGTATCCACCACGCCGCGTCACTACGAGTTGTTGCTCATCCTCGATCCCAACCTCGACGAGCGGACTGTTTCGCCGTCGATCGACACGTTCCTCAACGTCGTCCGCCAGGGCGGCGGCAGCGTCGAGAACGTCGACATCTGGGGCAAGCGCCGCCTGGCGTTCGAGATCCGAAAGAACCCCGAAGGCATCTACGCCGTCATCAAGGTGACCGCGCAGTCCGCCGTGGTCGACGAGCTGGATCGTCAGCTGAACCTGAACGAGTCCGTGCTCCGCACCAAGATCACGCGCACTCCCGAGAAGATCCGCGTCCGCCGCACCCGCAACAACAAGAAGTAGGTCCGGACATGGCAGGCGACACCGTCATCACCGTGGTCGGCAATCTCACTGCCGACCCGGAGTTGCGTTTCACCGCCTCGGGCGCAGCCGTCGCGAACTTCACCGTCGCGTCGACTCCGCGGACCTTCGATCGCGGTACCAACGAGTGGAAAGACGGCGAGGCCCTCTTCCTGCGCTGCAACATCTGGCGCCAGGCAGCCGAGAACGTGGCCGAATCCCTCACCAGGGGTTCCCGCGTGATCGTCTCCGGTCGGCTCAAGCAGCGCTCCTTCGAAACGAAGGAAGGCGAGAAGCGCACCGTCATCGAGCTCGAGGTCGACGAGATCGGCCCATCGCTCCGCTACGCAACGGCGAAGGTCAACCGCGCGAACCGCGGCCCTGAGTCGGCGGGCGGCGGCGGTGGCTACGGTTCCGGCGGCGCCGGTTCCGGTGGCGGAAACTCCGGCGGCGGCTATTCGGGTGGCGGTTCCGGCGGGCGTTCGTCCGGCGGTGGCGCTCCGGCCGACGATCCCTGGGGCTCAGCGCCTCCGGCCGGCGGCGGCGGTTACTCGGACGAGCCTCCCTTCTAGAGAACCATCCGGAGCTTCGCGTTCCGACCGGTTCGATCTCGAACAACAACAACTCAAAAATCAGCACCGGCAGCATTGAATGTCGGTCGTTTCCTGGAGAAACAAATGCCCAAGCCCCCAGTACGGAAGATCAAGAAGAAGGTCTGCGCCTTCTGCAAGGACAACGCAGCCCCCATCGATTACAAGGACACGAACCTGCTTCGCAAGTTCATCTCCGATCGCGGCAAAATCCGGGCCCGTCGGGTCACCGGCAACTGCACCCAGCACCAGCGCGACGTCGCCACGGCGGTCAAGAACGCCCGCGAAGTCGCCCTGCTCCCGTACACCTCGACCGCTCGATAAGGAAGGGACAACTTATGAAGCTGATTCTCACCGCTGACGTCCCCAACCTGGGCGCTCCTGGCGACATCGTCGAGGTTCGTGACGGCTACGGCCGTAACTTCCTGCTGCCGCAGAGCAAGGCCATCGTCGCCACCAAGGGCGCCGAGAAGCAGGTCGCGACCATCAAGCGCGCCCAGCTGGCTCGCGAGATCCGCGGCACCGAGCATGCGAACGAGGTCAAGCAGGCTCTCGAGAAGCTCGCCGTCTCGATCACCGCCCGCAGCACCGGCGATGGCACCAAGCTCTTCGGTTCCATCACCACGGTCGACGTTGCCGCCGCCATCAAGGCTGCCGGTGGCCCGTCCGTCGACAAGCGCTCCATCGACACCGGCGGCCACATCAAGTCGATCGGCTCGCACCCGGTGTCGGTCAAGCTGCACCCGGGCGTCACCGCCACCGTCACGCTCGTCGTGAAGGCCGGCTGACACCAGCGCGACACTCCCGAACAAGGGGCGGCTCCGGGGATTCCCCGGGGTCGCCCCTGTGTGCGTCTTGGGGCCATTCGGCCGGTAGGACGCGGGTGGTACCGGCACGACGGTCACCTACGGGTGTTCGTCGTCCAGCTCGATCGAGGGGAGGTCGCTCTCCCCGTCGAGTTCCTGCTGCTCGGCCGGAGTTGCCGCGGCCCAGATCGCGGGGCCGATGTGGGTACGGCCGGCGTGCCAGGCCACGATGTCGAGCGCCCGCAGGGTGGTGATGACGGGTCCGTCGGTCAGGCCCGCGACTTCCTCGAAGAACTCCTGCTCGGAGGTCAGGTCGTCGATGATCGCCTGGCCCAGCAAGGGCAGGAACTCCCGCCAGGTGCGCTTGCGGTCCTTGGCCACCGGGGCGCAGTCCACGCCTCGGTAGCAGTAGTCGACGAATCGATCGTAGAGCGGGATGAACGCAGGACGCTTGCGGTGCATGACTTTCGCCAGGATCGACCCGCGGGCGTCGACCGGCAGATCGTCGGAGTCCAGCACGGAGAAGAGCTCCCCGAGCAACGCCAGCTCCGATGGCCCGGCTTCGACCAACCTCGCGTCGAGCGGGATCTTCACCAGCCAGTTCTCCAGGTGCGGCCGGATCCCTTCCAGGGCGTAGAACGTCCGCGAGTTCATCTCGGCGTTGAGCAGCACGGGGGCGACGAAGTCGGCGTCACTGACCAACCACGGGCCGCCCTCGGAGCCGAACGAATCGTATGCGGGGTAGCCGAATCGGTCGCGCCGACTCAGATACGTGCGGGCCGACTCCAGGGCCAGTTCGCGGTCGACGGCGACCCCGCCGATTCGCACCGTGTGCGTCGCTTCGATCACCTTGGGGCTCCTCACTTCGCCGGCAGTGCGTGTCACTCGACGCGGCCGCCCGGTGGACGGACGTCGGTGCCGCGGTTGCGCCGCCAGCCTAGAAGACGCCCCGGAGCCGGGTCGGCCGCCCCCCCGGCATGCCCGGTCGGAACGGGTACGGCTACAACTGCTGGCCGGCTGTCGGCCCTGTCGGGTCGTCCGACCATCGAGTGAGTGGATCTCCGGCGGCGTCGGCGGCCAGTGTCGCAATCAGCCCACGGACGAAAATCGAGGTGTGCTGCCACTCTTCGACCGCGACGCACCCGATACCCATTGCCTTGACCGGATAGTCGTTGCCGCCCTCGTCCAGACGATCACCCACGAAGAGGATGTCGTCGTTCGTCAGGTCGAGGGCGGACTTGATCTTCGCCATTCCGTAGGACTTGTCGACACCCTTGCGGGTCACGTCCACAGAGGTGGAGCCGCCGCCCCGGACCTCCAGCTCGGGCACCCGGTCGGCGACGTACGTCCGCAACCGCTCCTTCTTGGCGCCTGTGGGGTCCCACTTCTTCTTGGCGTCGACCGGTGCCTCCTGACCGAGCGCGGAGAAGGTGATCTGGCTGCCGCGGTCCTCGATGATCGGTCCCCAGGTCTTCTCCTCCCAGAGTCCCAGTTCGACCGCCCCATCGGTGAGGGCCTTGATCACGGTGGCCTTCTGGGTCTCGGTCAGGTCCTCGGAGTACACCTGCAACCAATCGGACCCGGACCAGGTGAAGTACTGGGTTCCGCAGGTCGGCATCAGGTGCAGACGGGCCAGGGCGGGGCCCGCCTCCAACTGGGTCAGGACCTGCATGGAGAACTGCTCGAAGCGGCCTCCGGAGATGATGCAGACCGGCACCAGGCCGAGGAGTTCGGTGAGCAGCCCGGCCATTTCCGGGTGGACGCGAGATTTCGACGGTGCCAGCGTGTCGTCGAGGTCGAACGCGACCAACCGGATCTTCTGCATCAATTCCCTCATTTACAAAGCTGATGAATGGCTGGATCGATCGTCCGGACAGTACTAGACCGCAGGTTGCCACCCGATTGCCGAACACGTTGCCGCAGGTCCAATGGATCGGAACGCAACCAGGGACCCATCGGCAGTCGGCGGATCACGGTAGGGCGGCCGGGCGTGAATCGCCGGTTGCGGCACGATGTCGACATGACCGATTGGCCCGTCGTGCTGACCACCCGTGAGCTGATCCTGCGGCCCGCCAGGCAGAACGACCTCGAATGGTTCGTGCGACTGCAGACGAATGGCGACGCGCGGCGCTACCTCGGTGGCCCGGCGGACGAGACGCAACTCCGAGCGCAGTTGGCCGGTCCGCTCGGGCGACGATGGGGTTCGTTCGTGGTGGCCGAACGTAGGACGGGAGAACTGGTGGGCACCGTGTCGTTCGAACACGCGCAGGGCGGGCTGGAGCTGGGCTACGTCTTCGACCCCGAGTACTGGGGACGTGGGTACGCGCAGCGGACGGTCCCCGTCGCGATGCGTTGGGCAGCAGATCAAGTGGAGGCAGCCGAGATCATCGCCGTCACGCAGACCGCCAATCGCCGCTCGACGCGCCTGCTGCGGGCGTTGGGGTTCGCCGAACGCCGTCGCTTCATCGAATTCGATGCGGAGCAAACACAGTTCTGCCGACGGGCGGAAGCGGACCCGGCGCCGCGCTGGATCCGGTTGCAATCGCCGACGACCAATGGCCGTGGACACCATCCGGGAATCTTCGGGCTGGCCAATCATCTCGCCGGCTCGGGTGCACTGACCGATCCGGAGATGGTCGCCTGGCGGGCCGGAAACGACTGGTACGAAATGAACCTTACGGACCCGGCAACGATCGACCCGACGGTCTACGACCGGGCGATCCACCCTGTCACCGCGGCCTGGTTCGCCGGTGATGCCACGGAATTGCTCGAACGCGCCGAGTTCTATCTGGACCTGCTCGCTCGCCACGACGTTCCGGTGGAGCGGGTGGAGAGCGAGGACCCCGGTCAGGTGATCTATCGGGACGCCGATCAGGTCGTGGTCGTCCCGTGGGAGTCCGAGCGGCCCGGGATCAGCTGACGACGACCAGCTCCGAGCCGGTGATGACGCCGTCGGCGATGTCGAGCACGGCGAAAGTGCCGTGCGGTTGACGGCGCTTGTCGGTCGGCGACCCGGGATTCAGGATGCGCAGGCCGTCGTGCGTCTGGTCCCACGGAATGTGCGAATGACCGAAGATGACCAGGCCGGCGGCCGGAAATCGGCTGCGGAGTCGATTCAGCCGGCCGTCGCGTGGTCCGCTGTCGTGGATCATCGCCACGGCCAGGCCCTCGATGTCGAACTCCAAGGTGTCGACCGCCCCCCACGCCGCTACCTCGGGTCCGTCGTTGTTGCCCAGCACCACCCGGACCGGGGCGTACTCCGCCAGTTCGTCGAGCACCGCCGGCGTGCAGACGTCACCCGCATGCAGGATCAGCTCCGCCGTCCGCAGCTGCTCGGCCAGGGCCGGCGGGCAGCGCTTCCAGAATCGGGGAGCGTGGGTGTCGGAGAGAACGGCGACGCGCATGACCCCATCCTGGCCCGCCGACGGAGTGGCCCGCCCGGTCAGACCGCGGGCACGCCGGTCGGCTGCGAGAAGCGGATGTGGTTGCCGAACGGGTCACGCAATCCACAATCGATGCCGTACGGCTGCTCGACCGGTTCCTGGGTGAACTCGACGCCCTGGCCGACGAGCTCGTCGTAGGTCTGCCGGCAGTCGTCGGTGGTGAAGAACAGGTGACCGCCGATCGCCCCCTTGGTGATCAGCTCCCGCACCTGTTCGGCGGTGGCCTCGTCCATCGAGGGCGGACCCGGCTTCTCCAGCAGGATCTCCCGGTCGGGTGATCCGGGCACGTTGACCGTCAGCCACCGCATGAACCCCAGGTCGAAGTCGGAGTGCACCTCGAGCCCGAGCTTGCCGACGTAGAAGTCCAGGGCGGCGTCCTGGTCGAGCACGTAGATCTGCGAGATGGCGATGTTGTTGAACATGTCGTCCTCCGGGGGGTGGCACATCCGTTCGGATGTGGACTGAACAGAGGCTATTTCGCCGGGCCGCCGGCCGCTTCTCCGAAACTGCTCGGTTTCGTCCAGGCCATGCCGAAGCAGGTCGGGACCGGCGGGAGTGGCCCTCGGTTCCGGTAGTCCGACGGCGATTCTCCGACGATGTCGCGAAAGGTGCGACTGAAGGTGCCCAGGCTGGCAAAGCCTACTTCCCAGCAGATCTCGGTGATCGGTCGAGCATTGTGCCGGAGCAGGAACATCGCACGCTCCACCCGGCGTCGTTGCAGATACCGATGGGGGGTCTCGCCGAAGGTGGCGCGGAACGTCCGGATGAAGTGGGCCGGTGAGACGACGGCGACGCGGGCCAGCGCCGCGATGTCCAGCGGTTCCGCGTAGGCCCGGTCCATCATGTCCCGGGCGCGCAACATGCGCCGGTTGGTGTCCTCGGTGGCGCGACTCACCGGGCCATCCCATCACGCGCGCCCCGGTCCTGGCGGGGGCGTCCGGCTCAGTGGGTGGCGCTGAGCCGCTCGAGGTATCTGCTTCCGAAGGCGGTCAGCACGACCAACCCGGCGGCGACGCAGGCGGCGCCGAAGTAGAACGGCGCGGCCAGGGAGACGTTCTCGCCGAGTTTGCCGCAGATGTACGGGGAGATCGCTCCGCCCAGGAAACGGACGAAGTTGTATCCCGCCGACGCCACCGGCCTCGGGACCGGCGAGATGTTCATCGCGGTCTCCGTGAACAGCGTGTTGAGCACGCCGAGCGGAGCTCCGCAGAGGATGACCAGGGTGGTGACCACCGGTGCGTCGTGCACGTTCAGGGCGATGGCGGCCAGCAGGACGGTGAACGTGCCGAGCGCGATGGCGAAGGCATTGCGCAGACCGAGCGTCCGGCGTAGCCAGGGTGCGCCCCACACCGCACACAGGCCCAGCAGGACACCCCAGCCGAAGAACATCAGGCCGATCCCATAGGCGCCGAAGGGGAGCACGAACGGCACGAAGGCCAGCACGGCGAAGAATCCGCCGTTGTAGAGGAAGGCGGCGATACCGGTGATCAGCAGGCCGCCGTGGCCGAGCGCACGCAGCGGGTCGGCCGGTCGCACCGAATGCGAGACAGGCACCCGATCCTTGAGGAAGAACAGGATGGCCAGCAGAGCGAGGGCCATCAGCACCGCGACGCCGAAGAAGGGCAACCGGAAGTTGATGGATCCCAGCACCGCTCCGACCAGCGGCCCGAGCGAGATGCCGACCCCCAGTGCGGCTTCGTAGAGAGTGACGGCTTTCTCCGCCCCGCCGCGGGCGACGGAGATGATCGCGGCGAGCGCCGTCGCGATGAACAGCGCGTTCCCGAAGCCCCAGCCGGCCCGCCAGCCGATCAAGGCCGCCACCGACGGCGACGTGCCGGCCAGGCTCGCGAAGACGATGATCACGCAGAGACCGATGATCAGCGTGGTGCGGCCGCCCAGCCGGGAGGAGAACAGCGAGGTGAGCAGCATGGCGAAGGCGGTGACCAGCAGATAACTGGTGAACAGCAGCGAGACCTGGCTGGCGCTGGCGTCGAAGTTCGCCGCGATCGACTTGAGGATGGGGTCGACCAGACCGATGCCCATGAACGACACCATGGCTGCGAACGCCAGGACCCAGACGGCCAGCGGCTGCTTGGTACTGCCGGTGTCGGGCTCGGGTGCGATCGGGAGAGTCGGCCGCTCCGGCTCGGCGGCGCTCGTCGGGTCATTCCCCGGTCCGTCTGACGGAATGGCCGTCCGGACAGGTGTGCGGCGTTGCGGTGCGAAGCTGCCCTGGGTCTTGTTGGTGCTCGCTGTCATCAGCGTTCCTTCTGTCGGCAAGAGTTGATCCCGCGCTACCAGGTCCGGTTCTTAGCGACACTAACTATATCCCTCCTCGGTCGGGATGGGAAAGGTCGGTGATCCCGACCGTGATCCCGAGCCGGTCGGCCCGACTACTGGATCCCCGCGGCGAGGACGGCCACGAACTCCGCCGCCGCCACCTGATCGCCGATGATCGTCGGGTCTGATCCGACCGGGCGTTTCCACAGCCAGGCGTCCAGATCCGCGGCCGGAGCGCTGATCGTGTAGGTCGGGTGTGCGGTGCGAGCGCCCCGGTCGATCTCGACCGTCGGGTTGTCGTAGGTCTTACCGGTGTTCGGGCTGGTGCCGGCAAATCGGCCGGTCCGCAGTTCCCACGTCGCCCCGGTGTCGGTGGCCACCATCCGGCCCCGGTGACCGCTGGGAGTGAAGGTGGCCCAGCCGGGCCGGCCGCCGTACATCACGGTCAACGCCTCGTCGACACCGTCGCTCGCCAACGCCGGATCGAGTGAGGTCGTCGTGCCGGCCACCAGTTCGGCGTCGAGCCGGTGGATGAGCACTTCATGCGCCTGCCGTCGTCGGATGAACCCGACCGAATGGTCGTCGGCCCAGGTCCAGACCGGAACGTCGTCGGGTGTGTCGGCGAGCGTCCTGACGAGGGCATCGCTGGCCGCGGCGAACCCGTCGAGCAGGGCCTGAAACCCGACGTCTGGCCTGGCCGCTTCCTCTTCGTCCACCTCCTGCGAGCGGTCCCGCACGATGGCGCCCCAGAAGGTCTGCACCTCGGTCAGGTGCCAGAGCAGATCAGCTGCCGTCCAGCCGGGGCAGGACGGCACGGGGGCGACCGGATCCGCGGTGCCCAGCACGTGGTGGAACCGCGCGGATTCCCGCTGGATGGCGCCCAGATAGTCGAGTTCGTCCACGTCAGGGACACTAGCGCGGAGCTACGACAGCGCCAGCTCGACGAGTCGGGCCGGCCGGCCGGACTCGTCGAACCAGCGGTCGGAGCCCAGCAGTTGCGCCGCGCGAGCGAAGTGCGGGCGGGCATCGGTGGGCCGGCCGACGGCCGGCAGTAGTTCGGCCGGCCCTGACCCCAGTCGCGCAGGTTCCGGAATGACGCAGTGGGTCGACGTACTGGATGTTTCGCCATACTGCCTGTGCTGGAGCGGCTCTCAGCGCAAGATCAGCAGGATGACGATGACCCCCCAGACGACACCCAACGCCAGCGCCAGCCGCTTGCGCTTCCGCACCGCAGCGCGATCTGCGGGGCTGTGCGCTTCCGGGTATCGCCGGTCGAACTCCTTGCGGTTCAACGGCTCCGCAATGCGGTCGACTCGGGTGACCCCCAGAATTTTGAGGAGCTTCTCCCAGTCATCTGCGGCCCACGGGCGCCCGGCCAGGCTGAAGATGGCCCGTCCCTTCCGGTTGAACATCATCAGTACCGGATCCTTGAACCCGAGGCCCTGCCGGAACTGACTGACGATGCACGCTGACCCGATGTCGCGGATCGGCACCACCAGTGGCACGCGGATGCCGATGACAGCGATCTCTCGGCGGCCCACCTCGACCCGCACCCGTCCCGAACTGCCGGCCCGCACGATCGTCACGATCACCGTCACCAGCGCCGCGACCACCAGCAACCCCAGCAACCGCGGGAAGATGCGGTCCGGCACCAGGAGCAGACCGATGCCGCCGACCACGAGTACGACGGTCAGGCCCACGGCCAGCCGGCGGACAGTCGAACTCAGCTTGATCCACTGCATCCCCCTGGCCGGGGTGATGGTCAGCCGGACGTCGGCGATCGGAGGCATCGCGACAGCCTAGAGCCCCGGTGTTTCCGGTCCGGTTACTGCTGGCGCAGGAACTCGGCCAGGACCTCGACGACGACCCGGTGGTCGTCGGCCTGCGGTAGTCCGGAAACGGCGACAGTGCCTACCGGGCCGACGCCGACGACGTTGATCGGGAATGCGCCGCCATGGGCGGCGTACAGGGCGGGGTCGAGGAGGGTGGCCTCCTCGAGCGTCCGGCCGGCCGCGGCGAGCCGCCGACCGAAGAGGTACGACGAGACGCCGAACCGGCGTACCAGCCGGCACTTTCGCTCGATCCACGCGTCGTTGTCGGCGTTGGAACCGGCCAGGGCGGCGTGGAAGAGCTGCTGCTCGCCGCGCCGGATGTCGATCGCGACGGGCGCTGCTTCGGCTTCGGCTCTGGCGACGAGTGCACATCCGAGGCGCCAGGCGTCCCCGTTGTCGAAGGTGCGGAACACCAGGGTGGCCTCCTGGGTTTCGATCTCGGCGATCAAGCTCGGCAGGGCCTGCTCTGAACTGGTCATGACCATGGATCATCCACGGTCTGTCCGGCCGTCTCTGCATCGCGCTGGGCGTCGGTCGGGTGCAGGTATCCGGAAGCGGGCTGTCGGTACGCCGGTGCAGAATCGGCGGGTGGCAGAACTCGGGCAGGCGGGGCCGGACGCCCGGTTGCCGGTGGACGGCATGGGGCTCGGCGACGTCGCGGTCGGTTCGCTGGCCACCCCAGTTGGCCTGGTGAGCGTCGCGGTGTCCCGCATCGGCGTCTCCGGGGTCTGGTGGGGCGGACCCGAGGTCGTGACGGCCCGCGCCCACGTGGTCGACGAGCCGGCCCGGGTTGCATCGGCCATCGACCAGCTCTCGGCCTACTTCGGCGGTGAGCTCCACGAGTTCGATCTGCCGTTGGATCTGGGCGCGATGGCTCGCTCGAGACGAATGGTGCTGCAGGCGCTCCACGACCTCGTGCCCTATGGCTCGTCCATCACCTACGGCGAACTCGCCCACCGCTCCGAAACCGGGATACCGGCGCGCGGCATCGGTGCCATCATGGGTTCCAATCCGCTGCCGATCGTCATTCCGTGCCATCGGGTGCTGGCCCAGAGCGGGCTGGGTGGCTACAGCGGCGGGCGCTCGGGGCAGGGCCTGGAGACCAAACGGTGGTTGCTCACGTTGGAGGGTGTGCTGCCGCCCCCGCTGGACTGGACGGGCCCCGAACCGGGTCGGGGCGCGGCCGGTTGACGGGCGGAATCCGGCGCCTGGGAACCGTGCTAACGACAGTGGTCGAAGGTAACCGTCCGGTCACAAAAGGGTGTACGTGAGGTTGAGCCCCGCCCGAATGCGACACGCCGAAGCGAAACGCCGAAGGACTGCGCACCGGTTCCATCCACAAGTGATCCAGCCCACTCATGGCCGCTGACCTGCATCGATCGCGGTAAATCCTGGAGAACTCCACACGCTGTCCACATTGTCGCAGGCAGTCGACCTGCGTTGATCGCGATCCATCCCCAAGCCGTCCACGGTCTGCTCAGATGATGTCCACACGGCTATTTGGCGCTGGGAGATCCGGCGCCTACCGTCCGACTGCGCTACCGAACATCCCGCCCAGCGTGGTGCGGGCGGCCTGTCGGTGGGCGCGGGTAGACAGAGCAGGAAAGCCGGTCACCGAGGTCGGGTGGTGGTCGTGTCGGGATCCCGATGCGGCATGTGGGGGCGGCCTCGAACAAGGGCGTCGCAGTCGGTGGTGCCGGCCTGTCCCGGTGATGACGTGACGAAGTGGAGGCGGTACGCAGATGGCGGTGATCGACGACAGATGGGCAGGATCGACCCCCGGGCAGTTCGACCGGCAACCGCCGCAGGACCTCGCGGCCGAGCAGTCGGTACTGGGCGGGATGCTGCTGAGCAAGGATGCGATCGCCGACGTCGTCGAAGAACTCAGCGGGGTGGACTTCTACAAGCCGGCCCACGCGACCGTGTACGAAACGATCCTGAATCTCTACGCGCGGGGTGAACCCGCCGATGTGGTCACCGTGGCCGCCGACCTCGAGAAGGCCGGCACACTGTCCCGCATCGGCGGAGCCGTCTACCTGCACACCCTGACCAGTACGGTGCCGACCGCCGCGAACGCGGCCTTCTACGCCCAGATCGTGGCCGAGAAGGCCGTGCTGCGTCGACTGGTGGAGGCCGGCACCCGCATCGTGCAGCTGGGCTACGGCGGTAACGAGGGTCAGGTCGGCGGCGGCGAGGTCGACGAGATCGTGGACCGGGCCCAGGCCGAGATCTACGAGGTCACCGAGCGGCGCACCACCGAGGACTACGTCGTCCTCGAGGAACTGCTGCAGCCGACCATGGACGAGATGGACGCCATCGCCAGCCGTGGCGGCATGTCGGCAGGTGTACCCACCGGCTTCGCCGACCTCGACACGCTCACCAACGGTTTCCACCCCGGCCAGATGATCATCATGGCGGCGCGTCCCGGCGTCGGAAAGAGCACGCTGGCTCTGGACGTGGCGCGAAATGCGTCGGTGAAACATCGGCTGACATCGGTCATCTTCTCGCTGGAGATGAGCAAGACCGAAATCACGATGCGTTTGCTGTCGGCGGAAGCACAAATTCGATTGGCCGCCATGCGTGCTGGTTCGATGACGGAGCAGGACTGGCAGAAGATCGTCCGCCGGATGAGCGAGATCTCAGACGCACCACTGTTCATCGACGATTCGCCCAACATGACGATGATGGAGATCCGGGCCAAGGCGCGGAGACTGAAGCAGCGCAACGACCTGAAGTTGATCGTCGTCGACTATCTGCAGCTGATGTCGTCGGGCAAAAAGGTGGAGTCCAGGCAGCAGGAAGTATCCGAATTCTCCCGGCAGATGAAATTGCTGGCCAAGGAGCTCGAAGTTCCAGTCATCGCGATCTCACAGCTCAACCGTGGACCGGAGCAGCGCACCGACAAGCGGCCCATGCTCTCCGACCTCCGGGAATCCGGCTCGCTGGAGCAGGACGCCGACATGGTCATCCTGGTGCACCGGCCCGATGCCTTCGAGTCCGACGACCCGCGCGCGGGCGAGGCGGATCTGATCATCGCGAAGCACAGAAATGGTCCCACCATGACGATCTCGGTGGCCCACCAGCTCCACTACTCGCGATTCACGGATCTGGCGGCGCAATAGCGGGTCTGCGAGTGCGCGGCCTGTCGGCCGGAGGGGAGCGGGGTTGCGGCGCCGTGGCTTCGGTCGTGCCGGCACATGCCGTCGTCAGCGCATCGCCATCCAGGCGGCGAGGTGCAGGGCGCCGGTCAGTTCGGCGCGGGTGCCGAGAGCGGCGGGCAGGATTTCCAGGGCGTCCGCCGTCGCAGGCTGGGCGTAGCGCTGGATGGACGCCTCGACGCCCTCGAGCAGGGAAGGTCCGGCTGCCCCTAGCTCGCCGCCGATGATGAGAGCGCCCGGGTTGAGCAGGTTGCACAGGTCGGCCAGGACGCCACCGAGCGTTCGGCCGGCCTCGTTGAGCAGGCGGTGGGTGATGCTGTCGTCCAGGCCCTCGAGGCTCACGGCTTCCGGGTCGATGTTCGGGTGCGTGTGCGCGACCTGGCGCAGCAACGACTGGACGGACACGACGGCCTCGAGGCACCCGCTGTTGCCGCAGCGGCAGAGTTCGGTGCGGCCGGCCAGGTGCGTGTGCCCGATCTCGCCGGCGATTCCCGTTGCGCCCTGGTAGGTTTCGCCGGCGATGACCATGCTGGCCCCGATGCCATGCGAAGCCTTGATGTACAGGAAGTTCGGGTGACGGCGACCGGCACCGCCCCGTAGCTCACCGTAGGCGCCCAGGACGGCGTCGTTCTCGATGTGGACGTGGATGGAGTCGCCGATCCGACGTTCGAGCTCCAGGGCGGGCGCGAGACCGACCCAGCTGGACAGAATCGTCGGCGACCGGACCAGTCCGGTTTCCTTGTCCACCGGACCCGGAATGCCGGCCACGATCGTCGACAACCTCTCGACCGAGTGCTCGGCACGCAGGGCTGCGAGCATGCCCGTAGCGATGTCCATGGCATCGCCCGCGCGCAGGTCGACGTCGATCCGCGCGCGCTGCTCGCCGAGCGAGTTGCCCAATGCGTCCCCGATGGCGACGTGGATGTGACTGTGTCCGAAATCGACGGCCGCGACGGGAGCGCCCGAGGTGACGGCCCTGAGGCGGACCGCCGGCCGGCCGCTCCCCGAACCGGGTCCCTTGGCGCGGATCTCGGTCTCCCGGACGCGGCCTTCCGCCAGCAGCCGACCCACCGCATGGTGGACCGTGCTGCGGGAGATGCCCGTCAACTGGGCCAGCTCGGCTCTGGTGGCATCCTCCCGGGCGCGGATCAGTTGATAGAGGTCCTCGCGGGTGCGATCCCGCGGCGAGAATCGCTCGTCGGTCACGGTCATGGGAGGACTGTAGAGCACTAATTAGGCCGGCTACAGACTGTGCGGGTGGGTGGTGGACACAGTTGACGAACAGCTGACCCACAGGCCGACGGGTGCCGTCCGCGGATGACGAATCGTCCAGTTACCGTGCAATTAATATGCCTAGTTTGATCATAATTACCGATACGAAAGGGATGGTTTGAGCCATTGACAGCACGAAATAAGCCCAGCTAATCTTCCGGACGTCTACCGCGGACTTAATTGCAGGCCGGGATTCCCTCGCAGGTCATCCCGGGTTCTGGCGTGGGCTGCGGTCATCGGTGAGGTACGCCAGTTGTCAGAGAGGACGACTCTTCATGCACCATCCACATCGCTCGCGGACCGGGACCAGGGCGGCGCTGTCGCTCACGGTTGCCGCCACGCTCATGCTGTCGGGGACCTTCGCTGCCTCGGCGTCGACCACCAATCCGGATCCGACTTCGCTCGAACTCGCCGATGCCCAGCTGTCCAGAGAGGCAGCGACCCAGGGCATGGTGCTGTTGGAGAACCACGACAACGCCCTGCCCATCGCCCCGACCACGAACTCCGCGCCGACCAATGTGGCACTGTTCGGCGTCGGGGCCTACGCCACCATCAAGGGCGGCACCGGGTCCGGAAACGTCAACAACCGCTACACGATCAACGCGCGGACCGGCCTGACCAACGAAGGCTTCAACGTCACCACCAGTGATGCGTACTGGAGCGCTCTCAAGACCGCCTGGGACACGAAGTACGGTGTCGCCGGAAGTGTGCTGTCCACCATCGATCCGTCCTCCGTCGAGCAGCCGCTCACCGCGATCACGGTGCAGCCGACGGCGCCGACCGACACCGCCGTGTACGTCCTGGCCCGCAGCTCGGGTGAGGGTGCGGACCGCAAGAATGCGGCCGGTGACTACCTGCTGTCCGCCACCGAGACCGACGACCTGACGCGGATCGGCCAGACGTACAAGCACGTCATCGTCGTGCTGAATACCGGCGGCATCATCGATACCAACTTCTTCAACCAGATCAATGCCACCTCCAAGGATCCGGCCGGCGGCAATGCGCTGGATTCGATGCTGTTGATGAGCCAGGCCGGCCAGGAATCCGGCAACGCGCTCGCCGAGGTGCTCGACGGGGCCGTCGACCCCTCCGGCAAGCTGACCGACACCTGGGCCAGCAACTACAGCTACTACCCGGCGTCGGCGACCTTCGGTGCCAACGACGGCAACACCACTCAGGAGAACTACAACGAGGGCATCTACGTCGGCTACCGGTACTTCGATTCGTTCTACAAGGCGATCACCCCGGCCGGCACCGATCCGGCTACCGCCGTCTCCTACCCGTTCGGTTATGGCCTGTCGTACACCGACTTCCAGATCGACGCCCAGAGCGTGACGGCTGATACGAAGACGGTCACCGTGAAGGCGAAGGTCACCAACGTCGGCAAGACCTACACCGGCAAAGAGGTCGTGCAGACGTACTTCTCGGCGCCGCAGTCGGCCTCGGACATCGACAAGCCGTACCAGGAACTGGCCGGCTACGCCAAGACCGACGACCTGGCCCCCGGCGCCTCCCAGGTGCTGACCATCACGTTCGACGCCACCCAGCTGGCCTCCTACAATCCCGCTTCGGCCTCCTACATCGCCGATCCGGGCGACTACATCATCCGGGTCGGGGACTCCTCGCGGAACACCCACGTCGCCGCCAGGATCAACCTCGCCTCGGCGTGGAAGACCGAACAGCTGGCCAACGAGGAAACCGATCAGACGACCGGGGCGAACGAGCTCAAGAGCACCCCGGCGAACTTCTACAGCTATCCGACGGAGGCCGCCGAGATCGCCGCCGCACCGTCGGTCTCGCTGGACACAACCGGATTCGTGACGCCGAACGATGCGTCCAAGGTCCAGCAGACCAACACCGTTGACAGCTCGTCGCCGTACTTCACGCTGGACGGGCTGGCTCCGGCCACCTCGACCCAGATCTCCTCGACCACAGCCTATGTCGACCCGACCCAGGCCAACTGGGAAGGCACCGGCGCGCCCTACGTGGCCAAGACAGGCGAGATCAAGCAGAGCGTGACCGTTGTTCCGGGTGCGACCCTCTATGACGTGGCCAAGGGCAACGTCACGATCCAGCAGTTCGTCGCCGGTCTGTCCGTCACCCAATTGGCGAACATCGTCGAAGGCGGCGGGGTCAGCACCACCACGCAGTCAGCGATCGGCGCCGCCGGTTACACCACGGCGAAGCTGGAAAGCCTCGGCATCGCGGGCATGACGCTTTCGGACGGCCCGGCCGGCCTTCGGCTGACCCAGCAGATCACCACCAGCAGCCCGAAAACCTATCAGTACGAAACCGCATGGCCCATCGGCACTCTGCTTGCGCAGACCTGGGATCGGGACCTCATCCAGCAGGTCGGCGACGCGGTCGGCAAGGAGATGAAAGAGGCGGGTGTCCAGCTCTGGCTCGCCCCGGGCATGAACATCCACCGCGACCCGCTCAACGGCCGCAACTTCGAGTACTACTCGGAGGATCCACTGGTGGCCGGTCTGAGCTCGGCGGCAACCACCGCCGGTGTCCAGAGCAACCCGGGCGTCGGTGTCACCATCAAGCACTTCCTGGCCAACAACCAGGAGGCGAACCGCAACGCCGTCAACGAGACCATCTCCGAGCGGGCCCTGCGGGAGATCTACCTGCGGGGCTTCGAGATCTCGGTGAAGACCGCGCAGCCGATGGCCGTCATGACCTCCTACAACAGGATCAACGGCACCTACGCCTCGGCCAGCTACGACACCGTCACCAACATCTTGCACGGTGAGTGGGGATTCAAGGGCCTGGTCATGTCCGACTGGGGCGGCAGCCACGGCGCACTGCAGTCGATGTACGCCGGCAACGATCTGATCATGCCGGGCAACAACGCGGCCGAGGTCATCAACGCCACGATCAAGGTGGCGCCGACCCTCGACTACAACGGCGTGCCCGCCTACAACCAGACGAGCCGCGTGCGCAACGGCGTGACCACCCTGACCGACGCCTTCACCCTCGGTGGGCTGACCCTGTCCGCCACCGGCGCGCAGACCATCACCACCACGGTGAACGGCACGACGAACCTGTCCCAGACTCCGTTGTCGACCATCACGACCACCGACGCGATCAACAACCAGATCGTCACGCCGGTGCCCGTGTACGGATCGGTGGCCGGGGCCTACGCCGCGGCACAGGCTCTGCTGGCTCCGTCGAACGGTGCGGTGACGGCGGCTCAGAAGGCGGCGATCACCCTGACCCCGACCTACCAGACCGCTGGCGACAACACGACTCCCGTTGTCTCCTACACGGTCACGGTCAGGGGCGACTACGCCGCCGCCGGGTACAACATGCGCCTGGGTGATCTGCAGCGCTCCGCCATCGACGTGCTCGACGTCGTGAAGCAGAGTTCCGCCTTCCAGCAGCTGGCCACCATCCAGGGCGTCAGCGGGATCACCGTCGGTTCCTACACCGGTCAGTTCACCCTGCCGTCGGTCGTGGCCGATTCCAAGAGCGTGATCAAGGTTCCGGCCGGTCCGGCTCCCGCCATCACGCTGACCGCGGGCTCGGCCGTCCCGGCCAGCGGTTGGTACCAGGGCGATGTCACCTTCACCGCGACCGCCGCGGACGAACAGGGCACCAATCTGTCCTACGAGATCGACAACGACGGCAACGTCATCGACTACGCCGGACCGGTCACCCTCTCCGGTGACGGCATCCACACGATCTCGCTGTTCGGTACGGCCACCAACGATCTGCCGGCGGTCAAGACAGCCACCGTCAAGATCGACGGCACCGCTCCGGCTGCCTCCGTCGTGTCCACCACGGGCGGCAAGCTGTCGCTCGAGGCCACCGACGAAGGGTCCGGCGTCGCGTCCATCCAGTACTCGGTGAACGGTGGCTCCACCTGGGCGACCTACACCGCCCCGGTGAGCGTCGCCGGAGTCGTGCAGTATCGGGCAACTGACAAGGCGGGCAACGTCTCTGCCGTCAAGTCGGTCACGGTGCAGGGCTTGCTCACGCTGAGCAAGCCGGTCATCAAGGGCACTGCGCTCGTGGGCAGCAAACTCACGGTGACGGCGGCTGTTTCCCCCGCGGGGGCGACGTTGTCCTACCAGTGGCTGCGCAACGGCAAGACCATCTCGGGTGCGACGAAGTCGACCTACACCCCGGTGGCTGCCGATGCCGTGACGAAGTTGACCGTCACCGTCACGGCCAAGAAGGCCAACTACGCGACGGCGACAGGCACCTCCGCCGCAGTCACTGTGGTCGGCAAGCTGGTGCTCTCGACTCCGGTCATCAAGGGTTCGGCCACCGTCGGCCACGCCCTGGCCGCTTCGGTGGCCACGCACACGGCCGGGGCAACCCTGTCGTACCAGTGGTACCGCACCGGCAAGGCGATCTCCGGTGGGACGAAGGCCGCCCATTTCGTGGTCGCCGCTGACAAGGGCAGGACCTTGACCGTCAGGGTGACGGAGAAGAAGGTGGGCTACCGCACGGTGACGTCGATCTCGGCGGCGCGAGCCGTCAAGTAGAACGAGATCGACTGACCGGTCAGCAATCGGATCGCACGAAGGGGCCCTGCCGTCCACCCGGACGGCAGGGTTCGTTCGCGTGTCGGGTACCCGAACACCCGGAAGCAGCACAGGTTCTCGGATCAGGCCGCTACACCCGCGGGAATCCCAGCTCGTCGTCGACCCTGTTCAGTACCTCGGTCTCATCGTGGCCCGCGCCCCGCAACAGGTCGATGGTGATCGACCGGAGCTGCCCGATGATCATGACGACGGGCAGCGGTTGTCGCGTGGTCAGAATGACCTTGGCGGTCGTGATCGCGGACATGGCTTCGACGTCGAGTGCCGTCCTGGCCGCCTCTGAGGCCGCGCTGTCGCGGGTCAGTTCGGCGACGATGGCGTCGCCGAGATGCTCGACCGCCCGCTGCAGGTGGCGCAGCGCGGCCGGTAGGTCTGGGGTCACCTTGAACGGCCATTTGGTCACTGTCACCGACGCCCTGGCCAGCACCCTGGCCCCTCGGATCGCATAGTCGAGCTGGCGGGCCGCGGCCATCACCGCCTGCACATCGTTCCGGCGCTGCCGCCGGAACGGATCGAGTTGCAGCGATTCGCGTGCACCGGTGGCGGCATCCTCCAATTGCGTCACCGCCACACCGGTCGTGCGGGCATCGGCCAGAGCGTCGGACGCACGGTGCGGATCGCCGTACTCGATGGCGTCGGCCGCCGCCGCGATGACGTGTCCGATGCGTTCGCAGATCACCCGGATCTGGTTGACCACGGGGGCGAAAGGATCTCGCACGGCCCCGATCTGGCTGATGACGAGGGCGATTCCGCCGCCGACGACGGCATCGATGAAGCGGTTCGGCACCAGGGTCTGGGTGGGTGGCGACACCACCGCCACGTAGAGCGCCGATACGGTCGCCTGCACGACGACCACCGGACCGGCGTCGAGCATCGTCGTGGCGGTCAGGGTGAGTCCGACCAGCACGAAGATCGTCAGGGTCGGCCAGGGCGCGAGCAGCTGGGCCACCACATCGGCCAGCAGAACGCCGCCGGCCACGGCCAGGAACACCTCCAGGGCCCGGCTGATTCGTGCGCCGCGGGCCTGGGACAGCACCAGGATCGTGGCGGCGGGTGCGAAGAATGGCTCGTGGTGGCCGAGGGCGACGGCCACGATCCAGGCCAGGGTGGCTCCCACCGTGACCTCGAGTACCGCGAGCCAGCCGGAACGGAGACGTCCGGCAAAGGTGGTGAACACCGGCCTACCCGGCTTCGCGGAGGTCGCGGATCAGGAAACCATCGAGAATGACGGGTCGGGGACTCGCTGCGCCGGCACCGAGGGCATGATGTCGCGCGCGCTGATTCCCTTCACCGTGACCACTCTCGGCTCGCCGTCGAAGACGGTGAACTCAGCCGTGTACAGCAGCGGGTCCGAGTCCACCACCTTGGTGACGACACCATGCGTACCGCGGCTGACGATCCACCCACTGGGCCGGCTCGACGTCAGGCCGTGGATGGCCCGGACTTCCTGGCCCACGTGCATGACCTTCATGTACACCCCCGGTGAACAGTTCCGATGCGCTGCGGGCATCGACTGCTGGTCATCCAGAGTACGCCGGGCGGTTGCGGAGAGGAGGTGGAGCGACTGCATGTCGTGATCGAACTGTAACGGCGATCCGTGGGCCCGGACCGGTCTACGGTGACGAAGCCGAGACCACCACCTACCGCGTCACGATCGAGAAGCCGCCCGGGGCAACGGGAACACGGACTGATGCGGTGCATTCGCGGTGGTGGCCCTGGGTTCGCCCGTTCCGGTCGTACGCGTCGACGTCCGCGCAGCCGCGGCCGGCCAGGGTGACCGTACGAATCTCGGTCGACCGTGACTTGGAGGTCAGCACGGCAGTGCTATGACCGGCACCCGATGCCGACAAGGTGGCCACCTGCGGCATCACCAGCAGGGCATCGATCCGTCCGGTGCCACCGGTGGTGGTCGCCGTCAGCGTGGCGGCCGGTGAGCCCGCGGCACGCGGGAGGGCGATGGGTGCCAGCTCGGTGGGAGACGGGGCCTTGCCCTGGGGGCCCACCTCGCCGAAGCCAACCGTGCCCAGCGTGCGACCGTCGGCCGAAAAGCTCGTGCTGGTGGGCGATCCGGGGACCAGCTCGACGACGGGTTGGACCAGGCGCGGTTGATCAGAGGCCGGTAGCGCCCAGGAGACCGTGGACCCTGGGCCGACCTGGACGGCCTTTCCGCTCCATGACGACTCGCCGGTCCAGGTAGGGTCCGGCGTCACGATCGAGGCCTGACCGGTGAGGGTCCCGGTCTCGGCCTCGACCACGCCGAGCCCGTCACGTACCGAGATCGTCGCGGACGATCGGGCCAGCCGGGCCAACTCGGGGTGTGCGTCGAGTACCTGCATCGACAGCAGTCCGTGGATGGTGGACTCGGCGCCGGAGTTCGGGTTGATCGTGCCATCACCCTGCACGCCGTCGTTGGTGACGCCGGTTGCCGGGTCGTAGACCGGCTTGCCGGACGGGTTGGCCCCGAAGTACCAGCCGCCGGCGATGCCGGCCAGGTCACGGATACCGCGGCTTCCGGAGGCCTCGCCGACCGAGAGGAGGGCCTGTATACGGGCATCGGCGCCGTAGGCGATCTGGGTGGTGTCGCCCGGGGTGGGCAGCAATCCGTTCACCGGTCCGGTCGAGGTGAGCAGTTGGGCCGTGAAACCTGCTGTGTCGCCGATCGCGGGCGTCAGCAGCCCAGGGCTGCGCAAGGCCTTCGAGGCGGCGGCCAGGCCGGAGGCCATCTGTGAGCCCCAGGCATGCCAATCAGAGCGCGACAGCGCCCACGGCAACAGCGCCCGGTACGGCCACGAGGTGGTGCTGCCGCCCGACATGTCGGCCACGCCACGGGCCAGTTCGGCCAGCGCGGTCCGCGCCGGCGCGCCGCCCGGACCTCTCGCGTCCACGTAGGCCGAGAGCCCGAGCATGGCCTCGGAGGAGGCATCCGCGCCGTCCACGATCAGCCAGGCGGGGACCCTGACGCCGTGGATCACCTGATACGTCCCGTATCTGCCCAGGGTGTCGCGGTTCAGCGCGGTGATCGTCAGTTGCATGCGGGCGGCCAGGAATGTGGCGAATGCCGGGTCGTCGTGGCGGAACGCGGCGTACCCCTCGCCGTACGCCCACAGCGTCCGGGCCAACCAGTACGACTGGTCGGAGTCGGCGGGGTTGGGCGAGTCGGGCGGGGTCGGCGTGGTGTTGAGCGTTCCGTCGGGCTGCATCCAGAGCACGACCTCACCGGCCTTCGGGCCGGTCAGGGTCTGGAAGTAGGCCGCGCCCCGGAGCAGTTGATAGGCCTGCTCCCTGGCGTGCCGGTCGCCGGTGGCCTGCCACTGCCGCAGGTAGACGACGGCGGCCCGGGTGATGTCGTCGGTGTCGTAGGAACCCTGGCCCCAGTGCCCGGTCGTGGCATCGAGGGCCCCGCCGCCGACCCGCGCGAAAGTGCCGCCGGGCCGGGAGTCCGCGTAGACCCAGACGACGCCGATCCTCGGATCCTGGGAGAGCCGATACGTGGTGTGGGCGGACGTGTTCGCCACCGCCACCCGATCGCCGAGGAAGTCGAGGTGCGCGAGGTTGGTCAGCGGGGTCGGGGCTGTCGTCGCGGCCGCCGGGGGGGCCGGCACGGCCGCGGCAGATCCCGGGAACCCGGTGAGAGTGGCTGCGCTGAGAAGTGTTGCGGTGATCAGCGCCGTTGCTGTTCGCCTCATGGTGGGTCTCCTAGATCCTGGTCAGTTCGGCGACGCCGATCTTCGAGTCGGCCATGCCGTAGAACACGAAGGTGCGATCGTCGATGGTCTCGATCGCGGTGGGAAAGACGACGTTCGGCACGATGCCCGATCGTTCGTCCGCGGTCTCCGGCGCCAGCAGCGGGATTGCGGTGCGCGCGATGACCGACGACGGATCGTCGGCCGACAGGATCAACGCGCCGGCCGCATAGTTCACCCGTTGCTGCTGGTCGAATCCGGACACCAGCTCCCCGGTGACGCCATGGTGGATCAGCAGCCAGCCCTCCGGGATCCGGATCGGGGGCGGTCCGGCGCCGATCTTCAGGGCCTCGAAGGGGAATTCCGGCAGCGCGACCAGACGATGTCCGGACAGGTTCACCAACTGGGAGATGTCCTGGTCCACCTGGTCCGCCGCCGCGTACGAGATCCAGATACCGGGCCGGTCGTCGGTCAGTCCCGCCGGCCGCGGCGCGCCACCCCCGGGCGCGATCCAGTCCAGATCCCACATCGGACGGTGCAGGACGGCATAGCTCAGGCGCCCGTCCGGGCCGGGAACCGGCTCCGGGAAGATCACCAGGTCCTTGTTCGGATAGAGGTTCAGATCCGTGTCCAGGTCGTCCTGGTACTGGAAGTTGAAGGGGCCAAGGCGATCCCAGGTCCGCAGGTCGGACGACACGGCGAGAGCCGGCTTCGGACCGAGTGGACCGTAGGCGACGTACGTCATCAGGTGAACGCCCAGAGCGGGCACCCAGGTGGTTCGCGGATCCTCCACCCCGCTGTGATCGGTGCCCCGCTCCCAGCCCCGGTCGGGCTCGAGCACCACCGCGTCCCGCCGGACGCCGACGGGAACCCCATCTGCGATTTCGATCTCGGCCAACCCGACCCGAGACACATTGCCTGCGGCCACCAGTCGGGGCAGCAGCCAGAGCCTGCCATCCCGGTCACGCCCGCTGGCCGGGTTGAGTACGCCCTCGACCTCGTGGGGGTTGTCGAGCGCCGGCGACATCACCACACCCAACCTGGTGAGTTGGTACGGCACCACCGTTTTCACGTCAAGTCCGGTCATCCCTTGACCCCCGATCCCAAATCAGTGGAGACAAAATGTTTCTGGAACACGATGAAGAGCACGACCACGGGCACCGCCAGCACTACAGCGCCCGCCAGAACGGCGCCGAACGGGTTCGCGGTACTGGCCTGCACGGTGGAGATGTAGTTCGCCAGCGACACCGCCAACGGTTGCTTGCTCTGTTCCTTGGTGATCAGGAACGGCCAGAGAAATTCGTTCCACGGGCCGATGAACGTCAGCAGTACCGCGGTGAGCATGGCCGGGCGGACCAAGGGAAGAGCGATCGACCAGAGCGTCCGGAGTTCGCCGGCCCCGTCGATCCGGGCGGCGTCGAAGAGTTCCTTGGGGAGTTGCAGGAAATACTGCCGGAAGATGAAGACCGCGGTGGAGTTGATCGCGAACGGCAGGATCATCCCGAGGTAGGTGTCACCCAGACCGTAGGTGCGGGCGATCATCACGTACAGCGGAATCATCAGCAGCTGGAACGGGATCACCTGGACCAGCAACATGGAGCCGAACAGCGTGCCGCGACCGCGGAATTTCAGCATGGCCAGCGAGTAGCCCGCGAGGACCCCGAACACCAGCGTGCACAGCAGCACCCCGCCGGTGAAGATGCCGGAATTGACCAGAGCCTGACCCAGGTCCAGGCGGGCGTTGATCGCCGTGTAGTTGGCGAAGGTGAGGTTCGCCGGATTCGGAAATGCCCCTGCGACGGTGGTGTTCGGCGCCTTCTGCAGCGAGCCGATCACCATGTAGTAGAACGGGAACAGGAACGCGAAGGCTCCGATGATCAGCAGGACGTAGGTGGTGATGCGCCCCGCGCCGCCGGGTTTCCGGCCGGCTGCCGTGGTGACGATGTCGGGGTCGTTCGCGGTGAGCGTCACTTGTTCCCCCGTTCGTTCAGCCAGAGGTTGGCGAGTCCGATGATCAACACGACGATCACCAGGATCACACCCAGTGCGGACGCCACGTCGGGATGAGCCTGCTGGATGCCCTTTTGGTAGATCAGCAGCACCGGTGTGGTCGATGCGCCGGCCGGGCCGCCGCCGCCGGTGAGCAGGTAGGGCTCGGTGAAGAGGTTCGCCCCGGTGACGATGGCGAGCAGCGTGACGAGTCCGGTCGCCGTCCGCACCCCGGGCACTGTCACGGACAGGAAGGACTGCAACCCGTTCGCACCGTCGGTCGAGGCGGATTCGTAGAGTTCCTTCGGGACGTTCTGCAGCGCAGCCAGATAGAGCAGGATGAAGAAGCCCAACTGCTTCCAGGTGACGAAGACGGCGATCATCGGCATCGCCCAGGTCGAGCTGATCAGCCAGGACGGACTGGGGGCCAGCGGACCCAGGATGTTGTTGACCAGACCGTCGGTGTTGAACAGGAACAGCCACACGCCGACCACGGCCACGCTGGCTGTCACGTACGGGATGTAGTACGAGACCCGGAAGAAGGTCTGCCCCCGGATGCCGCGATTCAGAGCTGCGGCCAGGGTCAGCGACAGTACCACCGTCAGCGGCACATTGATGATCAGGAAGATGCCGACGTGGCCGAAGGAAGCCAGCACGTCGGGGTCGGTCAGTACAGTCTTGTAGTTCTGCAGGCCCACGAATGGATGCGGGACGGAAACCCCGGGGGCGGTGAAGAAGTAGTGGTGGAAGCTCATCCAGATCGCGAATCCGAGCGGATACGCGAAGATCACCGCGACGTAGACGGCATACGGCAGCGACAACAGCATCCCGATCGGCTGACGGCCGGCGAGCCGGACCCGCAGCGGTGGCCTCTCGTCGCCGCGCCGGCCGCCCGTGGCGGGCGGCGCGGTACGGCCGGCGGCCGGGGTGCCGGCGGTCAGTCCAGGTGCTGGGTTGGTGGGCGCAGGAACAGACATGTTGACGCCTCAGGACTTTGCGAGGGAGTCGATCTTGGTGGCTGCATCGTTGAACGTCTTCGTGGCGTCGGACTTCCCGAAGATCACCGCACTGGTCCAGGCATCACGGAACGTCTGCCAGATCTGCACCGAGTTGGCGACGTTCGGTACCTCGGTGGTCCGGGCGGCCTGATCGGCGAACAGCTTGTAGTCGGGGTTTTTGGCGAAGTAATCTGCGTAGGTGGTGGTCAGATCCTTCCGCAGTGGCATCTGGCCCGTCATCGTCAGCAGCTGGCCGTCCTGCGCCTGCGAAGTGCTGAACTTGAGGAAATCCCAGGCGGTGGCCTTGTTCTGGCACGAGCTGTAGAGGCCGATGTTCTTCGCGTCCGAGAACGTGTGGATCTGGTTGGCGGCCATGCCGTTCGCGGTGGGGATCGGGACCACGCCCCAGTCCACCTTGCCCTTGTAGACCGGAATCGCCCATGGTCCGACCGACGCCATGGCGGCGGTGCCGTCGGCGAACGTGTCGCCGGTGACGGTTTCCTTGCCGGCCAGGTTGCCGGCGTAGATCTGCTTCCAGAAATTGACGACGGCCATGCCCTCCGGTGAGGTGAACTGGCTCTTGCCGTCCACGACCAGCTGCTTGCCCCCGGTGGCGGCCGCGAACGCGGGGTAGAAATCGAACCAGGGCTGGTAGAACTCGCTGGACGGGGCAGGGTAGATGGCGTACTTCGCGGCCTTGGACGCCACGATCTTCTGCGCGGTGGCCAGGAACTCGGCGTAGGTGTGCAGCGGCGGATTGGTGGTGTCGATCCCCGCGGCCTTGAAGATCTTCTTGTTGTAGAAGATCATCACCGGGTTGGATTTCCAGGGCATCTGGTAGTAATGGCCGTCAGAACTCTGGTATTGCTTGGCAATGCTTGCATCGGTGCGACTTTCGATATAGCTGGTGCCATCGGCAAAGCTCGACAGGTCGACCAGGCCACCCTGCTGCTGGAATGCGGGAACTGCGGCCGGTGAGGTGTTGTAGATGAGGCAGGGCGTCGTGCCCGCCGTGATTGCGGCCGTGATGACGTCTTCGGAGGATTTGCCGGCCGGGATCTCTTCAGCGGTGACCGTCTGGTCGGCATGCAATTTGTTCCAGGCCGCGACGGCCTGTTTGCCCCAGGCGACTTCCTGTTCATTGTTCGAATACCAGATCTTGATCGGGCCGTGGGCCTGGCTGGCGCTGGTGCCGGACCCCCCTCCGCTATTCGAACCGCATCCGGCCAGGGCGATGGTGCCCAGTAATAGGACCGCGAGGGAAAGAGTGACTCGCTTCATTGTGAGACTCCTTGGTAGATAGAATATTTCGTGGACGGCTTATTTCCTGGTGCCCACAATCGGGCCTGTTGAATCACGCGCGACGAATTTCGCGGGCGTGAGGTGGACATCGTCGGGTTGTTCCCCGTCGAGCAATTCGATCAAGGTCGTCGCGGCCGCGCGACCCCATCGGCGGGCGTCGGTCCGCACGGTGGACAACGCGGGGTGCAGATGCGCGGCAAGTTCGGCATCGTCGTAACCGACGATGCTCAGCTCACCAGGTACCGAGATGCCGCGACGATGGGCGACCGCGAGCCCGGCCATGGCCATCAGGTCGTTCGAATACAGGATCGCGGTCGGCGGGGCGGCGAGATCCAGGAGTTCCTCGGTGGCTCGAGCCCCCCCGGACGCCGTGAAGTCCGCTTCGACCAGCGCTGAGGCATCCAATCCGCTGGCCCCGAGCATCCTCCGCCACTCGTCGCGACGACTGTTGGCGTGCAGATAGTTTCGCGGACCGGCCACGTGGGCGATGACCCGATGGCCAAGTGCGACAAGGTGATCCACCGCGTCCCGGACGCCCTGCCGATCGTCGAGACACACCGCCGGGCCGGCCGACGAGACGTCGGGCCGGTTCAAGGTCACGAAGGGCAGGTCCAGCGCGGTGAGCAGGCCGGGGCGTGGGTCGTCCACCCGCAGGTCGGCCACCAGGACGCCGTCCACACGGGCGGAGTTGGCCATATCGGCGTAGGCGGCCGCCTCCTGCTCCGGTTCGACGAAACGCAGTGTGAGAGCCCTGCCCGTCGGGGCGATGACGGCCTCGACGCCGGCCATGAACGGCGGGAAGAACGGATCCGAGCCCAGCATCTCCGGGTCGCGGGTCAGGATGAGGCCCAGGGTGTCGCTGCGCCGCCCGGCCAATGCCCTGGCGGTGGCGCTGGCGGTGAAGCCGAGATCCGCTGCCGCCTGCAGGACCCGACTGCGAGTCTCCGCACTGACCCCCGGCTTGCCGTTCAGTGCGAAGCTCGCAGCTCCTTTGGAGACATGGGCGCGCTCGGCAACATCGGAGATCGTCGGCTTCGTTGCCATCGGTGCGCGCCCCTTCCCGGTCCGGATCCAGCTGACTAAACCGCTTTAGATATAAACCGGTTTAGAAGAGTTGGGAAGAGGCGACTGCGAGGTTCACCCAGGTGGCGTAGCGCGCGACGTGCAGGATTTGCCAGGTCGGCAACCCGGCTGGCAGGTATCTGCGGCGATGGGCAACAGTGGGCGGATGACCGACGACATCGCGCCAGCCCCGCCCGCACCGAGACCAGCCGCCAACGGCGGCGATTACGTCGGAGACCCTGCAGTGCAGGAGGAGTGGGATCGGCGGTATACCGACCGGGAGCAGTTGTGGAGCGGCCAACCCAACGGCGCGCTGGTAGCCGAGGTCGTCGGGCTCAGGCCCGGACGGGTCCTCGACGTCGGCTGTGGGGAAGGTGCCGACGCTGTCTGGCTGGCCCGAGGCGGTTGGGACGTCTCGGCCCTCGAGGTGTCGGGAGTGGCGCTGGAGCGAGCGGTCCAGCACGCGCAGGACGCCGGTGTCCCGATCACCTGGATACACGCAGGGTTGGCGGAGGCGGGCCTGCCGTCCGCATCTTTCGACCTGGTCTCGGCCCAGTACCCCGCCCTGCTCCGCACCTCCGACGCCGCGGCCGAGCGGGCGCTGCTGGGGGCAGTCGCGCCCGGGGGTGTGCTGCTGCTCGTGCACCACGCCGGAATGGAGTCCAGGCCGGCGGACGACGATGGCGTCGACAACGGATTCGACCCTGCCGACTACGTCTGGCCGTCGATGGTCGCCGCGCTGCTCGACGACCACTGGGAGGTGGAACGCTACGAACGTCGGCCGCGGGTCGTGCCGGACGGGGGCGCGGGCGCGCACCACGCCGAGGATGTGGTGCTGCGCGCCCGGCGCCTCCGCTGACGGACGCCCGAGCAGACGGCTGCCGCCGTCTCGACGGCTACCGCTTGTCGTTCGCCAGGTCGTTGGCGAACTCGTCCGGTTCGTCAACCTTCGGAGTGGAGTTGGTGGCCTCCTCGCGGCGCACGTCGTGGGTCTGCGCATGCCTCGCCTCGGGACCGCCGATGTCGGAATAGGGCTCCCGGCCGTCACCGGTGCTGTGATCGTCGCTCCTGGCCATCTGGTTCTCCGTTCGTCGCCCGGCCCGAACGGCCGGCGTCTCCCACCCCGTACCGCGATCCGGCCGCCCCGAAACTCCTCCCCCAGGCGAACGTTCACGACGACCGGTCGGAGCTGTGGCGGCACGGCTCACGGGGACGTCAGGAATCGCGCTGCCGGCCTCGGTCGCACAGCCCATGCCGTGAACGTCCCGGTCCGATCGAAGGCGATCGCCGGCTCCGCCGGGGTCGCTTCACCGATCACCGATCCGCAGCAGCTGGTGACACCCGCGGAGTGGTGGCGCTCCCGGAAACCGTCGCTGGTCGACGCGACTCGCTCGCCGCCGGCACGCGCTCGTGGCGCTGCTGCCGGTGTCGACGCACACTGGAGGCAGCCGTATGTACTGCGGAAGCTTTCAGCAGGAGGAACGCCATGGCCGACAACGAACAGTACGGATTCGATCCGGAGGATCTCGATCGCCTGGTCCGGGGCGCGGGCGAACAACTGCGCGGCGCGCTCGGCCAGTTCGGCGGGCTCCTGGGTGCCTCCGGTGACCGGTCCGGATGGACGGGGATGTTCGACCAGGCCACGCGTCGCCCGCGGCCGACGCCGGAACCGGAGACCACCGGGCAGACCGGCGACGGCGTGTGGGTCATCTACGCCGTGAGCGGCGATGGGGGCGCCCAGATCGAACAGGTCTTCGCGACCGAGCTCGACGCCCTGCGCGCCAACAAGAACAACACCGACAGCAGTCGCAGAGTGCGGTTTCTGCCCTACGGGATCCCGACCAGCGTGCTGGACGGCCCGGAGGAACCACTCCACGGGTGAGCCCATCACCTTCGACCCGCCCGACCCCGCACCGCCTGCGGGCGACACCCGGGACGCGCCGGCGCCGGCCGCGATCCACGCGCCCGGCATGACCGGCACGGCAGTCGCGTTCCAGGAGCGCGCTTCCACCCAGTAGGCGATGGTGGCCGCATGACGGCTCAGCCGGACCTGCCGTGGTGGGTCGCGGTCGTGGGGGACGAGGTCGCCGGGTTCGTGTATGCCGCTTACTCCCCCATGGCCGAGGGCTTGGCACCCGACTCTACGAATCGGCGTCAACAGGCGTGCGGACAAAGCAATTACCGCCTGCCCATTGGAGCGCCGGCGTTCGTGTGTTGCAATGACTCGATTGATCCAAATGGTGGGTTGGGTCTGGTGACTAAGGGGTAAAAAGTGCCGATCGGTACCGTTCGTCCCCTTTCGGGCGGTTCCGGTCACCAAAGGTGGCATATCAGCGCGACCAGGCGAGCCGGGTTCCGACGCTCCCGATCCGTCATCGCGTTCGTTGCCGTGGTGACGTTGGTGCTGGCGCTGTGCACCGTTTCGGGATTTGCGGCCGCGCCGGCCGCCGCCGCGGCCTTGTCCACGATCGGCATGTCGAAGTCCGGCCCCGGATCGGTGTTGGCCGGCAGTCCGATCCCATTCACCCTGACGGCCACCAACCCGGCGGCAGCGGCGAACGCCGCCCGGCAGTACAACGTGTCGTTCCGGGATGTGCTGCCGCCCGGCGTCACCTACAAGCCGGGTACCACCACCCCCGCAGACGTCGGCGACCCCACGGTGTTCACGGCCCAGGTGCACTTCCCGACCGAGACCTCACCCCTGGTTCCGCAACAGACCCTGGTCTGGTCCAACGTCGCCGACCTCCCGTTGGGAGGGACGGTGGTCATCGGCTACCAGGTGGTGCCGCCCAGTTCGTTCTATCCGGTCGGCTCCACCGTGACGAACACCGCCCAGGATTTCTCCTCCAGCAACCCCCGGGTGGTGCCGAAGTTCGACAAGACCGGTAGTCCGGTCAACAGTCCGCTGGTCAGCGTCGGTGCACCCCAGACGGTCAACACGTTGATCTCCGCCATCACCATCGCGAAGTCCAGCGACGCCAGCCCGGAGGGCAAGCTGCTGCGCGGGGTGCACGACAACATCTCGGTCTACACCCTGCTGATCACCAACAACGACGACGATGCCACCACCGGCAACCAGGTGGTCGACTACCTGCCGGCGAATCTGGAGTTCCTCGGTTGCGGTACCACCGACAACACCACCACCGGGGCCGAGTACACCGATGCTCCCCCGTTGGGGGTCGGTCGGACGCCGGTCGACGATTGCCCGATCCCAGCCTCGGTGGAGACCGTCACCAACCCGACCCCGGCACTGACCGGCGTCTTCACCAAGGTGGTCTGGCCGCTGTTCGACCTGGCGGCAGGGGACACCCACACCATCAAGTACGCCGCGGCGATCCCGTTGCGGGACAACACCACCGTATTCCCCGGTGGCACCCCGGCGCCCGGGTCGGGCCAGCAGGGCGCCAACCTGGACAACAACGCCGGCGACTCGACCCGTCAGGTCGGCAACGGCCAGGGCGTGACCAATGCGGCGAGCGTCACCGGCCGATACCAGGGCCCGACGTTGACCGATCCGACCGGCACGACCGGCACGACGGTCAGCGACGACGACACCCATACGGTGACCGCCAAGGACGTCCGGCTGCTCAAGTCGGTGCAGACCCAGGGTGACACTCCCAGCAAACAGGACGAGTTCACCATCGGCCAGGTCGCGACCTACACCCTCGAGGTCGACACCTCCGAGTACGCCTCCGCGCAGAACATCGTCCTCACCGATCACCTGCCGAACGGGGTCTGCCCGCTGGTCACCCAGGCGCAGTGGACCCAGCTTGTCGCTGATCACCCTTCTCTGGCCGGCTACCCGGAATGTGTCGCGGCGGCGGGCCAGGCGCCGCGGAATGACCAGGGCACGCCGATCAGCTACCAGAGCGTGACGTTCGACCCCGCGACCGGGATATTCGCTTTCCAGTTCACCATCATCAGCAACCTGGCCGCGCAGTCCAGCCTGCACGTCACCTACCCCACGCTGATGCTGCCCACCTACCCCGGCGGCAGCCTCGTCGGAACAGCGACGACGGCCGGGGACACCTTCGACAACACCGCTGATCTCGCGGCACAGACCACGCCGATCCCCGGGACGTCGGAAACCGGAACCCGGCAGGTCAGCGATTCGTCGTCCGCCGAACTGGTCACCGGCGGGCCGGCCATCGCCAAGCTGATCCAGCCGCTCCCGATCACGTTCTCGACCACCTATGCGTGCGACGGCCCCAGCTCCGGTTATGTCGACCCCACCAATCCCGTCCTGCCGCCGGCCCGGACCACCTTCGCGTTGGGCGACCTGGTCTGCTTCGAGCTCAGGGTGACCGCGCCGAGCGGCACGTTCACCCGCAATGCCACGGTGACCGATTTCCTGCCGGCAGGCACCACCTACGAATCGTCGGCTGTCGCCCCGGGCAACACGTTGCCCCTCGACGAGATCCACCTGGACGCCAGTGGCGCCGATCAGGGGACCTTGAGCTGGGACCTGGGTCGGATCGACGGCGGCACCCGGCTGGTCGATCCGGGCCAGACGTTCGTCGTGCGGGTTGCCGTGCGGGTGACCACGCCGGCCGATCCGGGCAGCGTCGACCTGGCCGGAAACCTGATGAAGGTGCAGGCCGAGAACTCGGCCGGCCAGGTCCGCTCGCTGCGCGACCAGGTCAACTTCTCCATCGCCCCGGCCATCCCGCTCGGCCTGACCAAGGGCGTCGCCACCATCAACGGGCAGCCGACCCCGGAGAACCCGGCCGACACCGATCACCAGCAGGTCAAGGAGGGTGATGTCGTCGACTTCCGGGTCGACATCAGCAACCTCGGCACCTCGGCCACCGCGACCGACCGCCCGGTCTCGGCGATCACCGTCTGGGATGTCTTGCCGGTCCCGTTCACCTGCGCCGACGTAGCTCCCGGCCTGGACCCGAGTACACAGCAGGTCTGCCGGGACGCCGGGGCCCTGGGTGATTGGAACCCGACCGTCGGGGGACAGCCGGTCACCGGGCACTCGATCCTGCGCTGGACCCTCGGCGGTCCGCTGCCCGCCGGCGGCACCACCCGGCTCGACTACCGGGTGACGGTTCCTCAGATCGGTCCGTCGTTGGACGTGGTGAACACGGCCTACGTGTCCAGCTACTCCGCGGACGCGGACGACGGGGTCGGCGGGACCACCTACTATCCGGCGGAAAACATCGACGGTGACATCCCGGTGGCCTCGCAGCTCGCGCCGCCGGTATCGGATCCCTCGGATGTCTTCACGGCCGCCGCAGCCGCGACCAAGACCATCACGAGCGCCATCGCAGAGCCCGGCAACGACGGCGCCGGGCAGGCGGCTGTCGGCGAGTTGCTGACCTTCAAGATCGGCGCCCGGATCCCCGCGCACCTGACGGTGCTGGCCGGCTCGTTGGCAGATGTGTTGCCGCCCGATGGAGTCGAGCTGCTGACGGCGGCGCACCCGCCCACCGCGGCGCTCGCGCCGAACGCGGACAACCCCGCATCGACGGTCGCGCTGCCCGCTGGTTTTGCGGTGAGCCCGACGACCGGGCTGCTGACCTTCCCGGCCTCCTACACCAACGACACCGACACCGACCAACTCGTCACGGTGACTCTGACCGGCCGGTTCACCAGCGCAGTCGGCGGTCAGGGTGACACGCGCACGGATCAGGCGCTGTTCACCTTCACCCCGGTCGGCGGCAGCCCGACCACCGCGTCCGCCGCTGCCGCGGCGACCGTGGTCGAACCACTTCCCACGTTGAACAAGTCGGTGTCACCGGCCGGACCGTATACCGCGGGCCAGACGGTCACCTACCAGCTGACCGCGGGCAATACCGCCGGTCGGCCCACCGCGTACGACAACTGGGTGATCGATTGCGTCCCGGCGGGCCTGACCGTCACCGGATATGTGACCGGCAGTCCGTCGACCGGAACCGCAGACGACCCGACCGCCGGCAGCGGGACGGGACCGACCGGCAACGGCTGCGCCATCGGGACGACTCGGATCGGCTGGCACGTCGGGGATCTCGCTGGGGGAGTGGCCGCTTCGCTGTTCTACACCGTCGGGATCGATCCGGCGGCCGCGGCCGGGGCCAAATACAACAATGCCGCGTCCCTGACGGCGGCGTCGATCCCCGGGGTCAGGCCGACCCCCCAGTCGCCGCTGCCGGACGGTGCGCGGGGGTATTCGGCCACTGATCAGCAGACCATCCGGGTCACCGTCCCCGCGCTGACGAAGACCGCCAGCCCGGATCACGCCAACGTCGGCGCCACCGTGACCTTCACGGTGACGGCACAGATTCCGGCCGGCGTGAACCTGTATCACGCAGTGCTGCGCGATCTGCTGCCCGCAGGCCTGAACGGCTCGACGTTGACCACCGTGTCGATCACGTGCAGCCAGACCCCAGGTACCTGCGCGGTCCCGGCGAATGCGCCGACGACCGCCCCGTCGGGCGCGGGCACGCTGGCGACGTGGGACCTGGGGGATCTGCTGTCGCAGACGCAGACGCGCACCATCACGTTGACCTACACCGCGGTCGTCGCGGACGTGGCGGCGGTGACCAGGGGTGCAACCATCACCAACGGTGCCTCGATCGCCTGGAACGCCACCTCTGGTGGCGGCCAGCCCCCGTTCGATCCTGCCGACATCTCCGCGCGGGCCACCGTCACCGCCACCGAACCCGTACCGCACCTGGCCAAGTCGGTCTCCAACACCACCCCGGAACCCGGGCAGGTCTTCAGCTACACCCTCAAGTTCACCAACGGTGGGCAGTCCGGCGACTCCAACACCGGTCCGGCCTACAACATCGCCGTCTGCGACGCCGTCCCGGCCGGAGTGGTGATCGACCCCACCACCCTGCCCGCCGGCACCACCCTGACCGGCGCGACCAACTGTGCCGCCGGGAAGCTGAGTTGGACCATCCCGGGCCCGATCGCCGCTGGTGGGAGTACCTCCGTCAGCTACCAGGCCAAGCTCGCGTCCTCGAGCACCCTCGGGGTGGCGGCCCAGCGGAACACCGCCACCGTGACCGACCTGTACAGCCAGCCGAACAGCGGGGGCCGGCACACCACTCCGAACACCTCCTCGAGCGCCACCGTGACCCCGCACTTCCCGAAGGTGGTCCCGGTCAAGACGGCGGTGACGGCCGGTCTGGCCTACGCCGGGGTGCCGTTCACCTGGCGCATCACGCTGACCAACTCGGGCAACGGCCGCGCCTACAACCTCGGCGCGACCGACATCCTGCCGGCGAACTGGACCTACGACGCCGGGTCCGCCCGGGTCACCACGGCGAACGGTGGGCCGGTCGCGGTCGAGCCGGCCGTCACCCCACCGAGCGGAACCGTCGGTCAGACGCTGGTCTGGACCGGCCTGGCCCCGCTCGGCACCAATCCCGCCACCGACGGCATCGCACCCGGCCAGAGTGTGGTCATCACCCTCGACGCCACCCCGGGACCGGATGCGCCCACCGCCGCCGGCACCGGGAATCCGAACGTCAACAAGGTCACCGCGACCACGACGGACGCCACCGGGGCGACCGGAAACACGGCTGGCCCCTACGCATCCGGCACCGGCTCGGCCACGGCGCTGATCGCCGCGGCCGACGTCCAGCTGGTCAAGGCCGCCGGGGGCTTCACCGCCGGCGGCACCGGGACCTGGACGCTGACCGTGACCAACAACGGCCTCGACACTGCCGTCGGTCCGTTCCTGGTCATCGACAAGGTGCCGAGCACGCTGACCCTTCCCGGCGGTGGGGCCGGCGGGGTGCTGACCCTGCAATCGGCCATCGGCGCCGGCTGGTCCTGCACCACCACCCCGACGACCGGGGCCGTCTCGTGTAGCCGGAGCAACGGGGCCGACACCCTCCCGGCCGGCGACGCCTTCCCGCCCGTCACCGTCACGGTCGGAATTCCGACCGATGCCGTCACCGATTCGACCGCGGTCAACTCCGGTCAGGTCGGCAACCGCACCTTCGATCCCGACCTCACCAACAACACCGACAGCGCCACCGGCACCGTGGTCACCGACGGCGACCTGAAGATCACCAAAACCCTGGTCGGCCCCCTGACCGCCGGCGCCGATGCGACCTACGCCGTCACCGTCACCAACCTCGGGCCGTCGGTCTCGCTGGCCTCTCCCGGCCGTCCCATCACCGTCGTCGACACCCTCCCGGCCGGTACCGACTTCGTCTCCGCCCAGGGGACCAACTGGACCTGCGCGCCGCCGGTCTCCGGCACACTCACCTGCAGCTGGGTCAGCACCCTGGCCGCGGCGGCCAGTGGGACGCCCCTGCAGGTAACGATCTTCGTCCCGTCCGACCGCGCCACGGCCGTCGTCAACTCTGCGGTCGTCACCCCGGGGGCCACGCCGGACCCCAACTCCGGCAACAACTCCGACCAGGTGACGACGACGCCCGGCCAGCTGGCCGATCTGGGGATCTCCAAGGTGCTGGTGGACAAGGACACCACCCCGCCGGTGGCCGGCACCGACCGAGAGTACGAATTGTCGGTCACCAACTACGGACCGTCGGACTCCCAGGGTGTGGTGATCACCGATCCGCTGCCGGACTCTTTGACCTACTCCGGCTACACCTCGGTCTCTCCCGGTTGGACCTGCAGCGCAGTCGGCCAGCTGGTCAGATGCCAGTTGGCCGGGGCGCTGGCCGGACCCAACGGCGGTGCGCTGGTGACCACGAAAGTCCGCATTGCCGTCCACATCGCCGCCAACCACGACGTTGCCGACCCCATCGTCAACACCGCGACTGTCTCCGCCGACACCCCGGACCCGGGACCAACCTCCAACAGCGACACCGACGATTCCTCGGTGACCGGCGAAGCCGACCTGAGTATCGACAAGACCATCGACGACACCCTCCCGGTCGTCGCCGGGCAGCCCATGCGGTACGTCCTGACGGTGCACAACAACGGGCCGTCGGTGGCCACCGGCCCCACGGTCGTCGCGGACACGCTGCCGGCCGGCCTGACCTACGACCCGGCAAACCCGCCGAACGGCACGGGGTGGACCTGTGCGCTCGTTCCCGACACCGTGCCCGCGAACAACACGCTGAACTGCACCTACCCGACCACCATCGGTGCGAACGCGTCGCCGGCGGCGATAGAGGCGCCCGTTCTGGTCGGAGCGGACACCGTCGGCACGGTCACCAACCGGGCCACCGTGTCCGGCCCGGTCTTCGACCCGAATCCGGACAACAACACCTCGAGTCGGCCGACCACGGTCGGGCAGCTCGCCGATGTCACGATCCGCAAGACCATCGACCCGCCGATGGCCACTGCCGTGGCCGGCGACGTCGACCATCCGGTCAAATACCAGCTCGCGGTGGTCAACAAGGGCCCGTCGACGGCGCGAGTGCTCAGCGTGGTCGACGCGCCGCAGGAAGGGCTCGTCGTCACCGGGCTGTCCGGCGCCGGCTGGACCTGCGATCTGGGTACGCTGACCTGCACCAGAGCAGAACTGGCGGTCGCCGACAGCCCCTCGATCATCACCGTGACGGCCCACCCGGCAGCTTCGGTGCCGACCGGCACCAGTTTGTTGAACTCTGCCGACCTCACCGTCGTCACCCCGCACACCCCCGGTGAGCCGGACTGGCACAGCGAGGTCCCGATCACCGTCAGCACCTTCGCCGCCGTGACCCTGACCAAGACGCACGATCCGGCCGGTGACCCGGTTTCCGCGGGCGACTCCGTCAGTTTCGAGCTGGTGGCCGCCAACACGGCCGGACCGTCCAACACGGCCGGACCGTCCGACGCGGTCGGCCCGATCCGGATCGTGGACACCCTCCCGGCCGGTATGTCCTATCTGTCGAACCAGGGACCCTGGGACTGCACCGCTGCCGGCCAGCTGGTGACCTGCGAGCTGAACACGGCTGATCCGCGGATCCCGGCCGGCGGTGCCGCCCCGGCCCTGGAGCTCACCGTCAGCATCGACTCCGCGGCACCCGCGGGGGAGCTCACCAACCACGCCGTCTTGACCACCGGCACCCCGCAGAACCCGGCCTCGGCACAGGACACGGTTCCGGTGATCACCGCCGCGGACCTGTCGATCAGCAAGGCGCCCCTCCTGAAAGCCGTCAACGCGGTGGCCGGCGATCCGTTCACCTGGACGGTGACGGTGGCCAACCTGGGTCCGTCGGTGTCCAGGGCCACCGCCGCAGCCCCGATCACGGTCGTCGACTCGCTGCCCGAGGGCACTACCTTCGTCAGCGGTGGTAATGCCGAATTCAGTTGTGCCGCAGGGGATCCGGGTACCGTCGTCTGTACCCGAACGACTGATCTCGCGGTCGATGCGCCGCCGACGAACCCGAACGGGGTCTCCTTCCCGATCACCGTGGCGGTGGCTCCGTCGGTTCGCGACACGCTGACCAACAACGCTTCGGTCACGCCCGGCCTGACCATGGAACCGCCCGGCGACATCGCCGCCGGCAACAACACCGCCAGCAGTCAGGTCGCCGTCGACGCCAGAGCCGATCTGACCATCACCAAGACCCACGCAACTGACGCCAGGGCGGTGGCCGGCAGCGAGTTCTCCTGGGACATCGCTGTCATCAACGCCGGTCCCTCCGACTCGTTCGCCGACGCCGCGACTCCGATCACCGTCACCGACACGCTGCCGGCCGGAGTGACCTTCTCCGGCGCGGTCTCACCGGACTTCACCTGCGCCGTCGGTACCGGGGCCCTCGTCGTGGTCTGCGCCGCCACGTCCTCGCTGGTGCCCGGCACGCACAAGATCACGCTGACCGGACTGGTCCAGCCGGAGACCCTCGGTGATCCGGACGCGAACGACCCGACCGTGCACACGCTGACCAACAACGTCGCGATCACCGCGACGAACACGCCCGACGAGTCCGGGGACAACACGGCGACCGACACCGTGCCGCTGGACACCCGGGCGGATCTGACGATCGTCAAGAGTCACGAGGAGGGCGCGGTCGCCGTCCCCGGGCAGCAGTTCAGTTGGACGCTCAAGGCGAGCAACCTGGGGCCGTCGGTCTCGCGGGGCACCTCTGCCCGGCCGATCACTGTCACCGACGTCCTCCCCGCGGGGGTCACCTTCGTCAGCGCCACTGCCCCCGGCTGGGAGTGCGGCGCCGTGGGGCAGCTCGTCACCTGCACCCTGGGCAGCACCGCCACCCCGGCCGATCTGGCCGTCGGCGCGGCGCCGCCGATCGTCCTGACGACGGTTGTCGACGTGAACGCCAGCGGCAGCCTGGTCAACGCGGCCACTGTCAACCCCGGACCGACCGTCGATCCCGACGCCGACGATCCGGCCGGCAACAACACCAGTACCGATCTCCCCGTTCCGGTCGGGCCGCAGGCGAACCTGTCCATCACCAAGACGCACGATGCCTCGCTCGTCCGGATCGGCGACCCGTTGGCTTTCACCCTCACGGTGGCCAACCACGGACCTTCGACCGCCCATGACGTGCGCGTCGTCGACCAGCTACCCCCAGGGCTCACGCCGACCTCGGCCACCGCCCCGGGGTGGACGTGCACCGTCGCCGCCCAGACGGTCACCTGCCTGCTCGACGGGACCGCCGGACTACTGCCGCTGACCGTGATCGGCGGTGCCGAGCAGGTCATCGACGTGACCGCGACGGTGACCGCCGCCGCCTACCCGGCCGTCACCAACACCGCCACGGTCAGCTCGACCACACCCGATCCGGACCTGACGACCAACACCAGCGACGACCGCGTCGTCGTGCCGGCGCAGGCCGATCTGTCACTGACCAAGACGCTCGTCGGCAAGCTGACCGTCGGCCAGCGGGGGACCTACCGGCTCACCGTGACCAACCACGGGCCCACCCCGCTGCCGACGTCGGCAACCGTCGTCGACAAGCTGCCCGCCTCGTTGACCGCGATCAGCGCAACGAGGGTGGCCACGGCCGGACAGAGCGGCAACAGCACCACCTGCTCGCTGGGTAGCACCGTCACCTGCGTCATCGCCGGTCCGATCGCCGTCGACGGCACGGTCGTCATCGACCTCGTCGTCCAGGTCGGAGCCGCCGCTTACCCGACCGTCATCAACACCGCGTCGGTCACGTCGAAGACGCCGGACCCCAAGCCGGGCAACAATTCCGCGGCTGTCACCTCGGCGGTCACGCCGACCGTAGGGCTCACCCTGACGAAGACTCTGCAGGGTGGCGGACCAGGTCCGGATGGCGTGTTGACCTGGGCGCTGACCGTGCAGAACGCCGGCCCCAATGCGACCACCGCTGCGCTGACGATCGTGGACAAGCTGCCCAGCGGCCTGACCTACCGTGGGTCCTCGACGCAGGGGAACGGCCCGGCGTGGTCGTGTACGGCCGCCGCGGGCGCGGTGACCTGTCTGTTCAGCGGGACCCTTGCCCGCAACGCGGCGACCGTCGTGTTGATCCGGACCGCCGTCACCGCGCCCGCCGGATCGACCGTGGTCAACCACGCCACACTGACGAGCGGCAGCACCGTCCGCACCGCCCAGGCCGGCTACACCGTGCCCGTGGTCCCGCCGACCACCGGCCCGGTCACCACCTCGCCGCCGACGAGTCCGGTAGGCCCACCGCCGCCGGTGGTCCCACCGGGTCAGACGCTGCCGAACACCGGATTCGACGTGGGACCGTGGCTGTTCGCGGCCATGCTCCTTCTCGCCGCCGGAGTCGCGCTCAGCGTGGGTACGAGGCGCCGGCGCAGCAGCTGACCGAAGGCATGACCACCGCCGTCAGTCGGAGTCCGGGGGTCGGCCCGCGCGCTGCCCGATGCTCGAACCACCGGCGCGCGTCTCGTCCATCAGCAGCGCACTGACATCCGCATCGTCGACCGCGGCGTCGTCGTCGATCTCGTCGTCGTCGACCTCTGAGTCTGTCTCTGAGTCCGACAACGTCTCGGTGGACTCCGCGTCGGGCAGTTCGTCCAGGTGGCCGTCCACCGCTTCGGAACGACGCTCCAGGAGCGCTTCCTCCAGGTCCAGATCGTGCTGCATCTCCCGGAGCACCTCTTCGGACAGGTCGCCCTCGTTCCGCATGGCGACGATGACCGACCGCTCGATCCCCAGCAGCGAACGCCGCCAGTCGGACAGCACGCTGAGGCGCTGCCCGAAGGCCCGCGACTGGGCGTCGTCGTCCCAGTTGCGCCAGTCCCGGAGCGACGCCCACTTCCGCATCAGCTCGGCCTGCCGATCGGACAACTGGCGATCCTGCACCAGATCGTCGACCCGGGAGTTGATCTCGGAGCTGGCCCGCGCGTGCGCCTCAGCTCGCTCGCGGAGGTCGTCGGCGCGGTGGTCGTGTGACACTCCGAGCAGCCGGATGACCCAGGGCAACGACAGCCCCTGCAGCACCAGCGTGCCGATGATCACCGCAATCGTGCTGACCAGCAGGAGCGATCGGAACGGGGTGTCCTCCGGCAGGGTCTGCGCAGCCGCCAGCGAGACCACCCCGCGCATCCCGGCCCAGGACAGGGCGGCCACCCCACGGGCCCCGATCGCCTGCGTTGTTCCGGGCGCCAGCCGGAAAGCCAGATGGATCAGCAGGAGCCAGAACGGCCGGCTGACGATCACGGTGACCAACACGGCGGCGAAGGCCAGGAAGACGTGCTGTTGATTGGTGTTCAGTGACTCGACGATGGCTCGTAGCTGCAGCCCGATCAGCGCGAAGACGGCCCCTTCCAGGACGTAGCGCAGGGCCGACCAGGTCGCGGTCTCGGTCAGCCGGACCGACGCGGCGACCTCGGTGGGTGAGCGGTACCCCAGGACCAGTGCGGTGACCACCACCACCAGTACACCGGACGAATGGACGGCCTCGCCGAGCAGATAGGCGGCAAACGGCGAGATCAACGACAGTGCCGTGATGGTCAGCGAAGACCTGGCCTTGCGACGCACGAACGACAGCAGCAATCCGAGCGCGGCACCGATCAGCAGACCGCCGACGGCGGCCCAGGCGAACTCTCCGGCCGCCGGCAGCCAGGACACCGAGGCTGTCCCGATGGCCACGATGGACACCTTCAGCAGGATCAGCGAGGTGGCGTCGTTGAACAACGACTCCCCTTCGAGCACGGTGACCAGTTGCCGCGGCAGCCCCACCCGACGGGCCACCGCCACCGCGGCGACAGCGTCCGGCGGAGCCACGATGGCGCCCAGGGCCAGGGCGACCGGAAACGGCATGCCCGGTACCACCAGGGTGAGTACCCAGGCGACCGAGAACGCGGTGAGCAGGACCAGCACCACAGCCAGTTGGAAGATCGGCCGCAGCAACTTCCTGATGGCCACCGCCGACGATTCGAAGGCGGCCCCGAACAGCAATGGCGGAAGGAGCACCGAGAGGACGAACTCGGGAGAGAGCTGGTATCCCGGAACGCCGGGGATGAACGAGACGGCGAAGCCGGCCACCACCAGCAGGATGGGTGCGGGCAGCCGCCAGCGAACCGCGGCGGCGTTGACGATCAACACCCCGATGACCAGTCCGATGATGGGCAGCAGCACGCCAGCTCTGTTACCCGGCGTGCCGCCCCGGGAAACGACGCGGGTCACCTCGTGCATGAATCGCGGTCTTTGCGGTAACTCCTGTCATGCCCTGATCGTGGCCGTGAGGAGAAAATGTCGTGATGTGGTCAGCCGACCGTTCGTTTCCGTACCCGCTGGGTGTCACGCTGCGCGAGGACGGCGCCAATGTGGCCGTGTACAGCTCTTCCGCCGACGGCGTCGAGGTGTGCGTGTTCGACGACGACGGCCACGAGCGACGGACCCTGCTGACGGAACGCACGGCCCACGTCTTCCACGGGATCGTGCCCGACATCGCGGCCGGCAGCCGCTACGCGCTGCGGGTGCATGGCCAGTGGAACCCCGCAGCCGGCCTGCGGCACAACCCCCACAAGTTGCTGTTGGACCCGCACGCGACCGCCGTGACGGGTGACTACAACTGGGGCCAGGCCGTTTTCGGCCACGACATGAACGATCCCGAGACCATGGACGAGACCGACGGGGCCGGATCCACGCCGCTGTGTGTGGTGACCGCGGACGATTTCGACTGGGGTGACGACCGGGCGCCGCGCGTCCCGCTCGACCACACCATCATCTACGAGACCCACGTGAAAGGCTTCACCCAGCTCCATCCCGACGTTCCGGACGAGATCCGGGGCAGCTACGCCGGTCTGGGCCATCCGGCCGCGATCAAACACCTGACCGACCTGGGGATCACGGCGGTCGAGCTCCTCCCGGTCCACCAATTCGTCCAGGACAACCACCTGCTCGAGAAGGACCTGCGGAACTACTGGGGCTACAACAGCATCGGATTCCTGGCCCCGCACGGCGACTACTGCTCGACCGGCGATGGCGGCGGCCAGGTCAACGAGTTCAAGTCGATGGTCAAGGCGCTCCACGCGGCCGGTCTCGAGGTCATCCTGGACGTGGTGTTCAACCACACCGCCGAAGGAAACGACATGGGTCCGACCCTGTCGTTCAAGGGCATCGACAACGAGGCGTACTACCGGCTCGTGCAGGGGGACGAAGGGCACTACTTCGACACCACCGGCACCGGCAACAGTCTGAACGTCTCGCATCCCGCCGCACTGGGGTTGATCATGGACTCGCTCCGGTACTGGGTGACCGAGATGCACGTCGACGGCTTCCGATTCGACCTGGCCACCACTTTGACCCGGCAGGACGGCGATGCGGCCTACCACAGCGCCTTCACCGATCTGATCGCGCAGGACCCGGTGCTCGCGCCGGTCAAGATGATCGCCGAGCCGTGGGACACGGCCGGATATCAGGTGGGTGGCTTCCCGGCCGACTGGTCGGAATGGAACGGGAAGTTCCGCGACGACGTCCGGGCGTTCTGGGCCGGGGACGACAGCATCCTGGGCACCCTGACCCAGCGCGTCCTCGGCAGCCCGGACGTCTACGAGGGTGATCGCCGTTCGCCGACCGCCGGCATCGGCTTCGTGACCGCGCACGACGGGTTCACCCTGGCCGATCTGACCGCCTACAACCACAAGCACAACAGTGCGAACGGCGAGGACAACAACGACGGCGAGAGCGACAACAAGTCGTCGAACAACGGCGCCGAAGGTCCCACCGACGACCAGGCGGTGAACCAACGCCGGGCCAGGGCCCGCCGCAACTTCCTGGCGACACTGCTGTTGTCGGCCGGGGTGCCGATGATCCTGGGCGGTGACGAGATCGGTCGCAGCCAGGGTGGTAACAACAATGCCTACTGCCAGGACAACGAGATCTCCTGGTACGACTGGCAGTCCGTGGACGAGGAGCTACTCGGTTTCACCCGCCGGCTCATCGCCCTCCGCAAGGAGAATCCGGCCCTCCGGCCACCGTGGTTCCGGCAGGGTCCGGGCGGGGACGGTCCCGATTGGGTTCACGTCGTGCGGTCCGACGGCGCGGAATTCGACGAACAGGATTGGGACGACCCCACGGCGCGCACCGTCACTTTCGTTCTCGGTCACCGCGACGCCTCGGCATTTGCGCTATTGCTGAATGCAGCGGAGAACGGCGTCGAATTCACCGTTCCGGTGGCCCCACATCAAGAATGGACGCTGGCCGCTTCCAGCGACCCGGATCAGAAGGTCGAAGGCCCGGTGACGACCCTGATCATCCGCGACGGATCGTTCACCCTGCTGCGGTCGGATGCCGGATGACCGGAGCAGGAATCTGATCGGGTCACCCGCTGGCGACGCGGCCCATGGGGCGGACGGGGTATACCCGGGGGGCGCCCTGTTCGGCAGCTGAGTCGACGTGCCGGCCAGATCGACGGGACTCCGCCGGCTCGGTCTGGCAAGGATGACCTGGCACCCGCCCACCCGCACTGGCCGCCCCCGGCGATGTGCTGGTGCGTGCACTGGGCGAGGTCATGCTGGGCACGCTACGCGTTCGGAGGCCTTCGCCGGGTGTGATCCGCCCGGGTTAGCTCGATCGCCCGCCGGGTTCACCCGTGAGGGCGCCGCGTTCGGACCGGGCGCGGTGCGCTGGATCGAAACCGTTGTGAAATCGGACGATCGATGTGTGATCGAACGCACTTACAGTGCATGGTATGTATACCCCGATGTCTCGTCTTCGGGCCGAACCCGACCACTCGGACGAACCGGTCGCTGCGTGCTCCGATCGTGCGGGGCTCGTCGAGTCGCACGACTATTTCCGGATCTGTAGATCTGGCGATCGGACCGCGACTCCTCCGAGGTCGGGTGGTGAGTCGCTGGCGCGACCGCGAGACCTTCACGGCTCATCTGCGCAGCGCCGACCACCACATCTCCCATGCCCGGATGAGCCCGGGTCTGAAGGCGGCGATCAGCCTGGAGCGACTCGAGCACATGCACACCTACGACGTGGTCGCGTCATGACGGCCGTCGACCTGAGGCCGCCCAGCGGCGGGGACGATCCGCCCCCTGGTCCGGTGAACTGATCATCCTGCTTGCCCTCGTCTCTGCGTGACGGTGCGCACGAACACCGCACCAAGACTCGGCCGTCCTGGGCGTCAACTGCGCCCCCACCGAGTGACACAGCTGATTGGTCACTTGACAGTCGAGCCATCTGCGGTGATGCTTTCTTCACGGCCTATAGCCGATTGGCTTGATCCGTGGGTGCCGCCGCTCAAACAGCCGGGCGGCGGCACCGAACAACGGCCATGAATGCCCTCGCAGTGCTACTCGCTGGATGAGTAGCTTGCTTTCCGAGTTACGCGTCTACCGTAGAATATGACGGTGGACTCCGTCGAACCCTCCTTGGTCGAAGCCGTCGAAGCGCTCCGCGAACTGATTCTCGCCGGCGAGCACTACCGGCAACACATGACCGCCTACCTGAATCTCGATATGAGCCAGACCCAGGCCTTGAGCTATCTCTACAGCCGCGGCGACATGGGCCAGAGCGAGCTCGGCGCCCTGTTGGGCTTCAACACCAGCAGCATGACGGCACTGGTCGACCGACTCGAGCGCGACCAGATCGCCGAACGGCGCCCCCATCCGACCGACCGGCGCCGCTCTGTCGTCCACCTGACCGACAGCGGCCGGCAGGCGATCCGCATCACCGGACGGTGGTTCGTGCGCGCGTTCGACCACGTCGAACCGGCCCAGCTACCTGACCTCACCGCATCCTTCACCGCCATCGCCGCCGACCTCCGCACCCACGGCCTGCACATGTCGAGCACGCCCACCATCGACGGCGGGTGAGCAGGTAAATGGCTTTCGCCGGCGGCACACCAGGCGTCCCAACCCGATAACCCCGCCTAACGCGCGCCGGGGCCTATTCCGGATCGATCAGTTCCGTCAGTGGCCCGACGCGATGATCCAGCGCCGCGATGCCGGACAGGATGAGCGGTAGGGCGTCGGCGGTCGTGCGCCAGGATCCGGCGTCGGCGTAGCGGTCCGAGTCGTGCAGCAGCAGGATGTCGCGATCCGATATCGACGGGGTGCGTCCGCGTGTTCCGGACAGGATGCGGGCGGTGACGGTCTCCGGAGTCTCCTTCCTCGACCAGTCCCGCCCCCACCTGGTCCACCAGATCGGTGTGAGGCCCATCCGGTGGACAGCCAGCAGTGCGGGCCCGGACGCCGCGCCGTAGGGCGGTCGGTACCAGAGGGGTGCTACCCCGGTGATGTCGAAGATCCTCCGCTGGGTGCGGATCAACGACCGGATGACCGCGACGGGTGGCCGGGTGGGCAGGAAACGGTGATCCCCACCGTGCAGCGCGATCTCGTGGCCGGCGGCGGCAATCCGGCGGGCCACGTCGGGGTACTGCTCGACCTGTTCCCCGATGAGGAAGAAGGTTGCGGTGACGCCATGATCAGCCAGCACGCTGAGTACGGCCGGGGTGCCCTGCGGATGCGGACCGTCGTCGAAGGTCAACGCGACCCGGTCACGGCGCGTGCTCCTGGTCAGGGCCCTCGTCAACGCGGACGTCACACCGGGTATCGCCGCCAGGGCCGGACCGGCCTGTAGGGCGAGGGCACCCGCGATGATCCGCTTCACCTCCTCATGGTGCCACCGCGCGGGGCGGCATGTTTTGTGGCGGCGGAGGCGGGGACTAGAGCACTGTGCCCTCTCGTCCTTCCGGCTTCCTCGATCGTGCGTCCGTTCCGGTCCTGCTCTTCCTGATGGCCAAGACGGGCACGCTGTTGGGAAACCTGAGGTGGTTCCCGACCCTGCTACCGGGGAAGTCGAATTGCGTGAGCACGGAGACGATGCCGCGGGTGGCGCTGCTCGTCCCCATGCGCGACGAGAGCTCGAGGTTGCCGAGGGTGCTGGCCGGACTCCTGGCCGCCGGCGCGTCAGAGGTGATCTTCCTGGACGACGAATCGAGTGACGGCAGCGCGGATTTGGTCCGGATCGCGGCCGCTGCCCGTGCGCCGGGTGGGATCGAGGTCCGGGTGATCGACGGGTCTGCTCGTCCGTCCGGATGGGCGGGCAAGACCTGGGCCTGCCACCAGTTGGCCGAGGCGACCACGGCACCCGTCCTGGTGTTCTGCGACTGCGACGTCGCGCTGGCGCCAGGAGCCGTTCCCGCGCTGGTGGCCGAGATGGATCGCCAGCGCGCCGACGTGTTCTCGGTGTTCTGCCGGCAGGTCGTCGGGACCTGGGGCGAGCGGCTTCTCGTCCCGCTGATCACCGACGTCGTGCTGTGTTTCCTGCCGTTCGGTCTCCTGGCGGCACCGGTTCCTGCGGCCGCGACGGCCAGTGGAGCGGTGTTGGTGTTCCGCCGCTCCGGGTACGAGGCGCTGGGTGGATTCGCGGCCGTCCGGGGAGAGACGGTCGAGGACGTCGCGATCGCCCGCTTGGCCCGCCGCCGGGGCCTCAAACTAGGACTCGCCCTGGGCGGTCGGACGGCCCGGGTGCGGATGTATGACAACTATCGACAGGTGGTCGTCGGCCTCGGTCGCGGGCTGACGCCGGCCGTCGGTGGGCGACGCTGGTTGGTGCTGTTCGGGCTCAGCTGGCATCTGCTGGCCTACACGGCTCCGGTGCTGCTGGCCCGCCGCTCGCCCTGGTGGGCGGTGGCCGCGATTCTCGGCATCTCGGAACGAATCCTGGTGGAGGCCAAGACCGGGGGTCGCGACTGGGCCGCCGCAGCGATGGTCGCCGTGTCCCCACTCGCCGCCGTGCCGTTGGTGGGCCAGGCCATGCGTCGACGCCACGTCTGGAAGGGCAGGGCGTACGGATGACTACCACCACTTGGCCGAGTCCGGTCACCACCTACGGCGGGCTGGTCGGCCATCTGCCGCGGTGGGGGACGGATTCCTTGCTGCTGCTCGAGGAGGGCGCCCGGCTGGGCCCGGTGTTCTCGGTCCGACTCTGGCGAAAGACGTTGGTGGGATACAGCCCGGACTGGAACCGGCTGGTGCTGGGCGACATGGAGAACTTCCGGAGCCGCGGCAGCCTGAGTCAACTCTCGCCGTACCTGTCCGCCGGCGTGGTGTCAGCGGACGCCCCGGTGCACCGGCGTCGACGGGCCGAGCTCAACCCCGCGTTCCACCGGCGGGCGGTCGCCCACCAGTTCGCCGGCAGCCTGGCTGCTCTGGTGGAGGACCGGCTACCCCTCGGCGATTTCGACGCAGCGGAGTGGGCGTCGGACCTGGTCCTGCGCATGCTGAAGCTCGTCTTCGTGGGCAACCACTTTCCAGAATCGGTGATGCGCTCGTTCCTGGCCCCGCTGGACTCGGCGCTGCCCGGACCACTGTTGCCGCGGCCCGTCCGGATCCGGCGGATGGAGCGAGCCCTGCGCGTCGCCTTCGCCGCGCCGGATCCGCTCACGCTGGCTCCGTTGTTCTGGTCGCTACCCGGCGGCGTCGAGGAAGCGCGGGTGGCCATCGCCGCGGCCTACGACACGACTGCCCACACTCTCGCGTTCGCGCTGTGGGAATTGGCCGCCCGGCCGGATCTCAATGTGGTGGACGCAACCGAGCAGGTGGTGCAGGAGACATTGCGCCTCCATCCGGCGGGTTGGATCGGCAGCCGGGTTGCTCTGCGGGACACCGCCTTCGGCGGCCACCTGATCCCGGCCGGTCGGATGGTGCTGTACAGCCCGTACCTGACCCATCGCGATCCGGACCTGTGGCGGGACCCGTTGTCGTTCCGGCCCGAGCGGTTCGCCGAACCGCTGCCGGCCTGGGGGTATCTGCCGTTCTCGGCCGGCGAACGCACCTGCCTGGGCGCCGGTCTGGCGACCCTGATGCTGCAGACGGCGCTGGCCGGTTTTTCCGGGTCCGGATTGCGCCGGGTCCGCGGTAACGGTCAAGCTCGTGGGGTGCTGACCCTGACGCCCCGCGGACCCCTGGTACTCCGGCGGACGGTGACTGCGTGCAGCAGCTGAGCTACGCGCTGGTTCTGGCGGCGTGTGTGCTGGGCACGCTGCCGTTGGAGTTCGCGCTCTCGGCGCGGGTCTACCGACGGTGGCAGCGGGCGTTGCTGGCCGTGGTGCCCGTCGCGCTGCTGTTCGTGATCTGGGACTATCTCGCGGTCGGTGCCGGCTGGTGGTTCTTCGACAGCCGTTATCTGATCGGCCTTTTCGTCGGCAAGCTACCCATCGAGGAATTGTTGTTCTTCCTCGTCATCCCGGTCTGCGGCATCCTGACCTTCGAAGCCGTGCGACGTCTGCGACCGGACTGGGCCAAGGGCTCATGCCTGGTGCAGGCCGACAGCGAGCCGCCGGTGGGGGGCTGATGATCGCGCACGGGTACACCATCGCCTCGGTCAGCGCGGTCGTGGTGGCCGTGGTCGCCGACCTGTGGTTGCTGCGCACCCGCCTGCTCCGGACCAAGTTGTTCTGGGCCAGCTACGGCATCGTGGTGTTCTTCCAGCTCATCGTCAACGGTGTGCTGACCGGACTGGGCATCGTCCAGTACGACCCCCGGGTGATCACCGGGCTCAGACTGGCCTACGCCCCGATCGAAGATCTGGGCTTCGGTTTCGCCCTGGTCTGCCTCACGCTGTCGCTGTGGGCCCGGCTGACCACGACTGCGCGGAGGAGAGATCGATGACCTCGAAATGGATTCCGGGACGCGATGCCCGTGCCGTCCGTCATCCGGCACACCCCGGCGCGGCGCGCAGCGCGCAACCCCGCCGGGTCGCGGTGGTGGGCGGCGGCATCGCCGGCATCGCGGCCGCCGTCGCCCTGGCCGAACGCGGCGTCTCCGTGGTGCTCGTCGAGCGGCATGCCCAGTTGGGTGGCCGGGTCCGCTCCTGGCCCGTCCGGAACGACGCCGGCGAGGTCACCATGAGCCGCGGCTTCCACGCCTTTTTCCGGCAGTACTACAACCTGCGGGGGTTGCTCCGTCGCGCCGATCCCGAACTGGCCGGGTTGGTCGCCGTACCCGACTACCCGGTGGTGATGGCCGGGGGTGCGGCCGATTCCTTCGGGCGCATACCGCGTACACCGCCGCTGAACCTGGCCACCTTCGTGGCTCGGAGCCCGAATTTCAGCGCGCGCGACCTGACCCGGGTCGATATCGCGGCCGCCACGGAACTCCTCGATGTCGAGTTCCCGGCCACCCTGTCCGCCTACGACGGCGAGAGCGCCGCCCAGGTGCTGGATCGACTTCGCTTTCCCGACAAGGTGAGGCACCTGGCCCTGGAGGTCTTTGCCCGGAGTTTTTTCGCCCGGCCCGACCAATTCTCCGGTGGCGAATTGGTGGCCATGTTCCACATGTACTTCCTCGGTTCCTCCGAGGGCCTCCTGTTCGACGTGCCCGTCGACGACTACGACTCCGTGCTCTGGGCCCCGCTGCGTCGCTACCTGGAGAAGTGCGGAGTGCAGGTACTCACCGGGCGCAGCGTGGACCAGATCGACGTGACGGGAGAATCGGGCGTGCGAGTCGGGCTGTCGGCGGGTTCCCCCGAGGTGCTCGACGTCGATGCCGTGGTGCTGGCCACGGATCTGGCGACCACACGAACGCTGGTCGCAGGCGCACAGCAGCTGGGCGATCCGGATTGGCGGCAGCGGATCGCCGACACCACCTCGGCCCCGTCGTTCGCGGTCTGGCGCTTGTGGCTCGACCGACCGGTGGCCCCGGAGCGGCAGGAGTTCCTGGGCACCAGCGGTTTCGGGCTCCTCGACAACATCACCGTGCTCGACCGGTTCGAGGCCGGCGCCGCCCGGTGGGCCCGGGAGACCGGCGGCTCGGTCGTCGAGCTGCACGCCTATGCCCTACCCGAACACAGTGTGGACGAAGAGGTCAGAAGTCAACTGCGCCACCAGCTCGGACTCGTCTACCCGGAAACCGTGGCGGCGCGGGTGCTGGCCTCGGAGTGGCAGCTCGACGACGACTGTCCGCTGATCGGAACGGGTCCGTGGGTGCGGCGTCCGGAAGTGAGAACACCGGACCCCAGGGTGGTGTTGGCGGGGGACGGGATTCGGTGCGACCTGCCGGTGGCTCTGATGGAACGCGCTGCGACCACGGGCTTTCTGGCTGCCAATGTGCTCCTCGAACGCTGGGGCGTGGCCGGTCACGACCTCTGGACCGTGCCGATGAAGGGCCGCGTCCGGACGGCGACGAAGCTCCGGCGGTTGCTGGGCTACTCGCCCGGTTCGCCACGGGAGCGCAACAGGTATCGACGCTCGGCGTAGACCAGGTCGTCGACCCACAGCCTGCGCGCGGTACGCCGCACCGCCGGCCGGATCAGCGGCGCCAGCCACCGCGCGGCCGCGAACCCGGTCCGGTCCGAATACGCGATCGTCGCCTCGGTGACGATGGTGATCGGTCGGCCCTGCGCGTCCGCTCCGATCGGGGTGGCGTGGGTTTCGACCAGGCTCCCGGCGCCCTCGCCTTCGGTGATCATCATGACGATGGAGCGGGCATCCGGGCAGAAGAACTGCGCGCGTACCGGCACGCCCCAGGTTCGGTTGAGTCGGAAGGCCACGTCGACGGTCAGCACCTCGTCGGTGCTCGCGCTCTCGTCGACGGTCAGATGGCTGAACGCGTACGGGTGGAACCAGGCCCCGTGCCACGGATCCAGTCGATTGGCGATCACGTCCTGCGGTTCGCACGTGCCACGGGCGACGATCACCGAAGAAAGCGCCCGGTTCAACGGTGGGCGTGGGGGGAGGGCGGGGGCGTCGGTCGACGTCTCGCCCGGGACGGCCAGCCCCACCCAGACCAGGACACCGTCGTCGAAAGCGCGGTACGGCCGCCATGACCGGTCCCCGGCGGGGTTGATTTGGTATCCGTGCCAGCGGCAGAACAGGGACCCGGCCGAGACGACGCAATCGCTGAGCAATGCTCCGAGGTGGGGACAGGCTCCCGGCCCGGCGACCAGTTCCCCGCCCTGGTCACGCCAGAGGACGATCTCCCGGCCGGCCACGGTTCTGGTGATCGAGTGGTCTGCCGGCACGTCGCCGCTGGCACCCACGACGTACCAGCCTCCCGGGTCGCGCTGCTGGGCGGCGGCCAGGGAGGTGGCGATGCGGGACGGTCTGGCCTGCCGCCAGGTCGGCCGCATCCGGCCCTCGGTGGGCTGTGGCAGGTGCGCGATCGGAATGTCGACCGACTGGAAACCGACGGGCTGCGGTGCTCCGTCCTTGCGGGGTTCAACGGACATTCGTCGTGGCACTCCCGTTCTTCGACCGGCGCCGCCGGCTCGGGCCGAGCACCATGATGCGTCCCGCCGTCATCGCCTTGCGGGCGGTGGGCACCCGCACCCGCTCGTGGAACACGTCGTAGTCGGCCGCCTCGATGCGGTCCAGGATCTGCGAGTACAACAGTCGCGCGGCCGCCACGCACCTGGCCGACCGCGGTGGCAGCATCGGAATTCCGGTGTCCGCCAACCGGTACAACTCGCGGTTCCGTGCGATCTGGAACGCCATGAAGGCCCGCCACTGGGGTGTCACCCTCCGTTCGGCCAGGTCGACGCCGAACCGTCGGAGGTCCTCCTGCGGCAGGTAGACCCGGCCGAGGTCGAGGTCCTCGCTGACATCGCGGAGAAAATTGGTCAGTTGGAATGCGAACCCCAGTGCCCGGGCCGGTTCCTTCGCTGCCGGTGTGAGCGGCCGCAGCACCGGCAGCATCATCTCGCCGATGACGGCGGCCGAGCCCTCCATGTATCCGCAGAGGTCTTCCCAGCTCTCGTAGGTCGTCGTGGTGAGATCCATCGCCATCGCGGCGAAGAAGCGATCGAAGCACGCCGGATCGATGCCGGTGGTCAGTACCGTGTCGACCACCGCTGCCAGGACAGGGTCGGTGCTGCCCTGCCCGGCCAGCGCCGACCGGAAGTCGGCGGCGAAAGACGTTAGCCGGTCCGCGATCTCGAGGGCGCTCCGACCCTGGTTGGCCTGCTGGTCGTCGACGATGTCGTCGGCCAGTCGACACAGCGCGTACACGGCGTGCACCTGGTCCCGGTTCGATCGGGCCAGCAGGGCCGCGCCCCAGTAGTAGGTGGTGCCGAATGCGCGGGTGAGTTCGGCGCACCGGCGATAACCCGACGCCAGCAGCGGATCGGCGTGCGCGGCGACGCTCATCGTCGCGATCCGTTCACGTACGTCTCCACCCGGTCCGCGGCCAGCTTGCCGGAGACCAGCACCATGGGTACCCCGACCCCGGGGACGGTTCCGGAGCCGGCGAACACCATTCCCGGCAAGCGCTTCTCGGTATTGGCCGGCCGGAAGGGGCCGGTCTGGCCAAAGGTGTGCGCCAACGAGAAAGGGGTCCCGGCGAACATCCCCATCTGCTGCCAGTCCAGCGGCGTCACCAGCTGCTCGGTGATGATGTCGCTGGGGTACCCGTTGGCATCGAGGAAGGTGTGCAACCTATCCCGCATCGGGCCGCGTTCGGCGACCCAGTCGATGTCCGCGGTCAGGTTCGGTACCGGTTCGAGTACGAACATGGTCGAACAACCGGGCGGCGCGAGGCTCGGATCATCGAGCGACGGGATGGTGACCAACCGGGACGGGTCGGGCATCAGGCGGCCCTGGTCGAGCAGGGCGTCGAAAGCGCCGCCCCATTCCTGGCCGAAATGGATGTTGTGGTGGGCGACCTCCGGGTCCGGGACACCGCGCACGCCGACATGCCAGACCACCGCCGACGGAGAATACTTACCCCGCAGCAGTTTGCGCTGCGGCGGCAGGTCGGGCAGCAGCCGCTCGTAGGCCACCGGCAGATCCAGTGTGCACACCACGGCGTCGGCCCGGATCTGCTCGCCATCGGCCAGTTCGACCCCGGCCACCCCGTTGGTGTCGGAACGGCGCAGGATGCTGGTGACCTCGGAGGAGTACTGGAAGATGGCACCGGCCTTTTCGCAGGCGGCGGCCAGCACAGTTGGCACGGCATGCATTCCGCCGCTGTCAGGGAACCAGACGCCCTCGATGCTGTCCATGTATGTGATCACCGCGTAGAGGGCGAGTGCCGACTCGGGGGACAGGCCCGCGTACAACGCCTGGAAGCTGAAGAGGCGGTGCAGTCGGGGATCGCGGAAGCGCCGCCGGATCGCCGGCCCCAATTTCCCGAAGGCCCCTAATTTCACCAGCTCGGCGGCCGCCTTGGGTGACGACAACAGGCCGAGCGCCGAATTGAAATTGCGGTCGATGAAATTCGGCATCTCCAGGAGGTACAGGCGACGCAACCATCCGACGAATTCGTCGAACGCCGCCGCGTCCACGCTGCCGCAGGTCCGGCGGATCTCGTCCCGCATGGCCTCGTGTCCGTGCCTGACCCTGATGGTGCTGCCGTCCGCGAAGGTGGCGCGGTAGGCCGGATCGAGCCGGTGCAGCGGCAGCACCTCGTCGATCCGGACGCCGACGGCAGCCAGGGCGTCGCCGATGAGGTCGGGCATGGTGAGTACCGACGGTCCGGTGTCGAAGGTGAAGCCGTCCTGCACGAGCTGGCCGGACCGCCCACCTGGCAACGCCTCTCGCTCGACAACGGTGACCCGATGGCCTCGACCGGTCAGGTGGCAGGCCGCGGACAGGCCGGCGAGTCCGGCCCCGATCACCACGATCTCGCTCATCGGTCCCGCCAGGCAATCCGGTGGGCCATCTGGGTCAGGAGTGCGACTCCGGCCGGGTCGAGCTCGGGATGGACCAGCGCGGCCAGAGCCGCGTCCACCCGGCTGGAGATCATCACCTCGACCGCGGAATCGACACCGTCCGCCGTCAGTTGGTCCAGCAGAACGGCCAGATCCGACGACGAGAACTGGGCGGAGCCCACCCGGGACAGGGCGGCTCGTCCGGCCGACGATCGAAGGCGTTCGTGTGCGAGGGCGAGCACCACCGTCGGCTTGCCCGAGATCAGGTCGTCACCGGCCGGCTTACCCGTCCGGGCCGGGTCGCCCCAGATCCCGAGCAGGTCGTCGCGGAGTGCGAACGCCTCTCCGATGGCGTCGCCGTAGTTGGCCAGCGCATCCCCGGCGCCGGCGGACCCGCCGCCGGCCGCCACTCCGAGTTCCAGCGGCCGCTGCACCGTATAGCGACCGGACTTCATCCTGGCCACGTTGCGGGCGTAGGCGAGATCCCTTCTGTCCACGGCACTGCCGATCAGATCCCGGCGTTGGCCGGCGACCAGCTCGGCGACGAGTACTCGCCAGATGGCGCGCATCCGCGACGGCAGTCCGGCGATCAGGTGGCCGGCCTCGGCCTGCGCGAGGTCACCGACCAGGATGGCGATGCTCTCACCGAACCGTCGTCCACTGCCCACGGCGCCGGCGGCCTGATGCAGGCGACTGGCCTGGACGTGAACGGTGGGCCGGCCGCGACGCGACGCGGACTCGTCCATCACGTCGTCGTGGACCAGGGCGAACAGGTGCAACAGATCCAGGGCGGCGCCGACGGTGACCACCTCGGGCAGGCCGACTCCGCGAGACTGCCCGCCGGCACTGAGCCAGCCGAGGTAACTCATGCTGGGGCGCAACCGTTTCCCGCCACCGTCGATCATCGCCCGGATCACCTGCGGCAGGTCGTTCGCACCGAGCACGTCCACCGGCCCGTGATCGTCGTCCGGTAGCGTCTCCCAGATCTGCGTGAGCTCGGTCAGCACGCCCTCGAGCAGGGCGTCGACCTGGGTGAGGTGCGCATCGACGTCCGAACGGGCGGGCAAGGTGGCCAGGCGGCTCAGCCGGAACTGGCCGGGAGCCGAGTGCGGTCCCGCGGTCTGTGCGGTGCTCATCCCGCTGCGCCGGCCCTGCTGGCGATCGAGGACGGCAGTTCGGCGAGCTCCCCGAGTTGTTCCACGGCCCACGGACTGAAGGCAAACGGCGTCGCGACGGCGGCGGCGCGAAGATCGGCCCAGGGGGACCAGGCGAATTCGCACACTTCGCGGGGGTTCGCGGTGACGATGGCGCCGGGCGGTAGCTCGCCGATGAACACCGGGCAGATTTCGTTCTCCCAGATCCCGCTGGCATCGCGAGCCCGGTAGCGGAAGTCCGGCAGCACACACCGCACGTTCGATGCCCGTAGCCCGAGCTCGACCCGGAGCCGCCGGTCGATGGCGTGGTCGGCGCTCTCGCCCGGCCCGGGGTGCCCACAGCACGAATTGGTCCAGACACCAGGCCAGGTCAGCTTGGACAGCGCCCGCCTGGTCACCAGCACCCGGCCGGCATCGTCGAACAGGTAGAGCGAAAAGGCCAGATGAAGGGGGGTATCGGCGTGGTGCACATCGGCCTTGCGCTGCGTTCCGATCGGATTCCCGTCGGCATCGGCCAGCACCACCAGTTCCGCCTGCCCTGGCGCCAGCAAGCTCGGCGTGCTCATGCTTCACCCCACACCTGTTCGGTACCGCCCGGATCGAGGACGACGTGTCGGCAACCGGTCCGAAGATCGATCGCCCCCGTCGCACCTCTGGTGTCCGTTCGTCGGCTTTCAAAACCCGTCGTCGGAAGTGGCCGGCCACACTGACATGATCGGGGCTCTCGAGCCGGGCTCGTAGTCCGTCAGCTGGTGGCCAGCCGCTGACGGTCCTGCGCATCGGCGGCCACCCGGAGGGCACGGCCCTCCTCGATCTGGTGATCATCGTTCACGGCGGCCTTCGCACTGGCCTTGACGCCCCGGGGCGGCAGTTGCAGGGATTGTTCGGCCGCGATGCCCGCCTGGAGTTGACGGCCGCCTCGGTCTCGGATTCCAGTTCGGCGCCGAACAGCAGCGCCAGGATCACGCTGACCACAGCGCTACCGCAAGTCCCAGGATCAGGGTCGGACCGCTGGAATGGCTGGAACTCAGCTGCGTGACGATCGGCTGCAAGGTCTTCGCCGAGTTGGGGGCCACGTCCTGGACGATGCGCATCGGCGCGTCGGCGCCCTTCCGGCCTGCCCGCACGAGCTGAGCAGCGATCGTCATCGGGATGCGGGGCGGCGGCCTTGCTGGCGCTGTCGTGCTCCATGGGCCTTTCCTGACCTGGGGGAAAGGGTGAAGGCGGGGCCTCGAATGCCCCAGGCCCCGCCTTCTGATGCAGCACCGACGTCAGGATCCAGATGGAGGAGGCGTGCTCCCTTGCTGCGTTTTGGCGTTCTGTGCTTGGTCTATCGCCGACCCCAGGGTCGCGCGATCACCGCCCCGATGTGTTCGTGCACACAGTGCCCGCGACGAGCAGTGCCAAACCCCCCGCGTGGCTCTCCTGCAGCCGGGCTTCCTGCTCATCGGTGTGCGTCTTGGTGCCTTTCGCTCATGGCCGCCCTGTCCGGGAGTCGCTGGATCCTCGGTTGTCCGCGACCAGGATGACGGAGCCGGCGGCGGCCGAGACCGCCGCCATCGCGGCGCTGACGAGGGCGGCTCTCCGGTGGTTCGGCCACACCAGCGGAACCACCAGCATGCTGAGCCCGTGCAGCGTATCCACACCCACCGCGGCCCGCAGGACACCCGGTGTCGGAGAAGCCAGCAGAGCCGCCCCCTGAGCGAACTGCCGACCTGCCAGCACCCGGACGATGGCGTCGGGTGGGGTGCTTTCACGACCGGAAAGGCGACTCGCCAAGGCGTGCGGCAGGAGGAGAGAGGCCGCGCCTACGGCAGCCGTCAGACCGCCGAGAGTTCGAACCCGAACGAGCCATCGGTATCCGGGACGAGAATCGGAGAGCTGATGAGTCATGCCGATTTTCCGGCCGGCTGCTGGGCGTCATCGGTGCGCTGACCCCAAAATCCCCACACGCCGTGCTGCGCCTCACCGGCCGGCTGGGGTTCGAACACGCTCCCGGGCGTGTGCGGAATGGCCCGCTTGGACAGTCCGCCGAGCTTCATCAGCGGTGTCACCAGTATGTCGAAAACCGTTGGCAAAAACCGGAAGCCGGCGATGACGAGATGGTTGGCCAGGCCGACCGACCGGTCCCGGGCCGGCCTGTGCAGCACCCGGAGAATGGCTGCGGCGACCTTCTCCGGTGGATCCACCGGTGGCGGCGGACGCCCTTCCCAGCCGCTGAAGTTGGCGGCCTGGCTGTAGGCGGGCGTGTTCACGCTGCCCGGGGTGATCAGGCTGACGTGGACGCCCGGAATCTGCTTCGCCTCGATCTGCAGGATCCGGGCCAGGCCCTGGACGCCCCATTTGCCGGTCACATACGTGCTCATGTACGGGACAGCAATTTTCCCGAGGAGGGAACCGGTGAGTACCAGGTGGCCCCCGCCGGCATGTCGGAAATGTCGCAGGGCGGTGCGGGCCACGTTGGCCGTACCCAGGAGATTCACGGTGATAGCGGCGTCGAAGACGTCGGCCGGGACGTCCTCGAACCGGCCGTAGCCCACGGCGGCGGCGGTGTTGATGACAGCGTCCGCCCGGCCGAATTCGGTCAGTGCACGTGAGAGCAGCGCGTCGACCTGCGCTCCGTCGGCAACATCGGTGACCACGGCCAGGGAAGGGACTCCCGCAGCCGCACAATACTTCTCGGCCTCGGCCAAGCTCTCCTCCGACCGGGCCGCCAGGACCACCGCCCAGCCATCCGCGGCCAATGCCTGTGCGGTGGACAAGCCGATGCCGCTGGACGCACCGATCACGATCGCGACTTTCCGGACAGTTCTGTGTGCCTGCGTCATCGGCCATCCAGTCTTTTCCGTGCCGGTGTGGTGGGCTTCTTCCCGAACATTCTGTCGGACCCGGTGATAGTGATTGACCCGGACCTGTGTGCTCGAAACATGGATTTCCCAGAGATTTGGCCACGATTGTCCGGACCCAAACCTGACGGTTTCTGCCTGCGACCAGCGGGGTACCTCCCCGTAGCGTCCAATCGCCGTCTCCGCCGATCGCCGTCTCCGGGCGATGGGCCATTTCGAAGGAGCTCGAATGAAAGCACTGACCTGGCACGGCAAGCGTGATGTCCGCGTCGACGAGGTGCCGGACCCGCAACTCCGGGAACCCACTGATGCGATCGTGCGCGTGACGTCCACCGCGATCTGCGGCTCGGATCTGCATCTCTACGAAGTGCTCGGCCCGTACCTCCAGTCCGGCGATATCCTGGGTCACGAGCCGATGGGCATCGTCGAAGAGGTCGGCTCCGGGGTCACCCACATCGCCCCCGGGGATCGGGTGGTGGTGCCGTTCAACATCTCCTGCGGACACTGCTGGATGTGCGAACGCGGACTGCAGTCCCAGTGCGAGACGACCCAGGTGCATGCGCAGCACAAGGGCGCCGCCCTTTTCGGGTACACGTCCCTCTACGGATCGGTCCCCGGCGGACAGGCTGAGTACCTCCGAGTGCCGCAGGCCCAGTACGGCCCGATCAAGGTGGCGACCGACGGGCCCGACGAGAAATACCTCTTCCTGTCGGACATCCTGCCCACCGCGTGGCAGGCGGTCCAGTACGCCGCGGTGCCCGAGGGCGGCACCCTGGTGGTCTTCGGGCTGGGCCCGGTCGGCCAGTTCGCCTCTCGGATCGGGCGGCACCTGGGCTTCCGGGTGATCGGCGTCGAGCCGGTGGCGGAACGGCGGGCGATGGCCGATCGACATGGCATCGAAACCCTTGATCCTGATGGCCTGGACGACATCTCGGGTGCGTTGCGTGAACTCACGGGCGGCCGTGGGCCCGACTCCGTCGTCGATGCGGTCGGCATGGAAGCTCACGGGTCTGCCGGCGCGACCGTGGGCAAAATTCTCCAGGCCGGCGCCGGGTTGCTGCCGGACGCGCTCTCCCAGCCGCTGATCGAGAAAATCGGCGTCGATCGGCTGACCGCGCTGTACGCAGCGATCAGCACTGTCCGCCGCGGCGGCACGGTGTCGATCAGCGGTGTCTACGGAGGATCCGCCGACCCGATGCCGATGATGGACCTGTTCGACAAGCAGATTCAGCTGCGAATGGGTCAGTGCAACGTGCGCCGCTGGATCGACGACCTGCTGCCGCTGGTGGAAGACCCGTCCGACCCCTTGGGCACCCTGGATCTGACCACCCACGCCGTGCCGCTCGACGAAGCGCCGGCGGCCTACGAGCAATTCCAGAAGAAGTCGGACGGCTGCATCAAGGTCGTGCTGAAGCCCTGACCATGCCCGCGACGGCAGAGCGCTCATGACCCTCCGGATCGAACTACGTTCGACGCTGGCCGGGCCACCGAAAGCCATCCGGAACCTGTGACGAGTGGGACGGGTATCCGAATCGCCGCTTTCGGGGGGGCATTTCTGTGCGGAGGCCCGGGCTCGAACTGCGATGGTCCCAGCTCGCCACTAGCCTTCGCGTATGTCTCTCACCGCTTTGCTCGAACTTCGGCTCAACCCGGACGCGCTGGACGGCGCATTGGCAAAAGTCAAAGAGGTGCTGGCCGCCACGAGGGCATTCCCCGGTTGCGAAGGCGTCGATGTGTTGGTCGATCGCGACGACCGGACGCATGTCATCGTGCACGAGCGGTGGGAGTCGGCAGAAGCCGACGCCGCCTACCGTGCGTGGCGGGCCGGCGAGGGCGTCAGCGATCTCGGGTCCGTCCTGACCGCCGCCCCTGTGCTCACCGTCCTGACCACCGAGTTCAGTCTCTGACCCCGGAAGCCTTGCCGGGCGGCAGGAGTTCGGTGCGGTACTGCGGTGCGAGAGCGCGGGATTTCGCGATGAATTCCACTTGTGCCGCATCGTCGAGTGCTGGCGGCGCCTCCGTCCGGGAGGCCACCTCCTGTCCGACCAGGGTGAAGAATTCGTCCTGACCGGCCGGCGCACACAGACACAGCAGGCGTGAAGCACTGCCGGCCGCATTGGTGAAGGAGTGGGGAGCGTTCGCCGGGATGTTGATCGTCTCGCCGGCGCGCGCGGTCAGGGTCTCACCGCGGAACGTCACTTCGACTTCGCCCTCCAGCACGCTGAACATCTCTTCGAAGTCGTGTCGGTGGGGCGGCGGGCCGCCGCCCGGTGGCACGTGCATGTCGATCAACGTGTACTTGCCGGCGGTGTCGTCTCCGTTGACCAGGATCGTGTAGGTATCACCGACCAGTCCGATGTGCGGAAGGCTCTGGTCCTGATCGGGGCGCGCGACGGTGAGCGAGCGGGACGGGTCGTCGGCCGGGATGTTCGCCGGTGGTGGGCGATGGCTGTAGGTCACGGGGTCTCCCTGACGGTCGGTGTCGAACCTTCTATGCGGAGGATTTCGTCCGTTTGTGAGTGTAGCGCTTCCGGGTCGTGCACCGCCGGGGCGTTGAATGAACCGATGAACGGGACCAGCACCCCTCGTGCGCCGCTCCGAGAGCTGCGCAGCGATGCGATCCGCAACCAGCAGGTGCTCCTCGAGGCTGCGACGGCCGCGATCCATCGGGACGGTCTCCGAGTGCCGATGGGCGTGATCGCCGCAGCGGCCGGAGTTGGCGTGGGCACTCTGTATCGGCACTTTCCGACCCGTGAACACCTCCTGAACCACCTGACGCATCGGTCGTTCGAGCAGGTCCTGGTGAATGCGCGCGCCGCCGATCGCCACGGCGACACCGCGGCAGCGAGCCTGCGCCTGTTCATCGACGCGGCGATCAGCCAACGCAACGAACTCGTGCTTCCTCTACACGGCGGCCCACCGCTGACATCGCCGGCGACCAGAGCCGTTCGCTCCGAGGTTCATCAAATCCTCCAGCGGGTGATCGATCGTGGGGTCGCCGACCGAACGGTGGATCCCACCGTCACCCCGCACGAGGTCGTGACCTTCGGGGCCATGCTGGCCCAGCCGCGGCCGGCCGATGCCACCTGGGACGCGACCTGTCGGCGGCTGCTCGCCACGTACATCAAGGGCCTCGGGTGTTCGCCCGAGCCGTCGTAAAGTGAACGGCGTGACCACTAATGTCGAGCTGGATACGACGACAGCTGGGCCACGCCCGGGCCGACCACGCAGCGAGGCCCGGCGTGCGGCCATCCTGGCCGCGGCCGGGGAGCTGATGCTGGAGGGCGGTCTGTCGGCCGCCACCATGGAGGCGATCGCCGAGCGCGCCGGAGTCAGCAAGGCAACCATCTACAAGTGGTGGCCGTCGCGCAGCGCCGTCGCGCTCGAGGGCTTCATGGCGAGCGTGGCCGATTCGTGGTCGCTGCCCGAAGAACTACCGGCGGCCGAGGCGCTGTTCGTGTTGATGCGCAACGCCGTCCGCCTGTTCAACCACGGGCCGGCAGGTCCGCTCATGCGCGCCCTGGCCGCTGATGCGCAGTCACAACCGGAGCTGGCCCAGGCGCTCCGCGAACGCTGGTTCGGACCGCGGCGGGCGTTGGCTGCCGCCGTCATAGGGCACGGGGTCGAGTCGGGTGAGTTGCGCGCCGACCTGAACCTGGCCGCCACACTGGACGCGCTTTTCGGACCGATCTACTACCGGTTGCTGTTCAGTCACGAACCACTGGACGAGGCGTTTGCATCCGAGCTGATCGACCAGGTGTTCCGCGGAATCGCCCGGTGACGGAATAACCTGAACGACGTCCCGTTACTACTGAACGTAGCGTCCAGTAATTGTCGAACCCGAAGGACATCATGCGCGCCTCCAGTTCCACTGCTCCGGCAGACACCGGCCGCACCGACCCCGACCCCGAGCCCGTCGAGCACGTGCGCAGTCTGCGCCTGGTCACCATCGTGCTGGCCTTCGCCTGCGGGGCCAGTGTCGCGAACCTCTACTACGCCCAGCCCCTGCTGGATCTGATCAGCCAGTCGTTCGGGGTGACCCGGGGAGCAGCCACGATCGTCGTCACCGTCACTCAGGTCGGTTACGCCATCGGCCTGGCCCTGCTGCTGCCGCTCGGCGACCTACTGGAGAACCGGAAGCTCACCTCGCGCACGCTCGTCGTGACCGCGGTAGCCCTCGCCCTGGCGGCCTTCTCGCCGGTCTTCTGGGTCTTTCTCGTGGCCTCGGTACTCATCGGCGTGACGTCTGTCGTAGCCCAGATCCTGGTCCCGCTGGCGGCCCACCTAGCGCCGCCGGACAGCCGGGGAAAGTTCGTCGGACAGGTCATGACGGGCCTGCTGCTCGGCATCATGCTGGCCCGCACGGTCTCCAGCTTCGCGGCCGCTGCGTGGGGTTGGCGCAGCATCTACGTCATCTCGGCCGTCCTCATGCTGCTCACCTCGGTCGCCCTGATCGTCGTGCTGCCCCGCCGCCAACCGAGCCACACCGCCAGCTACGGAAAGCTTCTCGCGTCCATCGTCGATCTGGCACGGACCGAGCCGATGCTCCGCCGACGGGCGATCAGCCAGGCCTGCCTGTTCGGTGCGTTCACCGCGTTCTGGACGGCGATCGCCTACGAACTGATCGACCGACACCACCTCACCCAGTCCGGGGTGGCCATCTTCGCGCTGGTCGGCGCGGCCGGAGCCATGGCGGCACCGGTCGCCGGCCGGCTCGGTGATGCCGGCTACGGATCCATCGGACGCATCGCCGCGCTCGGTCTGGCCGTGGTGGCGTTGGGGTTGGCCGGATTCGGGGCGTCCAACCTCTACCTGCTGGCGGTCGCCGGGGTGCTGCTGGACCTGGCCGTCCAGAGCCACCAGGTGCTCAGCCTGCGGGACATCTACGCACTGCACCCGGACGCGCGGGCTCGGGTCAACGCGGTCTACATGACGAGTGTCTTCTTCGGCGGCGCCATCGCCTCGGCTGTCACCGCGGTGGTGGTGGGGCAGTGGGGGTGGACCGGGGTCACCATCTTCGCAGCGGCCCTGCCGACCGTGGGCATCGTCATCTGGCTGAACGAGAAACTGCGACCGGCACCCGCGGAGCGGGTTTCAACGCGGTAGAACGCCACCTCGAAGGGCGTCGAACAACCGCTCGAGACGGGCGCCGTGATCCTCGACCACGTCGGCCGGCACCGCTTCGGCGGTCAGGCGACGCTGCGCCGTGCCCACCAGCACGGTGGCATAGCCGGCAAGGAAGAAGGCGGCCACCAGCGCTGGGTCGCCCCGGAAGGCCGCATCGTCGGCGAGTTCCGTGGACAGGATCTGCTCGAGCTCCGCAGCGATCTCCCGCGCCCGTGAGATCAAGGCCGGCGAGGCGGCGACGGTCCGGAAGAAGGGGATGGACCGGTCGTTGAGCCCGGAGAGCGGGTGACGGTCGTCGGCCAGCCGGACGGTCGCCCGGTGCAGTGACTCGAGCACGTCGAGCCCGCCGCGGTCCCGGATCGCCGAGCGCAGCAGCTCGACCGCGTCCTCAGCGCGATCCAGGAACAGGTCCTCCTTGCGGGGGAAGTGGTTGAAGACGGTCACGCTCGACACTCCGGCCTGACGTGCGACCTCGGCCACCGTGACGGTGTCGTACCCGCGCTCGAGGAACAGCCCGGCCGCGACCTCCAGGATCCGGACGCGCGTCTGCGGGCCCCCTCGCTCTCCGGTTCTGGGCATCCGGCTCACTTCCTTGTGTAACTAAACTTAGTCACTTAACATAGCGGTATGACCTCCGCAGAGACCACCGTCAGTATCACCGCGCGGCGCTCGCCCGGATCCTTGCGGGAGGCGTGGGTGGCCCTGGCCGGTCTGTCCGCCGTGTTCCTCTTCGAGATGCTCGACAATTCCATCCTGAACGTCGCGCTGCCGACGATCGGCCCTGACCTGCACGCCTCGACGACCGGCATGCAGTGGGTGACTGGCGCCTACGCCGTGGTCTTCGGCGGGTTGATGCTCGCGTTCGGCGCGATCGCCGACCGAGTCGGCCGGCGTCGGCTCATGCTCGTCGGGCTGGTCCTGCTCGGCCTCGCGAGCCTGGCGACCGCGTTCGTCACCACGACGGATCAGTTGATCGCCGTCCGGGTGGCCATGGGGGTGGCAGCCGCGATGACCACCCCGTTGTCGATGGCGCTGGCCTTCCGATTGTTCGACGAGGAAGGCCTGCGCGTCCGGGCCATCACGGTCATCTCGACGGTGGGGCTGGTCGGGCTGGCGATCGGTCCGACGGTGGGTGGCCTGGTACTGGCCGTCGCCCCCTGGCAGGTCCTGCTGCTGGTGAACGTGCCGATCGCGGTGCTGGCCTTCGTCGGGATTCGGATCGGCGTCGCGGCGGATGCAGAGGCCGACCTGCACCGTGATCCGGCCGACGTCGTGGGTGCGGCGCTGGGCACGGCGACGATCGTCCTCGCCCTGCTTGCACCGACCCTGTTCGTCAACCAGGGCAACGGTTCCTGGGCGCCCTGGCTGGCCGCCGCGGCGGCCGTGTTGAGCGCGGTGGGCTTCGTCCTCCGCGAACGGTCGGCCCGCCACCCCCTCCTCGACCTGAAACTCCTTGCCCGGCCGCTGGTTTCCAGTGGTCTGGCGTTCAAGGCCGCGTCTGGCCTGGCGATCGCCGGCCTCGGATACATGGTGACGTTGCAACTGCAGCTCGACTGGGGGTGGACTCCGTTCTCTGCCGCCCTCGGCATGCTGCCGCAGGTCGTCGTCCTGCTCGCCTCCGGCCCGTTGGTCAACCCGTTCGTGCAGTGGGTGGGGATCGGCAGGGCAGCGTGGCTCAGTGCCGCGGCGGTCGTGTTCGGGCTGGCCGTCTACTCGCTGCTGGGTCGCTTCGGATACGGGTGGGTCGCGATCGCCTTGGTGTTGGTGGCCGCCGGGATGCGCGTGGTCGGGGTGGTCGCCGGCGTCAACGTGCTCACCGGTCTGCCCAAGAACCGGACCTCGATCGGTGCGGCACTCGTCGACACATCCAGCGAGGTCTCCTCGGCCGTCGGCATCGCCGTCACCGGTACCATCCTCGCCGCACTGTTCACCGGCGACATCGCCCGATCGAACTGGAACGTCGATCAGGCCGCGGAATTCGAGAAGGCCATCACGGTCTCGGGTCTCACGCTCACCGTCGTGGCGGCGGCCCTGGTCGGCTGGGGAATCCTCCGCTCGCGGCCGTCGGGTGTGTCACCTGCCGATGAGAACGGCGATCGCGTAGGCCACGACCGCGGCGTTGTAGAAGAAGCTGATCACTGAGTGGGTCATCACGTGCCAGCGCATCCGGGTGGTGGTGACGTCCACGTCCGAGGTGGCAAAGGTGGCACCGATGGAAAACGAGAAGTAGAGAAAATCCGTCGGATTGGGGACGTGCACGGTCGTCGAGGCGCCCTGATCCAGATCGACGGGGAAGCGGAGTCCGCCCTCGGCCGGCTTCCGCCGCAGGAGTGTCTCGTACTGCCGGGCAAAGCTGGCGTGCAGCAACATCCAGGACAGGATCATGGCCACGGCGCCGAGGACCTCGAGTTGCACCTCCGAGTCCGTTGCTCCGTTGGAGGCCGCCACCTCCAGCGCGATCGACAATCCGGTCAGGCTGGCGACCAGCCCGAACAACAGGTTCAAGCGCCACACGATGAGCGGCTGCCTCGAGATCGGGTCAGGTTCCTGGATTCTCGATCGACGGCGCAGCGCCAGCGCACCGACCAGGAGGTAGATGAATGCCAACACCACCCAGCACACCAGTACCCGGACCGAGGTCTCGCCCTCGGCCACGACGTCGAAGGCCACGCCCAACGCGATCAGGGCGATCTCGGCGGCTCTGACCAGGGTGTTGACGACCATCTGCCTGGTCTGCACGTGAGGTCCTCCTACCCGGGTTCCGCCCTGTCGCGATCAAGCGTCGCACGGCGCCGGGTCGCGGGAACGGCTCAGCCGTTGCCGCCGCCGTGTCGGCGGTCCTCCTCGGCACTGTGTTCGTCGAGGGCCGCCTCCGCCTCGCTCACCTTCGCGTCGAACGCGGCCGGGTAGGTGTCGGCCATCGCCGAGGGATCGTCGGACTCCCCGGAATCGTCCGCCGGGTCTCGCACGTCGTCCGACTGGTCGACGATCTCCTCCTGACGATCGACCTTCGGATCGATCCCGGAACTATCAGTCATGACTGCACCTTCCACCACCGTCTGGGAACCGGCCGGTGAGCCGGGCGCCTGTTCATTCCCGGAGGTCGGCCCGTCCCAAACGGTCGGGTCGGGGGCTGCGGGTGACTTTCCGTCGAGAATTACCCACTGTGGATGATGCGGGCCGAGGACCAGGATGCGATGCTCAGCGAGCTATCGACCGGGAGTACACGCAACGCGCCGCACGGCCAATTTGTGCTGCCACGATATCGGGCGCGCACCTCTGCCTGATCTGACACGTCGAGCTCGGGCTGACAACATGCAATCATCGTCCTGTTCGCGCACGAACCCGATGCTGATCTCGATCTGTCGCTACATCCCGGTGCCCTGTTCACCTTCGTGTCGCCGTTACCGTTTGCGAAGGCCTGTTCGGGTTGTGGAATTCGACTCCTCGAAGCGGACTTCGTCGTTCACACGTAGAGCGCAAAGGGCGGATGCGGCCGCCAAGTGTGAACCGAACGGGCTACCGTCAAACCTGACCGGCCCGCCGCCCGGTGGTACGCCCATCGCACCGATGACCTCCGACAAGCTCACCGTGTCCGGCACCCAGGTCGCGTCCTGTCGATCGTGAAGTCCTCTGCGGTCGAGCGTTTCGCCGCTTCGGGTACGAAGATCGTCTACACCGTCAAAGGGCCGGAGATCACAAGTGACGAGCGGATGCCGCAGGTAACGGGCCGTAGCGCAGGACGTGTCGAGCAAGCAGACTCCCGGTTTCATTCGGATCGGATGATGCCGGGTCTGCTTGCGAACGTGGAACATAGCGTGGTCTGCTGGCGCCAGTCATCACTGTGGGAGGCGTGGTGGATCAACCAGGAGGTTGGATCAACGGCAATGTCGCGGGCGTCCAGGAAACTCACAGGCAGGAATTCTCGTCATGACCATCAACCCGACCCAATCGACGCACGCGTTCAACGGCATCGGTGATCAGAACCAGCTCAACCCGCTGTTCGCCAGGGCGGGGGAATCCACCGACTTCCCGCTGAACCAGCTGCCCCCCGGGGAGTCCCTGCCCGAGACGGCCTACCAGATCGTGCACGACGAATCGATGCTGGACGGGAATGCCCGCCTGAACCTCGCGACGTTCGTGGGTACCTGGATGGATCCGCAGGCCGACAAGATCTACGCCGAGTCCGCCGACAAGAACATGGTCGACAAGGACGAATACCCGCAGACCGCGGCAATCGAGACCCGCTGCTGGATGATGCTCGCCGGCCTCTGGAACGCACCGGATGTCAACAACTCGATCGGCACCTCCACCATCGGGTCGTCCGAGGCCTGCATGCTGGGTGGGCTCGCACTCAAGCGGCGCTGGCAGCAGGCCCGCCGGGCGGAGGGCAAGTCCACCGAGAAGCCGAACCTGATCATGTCCAGCGCCGTCCAGGTCTGCTGGGAGAAGTTCTGCAACTACTGGGATGTCGAACCCCGCTACGTCCCGATCACCGACGAGCACAAGGTTTTCGACGGCACCGGCCTCGACCAGTACGTCGATGAGAACACCATCGGCGTCGTCGCGATCATGGGCGTGACGTACACCGGCATGTACGAGCCGGTGGCCGCCATCGCGGCCGCTCTGGACAAGATCCAGGAGGCGACCGGATTCAACGTGCCGATCCACGTCGACGGGGCATCCGGCGGGATGATCGCCCCCTTCCTGCAGCCGGATCTGGCCTGGGATTTCCGGGTGGAGCGGGTTGCCTCGATCAGCACCTCCGCGCACAAGTACGGCCTGGTCTACCCGGGCCTCGGCTGGGTGATCTGGCGGACCATCGACGATCTGCCCAAGGACCTGATCTTCGACGTCACCTACCTCGGTGGCCACATGCCCAGCTTCGCATTGAACTTCTCCCGGCCGGGCTCTCAGGTCCTGTTGCAGTACTACCTGTTCCTGCGCCTGGGATTCGACGGGTACTACAGGGTGCAGAAGGCGTCCCAGGACGTAGCGGTCTACCTGGCCACCGAGATCGGCAAGATGCCGGCCTTCAACCTGTGGAACGACGGCACGGACATCCCCGTCTTCGCGTGGCAGCTGACCAAGGACTACACCAAGAACTGGAACCTGTACCACCTGTCGGAGCGGCTCCGGCTCAAGGGCTGGCTGATTCCGGCCTACCCGATGCCGGACAACCTCACCGACATCGTGGTGCAGCGGATCGTGGTGCGAAACGGTTTGAGCCGCAACCTGGCCGAGTCCCTGATGCTCGACATCACAGAAGCGGTGGACTACCTCGATCGACTGGAGTCGCCCATGCCGACCGAGGGTCTGGTGTCGACCTTCACCCACTGACGAGAGCGGCTGAGTTTGGGTTCCGTCGTCGTCGATGGATGCGAGGTCGCGCGGGCCGGCAGTGAGCGCCGTGGTGACGAGCCGAGGACGACTGCTGGCTCGCAATCCCGGCGTCGTCATCTGGACGACGGTCCTGCCGGTGGTCGGGGTGATCGACTCTGTTCCGCAACTCGAAGGTGACGGACGGTGTCTCGAGCCTTCGGGCGCCTCCTCCGTCGGTGACGACACCGTGCGGTTCTTCAATTGCGAGCGGTACTCACGTGGGGACAGCTGGTTGTAGAATGCAAGCGGTTAGGTGACAGCGTGGAGGTGAGCATGACGGACGAGCCACGATCCGGGTGTCCGATCAACGCCGCCGTCGAGGCTTTCGGTGACCGTTGGACCCTGCTGGTGTTACGCGATGTGATGTTTGGCAATCGCCGCAATTTCCGTGTGCTGCAGGCACAGTCGGAGGAGGGAATCGCCTCGAACATCCTCAGTGACCGGCTCAAGAAGCTCGTGGACTGCGGTCTGCTGACCCGCGACGACGCTGGACCCGGGCGCCGGGCGACCTACAGCCTGACCGAGCCGAGCATCCAACTCGTACCAGTCCTTGCGCAGCTCGGGTCCTGGGGGCTGCGGCATCGTCCGACCACCCCGCAACTGCGCGTCCGCGCCGAACTGCTGGAAGCCGGTGGTCCGCAGATGTGGACCGATGTCATGAACGGTCTACGGGAGACCCACCTGGGCTTCCCCCGGCCCGAGACCGGTCGCGAGCCGGCCGGGCAGCGTGCGGCCGCCGCCTGCACGGCGATCGATCCGGTAGCAACCATCCATTCGACGGGACCTGCTGATGACTGACGCCCCAGACCCGCCCGCGCCGGAGCCGACCGCCGACACCCCAGCGGCGGAAGTGGGTGAGCGGCGATGGCCGATGGCTCTCGCCGTGGTCAGTGTGGGTGTGCTGCAGGCTCTCATCCCCGATGACTTCCGCTTGCTGCCGCGCTACGTCTACCCGATATTCCTGATCGGCTTCCTGGGTGTGCTGATCATCGGAGATCCGGGCCGGATCGACCGGCAGCGCCGCTGGCTGCGGGTCACCACCGTCTTGATGATCGGGCTGATCACCCTGTTGACGGCCGGGGCCGCGGTCAGGCTGGTGGTCGGGATCCTGACCCATGCGAAGTTCACCACCGCCAGCCAACTCCTGATCATCGGAGGGTGCATCTGGCTGGCCAACATCATCGCGTTCTCCCTGTGGTACTGGGACCTCGACGCCGGCGGTGCGGCCGCCCGCGCCCATGCATCCCGGACGATCCGGCCCGCATTCATCTTCCCGGAGATGACGCTGCCGGAGTTCGTTCCGGCCTCCTGGTATCCCAAATACGCCGACTATCTCGCCCTGTCGTTCAATACGGCGCTGGCCTTCAGTCCCACCGACGTCTCTGCGGTACGGATCTGGGCCAAGCTGATGATGATCGTCCAGTCCATGGTGTCCCTGCTGGTGGCCGGTTTGGTCATCGCCCGGGCCATCAACATCCTGTGATCGGGGCCGGCGGGTGACGTCGGGCGGCGAGGTGGTCGAGCTCCTGCCCGACGACGACCGGCCCGGCGGCTGGCTCCTGCTGCTGGACCGGGTCCGGCAGTCCTATGTCTGCCTCGACGACCCTGCCTATCTGGAGTTTCCCTACGTGCAGGTCCTGGCCGAGACCATCGGGGCCCTCTGGGCCGGAGCCCTGGACGTGGTGCACGTCGGCGGGGGCGGCGCAACACTTCCCCGCTGGCTCGCCGATGCCCGGCCGGGAAGCGCCCAGGTGGTCTTCGAGTCACATGCCGAACTGCTGTCGGTGGTGCGGACGCGGCTCCCGCTGGCGGTGGATTCCGGGATCGATCTGCGGTCGGGGGACGGGCGGGCGGGCGTGGCCGATCGGCCGACCGACTCCGCTGACGTCCTCGTCGTCGACGCGTTCAGCGGCGGCCGGGTGCCGGCCGAACTGAGCACCACGGAGTTCTTCGGTGATCTGGCCCGCGTGTTGCGACCGTCGGGGATCCTTCTGGTGAATGCCGCGGGCGCAACCAGTTCGGTCTATGTCCGTCGGCTGGTGGCGGCGATCGCCGTGCACTTTCCCGAGATCCTGCTGCATGGCGCGGACAACGTCGATGATGTCGGCAATCTGGTCATCGCCGCCGCCGCTCCAGGGCGTCTCCCCGGCGCCGTGCTACTGGCGCAGGACGGCCCGATGGGCCCACCGGCCGCGTTGTCAGGCCCTGAGCTCGCCGCGTTCATCGCGGGTGTGGAGCCGCTGTCGGACCTCTCGTCCATGCGCTCGCCCGTGCCGCCCGACGAGACCTGGCGGATGGACGTCGACTGAATCAGTCACGTCTGTTCGTCAGCGGAACCGGAACCGGGTGCAGTCGTTCGGGAAGTCGAACCACGCCAGTCCGCGGATGGGCGTGAAGACGCGGAGTCCGCCACCGAATTCATCTGACCAGGCCTCCTCGTCCGGTGCGTAGCCTGCGTCCGCATACTTGGCGAACGCCATCGACAACTCGAGGCCAAGACCATCGGCGTCTGCCCGGGTGGCTCGGCTCTCGCCCTCGAGGATGACGGTCCTGGTGCCACTCTCGAGGTTCAGCGTCATCGCAGGATTGCGCTCGAGGTTGCGGACATGCCGGGTCGCCGGGGAGCCGTCGTAGAAGAATCTCCCGGTCAGCCAGACACCCCAGCGCGGCACGACGTGCGGCCGTCCGTCCGGTCGAACACTGGCGAGCCAATAGGTCTGCGCCACAACGAGTTCACCTTCGACCTCGGCCCAACGGAGCAGGCCGTCCGCGCTGGGTGGCAGTCCATAGCCCGCGGGCATCGAGGGACGTTCGGCCACCACGGACTGTCCCGGATGCGGCACCGAATCCGCTGGCTCTGTCATGACGTCCAGCGTAGGTCCGGGCCCCGACATCCGCAGCGCGCCTGGCACGCCAGGAGCCGCTGTCACAGGTCGGGAGAACTCGCCGGGCCGGTGATCTGCAGCAGATTTCCACAGGTGTCCTCGAAGACCGCGACTGTCACCGGTCCCATCTGGACGGGCTCCTGGACGAACTGAACCCCGAGTCCACGCAGCCGGATCGCTTCGGCGCCGACATCGTCCACGGCGAAGCTCGTGAACGGGATCCCGTCGGCGACGAGAGCCTGCTTGAACGGTCTCACCGCGGGATGGTCGTCCGGCTCGAGCACCAATTCGACCCCAGCTGGCTCCTGTGCCGAAACGACCGTGAGCCAACGGTGTTCACCCAGTGGGACGTCAGCGTGCTTCACGAAGCCGAGTATCTCGGTATAGAAGCGCAGGGCCTTCTCCTGCTCGTCGACGAACAGGCTGGCGAGCGAGATCTTCATGGTGCGCTCCTTCATTGCTCCGGCAGCCAGCGGTCGACGATGACGCGCAGTGGCCTGGTGTCGAGATAGTGGTACTTGTAGCGACCCTCCCGCCGGGTGGTGATCAGCCCGGCGCTCTCCAGCAATGCCAGGTGCTGGGAGATGGCCTGACGGGTCGCCCCCAGCTGATGCTTGACCGCGAGCCGTGAGCAGACCTCGAACAGCGTCTGGCCGTCCCGGTCCAACAGCTCGTCGAGCACGGCCCGCCGCGTTGGATCCGCCAGCGCCCGGAAGACGTCTGTCACCAGCACGCGTTCGGCACGACCTGACAATAGGCAAGTATTGACTTGCCTGTCAAGACCGCAGCCGGCCGAGTTGCCGACCGGGTGTTGCCCTCCAGCACTCGGCCGACACGATCCGGCTGCACACCAATTCCGGCTATCAGATCGAGGTGAGGGATCTTGCCGCATGGATGAGTGGCCGGCCGATCGGCGCGATCACCTCGGCCGAGTTGCTGGGGGTCATTTCTCCGTGACGGAGGTCGCCGAGAACTCGCTGCCGCTGAGGTAGACCGTGTTGGACGCAGCCGCCTTCTGCGCGTACATCGCCGTGTCGGCGGCGTGCAGGATGCGTTCCGGCTCGCCGCCGCTGACCGGGATGGCACCGACACCGATGCTGACGTGGACGTGGACGTCGCGGCCCCGATGCGTGATCGGCGCGGTGACAGCGGCTTCGACGCGGTCCGCCAACTGCTGCGCCTCGTCGGCTTCCACGTGGTCGGCGACGATCACGAACTCGTCTCCGCCGATCCGTCCGACCAGCTTGTGGGGGCCGACGACGAAGCGCAGCCGCTGGCCGATCATGGCGAGGACCTGATCACCCACCACATGACCGTGCTCGTTGTTGATGGCCTTGAAGTTGTCGATGTCCAGGAAGAGTGCAGAACCGGGCCGCTGGTCGCGGCCCGCGGTGGCGATCGACTCCTGCAGACGTTCGAACACCATGGTGCGGTTCGGCAGACCGGTCAGGGAATCGTGTCGGGCCTCGTGTTTGAGCTGGTCGAGTTGCACCCGCCGTTGGGAGATGTCCTCGATCTGGCTGACCCAGCAGACCGGCGACCCGTCGTCCTGCCGGGCGATGGTGCCCGTGACGTTCACCCACACCGAGTGCCCGTCCTGGTGGACGTAGCGCTTCTCCCTCCGATAGACCGACGTGGCGCCGTGGAGGAGGTCGTAGGCGCGCTTGGATTCGCCATCGCGGTCGTCGGGATGCGTGACCTCCAGCGGGGTCAGCGCCATGAGCTCGTCTTCGGTGTAGCCGAGCAGCGCGCACAGGGCCGGGTTGACCCGCAGGTAACGGCCCAGGCTGTCGCCCTGGACCCCCATCAGGGCCATGCCGCCGCCGGCCCGCTCGAATGCCTGTCGAAAGATGGCTTCGCCGGCCCGCAGCCGATCGTTGAGCTGCGCATTCTCGATCGCGATCCCTGCTTCGAAGGCGAGCACCTCGAGCAGGTTGCGCTGGTCGGCGGACGGGCGCCGTCCGTTGTCGGGCAGGTCCACGCTGAGCACCCCGATGAATTCGCCCTTGCGGGAATGCAGCGGCGCGAACAGGGCGTCCATCGGGTGCCACGCGTCGGGTCCGGCGGCGATCGGGACGTCGGGCACCCAGCCGATGGCGTCGATATCCGGGACCCGTTCGTGCGGGACGAATCGCAGGGCACCCCAGTGATCGGCCACCGCGAATTCGCTGTCGTAGTGGTCCCGCGACCGGCGGACGCCGATCAGTTCACTGCGCGCCTCGGCGCTGCCGGCCACCGCAATGGTCTTCAGGCCACCGTCGGCCTGGACCATGCTGATGACGGCGACCTCGAAGCCCACCACGTTCACGACCACGTCCGCCACCGCTTCCACCGTGGAGGTGAAGTCGCTGTGGGTGTGGATACCGGTGATGACCTGGTGGATTTCGCGCAGTGCGTCCGACACCGACAGAGCCTGAAAACCGCCCACGTCAGTTGCCCCCCAGACTTCCAGATCGCCGACCGGCCATCGGCTGAGCCAATCACACCACTGTTGAGCTCGAACGTGTGGATCTGACGACCTCGCAGGTGCAATTCGTGATGCGGGAGCCGGTTCCTGCCGGCTCGGCCGGCCCGCACATCTTGCAGAGTCTGAGTCGGGTATTCGTGGTGCGCCCCGGGCATCTCCCAGACGTGGTCGCGGGCAGAAGTGCCGTCGCGGATCGTCTGACCGGTCGATGGCCGGCCGGGTGGGCGGCGGCGCCTTCCAGACTGCGACCAGGACCAATTCTCCCGACCACGCTGCAGGGCAGCGTCAGCAGAACAGGAAACACCGATGTCGTCCATACTTTTCGGCTCGATCAGCACCGTCGCAGACACGTCGGAACTACAGCGGGAGGCGTTCAACCAGGCTTTCGCGGCTCATGGGCTCGACTGGCGGTGGGACCAGGAGGACTATCGCGCCATGCTCGGCAAGAGTGGGGGCCAGACCCGGATCGCCGAGTACGCCGACGCGGTGGGGCAGACGGTGGATGCCAAGGCTGTGCACGCGACGAAGTCGAAGCTCTTCCAGGAGAGTCTGGCGACGGCCCGGCTGGCGCCCAGGGCGGGCGTGGTGGACACCATCAAGGACGCCAAGAAGAACGGGTGGAAGATCGGGTTCGTCACGACTACTTCTCGTGACAACATCTCGGCTCTGCTCGATTCGCTCGGTCCTGATGTCCAGGCCAAGGACTTCGACGTCATCGTCGACTCGACCACCGTCGAACAACCGAAGCCCGACGAGGCCGCCTACTCCTTCGCCCTGCACACCCTGGGTGAACTGCCGGGCAACTGCGTCGCCATCGAGGACAACGCCGACGGGATCAAGTCGGCTCTGGCGGCCGGGGTGGCCTGCGTCGCCTTTCTCAACGAGAACACCAGCACCCAGGCCGTGCCCGGCGCGGCGCTGCGTGTCGACCGGCTCGATGTCGAGGAGCTGCAGCGGCTGACCCTCGCCAACTAGTTGATCGGTGAAGGAGACATCATGCGCCACCACATCTTGAGCCCGATCGGCGTGGAGATCACCGACTTGGAGCTGACCGAGGTCGGGCCGGACGAAGTGTCGGAACTGCAGCGACTGCTCGCCGAGCACGGAGTGGCGGTGATCCCCGGGCAGGCTATCGACGACACCGGGTTCCTCTCCTTTCTGGGGCAGTTCGGCGACCTCATGTTCGCCAAGGGCGAGAAGCCGCTGGACGGGTTTCCCGATCTCAACGTGATCAGCAATGTGGGGCGGACCACGCCGCCCCGCAGTGTGTTCCACGTCGACACCAGCTATGTCCGCAACCCGCCCGCCTACACCGCTCTACGGGCGGTCGAGATCCCGGACGAAGGCGGCGAGACGCTCTTCACCAACCAGTACCGGGCGTTCGAAACCCTGCTCCCGGAACTCAGGGTCGAGATGGCCGGACGGACGATCATGCACGTCGTGACGGGCCTGGACCTCGAGGATGACGACGAGACGAGCGCGGAGCACCCCGTCTTCACCCAGCATCCGATCTCGGGGCGCACCTCCCTCTATCTGTCGACCCCCGAGCGCTGCGTGGCCATCAGCGACATGGACGAATCGGAGGCCACCGGCATCATCGAATTCCTCTACGCACATTCGACCGCGCAGGACAATGTCTTCCGGCACTCCTGGGCCGCCGGCGACGTGGTGATGTGGGACAACCGCTGCGTGCTGCACCGTGCCGATCACGCCGGCGTCGTGGGGGACCGGGTCATGCACCGCGGGATGGTCAGCGCTCATGCCGCTGGATAGGACACGTCTGCTGGTGGCGCCCAAAACGCTCGGCGTCCTGGGGCTGCTGACGGTGGCTCTGCCGTTGAACCTGGCCCTGACCGCTGCGGCCCTGGTCAGGTCGGCGATGGTCGGCGCACCCCGGCATGCGGCGGGGACGCCCAGGACGATCCTGATCAGCGGCGGGAAGATGACCAAAGCGTTGCAGCTGGCCCGCTCCTTCCATCGGGCCGGGCATCGGGTGATCCTGGTCGAGTCGGAGAAGTACCGGACGACGGGTCATCGGTTCTCCACCGCCGTGGATCGGTTCTACACCGTGCCCGCGCCGGCCTCGCCGGAGTACGTCGGCGCGCTGCTGGCCATCGTGCAGCGCGAGGGCGTCGACGTGTACGTCCCCGTGTGCAGTCCGGTCTCCAGTTACCACGACGCGCTGGCGAAGCCGGTGCTCGCGGAGTTCTGCGAGGTGCTCCACTGCGACGCCGAGGTGTTGCACACCCTGGACGACAAATACGAGTTCGCCTCCACCGCAGCCTCTCTGGGGCTCTCGGTGCCAGATTCGCACCGGATCTCGGAGGCCGACCAGGTCGACGACTTCGACTTCGCCGAGGCCGAGCAGTCCTACATCCTCAAGAGCATCCCGTACGACCCGGTGAACCGGATGGACCTCACCACGTTGCCCCGCCCCACCCCGGCCGAGACGGCAGCATTCGTACGATCCAAACCGATCTCCAGGGCGACTCCGTGGATCATGCAGGCAATGATCGACGGGCAGGAGTACTGCACGCACAGTACGGTCCGGGACGGCAAGATCCAGGTCTACGGCTGCTGCGAATCATCGGCGTTCCAGATCAACTACGAGATGGTCGACAAGCCCGAGATCGAGGAATGGGTCAGGAAATTCGTCGAGCCGCTGAAGATCACCGGACAAGTGAGCTTCGATTTCATCGAGGCGACGGACGGTCGGCTCTACGCCATCGAGTGCAACCCTCGCACCCACTCGGCCATCACCATGTTCTACAACCATCCTGATCTCGCAGATGCCTACCTGGAAGACGACTTTCCGACGATCAAGCCGTTGCACAGCAGTCGGCCGACGTACTGGATCTATCACGAGATCTGGCGTCTGCTGACGCAACCGGGAAATGTCAGCCGTCGGCTCGGGGTCATCCTGCGTGGCAAGGACGCCATCTTCGACTGGAACGACCCGCTGCCGTTCCTGATGGTCCACCACGTCCAGATTCCCTGGCTGCTGCTGCAGAACCTGCGTCAGCTCAAGCCGTGGATCCGGATCGACTTCAACATCGGCAAGCTCGTCGAGCCGGCCGGCGACTGAGCCAATGGTCCTCCGTGTCCTGCACCTGGTCGGTTCCGCGGTCAGTGATTTCCTGCTCGACCTGTCCGCGCTCTACGCACGGGACTGCTTGGCCGGGACCGCGGATCCACAACGGTACGAGTTCCACATCGCGTATGTGACGCCCGACCGGCGGTGGCGGTTCCCCTCCGATCTGAGCGCCGACGCGATCCGGGACGCTCCGTCGATGGAACTGCCCGAGGCCATTGCGTACCTGATCGCCCTCCGGCTCGATGTCGTGGTGCCGCAGATGTTCTGCCTGCCGGGGATGACCACCTATCGGTCGTTGTTCGATCTGCTCGACATCCCCTACCTCGGGAATGCCCCTGACGTGATGGCGGTGGCTGCGGACAAGATGAAGGCGAAGGCGGTCGTCGCGGCGGCCGGTGTGCCGGTCCCGCTCGCGGAGGTGCTGCGACAGGGAGACCGGCCGAACCTCGAGCCGCCGGCGGTGGTGAAGCCGGTGGACGGGGACAACTCGCTCGGCGTGAGTCTGGTCCGAGACCGTGACCACTACGACGCAGCCATCACCGCCGCCCTGGCCCACTCCGACCGGGCCCTGACCGAGACGTACGTCGAGCTCGGCCGCGAAGTGCGGTGCGGGATCCTGGTCAGGGATGGCGAATTGGTCTGCCTGCCGCTCGAGGAATACAACGTCGACGCCGCCACCAGGCCGATCCGCAACCACGACGACAAGATCAGCCGCGACGGAGGTGGTGAGCTGAATCTGGTGGCCAAGGAGAAGACGAAGGCCTGGATCGTCGACACCGCCGACCCGATCACCGCCCGGGTGTGGGCTGCGGCACGAAAGTGCCATGAGGCGTTGGGTTGTCGGGACTACAGCCTCTTCGACTTCCGGGTCGACCCGGCCGGCCTGCCGTGGTTCCTGGAGGCAGGTCTGTACTGCTCGTTCGCCGAGAAGAGTGTCATCTCGGTGATGGCCGGGGCCGCGGGCATGCCGCTGGACGAACTCTTCCGGACCGCGATCGTCCAGGCCACCCGAAGGGGCCTCAGCTGGGTGGCGGGAGCGGCGCCGTCGAGCCTCGGATGATGAGCGAGGTGGCGAGCTCGACGTGATGGGACTCGATGGTCTTGCCCGCGGCCATCCGCATCGCCGTCCGAAGGGCGACCCCGCCCATCTCCCGGAGCGGCTGCCGCACCGTGGTCAGCGGGGGCGCGGCCATCCGGGCGAGTTGGGTGTCGTCGAAGCCGACGATGCTGATGTCCTGGGGGACGCGCAGCCCTCGGACCCTGGCGGCCTCGATCACGCCGAGCGCCACCTCGTCACAGCCGGCGAAGATGGCCGTCGGCCGGTCGGGGCGATCCAGCATCATGGCCCCCATCTTGACCCCGGTCTCGTAGTCGAAGTACCCGGTCGTGACGAAGCCGGCTGGTATCGACAGCCCGACCTCCTCCATAGCGGCCCGGAAGCCGTGGACGCGAGCCTGGTTGCAGGCCGCCGTCTCGGGGCCGCCGACGTACCCGAGTCGACGGTGCCCGAGAGCCAGCAGGTGTTGTGTCGCAATCAATCCGCCCGCGAAGTTGGTCGAGCCGACGCTCGTCACCCTGGTCCGCGGCATGTTCATCGGATCGACCACGACGACCGGCAATTTTGACTTGCTGAGCGCGGAGAGATGTTCCGGGGTCAGTTCACTCGTCACCGCGATGACAGCTCGACGGCCCGCTGCCGCCAGCCCCCGCGCCCAGGCCGCCGGCCGTTCGGAAGGCCGGTTGCCCGAGCCGCCGACGTGGGTGCTGACCACCACCGCGACGCCGAGCAACGAGCCGGCGTCGATGACTCCCTGGACGACCTCCGTGGAGTACGTGCGCAGGGCCCCGTCGACCTCTACCTCGACGGTGGGGTGCGCAGTCGGCTCCTGCCGCTGCGCAACGGAGGTGGTGTATTCGTGTTGGTGCAGGACTTCCTGGACCAGGATGCGGGTGGCTGCGGCGACGTCGCTCCGACCGTTGAGCACTTTGCTGACGGTCGCCACGGACACCCCCGCCGATGCGGCGATGGTGGCCAGCGTCGGCCGCGCCGACCTGGCCGGCACGTCGCCCATCATCAACTCCTTCACCCGATGCGGGACGTCTACTCGACGACCGGCTTGATGTCGACCGGTGTCACGAGGCGACGTTCGTGCCCTACGGTACGGACCGGTCCGGTCAGGTGGAACTGCCCCCGGCAGCGCAGGTCCGACGCCGAGTTCCCGACGAAGACTTCGACGGCGCCGGGCTCGACGACGTGGGTCAGCTCACGCCCCACGAAGGCCATGCGGTCGGCGTGCACGCGAAAGGTCACGTCGGCGGCGGCGCCCGCCTCGAGGGTGAGGCGGACGAAGCCGGTGAGTTGCTTGACCGGACGGGTGACCTGGCCGACGACGTCGTGCAGGTACAACTGGACCACCTCGTCCCCCGCCCGCGGGCCGGTATTGGTCACCCTTGCAGTCACGGCGATCTCCCCGTCGGTGGCGATCTCGGTCGCACTGATCCGCAGGTCCTCGATCGCAAACGTGGTGTACGAAGCGCCGTGGCCGAACGGGAACAGCGGGGTGGGATCGAGGTTGCTGGTGCCGAAGTGGACCGCTCCCAACGGAGGTTGCAGGTAGGTCCCCGGCTGTCCGCCGGGCTCGCGCGGAATCTGCACCGGCAGTTTGCCGCCGGGCTGGATCCGACCGGTCAGGACGCCCGCGATGGCGGATCCGCCCTCCTCGCCCGGCATGAAGGCCTGGACAAGTCCGGCGACTCCCGCGTGCACGTCGCCGAGCGCGTACGGGCGGCCGGAGACGACCACGACAACGACCGGGGTCCCGGTGGCCACCAACCGGCCGATCAACTCCGACTGGACGCCTGGCAGCTGCAGATCCGGTGCATCACAACCCTCACCGGAGGTGCCGAGGCCGAACAGGCCCGCGAGATCGCCGACGAAGGCAATACACAGGTCCGCCGACTCGGCTGTCGCGACCGCGGCCGGAAAGCCCGATCTGTCGACGTGTTTGACGGGACAGCCTGCGGCGTAGGTGATATCGATGTCGTCGAGCTCCGAGCGCAGCGCCTCCAGTGCGGATGGAACCTCGATTCCCAGGCCGCGGTCGGGGTACCGGGGCAGGACATGGTTGGGGAATGCATAGCAGCCCATGAAGGTCCGCGGATCGTCGGCACACGGGCCGATGACGGCGATCCGCCGCGGTGGCGGACGGTCGTCACCGAGCAGCGGCAAGGCGGTGCCGGCATCGAGAAGGATGATCGAGCGCTCGGCGATCCGACGAGCCAGCGCCCGATTGTCCGCGGAATCGAGATCGGTGTCCGTCGCAGCAGAGACCGAGGCCTCCGGAGTCCACTGCGGGTCCAGCAGTCCCAGCTCGACCTTCTGCCGGAGCACCCGACCGACGGCGCGGTCGACGAGCGCCTCCGGAATCTCGCCAGTCCGCACCCGATCCACCAGATGCTGCCCGAAGCCGAGGGTGTCGGGCAGTTCGACATCCATGCCCGCCCGCAGGGCGAGTACTCCGGCCTGCTCGGCGTCCGCAGCCACCTGGTGCGTGGTGGCCAGGAACGGGACGGCCCAGTAGTCGGAGACGACAGTTCCGGTGAAGCCCCACTGGTCGCGCAACACGTCGGTGAGCAGCCAGCTGTCGGCGGCCACCGGAACGCCGTCGATGTCGGAATAGGAGTTCATCACCGAGCCGGCGCCGCCCAGCGTCAGCGCCATCTCGAAGGGTGGCAGCACGACGTCCAACAGTTCGCGGCGTCCCATCGACACCGGCGCATGATTACGCGCCCCCCGCGAGGCGGAGTAGCCGGCGAAGTGTTTGAGGGTGGCGATCACCCCGGCGCTCTGCAGTCCCCGGACGTAGGCGGCGCCGAGCATCGAAACCAGGTACGGGTCTTCACCGATGGTCTCTTCGACGCGCCCCCAACGATAGTCACGGACGACGTCCAGGACGGGCGAGAGCCCCTGGTGCACACCGACTGCAGCCATGTCGCGGCCGATGGCCGCGGCCATGCGCTCTACCAGTTCGGGGTCGAAGGTTGCCCCCCAGGCGATCGCCGACGGATAGACGGTGGCGCCGAAAGTGGTGAACCCGGTCAGGCATTCCTCGTGGACCAGTGCCGGGATGCCCAGACGTGATCCGGCGAGGACGACGTGCTGCTGACGTACGAGTTCGGCCGCACCCTCGCCGGTGGTGAGCGGGACGCTGCCGTAGATCCGGGTGAGCTGGCCGAGGCCATGCGTGCTCGCTTCCGCCAGGGACGGAGCTCCGGAGGCGGCGAACACATCCTGCATCGGAGCGACGATGAAGGTGGCGTCGGTGTCGGACGGGGACCCGGTCTCGGTGGAGTCCGCAGCCGGCGTCATGTCATTACCGACCCAGCGACTGCCGAGTTGGGCCACCTTTTCCTCGAGCGTCAGGTCGGCCAGCAGGAGCGCCACCCGGTCGTCGGTGCTCCGCGCCGGGTCTCGCCAAGCCGGCCGCAGTTCTTCCGGCGCAGCGGTTGACAACGCTGTCATGAGCTCTCCCTTGGCGTACCGGTCGGCTGCTTCGGCTCCGAAAACTGCACCTGCAGAGCACCGACTGATTTCGATAATTTTCGAGACTTTCGATGAACATACCGGCCCCGGAAGCGTTGTGCATCACGAAGAGATCACCCGTTGATCTCGGAACGCCCAGCCTATTGACACTCCGTTCTTCGAAACTTACTGTTCGTTTTGCGATCAACGCAGACCGCCGCGGCGAGGCTGTGGCCCCTTCGAGTACGGAGATCACTATGGATCCCAGAGGCACATCCCGCCGGAATTTCCTGAGCCTTGCGCTGGCCGCCGGTGCCGGCGTGGGCCTGGCCGCATGCGGCGGAACTTCCGGTCCGACGACCACCGCCTCCTCCAGTGGCGGCGCGCCCGCCGGCGGTGGGGCCGCGGCCAGTGGAGGCGCCGCAGCGAGCGGAAGCGCCACGTACTGGTACCTGACCGGACAGCCGGGTGAGGGCATTCGCGGCAACACGGTCAAGCGTTTCAACACGGCCAACCCCAACACCCAGATCAAGGCGACGACCTTCCAGAACGACGCCTACAAGACCAAGATCAAGACGGCCATCGGTGCCGGACAGGCACCCACGGTGATCTGGGGCTGGGGCGGTGGCGGGCTCAAGAGCTATGTCGACGCCAGCCAGGTCGAGGACCTCACCTCGTGGTTCGCCGCGAACCCTGCCGTCAAGAGTCGGCTGTTCCAGTCCTCGTTCGGCGCGGCCACCGTCGGCGGCAAGGTCTACGCACTGCCCTGCGAGACCGTGCAGCCGATCGTGCTGTACTACAACAAGACCGTCTTCGACAAGGTCGGCGTACAGCCGCCCAAGTCGTGGGGCGACATCATGGCCCTGGTGCCGAAGTTCAACGCCGCCGGCATCGCACCTTTCTCTCTCGGCGGGCAGTCCCGCTGGACCAACATGATGTGGCTGGAATTTCTCTTCGACCGCATCGGTGGCCCCGAGGTGTTCCAGGCCGTCTTCGACGGCAAGAAGGACGCCTGGTCCAATCCCGCTGCGATCGAGGCATTGACCCAGATGCAGGCGCTGATCAAGGCGAACGGCTTCATCAAGGGCTTCTCGTCGATCACCGCCGATTCCAACGCCGACCAGGCTCTGCTGTTCACCGGCAAGGCCGCGATGATGCTGCACGGTTCCTGGACCTACGGCAGCATGGCCACCGATGGTGGGGACTTCGTCTCGGGCGGCCACCTCGGGTACATGAACTTCCCCCCGGTCGAGGGCGGCAAGGGCGACCCGAGCGACACGGTCGGCAATCCCGGCCAGTACATGTCGATCTCGTCGAAGGCTTCTGACGAGGAGAAGGCCATCGCCAAGAAGTTCTTCGCCACCTCAGTGCTCTCCGACGCCGAGGTCAAGGAGTGGGTCGACTCGGGCAGCATCCCGATCGTCAATGGTTCCGACAAGCTGCTCGCGACGTCCAAGGACGCCGCCTGGCTCAAGTTCCTCTACGGCATTGCCGCCGGCGCAAAGGTTTTCGCGCAGTCCTGGGATCAGGCGCTCAGCCCGACATCGGCCGAGACGCTACTGGACAACATCGCCAAGCTCTTCCAGCTGTCCATCACACCGCAGCAGTTCGCGGACAACATGAATAAAGTCATCGGGACGTGAACACCGCCGCGCCGACAATCTCGCAGGCGGGCGCCACACGATCACGCGGCGCCCGCCGTGTCGGTGGGTCAGGTTCGGTCGCTTGGATGGCCATACCCGCCTTGGTCTTCTTCATCGCCTTCGGGCTGATCCCGCTGTTCGGCGTGCTGGCTCTGAGCTTCACCAGATGGGACGGCATCGGGGCGATCCATCCGGCCGGGCTGGACAGCTGGAAGGCGGCGCTGTCCGACCCGGGTCTGCCGCACGCCCTCTACATCACCTTCGTGATCATGATTCTGTCGTGGGCGGTGCAGACACCGATCAGCATTCTGATCGGTGTCTTCCTCGCCGGACACGAGCGGTATCGCGGGGTGCTGGCCGTCTTCTTCTTCATCCCGGTGCTGCTCAGTTCGGCCGCCATCGCGGTGGCCTTCAAGGCCCTGCTTGATCCGAACTTCGGCCTCGGCGCAGGGCTGGGTATTCCCTGGTTGAGTCAGGACTGGTTGGGGGAGAACAAGCTTGCCGTCGGAGTGGTCATCTTCATCGTGTCGTGGCAGTTCATCCCTTTCCATTCCCTGATCTATCAAGGCGCGGTGCGGCAGATCCCGCGGACCATGTACGAGGCGTCGGCGATCGAAGGAGCGGGTCGAATTCGTCAGTTCTGGAGCATCACGCTCCCGCAGCTGAAGTACACGATCATCACCTCGTCGACGCTGATGGTGGTCGGCTCGCTGACGTTCTTCGACCTGATCTACGTCCTGACGGCCGGCGGTCCGGGCGACGCCACTCGCGTCCTCGCACTGGACATGTACATCACCGGTTTCCAGGCCAACCTGATGGGCCAGGCCAGTGCCATCGCGGTGATCCTCGTGCTCATCGGTCTCGCCCTCGCGCTCTTGTTCCGCCGGATCGGCGGCGGCGGATCGACTGACAGCCAGCTGGAAGGCGCATAGTGACCGACACCCTCACTCCGGTGACCGACGTCAAGCCTGAGGTCGAGCCCAAGGTGCGCAGTCGGCCTCGGATGCGTACCTGGAACTGGATCGGCAGTGCGACCGCCTGGATCTGGTTGGTCATCGTCATGGTGCCGATCTACTGGATCGTGATCACCAGCTTCAAGACGCAGGCCAACTACTACGCCACCAACCCGCTGAAGCCGTCGGGCTCGCCGACGTTGGCCAACTACAAGTTGGTACTGGACAACGACTTCGCGACCTACTTCGTCAACAGCGTGATCGTGACGGTCGGCGCCATCGTGCCCACCCTGATCGTGTCGTTCATGGCCGCCTTCGCAATCGTGCGCGGCAGCGGTTGGTTCCTCAGGTCGGTCAACGGGATGTTCCTGATGGGGCTGGCCATCCCGTTGCAGGCGACCATCATCCCGGTCTATCTGATCATCATCAAGCTCAAGCTGTACGACAGCCTGCTGGCGATCATCCTGCCGTCCATCGCCTTTGCCATCCCGTTGTCCGTTCTGGTGCTGTCGAACTTCATCCGCGACGTACCGAAGGAGCTCTTCGAATCGATGCGGGTGGACGGGGCCAGCGAATGGACCACGCTCTGGCGGCTGGCCATGCCGCTGACCCGCCCGGCCCTGGTCACGGTGGCCATCTACAACGGACTGGCCATCTGGAACGGATTCCTGCTGCCGCTGATCCTGACCCAGAGTCCCGGCAAGCGCACACTACCGTTGGCGTTGTGGACCTTTCAGGGCCAGTACGGCGTGAATGTGCCGGCCATCCTGGCGTCGGTCGTGCTGACCACCCTGCCGATCCTCGTGCTGTACGCCATCGGGCGTCGCCAGCTGCTGAGCGGCCTGACCGCCGGCTTCAGCAAGTAACCACCAGAGTTCCGCACAGCGCCGGGCGTCCTCCGCAGGGGCGCCCGGCGCTCTTGCTGCCGTCAGGGCCGAGGAGCCCCACCCGGCGGTCAGAGGTGCCAACTGGCCCAGGTGTCCACTTCGATGTAACCGCTCACCCGCGGGCGTTCGCGGTCCGGGTAGGGGATCCCGAGATAGTGGGTGGCCAGCCGATCGATGCCGGCGAGGTCTGGATCCTCCGTCAGCCCGACCACTTTTCCCACCGCTGTCACGGTGGTGCCCCAGTTCGCCCCGTCCAGGACAGTGAGGCTGACCAGCGGGTTCGAGCGCAGGTATTCGAGTCGGCGCCGGCCGGCATCGAGGTTGATGAGGATGCGGCTGTCGTCCTCCAGCACGTACCAGGTGGCCACCGTCACCGGATGGCCGTCGGGGCGGACACACGCCATGACAGCGGGGTTGGGACGGCCCAGCAGCTCGCGGGCCTTGTCGGAAAAGGGGAGTGTGCTCATGCGGCGGAGTCTGCCAGAGCCACGACACGTCGAACGCGGAGGGCAAATCACCGATGGTCAGGTCGGGACCGGGCCTAGGAGAGGCCGGCCACCAGTGATCGGACCTCGTGCTCGTACAGCTGACCGGCATCGACGTCCATGCCGTCGAAATGTCCCGCCAGTTGCAGGCTGAGCACCCCGTGTAGCCGCGTCCAGAACATCAGTGACCGGTACGTGGGGGCGTCACCCGTACCCGGAGTCGTGGTGTCCGTGCGTGTTTCGCCGAGACCCGGCTGCCGGGCCAGGGCTCCGAAGGCAGCCAGGACGGGCGCGAAGATTCGCTGGGCGAGAGCGGTCGCTGCTGCCGGCGCGTGATAGCCGGGCACCGGGGTGCCATAGAGAAGGAGATACCGCTGCGGGTGCGCGAGCGCCCACCTGCGCAGCACGGTGGCGAGGTGAGCGAGCCGGCCGGCCGGTGGTCGGCGTTCGGCGGCAGCCGCCTCGCTCAGCTCCGCCAGATCCCGGTAGGCCTCCAGGATCAGTTCGGTCAACAGTTCGTCGCGGCTGCCGTAGTACCGGTACAGCGCCGGTGCGGTCAGGCCCATCCCGGTCGCGATGGCCTTGAGCGAGAGTGCCGAGACTCCGGATTCGCTGATCTGCTCCCAGGCCCGGTTGCGTACCTCTTCCCGCACCTGCTCGCGGTAGCGAGCGCGTGGCCCCTCGGTCGACTGCGTCACAGTGTGCCTCCGCTGCTCTTGTGACAGTCACTCTAGAACCGTTATAGTCTATAACGTGAGCTACTGAGGTTCACACTTTCGCCCGACCGGAAAGAGGACGTCGCGATGACTGCACACTCCGAACACTCAGTCGATACCGTGACCGCGACCGAGGTCGTGCTACCTGGCATCGTCGAACCGGACGGCCTCCAGATCCGCACCCGGGCGGTTGCGCCGCCCGCCGCAGGGCAGGCCTTGGTCAGGGTCGAGGCCGCCGGCGTCTCCTTCGCCGAGCAGGGGATGCGGCGCGGCCGCTACCCCGGCCAGCCGAAGTTCCCGTTCGTACCCGGCTACGACCTGGTCGGTACCGTCGTGGCCGTCGGTGCCGACGTCGATTCCGCAGTGGTCGGCACCCGGGTCGCGGCCGCCACCAAGACCGGCGGCTGGGCCACTCATGCACTCGTGGCCGCGGCGGATCTGGTGCCCGTCCCTGATGGATTGGATCCGGCTGACGTGGAAGCCGTTGTCGTCAATGGGATCACGGCGTACCAGATGCTGCATCGCAGCGCCCGGGTCGTCCCGGGCCAGACGATCCTGGTGCACGGAGCCAGCGGTGGGGTCGGCACGATCCTGGTTCAACTGGCGCGGCACGACGGCGTCAGGGTCATCGGCACGGCGGCTCCCCGCAACCACGCGGCGCTGCGGGCGCTGGGCGTCGAACCGATCGACTACCACGATCCGGATCTGGGGACCCGGGTCCGTGAGCTCGCCCCCGGTGGGGTGGACGCCGTCTTCGATCACCTCGGCGCGGCGAGCATTCGCGTCTCCTTTCCGCTGCTGGCCCGCGGCGGCACCCTGGTCGCGTATGGGACCGCGGCCAGGTTGGACGACGACAACTCGATGCTCGTCATGTTCCTGGGTCTGATCGCCCGTATCTACAGCTGGAATCTGCTGCCCAACAAGCGTCGCGCCAATTTCTACAACTTCTGGGCCGGACACTCGCTGTCGATCGCACAGTTCCGCAAGCGTCAGCATGCGGATCTCACCGCCGTGCTGGGCCTGCTCGCCGAAGGTGCGGTGGTGCCGCAGATCGCCGGACGCTTCCCGCTCACCGAGGCGGCCGCTGCGCTCGAGCTCGCTGAATCGCGGACCACGAGTGGCAAGGTCATCCTGCTGCCCTGATCGACGTGCGAGTGAGCCTGACGACCAAGTAGACACTTTCATGTCGCTCGGCAGCGAGGGGATCTACGCGTGTAGCTGGTGCTGGCGCGGGTGATCAGCGCCGGGAAGACAGGCCGGATGTCGCAAGTTGTCACGTGTAGATTCGCATGCCATCCTGTACCTCACCCCCGACGAATGCGACTGGCGCCGGACGCTCTGCCGGCTCGTGCACCTCGCCTTCGTCCTCATCGAAAGGTCTCTCGTGGTCTCCATCGGAATCGTCGGTGCCGGGCAGTTCGCCGGGCAGTTCGCCACTCTGTTCAATGTTCATCCCGACGTCGACCGGGTCGTGGTGACCGATCTGCTGCCCGAGCGCGCGACGGATCTGGTCGCGCGCGCGCACCTGGCCGGGACGGTCGAGTCGTTCGACGCCCTCCTGGAGACCGACGTCGATGCGGTGGCGCTGTTCACCCAGCGGTGGACGCACGGACCGCTGGTAGTCCGTGCTTTGCGGGCCGGCAAGCACGTCTACTCAGCCGTTCCGATGGCGATCTCCGAGCAGGAGATCGCCGAGATCATCGAGGCGGTCAGGGAAACCGGTCTGACTTACATGATGGGCGAGACGAGCTACTACAACCCCGCCACCGTCTACGCCCGGAAGAAGGTGGCGGAGGGCGCGTTCGGCCGGATCTTCTACGCCGAGGGCGACTACGTCCACGACATGGACCTGGGCTTCTACGCCGCATACCAGTACAGCGGCGGCGAGGACTGGAAGAAGACCGCCAGCTACCCCCCGATGAACTACCCGACGCATTCCATCGGGGGCGTGCTGGGGGCGATCCCGGGGCATGCGGTCAGTGTCAGCTGCATCGGTATCACCGACGACCGTGGAGACGGGGTCTTCGACAAGGACGTCAGCCAGTTCGACAACGACTTCTCCAATGCCAGCGCGCTTTTCGAGCTGGACAACGGGGCCGCGATGCGCATCAACGAGATGCGTCGGGTCGGCTACCCGTCGCAGATCCGCGAGTCCCGCTTCCGCTTCTTCGGCACCGAAGCGAGCTTCGAGCAGCTGGCCACGGTGAGCGTCTGGCAGGACAAGCAGGAGGTGTTCGACGTGAGCACCGAGCTCACGACGGTCCCGAGCATGTCGCTGGACGATCCGTCCCTGGCCCACGTGGCGCCCGAACTGCGCGAGGCCTTCGTCTCGGGTTATGCGCCCATCCATGACGCGGACCGGCTTCCCGAGGTCTACCGCGGCATGCCCAGCGGTCACGAGGGTAGCCACCACTTCCTGGTCGACGATTTCGTGCGCGCCGTCGTCGACGGCTCGCTGCCTCCGGTGAACGCCTGGGTGGCAGCCCGATACACCCTGCCCGGGGTGGTGGCCCATCAGTCCGCGCTGCAGCACGGTGAGCGGTTGCCGATCCCGGATCACGGCGACGCCCCGGTGGAACTTGTTTCCCGGGCTAGACTTTCCGCGGGCTGAGCGACCCAGGGGTTGCTGACTGGACCGGCGAGGGGAGGGCTGCGCGGCGTGATGTCGTCTGCACCCTCCCCTCGCGGTCAGGTCACCAGGGCTGATGTCGCCCGTTACGCCGGGGTGTCGAGCGCGGTGGTGAGCTACGTCGTCAACGGTGGCCCACGCGCGGTCGCGCCGGCCACCGCGGCACGGGTGCTGGATGCAGTGCGGGTGCTGGGCTATCGGCCCAACGCCAGCGCCCGCGCGCTGCGCACGGGGTCGACCAAATTGCTCGGCCTGGTGATTCCCGAGATCGGCAACCTGCTCTTCGCCGAGATGGCGGTGGCCATCGAATCCGCTGCGGCCGGGCGGGGATACGCGGTCCTGCTGACGAGTAGCGAGGGCGACCCGGATACCGAGCGCCGGCACATCGTCAACCTCACCGGCCGCCAGGTCGACGGACTGCTGTTGATGACAGCGATGTCGCGGCCCGACCTGGCGAACCTCCCGCTGCTCGGTGTGCCGACGGTGCTTCTCGACACCTTCGAGGAGGTAACAGGTTTCGCCAGCGTCGGTCTCGACGCACTCGGAGGAGCGCACCGCGCGGTCGAGCATCTCATCGGTCATGGTCATCGATCGGTGGCTCTGATCATCGGCGGTGGGGCAGCCCCGGGAGGTGAACTGCGAGAACGAGGCTGGCTCAAGGCAACTCGAGAGGCCGGGCTCCCGGACGGGCCGATCGCGAGGGAGCCATGGTCGCGGGCCGGCGGTTACCGGGCCGGGCAGCGGCTCTTCGGGGGTAGCCCGCATCCGACCGCGGTCTTCGTCAGCTCCGATGTGCAGGCCATCGGCCTGCTCCTGGCCGTCGGCGAGCTGGGGCTCCGGGTGCCGGAAGACGTCGCGATCATCTCTTTCGACGGGACCGAGGCATCCGAGTTCACCTTCCCGAAACTGACGGTCGTCCGGCAACCGGTTCGGGCGATGGCCGCGGACGCCATCGACCGAGTACTGGCGCCGGTCGACGAGCAGGGGCGAGAGCATGTCGTGCACGAGCCGGAGCTGATCGTGCGCGCCTCCTGTGGCTGCCTTCCCGGCTGAGCCGACCGCACCGGGATGACCACAGAGTCGGGGCCGCCGGCGGCCGACGTCCGGACGGACCGACAGGCCGCCGGCCGACGACCACGTTCCGCCCGTCCGCAGTCGATCGCACCTCGCGCTGCGCGCACCCCGTCGTCACTTCCGCTGCACTTGACCGGGACGGCCCCATGTCGACCCTGGGCCACGCCTCTGCGACGACCGGGGCAAGTGCCGATATCCCCGGATCGAACCGTTCGGACCGTGTCGATCGGGCATTTGGACCCTAGGGGCAGGCTGCGCGTGGTCCTACCGTGAAATGGCCGGTGCGACGCAGTGGGCGACGCGAATCCGGGAGTCCCGAAGGAGTCTTGTGATGGTCACGGAGCACCAGAAATTGATCGTCGTCGGTATCGACGGCAGTACGGAAAGTCTGATGGCCCTGCGGTGGGCGCTCAAAGAGGCGGTCGCCGTGGGCGCCGATGTGGACGTGGTGCACTGCTATCTCCCGCAGACCCTCACAGATCTGGGCTTTTCGACGCCGCACGAATTGCACACCTCGTCGGCGATCATGGTCGAGAACGAAGTCACGGCCGCGCTGGCGGAGATGGCGGATCAACCGGAGGTGCGCCGATCCTCGGTGCTGGGTGGGCCGGCGAAGGCGCTGGTCGAACACGCGAGAGGCGCGGCCCTGCTGGTGCTCGGCGTACATGGTCAGACCGCACTGCGTGACCTCATCCTGGGCCGGGTCGCCCAGTCGTGCCTCCGGCACGCGCCCTGCCCGGTGGTGATCGTCGACCTGGACCAGCACATCGTCCGGTACGAATCCCCCGGAGTGCCCGCCGTCCGCTGACGCGGGCCCGGAACCAGGAAACCCGGCGCGACCCTCTCGGGCGGCGCCGGGTTTCGCGTCAGCGGTGGGTCCTCGTCTGCGGGCTTCCCTCGCCTGGGGGCGGGTGCCGACCTAGTGCCGGTCGGGCCAGGTCCAGCCGGAGATGGCCGGGTCGTCCTCGCCGTGTTCGCGGGTGTAGGCCCGGGCGGCCAGTCGGGCGTCAGCCATCTGCTGCCGCAGGATCGCGGCCCGGCTGCCCAGGCTGGGAACGCGGTCGATCACGTCCATGACGAGCCGGAAACGGTCCAGGTCGTTGAGCATCACCATGTCGAACGGCGTGGTGGTGGTGCCTTCTTCCTTGTAACCACGGACGTGCATGTTGTGGTGGTTGTTGCGGCGGTAGGTGAGCCGGTGGATCAGTGACGGATAGCCGTGATAGGCGAACACGACCGGCTTGTCGGCGGTGAACAGGGCGTCGAAGTCCAAGTCGGACAGGCCGTGTGGATGCTCGGTGTCCGGTTGCAGCCGCATCAGATCGACCACGTTGACCATCCGGACCTTGAGGTCGGGCAGATGCGTACGCAGGATGTCGGCCGCCGCAACTGCTTCCAGGGTCGGGACATCGCCGGCGCACGCCAGGACGACATCCGGCTCGCCGTCGGTATTACCGGCCCACGGCCAGATCCCGAGTCCTCTGGTGCAGTGGGCGATGGCCTCGTCCATGGTCAGGTACGTCAGCTCCGGGTTCTTGCCGGCGACGATGACGTTGACGTAGTGGCGGCTGCGCAGACAGTGGTCGGCGACCGAGAGCAGCGTGTTGCTGTCCGGTGGCAGGTACACCCGGACGATCTCCGCCTTCTTGTTGACCACGTGGTCGACGAAGCCCGGGTCCTGGTGGGACAGCCCGTTGTGATCCTGCCGCCAGACGTGGGACGACAGCAGGTAGTTCAACGACGCGATCGGTGCCCGCCAGGGGATGTGATTGGTGGTCTTGAGCCATTTGGCGTGCTGGTTGAACATCGAGTCGATGAGGTGGATGAAGGCCTCGTAGCAGTTGAACAGTCCGTGCCGGCCCGTCAGCAGATAGCCTTCCAACCACCCCTGGCACAGGTGCTCGGACAGCACCTCCATCACCCGGCCGTCGGCGGCGAGATGATCGTCATCGATGAGAGTCTCGGCGTCCCAGGCCCTGTCGGTCTGTTCGAAGACCGCCTGCAGACGGTTCGACGCGGTCTCGTCCGGGCCCATCAGCCGGAAGTTGTCTGGATTGTGAGCGATGACGTCCCGGAGGAATCCGCCCAGCACAGCAGTCGCGGCGCTGGCGCCGACTCCCGGGCGGTCGACGGCCACGGCATAGTCGCGGAAGTCGGGCATGACCAGATCGCGGAGCAGCAGCCCGCCATTGGCGTGTGGATTGGCGCTCATCCGACGGGTGCCGAGAGGGGCGAGCGCGCGAAGCTCCGGAACGAGCGCGCCGGTGGCGTCGAACAATTCCTCGGGGCGATAGCTGCGCATCCACTGTTCCAGCAGCGCACGGTGTTCGGGGTTGCTGCGGGTTTCGGCCAGCGGTACCTGATGGGCGCGGAAAGTGCCCTCGATCTTGACGCCGTCGACCTCTTTGGGACCGGTCCAGCCTTTGGGGGTCCGCAGCACGATCATCGGCCAGAGCGGTCGATGCGCCGGGCCGGCTTCGCCTCCACGCGCCTGCTGCTGGATCGATTTGATCTCGTCCAGCACCGCATCGAGGGTGCCGGCGAGCTGCTCGTGGACGTCCATGGGATCGGAACCGGTGACGAAGTGCGGCGCGTAGCCGTAGCCGCGCATCAACTCGGTGAGCTCCGATTCCGGGATGCGGGCCAGCACAGTCGGATTGGCGATCTTGTAGCCGTTGAGGTGCAGCACCGGCAGCACCGCACCGTCGGTGATCGGGTTCAGGAATTTGTTGGAGTGCCAACTCGCTGCCAGCGGTCCGGTCTCGGCTTCGCCGTCGCCGACGACACACAGCACCAGGAGGTCGGGGTTGTCGAAGGCCGCGCCATAGGCGTGAACGAGGGAGTAACCCAATTCGCCTCCCTCGTGGATCGAGCCCGGAGTTTCCGGTGCGACGTGACTCGGAATGCCTCCGGGGAAGGAGAACTGGCGGAACAGGGCGCGCAGGCCGACCTCGTCCTCGCCGACGGCCGAGTACACCTCGCTGTAGGTGCCTTCCAGGTAGGCGTTGGCTACCAGACCGGGGCCGCCGTGTCCGGGTCCGGTCACGTACAACGCGTTGAGATCCCGCTCGTTGATGACCCGATTCATGTGTGCGTACAACAGGTTCAGCCCCGGGGTCGTGCCCCAGTGGCCCAGCAGCCTGGGCTTCACGTGTTCAGCCAGCAGTGGGCCGCGCAAAAGGGGGTTGTCCAGCAGGTAGATCTGCCCGACGGAGAGGTAGTTGGCCGCACGCCAATAGCGATCGATCAACTCCAGATTCTCAGAACTGATCGATGTCCGGGATGTGGAATTGCGGCTCGCAACGACGGCGCCATTCACGAAAACGACCTCCAGTGGATAGGTTCGGCTGACACCATCGATATTCTCCCGCGCTGCTCGGTGCTCGGTAGGGGCGAAAGTCCCGCCGGGTTCGGGTCGATCGGTACTGCGCCGCGCGTCTGCCACCAATGCACCATGGGGAGGTGAACATCAGATGAGCAGAGTCGGTGGCACCGCCGAACAGGTCGCGAAACACGTGAGCCATCGCGAGTTTCGCTAGGGGCAGGACGCAATTTCCTCGCGTGTTGGTCGGCGCGGCCGCCGTGCTGTGCACCCTGCCTCCTCGCCGGAGTGGCCATGGTTGCGGCGACCCCCGGACCACCTACCCGTCGGCGAAGCCGGCCGAAGCAGTACAGGACGCCGCCTTCATCGGGATGGGACTGGCTCTGCTGCCGGACTTTTCCGGTCGAACCGAGCGAAGCCTCAGTGGGACAGCCGGTGCACGTTCCAGATCAGGCGGGTGACCAGACTGACCGGCCACGGGGCGCCGACGTCGGAGGTGATCTGCGTCCCCACCGGAGTCACCGTCTGCACCGGCTCCGGATCGAAAGCCCGCAGACCGGCCATGAACTTTTTCGGGTCGCCACCGCGATCCGGGTGATTCACCCGGATTAACTGTCGTCTCTCGGCTCGCAGATCAGCGTCCACGCTTTCATTGTGCGCTCGACGGCGTTCCGTCCGCGGAGTGTCGACGCGCAGTGCGGAGGCGTCAGCTGGTGGCGACCGAACCGCCCTGCTTCCACGTCGACCACGGTAGGTTCCAGTCGCCGTAGCCGTCCCACACCGGCATGGGGCCGCCGCCCGTATTCGTGTAGACCGCGACGTCGCCGATGCGGGCGAACGTGAAGTAGGTCTGGGCGTCGTCGACGTTGAGATTCGTACAGCCGTTGGAGGTGCTGCGCTGACCGATGTTGCCGCCGTTCCAACTGGCCGCGTGGATGAACTCGCCGGAGTTCGTCAGCCGCACCGACCAGGGGACCTGGAGGTCGTAGAGGTCGCCGGGCGTGGTGCCGACCATCCGTTCGATCTTGTCCTTCTCCATCAGCACCTTGGTGCCGGTGAAGGTCGGGGTGGAGGCCTTGCCGAGCGACACCGGGAAATCGAATTTGGCCGCACCGTCGGTGGTGAGCGTCAGGCGCTCGGTGCTGCCGTCCACCGTGGTGATGTTGGCGGCACCGGTGTTCATGGTCAGCGTGAGGCTGTCGTCGAACGTCAGGCCGGTTCCCGCCGAGAGGCCCTTGATCGGTAGCGCCAGAGCGATCTTGGCATGGGCGGGCCAGTACTGCTCGGTGCGGTAGTGCGCCTCGAGCGGGTAGCCGGCGTAGATCGCCGACTTCTGGAAGTACCAGGCGCCGCCGGCCGGCACGCCGTTGACGGTCACGCTGGTCGCCTTGGCGAACAGCTTGGCGTCGGTGATCTTCTTCGACAGATAGGCGATGATCGGCATACCCACGCCGTAGGTCTGGCCGTCGTCCTGGTAGAGGCGCAGATGGACCGGGGTCGTGGGCTTGACGGCACTGGAAGTGACCGTCGTGGCGGGCGCAGAGGACACGGGGCCGGCGGAACCGGCGGCCGAAGTGGCCGGGGCCGAGGTAGACCCCGGAGCAGCCGACGACGCTCCCGAGGCCGGGACCGATACTCCGGTGGAGGCGGCTGCACCGCCGGCGACGACAGTTTCGGTGGTCACCACCGTCTCGGCTGTGCCGGTCGTCGTGCACGCGGACAGCGTCGCTTCGGCCAGGCCGAGGGCGGCGATGGCCAGCATGGTGCGGCGGGAAATCGATCGTGAGGACATGTGTGAGCTTTCGTCGGCGTCGAGCTGGACTTCTTCGATCATCCGCACAGGCCCGTGTGGCGAGGGTGACGTCCGGCCAGGCATCCACTGTGATCCCGTCGACAAGGCCTCGCCGAGCGGGTACTTCCGGTCGTGCCGCCGGTCACAGCTACCGTGTCGAAGCGCAAGCAGCGGCCCACCCGCGGAGTAGCGCCCGATTATGCGTTGATGTCCATTTCATTCCCCCACCTACCCGAGTGACCCCAGGGTCAGAACGATCCAGATCCGAGAGCTCATCAGGCATCTCAGCGGTCCCGAGTCGGAGGGCCGAGCAACAACCCGCTCCCCGCCCGCCTGCTCGCCGGCGCTGACCGGTCGGACCGCTGATGCGCAGAACGGCACCGCCTGCCCCGCGAACGAGCTTGTCGTCACCCCGGTCCGTCCGCCGCGCAACGGCGCGAAGTTCATCGTGACGGTCCAGTACACCGGGACACCCGGGCTGCACCTGGACGGTGATGGATCGTCAGAAGGGTGGTTCCGATCGGACAGCCCGGCCGGCGACGGCGGGTTCGTCACCACCGAACCGGTCGGCACCGAGGACTGGATGCCGCTCAACAATCATCCGAGTTCCAGAGCCATTTCAACGGGCCGTTCCCGTTCCGCTCGAACGGTGTGCTGATCGGTGCCCCCTCGGCAAGTTTCGAGGAGGAGATGCAGACCGCGAACGGTGCGACCCGGCCGTCCATCACCGGTCCAGGTCTGTCCGGTGAGGGCTTCTACACCGAGAATGGTTGCGCTGACCATCTCTGAGCTGGCGCTAGAAGGGGGCGACCCCGGACCGATCGACGAAGGTGCCGGTCGGGCCGGCCCCGCCCCGGGTGGCCAGGTCGACGACGGCATCCGTGCCCTCCGTGACGGTCTGCGGTCCGCTGTGCCCGTTGAAGTCGGTCGCGGTGTAACCGGGGTCGGCCGCATTGATCCGCATCTCCGGTAGCGCCCTGGCGTACTGCACGGTCAGCATGGTGACGGCTGATTTCGACGAGGTATACAGCGGCGCATTGATTCTCGACTCGATCCGCGCCGCATCGTGTACGTGGGCGAATGACCCCAGGCCGCTGGTCACGTTGACCACCGTCGGGGCGCTGGAGGAGCGGAGGAGCGGGACGAAGGCATTTGTCACCCGGACGATGCTCACGACGTTGGTGTCGTAGACCGCCAGGGCATCGGCGGCGGTGAGGTCCGCGGCGGGGGTCTGTGGTCCGGAGATGCCGGCATTGTTGATGAGGACATCCAGACCGCCTGCGGTTGAGACAGTTTTGGCTGCGGCAGCGACCGATGCGTCATCGGTGACGTCCAGTTGCACGAACCTCCCGCCGAGTGCGTCCGCCGCCTGCTGGCCACGCCCCGGGTCGCGGGCAGCCATCCACACGGTGTGTCCGGCTTCGATGAGTCGGCGGGCGGTTTCGTAGCCGAGGCTCTTGTTGGCCCCGGTGATCAATGTGGTTGTCATGATTCGAGTCTGCGTCGGGCCGGCGGTGCCAACCAGGCCCGGCCGAGCAGGTGGACCGGCAGTACCACCCACGGCAGCTTGCTCGCTGTCAGACTGGTGGCATGCCAGATCCGCACGGTGACCTCGGAGCGCTGATCCGTTCCTGGCGCGACCGTCTGTCGCCCGCCGACGTCGGCCTGCGGACCGGGAGCACCCGCCGGGTCGCGGGGCTGCGACGTGAGGAGCTCGCGTCCCTTGCCGGTCTCAGCGTCGATTACGTCGTCCGACTGGAACAGGGTCGCGCCCGGCGGCCGTCCGTGCAGGTCGCGGGGTCGCTGGCTCGGGCACTGCAGCTGACCGACGCCGAACGGGACCACCTGTTCGTCGTGGCCGGGCTGCTGCCCCCGTCGCCCAGCGAAGTGCCGGCACACATCCCACCCAGCGTGCAACGGCTCGTGGCTCGGCTCGGCGAGATACCGCTGGCCGTGTTCACCGCCTCGTGGGACCTGCTGAGCTGGAGCCCGCTGTGGGTCGCCCTGCTCGGTGAGCCGGTCGGCGTTGGCTCCGGTCGACCCAACCTGCTCCGGGCGCACTTCGCCGGCGCGTCCATGGGCGCCGCGGACTACCGCATCATCAGCCGGTCGGGCGGGGTCGACGCCTTCGGTGCCTCGCTGGTCGCCGACCTCCGCCGGGTGCAGGGCCGCTATCCGCACGACCGCGGAGTGGTGGCGCTGGTGCAGGAATTGCTCGCCGTCAGCGGCCGGTTCCGGGAATTGTGGGAAAGTGGCGCCGTCGGTGAGCACCAGTCCGAGAGCAAGACCGTGCGGACCGACCTCGTCGGCGATCTCGAGCTCGACTGCGATGTGTTCAACGTGGCCGGCACCGACCTGCACATCGTGGTCTACACGGCCGCCGAGGGTTCGGAGGCCGCAGCAAAGCTGGATTTCCTGCGGGTCACCGCCGGCGCTGTCACCCCGGCGGGCTGACAGCTGATCCCGGCAGGACCGTCAAGCTGGCGGTGCGAAGAACTCCAGGGCGATCCCGTCCGGATCTCGGAAGGAAATTCCGGAACCGTAATGAGCGTCGACGATCTCGCCGTGGCTGACGCCCAGCTCGTCGAGTCGGGTGGCCCAGGTCTGGAGCTCGGTACGGTCGCGGCAGGTGAAGGAGATGTGGTCGAGACCGGTGCGGTGCTCGTCGAACTCGCCTTCCTCCTGTCGGGGGTGGGTGTGCAGGCCGAACAGCTGGCCGTCGCTGATCGCGAAGACGGTGTGGTGAAACCCGCCGGTCTGCTCATCCTCGTCGAGAACTGGTGCGGAGCCGAACAACTCGGTGTACCACTCGGTACTGCGCTGGAGGTCGGTCACGGTCACGGCGACGTGCGTGATCGAGGGGAATGCTGGCATGGCTGACCTCCTGGGTTGTTGGTGCGCTGCTGTGCGTGCTCGGCACGGGATGGCATGCGATCAGCACTGGGCAAACGCTAGACCTTGACTGATGGCCGCGCACCGTTTCCGATATCTCGATGAACGGATGCTGGGTCCTGATCGACACGGTTCCCATCCGGGGCGAAGGTCGCGAGCGCAATCATGAACGTTCTCGAGCGCTTGGACCCGACGCGCCAGCTCATCGCCGGCCGGTGCTCCGGTGCGCTGGTCCTGGCCAAGCTGGGCCTGCTCAGCGAAGTCCCCGCCTGTACCGACCTGACCACCAAGCCGTGGGTGAGCGCCGCCGGCGTCGAGGTGCTCGACCAGCCGTTCTTCGCCCGCGAGAACGTCGCGACCGCCGGCGGCTGTCTGGCCTCGCACTACTTCGCCGCTTGGATCATCACCCGGCTGGCCGGCCGCGACGCCGCCGAGGTAGCACTGCATTACGTCGCCCAGGTCGGGGAGAAGCAGGAATACATCGACCGTGCCTTGCGCAACATCACCCCGTATGCGATCGCGCCCACGCCGGCTCTGGTCTGACCGACCGCAGGAGTAAGGCCCCGGGACCACGCACCGCAGCGTGATCCTGTCGCTCACCCGACAAGCCCGTGAACGATCCGCCGTGTCCGTCCCGACGCACCCGCAGCCGACCCCCGCGGTCGTGCGGGATCTGTCGAGGAAGCATGGTGCCGCCGACTTGGTCACCATGACCTCCGACGGCCTGGCTACGACGGCGTGCCGTTCGTCTCGACCTGCAGGTGAGGGCCCGCAGCGCATTGCTCCGGCACAAGGCAGCGGGTGAACAAGCACGGGCAGCATTCGTCGTGCGTGAGTCAGCGGCGATCGTGCGTGGACCCGAGGGCTGCGTGAGTCCGTCCTGGTACGCCATCCGAGGCCGAGCGTGGAACAGGTGACGACCCGGAACTCGGTCACCCCTTGCACCTCTTCGGCGACCTGGTCGTGCACGACGACGGCACCGTAGAGCGCACCCCAGGTTCTATCGGTCGACGCAACGCCTTGTTTGAAGGCGGTTTGCGATGCACTTGCAACGTGGTTGTCCAGCGGGTATTCGGTTCCTGGCTTCGGTGAAGGACGGGCGCGGTATCAAACCGTCCGCCCGCGCGGCTGGTGTCGGCAAGGAGACGGGTTACCGATGGTTACGTGAGTCGTTCACTGCATTGCGGGAGCAGGGCTTGAATGCCGTCGCCGCTCAGGCTGAGTTGGGTTTCCACTCGCCGATGGTTTTGGAGTGGGAGGCTGCGCGGGTGGTTGGTGAGCGGCGCCACCATCTCGCTGTCGACGCGGCCATCGAGGGTGCGTTCTGGCGGTCCTTCCTCGGCGGCGCCGAGCTAGCCGCTGCGTGTCTGTCCGCTGGGGTGGGCCGGTCGACCGGATATCGCTGGTGGCGGGCCCGGTTCGAGCTGTTGCGTCAAGAAGGTGTGCCAGTCTGGACGGCCGCTGGTGAATTGAAACTCTCCTCCGGGCGGGCCCGGGCATGGGAGGCCCAACGCCGTCGGGTGGCCGGTCTCGCCGCAGTTGCACGTGACGCCGCGGAGCGTCGGGCGGTGCGTGAATCGGCACGCTACGCCCAGGCGCTGATGCAAGGGCGGGCGCCGCGATCGGACGTGCAGCGGCGCGACACGCTGTACTGGGAGTTGATGCGTTCCGGGCTGAGCAACACCGCGGCGTGCAAGCTGCTCGGAGTGAACAGACGCACCGGCACTCTCATCCGGCAACGCCACCGGCATCAGAGCGCAGCGCCCACTATGAAGCAGCAGCTATCGACCGGCCGGTATCTGTCCCTGCCCGAGCGGTTGCAAATCGCCGACCTGCTTTCGCTGGGCCTGTCGATGCGTGCGATTGCCGCGGAGCTGGGGCGCAGCCCGTCCACGGTCAAGCGGGAACTTGATCGTCACCGGGACGCGGCGGGTCGTTACTTGCCTCGTGGCGCTGACCACACCGCGAAGCTGGCTCGGCGCCGGCCGCGAGAGCACAAGCTGGTCGCCAACACAAAGTTGCGGCTTCTGGTGCAGCGCAAGCTGAATCGGTGTTGGTCACCGGATGAGATCAGTGGCTGGCTGCGCCTGACCCATCCCGACGCCCAGTCCATGCAGCTGTGTCCGGAGACCATCTACCGGGCGCTGCTCGTGCCCGGCGGGCAAGGACTGCACAAGCGGTACTGCCGCAAGCTGCGGACCGGCCGACGAGTCCGCAGATCCCGGTGGCTGACCCGCAACGGGCACGGCTCCACTGTGCAGAACATGACGATGATCAACGAGCGTCCAGCCGAAGTTGAGGACAGGCGGCAGGCCGGCCATTGGGAGGGCGATCTCGTTATCGGCGTCGGGAACAGATCAGCGATGATGACCCTGCGTGAACGCAAGACGCATTTCGGCATCATCGTCAACCTCCCCAACGACCACACCGCGCACTCGGTGAACGCCGCCGCGGCCGCGGCGTTCGCCACTATGCCTCCACACATGCGAAGGACCCTGACCTGGGACCAGGGGGTGGAGATGGCCAGACATCGGGAACTCGCCGCGGCCACCGGCGTCAAGATCTATTTCGCCGAACGTTCCAGCCCGTGGCAGCGCGGCGCGAACGAGAACTTCAACGGCCTTATCCGCCAGTACTTCCCGAAGGGCACCGACCTGTCCGTGCACTCCGCGCGGCACGTCGCGGCGGTCATGCTGGAGCTGAACACCCGACCGCGGAAGACACTGGGCTACCTGACACCAGAAGCCAGATTCAGGACCGAGTCGCACACAGCAACCTGATCAGGCTCAGCCGGGATCGCTTAACCCAGAACGTAATTCAGTCATTCGGCCACACCACCATTGCTTGATACGGGCGGCCAGCCGTCCTTCTCGATCACCATCGGACTGCATTTCGAAGTGCCCCTGAACCTCACGGACGATCCAGTCCCGGATCTCGTCCTGGGCCACCCCGTCGTGCAATCGGTGCAGAAGCGGGCTGATCATGCAGTCGTACTCATCGGCGGCCTCCGAAACCCCCGCCACGCCAATCGGATCCCATTCCATCAACAAACCCCGCAACTGCCGCTGCGATTCGCGCGTCCGATACTTGTTCTCGGTGTTGCTCGGATCGTTGACATCTGACGCGCTCACGTCATCAGTATCGCCGCACGCAGGCGTCGCCTAGACTGAAAATCGTCCCCGCGTTGCGTCGACTGATGAAATCCGCCCACCCCTGCGGGAATGTTCACCGGTCGGGTCTTGCGGGAATCGGCTGGTGGGCGCTGATGCCGAGCGCAGCGGTGTCGGCGGTCTTCATGTCACCGTTCCTGCAGCGGCACAGGCTAGGCCCAGCCTGTTGGATGGCTCGCACTGTCTTCCTGCACCCAACCCCGCTTCCCTGACTGAATATGCTCAGCGTATGGCTCGATTGAGGTACACCCATAACGAGAACGTCGCTCGGCTGGTCGCCGTCGCCATCTTGCTGGCAGCTTTTGCGTTGGCGGTTGTGGTCCGACCCTTCTCGAACTGGTTGTACCTGGCGCCCGTAGGCGGGTTCGTTATAGCGATCGTCATCCACATGCGAGCACTCCGCCGATCGAGCACGGAGAACGAACCGCAGGCGTAGGGCCTCCTGGCCTGGCAGAAGCTGGGCCAGACGATGCCGGTGAGGGATCGCTGACCGGTTCGCGTTGGGCTTTCGGAACGCTCCAGGCTGATCTGTCCCGGGTTGGAAACCGGTGCCAGACTGCCGGCGCGTCCATCGATTATGACTGTCACTCACCGATCGGCACGCCGCACGCGGCATGCGGCCACTTGGATGAAGGCTGTCGGCGGCGGCACACCACGAATCTTTATCTACTTCGATCGGTGGCGGGACGTCCTCTGATCCAGAATATGCCCGCGCATATGAATATGCTGGCGGAAAGTATCAGCTCGGCGAGGCGTGCATCATGCGACAGCAAACCAGCAATAAGCCAGGCAGTTCCGCCCACTAGAAACCAAGGTACTAACTTCGCTTGCGCAGCTCGACGTGGAGTTGCCGGTCTATTCATTCTGTCGCCCTTCTAACGTTGAACGAGCTCTACGACGTGCACCCCGAGGATGCTAGCCGCCAGGAGTTCGCGAATGCGCTGTTGGATCGCCGATCCCGTGCGGGTCGCCGGTCCAGTAGCGGGCCGTGCCTCCGTGAGAGTCGATGCTCTGCATTGTGATCTGACATCCTGAACCGCATGGGGCAACGTTGGTCGTGGCGATGGCGAAGCACCTACGAAACGGTGGTTGAGCCGGTCCGCCTCCTACGGCCGACGAGCTGTTGACCGCCGAGCAGCAAGGCAACGTCACGGTGGTCCATCGGTTGCTGCTGGAGCAGCTCGTTCCGGGACCGGACGCCACTAGTCGCCGCCGCGGCACTCGGTCAGCGATCCCGTTGCGGTCAAGGTCGCTGCCAGGATGGTCCGATCAACGATCACCGGTCACTGGCGGCGTTCGGCGGGAACATCATCGAGACTGGCATCCAATCGTTTCGCCCCGACCATTCCAAGGCCGCACCCCCGGGCCAGTCCGGCCTTCAGCACTTCACCCTTCAGCCACCGGACCACGCATTCGAGCCAAGATCAATATCCCCGGAAGGCGATCCTGCTTCACGCCAGGCAGACTCAGCGCCTTGCCACCCCGGAGCCCCACCAGGATGTCCGGATCGCCTGGGCCAGACGGATAGATCCGTTTAATTTCCTCCCAAGGAATGAATCTGCGACGCCAGATTAAGCGAACTCCTGCGGTGCTGACGATCGTCTGCGGCACAAGCCAAACAGCAGCCAAGAAGACCACCCAAGCGGCCAACAAGATCACCGACTCCCATCCAAACTGCCGGCTGAGACGCGCTATGGACAGCAAGATCCAGCACGCGGCCAGGGCGGTTGCGGGCCAGGTCACGAACCAAGGGCCCCGGTAGCGCCCTAAGGCCCTAGTCACCGCAAGGCTGGAATCCACTGGAGCGATCCTACGGGGGGTCGACGGAATCTTGATGCAGTCCTCTGAGTGCTGCTTGCCGACTCCATTGCTTCGGTCGCTTGCGGGCTCGGACGAGGCGTTCACGCCTGGTGACCAGCCAGCGATCGCTTACCGGTCGACAGGCCATCGCCCGGTGACGGGGTTCGTGTCCCTGCCATTCACCCGATCATTTGGTCATTGCTCGGCGTGCCCTGATGGAACAACAGTTGCCAAGAGCCGGCGGTCAGCCGCCACAACGAACTCCGCCGAGCCTGACGCTCCGCGGACTGGCTGACGTAGGTGAGCAGAATGAGGTCCGGAGATAGCTGGACGCCGCGCATCTCGCTGGCCTCGATCGCAACGCCATCATCGGATGGTTCAGATGCCAACGCCGAGATCATGGACTCACGTGACCACAGTCGGCCCGAGGCGCCGATTTCTTGGAACTCTGGGTCGAGCAAGGCGGCCACCTTGGCCGGGTTGCCACGGACGGCCGGCGTCAGCAGCGCAAGTTCGTTGTCGATGGCAAGTTGTACGCCGGGCGTCGTCATCCGCACATTCTGGTTCAGCCGTAGATCTCCCGTCGATCCATAAGCTGGTCGCCAATAGCCGATCGCTCACCGGCCGGACTAGCGACCTGGTGGAGATGACGAGCTGTAGTGCGCAGGCACTCGTAACCTTCGACGATGTCGAAGGGCGGAATGGATGCGACTTAGCCGACCGATCCCATCCAGACGGCTTTCCTGGTCTTGACGCCGGTTGACGCCAAGGACGTCGACGACCTCGCCCGTCCGGACCGATCCGAATCAGTGCGTGGTCTGCACCGACGCTGCCGGCTGGTGATCGCCGCCGGTGGACGACTTGGCGGTGTCACCGTTGCCGTCTGCGGGCGGAGGCCAGCTGGTCGGGGTCCGGTCGGCGGAGACGTTCTCCATCATCAGCACCTGGCCCGTTTGGGCTGATACCGGAATCACCATCTCCTGGGTGACCATCTTCGGTGGCTTATTGGGCTGGCCGGGCGCGGCGGGTGCACCCGCCGGAGCTATGGGTACGTGCAGGTATCTGATGTACCAGACAGGAACGGCGGTCCACCATGGCTTTGAGGCCTCGTCCGATTTGGCTGCAGCGATCGGATCCATGGTTCCGGTGACGAAGGTGGCGTGTTTTCCGGTGGTGAAGTTGGTGTACGACGCCAGCAAGATGGTCGGCTTCTCGTTCGTCCCCAGGGAGCTCGGGTCGACCGACCTGGCGAAAGCCGAGAATGCCTGCGCCGCGTCGAACTTCGGCTGATAGTCCTTCGGTAGTGGGTCGAACCGCTCCTGGCCGCTCTGGTAGGTCACTGTCGCGGTCAAGCGGTCGGTCGGGGCAGTCTCGGACGATGAGGCGGTCGCGTCCGGCCGCGTGGTCAGTGAGTGGGTCGATGGGTTGGCGACGCTCGTTGCGCAGCTTGCGATCGCTAGGATTGCCGAGGCGAGCAGTAACCATCCGGCCCTGGCGCGGGTCTTTCGAAGGTGAACACCCGCCTTCTGTTTCATGGCCGGCCTGCCTTTCGTCAAGTTGATGCTGCCAGGACGGCGGAGCCCTGTCGTGGGGTTGCACGTGATTGCTCAGCAAAGTGTGAACAGCCCCGATCCGAGAGACGACACCGAGATCATTCGACTTCTGCTCGAGGATCTCCAGTTCGCTGAGTGACGGAGGCCAGTTTTCAGCCTCCGTAAGGTCGAGTAGCGAGGTAGGTCCTGCACTCAGCCGCTCTTGATCCGGGTGCGCTTCGTATGACCAACGCGAACCGGTCAGCGATCGTCTATCGGTGACCGGAACCGGATCGCCTTGAGCGAAGGCTTGAGCTGGCGTCCCGCGGCACGACGGTTGTGGCTGATGGTGTCCGTATGCAACGGTCGTCAGCCTGACTTCCGTCTGCACCACGGACAGGTCATCAAGGCGGCCACGACTGTGGACTCTAAGCGCATTGCACCTTGGGCATCACAGGATGGGTCGCAACCTTTGCGGAGGTGCCGGTGTCAGCAGGGAAGATCGTTGCGGCAATATCGATAATGCTGGTCGCTGCGGCGATGGTGGCCGGGTGCACCGCAGCTTCCGAGCGATCGGTGCAGTCCGCTGTAGGGACCACGTCGATAGGGCTGTCCGACCCGGCCGGCGCATCGGTCATGCCCTCAGCCGCCGACTCGATTCCCAAGACCACCACGACGAGCAGCGCTGAAGTGCTTGCCTCCGCGGTTGTCGGCATCCCTGTCTGCGGCTCCCAGGTTCCACCGTTCGTCGAAACTACCCTGACCTCGACCCCAGCACCGGACACGTGCAGCTTCCCAGACGGGCCGAGCGCCAGTCCGGGTTGTCCCGCGCAACCAACCGAAGTGGTGATCGGCACCGAAACCCGGGCGCCCGGGCCTGGCGATCTGCTGAGCGGTTCACCGGTCGCGGGTGGAGGTCGTTTCGGCGGCAGGGGCGGCGGTTCGGTGTGCATGTCGGTCTACCCCAGTGGCGCGGTCTTTCTCACCAACAGCGCTCAGGGCATACTCCTGCCGTCATCGGGTGATCCGTTGCGTGTTGCGGGACGGACTCAGCTGGCCAGAAGCGACGCGATCTGGGGAGCGGCAAGCAGCGCGGTCGACCACGTCGAGCTACAGGACTCCGGCCGCCCGGACGGAGTCGCCGTCACGTTGAATCCGTACGGCCCTCGAGTGCGCGTGTTCATCGCGCCCGTATCCGCGGGACCAGCGACGATTACTGCGTTCGGACCAGGCAGCACGGTCCTCCAGGTCGTCAAACTGGCTCATCGCAATCGACGGTGTAGTCCGGGTCTGAACCCGCCGGCCTCTAGCAGCGATCTGGCGATGTAGTTGGTGAGGTTCCGAAAGCCGAGGGCGGACCCGCGGAGGTGCTCGAGGCGACCGTTGATCGCTTCGGTCGGTCCGTTGCTGGTGCCCGGCCGGTCGAAATAGGCCAGGACATCGGCTGCCCGTTGCTTGAGGGTCCGGCCGAGCGTTCGGATCTCGACCAGGGCAGCCGGGACGCCGCTGGCCAGGGTGTCGATGAGGGTTTGCATCTTGGTTTTGCCGCCAGCCCGATGGGGGTCACGGTAGGCGCCGACCATGGCCTGGTAGACGCCCCAGGTCGCCTCGACTTGCAGGTGCGCGTCGTCGGCGAATAGCGCCGAGATCCGTTGCCGCTGCTTGTCGGTGAGCAGATCCGCACCCGTGGATAGGGTTCGGCGAGCCGAGTAGAGCGGGTCGCCGGCTCGGCCGCGGTGGCCCAGGGTCTGCTGTTGCACTCGGCGACGACACAGTTCCAAGCTCTGCCCGGCCAGGCGCACGACGTGAAAGGGGTCCATCACGACCGTGACCTCGTCTTTCAGCTCTTCGATGGCGGCGGTCTTGAACCCGGTGAACCCGTCCATCGCGACGACTTCTATTGCGTTGCGCCACGTTTCGTCCCGTGCAGACAGCCACGTCTTGAACACTTGCTTGGACCGGCCTTCGACCATGTCCAGCAGCCGCGCCGGGCCGGTCCGGTCGCGGACCGGAGTGAGGTCGATGACGACGGTGACGTATCTGTCGCCGCGGCGGGTGTGCCGCCAGACGTGCTCATCTACGCCGATGACCTTGACCCCGTCGAAACGGTGCGGATCGGCGATCAACACCCGGCGGCCCTCGGCGAGCACCGCATCGTTGGCGGTATTCCACGAAACACCCAACGCTTCAGCGATTCTGGCGACGGTCAGGTGCTGGCAAACCAGCGCGGTCAACGCCCACCGCAACGCACCGCGGGACAACCGGGCCCGCGGTTCCGCGACCGCCGACGTGTCTTGCCGCCACACCAGCCGACACCGGTCGCAGCGGTAGCGGCGGACCGTGACCAGCAGGATCGTCGGTCGCCAGCCGAACGGTTCGTGTGCCAGCCGCCGCGTGGTGGAGTCCCGCGGCCGCCCCTGCTCGCCACACCGCCCGCACGTAACATCACCGCCGATGACCCGGCAAGCCAGCACCGCACGATCCGGCTCCAGGAACTGCCCGGTCACCTGCAAACCGAGCGTGTCCAGCCGGGCGAACGTGGTCAGATCAGCGGTCGCAAAAGTACAGTCAGGCACGTCGAGGTCTTCCGGTAGGGCAGCGTCAGAGCTTCCATCATCGGAAGACCTCGACCCCTACCCCGGCAGCGACGCGCCGACCCCGACTACACCCTCGTCTGCGAAGAGCCGTCAAACTGGGGTGACAGGCGCTTCCCGAGGCATTCGCTCAGGAAGTCAGCGGCCTCGCATCCTGAGCTCCGGTGGCCTATCGCCTCAGGACGACCTGCGGCCGTTGCGTAAGCCTGCCGGTGACCGGAACGGGATCGATGACCGGTCGACGATCCCGCTCTGGTCACCACCGGCGCGGTGAACTGATTTCAGTCACTGGTTGCCCGCGAACCAGCCGGTGTTCGGTAGTGGAGGCAGCGGAGGGTCCGGCGGAAATTGGTCTTCGGCTGATGCCTGTGGCCACAGTTCCACCGCGGCCGAACCGGCGGCGGCGATGGTTGCGCCGTCAAGGGTCACCTTGGTTTCGGTGATGTCGAACTCTGGCCACAGACATACCAGAGTGACCGGGCCAGGGGGTGGCAGGGGGCATAGCCAGAGGCTCAGGTCGTAGACGTCCTCGCTGCCGCTGCTTGATCCCAGAGTGAGCGAGATGGAATCAGGACCATCGTCTTGGCCGAGGATCGGTGGCCCGTGCATGACGAAGGTGGCCGCTCTGCGGCCATCGGAATATTCCACTCCGAGCAGTAGTCGGCGGTCGACGCTTTCAGGATCACTGCGGCGGTGAAACCCGCCGATCAGCTCATGAAGGGGAATGCGTCGCGCTCGAGGGCGGACTCGGATGTTCAGCGTGAACTCAGTTCCGCTGGAGTAGACGTGCGCAGACATGAACAGGATCGCTGCGTCCGGTCCTCGGCCGAGCACGGCGTTGATCGGTATGGCGACCGGTGCCTCGTTCTGCGGGGGCGACAGGCGCTGCTGCCAACGCTGCAGCTCTTCAGCGGAGAGGGGCTCATCAGGACCATAGCCGCTCGACGATGTCTGCATGACAACACTATGAACCCCGGGTCAGACTCAACGGGCTCCGCAACGCCACTCGCCCACATGAACGCAACCCATGCGGTCGGTCGTTGCCAGTGTCTCGTGCCGCCCAGAGTCGCAGGCCACCCAGATTGGACTAAGGGCCCGTGATTAATTAACCTGGTTCAGGTCGGGCGTGTCGGGGGTTGCGGGTGCAGGGCGTAGTTCCATTCACCGTGGAACTCGTCGCGGGTGAGAGTTCCTGTGGTTTCCAGGGTTTCCATGTCGTGGTCGGAGATTTTGACGCCTTTGGGGTAGCTGGTGTCGTCCAGTTCGGCTTGGACGGTCAGACCTGTGGTCGTTGTGGTTGCGGCGATGGTCTGGACGATGACTTCGTGGCTTGTCAGGGGTCGTCCGCGCCAGTTCATCGAGATGTGGCTGAACAGGCGGTGCTCGATCTTGTTCCACTTGGAGGTGCCCGGCGGCAGATGCGCAACGGTGATGGTCAACCCTGTTTCGGTAGCAAGTTTCGCCAGCTCGGTTTTCCACAGGCGGGTCCGGTAACCATTGGAGCCGCCACCGTCGGCGCAGATCAGCAGCCGGGTGGCGGTCGGGTGCAGCGGCTGCCCGACGTGTTCCCACCAGCGGCGGATGGTTTCCACGGCGAACGCGGCGGTGTCGTGATCGGTGCCGACCGACACCCAGCCGACGTTGTTGGCGACGTCGTAGACGCCGTAGGGATTGGCTTTCCCGATATCGGGGTCGATGAAGTCGTGGACTTTCACCTTTTCGGGTTCGCCCTCGGGAAGCCATTCCCGGCCGCCATTCTTGTACGCCCCGACGAGTTCCTTCTTCTTCGTGTCCACCGAGATCACCGGATCACCGGATGCCATGTGCCGCTGCGCTTGTGCCGCCAAATAGGCGAACTGCGCGTCCCGGTCCGCGTGCTGGTTGCCCTCGAGTGTTTTGCTGTTGGCCTGCAAACTGTAACCACCCTCGGCCAACAAACGGCGAACCACGAAATCGCTGACCCGATGCCCGCTCCCGCGCAACCCAGCCGTCAGCGCCCGGATCGATTTCGACGTCCACCGCAACGGCGACATCGGATCACCCCTGGTCACCGGGTCGATCAACACATCGAACGCCGCCGCCAACTCCGCATCGTGGGACTCGGCACGTTTACGGCCGCCGCCGGCCGCCCGGGACCGACCCGATCCCGGCGCCGCGCCCTCGTCGGCCTCCTTGCGGCCACGCCGCACCGTGTCGGCGGCCACACCGGTCGCCTTCGCCACCACCGCCACACCGCCCGGACCCAACTCCGCCGCCTCCGCGCCGAGCCACAGTCGCCGCTGGAACTCGTTCAGGTGCGGACGCAGCACCGCATACCGCCGAGCCACCGAGTCCACCAGTTCCGCCACGGCACAACCGTAGCCGATCAGACCTCAGAAAACGATGTTATTTCATCACGAGCCCTAACGGAGGAATCTTCACCGGTCAGCGATCGCTGGCCGGAACGCGATCGCCTTCCGGTCGCCGACGTCCGCGTCGTCGCTCATTGTCGACTGCGTGACCTTCGACGCCCGCATCATTGAGAGCGGCACACGGTCCCATCGACTCGGCACCGGTAGGACGGGTTGACGCAAGGAAGCGGCTGACGACTTGCCCCGGCCAGGACATTCCATACCTGGGGTCATGGCGCAAATCGGGGCGATCGATTGTCAGTGGCCATGGGAAAGTCCCCGTTGGTGGCCGGTTGATGGTCCCCGGTTTTGGCCAGTTAGAAGTCCCCACCCCTTGCTCGTCGTGTCATGTCGAGCCGTGAGGCCCTGGGCGGTGACGGTGACGGTGTCAGCCAGTCGCCGCACCGCCCAGGGAGCTCCATGTTGTCAGCGAGGGAACGTATGGACATCATTTCCGCTTACCGAGAGGTCGGCACCTACCGTGGCGCCGCCGAGATCTGCCAGACCACCCATAAGACCGTCCGGCGGGTACTGGAACGCGCCGAGGCCGGCGATTTCCGGCCGGCTTCGAAGGTCCGGGTCCGTAACTTCGAGTCGGTGACCGAGTTGGTCTGGAAGCGGGTCGACAAGTCCAAGGGCCGGATCTCGGCGAAACGGCCCCAGGTTCTATCGGTCGACGCAACGCCTTGTTTGAAGGCGGTTTGCGATGCACTTGCAACGTGGTTGTCCAGCGGGTATTCGGTTCCTGGCTTCGGTGAAGGACGGGCGCGGTATCAAACCGTCCGCCCGCGCGGCTGGTGTCGGCAAGGAGACGGGTTACCGATGGTTACGTGAGTCGTTCACTGCATTGCGGGAGCAGGGCTTGAATGCCGTCGCCGCTCAGGCTGAGTTGGGTTTCCACTCGCCGATGGTTTTGGAGTGGGAGGCTGCGCGGGTGGTTGGTGAGCGGCGCCACCATCTCGCTGTCGACGCGGCCATCGAGGGTGCGTTCTGGCGGTCCTTCCTCGGCGGCGCCGAGCTAGCCGCTGCGTGTCTGTCCGCTGGGGTGGGCCGGTCGACCGGATATCGCTGGTGGCGGGCCCGGTTCGAGCTGTTGCGTCAAGAAGGTGTGCCAGTCTGGACGGCCGCTGGTGAATTGAAACTCTCCTCCGGGCGGGCCCGGGCATGGGAGGCCCAACGCCGTCGGGTGGCCGGTCTCGCCGCAGTTGCACGTGACGCCGCGGAGCGTCGGGCGGTGCGTGAATCGGCACGCTACGCCCAGGCGCTGATGCAAGGGCGGGCGCCGCGATCGGACGTGCAGCGGCGCGACACGCTGTACTGGGAGTTGATGCGTTCCGGGCTGAGCAACACCGCGGCGTGCAAGCTGCTCGGAGTGAACAGACGCACCGGCACTCTCATCCGGCAACGCCACCGGCATCAGAGCGCAGCGCCCACTATGAAGCAGCAGCTATCGACCGGCCGGTATCTGTCCCTGCCCGAGCGGTTGCAAATCGCCGACCTGCTTTCGCTGGGCCTGTCGATGCGTGCGATTGCCGCGGAGCTGGGGCGCAGCCCGTCCACGGTCAAGCGGGAACTTGATCGTCACCGGGACGCGGCGGGTCGTTACTTGCCTCGTGGCGCTGACCACACCGCGAAGCTGGCTCGGCGCCGGCCGCGAGAGCACAAGCTGGTCGCCAACACAAAGTTGCGGCTTCTGGTGCAGCGCAAGCTGAATCGGTGTTGGTCACCGGATGAGATCAGTGGCTGGCTGCGCCTGACCCATCCCGACGCCCAGTCCATGCAGCTGTGTCCGGAGACCATCTACCGGGCGCTGCTCGTGCCCGGCGGGCAAGGACTGCACAAGCGGTACTGCCGCAAGCTGCGGACCGGCCGACGAGTCCGCAGATCCCGGTGGCTGACCCGCAACGGGCACGGCTCCACTGTGCAGAACATGACGATGATCAACGAGCGTCCAGCCGAAGTTGAGGACAGGCGGCAGGCCGGCCATTGGGAGGGCGATCTCGTTATCGGCGTCGGGAACAGATCAGCGATGATGACCCTGCGTGAACGCAAGACGCATTTCGGCATCATCGTCAACCTCCCCAACGACCACACCGCGCACTCGGTGAACGCCGCCGCGGCCGCGGCGTTCGCCACTATGCCTCCACACATGCGAAGGACCCTGACCTGGGACCAGGGGGTGGAGATGGCCAGACATCGGGAACTCGCCGCGGCCACCGGCGTCAAGATCTATTTCGCCGAACGTTCCAGCCCGTGGCAGCGCGGCGCGAACGAGAACTTCAACGGCCTTATCCGCCAGTACTTCCCGAAGGGCACCGACCTGTCCGTGCACTCCGCGCGGCACGTCGCGGCGGTCATGCTGGAGCTGAACACCCGACCGCGGAAGACACTGGGCTACCTGACACCAGAAGCCAGATTCAGGACCGAGTCGCACACAGCAACCTGATCAGGCTCAGCCGGGATCGCTTAACCCAGAACGTAATTCAGTCATTCGGCCACACCACCATTGCTTGATACGGGCGGCCAGCCGTCCTTCTCGATCACCATCGGACTGCATTTCGAAGTGCCCCTGAACCTCACGGACGATCCAGTCCCGGATCTCGTCCTGGGCCACCCCGTCGTGCAATCGGTGCAGAAGCGGGCTGATCATGCAGTCGTACTCATCGGCGGCCTCCGAAACCCCCGCCACGCCAATCGGATCCCATTCCATCAACAAACCCCGCAACTGCCGCTGCGATTCGCGCGTCCGATACTTGTTCTCGGTGTTGCTCGGATCGTTGACATCTGACGCGCTCACGTCATCAGTATCGCCGCACGCAGGCGTCGCCTAGACTGAAAATCGTCCCCGCGTTGCGTCGACTGATGAAATCCGCCCGGCTCCTCCCGGTCGCCGTCGCGGCCGGGTATCAGGGTTCGGCGCGGAACTTCCGCCGCCTGGTCGCGGCACAAAAGGCGTTGTGGCGGCGGGACAACCATCGTGGCCGCCGCCCAGCGGTGTGGGAACCGGGCGCGTTCATGGTCTTCGATTGGGCTGATGTCGGCGCTGGCCTGCATCTGTTCTGCGCGGTGTTGGCCTGGTCGCGGTGGCGGTTCGTCGCGTTCGCCCATGACGAGAAGGCCTCCACCACTTTGGGTTTGCTCGCCGAAGCGTTGCACGCCGCCGGCGGGGTCCCGCGCAGCTTGTTGACCGACCGGATGGCGTGCCTCAAAGGCGGGGTCGTCGCGAACGTGGTCATCCCGACCCCGGATTTCGTGCGCCTGGCCTGTCACTACCGGTTTGCGCCGGACTTCTGCCACGCGGAGGACCCCGAATCGAAAGGGATCGTGGAAAACCTCGTCGGCTACGCCCAACGGGATCTGGTCGTCCCGCTGCTAACCGAGACCGCGATCAACGGTGGCCTGGTGGATGTGCACACCGCGAACGCCGCCGGGAAGATCTGGTGCGCCGAGGTCAACGCCGCGGTGCACAGCGAGATCGCCGCCGTCCCGAACGACCGCCTGGTCATCGAGCGGGAAGTGTTGCAAGCGCTGCCATCTCTGCGGTTGGACTTCGGGCCGCCGCCGGTGATCCGCAAGGTCGACCGGCTCTCCTGCGTCCGGTTCGCCTCCGCCCGCTACTCCGTCCCGACCACCATGATCGGCCGCAAGGTCCGCCTGGTCCAGGCCGGCGGCCGGATGCTGATCGGCGACCCCGACACCGGGGAAGTCCTGGCCGACCACGGCCTACTCGCCCCCGGCGAGGTGTCCATCCTGGACGCCCATTACGGCGGGCCGCGGCCGGCGCCGTCCCGGGCACCACGACCCAGAACCACCTCGGAGAAACGGTTCTGCGCCCTGGGCCCGGCCGCGGAGGCGTTCCTGGTCGGCGCCGCCGCGATCGGCAACACCCGCCTGGGCTCGGAACTGGAGGACCTGCTCGCCCTGGGCGCCGCCCACGGCACCCAACCTCTGATCGCCGCACTCGGGCGGGCGGTGGCGTTCCAACGGTTCCGCGCCGCCGACGTCCGGTCCATCCTGGCCGCCGGCGCCGCCCCCACCCCCGTCCCAGCCGGCGGCGCCCTGATCGTCGACCTGCCCGTCGCGGCGGGCAGACCGTTGGCCGCCTACAGCCTGACCGCTATCACCGGTCACACCGCCGTGGCTGCAACGGATGTCAGCTGATGACCGCCGCCCGCACCACCCCACCAGCGGCGCCGGTCACCCCGCTGTTGGCGGCCGACCTGACCGCCGGGCTCCGCCGCCTGAAACTGTCCACCATCCGCGGGATCGCCGCGGAAACGCTGATCACCGCCAAAACCCAACGGTGGACCCCGGAAGAGCTGCTGCGCACCCTGATCGAAGCCGAACTGGCCGCCCGGGACGCCTCCAACACCGCCAACCGGCTCAAAGCCGCCGCGTTCCCCGTCACCAAAACGTTGGACACCTTCGACGTCGCCGGATCATCGATACCGGCAGCAACGTTCGCCTACCTGGCCGGCCTCGAATGGATCACTACCAGATCCAACCTCGCCCTGATCGGACCGCCCGGCACCGGCAAATCCCACACCCTGATCGCGTTGGGCCACGCCGCCGTCACCGCCGGGATGAAAGTGAAATACGGCGCCGCAGCAGATCTCATCGAAACCCTCTACCGCGGACTGGCCGACAACTCCGTCGGCAAAACCATCGACACCCTGATCCGCAACGACCTGATCATCATCGACGAAGTCGGCTTCGCCCCACTGGACGACACCGGCACCCAACTGCTATTCCGACTGGGCGCGGCCGCCTACGAACGCCGATCCCTGGCGATCGCCTCCCACTGGCCCTTCGACCAATGGAGCCACTTCCTGCCCGAACACACCACCGCCGCCAGCATCCTGGACCGGCTCCTGCACCACGCCACCGTCGTGGTCACCCACGGCGAATCCCGCCGCATGCAAGACGCCCGCAACCACCGGGAGGCACCCACGAACACCTAAAACCTCAGCAAAGGGTGGGGACTTCTACCTGGCCACCACCGGGGACATCACGATGGCCATTGACATCGATTACGTACAACCGCTACCGAATGTTCTGAAGGGCTTCACGATTGGGTCCGCTGGGACGATGTCCTGGTTGTAGCCAGGGTTGTCGGAAGCGTATGCGATCTTAATGCAGTAGGTCACGCCCGCTGGTCCGCTTGATCCGATGGTGGCCAGCATTGACTCACACTGGCCGTTTTGGTCACCCAGGAGTTCGGCGGTCGGCTCCTGGCCCTGGGTCTGCTCCCAAACAAAGATCGGCCGTTCGGTCGGGCATCCCGGATTGCTGGTGGGAGAGGCGGGTGGAGTTGAAGTGTGGAAGCCCACCGCCGAGGTCGTTGAGCATGCCGTGATCAACAAGGCAAGCACACAGGAAATGGCGACCTTGACCCTCATGAGGCGACGATAGACCTCGGTATGTGCGCCTCCCAGGCACCGCAACGACCGAAGTCGGTACCTCCCGCACCCCCTGCATAGATGACCGGCGCCCATTGATGACCGCTAACCGGTCACGGATCGCTGACCGGTGACGGTTCCGCTTCCGGAATGTGCTCCATCAATCCGTGCGTTACCTCTCGCCCGTCCGTGGTGTCTTAGGTAGAGCATCAGTCTTCGACTAGGCGGAGGGAGGAGTGGTGGTCTCAGAGAGCGCGCCGGAATCTTCTCGGCTGCCCATGAGTTTCGAAGTTCTGCACGCGACGAGCTACCTCGCCTTCAGTGGTTACGTCCGGCTTTATGCAGAGGACAAGCCTACTTAGTAACGCAGCCACACCAGATGATTGACCGACGCGGGGTTCGATCCTCGCCGTCAGTTCTGATTATTGGTGGACCGACGGCCCACGATCCAAAATACGCACGCGAGAACAAGAAGGCTCAAGCCCAACAGCAGGTCTCCCAGCCGCCCATCCCGTGTAAGCAAGGCAGCAACGATCGAAGCGATGCCAGCTACCAGAAGGATAGGTCCGCCAATTTTTGCTGCCGCAGCCCGTCGTTGGTTCATTGGTACTCCCATGGAACCATCATGTCACACAAAAAACAGGGAGGTTCGCGCAGCTAATCGCAAGAGAGCTGCAGCGTCAACAGCTTACCTTGTATAAGAACGTCAGAAAATCAGCAAATTGCCGACACCCCGATGGCTCATCGATAGTTGCCCATAGTCAAGCGGAGCGACACGGCTGTCCGTATCGTTGGCGACGTGGCACCGACTGGTCGGCGCGGCGGGACGCACTCCGAAGGTGGAACGCTGACCGGTCACCGATCGGCGAGCGGGGCTCCCGGGCCGAGCTGCCAACCGGCACCGCTGGTGGAGTGGCCTCTAGGTGCCCAGGGCTTCGAGCACCGCCCAAAGCTTCGCCGTAGTGGACGCTTTGATCAAGCCGTTGTAGCTCCAGCGGCAGGCCCACGAATCAACTGCAACCTCGATGTTCGGCCCGCTTAGGGCTCGGTGTCGTAGATCAGGAAGATGAAGTACTTGACCTCCGATCCGCTTAATGCTGCCCCGCAGCTGTAGGCGACGCCCGCCGGGATGACGACGCCGGCGTTGAGCAGGTCGGTCAGGTTCCCCGCTTGGTGGTCCTCGAGCCGTATCGGCGCAGCTTGCACCCTGAGTGCACCGGATGGGTCATCGTGATAGCGACATACCCAGCCGGTGGAAGGATGGCCGGGGACCATAACGCGTGCGAGGCCCGGGCGGGTCTGTGCCGGTTCGGGGAGTCCATTCGGCACGGCGACCATTGGTGGGCACGTCGCCGTGTGACTAGGGAGCGGTTCGGTGGAAGTTAGAACACATCCGGTGTCGGAGCAGTCGTTGGAGGTGGTTGACAAGGAGTTGTCCTGGCGGATCGACGCCTTGGGCGGGGCGGGCGCTGCCGTAGATGGTGCCTGCGTAGTGCAAGCGCCGGCAACTAGAACGACGACAACGGCAAGTACGGCGGGCCACGCCGTATCCGACAGCTTTCTGAACATGGAACCCGCCTTCGCTCCGCTTTGGTCTCGATGGGTGACGGACACCGGACCCTCCACCGTTGCACCCGGTGTCCCCGCTCTCATCGTTCGCCCCTTTAGCCAGTCACTCCAGATGGGCCGTAAGCGGAACGCTGACCGGTCATCGGTCGCTGACCGGACAGCGCAGAGGCTTCACGGCTGCGCTTTGCTTTGACTGGATTCCTTGACGCAGCACCACCTGAGAGTGGTACATTATTCAGTACCACCGTCAGGGGAGATCATGACTGCGATCACTGCAACAGATGCGCGCAAGGGCTTGTTCGGGCTCATCCAACAAGTCAACGACGACCACACCGCCGTCGAGGTCGTATCCAGGCACGGTAACGCGGTCATCATGTCGAAGGACGACTACGACGCGATGACCGAGACCGCCTACCTTCTGCGGACTCCCGCGAACGCGGAACGACTCCTCGAAGCGATCGAACGCGTCCGGCGCGGCGAGTTCGAACAGCACAACCTCCTGGACGCGTGACCCGGACGCTCGCCTTCGATCCGAACGGGTGGGAGGACTACCTCTACTGGCAGACCCAGGACCGCAAGACACTCAAGCGCGTCAACCAGCTCATCAATGATGTGCTCCGCGACCCGTTCGTCGGTATCGGCAAACCGGAACCGCTCAAACACATCCTGACAGGCGCATGGTCACGCAGGATCGACGAGGCCAACCGCCTCGTGTACTACGTCACCGATGAACACATCGTCGTCCTGCAAGCCCGAGACCACTACTGACATCAAGTGCGGGCAGCTTCCGACGACGCCCGCAAGCCGAACGCTGCCCGGTCATCGATCCCGTTCGGTCGCCGGCCGTCTTCGTACACGACCCGCCATCGACGCCGTGTACGGGCCGCTCGTCACACCGCCCCTAACCGCCCTGACAGGTGAATTGGAAGCTCGCCTGCGGTTCGAACAGGCATGATCCACCTATGCGCGGACGCCCGGAACAGATCAACGAGGCTCTGGCGACCCTGGCTTCGCGCATCAGCGAGCAACTCTCGGCGGACGGCTGGAACAGCAGGCAGCTCGACGAGCGAAGCGTGGCCACTTTAACTTGCGCGACACAGAACGGCGTCACCGCCGTGCTCGAGATCGATCGCACCTCAGCCAAGTGGCCCGACGACTGGCCCGTCGAAGTAGAAGCCCGGCTCGGCGTCGGCTACGAGCCGGCTCTGAACCTGATGCCGCTGCTCACCCTGGAGCCACGAGCGATCCTGGTCGAGGATTCCGAGCCAGGCCGCGAGAGGAGCCTGACCGTCTCACTCGACGGGCTCGACGCCGTTGCCCACGCAGCAGGGCAGATCGTGGGCTTTGTGCGCGAGCACACCTCCGACACCACTGGCCATTTCCCGGACGCCGCGGCAATCGATGCGCAACTACAACGGGAGATTGATGCTGCGCAGACACCGGCCGGCGGGCCCGGGGATGAAGATCCTGGGCTCGCGGATTTCGATACGCAACTACGTCTCGTCGTCCTCGCCGCGATGGGCCGGCACGAGCAAGCCCGCACGTTGCTCGCCGCGTATCCCGCTGGGCGAAACGATGACCCGCTCGACCGCGGTGGCCGCCGCTTTACCCGACAGCTCACCCGCTGGCTCGACGCCGACGGCCCCGTCCCACCGCCGGTGGAAGAGACCCTGGCTCGACTACCCCGGCCGGTACGGGCACCCCAGCCGACCTGGTCAGACGTGCGGGCGGAATCGAAAGCGAAGAAGGAGGCACTGGACGCGGCCCGGGCGAAGTCCAAGGGTAGGAGCATGGATCAGCTCAGGGAGTTGATCATCGCCGAATACGGGGCACGCGGAATCGAGATCGCCCCGTCGGTCGTCGAGTTGAACGCAGAGATGCTGCAGGTCGAGCAGCAACCGTTCGGCCGCGCACGGTCAGCACTCAAAGCGATCCGCATGCTCACGTCCGGCGGCGCAGACGCGATCCGCCTCCTCAAGGACGATTCCGGCCACGACCCCGAGTGGCTGCGGCCACCGGACCGTGCGGCGTACCCGATGATCGCCGACCGGAACCGGTACATATCGGTTCAGCTCGAGGCGTCCGCTCATGACTGGCTGGAACGCGTCCGAACCGGTGCGCCGCGCCGCATCGGATCCTGGGTGCTCATCGATGTCTGGTTGACCCGCAACGACCCAGCGGGACAGTTCATCGCCCACATCGGCGAACAGCGTGTCGGCCTCGTCGATCCAGACGGGACGGCGGAGTTCGACCATGTCTTGCGCGCTGCCGCGCTGTTCGACGAAGACCCGATCGTCAAGGGACGGCTGAGCAACGCAGACGGAACCGGACCGGCCGTCTTGGAGATCCCGCTGCCTCAAAGCGACGTTGCCACCTGACAGTCGTGATCAACGGATACTGCCGGTCGTACCTTCGGAAGGTTCGCCGACGCAAGCGCCGTATGACCAACGGTGACCGGAACAGGATCCCGCTGCGGGACGTTGGGAACGTCGGTCACCGGCGGATTTGGGTCACGCCGTACTCCCCTCGTGGAACGATGCGGGCATGGTTTCTCCACTGGGAGGGCCAGCGACGCCGTTGCAGGCTCGATTTGTTGCCGACGCCGGGCTCGCGGGCCGGATGGCTTCCGCATCGCTGGCGGCCAGGTTGACGCGACTGCAGAACCTCGCCAGTTGGGGTTTGCTGATCGTCGTCGCCACCGTCGTGGGCGCGGTGTCCGGCAATCTTGTCGGCTGGGTCGTCGGAGCCGTGGTGTTCCTGGGCATGTTGACATTGCTGACCTACAGGGCGTCGCTCCGTTTCTGCCGGCGGGGCTTCCCAGTGGGGTCGACCCACACCAGCGAGTTTGGCGTCGAGTCGATGACGGTGACTGGGCCGCTCGGTAGCTCCGAGATCCGGTACGTTGCGTTCGAGAAGTATTGGCACACACCCCGAGCGCTTGTCCTTCGGATGCGCGGCACAGCTGCCGTCATGACGATCCCGGGTGAGTTGGTTCCTGCTGGCGCCGTCGAACTCGTGCGAGCCAAGGTCAAGTCGTGACTTATCGACCCGAGATAGCCGGCTTTCGCCTTCCGAATTAGTACCGAATGGGACCCGCCGCATTGGGCCACTTGTCGTATGGGCAGCCGCCGGGATTGGAGCGGTGGTCCTGCAACGCCGCCATCACCAGGTCGGACCGTTCGACGATCCGTGACCGGATCGGGATCCCCCAACGACGCGGTGATGATCTTGGTGTCGGTTGTTCGAACGCCGCTGAGCTACGGCAGCAGACTGATCGTCTGTGGGCGCGCCTTCATCGCGTGAATGATCAACTCTTCGCCGCTGTCGAAGACCAGGACCACGGTTTCCAGGAGACGGCCCCGGGTGTCGAACCCGAGCCGCAGCTGTCGCGCCGGGCTGTCCTCGTCGAGTTCATCGGTCCATATCGGCCACGTCGCGGCGTACACGGCATCCTCGGGATCGATACCGTGCTTCCGCGCAGAGTCGTGAACTCTCACCCGACATAGGCCGCCAACGCGTCGCGGATTGCCTCCGAGCGAGTCTTGTGTTCCCGCGCCGCACTGGCGTCGATGGCGGCCAGTTCGTCTGCCGTCAACCGCAGCGCAACAACCTGGGACGGTTCCGCGCCGCGCCCTGGCCGGCCACGGCCACGCTTTTTCAGCCCGCGGACGTCGAACCCTTGCTCGGCTTCGGCCGCCCACGCCGCGATCTGATCCTCGGTGACCGGGGCCCCGTTGATTGTCTCCTGATCCATCTCAATATCGTATAACGGAAAGAAGTGATTGGGGCGGCGGCCCAGCTAGTCCGGTTGCCTCAGGCAGGTCGTTGGTCGCCGATCGTGTTCCGGTCATCGATCGCTGACCGGTCGACGTTCCGCTTACGGAACGCGCCGAGAGCAGCTCGTTGTCGTGGACGAGACTGGTGTACTTACGTTTGTGATCCGAATGGCCCGCGCCGAAGACCTTGCCCTGTTCCCCGAAATCGAGCGAGCGGCCGGTGCGCCTTTCCGTGAGCAAGACATGGCAGCCGTCGCCGACGACGAATCCCTGCCTGCGCACGAACTGCTCGTTTATCAGCGCGCTGGACGAGCGTGGGTGGCCACCGACGACGTCGATCAGCCGATCGCCTATCTCTTGCTCGACATCGTGGACGAGGCCGCTCATGTTGAACAGGTCTCGGTCGATCCGGCCTACGCCCACCAGCGGCTGGGACGTGCGCTGTTGGACGCCGCGTCGGCCTGGGCTGCGGAACGAGGGCTGGGCGCGATGACGCTGACCACTTTCGCCGACGTGCCATGGAATGCGCCCTACTACGTCCGGCTGGGTTTCCGCGTCGTCCCGGAGCAGGAGTGGACCCCTGGCCTTCGACGTATCCGCGAATATGAAGGCGCCACCGGGCTTGACGCGTGGCCCCGGGTGGTGATGCGGCGTCCGCTCAGCAGCACAGCTCTCCGCCCCTGGATAATCCGGTGATGAGCTTAGAGTGGGAAGCGCTCGTGGTCGACGCGGCAGACCCAGCGGCGTTGGGCAAGTGGTGGGCAACAGTCCTGGACTGGGAGATCACCGACGATGGCTTCGGCCTAGAGATCAGACCCGCTGCGTCCGCGTGGCCCTGTCTGGTGTTCGTTCCCGCTTCCGAGGAAAAACGAAGCAAGAACCGCCTGCACATCGACTTTCGAACCAACGATCAGGCTGCCGAGGTAGAGCGTCTGGTCTCCTTCGGTGCTCGTCGAGCGGACATCGGGCAGGGCGAGGTGCCCTGGGTTGTCCTACAAGACCCCGAGGGAAACGAGTTTTGCGTTCTCGAGCCGCGCCCCTGACCGGCGGTCGGTACGTGTGCCCGAAAAGCAATCGCTGACCAGTCGGCGATCGGCTACTTCATCCGTACGGCAAGCTGGTCAACGTGACGATCCGGCCGCGCCGAGCGGATGACCTTCTGGAGTGCGTGGAAGTGCTCACCGAAGTCCACCAGCAGGACGGCTATCCCACATGCTGGCCGACGAACCCGGTGGACTGGCTCGAATTGCCGGGTGCGCTCGGCGCGTGGGTTGCCGAGGAGGGCGGTGTCATTGCCGGGCACATTGGGCTCGAGCCTTGTATCGATGATGGGCAGCTAATTGCGGCGGCGGCGGGAAGGCCAGCGGCCGAGCTGGCGATGGTGTCCCGGCTGTTTGTCAGACCGGGTGCTCGCGGTCGGCGTGTCGGCGAAGAATTGGTCGGCCTAGCAACTCAATTCGGGGCGAGTCGAGGATTGGGCCTGGTGCTTGAGGTCGTGAACGAACTGGGATCAGCGGCCATGGCGCTGTATGAGCGGCTGGGCTGGCAGATTGTTCTGCACTACCCGGCCGGATGGACGACGCCATCAGGTGACCGACCGCAACTCTGCCTGTATCAACTGGTCACAACGTCCGCTTGACCTGTCGACTGGCCCGCCGGAAGCCAGTCGGTGCCCGGTCATCGATCGGTGACCGGTCGCCGATCCCTTTCCGCAGTCGCGTCACCCGTTACAAATCACGCCGCTGTGCACTTCCCAGAGGCTGGGGGCAAGCAACGCCACGTACAGCGAGTCGTTCCCGGATTTGAAGGTCGCGGACTGTGCGTCTTGGCTGGCCAGCTCCCACCCGGAAGAAGGGAAGCCGTAGGCCACGGGGCTTTCCGTTCCTGGCATAGCACCCAGGGTGGACCCGTGTGCGATGAAATTCGCGACTGCGCTCGCGGGTGTGGCGCCGTGAGCCAACGATGGATCGGCTTCGATATCGAAGGTGCGGCCGCAGCCGGCAGTCGCGGATTCCTCGCCGCTTCGCGGTGCAAGGCTGCTGGTCGCATCTCCAGAAGTTGCTGAGGCCGCAATCGGGGACTGCCCGGCGCTGGCCGCCACGTGCCCGCAGGCCACCAACATCGCCGCGCAGCTCAGCAGTCCGAACAGGCTGGACCGCTGGCGTAGCAGCCCGATCCTGCGGCCGCCCTGCGTGGACGTGGTCATCGTGTGCCCTTCCGAAGTGGCGCTTGAGGTTGTGGAAACGAACAACTGACCTGTTGTGCGGCCAGAAGCCGGGGGACAGGCGCGCGAACCGATCAGAACATACGAATGCCTCGCCCTTCGCTCCTCAGCTGAACTCACCGCTCAACCTTCATCCAACCGAGACCTCGCATAGGGCCCATTCAGCGTGATCAGCGACCATTCACGTTCTTCGATCCTGCGACACCCTGGTACCCGGAACGGGATCGCTGACCGGTCGGCGTTCCTCGTTGGGGCCGCTCTCGCAACTGTCGCGGTTGGTGCCTCAGCCACCGACCCAAGTCAGCAGCCGAAGGCAACGTCGCCAAGCGAGGAATCCGCACCGGCCATCGCCACTCTGATCTGCCTTATGCTCTCGAAATGTTGCTTCTTTTGTCTCTCGGCGCCCTGGGTGCGGCCCTGTGCGCTTGGGGCATGGTGCTCTGGATACGACGGCACCCTGGCGTTGAGGTTGGCCCTCGAGGGACCTGTGCGCTTGGGGCATGGACGCTCCGCGGCAGGCGCGAAGTCTGCTCTGGATACGACGGCACCCTGGCGTTGAGGTTGGCCCTCGAGGGACCACGCGTCGGAACTGGAAGCAAGATCTCCTCCCGCTGACAGGTTTCGGCGTTGCAGTCGTGTGTGCGACTCGACTTATGTCAGGCGGCGACACCATCGCATTCCTCGCCGTATCTGCTCTCACAATCGTGGCCATCGGCTTGCCGGGCGCCCTGCACAACCGCAATGTCCGACGCTCCGCGGCAGGCGCGAAGTCTGCCTCTCCTCGCTGACCTTGCTGGCTGCTTCCGGTTCATATGTCCCAGGTGAGGATCGTGTTCCGGTCATTGTTCCGCTTACGGAATTGGCCAGCGGCCGGAAGTGGCACACTCCTGGGACTGTTGACGCGCGCCGCCGGCTGGGGCTGGAGTGCTAACCGCTCCTACCTCCTGTCCTCCTGACGCAGCTTCGCCCAAGCATCGTCAACGATGGCGCCGTATCCATCCGTCCCGAGACCGCGCACAAACGGCGCGAGCGCCTGCTGAAGCGCCGACATTACGTCGACCTCGACCGGGTCAAGCGGGTCGTCGAACAAACCCCCCCACTCCGACCGCGCCAGCAGCTCATGCAGCGCCACAACCTCGGCGTCGCTGAACGTGACTTGGCACTCCCCGCCGTTCACAGCCTCTGCTCGCACAACAGCATCGTCGCATTCCCCACCGTCGGCCCCCAGCCAGCCTCAGCTCTGTCGGTCTCGGCCAGTCGGAGGCGACGTCCACAGGGCCAGGATCCCCGGCTGCCGGTCCCTGACCGGTCGCCGGTCCCGCGCTGGGACGCGCCGCCGTGTTCGGCCCGGACCTGGGAGCTTGCGGCGTCGCCAGCAGTCAGCCGTTGCCGCGATATGCGTCACGACGATGTGCAACGTCGACGACAGTCACGGTTCGCTGCGTGTCATCGATCCGGTAGATGACGCGATAGGTCCCGCGCCGGGCGCTGTGACGGTCGGCCAACGGTGGTCGGAGTCGTTTGCCGACGCGGTGAGGGTTGTCGAGAAGCGGCCCCACGATGAACTCGTACGCCGCGAACGCCGCCGCCTCGGGCAGGCGGTCGGCAAGCTGACGCCGAGCAGTGGGCGTGATGCCTAGCGAATAGCGACCGGCAGCGTTCGTCACACAGAGCGCCTGCGCCGCTCCGCCATCGCCTGGGCGAGATAAGCCTCAGACTCGCCCTCGCCGCGTGCCAACTCCGCATCAGAGGATGCCAGCCGTTGGATTGTGCCCGGATCGGAAAGGATCGCAATCGTCTCTTCGAGGGACTCAAGGTCGTCGGTGGCGACCAGGACTGCCGACGGCTCACCGTGCACGGTGACGGTGATGCGCTCGTGCTGTGTGTGCACCCGGGCGACTAGCTCTGACAGGTGGGCCTTGACGCTTGCTAGTGACATCACGGTCGTCATAGTCACAAGTATGACCATGGTAGGTGTCGATGTCGAGCCAATCCGTCCCGGTGGTCAGCCTGTCCCGGTTCGCGATCGGCCAGCGGTGCGCAGTCAGAGTCAGGGCTCCCAGTGCCGCGACCACCATGGTTGGCATTGATCGGCTCGGGGATTGTTGAGCGTTTTCGAGCGGAACATTTCGTCCGCCTGCTCAACCACGGTGCGCAGGGCAGCGGCTTTGCGGTGCGGGACCGCACACATTGCGCGCTCGAGGTCACCGCGCGCGTCCGGGCCGATGTACAGGACCCAATCGTTGTTGGGCACCGAAAGTTGCGTCCGAGGTAGCCGAGCCGTCTGCTGCCAGGTGCGGAGGGCTTCTTCCACGTGTGCCGAGCTGACATCCGATCGGTCCAGCCGGTCGAGGTCATAGGTGACGGACATTGGAACACCCGGGATGACCGAACTCTTGGACTGCGCCATTGCTGAGCGCAGTCGTGCGGGGGCCTACGCGGCATGTCCCTTTCGAGCCGTCATCAATGTTCGATTATCACACGCGAGCCGCCTACACGCCTCGGCCAGGCCACACCCCGCACCAGCCGTAACGGGATCCCGTTCCGGTCACCGGTTCCCCAAGTGGGACGGCGACCGATGATGTCCTGCCAAACCGTAATCTGGCCCAGGGCGGCTTGATCCGGCCTCAGACGACATCTTGATCGTTTCTCTGAGGGTCGCGAGCAACCCCCCCACGCTGTCACGAGCACTACACCTGGCCGGGCAGCTGCGCGAGCAGGTCGTCAAGCTGGACGAAGGTTTCGTGCAGAGCGTCCAGCGCGCCGTCGCCCTGCTCGAGCGCTTCCCTCGACGGGAACATCTCGGTCAGGACGAGGTGGGTCACGCCGTCGTGCTCCTGGAGGACCACTGTGGTGACAGAGCCGCTCTCGCCGGCCTCGTCGTTTGTCCAGACGATGCGCGTGTGTGGCGTGACCTCCTGGTAGGTGCCGTAGAAGGCCATGCCGTCGCCAAAGTCGAGGCGGTAGCTGCCGCCGGTGCGCGCGTCCATGTCGAGTGACCGCAGCCGCGCGCTCATCGACTGCGGCAGCCACCACTTTCGGAACAGCTCGGGCGTCGTCCACGCCTGGAAAACCAGACGTGCGGGGGCGTCGAAGGTGCGCCTGACCACGACCTCGCGCTCGGAGGCCCGCTCCACGCTCACTGGCCGCGTCGCCACGGGCCGGCTACTTCCTGTCCTGTCCATTGGTGTTCTCCCTGTGCATTAGTCCTGCGACCACGTCGTCCAGCGCGCGGAAGCGCGCGTCCCACAGCTGCTGGTAGCGCTCGACCCATGCCGCCACGTCCTCGAGGCGGTCCACCCCTACCCGGCAGCGGCGTACACGCCCGACCTTCTGGGTGGTCACGAGGCCGGCGGCCTCGAGGATCGCGATGTGCTTTTTGATGCCCGTCGGGGTCATGTCGAACCGGTCGGCGAGGTCGGTGACGGAGGCCTCCGAACGGCCCAGGTGCTCGAGTACGCCCCGGCGCGTCGGGTCCGCGAGCGCCGCGAAGGCGGCGTCGAGGTCGATCTGCTGGTACATACGCTGAACCATATGGTTCAGTGATAGCACAGCGCCGCTCCCGGTGCAAGCGCATCGGGCGAGACAGCACGACCGCCCATTTCGGCGGGGCGAAAGGCACCAGCGCGACGCGGGTACGAGCGGCCCCGACGACCACGGAGCATGAGCCGGTGGGTCATGACCACCTCGCAGAGACAGCAGTTCCGGCAACTGGACCGCACCGGTCGGTGACTTGCCGGTAGCCGACCAGATGGAGACAACATGAAGTTGAATGACCTGCCGGTCGTTCGAGGCGTACGGTCCGGCAACCGCCGAATCAGATCCGGCTGGTTCCTGCTGATCGGCACAGCGATCCTGTTCGCGGTCGTGATACCGGCCTCAGCCGGCTTTCGTCAGCACAACGGCAACAGTCTGACCTGGCTGTTTGTTGGCATCGGTGCGTTGGTGTCGATTCTGGCGATGTACTTGTTCGTGACGTCAGAGGGGTGTGCTGGAGGTATCGACTTCCGTCGTTGCCGCGAGTCGCCGCGCCGCGGCGACCCGGCCAATACTCAGGAGGTGCGCCATGGCGGCGCTTCTCATCGGGTACGCCCGCTGTTCCACCGACCAGCAGGACCTCACGGCCCAACGTGACGCACTGGCTGGGCTGGGCGTCGCCCCCGCCCGTATCTATGTTGATCACGGGCTGACCGGCACCAACCGGGAAAGGCCGGGACTGCGGGAAGCGATGGCCGCCTGCCGGGAAGGAGACACCCTGGTGGTCACCAAACTCGACCGGTTGGCCCGTTCGCTGCCCGACGCGTGGGCTATTGCCGACGAGCTGACCGTCCGGCAGGTCAAGCTCAGCCTCGGCGCCTCGGTGTACGACCCCAACGATCCGGTCGGCCGGTTGCTGTTCAACGTGCTGGCTCGCCGACCTGTTCGGCGTCGGACGGTCCACCGTGCACCGGGCAGAACAACGCCACCTCGCCGCCACCCGCGTGTGACCCACGGTGGCCGTCCGGCAATCCTGCGGGACGGCCACCTGCCGAGCCGGCAACGGAACCTCCCTGTACGAAACGATACCCAAGTCGTACAATCTGGGTATGGCCACGATGAACATCAGCGACGTACGCGATCACCTTCCGGACGCGATGGAGACGGCACGTACCGAAGCGGTTTTCGTGCAGCGACATGGCCGGCCTGCCGGGGTGTTGGTTAGTCCAGAGCGCTACGAACAGCTGATGAGAGCACTGGAAGATGCTGAAGATGTCGCCGCCTTCGACGAAGCGATGGCCGAGGAAGGACCGAACATCCCATGGGAGCAGGTCAAAGTTGACCTTGGCTGGGCGTGAGCCGATATCGGATAGAACTCCGGCCGGCGGCCGCCCGGGCCTTGCGCAAACTCGACCCCGCGGTGAGCCGACGCATTCAAGGCGCGATCGCGCTGCTGGCGGAAGAGCCACGACCGCCCGGTGCCCGCGCACTGCAGGGTCGGCCAGGTCTTCGCGTCCGGGTCGGGGACCATCGCATCCTGTACACGGTCCAGGACGACGTCCTGTTGGTGGTCGTGGTCAGGCTCGGACACAGCCGAGACATCTACGACCAGTGACATGATCTCGTCTTGTCGACCAGACCGGATCACGATCGGCGAACGGGATGAGCGGGCGCGCGGCCGGTCCTGAGGAATCATGAAGAAATGACTCGCACCCTCGTCGACCCCGTCATCGTCGACGTGGGCTCTCTGCCTCGACATCGTTTACTGGACTCGCTCCGAGTGGGCGGTATTCACCTCAACCATGCGGCACTGATGTTGCTCGACGATGCAGTGTTCGAGGTCCCGCAACTCGAGTCGGTGACTGTCGTCGAACGGTCTGTCAAGGAGCTGGGCCTATCTGCGGGCGCAGTGCTCCCGCAGATCTTCGAGGCTGCGCAGGAGCACGGCCTGCAGCTGTGTCCACCGACGACAGGGCCCTACCTTCGGCTGGTGCTGGACGCTCAGGCGTCAGCGCCCGATTCGGTGATGTCGAACGGCAAGGCACCTTCAGGATCGCTCACCGTCGCCGCACGTCCACTTCAAGTCGACGAGGACTACCCGAAGGGTTTCTATTTGCGGGTCGTCAACGGTCACCTTTGGCTCCGGGGCTATCGGTGCAGCAGCAAAGAGCACATGTGGGATCCGGAAGACAGGCTCGTGTTCAGGTTTCCCGATCGATGATCGCTATTGGGCGACCGCGCCGTTCTCGACGTCACCACCGGATCGGCTTTACGCCGCAGCCCCAGACTGCAAACTCGTCAGAACGACGACCGGCGAGGACAGCTGTCGCGTGACGGATGGCTTCCCGCTATTGTCGCCGATCAATGACCGGTCACCGGTCGCCGCGATGGGAGCCCTTCGGGTCGGCGAGGTACCGAAGAGCCTTTAGCTGTGTGGCGTTGGACGGAGGCGGTCCTTGCCGACAACCGCTGTATTCGGCTCGCGAACCCTTTCCACCGACGCGGACGTGGTCCACGACAAGCAGCGGGGACGAGCCCTCGTCTGCTTGAATTCCAGCGGTCCTAGCGGCTCAGACAGTCACTTACTGAATGACGGCGACTGGGGCGAAGTGTCCGACGACGGTCACGGAGTAGGAGACGCGCATCATGTAGCCGTCGTCGTCGCCGACGGCATAATTGAACTGGGCCTCGACGGCCGTCACCGCCTCGCTCGGTGCATAGACGTCGAAGTCGTCCACGGCCCAACCGGCATTGTTGGAGACTCCGTCGTTTTGAATCGACCCGAGCAGCACGGTGGGAGCCCACTGCTCGATCACGAGCCCCTGACCGGCCGGTAGACCGTAGAGCGGGATTTCGAACGCCGTCGCGCCTCGATTCCATCGGGCCCCGGACGTACCGACAAGTGGCGGGTCGAGGATGACCGTCCCGGAGAGGATGAAGACCTCGTGGCCGGCGAGATCTTGGATGTGGACCCAATGATCGCTGCTGAGGCGGTTAGCGTGAGTGCTCGGGGGTGCAGTCATGGTTTCTCCTTCGACGAATCCGCCGGCCTCGTTGGCCAACGGTCATGTGCATAGGAGTCGCCGCTGGCTGCGGCGATACACGGTCGGCTCTGACCCACGGAAGTTAAGAGGCGCTCTCTTCCGAAGCGGTCCTTTAACTGGCATTGTTCGATCCGATCGGCCCCAGCGCCTCGCCATTTCTCGCGACGATTACATGTTGGGAGGCCAGCGCGGTCAACGCACACCGCAGACCGCCGCGGGACAGTCGGGTCCGCGGCTGGGCCGCCGGCAGGTGGAACGTCCTACGGCGCCCATCGACGCCAGCAACGAACACCCGCCAGAAATGATCTTCAGCCTCGACAGCGTCGGGATTGCGGTAACCGTCCATCTGCTCGGTACGGTCGAGGTGGTCGCATCCGTCTGTGGGATCAAACTACGGTCGTCGGGCCACATCCCACGGATTGAGACATCGCGCGCCGAGGGCTCGAAATGGTTGATGTTGCGCGTCGCAATGGTCATGTGTGCGGACTGGGCGCTGGCGGCGATGCGGGCGTCGTCGAACGGTGAGTGTTCGGGGATTCGGTAGGCGGCGAGGATCCGCGCGGCCGGCAGTACCCGGTCGGCGAACGCTGGGAGAGTGTGTTCGTCGAACCAACGCCGCAAGACGGAGCCCTGCCCGGTGTCCGATCGTTCTCTGGCGATGGCTCCCCGCTCGATCTCGGCGACGGTCGTGGCCGTGACGAACAGGTCGGCCAGCGGAACAGACGCCGCCCAGAGTTCGACCGGTCGGTTGCGTCCTCTAACGCGGAGTGCCGACACCACATTGGTGTCCAAGACGTATTTCACGGCTGCACTGTGCGGGCGCTCACGCCCCAGTCCGTCCCTGCGGGAAGGTTGCGAATCAAGATCTGCTCCACGACGACCACCTCCGATATCACTTCGGCGATATCGCCTGGATGCGGCAGTCGTTTCGCCGTCCACTTGGCCAAAGCGACCGGATGCGGTGACGATCCGCAGTAGGCCACCGAGGTTAGGGCTCGTGATGAAATAACATCGTTTTCTGAGGTCTGATCGGCTACGGTTGTGCCGTGGCGGAACTGGTGGACTCGGTGGCTCGGCGGTATGCGGTGCTGCGTCCGCACCTGAACGAGTTCCAGCGGCGACTGTGGCTCGGCGCGGAGGCGGCGGAGTTGGGTCCGGGCGGTGTGGCGGTGGTGGCGAAGGCGACCGGTGTGGCCGCCGACACGGTGCGGCGTGGCCGCAAGGAGGCCGACGAGGGCGCGGCGCCGGGATCGGGTCGGTCCCGGGCGGCCGGCGGCGGCCGTAAACGTGCCGAGTCCCACGATGCGGAGTTGGCGGCGGCGTTCGATGTGTTGATCGACCCGGTGACCAGGGGTGATCCGATGTCGCCGTTGCGGTGGACGTCGAAATCGATCCGGGCGCTGACGGCTGGGTTGCGCGGGAGCGGGCATCGGGTCAGCGATTTCGTGGTTCGCCGTTTGTTGGCCGAGGGTGGTTACAGTTTGCAGGCCAACAGCAAAACACTCGAGGGCAACCAGCACGCGGACCGGGACGCGCAGTTCGCCTATTTGGCGGCACAAGCGCAGCGGCACATGGCATCCGGTGATCCGGTGATCTCGGTGGACACGAAGAAGAAGGAACTCGTCGGGGCGTACAAGAATGGCGGCCGGGAATGGCTTCCCGAGGGCGAACCCGAAAAGGTGAAAGTCCACGACTTCATCGACCCCGATATCGGGAAAGCCAATCCCTACGGCGTCTACGACGTCGCCAACAACGTCGGCTGGGTGTCGGTCGGCACCGATCACGACACCGCCGCGTTCGCCGTGGAAACCATCCGCCGCTGGTGGGAACACGTCGGGCAGCCGCTGCACCCGACCGCCACCCGGCTGCTGATCTGCGCCGACGGTGGCGGCTCCAATGGTTACCGGACCCGCCTGTGGAAAACCGAGCTGGCGAAACTTGCTACCGAAACAGGGTTGACCATCACCGTTGCGCATCTGCCGCCGGGCACCTCCAAGTGGAACAAGATCGAGCACCGCCTGTTCAGCCACATCTCGATGAACTGGCGCGGACGACCCCTGACAAGCCACGAAGTCATCGTCCAGACCATCGCCGCAACCACAACGACCACAGGTCTGACCGTCCAAGCCGAACTGGACGACACCAGCTACCCCAAAGGCGTCAAAATCTCCGACCACGACATGGAAACCCTGGAAACCACAGGAACTCTCACCCGCGACGAGTTCCACGGTGAATGGAACTACGCCCTGCACCCGCAACCCCCGACACGCCCGACCTGAACCAGGTTAATTAATCACGGGCCCTTAGTTCGGGCCCATCACCACTAAGCCCCAGGTCGAACCACGGGACCCCGCGCACGTGTGCCGGCCAGCGAGTCACCACATCACCGCAAGACGATCCGCCCACCGGACGGCGTGATACTCGTGGGATGGCGCAGGGAGTGGTCGAGTTCTTCAAGGCCGAGAAGGGCGGGGGTGCGATCAGTTGTGACGAACTCCCACATGGCCATCCCGCGTGACGATCCTCGACCGGGCTGCGATCCGCGTGGGCCGGTCTGGGATGCGTGGTGGTCATCGAATGGCTTCTCGGCCCCGCACGGGCTCTTCCTGGCTCCAGCAGCGATTTCTTTGGAGGTTCAATGCTGAGCCGTGGGACGCCGTGGACAGCGCCGGCCGCCGCTGGCAAACGGCCGGGTCGTGGCATTGTCGCCACACGCTCAGGCGATGCCCACCGGGCGCGCTACGACGTGCCAGCCAGGTCGGTCTGCTCGACACTGTCGGACGTGGAAGAACGCGTAGTGCAACTGTGAGCGTGGCCTGTCATTCAGCGGACCCACACGGTGGTGTCCTGCGGTAGCTGACCCCTGTGCAGGGGCGCGCTGGACAGCAGCACTCCGGGCGGTACGGGGATGGGTTCGGCGCCGAAATTGGTGATCGATTGCCAGCCTCCCGGGCGCCGGAAGTGCAGAACGGCATCTTCGCCGGTGTCGACCCATTCCAGTGATTCGTCGGTTTGCAGTTCGTGACGTAGTTGCAGCGCTCGCCGATACAGAGCGAGGGTGGAGTCAGGATCGGAGAGTTGTTGCTGCACCGACAGCTTGGTGAATGTAGCCGGCTGCGGCAGGTGCGCCGGGCCATCGCCGAAGCCGAAGGAGGGGCCCTGCGTGGCCCACGGCAGCGGGACCCGGCAGCCATCGCGGCCCTTCTCGGCGCCGCCGGTTCGGAAAAAGGTGGGGTCTTGCAGCGCGTCGGCCGGAATATCCGCCACTTCCGGCAGTCCGAGCTCCTCGCCCTGGTACAGGTAGGTAGATCCCGGTAGCGCCAGGAGCAGAAGCGACGCGGCTCTGGCCCGGCGCAGCCCGATCGCGACGTCCACTTTCGGTTCGGCACCTTCGGTGAGCAGCCAGGCTTTCGCCTCCTCGCGTGCCGACAGGCTGGTGCGGGGCAGGCCGTACCGGGTGGCATGGCGGATCACATCGTGGTTGGACAGCACCCAGGTCGACGATGCCCCGGTATCGGCGGCCTGATACAGGTTGTGCACGATGATGTTGCGGAAGGCGTCCGGCTCCCAGTCGGCTTCGAGGAGGTCGAAGTTGAAGGCCTGTCCCAGTCCTTGCGGGCTGGCGTAGCGGGCGCGCCTGGACTCGTGGACCCAGGCTTCGGCCACCGCGGTGCGCGGGGGGTCGTATTCGTCGAACAGGCGTCGCCATTCGGCGTAGATCTCGTGTACCTCGTCACGGTCCCAAAGCGGGTGGTCGCCGTGCGGCGACGGTTCGTCAGGCATCAGCGTGCCGGTCATCGGTTCGGTGAGGTCTTTGGCCAGGCCGTGCGCGACATCGACCCGGAATCCGTCGACACCGCGGTCGGCCCAGAACCGCAGCGTGGTCAGGAAGTCGTCACGTACCTCGCGGTTGTCCCAGTTCAGGTCCGGCTGTTCGGGTGCAAACAGGTGCAGGTACCACTGACCGTCGGCCACCCGATGCCAGGCCGGGCCGCCGAACAGCGACTCCCACGCCGATGGTGGCTCGGCGCCGCCTGGCCCGAGCCCGTCCCGGAAGATGTACCGGTGGCGGGCGGCGGAATCCTTTTCGGACGCCAGGGCTTCGGCGAACCATTCGTGGCGGTTCGAGGTGTGGTTCGGGACGATGTCGACGACCAGTTTGATGCCCGTCTGGTGCAGCGCCGCGGTCATCTTGTCGAAGTCGGCCAGCGTACCGAGTTTGGGGTCGACGTTACGGTAGTCGTCGACGTCGTAGCCGCCGTCGGCCAGGGCGGAAGGGTAGAACGGGCTCAGCCACACCGCATCGACACCCAGCTGGGCCAGGTAGTCGATGCGCGAGGTGATCCCGTTGAGGTCGCCGATGCCGTCCCCGTCGGAATCGGCGAAGCTTCGCGGGTAGATCTGGTACACCACGGCTTGGCGCCACCAGTCGGCTCCCTGCCGCGCCCGGGCAGCGGCCTGCCCGGGCTGTGAGTGATCTATGGCTGACGTCATCGCCGTTCCTCCTGGGATCGTGCGGCTCCCATCGGGAAGCCGCCATTCCAACCTGTCCGACGACCGGACCTACTTGATGGCCCCCCGCATGACGCCGGACATGACCCAGCGCTGGGCGATGAGGTAGCCGATGAGGCTGGGCAGCATCGCCATCAGGTAGGACGCGAAGGCCACGTTGTAGTTGGTGCTCAGCTGACTCTGGAACAGCTGTTGCACCACGGGAAGTGTTTGCTGGGCTGGGTTCGAGGTAATCAGCGACGGCATCATGTAGTCGTTCCAGGAGGCCAGGAAGGCGAAGATGCCGACGGTGGCGTTCATCGGCGCGAGCAGCGGGAAGACCACCTTCCAGAAGACCTTCCAGGTCGAGCAGCCGTCGAGCCGCGCGCTTTCCTCCAGTTCGGGCGGGATGGACCGGATGAAGGCCGAGTAGAGCAGCACGTTGAACGACAGCCCGAACAGCACGTGCAGGATCGCGACACCGGCTGGGTTGTCGAGCCCGAACATGGCGGTCAGCTTGATCTGCGGCAGTGCGATCACCGGGAACGGGATGAACATCGCGGCCAGTAGGTAGATGAACGAGAACTTGAAGAACTTGTGGTCGAAATTCCGGGCGATGGCGAACGCCGCGATCGAGCTCAGCAACAGCTGACCGGCCACCGCGACCACGGTGATGAACAGCGAATAGCCGAAGGCGACCGGGAAGTTCACCAGCTTCCAGGCGGTGCTGAAGTTGTCGAAGTGTAGCGGCGAGGGAAGCGCGAAGCCGCTGCCACTGGCCGCCTGGGTGGCCGATTTCAGCGACATGGAGATGGCGAAATACAACGGGACCAGCACCGTGAGCGAGCAGATCATCAAGATGATCGTGATGCCCCAGTTGACGTGCCCTGTCTCCTTCTTCGGATGGAGCATCTGCTCCGCCGGCGCGAGCGTCGACTGTGGAACCGGAACAACCTGCTGCAAGGTGGGTTCGGTGGTGGTCATCAGACAGACACCCCTCGGCGACGGATCAGTTGGAGCTGGGCAAGGGAGAGGATCAGGGTGACCAGGAAGAAGATGACCGCGTTGGCCATCTGGTAGGCGTAGTCGCCACCGCTGAATCCGGTGAAGATCGACATGGCGACGCTGACCGTCGAGGTGCCGGGCCCGCCGTTGGTCAGACCGACGATGATCTCGTAGGCGTTGAGGAATCCCTTGAATCCCAAGATGGTGTTGATCACCAGATATCCGAAGATCAGCGGGAAGGTGATGCTGCGGAAGGCCCGCCATGGACCCGCGCCGTCGATGGATGCGGCCTCGTAGACATCCGGTGGGATGGCCAGCAGACCGGCCAGATAGATGATCAGCGCACCGGGGCAGGCCTGCCATGCGCTGACGATGACGATCGCGAGCCACGCCCAACTCGAATTCGCCAGAATGCTCGTCTCGAGCCCGCTGATGCCCAGGCTCTTCGCGATGTCCGGGAGCGAGTTGGAAAACAGGAAATTGAAGACGTAGGAGATCACCAGTCCGGAGATGACCATCGGGATAAAGAACACCCCGCGCAGCGCCGTCTTGAATTTGATCTTGGAGGCCAGACCCAGCGCCAGCGCCAGCGCGATCACGTTGACCACGATGGTGGTGAATACCGCGAACGCGAGGGTGAACCCATAGGCGTGCAGGATGTTCGGGTCCGAGAACAGGGACTTGTAGTTCGTCAGGCCAATGAACTTGTAGGCCCCGTAGCCGACGTAGTTGGTGAAGCTGTAATACACACCGATCAGCGCCGGTATCGTGATGAACAGGGTGAACAGGGCCAGCACCGGTGCCAGCATCACGTAGTAGGTTCGATCGATCTGCTTAGATTTCGGATCCTTGGATGGCCCCGATGTCGACGTCGCAGCACTGACGGCCGGTCGCTCTATTGTGCTCATTCTCGCTCCTGATTCCTCGGGCTCAGATTCAGACGGAACGCTTCGCCAGGCGGCGCCAGTCGGCGTCCAGATTGCGCATCGCGGATTGCCCATCGGCGTTGAGCACCATCGCCTGCAGATAGTTGCCGATCGGGATGACGTTCGGCACATAGGTTCCGGCGCCCTGATAGAACTTCCCCGCCTTGACGTAGGGCTCCAGGCCGACGAGCCGGGCATCCTTCATCGCCGGTGCGTCCTTCGTCGGCGCGAAGGCCAGGTTGTCGGAGTTGTACTTGTTCATCACCGCAGGAGTCATCAGATAGGTCAGCAAGGTGAGAGCGGCAGCCTTGTGCTTGGTCGAGTTGGGTATCCAGATCGACAGGTCCAGGTTCACCCTGGCCTTGGTGTCCTGCGGATTGTCGGTGGCCGGCAATGCGAAGGTGGCGATCTTGAGCTTGGGGTTTGCCTTCGCGATCTCGCCGATGGCCCAGGGACCCTGGAAGTACATCGCGGCTTTGCCGTCGGCGAACGCGGCGTTGCCGTCGGCGTAGGCGCGGCTGGCCGCATCGGGGTTCATATACTTGACCAGCTCGAGCATCTTGCCGACCGCGGGGGAGAACGTCGTCTCGAACGACACCGGCGCATCCGGACCGACGTTCGTGCCCTGCGCCCGCAGCTTGGCGTAGAAGTCGGCGACATCCAGGGAACCGCCCGAGACGTAGTCGAACAGGCCCTGCTGGATCGTCCAGTTGTCCTTGAACGTTGAATAGATGGCCGTGATGCCCTTGGACTTGAACTTCTCGCAGGCCGCGACCAACTCCGTCCAGGTCGTCGGAACCTGCACCCCGATCTTCTCGAACAAGTCGATGTTGTAGATCACGCCGGCCGCCGCGATCGAATAGGGCAGCACGTTCGTCTGTCCCTCGAAGCTGCCGTACTGGCTGACCAGGTCCTGCACGGCGGGCGCGATGCGCTGCGCCTCCGGCAGCGAGGCCAGATCCGCGAGTACCCCACGCTCCACGAACAGCGACGAGGTCAGGTTGTAGTTGTCCAGGTCCAGATCAGGTGGCTCGTTCCGGACGAATTCGGCGATCAGGCTGCTGGTCGAGTCCTGGGTGACGTGGATCCTCGGGTTCTTCTGGTTGAAATCCGCCAGGACGTTGCCCAGATATCCGACTATCTCTGGTTTCGTCGACTCGAACCGGATCTCTGTGACCCCCTGCGCGGACCCGCTGCTGCTACAGGCAGACAACGACAACGGAACTGCGGCCGCGAACGCCCCCAGCCCCACCGCCCTGAACAACGACCTCCTGCTGACGCCCGCGCCCGGCGGAGGCAAATTACCGACACCGCCCAGCGCGGACGACCCACGGTGACGCGTTGACCCGACCAGACCGACCTGATCCACCTGAGACCCCTTTGGCTCGATAGACCGCAGCGACTGATTGACGGCCTATATTTAGATCTTGGATGTAGAGTTTGACCCCACTCGGCATGGAGGTCAAGAGTTCGATGACAGATTCTTTGACGACGGCCCCCCCGTTGATCCGTCAGGTCAACCTGGGCAAAGTGCTGGCGGTGGTGTCCCACACCGCCGGACCGGTGACCGGGACGGATCTGATGGCCGCCACGGGCTTGACCAGAGCGACCGTGCACGCGGTGGCCAACGATCTGATCCGGCTGGGCTGGATCCGCGAACTGGATCCGCGGCGCGAGGCCGGGAATCAGCTGGGCCGGCCGTCCCGCTGGTTCGAGTTCAACGAACGCGCCGGATACGTGCTCGGGGTCGACATGGGCGCCCACAGCTCGACCCTGCTGTTGGCCGACCTGCGAGGGACGACCCTCGCCGTGGAACGGGTACCCACCAATCCAAACGAATCATTGGCTGCCCAGGGCAAGCAGATGCGGGCGGCGGCGCTCAAGGCAGCGCGGACCGGTGGCGTCCATATATCTGACATCCTTGCCATCGCGATGGGTTTCGCGTCACGCGTGGACAGCAACGGGAACCTCGCATCCAACGAGGACTACTGGCAGGCAAGCTATGACGCGCGGCGGGCGGCGTTAACCGAACTCACCGACGCCGCCGTGCTCGCGGAAAACGACGCCAACCTCGCAGCGCTCGGAGAGGGTTGGCGCGGGGCAGCCCACGGCGTCGACGACCTGGCCGTGCTCCTCGCCGGAGAGCGCCTCGGCGTCGGTCTGGTCGAATCCGGCCGTCTGCTCCACGGCAGTCAGGGCGGCGCCGGCGAGATGGGCTACCTCCAGTGGGTCGAAGGAGTCGGATCCGCCGAAGGCATCGCGCTGCTGGCCCGGGTCTGGGGAGCCGACGCCGTTACCAAAAGATCCAAGACCGACCTGAAGGAACTGGCGGGAGGCGAACCGGCCGCAGTGACCGCCGAGATGGTCTTCGCCGCCGCCGCCGGCGGCGACCGTATAGCCAACGGGATACTTGACCGTCTCGCCATCCGTCTTGCCAAGATCATCGCCACCATCGCCACCATCTTCAACCCCGAACTCCTCGTCATCGCCGGAGCAGTCAGCCAATCCACCGCCGTGCTGGTCGACCGCATCACCAAACAACTACGAGAACTCACCGTCACACCACCCCGGGTCGCCACCTCAATCCTGGGAGAAGGAGTTGTCGCCGTGGGTGCCGTCAAGCACGCCCTCGACTACGTGCGCCAGTCGGCGCTCGATCTGGACGTAGCGCCAAACATGTGACCCTGGGTCCGGCCGTCTGTGTGGCCCGAGTGGGCGCTGCGGGGCCTGGCAGCCCGCCGGTTCCCCGACCAGCCCGTCCGCACAGTTGTCCAGCGTTGGAATGGCCACGCGAAACCAGTAAGTACAAGCCCCTGCTCATGCAGCGTGCTGCAGACGCACCAGGTGAAGCGTGGGTCGCGACGTCGACATGTCCCGTGTCGACGAGGATCTCAGGCTCCCAGCGTGGGTACCTGCGCCGGGCGCTCTTTCAGGCAGACGCTGCGCCGTCCAGGCCGCCGGCATGGACTGACCAGAAATCAACGGCTGCCAACTCCTCAGATGAAGGGGCCTCGAACAGGTTCCAGGCCCACCGCAGCTCGTCCTCTGTCATCGGGTACGAATGGGCGTCAACTTGCTCATTGCGTTGTTGAAGGCGCTCCCACAAGGTCTGGAATGGAACATCGAAGACGTGCAGATCGATCGAAGCGCCGCAAGCACGGGCGCCAGAAAATTTCTCGGTGCGTTCAGCGCTGGTCCACAGCCCGTCTTCCAGGATCACGCTCACACCATGGCGCAACATTGTCAGCCCATGCCAGTACAGGACGGGCTGAAGCTGGTCGCGTAACGCACTGTCGGTCTGGTCGACGCCGAGCATGGCCAGCCAGTCGTCCGTGCAAAGGCGAATGCCCCGGCCTTCGGCTTCCAGGCGTCGGGCCAGAGTCGACTTACCTGATCCCGGTAGACCACAAAACAACGTCAGGGTCGGTACGAGCCGACCGCTCCACCTGTCCGCGTACTCGTCGTTCACCAGCCCATGGTGGCCGATACCCTCAACCTGTCAGGGTTCGCGTTGGTCACCCCCGTCGCAGATGACCAACGCATGTTTTTGTGATCGACCCGATCGACCATTGCGCTGAGGGCCGCAGACCACCGTCCGGTCGCCGATCCGCTTTCGGGCGCCGGTTGGGCTGACTCAAGGCCCCGAACACCCAACCTCACGCAACCACTTTCAGCCGTCGCCGCCCTGCACAGTCGTGGTCGTGGTTCGCGGCCAACTCGGCGTTCGACGCCTACCAGGCCCTGAGCGAGGTCGCCGCAGCTGTGGCGTTCCTCCGTCGAGCGATGGCAGCTTCGTCGTCGCCGCCAACTTCGACCGGAATGGGGTGAGAAGCAGATGTGACCGAGGCTCAGAGTGGTGGGAGCAGCGATGAGCGCAGTTCGGCCGCGACCACGTTCATCAGCTCGGCGAAGCCCCGTTCAGGGTCATGACCCCAGTCGTCGTAGGCAGCACCGAAGGCGGCGACCGCGGCGTCCGAAGCGAATCGCGCGGCGCGGGCGGGCACCCCTCGATGCGCGAGCTCTCCGGCGATCGCGGCCGAGAGTGAAGCCATCTTGATGAGGTCGCGCTCGCGAAGCTCGACCGACGAATCGATGAGATCCCGACGGATGGCGATGTAGGGCGCGAGCTCGGCGAGCGTCTGACCCGAGCGGCCAAGGGCGTCGACTGCTGCATCGAATGGTGCCAGGGCAGGGTCCCCGGCCCTTAGGCAACGGACAGCATCGGCTTCGAATTCGGCTGCGCCGGCGAACAGCACCTCTCGCTTGTCGGCGAAGTGATTGAAGAACGAGCGCTTGGTGAGTTCCGCCCGCTCGGCGATCTCCGCGACTGTCACAGCCTCGTAGCCGCGCTCGCGAAACAGATCGACGGCAGCCTGCTGAAGCCGCTCCCGGCCCCCCGGCTTCCACCTCGTCACAAGGCGACACTAACCCAGCATTGCGCTCGGTGCAATCATATGCAAGCATGGACTACACCAAGTGCAATCACAGTGAAGGAGACTTTCATGCCCACCAACGCCGCCGCCTGGCTCAATCAGAAGCACGGCCGCTTCGAGGTCGCCGGGGCCCCGTACCCGAGCCCTTCGTCCGACCAGATCGTCATCCGCAACCACGCAGTGGCGATGAACCCTCTCGAGTGGATCATCCAGGTCGAGGGCAACCTCACCTACGGCTGGCTGAAGTACCCGACGATCCTCGGATCTGACACGGCCGGGGAGGTCGTCGAGGTCGGCTCGGCGGTCACTCGCTTCCAGGTCGGTGACCGGGTGCTGGGCCACGCGGTGGGCACTGACAAAGACACGAACGCCGGTGCTGAGGGGACCTTCCAGGAGTACACGGCCGTACTGGAGCGTCTGGCGTCGCCGCTGCCAGACGCGCTGCCGTACGAGGAGGCCGCAACCCTTCCCCTTGCGGTATCGACGGCATCCTGCGCCCTTTTCGAAGACGCCTGGCTCGGGCTGCAGCGACCGACCCTCGCACCGAGGCCCACCGGCCAGACGGTGCTCGTGTGGGGCGGTTCGACGAGCGTCGGCAGTCAGGCAATCCAGCTGGCTGTTGCCGCGGGCTACGAGGTCATCACCACGGCTTCCCCCCGCAATTTTGACGCACTCGAAGCGCTCGGAGCAGTGATGGTCTTCGACTACAACAGTCCCACCGTCGAGCCGGACATCATCGCCGCTTTGTCGACTAGAACGCTCGCAGGCGCGGTGTCGTTCGGCACTACCGGCGCTCCCGCCTGCGTCCACATCGCAGGTGCGTCGAAGGGCAACCGCTTCATCGCCATCGGGACGCCACCAGTGTCATTCGAGACATTGGCCGACGGCGGTCTGGCCACCCGCATCCAGGTCACTGCGAAGCTGATCGCTTCGAACATCTCCCTGCAGTTCTCCGCTCGCCTCAAGGGGGTGAAGCTGAAGTACATCGTTGGCACGGCACTCAAGCACACCGACGTGAGCCAGGCCATCTACCGCGACTTCCTGCCCGCAGCCCTTGCAAACGGCAGCTACACGATCACCCCGCAGCCGCACGTCGTCGGCCATGGCGTCGGCGCCATCCAGCAGGCTCTCGATACCCAGCGTCGCGGTGTCTCGGCCCAAAAGATCGTCGTCACCCTCTAGCTGCCTCGGTGCCCATCCTCTCTGGGACGCGACCGGCCACCGCCGATCCGGACTCGCTCGGGGCGTTCTTCTGCGCAGTCATCGAGGGCATGTACACACTCGGCGCGTCGGGCGTGCCCTGCACGACGCTCCTCGGCATCGGGTGCACCAGCCTGGCAGCCATCCCGATCACCGATCTCGGTCGCGACCACCTCGGCACCGACGACGGCCACTGGTCCTGAAATGTCGACGAGTCCTGGCCGATCGTCCATCACCATCTGATGATCGATCCCCGAATGGACACGTTCGACAAAGGCTGGATGTCGATCCCGGAATCCGTTTCGGCGTAGCGCCACGATGAGATCGTACGGAAAGGCGCCAGGCGCTTCTGGTCCGTCACGGTGCCATTAGTGCATTCAATCGAAGGTCGGGCCGAACTCGTCACCGGACCGGAGGTGGTAGGCCGTGGCTCAGCTGCGCCCAATTCCAGGGTCGGTCAACACGTCGCGCCAGGAGTGACTCGGGGCGAACCCCAGCAGTTCGCGCGCCTTGTCGATGGCGTAAAAGGTCTCGTCGCGGGCCATCTCGCGGCGCACTTGCACCCCGTCATAGAAGCGGTCCTTGATGTCCTGGGTCGTCGCAGCGACGGACATGTCGGCATTCGCGACGTTGAAGACCTGGTAACCCAGCCCGTCGGTCTGCAGGCAGCACTGCACGACCTGCCCAAGGTCGCGGACGTCGATGTAGGCGAATATGTTGCGGCGGCGCAGCGACGGGTCGGCGAGAAAGGCAGGAAACATCTCCGCGTACTCGTGCGGCTCGATGACGTTGTTGATCCGCAGGCCATACACGTCCGCCCCGGTTCGCGCCTGGAAGGAACGCGCCGTGTCCTCGCCCGCAACCTTCGACATCGCGTACGCATCCTCTGGAATCGTCGGATGGTTCTCATCGACCGGCAGGTAGAGCGGGCGCCGCTCGCCCTGAGCGAAACAAATCCCGTAGGTCGTTTCCGAAGACGCAAACACGATCTTGCGCACTCCGAGTCGGGTCGCCGCCTCGAATACATTGAATGTGCTGAGCACGTTCGTCGCATAGGTCGCTGCATCGGAGGTCAGCAGGATCGCCGGCACTGCAGCGAAGTGCACCACAGCGTCATAGCTTGGCTTCGAGGGCAACTCCAACTCCTCGAATCTCGCCAACCCGGCGAGCGCCGAATAGACCTCTCCGGCGTCGGTGAGGTTCACGCGAAGGTCAGCGACCGATGGATGTCTCAACGGGACGAGGTCGGCATTCGTGACCTGATGGCCTTGCTCGGCCAGATACGGCGCGACGTGCCTGCCAGCCTTCCCGCTGCCACCGGTAAAGAAGATCCGCATGGGTACTTCCTACCCCCCACGACGCGGGGCGGGTTTCACCGGGACGGGCATGTTCGCGATCTTGATCTCAGGGAACGGGTGACTCCGTCCGGATCAGATCGAGCCACATGCCGTTGCGCGAAACCGGGTCACGGTGGCGAGCTCGGATAACCGCACCCCGAAGACCCCGTTGGCCGGTCACACTCGATTGGCGGCGCCCGGGTTGAGTTCGTCCCAAGGGACAGCTACCCGTTCGAACGTCGTTGCCGCGCCGTGCGGACTCAGCTCTTCGCCACGTTCGAAGCACTCGTGGCACCCTCAGCGCATGGATGCCCCACTGATTTTGGGGCAGCAGGGTCGCCTCGTGATTCCGGCGGAGGTTCGCGCCGCACTGGGGCTGACTCCCGGTGATCAGCTGCAGCTGCACGTCTCTGGATCCCGGCTGATGTTGGAACGGCCGCAAGACGCAGTCAACGAGCTGCGCGCAGTGGGAAAGGACGCTCCGAAGTCGCGATCGTTGGTCGACGAACTTCTCGCCGAGCGCCGGCTCGCAGCCGCTGCGGAATGACGGTTCTCGATGCCTCGGCACTACTCGCGCTGGTCCATGACGAGACAGGTAGCGCCGTCGTGGCTCGCGCATCTCCGGGGCCGTACTGGGCGCCGCGAATCTGGCCGAAGTTGTCGGCAGCGTCTTGCCCGGATAGGCGTCAGCACTGCGTAGCGGTTCGGACGGGTGGGGTCGACTCATGCCAATCGGGGCTTGGATCGAAATTCTTGTCAACCGTCCGATTCGCTCATCGGCGCGCCGTCTGGCCAGGCGGCGATGCATACCTTGTTGCCCGAGCGATCCGCGAGTATCCATGCGCCCGGGGCCCTCGAGTCGTCCACGATTCGACCTCCCGCGGAGGTCGCCGCCTGGACCCGTAGTTTGGCATGGTCCTGCGCCATCGACACGTCCACGTGCATCGCGTGACCCAGCGACTTGCCCGGGTCGAGATCCTGCATCCAGACCGTCGAACCCTGGCCGAGCGGATCGATGCAGTTGTCCTCGTGCAGTGGCGCGTACCCGAGCGCAGCACGCCAGAAGCTCAGGTCGATCGCGTCCGGGAGCGCGGCCACCGCAAACTGGACCTCTTGAACGGCAGACCGGTCCGCCTTCGCGCCGCGCGCGCGGGCAAGGGCAGAGATGGCCCGAGCCACATCGATGTGCCGGGCCTCCGTATCCCACATCTCGCGGGTCAGTTTCACTGTCAGGAGGTCACCTGAGACGGTGAGCATCGTGCGAGGCTCGAGGCCCGGCACCTCCGCCACCGCGGCCGCCAGCCGCGCCGCATCCACCAAAGACGCCATTCGAAACACCGCCGTCGGCCCTCCGTGAAGGACCACCCAGTCGTCGATGTCATCGGCGGCGACGAACTCACGCCATCCCAGCTCGCTCATGATGCGACCCTAGAGCCTGTTACGGACCATCTCCTTCCGGGTAACCGTCGGGTCCCGGACTGACAACTATCGGTCGCCGTGGGAGGTGCCCCTACCGGGATCGGCGACCGGTCAGGTCTGGCATACGAAACCCGACCCAGAGTGGCTGCGAACGAGCACAGCGGAGACCCTCGCGGACCAGCAGAGCCGCAAGGGCGCGGCGCGGAACCGTCCCAGGTTGTTGCGCTGCGGTTGACGCAGACGAACTGGACGCCATCGACGCCAGCGCTGCACGGGAACACAAGACTCGCTCGGAGGCAATCCGCGACGCGTTGGCGGCCTATGTCGGGTGAGAGTTCACGACTTTGCGCGGAAGCACGGTATCGATCCCGAGGATGCCGGGTACGCCGCGACGTGGCCGATATGGACCGATGAACTCGACGAGGACAGTCCGGCGCGACAGCTGCGGCTTGGGTTCGACACCCGGGGCCGTCTCCTGGAAACCGTGGTCCTGGTCTTCGACAGCGGCGAAGAGTTGATCATTCACGCGATGAAGGCGCGCCCACAGACGATCAGTCTGCTGCCATAGCTCAACGGCGCTCGACCATCCGACCGGGTGCGGGTTAGTCGTTCCACCGACGCTCAAGTGATGCCCATCACAATGTTCCGGTGGATGATGGCCTGGTGAAAGGACCTTTAGACGGGGATGACCTCCAACGCTGGGGCGGTGATGCTTCAGCTGCGGTCGAGCCGCCGCCGCGGGAGTTTCGTCGCGGCGTATCGGCTGGTCGATCGAAATGGTGGTGGCCGCTGCTGGTGGTTGGGTTGGTAGCTGTGGTGGTCGTTGCGGTGGTGCTCCACCCACGAGCCCCGCTGGTTGCCCAGATCCCCACACCTGCACCGACACCGCGGCAGTCGACCGCGTCCATGAGTTCAAAGGCAACGCCGGCGTCCCGGCGCTCCAGACCGCCGGTCACTGCGCCCGCCCCGTTGACACCCGGCACGCGGGACCTGGGTCGTCCGATCCTGGGTGTAACCGCCGGGTGGGAATTGTTCGCCCGCGGGGACGCCAGCTTGACGCGGATCGAGTTGGCCAAGGGCCGCATCACCAGCACCCCAGGTGTGGGTGTGGCCAGCAGCGGCCCGGTCAGTTTCCTGGCCGGCCCGGACCTGGCCATCGTCCGGCCGCTGGACTTCGTTGCCGGGCTCGCTGTCCGCGACGGGCACAATGCCGCCGATCTCACCGGCGCACTCAGCCGCGGTGGCCCAGTGGTTGTTGGCCCGGATGCAACTCATATTTGGGTCGACACCGGCGCCAACGGCGGCCCCGACGTGATGACCCTGACCGATTGGAGTGGTATCCCAACCAGGTCATCATTTTCCGTCCCGGCGGATTGGTTCGCGATGTCGGCACAATCGGACGGCGCGGGCGGGGTGCTGTTCATGGCGCAGAATGGCAGTACCTACCAGGCGCAGGTGGGGCAGCGGAAGCTGCTGACCACTGGAAACCTGCTGGCTGTCGGCCCGACGGGCTATCTGGTCAGCGAGTGCGCCGCCGCCAAGAAGTGTCTGACGTCGGTCATCGACCGGACCACCGGTCAGCGAAGGACGCTGGCCAGGTCGATCGTCCCGTTTGGGGGTGTAGCCGGCCTGATCTCTCCGGACGGTCGGACCGCCGCCGTCATCGACATAGCGAAGGTGGGATCTACTGCCGGAAGGTTGTCACTGGTCGACCTCTCGTCCGGCGTCGAGCATCCGCTGGGAACCGACCTCGGAACCCCGGCAGGATCGGGCAGCATGGTCTGGTCTCCGGATGGCCGGTGGCTCTTCGTCGTGACGGCGGCAGGTCACGTCGCCGTCATCGACCCCGACACCCGACAGGTACGAGACCTGGGACTGCAGCTCCCTTTCATCGAGCAACTAGCGATCCGGGTAGCGCCCAAACCAGGGTCGCCCTAACGTTCGCCGAACCCCGCCTGGAACGCGGTGACCGTCCGTCAACCGGGGAGGATGGATGTCAACCAAGGTCGGTCGACCATCGACCGCAAGCACGTGCACTCCCGTGCAACTCGGATATGGACACCCCTATCCCTATGGATCTGTGAGCTGCCACCGGTCTCGTAGGGAGAGTTCCGGCTCAAGTCATTGGGCGCTGAACACGCCGCCGAGGTCCTCCCACCCGGACGGTGTGTTCCACGATGCGCCTGTCGACAAGCCGTGATACAGCGCGCTGTCCCGTCCGCGCCCGACGACCTCCAGGTCGCCTGGGGCCGATGAGAGCACCGCTGGCGGGCTGGTGAACACGCCGCCCAGGGCCTCCCAGCCGGCCGCTGGGGACCATATGGTGCCTTCGAAACTGCGGCGGTAGTAACCACTGTCACGGCCACGTCCGATGACATCGAGTCTGCCGTGGCCGACGGCGAGGAGGCTCGATGGGGTGGCGGCCTGGGCCGGCGGGCTGGTGAAAATACCACCGAGGGATTCCCAACCGGCCGCGGACCATGCTGTGCCGTCGAAGGTGCGGCGGTAATAGCTTCCGTCGTCGCCGCGCCCGACGACGCTGATTCCTCGATAGATTGCGACTGTCGGCGGGGAGGTGAACTTCCCGCCCAGCGTCATCCAGCTGGTGAGCACCTGGCTGGTGGACGCGTCAAGCGAAAAATGATAATAGGCACAGTCAGTTCCCCGCCCGAACACGTGTACGGCGCCTCCAGCGACCGCGACTGCTGGTGGTCCGGTGAACACTCCACCGAGGCTGTCCCAGCCGGGAGACCAGGTGGCGCCGTCGAAACTGCGGTGGTAGTAGGCGCTGTCGCGGCCGCGCCCGAACAGGTGCACCGCAGCTGGGCTGGCGGCGACTGCTGGTGGTCCGGTGAACACTCCACCGAGGCTGTCCCAGCCGGGAGACCAGGTGGCGCCGTCGAAACTGCGGTGGTAGTAGGCGCTGTCGCGGCCGCGCCCGAACAGGTGCACCGCAGCTGGGCTGGCGGCGACCGCTGGTGGTCCGGTGAACACTCCACCGAGGCTGTCCCAGCCGGGAGACCAGGTGGCGCCGTCGAAACTGCGGTGGTAGTAGGCGCTGTCGCGACCCCGGCCCACCACGTCGACCCGGGCGGTGCCATGCGAGACGGTCGCGAAGCGGGCGCCGTTGGTGGCTGGGCCGGAAAACAGGCCGATGCCGGAGCGCATCACGGCCGTTCCCCACGGATCCAGCACCCCGCTCTGAGAGGGACCTCGAGTCGACGGTATAGACCGCACCGTCAAGGCCGACGAACACCGCAGCAAGACGGCCGCCGCGCCCGACGACCAGAGCCACCGTTGCGCCTGGATCTACTGCGCCGACCCCGGTTATTGCCAGCGGCCCCTGCCAGGCGGGATCGCCGGGGTCCGCCCACACCGTGTAGACAGCGCTGTCCAGGCCGACATAGGTGACATCCAGCGTATGAAGACCATGCGCGGCAATGCTGACCGGTGCGCTCGGATCGGCGACCCCGGCCTGGCCGATGGCGGCCGGGCCTTGCCAGCCCTCGACATCCTCACTCACCCAGACGGTGTGGACGCCGCCGTCGAGGCCGACATACACCGCGTCGACCTGGTGGAGACCACCTGCGACCAGGCTGACACTCGTGCTGGGGTCGACCAGTCCAGGCGGGGTGATCGAATGGGGTCCTTGCCAACCGTTGACACCTTCAACCGCCCAGACGGCGCTCAGTGCGCCATCGAGGCCGACGTAAACGGCGTCCAGCTGATTCGGGCCCTGGTCGCACAGCGCAACCGTGCCACCTGGGTCTATCAAGCCTGGGGGGCTGATTGCGTGAGGTCCCTGCCAACCACCGACACCGTCTACCGCCCAGATCGCGTTCAACGAGCCGTCGGAGCCGACGTAGACCGCGTCCAGCTGATTGCTTCCCTGGAATCCGAGGCTGACGGTTGCGCCGGGATCGGCGACTCCGGGCGGGCTGATCGTGTGGGGCCCTTGCCAGCCGGCTACGCCCTCGATACTCCAGGCAGCGGTCAACGCGCCGTCGAATCCGACGTACACGGCGTCGAGCTGGTTGCTCCCCTGCGGCCAGAACGCGACCCTGCTACCCGCCATCACCTGCCCGGGTGGGGTAATCGCATTCGGGCCGTACCAGGTCCCGCTGGCAGGACGGGCAAACGCGTACAGCGCACCATCGTTGCCAGGCGCGACGTACGCGATACCGTCACCATCGAACAACTGCCTTGGCCACGCCAGCGGGAACGGATTTTCGGGGTCACCCTGCAGAATTGTCGTCGTCCCGGGGAAGTAGTTTTCGATCAGTGACCTGAACGCTGGGAAAGGGTCATCGGATGCGCCGGTCAGATTCCGGTAGCACTGAGCCAAAGTGGGAGCGCCGGCCCAGATGATCTGGTGAATTGAGTAGCCAAGCTGCGAGTGCAGGTAGTACAGAAACAGCAACCCGCCTCCGGTGACCTCATCAGGATTGTTGTCATCACTTGCTGGGGTGTTCACATAGTCGTTGCGCGCCGACGCCAGCCATAGCTTGCTGATTGTGTAATTGTCGGGTACCTGCCCCAGATTGCCGGCGGCCAGGAATTGCGCAGAGAGAAAACGCGACAGCGCTTCGCCGGCGCTCCCCTCGTTCGACGATCCAAACCATTCCCGGGGAGGCAGGGTCGGGAACCCGCCCCGCATGTAAACCTCCGCCATCTCGGCGATGAGCAGATACCTGACCAAGACTTCGTCGCCGGCGTCGTAGAGATTGATCGTGATGTCCTCCGGAGCAAACGCCGTGTCGGTGAAGTGCGTATGCGCGCCGAAGCCAGGAGCATCCGGGTTAGCGATAACGGTCACGGTGTCATGGTCATGGACCTGGTAGCCAAACCAGGCCGCCATCATGGCAAGGTCGTCGTCACAGGCGGCGATGACCTGATTGAGGCGTCCCGGTTCGAGGCCCGCCAGCGCCTCGTCGTAGGAGAAGTCGTACCTCGAGGTGAAGCCTCCGTTGGTCAGACCAACCTTTGTCGAGCCCATCGCTGCCCCTTCGGTCGATCCGCGCATTCGCCCTAGGGCGTCCACATTGGCGCCACCAGCAAAAACGTACTCACGCCAATAAAATAGTCAAGGCCGGCGGATGAGGTTCGGCCCCGCGCCGTCGAGGGAAATCGCGTTCCAGCGTGGCGAGCCCGAGTCGCACTGCCAGGAGCGAAGCCTTGTCCGGTTTCGCGAGACAAAGGAATGTCTGCCCCGTCGGGGAACGGCCACCGGTGACCGTTCCCGACACGGGCCCCTCTGGGGGCGCCCTTCACGATGGCAGCTCGAGGATTGGCTATTCGGGGATGCTGTCGAGCGCGACCCAAAGTTCTGGCGTGACGGCCGCTGTGACGAGACTGTTGCAGGACCAGCGGCAGGCCCACGAGTCCCCGGCGACGTCGACCTTCGGTCCGGTCGCATGCGAGAGCTAAATGTGCGGTCGTATACGCGAGATAACTGAGGTTCTCGACCTCTGACTCGATCATCGCTGCCCCGTAGCAGCAGGCGCCCCCCGCCGGGATGATGTCCCGGTCTTAAAGTAAATCGGTCAGGTGGTCCACTTCGATGGTATCGAGGACTGCCGGCCTGCTCGCAGGGAGGAAATCACCGGACTTGTCAGTCCGGTAGCGACACCCCTGATCGCTCGGCCGACTGGGATCAGTCCGACTGCTGACCTGGCCTTACCCGTGCCGGTCTTGCCAACCCGCTGGCCGCGGCAACGGTTGTTGGGCACCTAGCAGCTGAACTGTAGGACGGTCTGATCGTTGCTCGCCGACACCGACATCCGAACGATCGCCGTTCGCCGTTCGCTTCACCTCGGGTTCTCGGACCCCGATCGCCCCAACCGGAACAGACCGGTCGGCGACCGTCATGCGCGACAGGCGACTCGCACGGCTCTGAGTTGGTGAGAGCAGCCGCGCGGAGCGCGACCGGTCGCGGACCTCACCCCGCGGTCAGGCCAGCGAGGGCCGTTCCGGCCTCCTGGGGCCCACGTGCGAGGCTGCCCGCATGACCGCGGTGATGAGTTCCGTATGAGTCCGCCGTCATATACGACATGAGCATCGAAACCAACGACCTGACGACACTCGACGAGCGCAGCTTCGGCGCTCGTGTCGAGCCGCACCGCCGCGAACTGCACGTGCATTGCTACCGCCTGCTCGGCTCGTTCGACGACGCGGAGGATGTGGTGCAGGAGGCGTTCTTGCGCGCGTGGCGCCGCCGCGAAACTTACGAGGGGCGGGCGTCCGTCCGTGCATGGCTGTACCGCATCGCGACCAACGCGTGCCTGGACACGCTGGACAAGCGACCCCGTCGCCCCACGGCCGACGGGGAGGTCGCATGGTTGCAGCCCTATCCGGACGACCTGCTCGCGCAGCTGCCCGATCATCGCGAGGGGCCGGAGGACGTCGCATTGAGCCGCGAGACCATCGAACTTGCGTTCATCGCCGCAATCCAACACCTCGCGCCGCTCCCTCGGGCCGTGCTGGTTCTGCGCGACGTCCTGGGCTGTTCCGCGAGGGACACCGCGGCCCTGCTCGACACAACGGCGGCGTCGGTCAATTCCGCCCTGCAGCGGGCTCGCGGGGGATTGCGGTGCGCGTTACCGGACGACCGCACGGAATGGCGCACCGACGCGACCGCCGACGAACAGGACCTCCTCGCGCGGTACATCGACTGCACTGAACGCGTGGATCTCGACGGGCTCACCGCGCTGTTGCACGAGGACGCCCGGTTCTCGATGCCGCCGGAGCCGGGGATCTGGGCTGGGAAGGAGGCTGTTGTGACGTGTTGGGCAGAGGGCGGCTTCGGTTCCGACGCGTTCGGCAGTCTGCGATGCGTGACGACGTGCGCAAACGGTCAGCCCGCCGTGGCCGTCTACGTGCGTCTTCCGGGGGCGCCCGAGTACGCCGCCCTCACGCTCGAAGGTCTGCGGTTCCGGGACGGCGCGGTCGCCGACGTCGTCAACTTCGACCGCTCGGTCTTCGCGCACTTCGGCCTGCCCGCGACCCTCGACAGCTTGGAGACCGCGTGAGCATCACCGTCACACCTGTGCTCGTCGCGGGACCGCGACGCAGAGGGCGAACAGACCCTCGACGTGTACGCGACCAGGAGGCCGCCACCGGTCTCGACGCGATCCCCGGGTGGTGACGCGGCGTGCGATCGGCAATGAAACTGTTTGCCGCTGAGGACACTGCGGCTCACGGTAGCTTCAATGCTCCAGCGCGACAGACCCCTGGGATAGGCCAACTTTCGCAGGCGCGGCCGCGGATCTCAGTTGATCGGGTGGATCCAATCGTTCACGGTGATCGCCGGTCCGGGGATGGCGGCGATCTGCCTGTCGAACCCCGGAGTGCGGACCACCACGTCGATCTGGTTGGTTTGCGTTCCCAACGTCACGATCCGGGACCCGATGGACATCACGTCCGCATCCCAGGCGTCCGTTGCGACGCTGGTCATGCGGTCGAATTGGGTCTTGACGGCGGCCCCGGCGATATCGGTGTGCACAACGCACAAGTTGTCTCCGAACAGCTTGCGGATCGCTGCTGTCGCGGCGGGAATGTCACCGGTGACCCCGACGACCAGGACCTGCTCGGTGTGATCCAGCGAGTAGCTGGGATTGGCGCCATTTTCGTTGGTGGGCAGGCCGTGGGGGTACCCCATCGCCAGTGCGCCGAAGTCGGTGCCGACGGCCGCGGCTATCTTCTCGATCCCGGAGTCCTGCACTGCCCCAAGTTTCCAGCCGCCGGCCGGCGCTGGGCATGGCACCCCAGTGGGCAGCTGCTGATCTGCCTGCTGCTGGTCCCCGGTGTTGGGTCGCCGCTGGGAGGTGGCCGACAGGGTCCGTCCGTTCCACCACGCTTCGATGTGGGTCTGACCCCACCGGTGAGTGGAGCTGTGGCCGGCGAAAGTCAGATGAACCGGGGCAAGGTCGACCCCCGTCACCGGCACGGGATGACTGCATTCCGGGGTCGGGACCACGGCGGAGTCCGTTCCTACCCCGGCCACGGCGTATGGCGGGCACATGACGGTATTTTGCTGCGGCCCTTGGAGTAGCTGGCCGGTTAGCTGCACGCGGACGGGCGCCGATGCGGTCCCGTAGACCGACGCCCGCGACGCCGACATGGTGTGGGCCGACATGGTGTGGGCCAGCGTGGTGTGGGCCGACATGGTGTGGGCCGGCGTGCTGGGCGTCGCCACGCCGACGGTCGACCCGGCATCTGCTGAGGATGACTCCGCCGCGGTCGTCACCGCCGCCGCAGCACCGGAAATCGACGTGGCGGCCGCACCGACGGTCGCCGACGACTTCGATGTCGATCCTGAGGAAGTCCGCGTCAGTGGTGATGCCTGTCCAGTCGCCGGCGCCGGGGTCATCGACCCAACGCGCCCGAGCGTGGCCGCAGACGGCGCGGCACACCCCGCCGCCATCCACATCACCACCGCGACGATCCCCACCCGGAGCATGACGACCCGCTTCACCGACCCCACCTCAGTTTCCACGCAGGTAGGACGCGGATCGTGCGTTCCACGGTTGCATGACCGAACTGTAGTGCGGGGATTTGCCACCCGATGCGTGCAGGAATGCCATTTGGGTCCGAGCCAGGCCGTGGCCTGATCTTTGTCATGATGTGCTGCGCGGTGTCATACGGCGGCGGGCTCGGGCCGGCGTCGGCCAGCGCGATAACGCTCGCAGTACGGTGATCTCGCTGGCGGGTGCGCGGCTTCCGGTGGCCGTGATCGCTACCGAGGGCCGCTGCTGTGCTGTGGCGGATAGCGTTTCAGCGCGCAATTTGGACTCTTGACCAGGAGCCGACATCGGCCTGACCCACGGCATTGTTTCCCGCACTGACAACCGTGCCGTCGGCGCACAGACCGAGCGTGTGGGTCGAACCCGCGGCCACTGCGACGATGTCGCGCCAGCCGCCCACATTGCACTGACCGTGGCTGTTGTCGCCGGCTGCGAGGACGTCTCCGAACATCGTGAGCCCGACGGTGTGATAGCTGCCTGCGGCCACCTCCACTGCATACTCCCAGTCATCGACGTCGCACGCGCCCGTGGTCCGGTCCCCGGTGGCCAATACGCGCCCATCGCTCCGAAGACCGACGGTGTGCAGATATCCGGCCGTGACGGTGGTCAGATCCCGCCAATCGTTGACAGCGCACTGTTGTCGGCGATTGGTTCCGACGGCTTGAGCCTTGCCATCCGCTCGAACTCCGACTGAATGCCAGTCGCCACAGGACAAGGTCACCATCTCGCGCCAGGACTGCACCTCACACTGCCCCTCGGAGCGTCGGCCAGCCGCCAGAACGGTGCCATCTGCGTTGAGGCCAAGCGTGCGACGCCAGCCAGCAGCCACGAACGCAATCTCTCGCCATGCGGTCACATCGCATTGGCCGTCGCCATTCCAGCCTGTGGCGAGCACGGTGCCGTCCGATCGCAGTCCGACCGTGTGAGACTTTCCTGTGTTTGTCGCGGTGTGCACATTGCCCGCTGCTACGGCGACGACGCCTTTCCACTGGTCGACCTCGCACTCGCCTGCGGCGTTGTCCCCGGCGGCGAAAACAGTTCCATCAGCGCAGCGGCCGACGGAATGACGCCTCCCGGCCGCTAGTGCCGATGCGGTCGCTCGCAGTTTGCCCTCCACGAAACCAGCCTAGGTGGCCTACGGCATCGGCCGAGGTGGGGAGTGTCGGCCGTGCGGCCCACGTACGGTCGGTCGGTCGACGATCCGTGACCGGATAGGGTTCTCAAATTGTGGCCAGGACGTCTTCGCGCGATCGCGGCTGGCCTGTCGGACAGATCCGGCCCGGCGCACAGGGTTGACGCTCTCGCCGGGCTTCTAGCAGACATCGAGACCTCGCGCTCAGGTCGTCATCGTGGAGGCAGCCGCCAACGCGGCAAGCTCGTGTGCCGACAGCCGCGCTGTTGTCGGGGCTTGACCGAAATGGTTTGTCCGGTGGTGAGTTGCGCGAACCGGGCTTCCGCGACGAGCTCCGGTAGCCGCGCGCCGACGGCCCCCTTGCTCCTTGACCCCAGTCTGGTGGAACCCTCGTCGGTCTGGGATCGCTGACCCGGGGCCCGATGACAGCCTGCTCGGCAGGTCGGCTCGGTCTACAGGTGGGCGGCGGTGCGGCAGGTGACTGCGGTGTGGCAGTTCTGCAGGGCGGTCAGGGCGGCGGCGACGGTGGCGGGTGTGGCGGAGCCGCCCAGGTTGTGCAGTTCCAGTGGGTCGGTGGCGGTGTCGTAGTACTCGGTTTCGCCGTCGGTGTAGCGGACGTACAGGGCGGTGGCGGTGCGGATGGCTTCGTAGGACGGCGGGTCGGCGGCGGCTTTCGTCTGCCGGTCCGGGTCCCCGGGGTTGTCGTCGGGTCCGTGGTGCTCGACCAGGACGGCCTGCGGCCAGAGGGCCGGTGTCTGGCCGTGCCAGATGGGGGTCATGTCCAGTCCGTCGACGGTCGCCCCGACCGCAGCACCCGTCAGCATTTCGAAGGTCGGTGCGAAATCGATGTTGGAGGTCAGGTCGGTGGCGGTGGAGCCCGCGGCGATCCCGGGCCCGGAGACGACGAGCGGGACGTGGATGTCGGTGTCGTAGGCGGTCTGCTTGCCGGGCAGGATTCGGTATTCACCCATGTGGTAACCGTTGTCGGAGGTGAACACGATGTACGTGTTGTTGGCGACCCCTTTGGTCTGCAGCTGCTGCTCGAGGTGGCCGACCATGTCGTCGGTGGCCATATCGGCTTCGATCCGCTTCTGGTAATCGGTGGTCATCATCGCTTCTTGCTTGCTGGTGAGCGGGGACCGGCTGGCCAGCCACGGCGGGGCGTTGGTGGGCAGCGTGTCGTAGGCGGCGGTCCGGGGGTAGGGGACACCGGCCGCGGCGCTGTTGAAGCGGGGTGCCACCGCGTACGGCGCGTGGGGGGCGAAGGTGGCCAGCTCCAACATGAACGGGGTCTTGGCCGCCGCCGCGGAGTCGATGAACGAACTCGCCTTGGTGGACATCACGTCGGTGAGGTAATCGGCGGGGGCATTGCCGTAGGGCTGCTGGCTGCCGTTCTCGTTCAGGGTGTAGTTGAACTCCTTGTAGCCCTGACCGGTGACGTCCCATTCGTTCCAGCCCGGCGGTACCGGATCGGTCGGGGTGTAGCCGTTGAGGTACTTGCCCATGAACGCGGTCCGGTACCCGACCCTCTGCAATGCCAAAGCGAAAGTCTTGGTCTGGTTGCCGTTGCTGTTGTATGCGCTATAGCCACCGTCGGTCCCCATGTTGGTGAACACACCGTCATCGTGCGGGTACTCCCCGGTGAAGATCGCCGACCGGGAGGGGCAGCAGAGCGAATCCACCACATAATAGTTCGACATCGTCAGGCCCGACTTCTGCAGCGCCGCGATGTGCGGCATGTGACTGACCAGGTTCCACGACAGGTCATCGGTCAACACGAACACGATGTTCGGCCTCGCCGTGATGGCACCCGATCCCGAAGTGGAACTTACCGTCGTACCGCCACCAGCACCGGAACTGGCAGCTGTCGCCGATGGCCCGGCCCCAGAGGAGGGCGGGGTGCTCGCGGCGAAAGAACTCACCCCCGCGGTAGACACCGACGACGAGGAAACCCCTGACGAAGGCACCGGCGAGGACGACGACAGTGCGACGGCGTCCGAGGACGTGCACCCCGCAGCTGCCACCATAGCCACGGCCAACAACGACCCGGCCAACAAAAACCCACGGTTGCGCATGCACCCACCATGACGCCGCAACGTTCGGCTCCGGTTAGACCCCCATCAACATCTGGCCAGCGCGGCCTTCGTCAGGGACCACCTCGTTGCTGGTGATTCCCGTGGGTAATCGGCGCCACCAGATGATCGCCGACCGGTGAAGGCTCTTGCTGAACCGGCCGATGCCGAATTCGGACCCGGATTCGGAAGCTTCGTCATCCCGAGGTGCCTGGGGTACCTCGAACCGGAGATCTGGCCGGTCACCCGCGCGGGGGGGTTGGTGGGACCAATTCCGGGGCATCTGTTTGCGGGTGGTCGGTATCGGCCCACTCCGGCTCGGTCGTGAGTGACTCGGTTCGTTTTCGTTCCGGTCCAGGTGCGGGTCATCATGGAATCGACGACCAGATGGAGGTCCACGGTGAGCCCCGAGGCCCCGTCCATTCCCGAACCAGAGGTCGAGGAAGCCTACGACCGCCTGATCGAGCAGGGCCAGATCCGGCTGGCGCGGCCCGTTCTGTCGCTGGTGTCGACCGGCCTGCTCGGAGGCATCGATGTCGGTACCGGTGTGCTGGCCTACCTCCTCGTCGACAAGGCCACGGGTAATCCGCTGCTGGCCGGTCTGGCCTTCTCCATCGGATTTGTCGCCCTGCTGCTCGCCCAGAGCGAGCTGTTCACCGAGAACTTCTTGATCCCGGTCACCACGGTGGTGGCGCGCAAGGCCGGTCTGGGCTCGATGGTCCGCCTATGGATCGTCACCTTGGCGATGAATCTGGCCGGCGGGTGGGTGATGATGTGGCTGATCCTCACGGCCAGACCAGATCTACAGACCACTGTGGTCTCGGCCGGGACCCACTACGCGGACCTGGGAGTCTCACTGCGGTCGTTCGCCTTGGCCGTGTTGGCCGGAACTGTGATCACGCTCATGACCCGGATGCAGCAAGCCACCGACAGCATCGGAGTCCGCATCGTCCCGGCGATCTTGTTCGGCGCCTTGCTCTCCGGGGCGCAACTGTTCCACTGCGTGCTGGACTCGCTGCTGATGTTCGGGGCGTTGATCAGCGGCGCACCTTTTGGTTACGCCGACTGGTTAGGCGCCCTGGGATGGTCGGCACTGGGCAACATCGCCGGCGGGATCGTGCTGGTCACTGCGATCCGCCTACTGCGAGTACCGCACCGGCTCGAAAAATCCCGCAACGAACAGTCGGGCTGACACCCGACCCGTCGCCGCCCCCTGAACCCTCGGTCATGAACCTTGGCCGCACCGCACCGCGGCTTGCCCCCGCCGGCGGCACCCGTCGACCCGAACAGGAACGGTGTCTCAATGGTGGGGGTGGGCTCCGAGGTTCGGGTGATCTCGTCGTCTTGTGGCCGCCTCGCGGCGGGGGCAGACTTCTCGAGCATGCCTGATGAGGATGTGAAGGATTGCTCGCTGCCACTCTCGGATGGCCGCACCACGGCCTGGACGGACATCGGTCCGGTTGATGGCACCCCGGTGCTGCGGTTTCCGGGCACCCCGGGGAGTCGTTGGGTGATCCGGGCCGATCGGAGCCCGTGGCGCGACCGCCGGCTACGGATGATCACCGGTGAACGCCCGGGGTTCGGGCGGTCCACGCCGCTGCCCGGGCGCGGATTCGCCGAGCACGCCGACGACCAGGCGCGGCTGCTGGACCATCTCGGGCTCGGCCGGGTCTTCGTCTACGGCGCCAGTGGCGCCGCCCCACATATCTTGGCGTTCGCAGGGCGTCACCCAGACCGGGTCCGGGCCGTCACCATCGTTGCCGGGGCGGCCCCGATCACCGCTGACGAAGCGGAACAGATCATTCCGATCAATCAACGCGGTCACCAGCTGGCCGCCGACAAGGACATCGCCGGTCTGCGGGCACTGTTGACGCCGGTAGCGGAGGCGATGATGGCCGACCCGCTGGCAGGTTTCAAAGCCCAGATGGCGACCGCGCCGCCGCAGGACTTTGACGTGATGAACGACGACCGCTGGCAGGAAACGTTCACCCGGGCGACCCGAGAGGCCCTCGGTGCGGGGATCCAAGGGTGGATCGACGAAACGCTGGCCCTGGGCGGCGACTGGACCGACGTCCCGGTCGGTGCAGTGTCCACATCGGTCACCTGGTTCCACACCCCCGGCGACCGCAACGCCCCGCTGTCGGCCGCGCGGCGGGTCGTCGACTCCCTACCCCGCGCCCGGCTCGTCGTCTGGCCCGACGGCGGCCACCTGGCCGCCTACCACCGCGAAGGCGAAATTCTTGACGAATTACTCACCAGATAGCCGCCGGGTCCACCGTCGACCTGTTCGCGGTGCCCGTTGCCGGGTCCTTGATCGGGAGGAGTGGATCGCGCACCCCGGCCGACGGCGGGGAGCCCGCGGCAATCGATGGTCGGGCAGAGGTGAGACCAGCTTGCGACCGTCGATCTCGACCGGCTGCTGACCCCGCGGCGCCGGTTCAGGGTTTCACGATCGCCATGATTGCTGCCGTGAACGGTGCGGAATCGACGTCGCCGCGAACGGCGAGTTGGGTGCTGTACCCAATACAGAGTGCGACGAAAGCCTCGGCGATGGAGTCACGGGCGCTGTGGTGGGGGACGAGAGCCGCGACGGCCGTGCGCAGCCCCGCAAGTTGGGCGTCGACGACCGCAGCGAGTTCCGGGGAGATCGCCGCCTCGGCGTAGATCTGGGTGATCAAGCGGGCGTGGGCCTGATCGCGCGCACGAACTCTGACGTGTTCCAGGAAGGCGGTGACCGCTTCGGCGGTGAGGGCGTCCGGGAGCGCCTCGTTGCCCTGCTCGCACACCGCGATGACGAGCTGTTCTTTGCTCTTGAAGTAGCTGTAGACCGCACCGGTCGACAGCCCCGACTCGCTGACGATGTCGGCGATCGAGGTTCGCGCAAAACCGGACTCAGCGAATCGGACACGGGCGGCGTCGACGATCTGCCGACGGCGTGCGTCCAGGTGCGACTGGGTGACCTTCGGCATAAAGAACGACTCCTCGTTTTACTGCTACGGTGAGACCGACCCTACCGGCCTTAGCGAACTTCCAGGAGCGGCCATGCGCTACAGCACGTTCGGACGCCTGACCGGGTTGCGGGTGTCGCAGTACGCGCTGGGCACGGCCAACTTCGGGACGGCCGACAGCAGCGCAGGAGCTATGGGTTCACGTCAGATCTTCGATGCCTTCGTCGCGGCCGGGGGCACCACCTTCGACACGTCCAACATCTACCAGGACGGGCAGGCCGAGACCGCGCTGGGCGAACTGCTCGGTGCCGACCGTGACGATTTCGTGGTCATCACGAAGTACAGCGGGACCAGACAGTCCGATCCTCGTCCAGGTACGACGGGCAACAGCAAAAAGACCATGCGACGCGCGATCGAGGCGAGTCTGCGCCGGCTGCGCACCGACCACGTCGACGTGTTCATGCCGCACTTCCCCGATGGCACGACGCCGCTCGAGGAAATCCTCGCCGGCTTCGACGACCTCGTCCGTGCCGGCAAGATCCTCCACGGTGGCCTGTCGAACTTCCCGGCCTGGCGGGTCGCCGGCGCCGTCGTCCGAGCCGACCTGCGGGGTCTGGCCCCGCTGGTCGGAATCGAGACCGAGTACAGCCTGGCCCAACGCACCGCCGAGAGGGAGCTGCTGCCCATGGTCGAAGCGCACGGACTCGGCGCGCTTCTGTACTCCCCACTGGCCGGCGGCCTGCTCACCGGCAAGTACCGCCGCGGTGACAGTGGTCGGCTCACCGGCCGCGGTGATGGCGCCGAGACCGTCCAGCAGAGCGCGGTGGTCGACGCTGTGCTCACCGTGGCGGAGGAGACCGGCACCAGTGCCGCCCAGGTCTCGCTGGCCTGGCTTCGCCAGCGCGCAGCACTCGCACCCACCGCGCTGGTCACGATCGTCGGACCACGGACACCGGCCCAGCTCCAGGAGTACCTGACCTCGCTGGACCTGCACCTCGACGACGAGCACTACATCCGGCTGGACAAGGTCAGCGGGGCGCCACTCGGCGTGCCCCACGACGACGTCGCCGCCGCGCTGGCCCATGGTTTCGACGGCGACCGCACCACGCTGGAGGCCCCACCCGTGCCCGTCAGCTGACCGCCGATCCGACAGTCGGCCGCCGTCGACCTGTGGGTTCTCATACCCGTGCCCCGCATTGCAGCGATCGACCTGGAATGCTCCCAACCCCGACGTTCGGACCTCAACCCTGTAGAAGGGCTCCACCCCGCCCGGTTGCCGATCACTGACCAGCGCGGGTTCCTCCACTGGACCTGGCGCAAACTGAAAAGATGGCCACCACGCCGCACGTAGCCGCCTTGTTCAGCCGACTGCCCGAAGGGTGGTCGGAGATGACGTACCTCGACCGTCACTACGGCGTGACCCGCATCGTGCTGGCGAACGGCCGAATCCAGAAGCTGTACGCCGAGGAACTGGGCGGCACCAACGTGATCAGTGCAAATTTGTATGACGGAGAGAATCTACGTCCCTGCGAGATGCCGGCGTCGAAGGTCGTCGAGTTCCTTGCTGGGGCATCGCCATCAATTCCCGGGTAGCCGGCCGCTGCGCCCGGCGTGTGCGTGAGCCGGCAAGCCGTACATGGTCGTTCCGATACTGACCTCGCGAACCGGCGACACCGTTGGCATCGATCTCGCAACAAGCCGTGGCACAAACCGGTTTCCGTCGCGAGCCGGGGTACTTGCACGCCGAGGCCCCGTTGCTTCTTGACCTCCCGCAAGCGAAACGCCGACCGGTCAGCGATCCGACGGCGAGACGCCCGCGGTGTCGACGCTGGCGGCTACGGACAGCTGTAGCAGACTGCTGGATCGTGACACGCTATCCGCCGGTGGAGCCGTACGACTCCGGCATGCTGAATGTCGGCGACGGGCACCGGCTGTTTTGGGAAACGTGCGGCAACCCGGCCGGAACGCCCGCAGTATGGCTACACGGCGGCCCCGGTAGCGGTGCGTCTGTCGGTGCCCGACGCAACTTCGATCCTGACGCCTACCGTGTGGTGCTGTTCGATCAACGCGGGTGCGGCCGTAGTCGGCCACTCGCCACCGAGCCCGGCACGAACCTCTCCACCAACACCACCGCCCACTTGATCGACGACATCGAACAGCTCCGGGTGCACCTGGGCATCACGCGGTGGGTCGTGACCGGTGTCTCCTGGGGTGTCACCCTCGGCATCGCCTATGCACAGCGGCACCCCGAAGCTGTTCAGGCGATGGTGCTGGCCGCGGTGACCAGTGGCGACCGACACGAAATCGACTGGATCGTCCGCGACATGGGACGCATCTTCCCGCGGGAGTGGGATGAATTCGTCTCCCGGGTGCCCCCGGATCAGCGCGATGGCAATCTGGCCGCGGCGTACGCGCGCCTGCTCGCCGACCCCGACCCGGCCATCCGAGAGCAGGCCGCCAAATCCTGGTGCGACTGGGAGGACACCCACGTTTCCCTGATGCCGGGATGGACCCCGGACCCCCGCTACGCCGACCCGGCGTTCCGCCAACTGTTCGCTCTGCTCGTCAACCATTACTGGGGCAACTATTGCTTCTTGCCCGACGGCGACCAGTTGGCCCGGATCGATTCCATCGCCGACATTCCCGCGATCCTCATCCACGGCCGTTACGACATATCCGGGCCGCTGGACACCGCCTGGCACCTACGGCAGTCCTGGCCGGCCAGCCGACTCGTCGTCCTTGACGACGCCGGGCACGGCGGCGTGGGGTTCACCGACGCTGTAGTGAACGCCACCGACACATTCCGCCGCTCGCCTTGGGTCGAGTGAATCGAAAGGTGGCCGACCAGCAATCGCCGACCGGGCAGCGTTCGTCATCACGACGAACGCTGGCTCTGGCGCTCGGACCCGGCCGCGACCGTACTGCCGAGTGCCTCATGCTGTCCCAGGCGCGAGTGAGTCATGCCACCCAGACCCTGGAACGCAAGCTCGGCGCCGGTTGTTCGATCGCACCAGTCGAACCCTGCAGCTGAGGGCCCTTGGCGAGTACGTACGCGAGACCGCCCGGGTGATCAACGCGTGCCGGCCCGCGGCACTCGCGGCTGCGACCTCAGGTTCTAATGGCATTTGGGTGGCGGCGTAGCGGCCCGGATGCTCCATTGCATAGGCGCGATCGGCATCGGCGAAGGCCACCAGTGCGTCTACCGGCTCGGCCGGCCGCCGCCACCACCGGGTCCTTCTGTGCGCCGACCAGAACCTGTGCCAACACGGCGGCGTTGCCCGCATCCTGTTCCTGCCGATGCAGTTCGCGCCCCAGTCCGAGCAATTCGTGCAACGCGCGCACCTTGGCGAACCGGTCCCGGTAGAAGATGACCCGGGCCGCGGACGCTTCCCGACACGCGGTGTCCACCAAGGTGTCGACGCTGCCGAAATGATAAAAGATCAGCGAGTGATTGACCCAGCCGCTGCGGCGATCACTCGTGCCGAAATCCCTGAGATGCCCCGGTCGCGCAACACCTGCAGGGTGGCCTCGAGCAAGACGACCTTGGTGTCTGCCATTCCTATCCGTCCCTCCGCAGCGTGCTTGAGCGATTGCTCAAATCCTGGCTCGCCTTGAGCAATCGCTCAAGGCGACACGTGCTCGACGTTCGTCGATGGCCCGGCCCCAGGCGGTGCCGGCCAGGACGCAGACGATGCCGCACCAGCCGATCGGTTCCAGCGCCGCATGGCCGATCGTGATGCCGATGGCCGCTGCGAAGACGGGTTCGGTGCCCAGCAGCAGGCTCACCCGTGACGGGGAGGTTCGCCGTACCGCCCAGGTCTGGACGAGGAACGCGAAGACGGTGCAGGCCAACACCAGATAGGCGAGCAGCAAGACCTGATGAGCGCCGAGGCCGGAGGCATACCGGGTCACGGACTGACGCGACATCGCCGAGGCCAGGGTGAACAGCACGGCGCCGGTGGCCAGCTGGACCGTCGTCAGGTGCAGCGAGTCGAGGGTGCGTCCCTTGGTCAACCGGTGCATGGTCGCCACGTGGAAAGCTCTGGCCACGGCAGCCATCAGCATCAGGCCGTCGCCGAGGCGTGGCGGTTGGAACGAGCCGTTGCCGGCCAGCAGCACCACCCCGCAGACGGCCAGCGCCCCGGCCAGCAGGAATTGTCGCGGTACGGGTCGACGACCGATCGCGGCCTCCAGCAGTGGTGTGAAGATCATGGTCAGACTGATGATCACCCCGGCGTTCGTCGCCGAGGTGTGGGCGATGCCGAACATCTCGAAGGCGAATACCAGGCCCAGGATCACGCCCAGCGCCGCGCCGACCCGCAGCTCGGCAACCGTTGGCCGTCGTCGCCGCCCGGCCACGATCAGCACCATCACGGCTGCGGCGAGGAGCAACCGAAAGGCGGCCAGGGCGAGTACCGATCCGCCGGTCAACAGGTCTTTGGACACCAGATACGTCGACCCCCAGGCGCCGGCCACGACGAGCAGCAGTAGATCGACCGGGGAGCGAATCCAGGTGGTGGGCACGAGGCCAGCTTGTGGTCGTCCGACGAGTAACACAAGACGGCAATGTTCGAGGCAATGGGTTAGTTTGGACTGATGGAACTCGGTCAACTGCGAGCGCTTCGGGAACTCGGGGAACGGGGCAGCATTGCTGCGGTAGCCGAGGCGCTGACGGTCAGCTCTTCGTCGATCTCGCAGCAGATCAGTGCCCTGCAACGGCGATCACCGGTCCCGTTGACGCGCCGGGACGGTCGGCGAACGGTCCTGACCGACGCCGGCCACGTCTTGGCGGCGGCCGCGATGGAAGTCGAGGTGGCTCTGGCCAGGGCCGAGCAGTCCGTCCATCGGTTCCAGTCGGCCTCGGGCGGATCGGTGACGGTCACCGCCTTCAACAGTGCGGCCCTGGCCTTCTTCGGGGCCCTGCTGATCGAGTCTGCGCTGGACCCGGACGGTCCGCAGGTGTCGTTGACCGATTTCGACGTCGGTCAGCAGGACTACCCGGCGCTGACCGTCGAACACGATCTGGTCATCGCTCACCGACTCGTCGACAGTCCGCCCTGGCCCAGCCATGTGCTGAGTGAGCGCCTGCTGTTCGAGCCCCTCGACCTGGCGATGCGGCGCGACCACCCGTTGGCCCGTCGTCAGGCAATCGAGCCCGCAGACCTGAGGGACGTCAGCTGGATTGCGGTGCACGAGGGCTTCTCGCTGCAGGGAGCCGTCGGTTCGATTGCCGGAATGGGGGGCGCGGAGCCCCGCATCAGTCATCGGATCAACGAATTCTTCGTCGCCGCCGAGGTCATCGCGGCGACCGACTGCGTCGCCCTGATGCCGAGATATACCAGTCAGACCGAGCGCCACCCGGACATGCTCCTGCTGCCTCTGGCCGGGGTGCCTCTGGGTCGAAGCGTCGACTGCCTGGCCCGCCCGGAAACGCTGCAGCGCACCAACGTCTCTGAGGTGCTGGCTCGACTGCGGGCCATTTCCGGGCGATTGGCCGGGGCGGGAGCCGCTGCAGCAGTGGTTACGTGAAGGCCCGCCACCAGAATGCTGTCGCCATCGGTGAAGCCAGCCACCCGTTGGTTGATGGATTTTTGATGGCTTTGGGATCTTCCGCACACCTCACGGCTGACCTAGGGTCGATTCATACGCCAATGCCGCTGAGGTTTCTCTGGAGGATCGATGCCCACCACCGTTTCGCCCGTTACGTCCACCCGTCCGGCTCGTTACGCCGAAAGCGACTGTCGAATATCGGATTTCGCTGCACTGATTGACCAGACCACGAATCTGGGCGACTATCCGCATGCCGTCGACGTACAGCGGAATGTGCTGATCTACGACTCCGCGGTGCTGCGGACCGTGATCGTCACCGACGAGGGCCGGCAGGCGGTGGAGGCCGAGCTGGCCCGGGCACTGACGGAGGGCCCCGGCGTGGTGGCGTTCGAGGGTGCGTTCGCGGATACCGCGGTGGTGGATCGGGCCACCGATGCCTTCGACCGGATCATCGACGCGGAAAAGACCGCCGGCGGTGGAGGCAACGATCATTTCGCGAAAGCCGGTGCCAACAGCCGGATCTGGAACGCAGTGGAGAAGCTGGCCGTCCGGGAGCCCGCGACCTTCGTGGACTACTACAGCAACGACATCATCGCCTTGATCAGCAGCGCCTGGTTGGGCCCGGGCTATCAGCTGACCTCGCAGGTCAACGTGGTGCGGCCCGGAGGGAAGGCCCAGGACCCGCACCGTGACTACCACCTGGGGTTCCTGTCCAACGAGGTGGCCGCCCGGTACCCGGCGCAGGTGCACCTGCTCTCCCCGGCGTTGACCCTGCAAGGTGCGGTTGCCCACTCGGACATGCCGGTCGAGAGCGGCCCGACGATGTACCTGCCCTTTTCGCACCAGTACGCCCCCGGCTACCTGGCCTGGCGGCTTCCCGAGTTCCGCGAGTTCTTCGCGCAGCGGTACGTCCAGCTGCCGCTGGCCAAGGGCGACGCCGTGTTCTTCAACCCGGCGCTGTTCCATGGCGCCGGCAACAACGTCTCCGCCGATGTGCAGCGTATGGCGAATCTGCTCCAGATCTCCTCCGCCTTCGGGCGGGCCATGGAAACGGTGGACAGGGTGAAGGTCGCCAACGCCGTCTATCCGGCGCTGAAGGCCGGCCGGGACCAGGGGATCGACCCGGCCCTGCTGGACAACGTGATCAGCTGCGCGGCCGAGGGTTACCCGTTCCCCAGCAACCTGGATCTGGACGAGAACGTCGACGGACTGACACCCCTGGCGCAGTCGGCGCTCCTGCAGCAGGCACTGGCGCAGGACTGGAATCCGGGCCAACTCGCCGACGCCCTGGATGCCTACGCGACCCGGCACCGCACCGACGAGATCTGATGTGCGCCCCGCTGCGGCCCGGCAGGTCGGGCCGCCTGTCCTTCGGGGGCTAGGCGGGGACGTTGAAGGGTGTGGTGATGTTGATCTGCGACGGGAGAGAGGCGATGGGGCCGTCGATGGCGCCGTTGGCCTGCATGATGACCTGAGTGGCGCGCCGCATGTCGTGCCGAAGGTCGTGGTGCAGAACAGCGGTGATCCGACCGGCGCGGATGAGCGGCAGGTTGTCCTGGTCGAGGTCGTGGGCGATGAACACCCGGCAGGTCCGCTGTGCGGCTTCGAATGCCGCGAGGATCGCTTGGTTCCCCCCGCCCATCGAATAGACGGCGGTGATCTCCGGATGTTCACCCAACAGGGAGACGGTCTGATTGCGGACCGCGCTGTCGATCCCGTCGGTGTCGGTGGCTTCGATCAGGGGGTGGCCCGCGCCGCGTGCCCGCATGGCGGTCCGGAAGCCCATCTCGCGCTCCTCCTCGCCCCGGAAGGCGCTGCGGCTCAATGCCATCAGGATCGCGTCGTTCTGGTCGGGGAGCCACTGGTTGATCAGGTACGCCGCAGTGGCGCCGGCGGCACGGTTGTCGATCCCGACGTAGGCGATCCGTGCGCTCAGTGGCAGATCGGTCACCAGCGTGACCACCGGAATCCCATCGTCGTGGAGCCGGCCGATGGCCTCGATGATGTCGGGTTGGTCGGGTGCCTTGAGTATCACGCCCTGCGAACCGCGGCGACGGATGTCGTCCAGGCTGCTGGCCAGCTCACCGCCCTTCGCGGTCTCTCGGAAGTGGAAGCGTGAGCGGACCACCGCGGGCCGCAGCGTGGGAAGTTCCAGTTCCAGAGCGGACTTCACAGCGGTCGAGAACCGAGCTGGGGTCTGCATGACCACGTCGATGATGAAGGTGCGCCCCACCAGGCGCAGTTGGCTGCGCTGTCGATCCAGATCTTTGATCGCCTGGGCAACATTGGCCGCGGTGCTGGCCCGCACCCCAGGGCGCTCGTTGAGCACCCGGTCGACGGTCGCCTCGCTCAAACCGGACTGGCGGGCGATCTCCCGGATCGGGTAGGGATGGGGCATGCGCACATTCTGAGGTCTCACTGATGGGCTGGCAAGGACAGCCATCGGTCCCCCGCGGTGGCGAGGACCCGACGAGTGCGCGGATTGCCTTGCTCGGCAGTCGTTCATCCGGTGCGTAGGCCCCCGGGGTATGAGGGCTTTTTGATGGTTGGGAGCTCTTGACCGGCGAGTTGGCAACCGTCAGGCTGATCGGACCTCGGTCGCGTCTGCTATCAGCGGGTTGGTCCGGCGGTGCGCCCTCAGCGATGTGCCCTCAACGGTGATGGATGGAGTCTGGCGTGGACGACCTGCTCACCGGGAAGGTGCTGCTGATCAGCGGCGGCACCCAGGGCTTGGGCGCCGGCATTGCCCGGACGGCCGCCCGGGAAGGCGCGGTGCTGGTCCTGGCCGGGCGCACTGTCGATCACGGTGAGGAAGTGGCTGCCGATATCCGCGACGGCGGTGGGCAAGCCAGTTTCGTTCGCACGGACATCAGCGACATCGGCCAGGCGCAGGGCGCGGTCGCGGCCACCATTGCGCGGCACGGACGAATCGATTGCTTGGTCAACGCCGCGGGCCTGACCAGTCGAGGGACGATGCTCGACACGACCCCGGAGTTGTTCGACCAGCACATCGCTGTCAATCTGCGCGCTCCGTTCTTCATGATGCAGGCGGCCATCGCGGACATGACCGGCCGCGGCCGACCGGGCACGATCGTGAACGTCATCTCGATCGACTCCCATGGCGGGCAAGCCTTTCTCGCGCCGTACGTTGCGGCCAAGGCCGGACTGGCCGGGCTGACCAAGAACGCGGCCCACGCCCACCGCTGGGACCGCATCCGGATCAACGGCCTCAACATGGGCTGGTCGGCCACCGACGGTGAGGCGATCACCCAACGGCAGGCCAATGGGGCCGGTGACGACTGGCAGCAGCTAGCTGCGGCGACCCTGCCGATGGGGAAACTCGGCCAGGTTGACGAGATCGCGGACTTCGTCTGCTTTCTACTCTCGGATCGCAGTGGGGTGGTCACCGGCTCGGTCATCGACTGGGACCAGAACGTCATCGGCGGTCTTGGCTGATGTCGGAGCCGCCTCGGACCAGATCCCCGTCCCAGCAACCGAAATAGAAATCCAGGCGCGGGAAGCGAAATCCCGTCGTCGAAAATCCACTGTTGTCGAAGGAGAAGTCATGCGCCTCGGTCTGATCGGTCTCGGCAGGATCGGCTCGTTCCATGCCGACACCCTCTCCCGGCTGTCGGCGGTCGACTCGCTGGTCGTCACAGACGCCGTCCCCGCCCTGACCAAGAGCGTCGCGGAACGGATCGGGGCACAGGCCGCGGAGTCTCCGGTGGCCCTGCTCGCCGCCGGCGTCGACGGCATCGTCATCGCTGCGGCCACCGGAGCGCACACCGAATTGATCAGGGCCGGCGTCGACGCCGGGATTCCGGTGTTCTGCGAAAAGCCGCTGTCCAGTGATCTTTCGGAAGCTTTGGCAATTGCGAAGTACGTCAACGAGCGACCGGTGCCGGTGCAGATCGGCTATCCGCGCCGCTTCGACCCGGCGTTCGTCGCGGCCCGCGCTGCGGTGGCCGCCGGGGAGCTCGGGTGGGTGCACACGGTGCGATCCACCACCCTGGACCCGGCGCCCGCGCCCCGCGGATACATCGAGGTTTCCGGTGGCATCTTCCGCGACTGCAGCGTGCACGATTTCGACACCGTCCGCTGGGTGATCGGCCGGGAGGTGGTCGAGGTCTACGCGACGGGTAGCGCCAGAGGCGCCGACTTCTTCGCCGAGTTCGGCGATGTCGCGACTGCGCAGACCTTGTTGACCTTCGATGACGGCGCCACGGCGCTGGTGTCGAACACCCGGTACAACGCCCGCGGTTACGACGTCCGGTTGGAGCTGCACGGCACCGATGACAGCGTCGCCGCCGGCTGGAGTGACGCCACGCCGGTGCGGAACCTGGAACCAGGGGCGACCTGGCCCGCCGGCCCACCGGCGACGTTCTTCATGGACCGGCTCGCAGCCGCCTTCCACGCCGAGCTGACCGCTTTCATCGAAGTGGTTGCCGGACATCGAACGTCGCCGTGCACCGTCGACGATGCGATGGCTGTCGGGTACATGGCCGAGGCGGCCGCACTGTCGCTGGCCGAGCACCGCCCGGTGCGGATCGACGAGGTGCGTCTGTCGTGAACACCGGTCACCAGCGACCCGACGACACTTCGACGCAGGCGATGGACCCGCTGAGGGTGGGCATCTTGGGTGCTGCCCGGATCACCGAGCTGGCTCTGATCACACCGGCCAGGATCACCGGCACCCGGCTGGTCGCCGTTGCTGCCCGAAACCCACACCGGGCCAGGGAGTTCGCTCAGCTGCATGGCATCGAAAGGGTCCACCAGGGATACCTGGACGTCATCAACGACCCGGAGGTGGAGGCGGTCTACAACCCGCTGCCCAACAGCCTGCACGCGCCATGGAACGCGATCGCGCTGGCTGCGGGGAAGCACGTATTCACCGAGAAGCCCTCTGCCAGCAACGCTGTCGAAGCCGAAGCGATCGCAGCGCAGGTCCGCGGCAGCGACCGACAGTTCTTCGAAGGCTTCCACTATCTGTGGCACCCGCTGATCCCCAGGCTGCACGAGATCCTCGCCAGCGGCGAAATCGGTGAACTGCAACGGGTGGAGACCGTGATGGATATGCCGGCGCCGGCCCCATCCGACCCGCGCTGGTCCGCCGGACTCAGCGGGGGCGCCCTGATGGACCTCGGCTGCTACAGCCTGCACTCCATGCGGATCCTTGCGCCGTTGCTCGGCGGCGAACCGAATCTGATCAGCGCAATCGGACGGGAACGAGCCGGCCACCCCGGCGTCGACGAATCGCTCACCGCCGAGCTGCAATTCCCGAACGGCGTCACCGGCACCGCCGGGTGCAACATGGCCAGCGATCACCACCAGATGAGCCATCGCCTCATCGGCACCGCAGGCGACGCGATCATCACCGACTTCGTCAACCCGCATCACGACGACCGACTCATCGTCACCACCTCGAACGGCAGCCGGACCGAACGCCTCGGCACCCGGTCCTCCTACACCTACCAACTCGAGACTTTCGCCACCGCGATCCGTACCGGTAAGCCGGCCCGCACCGACGCCGATGACGCGGTCCGGACCATGCTGCTGATCGACAGGTGCTACCGAGCAATCGGAATGCAGCCGCGCGGTCGGCAGGTTGGCCAGCATGACGGTGGCCGCGCAGGCCGAGAATGAGTGCGCCCGTATCGGACCAGCTGATGGCCACCTGCTGGACGTCCGCCGGCGACGCCGCCTCCGACCGGGCGGACCTCCGCAGCCCGCACCCCCTCCGCGAACGCATGGAGGGCGCCGCGGCGGCCGGGTTCACCGGCTTCGGTCTGCTGTCCGACGATCTGCCCGCCGCCATCGCCCGGTACCGGCTGAGCGGCATCAAGGCGATGCTCGCCGACAACGGCATCACCCACCTCGAGTTGGAGAGCATCCCGCGCTGGTGGTCCGACGGGCCTCTTCGAGAGAGGTCCGACCTGATCCGGCATGCGCTGCTGGACGCCGCGGAAGTGTTGGGCGCCAGTCACATCAAAGTGACGCCAGACGGCAACGACGGCCCGTGGGACCGCGGCCGCTGGGCCGGAGAGTTCGCGGAGCTGGCAGCCCAGGCCGAGGGCGTCGGCGCTCGTCTCGGTATCGAATTCTTCCCCTGGTCGAACATCAAAACCCTCCACGACGGTCTGCAACTGGTCACCGACGCCGGACACGACGCCGGCGGCGTCATCATCGACACGTGGCACGTCGCCCGCGCCCACACTCCGGCCGCCGACCTCGCCACCGTTCCACCCGAGCGAATCATCGGGGTCGAACTCAACGACGCCGACGAAGAGGTGATCGGCACCTTGTTCGCTGACACGGTGAACCGGCGCCGGTACTGCGGGGAGGGCGTATTCGACCTGACGGGAATGATCAACGCCCTGCGAACGGCTGGATGGAGCGGTCCCTGGGGTGTGGAGATTCTCTCCGACGAACATCGATCACAGCCGATGGGCGAAGCGCTGCGTCGAGCCGCCCGCAGCGCGAGGGACGCACTGGACCACGCTCGTTGACCTGCCGGCTGGACCCGACCGGCACAGCGCTCGGGTCGTGCCGGCTGGCCAAGATCTCGCTGTTCGGCACCATGGCCGACGTGCTGTGGTCACTGACCTCCCATCTGTAGGCTCGCGCGGATGAACCGTGCTGATCGGCTCTACGCGATCGTCGAGGAACTGCGCGCGGTGTCACCGCGGCAGCGCACGGCCACCTGGCTGGCGCGACGCTTCGACATCAGCACCCGCACGGTCGAGCGGGACCTCAACGCGCTGCGGGAGTCCGGTGTGGCCATCCGCGGTGGCGTCGGCCGCGGAGGCGGCTATTTCTTGGACCGCGAGCGGACGTTACCGCCGGTCACGCTCACCGTGACCGAGGCGGTTGCCATCGGCGTCGCGTTGCGCTCTGCTGAGTCGAGCCCGTTCGCGGCTGCGGCGCGGGTGGCCGCCCTCAAAGTGCTCGCCGTGCTCCCGGTAGACGTGCGGCGGCGGGAGGAGGCGTTGCTTGCCCGGGTACACACGTTGTGGGAGGGGCCCGGACGCACAGATGCCGCCATCAACGACGTGGTTGCCAAGTCAGTGGCCGCCAATCTCGTGGTGCATCTGACCTATGCCGCGGCCGACGGCTCGCGGACCGAACGTGAGGTCGAGCCGCTCGGCCTTTTGTGGGGGACAACTGGCTGGTATCTCGTCGGGTGGTGCCGGCTACGGGAAGCCGTTCGGGGTTTCCAGCTCGCCCGGATGGTGGAGGCCGTCCTCGGCGACGAGTATGCGCCGCCGCGCGAACTCGCACTGGCCGACGAGCTCGATCGGCTCGGCGCCGCTCCGATGGTGGACTGACGTGCCGGGATGTGACGTGCGATACCAGATGTGACTTGAAATACCGACAGGGCGGTGTCGCCACCGGGGGGCACCGTCAAAGTCATGGACAGAAAAGAAGTCAACGAAGTTGCTACCACCTGGTGCCGGATGTGGTCCGAGGACCCCCGGTTGGCCTACGACCTCCTGGCGGACGGCTGCCGGCAGTGGTCCGGATCGACGACCGCGCTGGACTCGATAGTGGGACCGGCGCAGCAGGAGCAGTTCGTGACCGGGTATCGGGCGCAACACATCAACGTGTTTGCGCCACGCTCGGTCGTCAGCGATCGGGAGATGTTCGGCTATCTCTGGGACGTCACGCTTCCCGACGGGCGGGTCAAGACCGGCATCGATGTCAACGTGTTGCAGGACAGCAAGATTCGTGAGAATTGGACGTTCGTCGCCGACGGTCGCAAGAACGGACCCGACCCGGATCCCGGCGATCGGATGAGCTACAGATCAATGCTGCCGCTCGTGATCGACTGGGCCGGAGAACGTGGTTACGCGGTGCACCGTCGGCCGGTGCTCGACCCCGCGAACGGTCGGGCCGTCGTACTGCGTTCGTCGACGGCCCAGGACGATGCACAGGTCGGCGGCATCGATCTGCTCACCATTCGCGACGGGCTCATCGAACCGATCTGGTCCATCACCGGATCGCGCCCGTTCGACTACTGAGAATCTCCGACGAAACTCCGGAGGTCGGATGGTCGGCCGACCACCGGCCTTCGGTGCGGACTTGGCAGACTGAGCCGGTGGACTTCAACTCGATCTACGCCCAGGGCTTCGCGAGGATCGCCGCGTGCACGATCTCGACCTCGATCGCAGATCCGGTCGCCAACGCGGAGGCGGTCCTGGAGCAGGCGCGGTTGTCCGCGCAGGACGGTGCGGTGGTGGCCCTGTTCCCGGAGCTGGCCCTGACCGGGTATGCCATCGACGATCTGCTGTTGCAGCAACCCCTGCTCGACCAGGTGGGCGCGGCCATCGCCGTCCTGGTGGCCGGCTCTGCGGACCTGGGGTGCGTGCTGGTCGTCGGCGCTCCGTTGCGTCACGGCAATCGGCTGCTCAATGCGGCGGTGGTGATCGCCGGCGGCATGATCCTGGGCGTCGCACCGAAGTCCTATCTGCCGACGTATCGCGAATTCTACGAGCGCAGACACTTCGCGCCCGGCGACGACCGACGGGGAGCATCCATCACGTTGTGCGGCCAGACCGTCCCGCTGGGCCCTGACCTGCTGTTCCAGGCAGCGGGCGTGCCCGGAATGGTCCTGCACATCGAGGTCTGCGAGGACATGTGGGTGCCGGTGCCGCCCAGCGCCGAGGCCGCTCTGGCCGGGGCGACTGTGCTGTTGAATCTGTCCGGCAGTCCGATCACGGTCGCCCGTGCCGAGGACCGCCGACTGCTGGTCCGGTCGGCTTCGGCCCGTTGTCTCTCCGCCTATGTCTACGCGGCCGCCGGCCAGGGTGAGTCCAGTACGGACCTGTCCTGGGACGGCCAGACGATGATCTACGAGCTGGGCGAGCTGCTGGCGGAAACGGAGCGGTTCCCGGAGGAGCCGATGCGCGCGGTGGCCGACATCGACCTGCTGCGGATCGGTCAGGAGCGTTTGCGGCAGGGCACTTTCGATGACAACCGACGAACGTTGGCCGACCGCACCGGCAGCTTCCGGACCGTCGAGTTCGAGTTGGACCCGCCCGGCGGTGACATCGGGCTGCGGCGAGCGGTCGACCGATTCCCGTTCGTACCGGACGATCCCGCTCGTCTCGCCCAGGACTGCTACGAGGCCTACAACATCCAGGTCTCCGCGCTGGAGCAGCGGTTGAGAGCGATCGGCAACCCGGACATCGTCATCGGGGTCTCCGGCGGATTGGACTCCACCCACGCCCTGATCGTCGCCGCGAAGGCCATGGATCGGCTCGGTCGGCCGCGTACCGATATCCGTGCCTTCACCCTCCCCGGTTTCGCCACCAGTGCGGAGACCAAGGACAGTGCGATCCGCCTGTCACTGGCCCTGGGTGTCACCTTCGAAGAGATCGACATCAGACCCGCTGCCCGTCAGATGCTCGCCGATCTTGATCACCCCTATGCCAGCGACAAGTTGGTCTACGACGTGACATTCGAGAACGTCCAGGCCGGGCTGCGGACGGACTACCTCTTCCGGCTGGCCAATCACCGCGGCGGCATCGTGTTGGGTACCGGGGACATGTCCGAGCTTGCGCTCGGGTGGTGCACGTACGGTGTGGGCGATCAGATGTCTCACTACGGCGTCAACGCGGGTATTCCGAAAACGCTGATCCAGCACCTGATCCGGTGGGTCATCAGTACCGACCAATTCGGTCGCGACACCAACGCGGTGCTGGCCACGATCCTGGCGCAGGAGATCACGCCGGAATTGGTTCCGGTCGCCGCCGGAGAGCGCCCGCAGAGCACCGAGGAGAAGGTCGGCCCGTACGCCCTGCAGGATTTCAATCTGTTCCACGTATTGCGCTACGGGTTTCCGCCCAGTCGCATCGCCTTTCTGGCGCAACACGCCTGGGCAGATGTCGATGCGGGTGCCTGGCCGCCCGGCTTCGAGGTCGACCGCCGACTGGCCTACGACCTGCCGACGATCCGTCACTGGCTGACGGTCTTCCTTCAGCGATTCTTCGGATTCAGCCAGTTCAAGCGCTCGGCGCTGCCGAACGGGCCGAAGGTGCTGGCCGGTGGATCGCTGTCGCCGCGCGGCGAGTGGCGGGCGCCGTCCGACGGCAACGCCCGGGTGTGGTTGGCCGAGCTCGAGCGGAACGTGCCCGGCTGAGCTGGTTCGTCCGTGCCGGTATCACCGGTTCGTCCGACGCCTCTTGTGAGTGCCTTCCGCCGATCGCGCGGTAGTCACGAGTATGACGGGCATGGGAGGAACCTGACTTGGTCACCGAGAGCGCCACAGTCGCACCGCACACCGCTGAGCGGGTCCGTCGGCTCGCACAACTACGGGCGCTGCTCGGCTGGTTCGGAGTGGGGATCCTGGCGCTGGGCGTCGGGATCGTCCTGGCAGACCTGGCTTTTCCCGAGCCGACCGTCCTGCGGCTGCCGCTGATGCTCATCATTCTCGTGGGCGTGGGCCTGCTCGTGGCTCGCCACCGTCGCACCCGGGTCTCGGGCAGCTCTGCTCGGCCGGCTCACCGATTCGCCGCCGCATCTCCGGAAAGTTGATCGCAGTGGTCCCGCTGGGACAGGGGTAGCCGGTTCTGGTCGGAGGCTATGGTTGCGCGCGTGGACGTGACCTCGGTCGATCCGGCGACCCGGCCTCCATCGACGACCGCGACGTGGTTCACGAGACGGCTGTTCCCGGTACTGGCCACCATCGCGCTCATCATCGTCGGGATGGTCACGACGACGTGGGGAGCCCGTCTGCTCGGTGAGCAGTCGTGGGCGCTGCCGCACGACCTGTGGCGGACCTTGGTGGCGGCGGGGCGCCTGCAACATCTGCAGCTCGGTGGCCTCTACACGAAACCGACCGCGCTGATCACGTTTCCGGGTGCTGCGCTCGTCCTGGTTCCGATCGGGGCGGCGGTCGACGCCGTTGGTCTCGATCTCGCTTTCCAGACCGCCCAGAATCCCTATCCCGCAGCGTGGTTCGTGATCGGACCCCTCGAGATCGCGCTGTCGGCAACCGCTCTGTTCGCCGCGGACGCGATGGCCGAGCGGATGCTGGTCGGCCGGCGGAGCCGGGCCCTGCTCGCCACCGCGGGAGCCGTCGTGCTGTGGAACGTCTCCGTCCGGTTCGGCCATCCCGAAGATGCCGTCGCGGTGGCGCTGCTGCTGTTCGGCATTCTCGCGCTGTCCAACGCCAGGCCGACGCGGTCGGCCTGGCTGATCGGGATGGCGGTGGCGGTGCAGCCCCTGGTGCTTCTCGGTCTACCGGTGGTGCTCGCGACCGTCCCGCTCAGGCGGATCCCAGGTTTCCTGATCCGCGCTGCGGTGCCCGCCGTCGTGTTGCTCGCTGCCGCGGCGGCGGCGAACTGGGACGCGACGATCCGGGCCGTCACCAGTCAGCCGAACTGGCCGACCAGGAATCACCCGACGCCCTGGACCGCGCTCGCCCCGGAGATCGGCGGCGGGGCGGTGGCCGCCGGCCCGTCCCGCGCCCTGGCGGTGCTGCTCGCCTGCGGATGCGCGTGCCTCGTCGCCCGGCGGTGGACGGACAGGGAGTCGCAGGTGGCCTGGCGACCACAGGCGCTGGAGCGACTGCTGTGGTGGGTGGCGGTCGCACTCACCTTTCGGTGCGTTTTCGAGACCGTCATGGTCGCGTACTACGTCTGGCCGACCCTGGCCGTCGCACTGGTCGCCGCCGCACGCAGTGCACACCGACTGGTGGCCACCGCATTCCTCGCCACCTTCGTCACCTTCATGGCCCAGGCGCCGTGGCATGGGCCGTGGCTGTGGTGGGGGATCACGGTCATCGGTCTGCTGGGTACGTTGTATGCCGCCCGACCACCCGCCGCCGGGAAGCCGCCGGACGATGCAGCCGCACCCGGGCCCCGACCGGTGAGCGGTGATCGGTCCCGAGTCGAGGTAGGAACACCGGCAGGCCGCGCAGACGATAGATTGGCGATCCCACAGGCTGACATTCTGCGCGCCGGCGACGAGGCCGGGCTGGAGGAGAACTGACATGGTCGACGAACCCCGGGCGCCGATGTCGGACGAGGCAATCCGGGAGCGGATCGACGAACTGATCGACGCGATGACGCCGGCCGAGAAGGCGGGCCAGCTCACCCAGTACTTCTACTTCGGGTTCATGCGGGACGCGGAACCCGAACCGGACGACATCCTCTCGGTGGCCGACCAGCCGGCATTGGTGGAGGCGGTGCTGGCCCGCGGCGAGGCGGGCTCGCTGCTCTTCGTCACCGATCCGGCCGAGACCAATCGGCTGCAGCGGCTCACCATCGGAGGGAACCGGCACGGCATCCCCGCACTGTTCGGGTTCGATGTCATCCACGGCTTTCGGACCGTCCTGCCGGTTCCGATCGCGATGGCCGCGTCGTGGGACCCGGGGATCATCGAGGCGGGACAGGCGGTCGCGGCCCGAGAGGCCCGGGCGGTCGGCATCCACTGGGCCTTCGCGCCGATGGTCGACATCGCGCGAGATCCACGCTGGGGCCGGATGATCGAGGGTGCGGGCGAGGATCCGTACCTAGGCGAGGCGGTGGCCGCAGCCCAGGTCCGCGGCTTCCAGGGTGAGCGGCTCGGCACGCCGGAACGCCTCATCGCGGGACCGAAACACTTTGCGGGCTATGGCGCAGCGACCGGCGGACGTGACTACGACGAGGTCAACCTTTCCGACTCCGAGCTCTGGAATGTCTACCTGCGACCCTTCCGGGCCGCGGTGGACGCCGGTGCCGGCAACATCATGACGGCGTACATGGACCTCAACGGCATCCCGGCAACCGGTAACCACTGGCTGTTCACCGAGGTCCTGCGCGAGACCTGGGGGTTCACCGGGTTTGTCGTCAGCGACGCCAACGCCGTGCGGAATCTGACCACGCACGGCTTCGCGGCTGACCTCGCCGACGCGGCGGCTCGTGCCGTCACCGTAGGGATGGACATGGAGATGGCGATCTCCGACCCGGCCTACGCACACCTGCCGGACGCGGTGGCCGACGGGAGCGCCAGCCAGGAGTCGCTCGACAAGAGTGTGCGACGGGTGCTCGAGGCCAAGTTCCGGATGGGACTGTTCGACAATCCGTTTGTAGACGAGGATCTGGCCCGGCAGGTGCTGGCCGATCCGGCGCATCGGGAGGTGGCCAGGATCGCTGCCGAGCGGTCGGCGGTGCTGCTGCGCAACGAAGGCGGGTTACTGCCACTCGACCCCGCAGCATCGATCGCCGTGATCGGTCCGCTGGCCGACTCAAGGCGAGATACGCTCGGGCCCTGGGTGTTCGACCACGACCTGGACGAGACGGTCACCGTGTTGGCCGGTATCCGTCAGCGGGCCGGTTCGGCGCAGGTCGGTCACGCGCCAGGTATCCGGCCGGCTCTGCGGACTTTCCCGTCCATGTTCGACATGTTCGGAGGCAATGCGCCGGAGGACCCGGCCGACTTCGACGACGACGCCGAACTGCAACGAGCGGTCGATCTGGCACGGGCGTCGGCGGTCGCGGTGGTCGTCCTCGGCGAATGGCAGAACATGATCGGCGAGGCTGCTTCCCGGTCCTCGCTGGAGTTCCCCGGCCGGCAACTCGAGTTGCTGCAGGCCATCTGGGCCACCGGGACGCCGGTCGTCCTGCTTGTGTTGAACGGGCGACCGCTCGACCTCCGTTGGGCCAACGCGAATGTGCCGGCCATTCTCGACATCTGGTATCCAGGCTCGCAGGGTGGCGCGGCGGTGGCTAATCTGCTGTTCGGCGACGTCTCGCCGGCCGGAAGGCTGCCGTTCAGCTGGCCGAGGACCGTCGGTCAGGTGCCGATGATCTACTCGCACACACGCTCTCACGAGCCGGAGAAGCAGGAGCAGCGGTACTGGGACGAGGCCAGCACGCCGCTGTTCCCGTTCGGGCACGGGTTGAGCTACGCCACCTTCGAGTATGGCGACCTGGCAGTCGATCTCGATAGCATCAGCCGGGACGGGACGGTGACGGTATCGGTGAACGTCACCAATGTGTCAGGGCCGGACGCCGACGAGGTGGTGCAGCTGTACCTCCACCAGCGCCACGGCTCCGCGTCTCGTCCCGTGCGCGAACTGAAGGGTTTCCGCCGGGTTGCCCTGGCCGCCGGCGAGTCGCGTTCGGTCCAGTTCGAAGTGGGTCCGGCGGAGTTGCGCTACTGGAACGCCCGGGTGCGGGACTGGGTGGTCGACGAGTCGACCTTCGACATCTGGGTCGGCGGCGATTCGACGGCTGCACTCACCACGACGTTCACGCTGACGAACAGCTGACCCGTAACGGCGAGCGCACCGACGGGTCGGTCGTATCCGCACATTCGGATGGCCTGTTCAGGCGGGCAGGTCGTCACCCTCGGCGTCCGCCGCGCTGATGGGGCGCACTGCCCCGGCCACCATGGCGGCCACGGCCATCAACACGGCCACCACCGTCAAGGCCTTCAAGACCGTAATGTTGTTGCCCAGGAACCCGATCAACGGCGGCCCCCCGAGGAAGGCGCAGTATCCGATCGACGCGACGACGCTGACCCGCGCGGCCGCTGCTTTCGGCTCGTCAGAGGCTGCGCTCATGCCCACCGGGAAGCCGAGCGATGCGCCCAGGCCCCAGAGCAGCGTCCCCACGAAGGCCAGCGGAATCGATGGGCTGAACACGAAGATCACCAGCCCGATCACGGCCACCAGCGCCAACCAGCGGACCACGACCACCCGGCCGAATCGATCGAGCAGGGCCGGCCCGAACCAACGACCACCTGTCATGGCCGCCAGGAACGTCGCGAACCCGAGGGTGCCGACCACCACCGGCGCACCGTAGCCGTCGATCAGGGCGAGGTTGATCCAGTCGTTACCGGTGCCTTCGGCGAAGGCGAAGGCCAGCACGAAGACGCCGATCAGCAGGGTTCGCGGTTCCTTCCAGCGGGCCAGCGGACTGACCTTCTCAGTTCCGGCCTCGGCGTGGACGTCGTCGTCGGTGTCGGCGACGAAGCCGCGCACCGCGACGGGAATGGAGATGGCGATCACCAGGGCCACGCCGATCAGGTGCGCGGTCACCGGGACCTTCAACGCGACCATGGCCGCGCCGATCAGGGCTCCGGCCACGGTGCCGACGCTGAACCCCGCATGGAAGCGCGGCATGATGGCCCGCCCGAGGTGGCGTTCGACCGTGGCGCCCTGCACGTTCATCGCCACGTCCCAGGCGCCGTTGGCGAAACCCACCAAGGCGAAGCCGATCAGCACCGGCAGTACGCCGATCAGATAGCCGGTGGACAGCACCACCAACCCGAAGGACAGCAACACCGACATCGCGGCCACGGTCCGGCGGGAGTTGAAGCGGTGCACGATGATCCCGGCCAGCGGCAACGCGATCAGCGATCCACCGGCCACCGCCAGCAGGACCAGGCCCAGACTGGCCGGAGTGAGATGGAGCTGGTCCCGGATCTGGGGGATCCGCGATGCCCAGCTCGCGGTGGCGAAGCCGGCGCCGATGAAGGCCGCGTAGGTGGCCCTGGTCGCGCCGGCGACCTGCGGCGGCGTCGGTGGGGCAAAGGTGGTGGGGGAGGTCATGGTCGCTCTTTCGGGCCTGGTGCTGACAGGGGAGTGGGAGATGAGGGATTGAGGTCGACCACGGCATCGCCCAGCGCCCGGTCGACGTACCGAACGGTATCTGCCCGGGTTCCTGGTCGGGTCGACAGCATGAGATGGATGATCAGGCCCTCGATCAGCGCGTCGACACCTCTCGCGGTCACCGGATCGATGAAGCGCTGCAGCACATCCCGGCTGCGGCCCATCCACTGCTCGGTGATCGTTCTGAGTGCGGGGTCGCGCAGCGCGGCCAGATAGAGCTCGAGCGCGATCGCCCAGTCGCGGTCGGTGCCGGCGCCGTTGCCATGCACGAGTGCGGTGACGGCCTCCACCAGGTCCTTGCGGGTGCGCACGTCGTCGAAATGACGTTCGTACAGCACTGACATGCGCCCGGCGTGCAGGCCGAAAGCCTGCTCGAGAAGGTCGCCCAGGCTGGTGAAGTAGTACGTCATCGAGCCGAGCGAGACGTCGGCTGCGGTGGCGATCAGTCGATGTGTGGTACCCGAAACACCGTACTGGGCCACCACGTCGAGCGCGGCGTCGACGATTCGGGCCTTGCGATCCGGGTCGTGGCGACGTGGCCGCCGGGTGGCCGGATGCGGGTCGGTAGCGGCCGTCATGGCGCGAGGGTCCTGACGATGCGGGCCGGGTTTCCGACTGCGACCACGTTCGCCGGTAGGTCGCGCACCACGACGGCACCTGCACCGACGACGGTGTTCTCACCGATCGTGACGCCAGGGCACACGATGACGCCGCCACCGAGCCAGACGTTGTTGCCGACGGTGATGGGCAGCGCGGCCTCCCATTTCTCCCGTCGCCGGGTCTGGTCGATCGGATGGGTCGGGGTCAACAGCTGCACGTTGGGGCCGATCTGCACGTCATCGCCGATGGTGACCCGGGCGACATCGAGGCAGATCAGGCCGAAGTTGGCGAAACTCCTTGCTCCGAAAAAGGTTTGATATCCGTAGTCGCACCGGAACGGTGGCAGGATCTCGCTGTCCGACCCGAACGACCCCAGCAGCTCGGCCAGCAGCGCATGCCGCCCGTCGGTGTCGGTGAGGTCCATCGCGTTCAACCGGTGCATGAGCCCGCGTGCGCGCATCGCGTCCTGGGCGAGCTCGGGGTCGTCCGCGATGTAGAGCTCGCCCGCGAGCATGCGTTCCCGCATGGTCGGAGAATCGGTCATGTGCACGATCGTACACATGATGTACGGATGTACATAACACCGGACGTGGTGGATTCGGAAACCGGTACGGTCGACATCAGACGGCGGTCCGTAGGGAACGGCCTGACCGCCTGCCATTCCCTTCCCACCAAGGAATGCCATGACCGTGCACCACCTCGAACCGACGACCGACACCACCGTGGACGTCTTCTCCCGTGACCATGCGGCGGTGCTCACCGTCGACCCCGGCGACACGATCGTCGTCCGATCGTTGGATGCCTCCGGATACCTGGAGCCGCAACGGGAACCTGGCCAGGCCATGCCGACGATGTTCGCCGCCTCTCGCGGGCACTGCCTGACGGGTCCGATCGCGGTGACCGGAGCGCTGCCGGGGATGGCGTTGGCGATCCGACTCGCGTCGCTCGAGCCTGATCCCTGGGGTTGGACGGTGGCCGCAGCCAGGGACACTCCGCTCAATGCGCGACTGGGTCTGGCGGGCGTGGACCCGTCCTGGCTGCTGTGGCACTTGGATACCCAGACCGGCGTCGGCACCGATCAGCTCGGCCACCGGGTACGGCTGGCGCCCTTCCTGGGTGTCATCGGCGTGCCACCGATCGCGCCCGGCGAGCACTCGACCATTCCGCCGCGGGCCGAGAGCGGCGGCAACATCGACTGCCGTTCGCTGGTGGCGGGGTCCGTCCTCTATCTCCCGGTGACGGTGCCCGGGGCGCTGCTGACCATGGGTGACGGTCATGCGGCTCAAGGCGATGGAGAGGTGTCCGGGACGGCGATCGAGTGTCCGATGACCACGACGGTCGTCCTTGATCTGGTCACCGACCCGGCCATCAGCGGGATCTACGCCGAGACACCATCCGGGCGAATCACTTTCGGTTTCGACGCCGACTTGAACGAGGCCATGGCGCAAGCTCTCGACGCCATGCTGACCTGGATCCAGCGCCTGTATCAGCTGGACAGGGCCACGGCCCTGGCCTTGGCCAGTCCCACCGTCGACCTACGGATCACTCAGGTGGCCAATGGCGTGTGGGGTGTCCACGCGGTGTTGCCGGCTTTCATCTGATGCCCGCCGGACGATGAAGTCGTCGACGGACGGATCCCTGGTCATCGCGCGGTAGTCCACGATCCGCCAGGGCAACGTCGACACCACGCGGCCGGCAGCATTGCGATACCAGTTGGTCATGCCCGGATGCGTCCAGATCATCGTGGCGTGGGCCTCGTCCACCCGCGTCGTGTAGTCGGCGGCCAGCTCGGCCGGGCATTCGATCGATTCGATGCCCGCGGCCGCCATCTGCCGGATGAGCGCGTCGACGTAGTCGATCTGGAATTCGCTGATGGTGATGACGCTACCGCCGTGCCCCAGCGCGGTATTCGGTCCCAGCAGCATGAAGAGGTTCGGGAAATCGGGGACGGTGATGCCGAGAAATGCGGTGGCGTCCTCCGGTCCCCACTGCTCCTCCAGCGTGCGGCCCGACCTACCTCGAACGTCCATCGGATACAGGAAACGCCTCGCCTCGAAACCGGTGCACAGCACCACGATGTCGACCTCGGTGAGCGATCCGTCGTCGGCTCGGACCCCGGCCGGCTCGAGCGCTCGGACGGGCGAGGTGACGAGATGGACGTTGGGTCGTCTCAACGCCGAGAACCAGCCGTTGTCCAGCAACATCCGCTTGCCGAACGGCGGGTAATCCGGCAGCGTCGCGGCCTCGAGATCCGGCCGGCCGGCCAGCTGCTCCTGCAGATAGCGGGTGAAGAACCGGCGGTGCCCGTCGTTGACCGCGTTGACCGAGCGAGTCGGCTCCGGCCAGTCCGGGTCGACCTGCAGCGACGGGTGGACCTTGTCGTTGAACGTCCAGGCCAACCGGACCCGATACCACGCCCGGTAGAACGGCACCGTGGCCATGACCTGGTGGATATCCTCACCCACCGGACGGAAATAGTCGGAATTCGGGGCAATCCACTGCGGTGAACGTTGGAAGATGGTCAACTGCTCGACCCGGTCCGCAATCGCCGGGACGATCTGCATGGCGCTCGCGCCGGTCCCGACGATCGCCACCCGCTGGCCGGTCACATCGAGATCATCCGGCCACTGGGCGGAATGGAAGACCCGACCGTGAAAGTCGCTCAGTCCCGGCAGGTCCGGGACTTTGGGCCGATTGAGCTGCCCGACGGCGCTGACCAGCACGTTGGCCCGGATGTGCTCGCCGGTGGTGGTGACGATCTTCCAGAGTTGTTGCGCCTCATCCCAATCCGCGGCGGCCACCTCGGTGCGGAAGCGAATCATCTGGCGCAGACCGAAGTGCTCGGCGACGTCCCGGAGGTAGCCCTGCACTTCGTCCCGCTTGCCGAAGTGAGTCGACCAGTCGCGCTCGAAGAACGAGAGCGAGTACAGGTAGCTCGGTGTGTCGACGCCGGCCCCCGGGTAGGTGTTCTCGAGCCACGTGCCCCCGACGTCTTCGTTCTTCTCCAGGACGGTGACGTTCGCCCCGGTCGCACGCAGTCGTATCGCGGCCGCCATCCCGGACACGCCGGCACCGATCACCACCACGTCGAACCGCTCGGCGCCGGCGACCGCGTCCCGGTCGACAGGGGCGGCGAAGCCGAGCATGTCGGCCATCATCGGTTCGAATTCTGCCGGCATCGGCTCCCCGACGCACACCGAGAGCAACCGGACCAGAGCGCCACCACGGGGCTGCGGAACCGCGACCGGTTGGCCGGCGGCCCAGGCCAGGACGGCCTCCAGGGCGGCCACCCGGATCTCGCTCTGGCGTTGCGCGGGCAGCCCACCCGAGGTGTTGTCGTCCATGCCACGGCCGGGTGCCGGCGCGTAAGGAGCGGCGAGCCAGCGCTCGTCGCCGGTGAGCTGGTAGAGCACCGGGATCAGCGACGGGATGTTCGCCTCGGTGAGGGCATGGGCGAGCGCCGACCGGTCGATCGCCGGTGCGGAAGCAGGAGCGGACATCGGTCCTCCGGGCTCGGTGAGGGGGCGTTCCGACGGAGCGGCGCTGGCACGCCTGTAACCGCCGTTAGGCCAACATAAGCCCGCGGCTGGCAACACGCCATCTGGACGGCAAATTTGCCGAAAAAGGGGACGGCTGGGTCTTGACGAGTGGCCTGCGCCACAGCATGCTGGGAGTCAACTTACCTAACGATGGATAGGACGGGATACAGCAATGGAGCTGACCGAGGCCATGCGAACCACTGGGACGTGCCGATACTTCTCGGATCGTGAGGTACCCGACGACGTGCTGTACCGAGCGTTCGATTCGGCGAGGTTCGGCCCCCAGGGTGGCAATCGGCAGCCGGTGCGCTGGATCGTCGTTCGTGATGCGGCGGCCAAGCAGGCGCTGGCCGATCTCTATCTGGCGCCGTGGAAGGCGTATTTCAACGGCATCGCCGATGGTGAGGTGCAGGTCGGTGCCATGCCGAAGGCCGTCACCGCCGCCGACGATTTCGCCGAGCATCTGGCCGAGGTACCGGCGATCATCGTGCTGTGCGCCGAGGTCTCTGGCCTGCATCCGACCGACACCGGGCTGGACCGCCTCAGCGTGGTCGGCGGGGCGTCCATCTATCCGACGATGCAGAACCTCTGCCTCGCGCTGCGGGAACAGGGCGTCGCGACTGCCGTCACCACGCTGCTCTGCATCGAGGAGGTCAAAGTGCGGGAGATGCTGGAGATCCCGGACGGCTTCATCACAGCCGCTCACATCGCCGTCGGGTATCCAGCAAACTCCTTTCCCACCAAGCTGACTCGTAGCCCGGTCGAGGAGATCGTGTCGCTCGAGAAGTTCGGGGCGCCAATGTTCGACCAGAGTGAGACCGCGAACCTGGTATCGGCAGGATGAACTCACCGGCCGATCTGTCTGTGCAGCATCGAGCGGCGCTCGGCCGGGCCACCCTGGGCGATCAATTGCGCCGGCACGGAGCCAATCAACCCGACAAGACCGCCTTCGTGCTGGTGGCTGCCGATGGCACGCGAAGTGCCGTCAGCTACTCGGCTCTCGACGCCATGGCGAATCGCGCGGCGCACGTGCTGCATGATCTCGGCGTCCGGCGCGGCGACCGGGTGGCCGTGCTGTCCCGTAATCGCATCGAATCAGTCGCGGTCTACTACGGTGCGCTCAAGATCGGCGCCGCCTTCACTGGCGTCAACCCGCTGTTCCGCGCCTCCGAGATCCGCCAGCAGCTGGTCCACGCCGAGCCCGCGGTGGTGCTCACCTCCGCGGAATTCGTGGGCGTGGTCACCGAGGCGAGTGCCGCGCTCACGGTGGCTCGCATCGACTTCGATGACACTGCAACAGCTCCCGGGTGGCTCGGATATTCGGCACTCACCGCCGGTGTCGCCGATGACGAGCCGGAGGCTGACGTCGACGAGCTGGATGTGGCGATGCTCGTCTACACGAGTGGGACCGAGGCTGCCCCCAAGGGCGTGTTGATCCAGCACCGGAACTATCTGATCTCGACGGCGCCGGCCTGGAGTTGGGGTCTGCGCACCGGTCCGGACGACGTCTGGCTGTTCGTCATGCCGTTCCACACCATCGCCGGTCTCGGATCGATGACCACATTGACGATGATGGGGGCGACGCTGGTGCTGCCCGCCACCACGGAACCTGCTACTTCGCTGGCGATCATCCGAGACGAGGGTGTCACCGTGATCGCCCAGACGCCGACGTTCTACCTCGCGCTGGCCGGCCATGCCGATTTCGGCCCGGCCACCGCGGGGTCGGTCAGTCGTTGCATGACGTACGGCGGTCAAGTGTCTCCGCATGCGATCGATGCCTGGGCCGCCGCTGCGCCACAGGTGGTCTGGGGCACCTACTGGGGCCAGTCGGAACTCTCCCAGCTCGGCTCCGTCGGCTGGTTCCGGACCTTGGACGACATCCCGGACCACGACGCCACCTGGATCGGCAAGCCGGTCAGCCATCTCGAGGTGCGCGTCGCGGACGCGAACGGCCAGCCCGCCGAGATCGGCGAGCTGCTCTGCCGATCACCATCGACGATGCTGGGCTACTACAAGGATCCGGAGCGCACGGAACAGGTTTTCGCCGGCGGCTGGGTGCACACCGGCGACATGGTCCGCCGTGATGCCGAGGGCAACCTGTTCTTCTACGACCGGGTCAAGGACATGGTGAAGACCGGTGGCATGAACGTGTCGTCGCAGGAGGTGGAGCGGGTGCTGCACCAACATCCGGACGTTCTGCGCGCGGCCGTCGTGGGTCTGCCGGACGACTACTGGTCTGAGGTGGTCACCGCCTTCGTCATCGCCAAGCCCGGCGGGGCGCCGGAGCCCGCGGCCATCATCGCCTTCTGCCGCGAGAACCTCGCCGCCTACAAGGCTCCGAAAGCGGTTCATGTGGTCACCGAGTTTCCGGTCGACGCGCAGGGCAAGATCCTCAAGCGTGAGTTGCGGAACAGTCGATCCCTGGTGACGGGGCCGGTGTGAGCCAGCCGGAGTCGGTGGCCGGTCCCCTACCGATGGCCACGGACCCGGCACCGGCGGCACCGGCGGCACCGGTGGCACCGGTGGCACCGGCACGATCCGGTCGGGTCACGGCCGAGCAGATCGTCGCGACGGCCGCGCGGCTGTTCGCCTCGGACGGCTATCACCAGGTCGGCATGCGTGAGATCGCCGATGCCCTCGGGATCCGCGGCGCCAGTCTCTACCACCACTATTCGTCGAAGGAGGAGATCCTCTTCGCCATCTGCCTGACGGTCAGCCGGGAGCCGGTCGAGCACCAGCTCAGACTGCTCGACGAGAGCGGGACGCCGACCGAGCGACTGACCGGGTTGGTGCGGGCGCACGTGCTGCAGCTGGTGGAACGTCAGGTCGAGCATCTGGTCGGTCGCCACGAGATGAACGCGCTCAGCCCAGAGCATCGTGCCGTCATCGATGGGCACCGCCGGTACTACCACCGGCGGGTGGCCGACACGATTGCCGCCGGTGTGCGTTCCGGCGAGTTCCGCGTGCGGGACGTGCGTCTGGCCACCTTCGCGCTCCTGGACATGTTGAACGGGACCAGCGCCTGGTACCACGCCGACGGGCCGCAGACCGCTGTCGAGATCGCCGAGGGCTACGCCGATCTGGCGATCCGCAGCTTGCTGCAGGGTGGAACGTCGTGACCGCCGGGGAGAGCGCGGCGCCGGCTGTCGGCGGTTGGTGCGATCCCGGATTCGAGGCCGTCAGCGAGACGTTCCGCCGCAATTTCACCGAGCGCGGCGAAGTCGGCGCGGCCTTCTGCGTGCTGCTGGACGGCAGACCGGTGATCGACCTCTGGGGCGGGATTGCGGATCCGGCTACCGGCCGCACGTGGGAGCAGGACTCGGTCTGTGTGGTCTTCTCGAGCACGAAGGGCGCGCTGGCGTTGATCGCCCATCTGATGGCGCAGGCCGGTGAACTCGATCTGGCCGCCCCTGTTGTCGAGATCTGGCCCGAGTACGGAAGAGCCGGAAAGGGCGGCACGACGATATCGATGCTGCTGGACCACTCGGCGGGCGTGCCGGTGCTGCGCGACCCGGTCAAGGCGGATGCACTCGAGGACTGGGACTACATGGTGGCCCGGATCGAGGCCGAAACGCCCTGGTGGGAACCGGGATCCAGGCACGGCTACCATCCTCTGACGTTCGGGTTCACCGTCGGTGAGGTGCTGCGGCGGACGGCCGGGATGGAGCTCGGGGACATCATCCGGACCCGGCTGGCCGAGCCGCTGGGTCTCGACTTCTGGCTCGGTCTACCGGAAGAGATCGAACCACGGGTGGCGCCGGTCCAGCCGGCGACCTCGCGCCCGCCGCGCAGTGCGTTCGATACCGCCATGCGCCGCGATCGAGGGTCCATCCCGAATCTGTTCGCGTTCAACTCGGGTGCCTGGACGCGGACCGGTTTCAACACCAGGGCCGGGCATCTCGCGCAGATCGGCGCGGCCGGCGGCATCACCAACGCACGGGGACTCGCCGGTCTCTACGCTCCCGCCGCCCGCCCCGGCACGGGCGGTCCGGTGCGACTCGAGACCGCGACGGTGGCTCGCATGGGCCGCACATTCCAACAGGGGCTGGATGCGACATTGCTGATACCGACGAGTTTCTCGCAGGGCTTCATGCTGCCGGTCGACAATCGGGCCGACTACGGAACGGGCAGCAGTGCGGTGATGGGCTCTGGTGCCTTCGGCCATATCGGCTCGGGTGGCTCCTTCGGATTCGCCGATCCCGGGCGTGGGCTGAGCGTGGGCTACGCGATGAACCAGCAGGGACCAGGCTTGCTGGGCAACGCCAGAGGCGACGCGCTCGTCGAGTCGCTCTACGCCGCCCTGGGGATGCCGCTCGTCTGAGCTCTCACGGGCCGCCGCGCCAGTGATCGATGCGGCGATGGTCCGGGCTGAAGCCGTGGTTGACGCCCCACAGGACAGCCTGGGTCCGACTGGCGGCGCTGATCTTTCGATAGATGTTCCTGATGTAGGACTTCACCGTATTCGGACTCAGGTAAGTCAGCGTGGCGACCTCGGCGTTGCTCTTGCCCTGGGTGATGAGGGCCAGGATCTCCGACTCCCGGTCGGTCAGCCCCTCGTCACGGCCCGGCCAGTTCAAGCCGCTGGTGCTGGGCGCCCGGCGCGGCGGATCGCTGACCACCAGTTCACCTGCATGTACCGCCTCCAGGGCCGCCACCAGTTCGCGGGCCGGCAGCGCCTTCGACAGATAGCCGTGGGCGCCCTGCTTCTGGGCGCTGTCGATCAGATCGGGATGAAAGTTCCACGTGTAGACCACCACCCGGCGCGCGCTGGGGTTCCGCACCAGCACACCGATCTCCTCGTGGTCGGATTCCGGCTGGGCGAACGAGTCGTACAGCACGATGTCGACCTCGTCGTGCAACGGCTTGTTCGTGTCGATCTCCGCGACCACGATGCGATCGCGGTATCGGTCGAACATGTGGGCCACGCCGATCAGCACGACGTCGTAGTCATCCACGAGCGCGACGGTGATCGGACGCATCGGTGGGGGCGAAGGCATGTATTCGACAATAACCTCCCTAGGGGTGTGCCGCACCAGCCCTAGGGGTGGTTGAGTCGAACTCGATCAGCGACCTGCTGATCACCTCGGCCCGTTCCGGGTCGACGCCATGAACGCCATCAACGTTCAGCCATCTGGAGGCACGTCATGCTCGGTCTCATCGTCAGCATCATCGTCATCGGCCTGATCGCCGGTGCGCTCGCTCGGTTGGTTGTCCCCGGGAAGCAGGACATCTCGATCCTGATGACCATCGTCCTGGGCATCGTGGGTTCCTTCGTCGGAGGATTCCTCGGCTATCTGATCTTCCACAAGGATGCGCAGAACGGCTTCTTCCAGCCGTCCGGGATCATCGGCAGCTTCATCGGTGCGGTGATCGTTCTCCTGCTCTGGATCCGTTTCGGCAACCGGAACTCGGTCCGCAGCTGACCTCGTCACCTCCGATGAGAGGCGTGCAGGATCGGCGCTCGACGAGCGCCGATCCAACCGCCGGACGTGCGGCCAAGGAGTGTCGTGCGGACGAGGAGTGTCGGCCGTGGCGGCGCGATCAGATCGAACGGATGAGGTGCAGCCGGGCCCGCCTCGTCACCGCACCGGGGCCGATGACGAGCAGCTGGTCACCGTCCCAAGAGCCGGTCTTGTCGCGGAGTTCTTGCACGGCATAGTCGATCGCGGCGGACAGGGTTGCCACCGTGTACACGAAGTCCTGGCCGTAGCCGTGGTTGGTCAACGCAGTCATGGCCAGCTCGTCGCCCTTCGGCAGGAAGTCTGACTCCGCGTCGAAAAAGATGACCTCGGCCAAGACCGGAGCCATGGCAGCCAGTACGGCCCAGAGCTCGGCTCCGACATCAGCCGAGACGAGCCCGATGTACGGGGCGTCCCCGCCCCGTCGGATGCGCCGCGCGATCGGCACGGCCTGTTCCGCCGAGATCACGGTGGCGAGCACGACTTCGACCGTGCCCAGCTGGATCCGCTCGACGTCCGCTGCGGCTGTCACGAGCTCGACACCATCAGTTCCGAATTGCTTCCGACCCGCCGCCGGACAGTGCCCGGGCCGCGAACTTGCCGACCTCGGCGGTACGCAGTGCGTCGGTCGTGCCGCCGAAAACGCCGCCCAGCAATGGGATCCGGCGACCCACCATGGTGACGAGCCGCTTACCGCCCACCTGGGCGACGAGCTCTCCGGCGATGATCCGGGAGATCAGATCGTCGGTCTCCGGGTCGGTCTGCGTGGCGGTCGCCAGCTCGTAGGGCGTGAGCATCAAGGAGGCCGACCTGTTGAGGCTGGCCAGGCCGTCCTCACCGACCATGCAGGCGAGTACCGCGTTGCGGACGCGCGGGTCGGCAAGATGGTGGCCCCGCAGGTGGGCGATTCCAGCGATCAGGTGACACTGCACGAGAGCCAGGCCGGTGATGTTGGCCGGGATGGCCGCCGCAGCCGTCATCAGCCCCCCGATGTTGGTGACGAGGCCCTGCGCGCCCGCAACCCGGACGTGGTTGCTGATCAGGTGTTTGATCGCCGCGTCGCGGTCGCCGTTGGCCTCGATCAGGAGGCGGTCAGCGCTGAGGGCGGCCCCCGGTATGGGCCCGGCTCCGTCGATCGCGCGATCCAGAACGGTCCGGATGAAGCCGGCGAAGTATTTGGGTGTCACCGTTCGCACCACGGGCGTCACCAGACGCCCAAAATTCTTGCTGCTGATCAGCGCCATGGTCCCCCTGTCGTTGCCGCCTTCCCTCGACAGTACGGCTCGGCCGGGCCCGATGAGATCGAGTCGGCCGGCCGGCTTCGGATTGAACCGGGTGTTCCGGGGAATCGGGAGGATGGGGCAACCTGCACCGAATTACCACTGCGACGGACCGGGGACATCTGTGGTCGACATCGTCTATGGCGCGTTGGACGTGGCAGTAGGCGCGCTGATCGCCTGGGTTGCCTTCTACGTCATCTACCGACTGCTCCGCGAGGACCGCTGAGGCAGCGACTGCGCCTGGGTAGTCCAGCGGATGGTGCAGCGTCGGGCTCGCCGCACCATCGAGCCGGAGGTGACCCCGCAGTCCCCGGCAACTTCAGCAGAGATGGCGGCGCGGTCGGCCGCGCACCACGGTGCGTCCCCTGGCCGTTGGAGCCGCCCCGTCACGGGTGGCACCAACCGCGCGAGGACGGGATGATGGGTGGATGGAGCGGGCCGTCGAGGATTACATCGAGTCGATCAACCCGGCCTTCCGGCCGCTGTTCGACCGGTTGCACGCACTCGTCCTAGCAGCCCATCCCGAGGTCTCGGTCGAACTGTCCTACGGAATGCCCGTGTTCAAGGTGGGTGACCGTCGGCTGTTCGTCGGTGTCTGGAAGCGCTGGGTGTCGATCTACGGCTGGGACGAGGGTCGGGACGCTTTCGCTTCGCGACATCCGGAACTTCGCACCAGCAAGGGCACCATCCAGCTGACCACCATGGCCGCGGCCGCCATCGGTGACGACGAGTTCCTCGGTCTGATCCACGACACGCTGGGCTGAGTGTTCTCCCGGTCAGGATCCGGTGCAGATCAACTTCGCCCGCATGGATGACGTTGTCGATTTCTGTCACTTGCGTCCCGAAAATGGCGCGTTCATCCATGTGGCTCCGAAAAAGTAACTACGCCTGGAAGAAATGTCTGTGGCGCCATTCCGGATGATATCGGCGGGTGGCCGTCTGACGGTGATGATCGGACCCGAAATATCGTGACCCATTCGTGATCCGGCGACTCCCGGAATAGGGTCGGATTCGGGGTCAACTGTCGGTGGTGCTGAGTAGGGTTTTGAATATGAACAGCGCCGGCTTCACCGATGTCGACCAGGCGCAAGCCCTGGCCGACACGGCGCTGTCCGCTGTCCAACACATACGTGACGGCGCGTTCTGGAAAGTTGCTGCCCGACGACCAACTGGAATTCGGTCGCCGGATGGAGGTCCTTGCCCGGAGGGTGTACGCGGCGCAGGTGCATCAGGCCGGCGAGATCGACCACCTCGGAATGGCCGCAGACCGGTCCTGTACCTCGACCGCGGCGCTGCTGCGGCAAGCGTTCGTCATCTCGGCGGCCGACGCCAGCGCACGGGTCAAGGCCGCCGGCCAGATCCTGCCCCGCCCACAAGCGACCGGCGGCGAAGCCCCACCGATCCTTCCCGAACTTGCCCAGGCCGTAGACGGTGGGTGCGTCGGTGCGGAGCACGTGAAGATCATCGTCGAAACGATGGCCAAGGTCCCCGTAAAAGTGCCGGCCCAGGCCCGGGACCTGTGCGAGCAGACCCTGGTGGACACCGCCGTGGATTGTGACCCGAACTATCTTGGCCATGCGGCGCAACGGATCCTGGACCGGGTCGACCCCGACGGGGAACTGGACGACACCACCCCCGCATCGAAGATGGAACTGCACTTCGGCGCCCGCTCCACCCGCACCGGACTCACTGCGATCAAGGGCAAGTTGGACGACTACGGCGTCGAAGTGATCAAGAAAGCCATCGACGGGATGTCCGCACCCCGGCCGGAAGCCGACGGGGCGCGTGACCCCCGCCCGGCCGCGACCCGAGCCGCGCAGGCCCTGGTCGAAGCGCTGGCCAGGTTCCTGGACACCGGCCAGGCCCCATTGAGCGGCGGGGAACGCCCGCACGTCACCGTCACCATGACCTGGGACGCGCTGACCGGGCTGATCTCGGATGCCGGTTTCGACACCGGCGCGATGCTCAGCCCCGCGCAGGCCCGCAAATACCTGTGCGACGCCAAAGTCATCCCGATGATCCTGGGGAGCAAATCAGAGGTCCTGGATGTGGGGCGGGCTTCCCGCACATTTCCGGCGCACATTCGCCGGGCGATCGTGGCCAGGGACAAGGGATGTATCTGGCCGGGCTGTGATCGGCCGCCGGATTGGTGCGATGGTCATCATATCGACTTCTGGGATCGTGACCTGGGGCCGACGAGTTACGAGAATGGGTGTCTGCTGTGTCGACATCACCATACGGAGATTCATAAAGACGAATGGTTGATCCGGATAGCCTCGGACGGTATCCCCGAATTGATTCCGCCGAAATGGATTGATCCACAGCAAAGACCACGACGCAACACGCTACGAAAATTCGACCACCTCTGATGGCGGAGCCATGCCCGGAGCTCGACATGTACCTCGGGACGCACGAGAACGACACTGGGCGCATCCGGTCGGACAGCGGATACTCATCTCCATGGCTTACGACAAAGAGCTTGCTGACCGGATACGCGAGCTCGTCGATGTCGACGCCGGTCTCACCGAGAAGCGGATGTTCGGTGGTCTGGCATTCCTCATCGACGGGCACATGGCGGTCAGCGCCAGCAACCAGGGCGGCCTGCTGTTGCGGGTGGACCCGAAACGGACTGACGATCTCGTTGCCACCCCCGGGGCGGCTCGGTTCGAAATGCGTGGACGAGAGATGGATGGCTGGCTCCGGATCGATCCGGCCGCCCTGCAGACAGAGGACGATCTGGCGCGGTGGGTAGAGATCGGCGTCGCCTACGCCCGAACCCTCCCACCCAAGACGATGTGACGCCCGGTGTGTGCCCACGGGTGAGGGCCCGCGGCAGGAGCGATTCAGTTGGATCGCCTCAGACCGAGCGTCGTTCCCGCGCTGGGGCACCGCACCTCGACCCGTTGGCCGGCACCACACACCCCCGGCCGACCGCTGACGGTTGATCGCGCACGCTCTATCGTGGACCGCACACGTTGCCGCCCGTGGTGAGCCACCCGGATCGGCGACCTGACATCGAAGGAGCCAGCCGTGCCGAGCGAGACAGTGGTAGCGGCGACAACGGCCGAGGCGGGCTGGTCAGCCGGTCGTCGGATCTGGCTGGCCCGGGGGGCGTTGCTGGCCATGCTTCTGGCCATCATCGTTGTCGTCGCGGATGAAGGCTTCATCGGGATCACCCTGATGATCATCGGGCTGATCGGTGCGGTCCTGATGCTCGTGGGTGGGTACTGGTTCGTGGGCAAACATGGCCTGCTGCGGTGGATCGGGCTCGGGCTGATGGCGGCTGCTGTGGTGTTCGTCATCGTGGCGTTCATCTGGCGCGGAGTGTTTCTAGTCGGGTTGGTGGCGCTCGTCCTGCTCGCACTCGGCGGTGTGGCCGCGCGGGCAGCCCTGCGTCATTCCACCCAACGATGGATGCCGACCACGCCGGCGACGCCCGCGACCCACCCCTTCATCGTGATGAATCCGCATTCCGGCGGCGGCAAGGTCGTCAAATTCGATCTGAAGAACAAGGCGGAGGCGCTCGGCGCGGAAGTATTCGTGATGGAGGGCCCCGGCCATGTCGACATCACGGCCCTGGTCCTCGATGCGGTGGGGCGCGGCGCCGACCTGCTCGGGGTGGCGGGCGGCGACGGGACGCAGGCTCTGGTCGCCGGCATCGCCGCCGAGCACGGGATACCGCTGCTGGTGATCAGTGCGGGAACCAGGAACCACTTCGCCCTCGATCTCGGGCTGGATCGCGATGATCCCAGCAGCTGCCTCGCGGCCCTGACGGACGGCGAGGATGTGCGCGTCGACCTGGGCATGATCGAGGATCGGCCGTTCGTCAACAACGCGTCCTTCGGCGCCTACGCCGAGGTGGTGCAGAGCCCCGAGTATCGCGACAACAAGAACCGCACCATGCTGGCGATGCTGCCCGATCTGCTCAGCGGCGATCGTGGCGCCCAGCTGACGTTGCGAAGCGGGGGCAGGAGCTGTCCCGACGAGGCCGCCATCCTGGTCAGCAACAATCCCTACGGCGAGGGGCGCCTGCTGGATCTGGGTCGGCGGGCCCGGTTGGACCAGGGCGAACTCGGGGTCGTCACCGGTCGGCTGCGGAGTACGACGGAGGCGTTGAGCATGCTCCGTCCCGAGCGGTACCGCCCCGTGACGTTCCTGTCGGGTGGCACCAAGGTGCTGGTCCACAGCGATTCCGCCTCCATCCCGGTCGGGATCGACGGCGAGGCGGTCACCATGAACACGCCGGTGCATTGCACCATCCGACCGCGCGCACTGATCGTGCGACTGCCCAAAGCCCGACCCGGGGTTCCTCCCCAGGCCGGGCGGATCAAGTGGAAAGCATTGTGGCGGTTGGCTTCAGGCCACCCTGAATCGGACTGAGACGAACCCAGGTCGGCCCTGGGATCAGCCGGCAGCCGGCCGGGCAGCGAGCTCCTCGAAATCCGTCACGCTGGGCAGTTCGGCGAGGGCGGCGAGAATGTGCTTCTGCCACAGATTTTCCAGGCGCCGCAGCAACGCCGAGTCCTCGGTGATGCGGAACTGGTCGATGTGCAGCGAGTCGTTCCGGTAGACGCCGAGGTCGTAAGGCGGGCCCACCGAAAGGTTGGCACGTGCCGTGCTCATCATCGACCCGAGGGCGATCTTGGTGGCCGGGATGAGCCCGGCCCCGGCCTCCACTGCGATCTCGAGCATGAACTTGCCGTATTTGGTCTCGCCGATCTGCAGGAACGGCCGGTCGTCGGATGCCCGGATGTAGTTGCCCTCGGGATAGACCAGCAGGATGTCGGCGGGGGCTCCGTCGATCTGTCCACCGAGGATGAAGGTGGCCGTCCCGTCCGCGCCGACCGCGGACAACGCCTGACGGTGACGCTGGCTCACCTCGCGCCCCAATCGTCCGACGTACAAGGCAGCCTCGAACAATCGGGATACCGTGGCCAGACTCTCGTGATCGCCCGGAGTGTCCAGGTCCAGTCGGATCCGATCCAGCACTTCCTGGGTGGTCGCCAAGTTGCCTGCCGACTGGAGGACGAACACCCGGTCCGGTGCCGGCTGGATGACGTGGAGCTTGCCGTGGACGCTGATGTTGTCGATGCCGGCGTTGGTGCGGGTGTCCGACATGAACACCAAACCCTCGTCCAGTCGCATGGCGAGGCAGTACGTCATCGGAGATCTCCTCGGAGGATTGTGCAACCGCCTGCTGGTCGGGCCGTTACGTTCGAGGCGTCAGCGTATCGGGCGGGCGGGAATGCCACTCCGACGGCCGCGGAACGGGAGCTGAACAATTCACCAACCCCGCGAAATCCCCCAAGAGGGCGGCCAGGGGCGATCTACAGGTGGTAAGCCTGCAATGTGTCGTCGTTGATGGCCAGGCTGAACTGGATCCGGCCGTCGACGACCGGGATGGGGTTCGCCTCGCCATCGTGGGCGAGCACCACCTCGGAGCCGTCCGATACGACGCTCACCTCGATGCCCGTCGGAGAGCTCATGACGAAGGGACGGCCGGCATCGGCCGGCCGACGGCCGGATCGACGCAGACGCCCGTCCACCAGACCGCCACGCAGTTCGCCGCCTACTGCTCGCCACCGCGAGCGGCCCGGCGGGGCGCGCAGGATGCGGACGTCCAATACTCCGTCGTCCAGCCGCTTCCGGTCGATGGGGGCGGCGACCTTCGGGCGATAGGTGTTGATGCCGGCGAAGATCGTCCACACGGATTCCTCCCGGCCATCCAGCGCCAGCGAGATCGGAGTGGCGTTCCGCAGCGATTTCGCGGCCGCCCACAGCCCGGCAAGGGGTTTGCCGATTCGATCCTGGTACCGCTCGCGGTCGGCGACCATCTCCGGATAGATCCCCAAGGATGCCGTGTTCAGCACTGTGATGTCCGGACGGCCGGGAATGCGGGCCACGCCGATGTTGACGGCAACCCCGCGGCCCTGCTGCACCGCACGCACCGCTTTGTGCACATTGTCCGCGCCCAACGTCACCGCGAAATGATTGAGCGTGCCACCGGGAAGGACGAGCAACGGGACCTGTTCCTGCACAGCCACTTGCGCTGCTGCCGCGACCGTCCCGTCCCCACCACAGACCCCGATGGCGCGACCCTCACGCGCCGCCTGCTGGAACAGTTCGACCAGATCATCGCCCTCCTCCAGCACTCGAATCGTCGCCCGCGGCAATTCGGCGCGGACCACGTCCAGCGGATCCGGCCGTCCGATCACGCCGGCCCCGGACTGGGGATTGGCGATCACGATCAACCCGTCGCCCTCGGGTAGCGCGGGCAGGGCGATCGTCAGTCCGGGCGGTCCGACGATCCGTCGTCGCAGCCAGGCCGGCTGGCTGAGCGCGGCCGTCACCCCGGCGGCGGCTACGCCGATGACGATCCCGCCGACCACGTCCGAGAACCAATGTGCTCCAACGTGAATGCGGGAATAGGCAACGGCGCCGGCGACCGGCGCGAGGATCGCGCCGACCAGTGGCTGCTCGAGAGCGACTCCGGCCACGAAGGCCGCGGCCGACGCACTGTGTCCGGACGGAAACGATCCGGACGTCGGCGACTTGCGGAGCCGGCGGGCGACCGGTATCGACAGGGTGTCGGGTCGGGGTCCGCCGACCAGCGTCTTTCCCACGAGATTGGCTGCTGCACTGGCGATTCCGAGGCTGATCAGTCCACGCGACGCGGCCCGTCGGGAAGCCGGTCCGGAGACGGCGAGGACGCCGGCGATTCCGAACCACAGTGCGCCGTGGTTCGCCGACTTCGACAGGCCGCCCAGAACGCCATCGGCTCGACTGGGCCCGACCGCGGTCACCGCGCGGTGGACGGAACGGTCGACGGCTGCGCGTTTGTCCCCGAGGCTTGACGTCATCGGTCCACCTTTGCACGTCGTCCCGCGCACCGCGTCGCCATCCTCGCGCCACTGGGCCGATCTGGCGCGAGACTCGCGACACGATGCGCAGAGGGGTTGGGTGGCGCGGCGTGGGGGCCGGTGAAATTCGATGCAAGGCGGGGTGCGGGGAGCGACCGGCGGGGTCAGCGCAGGCCGGCGAACAGATCGTCCTCGGGCAGGGCCGCATCGGTGTGATCGCGCACGCGGACGAAGGTCTCCATACCCATCACCTGCGTGAAGCGCTCGCGACCCATCTTCAGGAAGACGATGTTGTCGCCCTGGCTGGCGTGCGCGGCCAGCGCATCGAACTTCTGCCCCCCGAAGGCGGTGGTGTCCACCCACGTGGTGATCTCGTTGTCGGGCAACCCGATCTCAGGGCCCGGCTCCATCGATCCACCAGCGGAATCGGCTTGGGCGGGTGCGGAATCCGGTTCGTCCCAGTCGCTTCCGTATTCGCGCATGATGTTGCCGAACTCCTCCATCTTCGACCGGGGCGCGGTGGTCCAGTAGACCTTGGGCGGACCGTGCCTGAGGTCGGGCGCGACGAGGTCCACTGCGGCCATGGTGATGCGGTGTGCCTGGATGTGGTCGGGATGCCCGTAGAACCCGAAGGCGTCATAGGTGACGACGACATCCGGTTGGTAGTGACGCATCAGATCGGCGAGCCGGGCGGCGGCCACCTCCACGGGCGTGTCCAGAAAGCGCCGGGCGCATGGTTGTCGGGCCAGCCCATCATCCCCGAATCGTGATAGTTGAACAGTTCCAGGTGGTTGACCTGCAGCACCTGGCAACTCGCGATCAGCTCGCGTTCGCGGAGGGACACGACCGCCGCCGGATCGTGTCCCGGTTCACCGGGCTTGATCCCGCCGGGCGCATCACCGCACCGCCCGTCGGTGCAGGTCACCAACACGGTCTGGATACCCTCGGCCGCGTAGCGTGCCAGGATGCCGCCGGTGCCGGTCGCCTCGTCGTCGGGATGGGCGTGCACGGCCATCAGGGTGAGGCGGCGATCAGTCATCTGGTCAGCCTAAGGAGCCGGAGCGACATCGTGATCGTCGCCCGGCCCGAAGCCCCCGACACCGACACCTACGAACCTCACACCTCCATCAGCGCCTGGGTCGGCGTTGCCTTCGCGGCTCGCCGGCCGGGAACGATCGACGCGACCACCCCGGCGAGCACCGCGCCCACGCACACCAGGGTCAGCCGGCCGATCGGGAGGGCCAGCACGACGATCTGATGGGCCTGCTCGAAGGCCGCTCCGGCCGCCGCCCACCCGAAGGCCACTCCGAACACCAGGCCGATGGCTGAGGCGACGAGCGCCAGCAATGCGGCCTCGACGGCGAGCATGATGCGCAGTTGTCGACGTCGCAGACCGAGTGCCCGCAGTAGAGCGGACTCCCGGGTTCGTTCGATCACCGACAGACCCAGCGTGTTGCCGATGCCAACGACGGAGATCAGTGCGGTGACCGCCAACAGGGCCAGGGCGATCCGGATGAGGGTGCCGAGCAGGTCGGCCGTCGCGGCCCGCTTCACTCCGGACCCGGAGACGCTCAGATCGGACAACGGCGCCACGACCGTATTGACGCGAGCGATCACGTCGTTGGGCGGGGCGTCGGCCTTGAACTTGCCCCATACCGCGCCCGGGACCGGATGTGGGTCCAATCTGCCGAGGTCGGACGACAGCACGACCAGGGATCCGTCGTCGGTCAGCGGCCGGGTGGCGACCTTCAGCGTGGCCGTCGCGCCCGCCCGTCGGATGGTGATCGGATCGCCGGAATGGAGGCCGAGTTGGGTGACCAGGTCAGCAGGCATGGCGACCTGGCCGGGTGACAACTCGCCGCCGTTGCGGACCGTGCTCAGCGCCGCGATCGAGGGGCCGAACAGGGTGTACTCGGTGCCGTCGACCGTGACCTTCGTGGCGGGCACGACGACGACGGCCTGCATGCCGTCGATGCTGCCCAAGGTGGACGCGAGGGTCGACGGAAGTGGACCCAGCACTGTGCTGACCTGCAGGTCGAGAGGACTCCTGGCGCCCAGGGTCCGGTCGGCACCGGCCTGCGCGGAGGCGGCGGCCACCAGCAGGGTCACGATGGCGCCGACGCCCACCACCAGCGCAGTGCAGGTTGCGGATGCCCGCGCCGGATTGCGCATCGTGTTGGCGATGGCGAGCCGACTGGTGACCCCCAGACGCGCGCCGAGCAGAGCCGCCAGCCGCAGCAGCGCCGGCAGGACCACCCGGAGCAACACCAGCACGCCGAGGGCGGTCATCGCCCCGCCCACCATCGCAATGATCAGCAGCCCACGGTGGACGCCACCGGCCAGGATCGCGCAGCCTCCGGCGAACAGCAGCCCACCGATGATCATCCGCGTCCGGCCCACGGTGCGCCGCCGATCTTTGTCGTCCACCGGCCGGAGCGCCGCGACCGGTGGAATGCGCATGGCCTGCCGGGTGGGCGCCAGCGCGGCTGCAACCGACACGACGATGCCGATCACCGTCGCCGACGCGAGTGAGAGGACATCGAAGGTCACGTCGGAACCGTTGACACCGACGAGGGCGCAGGCGATCCGGCCGAGGCCGATGCCGACCACGAGACCGGACAGTGCGCCCGCCACGGCGATCAGGAGTGCTTCGAGGAGCGTCGAACGGCGGACCTGGGCCCGCGTCGCCCCCACGCTGCGGAGCAGCCCGATCTGCCGGCGTCGCTGGGTCAGCAGAATGGTGAAGGTGTTGGCCACGACCATCGCTGCGACCAGACCGGCCAGTGCGACGAAGGCGAGCAGGATGACGGTCAGTACATCCGTGTCGCCGCCGATCTGCCGGACGGCCTGGTCGGCCACCGCGGTCCCGGTCCGTGCGCTCGTCCCCGCGGCCGTGATGGCGGCGGCGACGGTGGCCGGCGACGAACCGGATGAGACCAGCACGTCGGCCCGTTCCACCACGAAGCCTGGCTCGGCGGTGATCAGAGCCATGGTGGCGTAACCGGAATCGGATGAATCGGCGAGCGGTGAGATGCTGGTGTCGACCGTGCCGACCACGGTGACCACGCGCTCGTCGGGCGAATCGCCGAGGGTGATCTGGCTGCCGGGCAACCAGGAGTGGCGCACGGCCGTACCGTTGTCGACGACCAACTGTCCGCGGCCGGTCGGCCAATGACCGGAGCTCAGCGTGTACCAACGGTGGGACTGGTCGACCGGGATGTTGCTGATGGCCAGCGTTCCCCGGCCGGACGCCGAATGGAAGTCGGGGTAGACCTTCGCCGCGGGTTCGACGGATCCGACACCCGGGACTCCGGCGATCTTCGCCAGGTCGAGCGGACCGTTGTCGGCAGTGACCACGACGTCGACCCGGCTGACGTCGGCGGCGGCGGCATGTCGCAGCGCGGTGTGGAAGCTCGAGGTGAAAACCATTGTGCCGCACGCAAATGCCACGCCGAGTAGGATCGACAGCCACACTGCCGCGAACCGACTCGGGTGGGCGCGCAGTTCGGCGAGGGCGGAGCGCAGCATCACCGGCCGCCGAGCGCGGCGAGTGCGGCCAACACCGTGTCCGGCTTGGGCTGATCGACTTCGCCGGCGAGCCGGCCGTCGGCCAGGAGCACGACCCGGTCGGCATACGCCGCCGCCAGCGGGTCGTGCGTCACCATCACCACCGTCTGGCCGCCTTCCCGCACGCAGAGTCTGAGGTAGGAGAGCAGCGCGGTCCCGTTGCGGGAGTCGAGTGCCCCGGTGGGCTCATCCGCGAAAACCACTGCGGGCAGGGTGATCAGGGCCCTGGCAGTGGCCACCCGCTGCTGTTGACCGCCGGAGAGTTCGGCCGGTCGATGGCCGAGCCGATCGGACAGGCCAAGCGAGTTCGTCAGGGCGGTGAATCGCTGTTCGTCGACACCCCGGCCGGCCAGATCCAGTGGCAGCACGATGTTCTGCCTGGCCGTCAGGGTGGGCAGCAGGTTGAACGACTGGAAGACGAACCCGACCCGATCGCGGCGCAACCTGGTGAGCTGGTCGTCGGACAAGGTGGTGATGTCGACGTCGTCGATGTGCGCGCTTCCGGAAGTCACCGAGTCAAGTCCGGCCAGACAGTGCATCAGAGTCGACTTGCCCGATCCGGACGGACCCATCACCGCGGTGAAGGTTCCGCGCGCGAAGTCGACGCTCACGTCGTCGACCGCCGGCACCTGGTTGTCGCCCTGGCCGAAGGCCTTGCTCAGGTGCACTGCGCGCGCTGCGTTCTCGGTCTTGATGACCTGTTGGGGTGCTGCCGTCATGTGTTGCCCTCCTGTGGTGGATCGACAGGAATGACGTTAGGAATGTCGCGGTCGACGGGCATCGGAGCAAGGGACCGAGCCGCGCCGGCCGCACCGGTCCTGCGGGCCCGCCGGGGCTAGTCCCACGGGGGGAGCAGCGGGGCCTACCAGCCGTCCGCGTCCACCAGTCCCGATCGGAAGGCCAGCAGGACGAGCCCGACCCGATCCCGGCAACCGAGCTTGGCCAACAGACTGCCGATGTGGGTCTTGACCGTCGATTCGGCCATGAACAACGTGGTGGCGATCTCGCCGTTGGTGCCTCCCCGCGCGATCTCGACCAGCACCTCGGTCTCCCGGGCGGTCAGCTGGGCCAACTGTGGAGCCGGAACCCGGGGGCCGGCCGGCAGCGACGGGGCGACGTGGGCCAGCAGTCGCCGGGTGGCCGAGGGTGCGATGACGGCGTCGCCCGCCGCGACCGACCGGATGGCGCCCAGCAGGTCGTCGGGCCGGGCGTCCTTGAGCAGGAACCCGGACGCGCCGGCGCCGAGCGCAGCGAACGCGTATTCATCCAGGTCGAACGTGGTCAGCACGATCACCCGAGGAGTCGGGCCGGACCGGGACAGCAGTCGACGGGTGGCTTCGACGCCGTCCATCACGGGCATCCGGACATCCATCAGCACCACGTCGGCGACCGTGCTCGACAGTGCTGCCACCGCGGCCGCGCCATCTGCGGCCTCGCCGACGACGGTGATGTCCGGCTGGGCGGAGAGCAGCATCGCAAAACCGGACCTGACCAGCGCCTGGTCGTCGACCAGGAAAACGCGAATGGTCACCGGGCCGCTCCCTCGGGCGCCATCGTCGGCAGCACGGCACGCACCCCGAATCCACCACCGGGCTCCGGCCCGACGCCGAGCGCACCGCCCTGCAGCCACACCCGCTCCCGCATCCCGAGCAGCCCGTGGCCGTCACCGTTCCCGGCTGCGGCGCCCCGCCCGTCGTCGGTCACGGTCACCCGCACCTCGGTGGGCCGATAGTCGATGCACACCAGTGCTTTCGCGCTCGGCCCGGCATGTTTGAGAACATTGGTCAAAGACTCCTGGACCACCCGGTACAGGGTGAGGTCCATGCCCGCAGGTAGCGCCCGCCGGGCCCCGGCAACCGTGAGATCGACCTCGACTCCGGCCCCACGGACCTGTTCCAGCAGACTGGCGAGGTCTCGAATGCCCTGCGCCGGTGCATATGTCGCCTCGCCGATCGGCTCCCGATCCGGTGTCGATCGCAGTACGCCGACGAGGCGGCGCATCTCGGCCAGCGCCTCGCGGCTGGTGCCCGAGATGGTCTGTAGCGCAGCGCGGGCCACTTCAGGTCGGGCCACGGAGGCGGCGGCCGCCCCATCGGCCTGCACGATCACGACGGACAACGAGTGGGCGACGATGTCGTGCAACTCCCGGGCGATCCGCGTTCGCTCGGTGGCCGCGGCCATGGTGGCGCGCTGGTCCCGCTCGGCGGCGAGCAACGCGGCCCGCTCCGCGTACGACCGGAGTTGTTCGGCCTGGAACTCCGCACGATCTCGTTGCCGCTCACCGATCACGAACGCCGCCACGACGCTCACCGCGCAGAGCCCGATGGCCAAGGCCAGCACGCTGCCCTCGGAATTGCGGTAACCCCATCGGATCGGCGCGAGCACGGCACCGATCAACCCGCAGGTGAGCGCCACCCGTCCCCAGACCTTCGGCCCGGCGTAGACCACGGCCGCATGCACCATGATCGGCGCGAGCACCACCGCGAAGGTGGCCTCACCGATGACCCACAGATTGAGGCTCAGCAACACCACGCCGAGCAGCAGCGCGAACTGGGTGAAGGTGCGGCGGAAGAACAACGGAAGGGCGCTGAGCAGCAGCAGCGGCACCGCATCCGGCTGCGCGTAGAGGAATGCGCGGGCGTTGACCGACAGCACGATCAGCAACAGCACGGCCGGGATCGCGTCGCCGGCCCAGACGTGGGCCTCGAACCACCGGTAGACCCCACGCCGCATAGCCCAACCGTAGTTGTCGCCACCGACCGGCGGATCCTCCCTGGGGCGGAGTGATCGCAGGTGGGTAGTGGGTCAAAACTCCGGTGACGGAGGACGCAGTCTGCGGCAGACTGGCGGGATGTCGTCCGTCGATCCGCCTGCCCGCTTCAAGGATCTCTGCATCGACGCGGCCGACGCCGGCGTCATCGGCACATTCTGGGCCACGGTGCTGGCCCGGAGGTGGGAATCCTCCGAGGATGTCGGGGCGGGCAAGATCACCGGGGTCGAACCGGGCGACACCATCTGGATCAACGCCGTGCCCGAGCCGCAGCAGGTCAAGCAGCGGGTGCACCTCGACGTCTACGCCCGGTCGATCGACGATCTGGTCGCTCTGGGCTCACGGGTCGACCTACCCGCGGGTGACGGCCGCCGGTGGACGGTCATGCAGGACCCCGAGGGCGGCCAGTACTGCGCCTTCCTGCGAGACGAACCACCGGCGGAGCGCTTGCACGGACTGGTGGTCGACAGTGCCGACCCGGCGGCCATCGCGACCTGGTGGGCGCAGGCGCTGGGTGGGGAGCTGACCCATCACGAGAGTGGTTACTCGACCGTCAGCGAGATTCCGGGTATGCCGATCGAGACCTTCGATTTCGTCCCGGTCCCCGAGCCCAAGACGGTCAAGAACCGGATCCACTGGGATGTCACCAGCGACTGGCGGGCGCTGCGCCACGTCGGCGCGACGATGTTGCGGCCCAGGGATTCCGTCATCGGCTGGAATGTCATGCAGGATCCGGAGGGCAACGAGTTCTGCGTCTTCGCCTGACCGGTTTCGCGCTCAGCCCGACTGGCGGGCCGTGGTGGGGGATTTCACCGACGCCACGGTGTCCAACCGCTCCTGCGCGCGAACCCGGTTGCGGCAGAGCAGCAGATACCCGGCGAACCCGATGAAGAGCGCGAAGGCAACGCCCAGATTCGCCGAGGCCCAAGTTCCGGTGCGGCCGCCGAAAGGCCCGAGCAGGTAGCCCTGCCAGGTGAGCCAGTCGGCCTGGCCGTTGGTGACCAGGCCGAATCCGACGAAGGAGGCGACGAGCATCAGGATGACCGCCGCCCAGTTGACCGACCCGTAACGGCCACCGTGGTCGTACAAGTCTTTGTCGACGTAGTTCTTGCGCCGCAACACCATGTCGGCCAGGAAGATGCCGGTCCAGGCGGCGATCGGCACGCCCAGGGTGATCAGGAAGCCCTGGAACGAGCTGAAGAAGTCGCCCGCGATCCAGACCACGTAGATGGTGCCCAGCACCATGATCACGGCGTCGATCAGCACGGCGACGTAGCGCGGGGCCTTGAGACCCAGCCCGAGCAGCGCGAGCCCCGACGAATAGATATCCAGCACCGCGCTGCCGATGAGGCCGAGCAGGGCCACCAGGATGAACGGGATCAGATACCAGGTCGGCAGGATGGTGCCCAACCCGCCGATCGGGTCGGCGCCGACGGCCTCGTTCAGCTTGGGACTGGAGCCGGCCAGCAGCAGCCCGATCAGGATCAGGAATACCGGTCCGATGCTGGCGCCGAACGTGGTCCAACCGACCACCGACCTGCCCCGTACCGACGGTGGCAGGTAGCGGCTGTAGTCGGCCCCGGTATTGGTCCAACTCAGCCCGAAGCTGGTGAAGGCGAAGATCAGTGCGCCGACGAAGGCGGCGACGTTGCCGGTCGGTAGCGTCTTCAGCTCGGCCAGGTTGATGTGACTCGCGGTCACCACCACGAAGCCGGCGGTCAGCGCGATCATCGCGTAGGTGATGTATTTCTGGAACTTCATGATCGCGTCGAAACCGAGGAATCCGGCCCCGACGATGACCGAGGCGACCACCACGAAGGCGATGACCTGGGTCAGCGTGCCGTCCGGCCAGCCGAGCCGGGTGAAGATGGTGTCCACGGCGAAGATCGCCAGCACCATGGTGACGGTTTCCCAGCCCACCAGCAGCAGGTAGCTCACCAGGGTCGGCAGCCGGTTACCGCGGACGCCGAACGCGGCCCTGGACAGCACCATGGTGGGTGCCGACCCGCGTTTGCCGGCCAGCGAGGTGAAGCCCACCAGCAGGAACGAGGCGACGATGCCGATGACCCCGGCGATCAGGGCCTGCCAGAACGAGACGCCGTGGAACAGCAGGTACGCCGCGTAGCCGATGCCGAGCACGCCGACGTTGGCCGCGCACCAGGGCCAGAACAGGTCCGACGCTTTGCCTTTGCGCTCCACCGGCGCGATCATGTTGATGCCGTTGAGTTCGACGGCGGGCGCCTTCGCTACCGGGGTGATCCCGGACGGTTTTCCGGAGTCGAGGGCGGCTGTCATCTCGTATTGCCTTTCGGAGCGCGTGTGCGGTTCTCGGAGATCTCCTCCGGGGCTGCGGTTAGGATAGGTGGCCGACGACGGTCACCGGCAGATCAGCGCGGATCGCCCGCAGGTCGGCGAGCGCCGCCGGAAGCAGGGACACCAGTACGCAGGATGCCGGTCCGCCGGAGGAGTACAGGTCGACCGCGTCGACCGACACCTCGTGGGTCAGGCCGGCCGGTCCGGCGAGGGCGGCCAGTTCGAAGGCAATACCCGCGGAGCCGACCGGCACCACCTCGTGCGCGCCCGCCAAGGCCAGAGCTCTGCGCACCTCGGCGATGCTCGGCATGGTGGGTTCACCGACGGTGAGTTGGTACCGCGGAGCGGACCGGGGCAGTCCCAGGCAGACGACCAGATCTCCGGGGCGGCTACGGCCCGCACGCAGTTGGTCCGGGGTGGCGGACCCGATGACGGTGATCCCGATACCGGTCGTCGTCGTCGGCACGTTGTCCTCGGTGCTGCCGGTCACCGCGGACGGGCCCAGACCCACCTCGGCGGCGACGTCCACCATGGCGGCGATCATGGTGTCGGCGTCCCGGCCACGTCCGAAACAGAGGTTGTCGACGATCAGTCGGGGCTGTGCCCCGACGGCCAATACCTCCAGGATGGCTGTCCGTACGGCAAAATAGCCTGTGGTGTAGGCAGTCTCGTGCACCGTGTCGGCCGCCTTGGGTCCGATTCCGCCGATCGAATCGCAGGCGATGACCAGATGCGATCCGTCGGGCAGCGCGAGGATCGATACATCCCGCACCCGTCGGGCTGCCCACTGCTGACCCATCGATCCTCCTGGCCCACCAGGCTAACGGCCGCCGTCCATCCCGATGACCGACGGCGCCGTTTCGCCCGGTCGCCCCCGGGTGATGATGGGAGGTATGCCCGGGCCACCAGTACCGCCGTCCCGCCTGCTGCAGCAGGTGTGGGACGGCGCGGCGAAGCAGGCCACCGACGGAGCCGAGACCGCCGCTATCGTGGCGAGTGCCCTCGATACGGCCGGGCCCAGGATCGCGGCAGAGGCGCTCCGTACCGTCCCGGCGCGGGGGCGGACGTTCTGGTGGTCGATGGCCAAGGCCGTCGGCTGGGGAGCGGCGGCGATCGTGTCCCTGCTGGTCATCGGCTCGTTCGGGGCGCGTCCGGTGCCGATCCTCAAGGTCGCCATCTACGCCGGTGTGGTCATCTGGGCAGTCTCCTTCGGCGTGTTCGCGGGGAACCAGAAGGTGCGCGAGCGGCGAGTGCGCGAGGTGGCCGGCAGGCGCGCGGAGATCGAGCGGGTGGCCCAGGATGCGGCCAGGTACGTCTGGGCACATCAGGTCCCGGGCTCGTGGCAGCCGCTCGGGCCACCCCCGGACACCTCGTCCCCGGACGACGAGCGGCTTCCGGATGCCTGGCTGCGCCGATTCGGACTGGGCGGGGGTGAGGCCGGCGGCGTCTGGGCGGACGGCACCCAAGCCGGCCTCCGACAGGCCATTGCCGCCGCTCGTGGTCTGCCCGCGGTGCTGTTCGTGGCGGTCCCGGGGTCGTATTCGGACGACGCGAAGGCGGTGGCCGATACGTGTGGCGTGGCATTGTTCGTGATCGGTCGGCTCGGACTGCAGGCGATGAGTCACGTTGCCTCCCGAGCGCTCAAGGCCTACCTCGACCCGGCCAGCACGGCCGGACCCGGAAGCGAGGTGCTGGCCGGCTGGTCCGGTGCCGCCGCGGCCCGCGGGCTGGTCCTGGCCGGTACCAGGAACTGATCTGGCCGGCGTTCCGTCGGGCCTCCCGTCGGGCCTCTAGACTCGACGGGTCCCCGCGGGAGCCCGCAGATCGGGCTGAGAGGGTGGACCGCAGTCGTGCACGCGCTGGCCGCTTGACGACGACTGTGACCACCGACCGCTTGAACCTGATCCGGTTAGTACCGGCGCAGGGAGAGGTTGGCAGTCGTGTCTGTTTCTGTGTCCCGTTCGCCCGATCCGCAGGGTCCTGACCCCCGCTCGCCAGATCGGCGGTCGTCAGAGGTGCACGTTCCCGAGGCGCCGTCGGTCGGGCCGTCGGAGGTACCCCACACGCTGACCGAGGCGGCTCCGCGCACGCTCGGCCTGCTCGACCAGCTCGGACTGTGGGGCAACCTCGGCGTCAGCCTGCTCGGCTTCGCCGGTGCGCTGGCCATCCTGCAACCGACCGGCGCCTCGCCGCTCGACCTGACGGCTGCCGTCACCGCGATCGTCGTCGGGTCCATCCTCGGTGGCCTGATCCTGGGCGCCACCCTGGTGCTCGGGGCCAAGACCGGCGCGCCTGCCATGGTGCTGATGCGAGGTCTGCTCGGCGCCAAGGCGTCGTTCCTGCCCACCGTGCTGAACATCGCCCAGTGCCTGGGCTGGGCGGTATTCGAGCTGGTCGTCATCTCCACCGGGTTGCAGGCGTTGACCAGGGGACACCTGGCGTCCTGGGTGTGCGTGGTGATCGCCGGGGCGATCACCACAGCGCTGACCATCAGGCCGCTCGGTTCCATCCGGGTGCTGCGCAAGTACGTGTCGGTGCTCGTGGTGCTGGCCCTACTCGTCCTGGTGATCGGGTTGCTGCGGCGTCCGATGGGGACGGTGTCGGGGTCCTGGGGCGGCTTCTGGCTGGCTGTCGACGCGGCCATCGCGCTGACCATCTCCTGGGTGCCGCTGGGCGCCGACTACTCCCGTCATTCCCGTACCGCGAAGGCCGCTTTCGCGGGCGGCTTCTTCGGTTACGGGGTGACCCAGATAGTCTGCATGCTGGTCGGCGTGGTGGCCCTGGCCCAGCTGAACCAGGACCCGAACGGCATCTTCGACCTGTTCCTGTCCCTGCCGCTCGGCACGGTCGCCTTTGCCGTGCTGGTGCTGCGGGAGACCGATCAGTCGTTCGCGAATGTGTACTCCACCGCCGTGTCCATCCAGAACATGGCCCCCCGGTGGGACCGTCGGGTGTTGAGCACGTCGATCGGTGTCGGCGCCACCGTGGTCGCGCTGACGGTCGACATCAGCCAGTACCAGAACTTCCTCTACCTGATCGGGGCCGTGTTCATCCCGCTGTCCGGTGCACTGGTGGCGGCCTGGATCCGCACCAGGGGTGCCCAGTGGGACACCTCCGCGCAGGCCCCGGTCCGTCCGGGCATGCTGTTGGCCTGGGCCCTGGGCTTCGTCACCTACCAGCTGATCAACCCGGGGGACATCGCCGGGTGGTCGACGATGTGGACTCGTCTCGGCGCAGCGCTGCACACCTCCGGTCACCCGTGGCTGTCGGCGTCCATCGCCTCGTTCGTGGTGGCCGTGCTGGTGGCACTGCCGTTCGCCGCGCTGAAGACCGGCCAGGACTCGCCCCGCCAGGCCGCATCCCAGAACATCCATTCGTAGCGGGCCGCGGCGGCGAAAGCCGCGTGCATCCGCAGCCGGACCTCGTCGCCGGCCTGGTCGGCCAGTCGGTCGACGATCGCCTTGACCTGTTCGGTGGCGGCGGCGAAATCCGGATCACCGTAGGTCGAGATCCAGTCTGCGTACGGATGCCCGGCGAGCTCGACGCTGTCCCGTAGTCGGCGCCCGACGTCCTCGTAGATCCAGAAGCACGGCAACAGGGCCGCGGCCAGTACGGGGTAGGACCCGTCGCCGGCGGTGGCCAGCAGGAACGACAGGTACGCGCGGCAGGTCGGCGATGGCTCCGCGGCGGGCAGACCGCCGACCCGGACCTCGTGCAGCGAGCGTTCGACGACGACCGCGTCACGCGCGCCGGCCGCCCAGAAGGCGATGTCATCCGGGGTGAGAGCCTGTGCGGCGCACAGGGCCAGTGCCTTGGCGTAGCCGATCAGGTAGTGCGCGTCCTGCGTCAGATACGCGGTGAAGGTGGTCTCGGCCAGGGTTCCGTCCTCGAGCTCTCGCAGGAACGGGTGGGCGTCGATGGCCGCGCGGATGTCGGACGTGGCGGTCCACGCCCGTTCGGTGAACGACTGCGGCTGAGTCACGCTGGATGTCCTTCTCGTCTGGCGGTCGTCTGGGCTCCGCGGGCGAGATCCAGTGTGCACATCCGACTCGACCCAGCCCGCGTCGGCCCCGGGCCGGTGCCCTCATAGGCTGTACAGCTGAGGAGGGCCGCCCACTGTGTCTGACACACCACCGCCCGGCGATTCGTCCACCGATTCCACTACCGAACGACCCGTCGCTTCATTCGGCTCCTCCCTGTTCGACACCACCACCCGCTGGACGCGCGGCATCACAGCGCCCGTGCGGGTCTTCCTGCAGACCGAGTCCGGCAGCGCCGGGGTACTGGTGGCCGCCATCGTGGCCGCGCTGATCTGGTGCAACATCTCGCCGGCCTCCTACGAAGCGGTGTGGCGCACGGATCTGTCGCTCCAGCTGGGTCGGTATTCGATCGGACTCGACCTGCGGACCTGGATCAACAGCGGCTTGATGACCCTGTTCTTCCTGGTGGTCGGCCTCGAAGCGCGCCGCGAGTTCGACCTCGGTGATCTGCGGGAGCGTCGCCGTTTCCTGTTGCCCTGCGTGGCCGGGTTGGTCGGCATGGCCGTACCGGTGTCGATCTATCTGCTCGTCGTCGGTGGCGGCCCGGCGGCCCACGGTTGGGGCGTCGCGATGTCGACCGACACAGCTCTGGCCCTCGGGTTGCTCTCGGTGGTGGGACGCAATGTGCCGCAACGCGTTCGGGTTTTCCTGCTGACGTTGTTCGTGGTGGACGACGTGGCCGCGCTGATCGTGGTCACCGTCGTCTACAGCGACCCGATCCACGCCGCGCCGCTGACCGTGGCCATCGCGTGCGTGCTGGCCATCGTCGGGGCGCGGGCGGCGGGCCTCCGCTTCGGCGCCGTCTACGCGCTGCTCGGCGTGATCGCCTGGGTGGCGCTGCTGGCCAGCGGTGTCGACCCGATCGCGCTCGGTCTGGTCATCGGCCTGGTCACCACCGCGTACTCTCCCTCCCGCACCGATCTGGAAAAGGCCAGCGGGCTGTTCCGCCTGTTCCGGGAGCAGCCGACGCCGGAACTCGCCCGCTCGGCGGTGGTCGGACTGACCACCAGCCTGTCGCCGAACGCCCGCCTGCAGAAGATGTACCTGCCCTGGGCGAGCTACGTCATCGTGCCGCTGTTCGGACTGGCCAACGCCGGCATCTCGTTGTCCGGCTCGTTTCTGCGGACGGCCTACGCGGCGCCGATCACCATCGGCATCATCATCGGGTACGTCGTCGGCAAGCCGGTCGCGGTGGTCGCCACCTCGTGGATCGTCGAGCGACTCAGTACCGGTCGGCTGCGCCCGGATGTCGGCTGGGCGGCGGTGGCGGGTAGCGGGACCATCGCCGGGATCGGCTTCACCGTGTCGTTCGTGATCGCGGCCCGGGCACTGGACGGGGAGCAACTGGCTCAGGCCAAGCTCGGAGTGCTGACCGCCGGAGTACTGGCCTCCCTCGTGACCTGGGTCGTCTTCCGCGTCACCGCGGCCTTGCCGACGGCCCGGAAGGCCAGGGCGTTGCTGGGCGACGCGGACCAACTCATCGATCTGGCCACACCGGTCGATCCGGACTGCGACCACGTCCGGGGACCGAACAACGCCTCGGTGACCCTGGTCGAATACGGCGACCTGCAGTGCCCGTACTGCGGGCAGGCCGAGTCGGTGGTGCGCGCGCTGCTGACCGACTCCGACCTGCGCTACGTCTGGCGGCACCTGCCGTTGACCGACGTCCACCCGCAGGCGCAACTGGCCGCCGAGGCCTCGGAGGCCGCCGGCAGCCAGGGCAAGTTCTGGGAGATGCACGACCTGCTGATCACTCGGCAGGACAACCTCAAGCCTTCGGACCTGGTGGGTTATGCGCAGCAGCTCGGCCTGGATGTCGAGGAGTTCCACCGGCAGCTGATGCATCACGACCACGCGGCCCGCATTGCCCAGGATGTGGAGTCCGCCGACTCGAGCGGGGTGTCGGGCACGCCGACCTTCTTCATCAACGGCCAGCGCCACTTCGGCGCCTACGACGTCGAGACGCTGAGCGCGGCGATCAAGACCGCGCGGGCCAGGGCGGCCATCAGGGCCGCATCCGGCGCCGACCGCTGATCCACCGAACGCTGATCCACCGAACGCTGATCCACCGACCCCTGATCCACCGAACGCCCCCGGCGCATACTGGAATACGCACGAGCTCACCGACGCTGAACCGGGTACGGGCTCATCAGTGAAGGAGCAAAAATGACAGGCACGACACAGAAGGCGGTCCTCGCGGGCGGTTGTTTCTGGGGCATGCAGGACCTGATTCGCAAGCGTCCGGGCGTGGTGTCCACCCGGGTGGGCTACGCCGGTGGAGACGTGGCCAATGCGACCTACCGCAACCACGGCACTCACGCCGAGGCCATCGAGATCACCTTCGACCCCGACCGGACGACGTACCGGGACCTGCTGGAGTTCTTCTTCCAGGTCCACGACCCGACGACGCGCAACCGTCAGGGCAACGACATCGGGCTGAGCTACCGATCGGCCATCTTCTACTCCGATGACGAGCAGAAGCGCGTCGCCGACGACACCATCGCCGACGTCGAGGCGTCCGGCCTGTGGCCGGGCAAGGTGGTCACCGAGGTCGCGCCGGCCGGGCCGTTCTGGCAGGCCGAGCCGGAGCACCAGGACTACCTGGAGCACTACCCGAACGGCTACACCTGCCATTTCGTGCGGCCGAACTGGAAGCTTCCCCGCCGCGCCGACAAAGTCAGCCAGTAATTTGGCGCCGTGATTTCGGTGTAGTCGCGATCTGCAGCCGGCCCTCCTTTCGGGGGCCCGGTTTCGCGTCTGCGATGAAGGGAATCTTTTCAGCGGCAGGCGGTTACCAAACGCTGGTAGTCAGGTTCTGCAAGGAGGAGATTCATGACCAAAATCTGGTTCATCACCGGTGCGTCAAAGGGTTTCGGGCGGGAATGGGCGGAAGCCGCGCTCGAGCGAGGAGACAAGGTCGCCGCGACGGCGCGCAAGCTGGACACCCTCGACGCCCTGGTCGAGACCTACGGTGACGCCGTATTGCCGATCCAGCTCGACGTGAATGATCGCAGCGCGGATTTCGCTGCCGTCAAGACGGCGGCCGATCATTTCGGTGGCCTCGACGTGGTCATCAACAATGCCGGATACGGACATTTCGGCATGATCGAAGAACTGACCGAGGACGAGGTGCGGGCACAGCTGGAGACCAATTTCTTCGGGGCGTTGTGGGTGACCCAGGCGGCCCTGCCGATCATGCGGGACCAGGGTTCCGGGCACATCATCCAGGTGTCGAGCATCGGCGGGATCAGTGCGTTCCCGACGGTCGGCGCGTACCACGCATCGAAGTGGGCGTTGGAGGGTTTCTCGCAGGCGCTCTCCCAGGAGGTGGCGGATTTCGGCATCAACGTGACGTTGGTCGAACCGGGTGGATTCTCCACCGACTGGTCCGGTCCGTCTTCGATCCACAGCGAGGAGAACCCGGCCTACGCGGAGGTCCGCGAAGCGCGGAACTCCACGCGGGCGGCGGCGAGCGCGGGCGATCCCACCGCGACCCGGGGAGCGATCCTGAAGGTGGTCGACGCCGACAAGCCGCCACTGCGGATCTTCTTCGGCAAGGCTCCGCTGGGGATCGCGACCGCCGACTACGAGTCGCGGTTGGCCACCTGGAACCAATGGCAGCCGGTCTCGATCGAGGCGCACGGCGCCTGATCGCTCGGCGATTGTCGGGCAACACCGAAGCGGACGAACGATCGACCTGCGGGCGGTCAGCGCCCGATCGTGCTCGACCGGGGCGGAGCCTGCGGCGAGGAGCGGAGCAGCACCTCGTCGCCCAACGGGAGGTAGCTGTCGACGGTGGCGAATCGCATCTTCTTCGTGTGTTCGAGGGTGTCCTCGATCAGCATCCGGTTCGTCCTGATCAGATCCGCGGTGATGCCGATGATCACGGACAGGAACCCGACGATCAGTGACACCGCGCCGACCAGGATCGACTGGAGGTGCTCACCGTGGTCGCCGGTGAGTCGCAGGACCCCGTAGCGGACGAAGAAGAACGCGCCGAGGAGGCCGAAGAGCCCGGCGAAGAAAGAGAAGATCGCCCATGGTCGGTACATGATGTACGACCGGACGATGGCTCCGGCCGACTTCATGATGTGTTCGCGCATCGAGCCGAACAGGCGCGATTCCCTGGTCTTCGGATTCGTGACGACCGGAACGCTGACGATCTTCAGCTTCTTGTTCCCGGCCTGGATGATCGTTTCCATGCAGTAGGAAAAGCGCGTGATGGTGTTGAGCAGCATCAGGCTGTCCCGCGAGTAGGCGCGGAAGCCGCTGGCCGCGTCCGGCAGGTCGGTGCCGGCGGCGCGGTTGACGACACTGCTGCCGAAGTTCTGCAGCTTGACCTTCAGCTTGGAGAAGTGCTCGACCAGGTGCACCTGGCGGTCGGCGATCACGATCTCGGCCTCGCCGCGGATGATCGGCTGGACCAGGTCGCCGATCCGCTCCTGCGGGTACTGGTTGTCGCCGTCGGTGTTGACCACGATGTCCGCGCCCAGTTCCAACGCCCGCTGCACGCCGTCGTGGAACGACCGGCCGAGGCCACGGTTGCGGGCGTGCCGGACGAAGTGGGTGACACCGTGGGCCTTGGCGACCTCGACGGTCCGGTCGGTCGAGCCGTCGTCGATGATCAGCACGATGATCTCCGCGACGCCGGGGATCTCCTTCGGGATGGTCGACAGCACCATGCCCAGGGTGTCCTCCTCGTTCAGGCAGGGCACCTGCACGACCAGTCGGATGCCGGGCCGCTCCGCTCCGGGCCTCGCTGCCGCGTCCGGGACGGCCGACGTAGCCACAGCTGCCTGCCCAGAATCGCCGGCCGGCCACCGGCGGTCGACGTCGGTGACGGACTGGGCGTCGGTCGCGCTCATGGGTTGCTCCTGCTCTGCCGCGGTGTTCTGGCCGCGCCGCGCTGTCAGCGACAGACGGGCGCCGGGAATCCCGGGACGCGTGTGGTGATGGCCCGGATACAACCGGACGTCAGGCGGTGGTCGATTGCGGTTCGTTCTCGGATCAGTGATGCGTCTACCACGAAAGGGTAAACCGATCAGGCCGATGACCTGGTATCGAAGGGCACCCAAGATGCTGTGATCTGGGCGGAGCCTGGTAGCCAAGGGGTCGCACGGACCCGGGGGCGCAGTCTTCGACCCGCAGCGGCACGTCCTCGACTGTACCGATCTGCGTTCAGCTGCTGCGGCGCTGCGTGAACCTGCCGCTGTCGGTGACCCGTGGCAGGTTGGCGTCATGAACGAGCCAGGGCCCAAGGCCGACCTCCATCGATACCTCCAGATCGCCCGCGACGTGCTGCTGTGGAAGCTCGACGGACTCTCCGAGTACGACGTGCGGCGACCCATGACGCCGACCGGAACCAACCTGCTCGGCCTGGTGAAACACGTGGCCAGCATCGAGGCCGGGTATCTGGGTGACACCTTCGGGCGGCCGTTCGACCAGGCGCTGCCCTGGTTGGACGAGGACGCCGAGCCCAACGCGGACATGTGGGCCACGGCCGACGAATCGCGCGACCAGATCGTCTCGCTCTACCGCCGGGTGTGGGCCCACTCGGACGCCACGGTGGCGGCCCTACCCCTGGACGCGGTCGGCCGGGTGCCGTGGTGGGGGGACAACGGCAACGTGACGCTCCATCGGATCCTGCTGCACCTGGTGGCCGAGACGGATCGTCACGCCGGCCACGCAGACATCGTGCGGGAGCTCATCGACGGCACGGCGGGACTGCGGGTCGGCAATGACAACCTGGCTCCGGGCGACCCGGACTGGTGGGCTTCCTACCGGGATCGGCTCGAGGCGAGCGCTCGCGAAGCCGACGTCCAACACCGGTAGTCCGTGCGTGGACCGGTATGACGTGGGGGGCGCCGGTATGACGATCGGACGAGTGCCTCGGGGTACGACAGCTCGGGCTGCGGCTAGCGTAGGCACCATGCGTGATGGACAGCACTCCCTGCGGCGTTCGACGATCGCCGTGGGCGCCGGTCGTCCGCCGGTGGTCCCCGGTGATCCGATCAATGTCGGCATCAGTCTCTCGGCGACCTTCCACGCCGGGACCGAGGCAAACTACCTACGGCAGGGCGGAAGTGAGATCAGCAGAGCCTTCGAGGCCGCCCTCGGAGCACTCGAAGGCGGCCTGGCGCTGGGCTTCGGGTCGGGTATGGCTGCCGCCGCGGCGGTGATCGAGGGCGTACCCGCCGGCAGCGTCATCGTCGCCCCGAACCAGTGCTACTCCGGCACCAGCCTGCTGCTGGACGAGCAGGAGCGGCTCGACCGCGCGGTCGTCCGCCGAGTCGACATCAGCGATACGGCAGCAGTTCTCGCGGCCATCGCAGGGGATCCGGCGCCCGGGTTGCTCTGGGTGGAGAGCCCGACGAACCCGACATTCGGGGTTGCCGACCTTCCGGTCCTGGTGGACGCCGCGCATGCGGTGGGTGCCGTGGTGGCCGTGGATTCGACGTGGAACACGCCGATGGTGTTGCGGCCCTTGGAATATGGCGCAGACGTCGTCATGCACTCGGCCACCAAATACCTGGCCGGGCATTCCGACGTGCTGATGGGCGCCCTGGTGGCTGCTGACGAGCAGGTATGGGCCGGGCTGAAGCTACGGCGCGACCTGGGTGGGGCCGTGCCGGGCGCGCTGGAGACCTACCTGACCTTGCGTGGCCTGCGCACGCTGGCGGTCCGGATGGATCGGGCCCAGGCCAACGCGGTCGAACTGGCCCAACGGCTGGACGATCACCCCTCGGTCGAAAGGGTGCTCTTTCCCGGCCTGGCCGGCGACCCCGGGCACGAGCGGGTCACCCGGCTGCACGACGGATACGGTGCGATGATCTCTTTTCTGGTGCACGGTGCCGCCGATGCGGCGGATGCGGTCTGCGACCGTGTCGAGATCATCACGCACGCAACCAGCCTCGGCGGGGTCGAGTCCCTCATCGAACGACGAGCCCGATATGCGGTCGACGCGGCCAACGGAACTCCGGAGAACCTGCTGCGGTTCTCCGTCGGTATCGAGGACGTCGAGGACATCTGGGGCGACCTGCTGCAGGCACTGGAGAGGACTACATGACGTTCGCCGAAGTCGTCGAGGATGTCGGCAAATGCCTCGATGCCGCTGGGGTGATCGCGATCGTGATCGGTGGGATCGCTGCCGCCCTCCGAGCTGCCATCGGTGCGTCGAAGCACGAGCCGGACGTCTATCGACTGTTCCGGCGGCAACTCGGGCGATCGATCCTGCTCGGACTCGAACTTCTGGTCGCGGCCGACATCATCAGAACTGTGGCGATCACTCCTACCCTAGAAAGCGTTGCCGTGCTGGCCGCCATCGTGCTGATCCGGACCTTTCTCAGCTTCTCCCTCGAACTGGAGATCACCGGACGATGGCCGTGGCAGAAGCCACCCGCGCCCGTGGTGCTCGACAAGCCCGGGCCCTGATCCGATGGGTAGGGTTCGCTCCGGCCGCGGACGCCGGGGCCTCGCCGACCCGTGGGGAGAGCGTTGATTCAGGATCGACCGACGCGATCGATGATGGCGTCGGCGACTTCCATCGGACGGCATTCTGGCAGCCAGTGCCCGGTGTCCAGGGCGAGAAATCGGTAATCGGCGCGCACGTGCGCGGCCGTGCGCTCCGCCGCCACTCGGCCGAGGGCGAAATCGCTGCGGCCCCAGACGTAGGTAGTGGGCACGCCGATGCTCCCGGTCTTCGTGCCCAGGGAGAAAGGCAGCGCCCGATACCAGTTCAGGGCACCGGTCATCGTGTCTCCCTCGGCCATGGCTTGCGCGTATTCCTGCGCCGCGTCGACGGACAGCCCGCCGCCCGCCAATCGGGCCGCCAGTGTCCTCGACATCAGCCGCTCCGGCACGACGGGCAGCTGGAAGAACAGCATGTACCAGGACTTCAGTGCCTGCGAGCTGCGCACCAACGACTCGCGCAGCGCCGCCGGGTGCGGCGTGGACAGCACGGTCAACGACCTGACCCGGTCCGGCCACCGGCCGGCCACAGCCCAGGCGACGGCGCCACCCCAGTCGTGACCGACCAGGTGGACGCGTTCGACACCCATGGTCTCGATGAGGGCGAGTACGTCGTCGGCCAACTCCTCGATCCGATAGGCCCGCCTGGTCGGCGGGCGGGCCGAGGCGGCGTAACCGCGCTGGGTGGGCACCACGGTCCGGAGCCCGGCACCGTGGAGCCTGGGGGCGATCAGGTGGTACGACGATGCCGTCTGGGGAAACCCATGCAGCAGTATCACCGGGGTGCCGGTAGCCGGCCCGGAATCGATGACGGGAAAGACGAGTCCCGCGCGAGCGAACTGTTGCACGACCACCGATCCTAGTGAACGGGCCGACGGCGGTCCCGGTGGCGGTGGTCCATACCGTGATCCGGGGCCGGTCGACGACGTCATCCATTTGTCAGGGCGGTCAGTCCGATGTGGTCGCGCACGGTCACCACCAGAGCATGCGGACCACCAATGGACCAAACCCATTCTCGCGTCATGGATCTCGACTCGCGGACGGCCGGGGGCAGCACTACTGTCGAGTGATCAACATCCATCCGGCATCCATCCATCGTCGGCCGACCGCCTGATCCCCCCATTGCTGTGGGTCGATCGGAAGTCCGGTCAGACGATGAATGCGAATGATTCCTCTGACGAACCCGAAGGGTTGGAAGCACAGCACATGTCGAGAGGCCTTCCGTACCGTGAAAAACTACCAATCAGCCGCCGATACCCGATGAGAATCCGTGTCGCCCGGAAATTGGCCGTCATTTCTGTCGTCCTCGCCACCGCGATATCGCTGACCGGGACCGTCGGCGTGGCGGGGGCGACAGGGTTGCCCGACAAGGCGAAAGCCGTTGCGGCCGCAGCCGGTGCGCCGGACTTCGGCCCGAATGTACGGATCTTCGATCCTTCCATGTCGAACGCTGAGATCGAATCGACGGTAGGGGCCATCGCGGCCCAGCAGATCGACAACGAGATGGGTACCGCACGGTATTCGCTGCTGTTCAAGCCGGGCGTGTACGGCACCGCGACCGATCCCTTGATCCTGCAGGTCGGCTACTACACCGAGGTCGCCGGGCTCGGCCAGTCGCCGACCGATGTCACCATCAACGGTCACGTCGATGTGTACAACCGCTGCATCACGACGAACAACTGTATAGCCCTCAACAACTTCTGGCGATCGCTGTCGAATCTGACCATCAATGTGGTCAATGCCGCCTCGATGACCGACTGCCGCAAGACCGGTGAATTCTGGGCGGTGTCGCAATCGTCTCCGATGCGCCGGGTCAACATCAACGGCAACCTGACGCTGATGGACTACTGCACCAATGGGCCCCAGTGGGCCAGTGGGGGTTTCATCGCCGATTCGAAGACCGGGCCGGTCACCAACGGCTCGCAGCAACAGTTCCTGGTACGGAACAGCAGCGTCGGCCCCTGGTCGAACGGTGTCTGGAACCAGGTCTTCTCCGGCGTACAGGGCGCCCCTGCACAATCGTTCCCCTACGCTGCCGACGGTACGACGCTGCAGCCCTACACCACGTTGGCGACCACCCCCGCCAGCCGCGAAAAGCCCTACCTGTACGTCGATCCGACGGGCAACTACAACGTCTTCGTGCCCAGTGCCCAGACGAATTCCTCGGGGCCGACGTGGGTTTCCGGCCCGACGCCGGGTCGGGCGGTCCCGTTGTCCGCCTTCTATCTGGCCACACCGACCGATTCGGCGGCCACCATCAACGCCCAACTGGGCCAGGGCAAGAACCTCCTGCTGACGCCGGGCGTCTACGACGTCGACCAGACCATCGCCATCACTCGCGCCGACACCGTACTGCTGGGTCTGGGCATCGCCACCCTGACGTCCGTCGGCGGTGCGATACCGCTGAGCATCGGTGACGTCAAGGGCGTCGTGGTGGCGGGCATCATGATCGACGCCGGGACAGTCAACTCGGCCGCGCTGATGACGATCGGATCGACTCGGGCCGTCGGGACACCACACTGCGGGACCTGCAGCGATGCAACGGATCCGACCACGCTGAACGATGTGTTCTTTCGTATCGGTGGTCCCCACGTCGGCAAGACGACGCTGGGCCTGGTCGTCAACAGCGACAATGTGATCCTCGACGACATCTGGTCCTGGCGAGCCGACCACGGCGTCGCCGGTAGCTTCGGCTGGACCGTGAACACCTCCGACACCGGCCTGGTCGTCCATGGGGACAACGTCACCGCCACTGGTCTTTTCGTCGAGCATTTCGAGAAGTACAACGTCATCTGGGACGGCGAGAACGGCAAGACCGTGTTCTTCCAGAACGAGATGCCCTACGACCCACCGAATCAGGCGGCCTGGCAGCACGACGGCGTACTGGGCTGGGCCGCGTACAAGGTGGCCGACACCGTGAAGACACACGAACTCTGGGGCGGCGGCAGCTACATCTACACCAACGTCGACCCGTCGATCCATGCCACCCGGGCCTTCGAAGTCCCTGTCACACCGGGAGTCCGCTTCCACGACCTGCTGACCGTGCAACTGCTGGCCGGTCTGATCGACCACGTCATCAACGACACCGGCGCGGTGACACCGGGTCCGGTGGCCGCGCCGAGTTTCGTGCTCGACTTCCCGGCCGGCGGTACGGCGCCCCCGCCGACGACGTCGACGACGCCGACATCACCCGTGACGACGTCGACCACGTCGACCACGTCGACCACGTCGACCACGTCGACCACGTCGACCACTTCGGCGACGCCGACCACGCCGACCACTTCGGCGACGCCGACCACTTCGAACACGCCGACCACGAGTAGTCCGACGACACCCCCTGGTGCGGGCCCCGGTAACCTGCGCGCCACGTCCACCAGCAGCAGTGCGACGTTGACCTGGGACGGCGACCCGAACGCCAGTTACGACATCCTGCGCGGCGAGTCCGGGGTCAGGATCGCCACCGTCTCGGGCAACACCTTTACCGATAGCGGACTGAACGCACACACGCCCTACGTCTACTCGGTGCGCGGGTCGACGGTGACGACGCCTCAGATCACCGTGGTACCAGGGAGTTCGCCCACCTCGCAGACAGCGACGCCGACCAGCACCCTGCCCACGACGATCCCCACCACCAGTCCGACGACCCAAACTACAGCCCAGCCGACCGGCGGACCGGCGAACCTGCACCAGACGGGACAGACCAGCAGCAGTCTGACGATCAGCTGGAGCGGTAGTGCCAATTCCAGCTACGACATCCTCCGGGGTGAGGGTGGCGCCAGGATCGCGACTGTCGTCGGCAATTCCTTCACCGATATCGGGCTTCTCGCCAACACGCCGTACGTCTACTCGGTTCGCGGGACCGGGGGAACGACGCCGCAGATCACGCTGCGAATCCAGTGAGAGCGGCCGCTGGGCAGGCTCAGAGGCCGGGGAGCTTGCCCAGCAGGGCGTCGCGTCCCAGGGCCAGACCACCGACGGCGATTGCGGTCTCGCCGCACGTGCCGACCACGACCTCGACCGCCCGGTAGGCGATCGGCGTGAGGCGGTGTGCCAGGCCTTCGGCAATGCCCCTGGCCAGCGGAAGTCCGGCCGACCCGAGCCGCGAGTCGATGATCACGGCGTCAAGGTTGAGCAGCCCGCAGACGGCGGCCAGGGGTCGGCCCACGCTGCGCCCGAAATCGTTGAGGATTCGCAGGACAGCCGGGTCCCCCTGCTGGGCCAGGAATTCGATATCCCGGAATTCCAGGGGCTTTCCGTACAGCAGCCCGATCTTGTCGACCAAAAAGGGTCCCGGCTCCAAAGTGGTGAGGCAGCCACGGTTTCCGCAGATGCACTGCAGGCCGTCGTCCTGCACGCTGACGTGGGCGAGTTCGCCGGCGATACCGGTGGCGCCGCGGAACAGCGAACCGTCCAGTACGAACCCGGCACCAAGGCCCTCCTTCAACGAGACGTGCAGCACCGCAGAGTGGCCACGGCCGGCGCCCGCCAGTGCCTCTCCGTAGGCGGCGAGGTTGCTGTCGTTCTCGATCAGGACCGGGCAGCGGAACAGCTCGCCCAGACGGGCAGACGGATCTTCCAGGAGCCACCGCGGTACCGATTCAGGGCCGCCGGCTGAGTTGGGCAACCCGGTCCAGGGGACGAAGACCGGCTGGGCGGCACGGTCGCCGCGCAGCGGCAGTGGTAGAGAGGCGACGAGGTAGGCGGGACTGCGGGTTTCGCTGAATCCGCGAGCGTTCATCGCCGAGGTCACGGCGCTGCCGATCTCCTCCAGTTCGGAGTGGAAGGTGATCGGCAGCGAGACCAGTTCGAGTTCCCCATCGACCCGTAGCGAGAGACCGGAGCCGCGCCGGGCCAGTTCGAGAACCACGACATCGGTCGGATCGGTGAGGGCCAGCAGGACCGCCGGTCGTCCGACCGGCCGAGCTCGCTCTACCGTGTCGGCCAATTCGCCGACGATTCCGCGCTGGATCAGTCCGGCCATGGTGTTGACCACTGTGGTGCGGGCCAGCCCGGTCCGGGCGCCCAGCTCTCCCCGGCTCAGCGGCCCGTGTCGCCGAAGTTGGTCGATCAGGTACTGCTCGACCAACCAGGAGGAGGTCGACGACGACGGCGCATCGGGCATCGTCCGAGGTTATCGGGTGCCGGGGTCGGTCACCACAGGCCGCGGCCACACATCGGGCCCGTGGTTCCACCACAGTGGTGTAACCACGGGGCCCGTCTGGTGTTCTCGGATCAGCTCAGGTGGTAGACAACCGTTGCCGAGAGTACGACCGTGGCCGGGCCGGAGCCCGCGTCGGTCGCGGTGCCGGAGACCCTGGTCCAGGAGGCCGCTGGGTTTCATCGTCAGCGGCGGTCGCGACGAACGACAGAGTCGCGGTGGTCTCACCGGTGATGTCGTTCCACGTGGTACCGCCGTCTGTGCTGTTCTGCCAGCGAACGGTAGGGGTCGGTCCGGCCCTCGATGACGGAGATCTCCTCGGCCGGCGTCATGTGCGCCACCAGCCAGGTCGCAGTCACGGATCCGCCAGAACTGCTCTGGCGTCCGTTCGCGCGAGCGAGGCCCATGCAGGCGGAGACAAAGGGAGCGTAAAGGTCAGATTTGTCACCGTCAGTGCCGCAATTGTGGCATCCTTCTGAGTAATTAGGTCCAACGTGGGACTTAACTGGTCGGTTGACCATTTACCGGGGCGAAGGAGCGGGCCGTGAACGGTCGGCAGGCGCAGGTGTCGGTGGGTGAGATGACGGGTCCGGCGCGGGAGCGGAGCCGCACCCTGATCTATCACCTGATCAGGGACGTGCCGGGCGTGACCCGGCCGGAGTTGATCAAGCAGACGGGGCTCTCGCGGACCGCAGTCGCCCACCTCGTGGGCAAGCTGCTCGAATCCGGTCGGGTCTACGAGCAGCTCCCCGAGTTGAAGGGGCAGGGCTCCGGTAGCGGTCGTCCGGCGGGCCGACTGACGGCGACGCCCTCCGGCTCACCGGTCGGCGCTCTCGACTTCGGCCACAACCACGTGTGGGCTGCCATTGCCGACGGCAGCGGCCAGATCCTTGCCGACCAACGAATCGCCATCGATGTGGACCAGGCCGCCCCCGACGCGCTCGATCGCTCGACTTCAGCGCTCCGGTCGTTGGCGGACAGCCTGGGCGTCGGACCGCTGGCCTGCGTGGTGGCGGGCATTCCCGGGCCGGTCGATTCCCGTAACGGATTGGTCCAGTCGCCGACCATCCTGTCCGGGTGGGTCGGGATGTCACCCGTCCGCGAAGTCCGGGATCGGCTGGACCTGCCCGTGCACATCGAGAATGACGCCGTCCTGGGCGCGCGTGGCGAGCTGCGCCGGGGTGCCGGCCGCGGTTACCGAGATTTCCTGTACGTCAAGGCATCTCACGGCGTCGGTGCCGGAATGGTCATCAACGGTCAGCCCTACCGCGGTGCCACCGGTCTGGCCGGGGAAATCGGCCACACCCAGCTGGCCAACAACATGGAACTGTGCCGCTGTGGCAATCGTGGTTGCCTGGAGGCGGTCGTCTCGGTGCAGGCCATCAGACGCCAACTGGCGCACACCCACCCACACCTCGACGCGGCGACAGTCGATCTCAGTCAGCTGGACGACCCCATCAGTGCCCGGATGTTGGGCGAGGCCGGCCGCACCATCGGGCGGGTCCTCGCCGACCTGTGCAACCTGTTCAATCCGGCGGCGATCATCATCGGCGGCGAGTTGGGCGCGGCCGGGCCGGCGCTGCTCGGGGGAGTCAGGGAGTCGATCCTGCGCTTCGCCCAGCCCGCGACCGCCGCCGTCATCGACGTACGCGCGGCCGACCTCGGTACCAGGGCCGAGCTGGTCGGAGCCCTGGAGACCGCAGCCATGCTGGTGGCAGATGGGCTGGCCGGCTGAAGGGGGCGCGATCCGGTTCGGCTCGGCGATACTGAACCGGGGATGCTTCGCAAGGGAAAGGGGTGGGGGCGATGGAGCGGCAGCCGGTGCTGAGCTCGACCATCGAGTCGGTCGGCTACGACCCGGTCACCGCGGTGTTGGAGATCCAGTTCGCCCACGGCGATCTGTATGAGTACTTCATGGTGCCGCACTCCACCTACGTCTCGTTTCTCAGATCACCCAGCAAAGGCCGGTTCTTCGGTGAGTCGATCCGCAGCAGATACCAGTTCCGGAAGCTCTGACCGCGACGGCCGTGGCGGGGCCGCCGGTCGGCAGTAGATAGTGAACTATTTGAGCGCGCCGCCAGGCGTGCCTGGCGCATGACGAATCGACGTGTCGCCATGTCCGTACCCTGGGGATGGGCGATCCCGCCAGGCCCGTCAGCACCGGCGACCGGCCGCGTGGCACTGTTCTGGGTGACATCGCATGTGGCACAGCAATTCTTGCTCGGGTGCTCGGGTCGTGGACTCACCCGACCGTGGGATGCACGCCCGGCCGCCGTCCGATAAGGTCTCCGATGGGTGTTTCGGCGTCGAGCGGAGGGTGGTGACCGCCACGGGGATCGTGCCGACGCTGATGACCGACGCCGAACCGCCAACGCCGCCGGCGGGTTTCGCCGCAGCGGTGGGGGCGAACCCGCCGACCATCGCCACCCGGGTCACGGCCGCCACGCGACTGGTCGGCCGGGGCGTCGGAGACCACATGCCCAGCGCCGTGTTCGACGATCTCGTCGCGCTGGTGGCCCAGAGATTCTCGACCCGGCGTGCCGGCGTGTACCTGCTGGTACCCGAAGGCGGTCTGGTCGCGGTGGCCGGCCTGCTCGACGACGGCGGTCCGGCGCGCACGGTGGGGAAGGGCGGACACCGCGCGCCGGAGGTGGAGCGGCTCTGCGCGCAGGTGGTGGTCGACAAATCCACCCTCGTTCGGTCGTGCACGCCCGCCGATGGCACACCCGACGGCCCGGAACATGACCCGGCCGACGATGCGCAGTTCTACATCGGCGTGCCGTTGATCGGCGGCGACGGAACCGCCGTGGGGGTGCTGTGTGCCTGGGATGGCTGCAGGCACGAGCCCACGCCCGACGACATCCTGGCGTTGGAGCAGTTCGGTCGACATGCGATGACGATGATCGAGCTGCACCGGGTGGCCTTCGAACTCGACAGCGAGCGCGAGGTCCTCACCGCCACCGGCTATCTGCTGGAGATCATCGTCGAAGGTGCAGAACTTCCGGTGGTGTTGGACTCGCTCGCGTTGGCGGCCGAGGCCGCCATCCCGGGCACGACCTGTTCCATCCACCTGCTGGACGGCGTCGCGCTGCGCGATGGGGCCAGCCCGCATCTGCCGGAGTCGTATCGCGCCGCCATCGGCGGGCTCGAGATCGGGCCCATGGCGGGCTCCTGCGGAACGGCGGCGTACACCGGCCGGACGGTGATCGTGTCCGACATCGCCACGGATCCGCGGTGGCGGCACTATCGCGGACTGGCGCTGCCCCACGGCTTGCGCGCCTGCTGGTCGGTGCCGATCAACGGCCCGGAAGGGCGCGTGCTCGGTACCTTCGCGTTGTACTACCGGGAGATCAGGGTTCCACGGCTCGACGAACTGCAGCGACTGGCCAGATGGGTCAACCTCGCCGAGGTCGCGATCAGCCGGGCCCGTGACATCACGGCGCTGCGGGCGGCGGCCACGCTCGACTCGCTGACCGGCCTGGTCAACCGAACGTCGATCCTGTCCCGGATCGAGTCCGCCGTGGCGGACGTGACAGCCCGGCCGGCCGTGCTGTTCGTCGATCTCGACCAGTTCAAGTTCGTCAACGACACCTTGGGACATGCGGCAGGTGACCAATTCCTGCAGATCGTCGCCGGCCGGCTGACCGACTGCGCCGATCCCACCGACACCGTGGCCAGGTTCGGCGGTGACGAGTTCCTCGTACTCCGTCCGGCCTGCACGGGCTGCGCGGAGGCGGAGGCGCTGGCCCACCGGATCATCCGGTCGCTCCACCGACCGATGACGATCGACGGCCGGACGTTGTCGCTCTCGGCGAGCATCGGGATCGCGTTGCGGCAGGAGAGCAGCGACCCCCACAAGCACATCGATCTCGTCAGCAACGCCGACCTGGCCATGTACGCGGCCAAGCGAACCGGCCGCAATTCGGTGGCCGCCTTCACCCCGCAGATGCGCGCGGAAGCGGCCGACAGGCTGAGCCTGGAAGCCGACCTCAACATCGCCCTGACGAAGGGTGAGCTGCAGTGCGCATACCAGCCCACGGTGGAGATGGGCACCGGGCGGATCCTCGGGGTGGAGGCGCTGCTGCGGTGGAATTCGCCAACCAGGGGAGCGGTACCTCCGAAGGACTTCGTTCCCGTGGCCGAGGACAGCGGGCTCGTCAACGCGGTAGGACTATTCGTGTTGAGCCGATCGTGCGCCCAGATCGCCGACTGGCGGGTTGCCTCGACCGACTGGCGAGATGTGGTGATGTGGGTGAACGTCTCGCCCCGCCAGCTGCGGGATCCGGGCTTTGCCGATGTGGTCGACGAGTTGCTCGCGATCAACGGCCTGCCGCCGGCTGCGCTCGGCCTCGAGGTCACCGAGAGCACCTTCATCGATGATTCGGCCACTGTCCGGGCCACCCTGCTCCGGCTCCGCGGCCGGGGGGTGCACATCGCCGTCGACGATTTCGGTACCGGCTATTCATCGCTGGCCCAGCTGCAACACCTTCCGGTCGATGTGCTGAAGATCGATCAGCAGTTCATCGCCGAGATCGCGTCGGGCGGCGCTCGCGCCGGACTCGTCGCTGCCATCGTGACCCTGGCGGAGACCATGGGTCTGTCGGTGGTGGCCGAGGGGGTCGAGACCGCTGCACAGCGAGAACTGCTGCTGGCACTTGGCTGTCGTACTGGTCAGGGCTTTCTCTGGTCGCCTCCGATCGAGCCGGGCGGCTTCGATCTGTCGCTGTGGCAATTCGCCCCGACCGGTGCGGGCCCGGTCGGCATCGTGCCCGTTCAACGCCGGTAGCTGCCGAACAGGCGCACCATGATCGTCTCGCACCATTCGAGCAGGCGATCTCCCACCCGGATCTGTGGTGGGCGGTGCCGGAGGTCCTGGGCTCGGTTGGAGGTGGTCGAGGTCGTTGGTGCGGGCATTACGCGATCATGCCGGACGACCGGTACCGCCGGTACTTCTACCGGGCTTTACCCTTGGCTTCGTCCCGCACCGTTCGGCCCGGAGGCGAGCCCAGCCGGTATCTGTGTGCGGCGAGCACCGGCAGCACGAGCGCCGACGGGTGGGCGACGTCGTGCCAGACCCGCTGATCGGCAACCAGCAAGGTGACGGCGGTGGCCCGCGGCTCACCGGTTCCGGGATTGCGTGCGTATCGAGGATGGGAGCCGCTGGAGACCTGCACCCGGATCCGGTGGCCCTTGCGGAACAGGTACGCCGTCGGCCAGAGGGACACCTGAACGGCAGCGGCTTCCGCTCCACTCTCGGACGCGCCGACATCGACGCCGACGATCCCGTCGCAGATATTCGTCGACCGACCCTTCTTGTCCACGTCGCACAGCCGCACGAACAGGTCTGCGGAGCGCCGGTCGGACGCGAACCAGATCTCGGCCGTGACTTCGCCGACGACCTCCACGTCGCCGCTCAATGGTGCGGTGCTGAAGGTGAGGACGTCGGGCCGGGCTTCCAGCTTCTGCTGGGTCTTCTTTCCCGCGCCGACCGAGAGGAACGGTCCGCCGACAGACGGCGTCGGGTCCGCCGGGTCGTACCGGAAAGTGGACGGACTCATCTCGACGGTCGGTCCGGTCCCGCCCGCTACATCGGTGGTCAGACCGCCACCGGGCGTCAGGTGCAGCCGGGTGCCGGGGTAACCGGCCGGTGGCCAGCTGTCGAAGTCACGCCAGGACTGCGCAGGACGTTGCGCGATACCCGGTGCGGCCGAACCTTTGTGGCCGGTGCCCATCAGGTAGAGCCGGACCGGTGCCCTGGCCCCGGGCGTCTCTCCACGTGCATGGGGCAGGCCGAAGTACAGCGCCTCGGTCGCGGCTGCGCCGATGCCGGCCGGTGACCCGTGTACCCAGGGCCCGATGGTCAGCCGCCGTGGTGCCCCGGAGGTCACGGTCGCGGCATAGTCCCGCAGCTGGTCCGGCAGGAAGATGTCGTACCAGCCGCCGACGTAGCTCGCCGGGGTCGACACGTCGGCCACGGCGGCGCTGAAGTCGGTCTCGGCCCAGTGCTCGTCCTGCGAATCATGATTCAGGCAGTCCTGGAAGAACTGCCAGCGGCGACCGGCCAACTGCCGGTCGACCGACTCCCGCGGCACCGTCATCATGGCGCGCTGCAGACGCCTCTCGTTCCAGCCCAGGATGGAACGCAGTGTTGCGCTTGGCTTCTCCTGGGTCTCGAGCAGGAAATTCCACCGCACCAGCAGGTCCCAGTCCAGAGCATCGGGCCGGATGAAGGGCAACGTCAACCGCGACGAGGTCACGTGCGGCACCATGGCCGCGATCGAATCCGGAATCTGGACGGCGGTCGCCCATTGCGTGTACCCGAGGTAGCTCGGGCCAGCCAGCACGACCGATCCGCCGAACCAGGGCTGCTCCGAGAGCCAGCGGTAGGTGGCCAGACCGTCGGCTGCCTCGTCGCGCATCGGCATCCATTCGCCACCGGACCCGAAGGTTCCCCGGCAGCTCACGACGACGGCCTGGGCCCCGCGGGCGGCGTATGCACGTCCGAGGAGGTGCAGGAAGCTACCGCGTCCGTAAGGACTGCGCATCAGGACGACCGGCGCACCTGCCCGGCCGGTGTGTGAGAACCTCTTGGCCTCGAGCAGGACACCGTCCGACATCGGCACCTTCAGGTGGTCGACCTTGATATCCCTGGTCCGGGCCGGTGGCAGATGCATCACGCGGTCGGTCACGACGTCCAACAGGCTCATCGTCGGAAGTGTGCCACGCGCTGCTGTCCCCGGCCGTTCGTGGGTGACGGAGCGCAGCACCGATGACTCAGCCGGTGGCGCCGAAACCCTGGTGCGCAGAAAAGACCTTGCCGGGATTGAAGATGTTCAGCGGATCGAGGGCCTGCTTGATCCCGCGCTGCAGCAGCATCGATGCGGGGTCGAGTTCGCGTTCCAGACCGTCCCTCTTCAGCAGGCCGACCCCGTGCTCGGCGGTCACGGTGCCGCCGAACTCCAGTGCGGCGTCGAGCATCTGCTCGAAGGCGTGCCCGGCACGGATCCGAGCTGCGTCATCACCGACCGGTGTCGAGATCAGCGGATGCAGATTGCCGTCGCCGGCGTGCGCGATGGTGGAGATCCGCAGGTCGTTCTCGGCTGCGATGGCCTCGATGCGGGCCAGCATGTCCGGGATGCGGGAGCGCGGCACGCAGATGTCCTCGGTGAGTGCCGGCCCGAGGCGCTCCAGAGCCGGGTAGACCAGTCGTCGTGCCTCGAAGAGCGCCTCCGCCTCGACGGCGTCGGTCGACTGGGTGGCCCAGCTGGCCCCGGATGCCTCGAAACATTCCGCCATGGCCCGCGCCTCGGCATCCCCGGCGTCGCCCTGGGTGTCGATCCGGGCGAGTAGCAGGGCCGCGGCCTCGGTCTCGATACCGAGGTGCTTCCACTCCTCGACAGCGGTGAGCGACGCACGATCGAGCAGTTCGAGGGCCGAGGGCAACAGTCCTCGTCTGGTGGCCAGCGCGACCGCCCGGCCGGCGTCCACGAGCCGTGAAAACGCGCCGACCACGGTCCGCGGCACCCCGGTCAAGGCCGGCCGCAGGCGCAGCGTCACCTCGGTGACCACCCCGAGCGTGCCCTCCGAACCCACCATCAGGCCGACCATGTCGTACCCGGCGACGCCCTTGGTGGTCCGCCGGCCGAGACGCACGGCGGTGCCGTAGCCGGCCGGTCCGCCGACGACCGCCCGTAGTCCCAGCACGAAGTCACGGGTGACTCCGTACTTCAGGCAGCAGAGACCGCCGGCGTTCGTGGCCACATTCCCGCCGATGGTCGACCAGGGGGCGCTGGCCGGATCGGGTGGGTACCAGAGTCCGTGTTCGGCGACCGCGGCCTTCAGGTCGTTGTTGACGATGCCCGGCTCCACGACGCAGGTCATGTTGTCGACGTCGATGTCCAGGACGCCCGTCATCTTGGCCAGGTCGAGGATCACGCATCCGTCCACCGCGTTGGCGCCACCGGACAGCCCGGTACCGGCCCCGCGGGGAACGACGGGGAGACCGAGCTCCGCCGCCAACCGGACCGCCGTCCTGACCTCGGCTTCATTGCGCGCCCGGACCGCCAGCACCGGCACGCCGACCGGCGCCCACTCCGCTTCGTCGTGCGAAATGCTGTGCAACACCTGCGGATCGATGACCACTCGCCCGGCGGGTAGCTCCCGGCCGAACGTCTCGATGGCGGCCAGCAGGTGGCCGTGGGACGTCATTGTCATGCTTCGAGACTACGACCGGGACCGATCAGCCGAGGCCGGCCGCGGTGAGCTTGGTGGTGGCCTTGCGGGCCAGGCTGAGCGGACTGGCCTCGCCCGCGGTATCGGCGCCGCCGGCCGCGATGAACGTGTATCCGGCCGTGAGGGATCCGGACCTGACCGCGACGAGGACACCACTGTCGTTGCCGATCACCACGCTCCAGGTCATGGCGCTGTCCCCGCCGACCTGTGCGGTGACGTCCTGGCCCTTGCTGAAGGTGACCGGGGTGCCGTCGATGGAGCCTTTGGCGCAACTCACTCCCGCGACACCCGCGGCATAAGCTCCGGCAGCGCTCTTGGTGTCGGTGAGCAGGCTGACCGATTCCTGGAACTGCAGGGTCTGGTTCTTGGTCATGTTGGTCCCGGTGCGCAGGGCGTTGGGAAACAGGGCCGCGGTCGAAGTACCGCCGCACGGCAGCTTGACGCTGGTGTCCTTCGGATCCGGCGGGGTGTACGGGCCCTTGACGAAGCCGGCGCCGACCTCGGCGGGGGTGAGCAACGCAGAGTTCATCACCTCGAGAGCTTTCAGCGCATTGGCGTTCGTGGTGTCGACCGTGATGGCCGGGAGCGGACCGGGCAACGTCGAGGAAGCCGAGGATGCGGCCGGTTCCGTGGACGTCGCCGGCAGACCGCTCGTCGGCATGGACGGGGCAGGCTGCGACGGTGCGGGTGCCGACGGTGCGGGTGCCGACGGTGCGGGCGCCGTAGGTGCGGGCGCGGACTGGGGAATCGAGACGCCGGGGCCGGCGACGGGTGAGCTTGCCGGCGCCGGCGAACTCCCCAGGGCGGCGGGCGCGGCGGTCGGGGTGCCGGAAACCGAACTACAGGCACTGACGGCCACGCCGAGGATGATGCCGCCGACCGCGATTCGGGTGGCCAGATCCGTTATCCGGGGGAACATCCGCGGACTTTACCGCACCGTGGCCGCTTCGGCCTGTGGATGGGCACAGCCCGTTGATGCGAATGGGTCGATGACCCGGGCGCCTCGCTGACCGGGAGATCAGTACCCGCTGAAGTAGTCCTTCTCGATGCGCTTGGCGTGCAACGACCTGGCCGCCGTGGTGACGGTGTCGACGAGAGCGGGCGGGCCGGAGACGTACACGTGGCGGTCGGCGATGTCCGGCACGGTGCGCGCGAGAATCTCCCGGTCGAGACGCTCCGCGGTGATCGACTCGAACTGGTCCGGCCCACCGCTGCCGCCGTCCTTGGTGACGACGATCGTCCTGATCCCGGCCGCGACGAGTTCGTCCCGATACGCCACTTCGGTCGAGTCGCCGGCGGCATAGATCAGCACGATGTCCCGGCCGTGGCCGGTCGGGAGCGAACGCAGCTGGCTGATGAAAGGGGTGATCCCGATGCCGCCCGCGACCATCAGCAGCGGCGCATCGGAGCTCCTCTTCAGCACGAAATCACCGGAGATGCCCGTCGCTCGAACAACTTTGCCGATGGGTAGCGACTGGAGCGCGCGTTTGAAGCTGCTGCCCTGCTCCGGCATCTTCATGCCGATCCGGAGGCTGCCGGCATCGTTGGGGGCCGAGACGATGCTGAAACTCCTTCGGCTGCCGCGTGAATCGGCGCGTCGGTGGGGCACGGACAGTTCGAGATACTGGCCGGCCCGGAAACTCAGCTCGCGAACGGGTGCGAAGGTGAACTCGACCGACGTGGGAGATAACGGCTTCCGGGCCACGAGACGGAGTTCGACACCGCGGCGCTGACCGAAGACGAACGCGACCGCGTTGCCGACGACCAGGGCCGCCTCCGGTCCCAGGAGGTAGCTGCCCACGGTGATCGGCACGGCGAAGAGCAGGGCCACCACGATGGCGACCACCAGCTGCTGCCAGCGGGCGGGTGGCAGCGTGAGAGGTTCGCTGAGCATGAAGCCGGCCAGGAAGATCATCGGCGTCTGGGCGAAGGCGAATTTGAGCGACACGGCCACGCTCTGCCCGTCGATCAGGTTGCGGCTCAGCAGGATCAGCCCGGCAAGGGCCACGAAGACCGCGCCGAGCGGGAGTCGGCGTGTTCGATACAGCACCAGAGTGGCCAGCACGATGGTGAACGGGAGCATCACCGGAGTACCGATCCACCAGTAGGCGAGAAACAGATGGAAGAGGCTCAGCCACAGGGCGCCGATCGCGGCCGGGTTGAAGATGTGACGGCCACGGAAAGCGAGCAGGTACTTCGATCCCGAGGCGAAGACCCCAGCCAGCGCGATCTGCAGCAGTGTGGTGCTCTCCGTGGTCGGCGCCAGGATGAAGAACAGGAGCAGGGCGGTGATGATGGACGATTCGTCGTGCGGTGCGACCCGGAAGAGCATCGCGAACACCTTGCTACTGCCTACCGTCGCGACCAGCAGGGTGCCCAGCGTGTACAGCAGAGCTGTTGCGGAATAGCTGATCTGGCCACCCACGCTGAAGGCGAAGGCGATGACCGCCAACAGGGACAGGCACAGGGTGACGAGGCGGTACATCGTCACCCGTCCGATGACGGTGTCCAGGCTCGCTTTCATGTGAAGATCTCCCAGTCGAAATTGGTGGAGTACTCGACCCCGCCGGTGGTGGGCATTCGGACGTACCCGAAGGTGAAATGCTCGTCGAGCCGGTCGGGTCCAGTGAGGAACATGGCGGTGGACAAGCCGTCGGCCAGCATGGCGGACTCCGCTGCCACCCAGGTGGCGATGGTGCCGGTGGTCGATTCTCCGGTGGCCGGATCGACGATGTGGTGCAGGTTCTCGCCCCAGCTGCGCCGATTGGTCGCCGAACCGCAGAGTGCGCCCTGGCGCAGATGGGCCACGCCGATCACCGTCTTCGGGTCGGCCGGATGCTCCAGTCCGATGGGGCACTCCTGCGGGCCGGAATGGTAGATGTCACCGCCGCCGTCGATCAGATACTCACCGAGATCCGATTGGTCGAGCCGCTCGGCGATGATGTCGACCAGGTATCCCTTTCCCGCCGCACCCAGGTCTACCAGCACCGGCTCGGAGGACCGAATCATCGACCCCTCGACCGTCATCACGTCATCCCAGTCCGGAACGATCGCCGGGCCGGCATGTCGGCGCAGGGAATAGTCCCGGTCGTATCCGAGATGCTCGAGGGCGCCGCCGATCAGCGGGGTGATGCTGCCTCCGGTGGCCTCGTACAGCTGCCGGTAGAAGCTCAGCAGTGGCACGGCGTCGTCGGGAAGTTCGCACACCCCGGCTGCCTGCGCAAAGCGGCTGATGACCGAGTCCGGACGGAATCGCGAATACGTCGCGTCGAACTCCTCGATGCGAATGTGCAACCAGGCGCGGAGGTCTGCCGAGAGCGGGGCGCAGGTGGTGATGCTCCAGCGGGTGCCGATCGCCTCGAAGTGGTACCGGCTGCCGGTCACTTCTGCTCGCGGGCCTGGGTTTGGATCTGCTTCAGCGCGGCGTTGAAACCCATTCCGGTGAGCGAGGATCCGGAAACCGAGCCCAACGAGATCGAGCTGATGTCCTTGCCGATGACCATGGGCGAGTAGGCCGAGGCGAAGGCAGATTGGAAGCTGTGGCTCAGGCCGGCGCCGCCCATCAGGTCCAGTTCGGACGCGGTGACCTTGTCGGCGGTCAGAGTGACGGTGACGCCGAGCTTCTCGACACCGCCGGGGCTGTTGTAACTACCGGTGGCGGAGTAGCTGCCATCCTTGAACTGGTGGCTCGCCGAGCTGGGCGCGGCCGGGGTGGTCGGGGACGCGGTGGCTATTGGTGCCGGGGTGGCTTTTGGTGCCGGGGTGGCTCTTGGTGACGCGGTCGTTCGTGGTGCGGTGGCTTGTGGCGACCTGGTGATGTGTGGTGACGTGCCGGTGGGTGCCGAGTGGGGCGCGGACGCGTGGGCTGCGTCGGTCGTCGGTGGCGCGGTGGCCGCCGTGGACCCGGCTACGAGAACGGCGGTGGAAGCGGAAGTCGATGTCGTACGAGGGGAAGTGGCGGACGGGGTGGGCAGCGACCGACCATCAGCTGCCGACGCCACCGTGGCCTGGTGGTGCTCGTCGGCAGCCAGCACTCCGGCCGTGGAGGCGGCGATGATGGCGATGCCCGCTGCCATCGCCATGAGATATCCGGTTCGGTTGGTTCGCACTGTGCGCACCCCTTTCAGGAGGGGATACGCCACTGATCCACCCGCGGATGGGCGGCAGGGCCCGTCGATCCGGATCCGACCGGTTCAGCGCCCCCGATCAGCGGCCGTGCTGGTGCAGCACCGCTGTGGAAAGGCGTGGCCACGCCGTCCTGGCCCACGGCCCGAACCTGGTGTCGCTCAGGGTCACGCACGCCAGCTGCGCCTGCGGGTCGACCCATAGAAAGCTCCCCGACTGGCCGAAATGGCCGAACGTCTCCGGGCTGTTCTCCGGGCTGGTCCAATGTGGGCTCTTGTGATCGCGGATCTCGCAGCCCAGACCCCAGTCGTTGTTCTGGTGCCGCCCGAAGCCGGGCACGAACCCGGACAGCCCGGGAAAGGCGAGAGTGCTGGACCAGCTGACGATCTCGGGTCCCAGAACGGCCGGTCGGAGGAATTCCCGGGCGAGCGTGATCAGGTCGTCCAACGGCCCGACGGCATCCTTGGCCGGCGAACCGTGGACCGCAGTCCGGCTCATGCCCAGAGGTGCCAGAACCCGGCCCTCGAGTTCGTCAGCGAACGGCCCGCCGGCCTGCTCGGCCAACAGGTCCGCCAGCACCTCGAATCCGTAGTTGGAGTAGAGGCGCTCGGTGCCCGGCGCCGATACCGGGTCACCCTTTTCGAAGGGGAGTCCCGAAGCGTGGGCGAGCAGGTGTGCCACCGTGGCACCGGGCGGCCCCGCCGCCAGGCCCGGGCTCAAGGTTCCGTCCGCGCACGCGTCGAGCACCGTCAGCGCAGTGAGCAGCTTGGTGACCGAGGCCCACCAGAAGGTCGCGTCGCCGTCATCGGTCTCGAAGCGGTCGAGCAGTCCGTTCGGCCCGATCACGGCAACCGCCACCCGGCCGACAGGCCAGTCCGCCACTGCCGCGCGAAGATCCATGGTGGACGGGCTCCTTGTCGATCGGCCCGTGAACCGTCCAGGGTCCGGGGGAGTACGAGTTTCCCACGGGGTCAGTCCCGTCTGCGCGCCGCCGGGCTCGGCCAGGCACACTGGACGGACCAATTTCGGGAGGTCGATGGCATGGAGTCTGCGCGGCGGGCGTGGCGCGACGGAGTCACGGTGACGGGTTCGGGTTCGGCGGCGGCCGCGGTCGACCAGGTGACGGTGACCTTCGGGATCACGGTGTTGCGGACGGACGCAGGCGAGGCCTTCCAGGCGGCGGCGAACAGCGCGACCAGAGTGCTCGCCATCCTGGCCGACGACGGGGTCGATTCGCGGTCGGTGCGGACAGCCGACCTGACCTTGGGGCCGAAGCTGGAATGGCGGGACAACCAGGAGGTACTGGTCGGATATCAGGCGGGGCAGCGGCTCGTCGTGCAGCTGACCGGTCTGGCCGGGGTGGAGCGGATGTTGACCGACGTCGCGATGCGCGGCGGTGACGGCGTCCGGATCGACAACATGGCGCTCACCCCGTCTGATCCGTCGTTCGCGCTGCGGGATGCCAGAGCGGCCGCCTTCTCCGATGCGCTCGCCAAGGCGTCCCAACTCGCCGAGTTGGGTGGTCGGATGCTCGGCGACCTGCTGTGGCTGGACGAGCGGCACGACAGCGGCGCCGGGGGTCCGGTCCCGTTCGCGAAGTCGGTGGCCCTGTCGGCGCCGATGCCGATTGCCACCGGTGATGCGCAGGTGGTCGCCTCCGTCACCGCCCACTGGAAGTTCGCGGGCGAGCCCCGTTAGCGAGCCCCGGCAGGCGCCACTCAGGGCGCGGAATCAACTCAGGGCGCAGAAGCCACGGCAACACTGCCAGGTACCGCCGGCCGCAATCCGGTCCAGCACCAGCCGCTGGAGGCTGGTTTCCCGCGGCAGCCGGGTCAGGTCGGCGGTGTCGCGGGTGCGGAAGACGAAGTAGACGGCATCGGCCTGGGCGGGTATCCCCTCGCCGTACGCCGTGAAGCGTTCCTGGAAGCGGCTGATGTTCGCCGACGGCAGATGCTCGACCAGGAACGGATCCAGCAGCCAGGAGAAGCACAGTGCGGTCCGGGCCGGATGTTCCGGGAAGTGGGTTCGGAAAAACGTCACAGCCTGCTGGAACGAAGAATCGACCAGCTCAGGGGTCAGCGGGCCGGTAGGCGGGATGTGCACGTCGAACACCCAGCTCGGGTCGCCGGGCGGCCCGGGCTCGTCGTCGCCCGGCTGACGCAAGACGAACTGCAGCCGGCCGAGTTGGTAGAACGAACCGGCCAGGTGCAGCGTCAGGAACCACCAGGTCTCCAGCCCGAACGCGCCATGGGTCTCGCGGTGCAGGCGCAGGTGTCGACCGACATCGGCCAGCGTGGCCGCCGTGATCGACTCCGCCACGCCGTGGGTCCGGTGCCACGCCGCGGCGTGCCCGGCGAATCGGATGATCGCGCAGATCCACACCTGCTCGCCCGAGTCGTCCGGTACCGGCCGGGTCGGGAAGCTACCGAGCCTCGACTGCAGGACGGCCATCGCCCGATCGACGTCGGTGCCGGTGCCGCGGGCCCGCATCAATCTCTCCGCGTCAGCACGGTCGGCGGGATCCAGATCCAGCAGGGCCGCCAGTCGGTCCGTGATCTGGTGGGCGTCCCCAGTGGAGGGTTGTGTCATGGGTCGATTCTCCCCGAAACGGCACTCGCCGGGTGGACGCCACCGACCTGCCGATGGCGTCAGTTCGTCCTGTCTGTCGCTTTCCGATTCTTGGACGGGCAAGAACCACCCATCTGCGGATCACGGGCTGCGACCTGCGGCGATGGTCACCACGGCGCACCGGATGGCGGGGAATTCACCACACTTCGAGCCTCCGCCCTGCGGACAACCGGCAGAATGAGGCCGTCAACCGGACCCGCGACAGGAGGTGTGGAGCGGTGGTGCAGCTCAACGGTGCGCAGCCGTGCCCGGGCTGCGGTGCGGCCGTCGACACCCAGTACTGCCCGCACTGTGGGTCTCGGACGATCCCGGCCGACCAGCCCGTCTGGTCGGGCCGCGAGCCGGCGGTCGGCGATGGGGAGATGCCCACCGTTCCGTCGTTGCCGGTCGTACCGACGGCGGACGGTCCATCCCGTGCGGTGCCCGAGATGTTCCCGACCGAGATGGTGCCGGCCGCGCCGGCCGGAACGGCCCAGGCCTGGTCGCAGGCGCCGGAAGCGAACGTCGATCCGGCGGGACCGTCGAGCGGTCTGTTTCCTGGTTGGACCGACATGTATCCGGCCGTGGCCACCGCCGGTGCACAGGGGGCGCTGGCTCCCCGGCCGGAACGCCGCCGCAAGGCCATCTATGCGATCGCCGGGATCGGCGCGGCTACCGTCCTGGTGCTGCTCGCCGCCCTGCTGATCGCCCCACATCTGGGCACCGGCAACAACGTGGCCGACAAGGACGGTCGGCCGGTCGCGGTCAGCAGCGGCAGTCCCGGTCCGGCCACGGCCAATTCGACGGCAACTGACTCTGCTGCGCAGGATCCGCCTTCCAGTGCCGCCGCACTGCCGGCACCGCCGGCGACGGTGACGGTGACGGCGACCGCGAGGGCGGCCACCACTGTGCCTGTCGCGCCCGGCGCGAAGGCCACTTCGACGACCAAGCCCAAGACGGCGCCGAAGACGACGGCCAGGGCGACGCCGAAGACGACGGCCAGGGCCGCGCCCAGGGCGCCGGCCAGGAAGCCGGCACCGGCGGTCCCGGTGCTGGGTGTGCCGCAGCGCGACATCGCCTGTAGTGCCGGCTATATCGTCCAACTGGCTTCGGAGCTCGACGCCAGGACGTTCGCGGCCCACGTGGCGAGGTTGAAGGCCAGCGGGCAGCTGCCCAGCGGCTCAATGGCGGCCGATTCGACCCACTCCTGCGACCTGTTCAGCAGCCAGAGCAACACCGTAGTGCTGTACGCCGGTCCGTTCGCCTCGGAGTACGCGGGCTGCGCAGCACGCCTGGCCGGCCCCGCCGACGCCTACATCAAGGGTGGGAATCCGGGTACCGCAACCGAGTACGTGTCGTGTCTGTGTCCGGCGGCGGCCACCGGATTGCCGCGGGTGGCCACCGTCGGGCAGCAGAACGTCTGGATCGGCGAACTCCAACGCGTACTGGGTAACAGGCTGAACATCGAGGTCGTTGATCTGAGCGGGCACTGGGGTGTCTATACCCCCGGCACCAGGGCGGCCGTGCAGAAGTTCCAGCAGCGCCAAAATCTACCGGCCACCGGCGTCGTCGACGCCCGGACCTGGAAGGTCATGCAGTCCGTCGCTTGCTGACCGGCACGCCAGCAGCCGTCAGCCGATCTTGACGACCTCGAACTCACAGGCGGGATGGGCGATCTCCTCCTGCGCCTCGATCAATTGGATCTCCCTGGCGCCGCTCTCGCTCGTCCGCCGGAGGATCGCATGGACCGACGATGCGACCCTGGCCAGGGCGGCCTGCACGCCGGACGGCAGGTGGGCCAGGAACAGTGCCGCCGTGACGTCGCCGGCACCGTTCACCGAGATCGGTAGCCGGGGTGTCCGCACCAGATAGGCGCCGGTGGGATCCACTGCCAGCATGGCTATCTCGTCCGCCTTCGACATCAGCGCGCCGTCGGACCGGGGGCGGTCGGTCACCTCGGCCGTCAGTCCTTCGACCGAGGTGACCAGCACGGTCGAAGGTCCCACCCGCCGCACCCGGTCGACCGCGGCGAGAAGGCCTGGCAGTCGGGTGATCTCGTCCACCGGGACGCCCGCCAGGAAGGCAAGCTCGAACGCGTTGGGCGTCACCACGTCGGCTACCGGCACCACCCGATCCCGAATCAGTTCGGGAACCCCGGGCAGCACGAACATCCCTCGGTCGATGTCGCCCATGACCGGATCGCAGCAGTACACGACGGCGGGGTTCAGCGCCCGGATCCTGGCGACCGTGTCGAGTACTACCTCGGCCACCCCGGGTGAACCCTGGTAGCCGGTGAGGACCGCGTCCACCGTGCCGAGCACCCCACGGTCCGCGATCCCCTCGATCACCTCGGCCACCACCGCCGGGTCGAGTACTTGCCCGCGCCAGGATCCGTAGCCGGTGTGATTGGAGAAATGCACGGTCAGCACGGGCCATACCTCGTGGCCCAGTCGTTGCAGCGGGAAGGTGGCCGCGCTGTTGCCGACGTGCCCGTAGGCGACCGAGGACTGGATCGACAGGATGCGCATGAGGGGACAGCGTAGAGCCGTCTCGGCCGGAGACCACGTGCCGTCCGGGCACCGGGTCACCCGCCGGGGAATCGTGAGACGATGGTCACGCTGGGTCCGAAGCCCGACCCGTTCCGGCGACACGTTGCCAGTCCGACACGTTCAGGATCCGTGCGTCCGGGTCCTGCGGTTCACGGGAGAACAGACATGGCCGCACCTGCCGCGCCGCACGACTTCGAGCAGTACCTCCGGGACGAGCCCGCGCCCCCGCCGCATCCGGCGCTGGTGCTGCCACCGGCCCAGCTGGCCGGCCGCATCCAGCACACGCTGGTCGGCCAGGCCATCACCGAGCGCGAGGTCCGGGAGCACGTCAGAGAAACCCTGACGCACGGTTTCGACGCCGCCATCGTGCCGCCGTCGTGGGTGTGGGCGGCGCGGGACGAGATGCGCGGGACGGCCGGGCGGGTCGGTTCGTTCATCGACTATCCGCACGGCAACGGCACCACCGCCGGACGGGTCGCCGAGGCCAGGGCCCTGGTGGACGCCGGTGTCGACGAGCTGGACTCCACCGTCAACATCGGTTACCTGCTGTCCAGCCGGTACGACGAGTTCGCGGCCGACATCGCCGCGGTGGTCGAGGCGGCGTCGCCGATCGGCGTCAAGGTGATGCTCGAGCTGCCTCTGCTCAATCCGCGGCAGCGCGAGCGCTGCGTACAGGCGGCTATCGATGCCGGGGTCGCCTTCGTGAAGAACGCGTCCCGCGGCGCCGTCGGAATCGCCGACCCGTCCACCATCTCGTATCTCCGCGCGGCCGTTCCCGATTCGGTCGGGGTCAAGGCAGCGGGTGGGATCAAGACCATCGAGCAGGTGCGTGCCGTGCTGGTGGCCGGGGCCGATCTGGTGGGAACGTCCTCCGGTGTCCGAATCGTGACCGGCGGCGGCCCGGTTCGGGGATCCCTGTATTCCTATTGAGTAACGGCCGGGCAGCCGCGTAATCGGTTTGTCGGCGTTCGGGTGACGCGTCTTCGCAGGTGTCGGCGCTAGTTGGTCGAGTCCAGTGTCACAATCGTGACCAATTTGGATGGACGGTGACCTAACGGTGACCTTTGGGTGGCTTGACAAGCCGCAACAGCGGTCCATAGTTTGTTGGACGGCTGACCTTGGTCGTGAAGTTGCTCACGGCAAGGTCCCTTACACCCGGCGTAGTCCCGTCGCGGTGGCCGAACAGCGAAGGACACCGATGTCTGATTCGAGAACTACGTGGTCGGGTTGTGCGACCGGTCCGTCTTCTCTTCTTCGGTCATCATCCCCAGCCCGCTCGGCGATCCGCAGTGCCCTTTCGGTCACGAGCCTTGCCGATGCGGCCAGCTCACTGTCCGCGCAAGAAGTAGCCACCAACTCGGTGGGTACCTGACTTCGCTCCCGCCGCCCATCGGCACCTGCACCCCCGCACCACGGCCTGTGATCACCCACGATCGCAGCCGGCATTCCCACCGCTCGGTCGCCCGGCCCACGGTGCTTTAACAGAGAGGAAAGTACATGCGGCTCAAGACATCCGCTGCTCTCGGCCTATTGATGGTCGGGACGCTCGTGGTTGCAGCATGTAGCAGTTCAAGCACGACGGCAGCGTCGTCGTCGTCGTCGTCGTCGTCCGCTGCCGCTTCGGCTGCGCCGGCCGCTTCGGCCGCCCCGGCTTCTCAGGCTCCGGCGTCGTTCACGAAGCCGACTGCCTCCGGTGGTGCCGCTGCATCCGCCATGGTCAGCGCCGTCCAGAGTGCCGGTGCGAAGGTGGGCAAGGTCGGCGTGATCCTTCCGGACACGAAGTCTTCCGCTCGCTGGGCCACCGCTGATGCGCCGCTGCTCGCGGCCGCGTTCAAGGCCGCCAACATTCCGGCCGACATCCAGAACGCCCAGGGCAGTGCCACCCAGATGGCCACCATCGCCGATCAGATGATCGCCAGTGGCGTCACCGTTCTGGCCATCGTCAACCTGGACAACGCGTCCGGTGCGGCCATCGAGAAGAAGGCGGCCGCGCAGGGCGTCAAGACCCTCGACTACGACCGGTTGACCCTCGGTGGTAACGCCTCGGCCTACATCTCGTTCGACAACGAGAAGGTCGGCGAGCTGCAGGGCGTGGGCCTGGCCAAGTGCCTCGGCACCGGCGCCAAGAACATCATCTACTTGGATGGCTCCCCGACCGACTCGAACGCCACCGCGTTCGCGCTCGGCGCCCACAAGATCCTCGACCCGATCGCCAGCTACAAGAAGGTTGGCGAGCAGGCGGTCAAGGACTGGGACAACCAGGTTGCGGCCACCGACTTCGAGCAGCTGTTCACCGCTGCCGGCGGCAAGGTTGACGGCGTCCTCGCCGCCAACGACGGCCTCGGCAACGCGGCCATCTCGATCCTGAAGAAGAACAACCTCACGATCCCGGTCACCGGCCAGGACTCCACCGTCCAGGGTCTGCAGAACATCCTCGACGGCACCCAGTGCATGACCGTCTACAAGCCGGTCAAGCAGGAGGCCGCCGCTCTCGCCGCCGCCGCGATCGCGCTGGCCAGCGGTGGCAATCCGGCCACCACCGGCACCGTCGATGACACCGTCGGCAAGAAGAAGGTCGCGGCGGTCCTGCTGACCCCGACCGCCATCACCAAGAGCAACATCAGCGTCCCGATCAAGGACGGCTACGTCTCGCTCGCCGACGTCTGCACCGCGGCCTACCAGGCCAAGTGCACCGCCGCTGGCGTGACCGGCTGATCCCAGCCCCCAGGAATGAAAACGGGCGGCGGCGCGAGCACCTCTGCGCCGCCGCCCGTTTCTGCGGTTATGCCCCGCCGTTCCCCGGTACCGGTGATGCCGCTACCGACCCGTCCGCGGGTACCGACGCAATGCTCCATGGCCGTCAGCTCTACGGTCACAGCGAGACAAACCTGCCTCGATCGCCACGGCCCCACGGCCCGCCCCGTCGAGTGGCCTGCACAGAGATGAGAAGCCGATGACACAGACTCAGACCCCCATCCTGGAATTGCGGGGGGTGAACAAGAGTTTCGGCGCTGTGCAGGTATTGCACGACGTGAATCTTTCGCTCTACCCCGGTCAGGTGACCGCATTGGTCGGCGACAACGGCGCCGGTAAGTCCACGCTGGTCAAATGCCTCGCCGGGATAAACTCGATCGACTCGGGCGACTACATCTACGAGGGGAAGCCGGCCTCGGTCGGCAGCCCTCGCGATGCCGCTGCTCTCGGCATCGAGATCGTCTACCAGGACCTTGCGCTGTGCGAGAACCTCGACATCGTCCAGAACATGTTCCTCGGTCGCGAACCGAAGTCGGGCATCGTGCTGGACGAGGCCACGATGGAGACGCGCGCCAAAGAAACTCTGGCGTCCCTTTCCGTCAGAACCATTTCCTCTGTCCGCCAATTGGTCTCGAGCCTTTCCGGTGGCCAGCGGCAGTCGGTCGCCATCGCCAAGTCCGTGCTGTGGAATTCCAAGGTCGTCATGCTCGACGAGCCGACCGCCGCGCTCGGTGTGGCCCAGACGCGACAGGTCCTCGATCTGGTCCGGCGGCTCGCCGACAACGGCCTGGCCGTCATGCTCATCAGTCACAACATGAACGACGTGAAAGAGGTCTCCGACCGGATCACGCCGCTCTACCTCGGCCGGGTGGCCGCGGACGTCGCCGCCAAGGACGTCACCACCACCCAGATCATCGAACTCATCACCACTGGCCGGACCGGCGACATCGGTCTGCCCCGAGCAGTCGCAGAGGTGTCCGCATGACAACGCCGAACATGGACAAGATCAATCCGAGCAACGACGCCGGTGACGACGTGGCCAGCCTCGAGGCGCGAACCTCGTTCTCCGGTGACAATGCCGGTCCCAAGAGCCTCGGCGCCTACTTCCAGGGATACGTCGACAAGGTCCGGGGCGGTGACGTCGGCGCCCTGCCCGCTGTGCTCGGGCTCGTCGTGCTGGTCGTCGTGTTCACCATCGCCAAGCCGGGCGCCGACGGCTTCCCGACGGTCTACAACTTCGCGAACCTGCTGCAACAGGCCGGTTCGATCATCGTCCTGGCCATGGGCCTCGGCTTCGTGCTGTTGCTCGGACACATCGACCTGTCCGCAGGCGTCATCGGCGGCGTCGCCGCGGCCGTCATGGCCGAGCTGTTGCTGCAGCACAACTGGGCCTGGTACACGGCCATTCTGGCCGCCATCGCGGTCGGTGTGCTGATGGGTCTGCTCACCGGCTGGCTGGTGACCGTGATCGGTATCCCCAGCTTTGTGGTGACCCTCGCGTTCTTCCTGGCCTACCAGGGCGTGCTGCTCGTCATCATCGGCGACGGCGGCACCGTGCCGGTCACCAACAACACCATCGTGGCCATCGACAGCGGCAACATGAGCGTCACCGTCGGCTGGATCGTCTCGATCGTGTCCGTCCTGCTCTACGCCGCGCTGAACCTGCTGGTGTGGAAGCGCAGGATGGACGAGAAGCTTGTCACCGCACCGCTTGTCGTCGTGGTGATCCGCATCGTGGTCATCGCCCTGGTGCTGCTCGTCGGCACCTGGGCGCTCTCGGCCAACCGGTCCAAGGGTCCGATTCCGCTCGAGGGTGTGCCGTGGATCGCACCGATCGTCGGTGTGCTGCTGGTGATCTGGACCTTCGTGCAGAACCGGACGTCCTTCGGCCGGTACGTCTACGCCGTCGGTGGCAACGCCGAAGCGTCCCGTCGGGCCGGTATCCGCGTCGGCCGGATCACCATCTACTGCTTCGTCATCAGCTCGGCCATGGCCGCCTTCTCGGGTGTGATCGATGCTTCCCGGCTCGGCTCGGTCGCACCCAGTTCCGGTGGTGGCAACGTCCTGCTGTACGCAGTGGCTGCGGCCGTCATCGGCGGTACGTCTTTGTTCGGCGGCAAGGGCAAGGCCCGGGATGCCATTCTCGGTGGCCTGGTCATCGCCGTCATCAACAACGGTCTCGGACTGCTCGGCCTGCAGGCCGATGTCAACTACATCATCACCGGCATCGTGCTGCTGCTCGCGGCCAGCGTCGATGCTCTGTCCCGCCGCCGGCGCGCCGGTTCGGCCCGCTAGGTATCCGTCCCGACAGCATTCTCTTCGTCTGGCCCGGCGGCCGCGGTCGCCGGGCCGGTCTGAAGCGACCGTTCCTCCGGTCTGCGATCGCTGTGGTTCGCGGTCGGATGCTGATCGCCACTTCGCCGTTCCGATGCCCGCAGGGAGGCCGGTATGCGCACCATCTCGGCCACCGGCGACGCCGGATCCCCGGCTGACCAGGCCACGGTCCGGCGACTCAATCTCGGCCTGCTGATGCGCAGCCTGGCTGCCGGCGGTCCGCGCTCCCGGGCCCGCCTGGCCGACGACACCGGCCTGAACAAGGCCACAGTCTCGTCGCTGGTCACCGAACTGGTCGACCGTGGCCTGGTGATCGAGGGCATCATCCAGCGGCGGGGCGTCGGCCGACCGGGGCGGACCATCGAGGTGAACACCGCTGTGGTGCGCTGCATCGGACTCGAACTCAACGTCGACTACCTGGCCGGTGTGATCACCGACCTCACCGGCCGGGTTCTTGCTCGCCGCCGGCTGACCCTGCCGATGATCGAGTTGGGCCCGGCCAGAGCCATGGGTCAGGTGGCCGAACTGGCCGCGGCCCTGGTGGCCGACTGCGGCGCCACTCCCGACCAGGTGGAGACGCTGCATCTCTCGCTACCCGGCCTGATCGACATCGACGCCGGCGTGCTGGCCTACGGACCGAACCTGCACTGGCGCCAGGTCGACGTCGTCCATTCCCTGATGGGCCGCCTGCAGTGGGCCGACACCAGGATCGGCGTCGACAACGACGCCAACCTCGGTGCCATGGCCGAATACGCGTCGGGCCCGTCGGCCGGATCTTCCAACCTGCTCTATCTCGTGGGGGAGATCGGCGTCGGCGCCGGCATGATCATCGACGGCCGGATCATCAGAGGTGCAACAGGTTTCGCCGGTGAGGTTGGCCACATGCCGATCGGTGACCCGTCGGTCAAGTGTGCCTGCGGACGCCGCGGCTGCTGGGAGACCGCTGTCGGCATGAATGCCGTCGTCGAAGCAGTGGCCGTACCTGGCGACCGGCTGCACGAGGGTGACCTGACCACCCGGCTGGCCGAGATCCTCCGGCGCGCAGAGACCGGCGACGACCGCACCCTCCGGGCTCTCGACGAAGCGGGGCGGCAGCTCGGTGTCGGTGCCTCCGTACTCGCCAACCTGCTCGACCCGGAGGTGATCATCTTCGGTGGGCACTTCGCCGCGCTGCAGAAGTTCATGGTCGACGCGGTCACCGCGGAGATGCGGTCCCGGGTGCTGGGCGGTTCGGTGATGGCGTGCCGGTTGGAGTTCTCCACGCTCGGCTTCGAGGCGCCTGCGCTGGGCGCGGCCCACGCCGGAATCGACACGCTGATCAACGATCCGACGCTGGTCGTGGTCGGGGCCGACCCGGTACGCCCGTCATAGTTCACGTCCGCCGGCGCCGAGCCGCGACGTGGCCAGGTCGGAACCGCCGTTGCTGATCGGATGAAAGGATGTAGTGCGTGACCGAAACTCTTGTGGCAGGTATCGACTCGTCGACCCAGTCCACCAAGGTCCTGCTGGTGCGGGCCTCGGACGGCAAGGTCGTCGACCAGGCTTCCGCCCCCCATCCCAATGGCACCGAGACCCACCCAGACGTCTGGTGGGAAGCCCTGCAGCAGGCGGGATCAGGTCTGCTGTCCCGGGCCTCCGCTATCGGCGTCGGCGGCCAGCAGCACGGCATGGTGGCCCTCGATTCGTCCGGCGAGGTCGTCCGGGATGCGTTGCTCTGGAACGATCTGCGATCGGCCCCCCAGATCGACACCGTGGTCGAGCACCTCGGTGGACCGCAGGCCTGTGCCGACGAGATCGGCTCCGTTCCGGCGGCGTCGTTCACGGTCACGAAACTCCGGTGGATGGCCGAACACGAACCGGAGAACGCGGCCCGCACCGCGGCGGTCCTGCTGCCGCACGATTGGCTGACGTGGAAGCTGAGCGGCCGGTCCGAGATGACCACCGATCACGGCGACGCGTCCGGCACCGGCTACTACTCGCCGGCCCGGCGCGACTGGATCCCTGATCTCGCGGCCTGGGCGTTGAACCGCTCCGACGCGCCCGCCCTGCCCCGCCTGGTGGCGCCCGGCGCGATCGCCGCCCGGACCCCGGACGGCGTCGCGCTGTCCGCCGGAACCGGCGACAACATGGCGGCCGCACTGGGTCTGGCTATCGGCCCCGGCGACGTGGTGGTCTCGATCGGTACGTCGGGGACGGCCTTCTGCATCGCCGACACCTCGTGCGCCGACCCGACCGGTTCGGTGTCCGGTTTCGCCGACGCGACCGGTCGCTATCTTCCGCTGGTGTGCACGATCAACGCCTCCCGGATCCTGAGCGTCGTCGGCGGGCTGTTGGGTGTCGACTACGACGAATTCGCCCGGCTCGCGTTGGCCGGCGAGGTGGGAGCGGGAGGCCTGACCCTGCTTCCGTACCTCGACGGCGAACGCACCCCCAATCGACCTTCGGCGACCGGTGTCTTCGCGGGTCTCACCTCAGGCGCGACGCGGGAGAACCTGGCCCGTGCGGCGGTCGAGGCGCTGCTGTGTTCGCTCGCGGACGCGGTCGACGCTCTCGGCGTCGCGCCCAGCCGGGTGCTGATGATCGGCGGCGGCTCGAAGAACCCCGCCGTGCAGCAGCTCGCGCCGGGCGTCTTCGGACAGCCCGTCCAGGTGCTCGAGGCCGGCGAATACGTCGCCCTTGGCGCGGCTCGCCAGGCGTCCTGGGCGCTCTCGGGTTCCGACGAACCGCCGGTCTGGGAAGCCGCCGGCTACCAGGAGTTCACCGGCCCGTCGACTCCGTCGGTGCGCACCAGCTACAACGCCCTGCGGGATGCCACCCTCGGCTGGTGATCCGAGGTCGCCAGTCAGTCGACGCGGGCGCCTTCGGCAGGGGCGACGACCCGGACCACCGGGGGGGTGAAGGATTTCGCGGTGAAGGCGCGGGTGACACCGTCAGAGAGGGTCGGCACCAGCGACGAGTCGATCAGCGCGATGACGGAGCCCCCGAAGCCGCCGCCGGTCATCCGGGCGCCCAGGGCGCCCGCCTCGAGCGCGGCCTCGACCGCGACGTCGAGTTCCTGGCACGACACCTCGAAGTCGTCGCGCAGCGAGACGTGCGATGCGACGAGGTCAGGACCGATCGCCGCGAGCGCGCCGCTGTCCAATTGCCCGACGACGCGGACCACTCGTTCGTTCTCGGTCACGATGTGCCGGACCCGCCGGCGCAGCACGTCGTCATCCAGACGATCCAGTTCGGCTCCCAGTTGGGTGAAGCTGATGTCGCGCAACGAGTTCAATCCGAGCAGGGTGGCAGCCCTCTCGCACGAGGCCCGGCGTCGGGCATATTCACCGTCGGCCAGTGCGTGGTGGGCCTTGGTATCGATGACGGCGATCGCCAGCCCGACCGCAGCCGGATCGAACGCGATGTTCGCCGTCCGGTCCTCACCGATGTCGAAGAACAGCACATTGCCCGCCTGGCACGTGGCCGACGCCATCTGGTCCATCAGGCCGCACGGCATCCCGACATAGTCGTTCTCCGCCCGCTGGGCCAGCCGGGCGATCTCCGCCATCGGGATCTCGTGCCCGAACAGAATCGAGAGCGCAAGTGCTGCAGAACATTCCAGAGCCGCGGACGACGACAGTCCGGCGCCGACCGGAACCTGCGAGTCCAGCGCCACGTCGACGCCGCCGAGCTCGTATCCCGACTCCGCCAGTGCCCAGAAGACTCCGAAGACGTAGCTGGACCAATCGTGATCGCCCCCCGACGGACGGATCTGCGACAACGGCAGCTCGACCACCGGGCCCGGCCGCTGGGCCGAGACCATGCGCACCACGCCCGAATCGTTGCGAGCGGCGGCCACGTGCGCCCTCGCGTCGATGGCGAACGGCAACACCAGACCGTTGTTGTAGTCGGTGTGCTCGCCGATCAGGTTGACCCGACCGGGTGCGGAGAATTTTCCTCCTGGGTCCCGCCCGAAGGTCTCACGGAAAAGCGTTGCACTGTCGGTCATGCCGGACCAACCGAGGGGCGGTTGCTGAATTCCCAGGCGTCGGCGACCATCTGGCCCAGGTCCAGTTGCGGCTCCCAGCCCAGCCGTTCCTTGGCCCGGGCTGCGGAGGCCACCAAGCGGGTCGGATCGCCCGGCCGTCGGGGACCGTTGACGATCGGTACCTCGACACCGGTCACCCTCTCGACTTCGGCGATGACCTCGCGGACGCTGAAGCCGTTGCCGTTGCCCAGGTTGCAGATCAGGTGTTCGCCCGGATCGGCTGCCGTCAGGGCCAGTACGTGTGCCCTGGCCAGGTCGGCGACGTGCACGTAGTCGCGGACCGGGGTGCCGTCGGGCGTGGGCCAGTCGTCACCGTAGATGTCCAGCTTGTCGCGCCGCCCGGCGGCCGCATCGAGAGTGATCGGTATCAGGTGTGTCTCGGTGGTATGGCGCTCGCCGGCACCCCACGCCGCGCCCGCGACGTTGAAGTAGCGCAGCGAGACGGCGGCCAATTCGGTGGCGGCGCACTCGTTGGTGATCATCATGTCGACGGCCAACTTGGTGGCACCGTAGGTGCTCGTCGGTTTCGTCGGCGAATCCTCGGTGATCGGGAAGACCTCCGGCTCGCCGTACACGGCCGCGGTCGAGGAGAAGACCAGGCGCGGCACGCGGTGCGCGGTGATCGCGTCGAGCAACGCCCGTGAGCCGATCACGTTGGTGTGCCAGTACAGCGAGGGCTTGGCCACGGATTCACCGACCAGGGATCTGGCGGCGAAATGCAGGACGGCGTCGAACTCGGCGCCGGCCAGGACATCGCCGGCCCGGCTGATGTCCGCCTGGACATGTTCCACCCCCGCAGGTATGGAATCGGCGTGGCCGGTCGAGCAGTCGTCCAGCACCACCACTTCGTGTCCGTCCTCCAGCAGGAGTCGAACCACCACCGACCCGATGTAACCGGCACCCCCGACAACCAGCGTCTTCATCTTTCCTGTCCTTCCACCGCTCCAGTTGCGGAGCCTCTTAGTTGGCCGCTGCGACCGGGTCGGATGACGCACCTCGGCCGCCACCGGTGTCCGACACGACCGGGTCCAGCGTCACGTCCCGGAGTCGCTGCGCCGCGACCTCCGGAGTGATGTCGTTGACGAAGGCGCCCATGGCCGACTCCGAGCCGGCCAGGAACTTGAGTTTGCCCTCAGCCCGGCGGATCGTGAAAATTTGCAGGTGCAGCCAGAAGTCGTCGCGACCCTGGTGGACCGGGGCCTGGTGCCAGGCGGTGATAGCCGGCAGGGTGTCGTCGAAGACACCCTCCATCCGGCGCAGCACCTCGAGGTAGAGGGGCGCCAAGGCCTGTCGTTGTCCGGCGGTCAATTCGGTGAGGTCTGCCCGTCGTTGACGCGGGAAGATCTGCACCTCCACCGGCCAACGTCCGGCAAACGGCACGAACGCGACCCAATGCGCGTTCTCCGCGACAATCCGCGATCCGTCTGCGATCTCGCCGTCGATCATGTCGCCGAACAGGTTTCCGCCGGTCTCCGCCCGGTGCTCGGCGACCTGGCGCAACATGGCAGCGGTGTGCGGGGTGACGAAGGGATAGCCGTAGATCTGTCCGTGTGGATGGGCGAGCGTCACACCGATTTCGGCACCGCGGTTCTCGAAACAAAAGACCTGCTCGACGCCCGGCTGGGCGGACAGGGCCGCGGTACGGTCGGCCCAGGCCTGGATCACGGTGCCGACGCGCTCCGGCGTCAGGTGCGAGAAGGTCGCGTTGTGGTCAGAGGTGAAGCAGACCACTTCGCAGCGGCCGTTGCCCGGTGCGGTGCTGAACAGCCCGGACACCTCCGCCGACGGGCCGGACCCGGCGAAGGACGGGAAGCGGTTCTCGAATACGACCACATCGTATGCGGGGGAGGGGATCTCGCTGGAGTTGTTGGGTGTGGAGGGACAGAGCGGGCATTGGTCGGCCGGCGGATGGTAGATGCGCGACTGCCGGTGCCCGGCGATCCCGACCCATTCACCGGTCAGTCTGTCGTACCTGGCCGTCGACACCGACTCGACCATGGGCAGATCTCGTGGATCATCGAGAACCCTGACCGAATCGGGGGTCTCGTCGAAGTAGATGATCTCCCGACCATCGGCCAGGCGGGCTGAGGTGCGTTGCGCGGTCACTGGGCGTCCGGGTTCTCTCGTTCGAAATGGTGGTCTGAGCTCTCACCCGGTGGATCATCGGGCGCGGGAATGATGATGATCTCGCCGACCTGGTCGGCCAGTACGGCCGCTGCGTGCGGGTCCAGTCGATCGTCGGTGATCAGCGTGCTGACGGCACGGAGGGGCACGATCTGCGCGAGACCCACCACGCCCCACTTGGTGTGGTCTGCGACCACCACCAGGCGACGGGCGGACTCGACCAGTGCCCGGTTGGTCTCGGCTTCCATCAGGTTCGGTGTCGTGAGGCCGGCGTGCTCGTCGATGCCGTGCACGCCCATGATCACCATGTCCACCCGCAGCGATCGGATCGCCTGCACGGCAATGGGTCCGACCAGCCCGTCGGACGGTGTCCGAAGCCCCCCGGTGAGTACGACCGTGAGGTCGGGTCGCTGCTGGTGGTTGAGGACCTCGGCCACCTTGAGCGAATTGGTCACGACGGTCAGGTCGGCCACGCCCGCGAGATGGCGGGCCAGGGTCCAGGTGGTGGTACCGGCGGTGATCGCGATCGCCATGCCGGGGCGGACCAGGGTCGCGGCCCGCTCGGCGATCGCCTCCTTCTCCGGCAGTTCCCGGACACTCTTCGCCTCGAAGTCGGGTTCGACCGCGCTGGCGGTCTCCACTGCGGTGGCGCCGCCGTGCACCTTGGCCAGCAATCCTTTGCGGTCCAGGATCTCCAGGTCTCGGCGAACGGTCATGTCGGAGACTCCGAGCAGAGACGTGAGGTCGGCCACCCTGACACCGCCGGATCGGCGTACCGCATCCAGGATACGGGCCTGACGAACCTGAGCGAGCACCGTGGTCAGACCCTTCTGCGAGCGAATCCGTTCGAAAATGTTGAGTGGTGTTGATTATGCCGAGACGACCGACGGGAGTCAATCAAATCAGCCTGACCTGTGTGAGTTTCTGTGCGAACGGTACGGGTCCGCTGCACGATCCGCTCGACGGCCCGGCCGCCGGTCATCGCGTTGCGGGCCCGATCCTCCCCCTGCGGCACGGTGGGAGCGTTGCAGCCGGGCAAACACCCCGGGTGACAATGGAGTACGTGTCCGTCTCAGAGCAGGTCGCCACCCCGGCCGATGTCGCTGCCCTGGGTGCGGCCGACATCGATCTGGCCGCTGCGCGCATCGCCGGGGTGATCGCGCGGACGCCGTTGGAGCGGTCCGAGCGTCTGTCCCAGGCGACCGGCGCCCAGGTGTACCTCAAGCGCGAGGACCTGCAGGTGGTGCGGTCGTACAAGCTGCGGGGCGCCTACAACCTGATGAGTCAGCTGACGGCGGACGAGCGGTCCGCGGGCGTGGTCTGCGCCAGCGCGGGCAACCATGCCCAGGGGGTGGCCTTCGCTTGTAAGTCCCTCGGCATCGACGGGACCATCTACCTGCCCCGCACCACACCCCGCCAGAAGCGAGACCGTATCCGCGCCCATGGTGGCGATCAGGTGGAGTTGCTGCTGGTCGGCGACACCTTCGATGATGCGGCCGAGGCGGCGCGGGCGCACGCGATCACCACGGGCGCCATCATCGTGCCCCCGTTCGACGACCTGCGCACCATTGCCGGGCAAGGCACCATCGCGGCCGAGATCCTCGCCGACCTCGGCCGCGCACCCGATGTGGTGGTGGTGCCGGTCGGGGGCGGCGGACTGGCGTCCGGCCTGACTGTCTACTTCCGAGAACGGGCACCCGAAGTCCACATTGCGGCCGTGGAGCCAGTGGGGGCCGCCTCGCTGAGCGCGGCGCTCGCGGCCGGCGGCCCGGTGCGGCTGGAGAACCTGGATCCGTTCGTCGACGGCGCGGCCGTGCGCCGGATCGGTGACCTGCCGTACGCCCTGCTGGCCGGGTCCGGCATCGAAGTCAGCAGCGTGGAGCCCGGCGCGATCTGCACCGAGATGCTCTCGCTCTACCAGAACGAGGGGATCATCGCCGAGCCGGCGGGTGCGCTCTCGGTGGCAGCCCTGGGCGATCTGAACCTTCGACCAGGATCCACCGTGGTGTGTCTGATCTCGGGGGGGAACAACGATGTCTCCCGTTACGGCGAGATCGTCGAACGCTCCCTGGTCCACGCCGGGCTCAAGCATTATTTCCTGGTCGACTTTCCGCAGGAGCCGGGGGCCCTGCGCCGATTCCTGGACGACGTGCTCGGCGCCGACGACGACATCACGCTGTTCGAATACGTCAAGCGCAACAACCGGGAGACCGGGGCGGCGCTCGTCGGCATCGAACTGGGCTCGGCCGACGGACTGGATGGCCTGCTGGAGCGGATGGCCTCGGCTCCGATGGAGTCCGAACGCATCGAGCCGGGAACGGCGGCCTACCGCTTCCTGATGTAGATCGCTGTGCAGGTTCGGCACATGCGCAAAAATTGCGCATGTGCAACAGTTGCGCGTACGGTGAACGGCATGACCGACCCCGCACAGGACAGCATCGACGCGGCCCGAGCCCTGCTCGGACCGCCGCTGCCCGAGTCTGCCGTCGAGCTGACAGAGCTGCTGACCCGGGTGCAAGAGCTGGTCACCGCAGCCCTGGACGAGACGATGGCCAGGGCGGCACTTGGTGGCGCATCGTTACGCACGATCGCATCATCGGCGCAGGTTGCGCCCAACACGGTTCCGCCCCGGCTGGCCAGGTCGGCGGTCCTCGGCTCGTACGCCGAGGGCGGCAAGGTCAGCGCCGAGGGTCTCGCGGTGGCCCGCGCCGATCAACGGCAGCAGCACGAGGACGGCACCCCGAAGCCCACATTCACCTTCACCCCCCGCCGGCGGACAACGCCATGACCTGGAGGAACAAGCTATGACCGACCAGAACTACACCCACATCGCCTTCCTGCTCGATCGCTCCGGTTCGATGATGAGCATCAAGTCCGACACCGAGGGCGGCTTCAACGCCTATATCGAATCGCAGAAGGGTCAGCCCGGCCGGTGCACCGTGACGCTGGCCCAGTTCGACAACGAGTACGACGAGGTTTTCGCAGGACTGCCGATCGAGTCGGTACGGCCGCTGAACCTCCAACCCCGCGGGATGACGGCGCTGAACGACTCCATCGCGCGCCTCGTGCAGTCCACCGGCGAGTACCTCGCGGCGATGCCGGAGGACGAGCGCCCAGGGGTGGTCATCGTCGGCATCATGACCGACGGCATGGAGAACGCCTCGCACGAGTGGACGCGACCGGCGATCAAAGCGCTGATCGAGGACCAGGAGAACAAGTACAACTGGACGTTCTCCTACATGGGCGCCAACCAGGATGCGATCGAGGTCGGTAGCAGCATGGGGATTGCCGCCGACCGATCGCTCACCTACGGCACCGGAGCCGGACATGTGGCCGCCGCGATGGGGGCCTACGGCGCGTCGTCCGTGGCGCTGCGTGGCGCGGTGGCGGCCGGAGTCGCTCCGGCGGCGGCACGGGCGACGATGACCTACTCGGCGGCGCAGCGCGCGGCCGCTGCCGGCGAACAGGCCGACCCGGTGGTCCCGAGAGCGCGACGCGGATTGCGGCGAAATCACTGACTGTGCGGAGTCGGACATCGATGTCCGCCGTGGACGACCGGCAACTGGCGGCCACCAACGCCGGCATCCGAGTCTGGACCAGGACAGACCCTCCCTCGCCGTCTGCGGTCGTCCACGGATGCCATCGACCCGGTTCTGACAGAGATCGACCCGGTTCTGACAGAGGCTGTGCTGCAAACATTTCGCACCATCGTGGGCGACCCGCGACCCGGCGAAGAAGATCCAAGAGGCGGCGGCGGGGCATTCGGTGGTCCCTCGGGGGCTTCGGGCATCGACGCCTGGAAGGTCGGGCCGCTGCGTTGGCCGAAGTGGCGCCTCAAGCCCGATCTGGTCGGTAGCCGGCGGGAATCGCGGGAGCCGGGCCACCGGCCAGCGAGGCAGTGATGTGGTCGGCGATGACCGACCCGCAGTAGGGGCCGACGGTAAGGCCGCTCGGCCCCATTCCGGTCGCCACCCACAGGCCGTCGACCCCCGGCGCCGGGCCCAGATAGGGCAGGCCGTCGTGGCTCACCGGGCGCAGCCCGACCCTGGCCTCGATCCAGGTCGCACCGGACAGGCCGGGGACCAATGACAGGCCCTGGGCCAGCACCTGGGCCAGACCCCCTGCAGTGAGCGAGGTGTCGAATCCACTACCGGTCTCACGCGTGGCCCCGACCACCACCCGGTCCCTGGGGAACGTGAGCAGATAGTGGCCGGCCACCGTGTCCAGGGTCGGCAGCTCCGATGCGCCCGGCCACCTCAGATGCACGATCTGCCCGCGCTGCGGTTGCACGCCGGTGTTGGTCAGCGGTCCGGACCAGGCGCCGGCCGCGACGAGTACCGCGTCCGCCGGGAAGGTCCCACGCTCGGTCCGCACCCCGACCACTCGCCCGTTCTCGAGTACGGGCGTCGCCGAGCCGGCGACCCGCACGGCGCCGGAGCGCGTGGCCAGGTCCAGCAGGGCGCATCGCATCGCGTCACCGTCCACGCGCGCCACCCCGGGTAACCACAACCCCGCCACAGCCGGCGCGATCAGCGGCCACCGGGCCCGGATCTCCGCGCCTTTCAACAACTCTGGCGTCCCGACCGGCGTTGCACCGAACAGCCGGACGAGCGCCTTCGCCCGCTCGAGCTCCGGCGTCAGGGCTGCGGCCTCGTGGTCGTCGAAGGCCAACGTGAGTTGCCCGACTGCGGCGTAGGAGTGACCGGAAAGCCCAGAGGCGGTGCAGAGTTCGACCAGTTCACGGTAGTGGCGGGCGGCCGTGAACCGGAACTGCTCGGTCTCGGCGTCGGCGGGTCTGGAGCTGATCGTCGCGATGATCCCCGCGCCCGCCGCGGTGGCGCCGCCGGCCGACCCATTGTCGATCACGGTCACGTCGTGGCCGGCCGACGACAGCCGTCGGGCTGCGCCCGCCCCGACGATTCCCGCGCCGATCACCACGACCTTGGCCATCGGCGCAGTCTTCCACCCCGCGGATGGTGCCCGGGGGCCTGCCCGGTTGAGCACGCCGCGCCAGGGTCGGGCCTCGCGGTTACCGTCGAGGGGAGACCAGTCCTGCTGACGGAGGGAAGGAACGCCCGATGGCCTCGACCGAGCCGGAGCCGCCGGCGAATCCGGTACCTCGCGGTGTCGACGGGATCGTCGAGCGACAGATCCGCGATGCCCAGGAACGAGGACTGTTCGACAACCTGCCCGGAGCCGGACGTCCGTTGCCCGATCTGGGGGAGCGCCGGGACGAGAACTGGTGGCTGAGACGTCATGTCCTCCGGGAGGGCGTATCAGGCGTGCCGTTCCTCCCGCCGGCCCTCGCCCTCCGCAGGGCGGTCGAGGATCTCCCGGAGGCGGTGGCGGGCCTGACGGCCGAGACGACGGTGCGGGCGGTCGTCGCGGCCCTCAACGATCGGATTCGCGCGGCACTGGCCAGGCCTGCCGAAGGTCCGTCGATGACGCTGATGGAGGTCGAGGTCGAACGGGTGGTCTTCGAGTGGCGGCTCGCCCGGATCGGCCGCGGCGATCTCCCGATGCGTCGGAACTCCACCGAGGTCGCCGCCGAATCATCATCATCGCCGCGACGACCATGGTGGCGTCGGCAGGCTCGGTGACGCCCAGCTGCCACTGCCGTGACCGCTGCGAGCTCTGATGCCGAGCGGGAGCCCACTGCGGGTGAGAGTCTTCCGGCATGACCCCCGCCCTGTTCATCACCCGCGCCGAATTCCTCGAGGCGCTGGACTGGGCCGCCGGGGTGACAGTCCTGGCGCCTCTGGAGAAGGTGCCGGGCGCCTGGGTCGGTGGCCCCAGCGCGGTGGTCGACGACGGTGTCCTCCATCTCGCCTACCGGCTGCGCCGCCCGATCGGAGCCGGCCGAGGCTTCGCGAACGTGATCGCCCGTTCGGTCGACGGCCGGACTCTGGAGTCGCTCGCGATCGTGAAACGGCAACGGCATCGAGCCGAATCACTGGAGCGACCGTGCCTGGTGCGGACCGAGAACGGTTGGCGGCTCTACATCAGTTGCGCCACACCGAATTCCAAGCACTGGCGGGTTGATCTGCTGGAGGCGGCGACGATCGCGGAGTTGCCCGACTCCCGGCCACGCACTGTTCTTCCCGGTGGTGCGACGGTGGCGGCCAAGGATCCGGTGATCGTGAGGGCGGCGGACGGCTGGCATCTCTGGGCGTCCTGCCACCCGTTGGGCGATCCGGACGCCACTGACCGGATGACGACCGAGTACGCCACGAGTGGCGATGGGCTGCAGTGGGTCTGGCGCGGTACCGCACTGCGCGGGACTCCGGGGACCTGGGACGCGCGTGGCGTGCGGTTCACCGCCGTGCTGGCGCTGGCGGACGGGTACCTCGCGCTCTACGACGGACGGGCGAACGCAGTCGAGAACTGGGAGGAGCGGACGGGCGCTGCGACGGCGGAATCCCTCGCCGGACCGTGGCACCCGGTGGCCGGGCCGGTCTTCAGCTCGCCGTGGGGATCAGCCGGTTTGCGTTATGTGACAGCCGTTCCGGATCCGGCCGGCGGAGTCCGGATCTACTATGAGAGCGCGTGCGTCGAGGGCTCGCACGAGCTCCGGACGCAGCTGATCGGGCCGCCCGGTGCCGCTACAGCGACCGGCACTCCTGCATAGAGTGGCAACCGGATCCACGAGTGAGACCGCCCGAGGCCAAACCCGTCCCATTACCAGACGCACACCGGGAGAATGAGACACATGAAGGCTGCCGTACTCCACGCCCCCTGGGAGATCTCCGCCGACGAGGTAACGGATCCGACCCTGATCCTGCCCACCGACGCCCTCGTCCGGGTCACCGCGGCCTGCATCTGCGGGTCCGACCTCTGGCCGTACCGCGGCATCCAGAAGGGCACCGGTCGGATCGGACACGAGTTCGTCGGCGTGGTCGAGGAATTGGGGTCCGAAGTCGAAGGACTACGCAAGGGCGACGTCGTCATCGCGCCATTCGTATGGTCCTGCGGGAAGTGTGCGAACTGTCTGGCCGGCTGGACGACGTCCTGCCTGGTCGGCGGGGGCTACGGTGCGAAGGACCGGGACGGTCACCTGGTCGATGGAGGCCAGGGTGAGTACGTGCGGGTGCCCCAGGCCGCGGGCACGCTGGTCGTCGCGCCGGTGGACGAGAACGACGAACGGATGCCGGCCCTGCTCGCGTTGTCCGACGTGATGGGTACCGGGCACCACGCCGCCCTCTCGGCCGGTGTCGGACCCGGCAGCACGGTGGCTGTGATCGGTGACGGAGCCGTCGGGCTGTGCGCCGTACTGGCCGCCCACCGGCTCGGTGCGGAACGCATCATCGCGTTGTCCACCCATCAGGACCGGTCCGAGATGGCGCTGGCGTTCGGCGCCACCGAGATCGTCAACGCCCGCGGCGACGAGGCCGTACAGGCGGTACGCGAACTCACCGACGGGCTCGGCGCGCAGAGCGTCTGCGAATGCGTGGGCACCACCCAGACCTGGGACACCGCACTGGCGGCCGCCCGTCCTGGCGGGACGGTCGGGTTCGTCGGCGTGCCGTCCGGCGTTGCCGAGGGGCTTCCGCTGCGAAAGCTGTTCGGCCGCAACATCTCCGTCCGGGGCGGGGTGGCGCCGACTCGTGTCTACCTGCCGGAACTTCTCGACGACGTGCTGGCCGGCACGCTCGACCCCGGGCCGGTGTTCACCTCCACGATCGGGCTGGCCGACATCGCCACCGGTTACGCGGACATGGACCAGCGCCGCTCGATCAAGGTGCTCGTCAAGCCGTGAGGGCACTTCGGTTCGCCGAGACCGGCGGCCCACTCGAACTTGTCGATCTGGCCCCACCGCAGTGCCCGGTGGACGGGATCGTGCTCGACGTCGCCGCCACCGGGGTCTGCCGGTCGGATTGGCACGCCTGGAAAGGCCACGATCCAGTGGCACTGCCACATGTGCCGGGCCACGAGTTCGCCGGGATCGTCGCTGCGGTCGGTCCGGCCGTCGCGAACTGGGCGGTCGGGGACCGCGTCACCGCCCCCTTCGTGCTCGGCTGCGGAACCTGCGAGTTCTGTCTGGCCGGTGACGCGCAGGTCTGCCCGAACCAGGAACAGCCCGGCTTCACACGGCCCGGCTCGTTCGCCGAGCAGCTGGCGCTGCCGCGTGCCGACGCCAACCTGGTTCGGCTCCCCGATTCGGTCGACTTCATCTCAGCCGCCTCGCTGGGCTGCCGATTCGCCACCGCCTACCGAGCCCTCACCGCCCACGGGCAGGTCGGCGCCGGGAACTGGGTGGCCGTGCACGGCTGCGGCGGCGTCGGGTTGTCGGCGGTGATGATCGCGGTCGCGCTGGGCGCCCGGGTGGTCGCGATCGACGTGTCGCCGACTGCGCTGGCCGTGGCCGCGGAACTGGGCGCGTCGGTGACGCTTCAGGTCGGCGTGGTGACGGATGTCCCGGGCTCGGTCCGGGAGGCGACCAGCGGGGGCGCCCACGTCAGTGTCGATGCCATCGGCCGCCCGGCGACCGCCGCCGACTCGGTGCGATCACTGCGCCGACGTGGTCGGCACCTACAGATCGGACTGCTGCTGGGCGACGACGCAGCGACGGCCTTCCCGATGGACCTGGTGATCAGCCGCGAACTGGAGATCCATGGCTCGCACGGCATGGCCGCCCACGAATACCCGGCCATGCTGGACGCGGTCGGCGCCGGTCGGCTCCGGCCCGAACTGCTGGTCGGGCAGGTGGTCGACCTGGCGGCGGCCACCGGTGTGCTGGCGGCGATGGACCATCCCGGGGGTCCGGGGATGACCGTCATCCGCCTCTGACGGCGCATCGGCCTACGGTCGACAGGGACAGCGAGAAAGGGGAGCAGACCGATGACGATGTCGCTGGTGCTGCCGGCAGCGGTGAACGTGCGGGAGGTCGGCCTACGGGACGGGCTGCAGATGGAGGCGCCTGTCGACCTGACCGGCAAGATCGCCATGATGGAAGCCCTGGTTGCGACGGGGGTCCGGCGGATCGAGGCGACAGCTTTCGTTTCCCCGCGGGCTGTCCCGGCCATGGCCGACGCCGAACAGGTTGCGGCGCTTCTCGATCGGTGGCCCGACGTCACATGGTCGGCGCTGGTGGCCAGCCCGACCGGCGCGCGACGTGCGCTGGCGGCGGGCTTCACCCAGATCGAATACGTCATCTCCGCGGCCGACGGGCACTCCCTGGCCAACGTCGGCCGGACCACGGACGAGGCGGTCGACCTGCTGGAGGAGATCGGCGATCTGGTCCATGCCGCACACGGCCGCCTCGAGGCGATCATCGCCACCGCCTGGGACTGCCCTTTCGACGGCCCCACCCCGCCCGATCGGGTGGTGGACATCGCCTTCCGGGCCGTCGATCTCGGGGCGGATCAGCTCGCCCTGGGCGACACCATCGGCACCACGACACCGCGCCGCGTGGTCGACCTGATCCAGGCGGTGCGGGTGGGGAGCGGCCATACGGATGTCGGGGTGCACTTCCACGACACCCGCGGCACCGGTCAGGCGAACGTACTCGCGGCCCTGCAGTGCGGGGTGACGCAGATCGACGCCTCCATCGGCGGCCTGGGGGGCTGCCCGTTCGCGCCGGGCGCCAGCGGCAACATCGCCACCGAGGAGTTGGTCTACATGCTCGAGGACTCCGGCGTGTCCACCGGGATCGACCTGGACGCCCTGTTGCTCGCCGCTCGGGTCACCGAACAGGCCGTCGGGCACCAGTTGTCGAGCTCGATGTATCGGGCCGGCGGTCGACCGAAACCTCAGGGGCGGGGCGTGCTGCCCCGTCCCTGAGCGACTCCTACGGACAGCGTCGGATCAGCTGGCCTTGGCGCCGTCCAGGGCGCCGGCCTTCTCCGTCGTGTCGCCATCGGTGGCCAGGGTGCCGGAGGCATTCTCCAGGTGGGCACGGATGAACCAGTGGAACAGTTCGATCTGGTGCAGGTGGCCGATGAGCATGTCGTTGGTGACCGGATCGGTCTCCTCGGTGTCGTCCGCGGCCTTGCGGTGATCGGAGATGACGCCCTGGTAGACGACGTCGAGTGCGCCGAGGTGGGCGATGGTGTCTGCCCGGCCGATCGAGTAGTCGTCCCAGGTCCGCTCCGCGACCAGGACACCCGGTGTGCCTTTGACCGGGGAGCCCAGGGTGGCGATCCGCTCGGCGATCTCGTCGGCGTATCCGCGGATGACGTCGATCTGCGGATCCAGCATCTCGTGGACACCGATGAAGTGCGGTCCGACGACGTTCCAGTGGACGTGCTCGAGCGTGAGAGCGAGATCGTTGAGTGCGTGCAGGCGCATCTGCAGGATGCCGGCCACCTCGGCGCCGACCTGAGCGTCGAGGCTGGGGACGGTGAACCGGGGCAATGTTCTGCGGGCCATGCTGTTCTCCTTAGGGTTGCATCTGATCCCGCCGCGGGGCAAAAGCCACCGAACCTATTGGTGACGCGGCGCGGGCGGGGTCATGTCGGACGTCTGCGCTTTCGGTACCCGTAGCCGGTTCCCCGAAACCTCGGCGCACGACGGGAGCTCAGCCGAGGGGAACGAACACCCGATTTCGGGCGACCTGGACACGCACCAGGCCACCCTCGCAGAGATTGGCACGATATTGGTGAGCGTTTCGCCCATTTCCTGCAGACATCGGGACCGGTTCGGGCTATTTTGCTGCCATGACGAACCCCGCGTACCCACCCCCGCCCGGACAACAGCCTCCAGGACAGCAGCCGTACGGACAGCCGTATCCGCAGCAGCCGTATCCGCAGCAGCAGCCATACGGTCAGCAGTCGCCTGCGGCGCCGGTCGAGGCGCCCGGCACGGTCAAGGGAGCGTTCTTCATCTACCTGGTCGCCGCCGTGCTGGCGGTGATCGGCATCATCCTGGCGCTGACCAGCAACGTCTGGAAACAGGCGATCGCAGACAGTGGCGCTGACACCTCCGGAGTCGACGTCCAGTCGCTGGTCAACACGGCCAAGATCATCACCGTGGTGGTTTCCGTCGTGCTCGTCGCGCTCTACCTGCTGTTCGCGTTCAAGATGCGGGCCGGCCGCAACTGGGCCCGGATCGTGCTGACCGTGCTGTCCGCACTGTCCATCATCAGCTCGTTCTCCGCCTCGGCAACGGTCACCGTCAACGGACACGTCTACAAGTCCTCGAGCACCCAGATCTCCGGCTGGATCGGGGCCCTGCTCGCGGCAATCGCCATCGTGCTGATGTTCATGCCCGCCTCCAATGCGTACTTCACCGCGTCGAAAGCGGCTCGTCAGCAGCGGTACTGACCGGGATCAGGCGGTCGCACGCAGCACCACGTACCGGCCGTGCCGGGCTACCTCCTGGTACCGGCCCGACGCGATCAGCGCGTCATGCAGGGTTGTGCTCCAGCCCGGCTGGTACGAGGTGCTGTCCAGGTCCAGCACCACCCAGTCGGCCTTGAGCGCCAGCCCGGTCGAGTCGACGAATCCGGGGTAGGCCTGCATGACCCGGGCGCGGTCCACGAGGTGGGGCATCAGGAACACGTCGGCGGCGACCCGGGCGCCGTGGGGGATGTCATCCACCGCGGCCTGCGCCGACGCGCAGCGGTCGCAGCTGGTGAACGCGGAGCCGATCGTCGCCATGGTGGGTGCCCGCACCAGGCTGACCGCGACGACGCCGGCCAGTACGACGGTCTGGATCCTGAGCAGGCGCCGCGACACCGAGGTGACACTGCGGCGCTGACGCACGATGCCGTCGCACAGGGCCACGAAGCAGATCACCATCAACGTGGCGTTGTAGTGGTAGAGGAACCCGGTGTAGGCGTAGTTGTTGGACACGAGCCGCGCACCGAGGGTCGGCAGGACGGCCAGGACGATCGGTGACCGTAGGCCCAGTCCGGCGGTGACGGCCAGGGCGCCCAGGAAGATCAACCCCCGAGCCGAGAACACCGTGTGCACAGCCGAGGAGACGAGTCCGCCGAGACCGTGCGACCCGTTGGTGCCCGCGTACGCGAAGTAGGTGTACGAGTGCGAATAGCTGAAGTGCGGGATGACCACCAGGATGATCAGCAGGAAGCTGGCCACGCCGATGGCGCCGAGCAGCAGCGCGGGCCGGTACCGGCGCTGTACCGCCAGCACGAGGGCGATGCCGACGATCAGCAGCGGAGAATCCTCTTTGACCAGGACCAGCAGGCTGCTGAATACCACCACCTGGGTGTAGCGGCCGGCCAGCAGCGCCTCCAGCGCGAGGGCGAGCAGCGGAACCGCGAAGGCGATCTCGTGGAAATCGAAGTCAACCGCCTGCAGGATGCCCCAGCTGACGGCGAAGGCCGCGCCGAGGAAATAGCCGAAGCCGCCCAGTCTGCGGACCGACAGGCGGCAGACGACGTGCACCCCGGAAGCGATCAGTACCGCCTGTGCGACGAGCAGCAGGCGCGCATCTGGCCAGACGCGGTAGAGCGGTGCCAGCACCATCAGGATGGGGTGGAAGTGATCGCCCAGGATGTTGAACGGCAGTTGCGACTTGACCAGTACGTCGGGGGCTCGCAGGTGGGCGTACTGGTTGATGGCCTGGTCGAAGATCGTCAGGTCGTAACCGGTATGGAAACGGGCATGCCGGATCAGCGAGTCGAGCAGGTAGAGCAGTAGGGCGCCCGAGCTGACGATCCAGACCCGGCTCCGGTCCCGGGCCTGCGGCGATGTCGCTGTCGACGCCGGTACTGACAACGGGACGGATGCCGGGAGTTCATCAGCATCAGCGGCTTCGGAACGGCCGCCGGCCATCTGATGCACCTCTGATCTGCTCGACCTGCCCGGCTCCCCGGATCGGCTCAGGACTCTACCCGGACGGAACTCCTCGAGTTGGCGATCGCGGATTCGTTCGCGACTGCCGATCCAGCGGCGCTGTGTTCGATCGCGCTGCGTGGCACGGCGCTGCGTTCGGTAGTACCGGGTTCGACAGCATCGGGTTCCACAGCACGGAACGGGCGGGACTGACGGGCGGGCAGGAAGGCCACCGCGCCGAGCATCCAGATGGTCTGCGCACTACCGGCGAGTGCGGCCCAGGCGCCGAGGGTGGCGTAGTTGGCATCCGGTAGACCGAAGAAGTCCCGAGTGTTCATCACGAAGACCAGCAGGCCGGTCACGGACAGCAGGAGCGTGCCGAACCAACACCAGACCTGGCGGCGCTCGTCCCGGCCCAGCTCGGCGAGCGATGCGGAACTCACCAGCAGACGGAACCAGCGGATCGGCCACGTGGAGACGAGCCTGGACACCGAGAGCACCATCGCCGGCAGGATCCACACCGCGTGGTGGATCCAGCTCACCGGGCTGATCAACACGCCCAGCAGGCCGGTGATCGTCACCGCCAGCAGCGTGTCGCCGGCCACCACCGCCTGACGCAAGCGCCGAATGCCGACCAGCATGACGAGCAGCGCACCGAGCGCCCAGGCGATCTTGTCGGGTGGCAGCGGCGCCGCGAAGCGGGCGAGCAAGCCGTTGATGGACTGGTTCGCCGTGTTGTCCGGTACCCCCACCCGGCTGGAATCCCAGAGCAGGGACGTGAAGTACTGCCAGGTGGCGGTGGGAGTCACCACTGCCGCGACGAGCGTGGCCGCCGCCGCAGTCAGCAAGGCCACCCGCAACATCCGCCACTGCCGCGACACCACGAGGTACACGAGGAAGATGGCCGGGGTGAGCTTGATGGCCATGGCCAGCCCGATGCCGACGCCGGCCCACCGGCTGCCACGTCGGCCCAGGACGAACACGTCGAACATGACCAGCAGGGCGAGGAAGGTGTTGACCTGCCCGTAGGCCAGGGTCTGGCTGATGGGCTGCAGACAGAAGGCCGCGGCGGTGGCCAGTCCGGCGACGAACAAGAGCTGCGGACGGCGTGCGTGGATGCGCTCGCGGACCGAGAGCACTGCGATCGCAACGACCGAGACGAAGATGGCCAGGCTGGACAACGCGATCACGGGCTTGATGGTCAGGCCCGTCATGGGCGACATGAACAGCGCTGCGACAGGGGGATAGGTGAATCCCAACCAGCCGTTGGTCGGGTCGTACTGGACGAGGCCGTACAGGCCGCCGCCGGAACGCCAGTCGTTCAGGGCCGCGAAGTAGATCTTGAGGTCGTACTCGTTGCGCGGGGCGCCGAAGTGGCGATAGACGGCGTACGAAAGCGCGAACGCCACGGTCAGACAAATCAGTGCGGTGGCGATCACAATGCTGCGTCGCCGCGGGGTCAAGGCACGCAGATCCACGTTCGCCCAAGCCCCCACGGAACGTAGAGACCCCAGCTCAATCACAGTTGGTATTGTGCCATCTGGCAGCCAGGGATGGGGAGTTGCGACCGATCCGCTCCCGCCTACCACCTGTGAATCCAAATCGGCTCACCCGGTCGCGCCATCACCGCGGTGGCCGGTCCGCCATGTTGCCCGGCCCAGCCGGCCAAGCAGATTGCTTGTGACCAAGGCGATTTCGGTTTTTCAGGCGGAAGCTTCGGCGGCCGAATCGGACCGGCTAATGGCGCCCGAAAGTGTGGCGATTATCTAGTGGCCGGGCAACGGCTGCCAAGGCAGACGTGATCAGGTTCACGGACGCATTCACCCGATAGCTCGGTGTCCGTACGTTTGATTTTATAGTCGATGGTAAACGCGGCCATTTCAGTCGACCACGAGGAGCGTATCGGACACGGGTGGCCCGACCGATATGAACAGCGTCACGCACGGTCTCTTCGCCGTCCGCCCCATGACGCGCTGGCAGCCGCTGATCGGACTCGGCCGGTCCGCCCTGTCGGTGCCCCGGTAGCGTCACTCGACGTGGGCGTGGTGGATATCAATGCCGATCTCGGCGAGAGCTTCGGTAGCTGGGTGCTGGGCGACGACCCGGCCATGCTCGAGGTGGTCACCAGCGCGAATGTCGCCTGCGGGTTCCACGCCGGCGACCCGCTGACCCTGCGCCGTACGCTGGCCGCCGCCGCGCAGCGCGGGGTGACCGTCGGCGCCCAGGTCGGCTATCCCGATCTGGCCGGCTTCGGACGCCGGTTCATCGACATGGAGCCGGCCGACCTGACGGCGGCCGTGATCTACCAGATCGGCGCGCTGGCGGGGCTGGCCCGTAGCGTCGGGACCGCGGTGGAGTACGTCAAGCCGCACGGTGCGCTGTACAACGCGATCGTCCACCACGGCGCGCAGGCCACCGCGGTGGTGGCGGCGGTGGCCTCGTACGACCCCTCCCTCGCGGTGCTCGGGCTGCCCGGCTCGGAGTTCCTCCGGCAGGCTGCCGACGCCGGCCTGCGCACCGTGGTCGAGGCGTTCGCGGACCGCGCCTACGCGGCGGACGGGACGCTGGTCTCGCGACGAGAGCCGGGTGCCGTGCTCCACGACCCGGCCGAGATCGCCGCGAGAACCGTGGAGCTGGTCCGCACCGGTCGGGTCCTCTCGGTGACCGGGGAATCCGTCCTGGTTGCGCCGGAATCGATCTGTGTGCACGGCGACACCCCCGGCGCCGTCGCCATCGCAACCGCTGTGCGTGAGGCCCTGACGGCGGCCGGCGTGGCGATAGCTCCGTTCACTGCGTGACGGCGACCATCTCCCCGTCAGGCGCCCCAGACCGCTCACACCCCAATTACTCGCTCCGTGAGCTTCAGTGGCAGTTGGCGCGATCCGCGCCTACCGTGGCGATCATGCTCGAAGACGCGCCAGGTCAGGCTGTGCCATTGCTCGCGGGTGATCTGTTCGGCTACGAATCCATGCTGACCGCGCCCGACTGGGAGCTGGTGATCGCGACGCGTGCCTTTCTGGCCGAGCACGTCGCGCCGGTCGCCGAGGAATGCTGGGCCAAAGCCGAATTCCCCTTCCAGATCATCGAGCCGATGGCGGAGGTCGGGATCATCGGACTCGCCTACGGCCTGGATGGACGACCGCCGGCGGGCCAGCTGCTGACCGGATGGCTGGGCCTGGAGATCTCCCGGGTCGATCCGTCGATCGCGACGTTCTTCGGTGTGCACAACGGGCTCGCGATGGGCACCATCTTCCTGTGCGGGTCGCAGGAACAGAAGGACAGGTGGTTGCCGCCGATGCAGCGGATGGAATTGATCGGTGCATTCGGGCTGACCGAGCCGGACGGCGGATCCGACGTGGCCGGCGGGATGCGCACCACGGCCCGGCGGGAAGGCGATCACTGGGTGTTGAACGGCGCCAAGCGGTGGATCGGGAACGCAACGTTCGCCGACCTCACCGTGATCTGGGCCCGGGACGTGGCCGACGACCAGGTCAAGGGGTTCGTGGTGGAGAAGGGCACCCCCGGTTTCACCGCCACCAAGATCGAACGCAAGCTCGCGCTCCGGACCGTTCAGAACGCCGACATCGTGCTGACGGATTGCAAGGTCAGCGACGACAACCGGCTGGCGCAGGCGAACTCCTTCCGGGACACCAGCCGGGTGCTGCGAACCACCCGCGGCGGCGTCACCTGGTCGGCGGTCGGCTGCCAGATCGGTGCGTACGAAGCCGCTGTCGCCTACGCCAAGAGCCGGGAACAGTTCGGCAAGCCGATCGGCCACTTCCAGCTGATCCAGGATCTGCTGGCCCGGATGCTCGGCAACATCACCGCCTCGCTCGGGATGGCTGTGCGGGTGGCGCAACTGCAGCAGGATGGCATCTTCCGCGACGAGCAGGCCGCACTGGCGAAGTGGTACTCCACCACCCGGCTTCGAGAGACGGCCGCATGGGCTCGAGAACTGATGGGCGGCAACGGAATTCTGCTCGACCATGATGCGGCACGGTTCTTCTCCGACGCCGAGGCGCTCTATTCCTACGAGGGCACCGCCCAGATCAACGCGCTGATCGTCGGCCGATCCATCACCGGCAAGAGCGCATTTGTCTAGATCCGACCAGCCGGGTGCGCGCGTGAGGTCGTGAACCGGCGCCCGGTGGGTCTGCTGGCACTGGTCGGTGCCCTGTTCGTCCTGGCGGTCGCGCCGGGCATCTTCACCGCACCGGTGTCCGGTGTCGCCGAGCGAGGACCGATCCCCGCCATGCCGGCCGTCGGCGACTGCCTGCTTGCCCCTGTTGGTCCGGCGGTTCAGAACGCGGACGGCGCTCTGACCTATCCGCCGGTTCGTACCGGTCCCTGTAGCGGGCATCGATTCGGTGAAGTCGTCGCCGTGGTCGCCTCGCCCAAGGTCCAGTCGCAGATCGTGTCGCCGGTCGACGGCTCGGTTCCCGACCCGACCAGCACCGCCTGCGACGACGACGTCGAGAAGTTTCTCGGTACCGACGCCGCGGTCGACACGGCGCAGCGCTCAGGTGTGACCTGGATCGTGTTGCCGGCTGCAGTTCGCAGCCTGCGGATCGGCCCATCCGTTCTGCAGAAGTCGTTCGGACAGCACTGGATCGCCTGCGTCGGATACCTCGATCCGGACAGCGATGCCAGGGCCGTGTCGGGCGACTACCTGCGGTCGGCCCGTGGCTCCTTCAGCGGCGGGACGCCACCCGCCGCGTTCTCCACCTGCGTCGCGGTGGTGAAGGGCGCCTCGATGACCACCGGCGACTGCTATCTGCCGCACCAGGCCGAGCTGATCGGTCTCGCCTTCGGCTCCGCCGCTGCCTCCGGCCGGCTTCTGACGAGCACCTGCCGGGCTCTGGCCAGCCGCTATACCGGCCTGACGGACCCGACGGCGGGAGGTCGGCTCACGGTTTCCGTCATCGGCGAGCTAGCCGGCGAACCCGTGCCCGACGGCGTCGTCGACATCTCGTCCAGCGGGGCCACCTGCCTGATCAGGCCCACTGCGGGCCACCTGCTGACCGGGCCGCTGATGAGCCTGGGCGCTCGACCCGTGCCACTGCTCTGACTCCCGTGCGGCTGTTCTGACCCCTGTGCGAATGCGCTGACCCCTCCCGTCGCTCGGCCAGTCGGTGCTGCCTCTGTGGGGCCGTTCGGAGCCGCTGCGTCAGCGCCGGGTGAATTCGAGATCCAGGATGTCCCGACCGGCGGCGATGCCGCGCCGTTCGAACCTGGTGCGGGGGCGAAAGGCCGGTCGGGCGGCCCAGCCCGGGTACGTGTTCCGCAAGCCTTTGGTGGTGCTGCAGACGGCCAGCATCTGTTCGGCGTAGGGAGTCCAGTCGGTGGCCAAGCGAAACACCCCGCCGCGCCGGAGCCGGGAGGCCACCAGGGCGGTGAACTCGGGGTTCACCAGGCGTCGCTTGAGATGCTTGGTCTTCGGCCAGGGGTCGGGGAAGAACAGCCAGGCCTCGGACAGGGATCCGGGCGCGATGAGATCGGTCAGGATCTGGACACCGTCGCCCCGCATCACGCGCACGTTGCTCACGCCGGCCCTGGCCAGGTGGTGGAAGGTCTGGGCCACACCCGGTTTGTAGACCTCGACGGCCATCAGGTTGATGTCCGGGCGGGCGGTTGCCATCGCCGCAGTCGATTCGCCCATTCCGGACCCGATCTCGATCACCAGCGGTGCCGACCGACCGAAAACCGCATCCCCGACGAACGGACGGTCCGGCCCGAAGGACTCGGGATCGAGATACCAGTTGTCGGCGTGCTCGTTCCAGGCCCGGCGTTGGACGTCGTTGAGTCGCCCGCCCCGTGGGTGAAAGCTGACGACGCGGCGAAAGTGCGCGGGCAAACCGTCCGTCGGGGCAACGGTTCTGATCCGCGAGTCCTGCATGTTCGCGAGGGTAGGTGGGTCGGGGAGCTAAAGCGAATCCTCAGGCGTCGCGCTTGTTCAGGACGAACGCGGCGATGAGCCAGAGGACGATGCCGGTGGCGAGGAAGACGAGCAATCCCTGGATCGGGGTCGGCCCGTTGGTGCTGACCACGTTGTCGATACCCGGCACGTTGACCGTGGGAGAGACGAATTTGTTGCCCGCGGCGAACGGCAGCCAGGGGCCCACCTTCGGGCCGACGGTCGGGATGAGGGTGAAGAGCGACTCGATGAGCAGTGGCCACAGCAGCAGCAGGGCGATGGCTCCGGCCGACTGGCGCAGCAGCGTGCCGACCGACACGGCGATGACGGCCGCGATGGCGAACAGGGCCGCATAGCCGGCGACCTCGCGCCAGGTGTCACCGGTGAGCTGCAGGGGGACCGGGGGTTCCTTGGCCAGCAGTTTGGTCAGGAAAAACGCGCCCAAGGCGCAGACCAGGCCCACGACGGCACCCAGGCCGGCCAGCAGCAGGGTTTTGGCGAGTAGCACGTTGGTCCGCTTCGGCACGGCCAGGAACGTGCTGCGCAGCGTGCTGAACCGGTACTCGGTGGTGACGGCCAGCGCAGCCATCACCATGAAGATGCTCTCGCCGAGGGCGACCCCGCGCAGGGCGAAGAACGGGATGGCCTGGTGGCCGTGCTGGACGAGCCCGAACAGCAGGCCGAAGGCCAGGGAGGCCGCCAGGATCGACCCGAGGCACCAGTAGGGCGAGCGGGTGGAGAACAACTTGATGCGTTCGACGGCGATCAGACTCATACCGATCACTTCCCTTCGGATGACGTGTGGGCCGGCAGCACGCCGGGCTGGGGCGGGTCGGGGGGTGTGGGCGGGCTGGACGCCCGTTCGCCGGCGGGCAGCATCGGGTCGATCCCGGCGGCGAAACCGTGGCCGCCGTACTCGACCGAGTCGCCGGTGAGCTGCATGAACGCCTCCTCCAGGGAGCCCTGGACGCCGGCCAGTTCGTGCAGTGTGATGCCCGCGGCGCCGGCCAGATCACCCACCTGTTCGATGGGAGCGCTGTGCACGATGAGCGATCCGTCGCCGGAGGTGAAACGGATCTGGTTGCGGCCCAGCACCTCGGCCAGATCCGTGAGCCGGGGGGAGCGCACCCGGACGGTGGACTCGGTGGATTGGGAGATGAAGTCGGCGGTAGCGGCGTCGGCGATCAGCCGACCTTTTCCGATGACGATGAGGTGTTCGGCCGTGACGGCCATCTCGGAGAGCAGGTGGGACGAGACGAACACCGTCCGTCCGGCCGCGGCCAGGCTCTGCATGAACTGCCTGATCCAGAGGATGCCCTCCGGATCGAGTCCGTTGACCGGCTCGTCGAACAGCAGCACCTCCGGGTCACCCAGGATGGCTCCGGCCAGTCCGAGCCGCTGCTTCATGCCGAGGGAGAATTTGCCGACCGACTTGCCGGCGACGGCGGTGAGTCCGACTGTGTCGAGAACCTCGTCGACCCGCTTGTCGGACAGCCCGTTCGAGGTAGCCAGCCAGCGCAGATGTGAGCGCGCCGACCGGTTCGGGTGAACCCAGTTCGCGTCGAGGAGTGCACCCACCTTGGTCAGCGGTTTGCTCAGCGAGGCGTAGCGCTTGCCGTCGATGAGCGCGTGACCGGAGGTGGGGTTGTCCAGACCCAGGATCATCCGCATCGTGGTGGACTTGCCGGCGCCGTTCGGGCCGAGGAATCCGGTCACCGTTCCGGGATGCACGGTGAACGTCAGCTGGTCGACGGCTTTGGTGCCGCCGAAGGTCTTGGAGAGGCCGGAGACTTCGATCATGCGGCCCATCTTCCAACATCTGTGCTCATTCTGTGGGACTTGAGTGACGTGATCTCCCTCCGGATCGTCAGTGGCCTCCGGTCAACGGGTGCCGGTCAGGGCTCGGTTGCGGCCGGCCGACACCGAGTGGGGATCGATCGACAGCCCGCGCGCGCCGTTCGTGTCGGCGGGCCCCGCTTGCTCGGCCTGTCGTTGCCGGCCGTCTGCGCGCCGGCCGTCTCCAGCGGACTGTCGAGTAGCCGGATGCCGCCGCGGCGCACTGGCAACGCACCGTTGACCGCACGCACTTCGCGGCCCCTGGCGTTCGGGCCGGGGTTGATATTGCTCTTCGATGTCGAGCTCCAGGCCCACGTACTGAGTGCCGACGGCAGTCACCCGATGGCGCTGATTTGTGGAACAGCCTGTGGCGCAACACTGTTGTTAACGTTGATCTCGGTGATCCGGAGCTCAGAAGTGGTGGCAACAGGTGTCCCGTCCGGTGGCGCAACGGGCTGGTTAACCGCCGTTGCCACTCGGCAATGCGAATTTCTCGAGCTTTATCGGCTCGACCGAACGTCTGGATAGCCCGGAACGGCGGGGCAATGCCGGGGCTGGTCGTAGCTGGTCGTTTGCGCAACAGGGGCGGGCCCACTAATCGCAGTCACGTGCCGGCTCGGCTATTCAAAATCTGTGGATGGGGCTGCCGGTCAACGGTTCTCGTGTTCGGCCGGTTTGCCGGTAAACCGCGGAACGCGGCTTCACCGTCGCCCGCCGGCGGCGGTGAACTCCTCCTGGATGCGTGATTCACCGATGTCGCAGGAAAGTTAGTTCGGGCGCACCGCGGCTCAGTTGTGAGTTTTCGTCGATCATGAGAGATGATGACGGCTACACCTTCATCCAAATCGAAAGGCCACGTCATGGCTCAGGTCACAAATGTCAAACTGCTCGATGATCTCGACGGGACCAAGGCCGTGGAGACAGTGTCTTTCGGTGTCGACGGTGTCGGATATGAAATCGACCTGAACGCCAAGAACGCCAAGGCCCTCCGCAAGGCGCTCGCCGAGTTCGTCGGAGCCGGTCGGCACGTCAAGGCGACCGCCCCGGCTTCGGTTGCCCGGTCCGCGTCGCGCGGGAAGGCGGCCGGTCCGGACGCCGCGACCGTCCGGCAGTGGGCCAATGAATCCGGCGTCCCGGTGTCCGTGCGCGGTCGGGTCTCGGCGGACGTCCGGAGCCAGTACCTCGCGGCCACCGGTCAGTAGCTCACCGCTACCCGGCGTCGCCGGCCGGCGTCGGGTGGATGCGGTCCCTGCGCTGACCCGGGCCAACGAACGTCAGCGTTCGAAGGTTCCGGTCGGCGCTTTTTTCACGACCTCGGAAACTCTCAGGAATCCAGGGTAGTTTTCTGCTGTAGAGCCTGCGCACGCACTGTTTTCCGCATCCGCGGTCGAGCCGACGTGCGCTGGGCGGCCGACGGGCCGGATTGGAGAACACCTTGACCCTCACCACGAGCGCAATCAGCACCCGAACCATCCCGAAGGATGCCGACGGCCTGCAGACCCGGCTGCTGCACGACCTCGAGCCGGTGGTGGCGGAGAATCTCGATCGGCACCTGTCGGTGTTCAAGAACTGGATGCCGCACGACTACGTTCCGTGGAGCCAGGGTCGTGATTTCGCGATGCTCGGTGGTGAGGACTGGCGGCCCGAGGATTCCCCGCTGGACCCGTCGGCGCGTACGGCAATGATCGTCAACCTGCTGACCGAGGACAATCTGCCCTCCTACCATCGGGAGATCGCGACCCGCTTCGGCCGCGATGGAGCCTGGGGTCAATGGGTCGGCCGGTGGACCGCGGAGGAGGGTCGGCACGGTATCGCCCTGCGCGACTACCTGGTGGTGACCCGGGGAGTGGACCCGGTAGAGCTGGAGAATCTCCGCATCGCGCACATGACGGCCGGCTACGACTCCGGGGACAAGAGCGTGCTGCAGACCGTGGCCTACGTCTCGTTCCAGGAGCTGGCCACCCGGGTCTCGCATCGCAACACCGGCAGGGCGACCGGCTGTCCGCTGGCCGAGCAGCTACTGGCGCGAATTGCGCTCGACGAGAACCTGCACATGATCTTCTACCGCAACCTGGTCGCGGCCGCCTTCGACCGGGCCCCGGACGCGACCATGGAGGCCATCCGCGACGAGGTCGTCGGATTCGAGATGCCCGGTGCCGGTATGCCGGGCTACACCCGTAACGCCGTGACGATCGCCAAGGCCGGCATCTACGACCTTCGCCTCCACCACGACGCCGTGGTTGCGCCGATCCTCAAGTTCTGGAATGTCTTCAGCCGTGACGATTTCGGTCCGGCCGGCGAGCAGGCCCGCGAAGAACTCGCCGAGTTCATGGTCGGGCTGGACGCGCAAGCCTCCCGTTTCGTCGAGCAGCGGGAGACCATGCGGGCCCGTCAGGCGGCTCGGGCAGCGGCCAAGGCCTGACCGCGGCTCGCCGCGCACCGCCGTTCGGCTGGTCCCCGGCCGCGGCCTTTACAGTGATGCCGTGACTCGGACCATCGACGACGACTTTCTGGCTCTGCCCCTGCGGCCACTGGCGGATGCTGCTTTGTCCGCTGCGGTGCAGGCCGGCGCGTCCTTCGCGGACTTCCGCTTCGAGCGCTTGATGACCAGCGAGCTGCGGCTGCGGGACGCGGCCGTCGAATCGGCGGCCGATTCGGTCTCGACCGGGTTCGCCGTGCGCGTGGTCGTGGACGGAATCTGGGGTTTCGCCGCTTCGGTGGTGCCGACCCCTGACGTCGCGGCGCAGACGGCGAGACAGGCCGTCGCCGTCGCGCGGGCGCTGTCCGGTGTGGTGGCCGAACGCGTCGAGCGGGCCGACGAGCCGATCCATCGAGACGTCAGTTGGGTGAGTCGGTACGAGGTGGATCCCTTCGCTGTGCCGACCGCCGACAAGGTGGCGCTGCTGCTCGATCGCTCCGAGCGGCTGCTGGCCGCGGACGGTGTCGCGCACTCGAGCGCCGGCCTGCTGTCGGTGAAGGAGAACAAGTTCTATGCCGACAGTGCCGGCACCACGACGACCCAACAGCGCGTGCGGATCGAGCCGACATTGTCTGCGGTAGCCGTGGACTCGGCCTCCGGTGGGTTCGAGTCGATGAGTTCGTTGACCCCACCGGTGGGTCGTGGCCTCGAATACCTCACCGACGGCACCTGGGATTTCGATGGCGAGATCGTGAGCATTCCAGAGCATCTCGCGGAGAAGGTGAAGGCCCCCTCCATCTCCTCGGGTCGATATGACCTGGTGATCGACCCCACCAATCTCTGGCTGACGATCCACGAGTCGATCGGTCACGCGACCGAGTACGACCGGGCGATCGGATACGAGGCCGCCTATGCCGGAACATCCTTCGCCACGCCCGACCAGTTGGGCACATTGCACTACGGATCGCCGGTGATGAATGTGACGGCCGATCGCACCACGCCGCACGGCCTGGCGACCATCGGCTACGACGATGACGGTGTGGCCGGTCAGTCCTGGTCGCTGATCGACGGCGGGATCCTGACGGGCTACCAGCTGGATCGGGTGTTCGCGCGGCGCCTCGGGCTCGACCGCTCGAACGGTTGCGCCCACGCCGATTCCCCGCTGCACCAACCACTGCAGCGGATGGCCAATGTGTCGCTCCAGCCTGATCCGGGCGGTGGGTCCACCCAGGATCTGATCTCCGGCATCGAGGACGGCATCTATGTCGTCGGCGACAAATCCTGGTCGATCGACATGCAGCGGTACAACTTCCAATTCACCGGTCAGCGCTTCTACCGCATTCGTGGCGGTGAGATCGCAGGCCAGGTCAAGGATGTCGCATATCAAGCGACGACGACGGACTTCTGGGGCGCCATGGACGCAGTCGGCGGCCCGCAGACCTATCTGCTCGGCGGGGCTTTCAACTGTGGCAAGGGTCAACCGGGACAGGTGGCAGCGGTCTCGCACGGCACGCCGTCGGCCCGCTTCCGCGGAATCTCGATCCTGAACACCATCGAAGAGGGTGGCGCATGATGGCGGACCTCACGGCGACCCGTTCCCTGCTGACGCCGCAGCAGATCGTCGAGACCGCTCTGGGCGACACGCGGTCGGATGCGTGCATCGTGGTGGTGGAGTCGACCAGTACCGCCAATGTGCGGTGGGCCAACAACACCGTGACCACGAGCGGAGTGTCGGACTCGCTCTCGTGGTTCGTCGTTGCCGTGGTCGGCGGTGCAGCCGCCACCGTCCACTCGTCGGTGTCGTCGACCTCGTCCGCGCAGACGGTGATCGACGTCGTGCGCCAGGCCGAACGCGAGGCCGCGGCCTCCGCATCCGCAGGTCGGGCAAAGGATTACGCGGAGTTGGTGACCCCGGCGCAGGCCGGTGGTTCGGGATCGAGCGGTTCCGGCTTCGAGGGTGAGGTGGAGCGCACCTCGTTCGCCGTGTACTCGAATCTGCTGGCCGGTCTGTCCGGAGCCTTCGAGGATGCGCGGGCTGGTGACCGACTGCTCTACGGCTTCGCTCGTCACGAGGTGGAAACGATCCATCTGGGTACGTCGACCGGCGTGCGGCGGCGGTGGGTGCAGCCCACCGGCACGGTCGAGCTCAACGCGAAGTCCGCCGATCTGGCCCGGTCGTCCTGGGTCGGTGCCTCGAGCCGGGATTTCCTGGACGTCGATGTTCTGGCCCTGTCCGCCGGACTCACCGAGCGGCTCAACTGGGCCAAAACCCCTATCGACCTCCCGCCCGGGCGCTACGACACCGTGCTGCCACCCACGGCCGTCGCCGACTTCATGACGTTTCTGGCTTGGTCGTCGGGTGCTCGGGCAGCGCGTGAGGGCCGTTCGGCCTTTGCCGGCCCGGGTGGGGGTACCCGGATCGGCGAGCGACTGACCGAGCTGCCGCTGGGCCTCTACGCCGATCCGGCCTATCCCGGTCAGGAGTCCGCACCGTTCGTCATCGCCGGTTCGTCGTCGGAGGACGTCTCCGTCTTCGACAACGCCGCGCCCATCGGCCGGACTGATCTGATCTCCCAGGGAGTCATTGCGAATCTGGTGCAGTCCCGCGCTTCCGCGGAGGAATGCGGCACGCAGTTCACGCCGATCGCCGACAATCTGATCGCCGACGGCGGTGACCCGGCAGTGACGATCGACGACTTGGTGGCCGGGGTCGATAGGGGGCTGTTGATCACCTCGCAGTGGTACCTCCGCGAGGTGGACCCGATGACGATGCTGCTCACCGGGCTCACCCGCGACGGCGTGTTCCTCATCGACAAGGGCGAAATTGCCGGGTCGGTCAACAACTTCCGCTTCAACATGTCACCGCTGGACATCTTCCGCCGCGCTGCGGTGGTCGGGCGGACCGAGCCGGCACTCTCGCGTGAGTGGAGCGACTGGTTCACCCGGAGCGCCATGCCGCCGATACGGGTCGAGGGCTTCAACATGTCGTCGGTGTCGAAGGCCCAGTAGGCGCCGGCCCCGCTGGTGCGGCCGCCTGCGGTGGCCCGCGGAATAGCGCCCACAACATCTCAAGGTCGAACAGAATCAAACAAACGTGTGTGCCATCACGTGCTCTGAATCGATCTCTTTCACGATTCTGTGGCGTGCACCTCACCTGATGCCGTGAGAAAACGTAGGCTGGGCCGATAAAGTCGGCGGAATCCTCGCCAGAGTGGGCCGGATGCCGGGGTTTTGTGCCCGCGTGCATCTGTTGTCTGCCAGGCGCAATCCAACGTAAATCAACAGGAGATGGCTCGATGACTGCCGTTGTCAATCCGCCCCTCGGACACACTGCGTCGCCCCGTCGCACCCGACTTGATGCGCTGCCGGCTCAGACGGCCGGTCGGACCGGAGGGAGCCGGCCGACGCCGGCCGCGAGCTCTCCGGCCGCTGCTGCGGGTGACGCCGACCTGCGGGCCTGGGTGGCAGACGTGGCCGGGTTGACCGAGCCGGATGCGGTGGTCTGGGTCGACGGTTCGACGGCGGAGTGGGACAGGCTGACCACCCAACTGGTCGACTCGGGCACCTTCATCAGGTTGACGGCCACACCGAATTCGTTCTACTGCGCTTCTGATCCCGACGATGTGGCCCGGGTCGAGGACCGCACCTTCATCTGCTCGGTGAACGAATCGGACGCCGGCGCCACCAACAACTGGATGGCGCCGGACGAGATGAAGGCCATCATGACCGACCTGTACCGCGGCAGCATGCGTGGACGCACGATGTACGTGGTGCCGTTCTGCATGGGGCCGTTCGACGCCGATGTACCGATGCTCGGCGTGGAGATCACGGATTCGGAATATGTGGTCGCTTCCATGCGCATCATGACGAGGGTGGGCACCCGGGCACTGGATCTGATCGATTCCGGTGCCACCTGGGTCAAGGCACTGCATTCGGTCGGTGCGCCCCTGCGGCCAGGCGACGTCGACGTGAAATGGCCGTGCAACCCCACCAAATACATCACCCAATTTCCGGAGGAGCGCGCCATCTGGTCGTTCGGGTCCGGGTACGGCGGAAATGCGTTGCTGGGCAAGAAGTGTTACTCGCTCCGGATCGCGTCGGCGATCGCCCGGGACGAGGGCTGGCTGGCCGAGCACATGCTGATCCTGAAGCTCACGTCTCCGGAAAGGGTGGTCCACTATGTTGTCGCCGCTTTCCCGAGTGCCTGTGGCAAGACGAATCTCGCGATGCTCGAACCGACCATCCCGGGCTGGGAGGTTCAGACGCTCGGCGACGACATCGCCTGGATGCGGTTCGGATCTGATGGTCGCCTGTACGCGATGAACCCGGAATTCGGCCTCTTCGGAGTGGCGCCGGGCACCGGCTGGCACACCAATCCGAATGCGATGAAGACCATTGCGCAGGGAAATTCGGTGTTCACCAACGTCGCGCTGACCGACGACGGCGACGTGTGGTGGGAGGGCATGACCTCCGAACCTCCGGCACACCTGACGGATTGGAAGGGCCGGGACTGGACTCCGTCCGGTCTGGACGCGGACGGCCACACATTGGAGTCGGCCGGCCAGCCTGCCGCGCACCCGAATTCCCGGTTCTGCACGCCGATCGACCAGTGCCCGATCCTGGCTCCTGAGTACGACGAGCCGGCCGGCGTCCCCATCTCCGCGATCCTGTTCGGTGGTCGTCGCAAGACGACCGTCCCCTTGGTGGCCCAGGCCAGGGACTGGCAGCACGGGGTGTTCATGGGGGCCACGCTGTCATCCGAAACGACTGCTGCAGCAACGGGTGCCGTCGGTGTGGTTCGCCGCGACCCGATGGCCATGCTGCCCTTCCTTGGCTACGACGCCGGCGACTACCTCGCCCACTGGTCCGAGCTCGGCCGGCGGCCGGACGCGGAGCGGCTACCGGCGGTCTTCTACGTCAACTGGTTCCGCCGTTCGGCCGACGGTGGATTCCTGTGGCCCGGATTCGGCGAGAACTCCCGCGTGTTGAAGTGGGTCGTCGATCGGCTCGAGGGCAGGGCGGAGGCGATCGAGACCCCGGTCGGCCTGGTACCGGCGCCGGGTGGTCTGGACATCGAGGGCCTCGCCGTCACCGAAGCCGACGTCGCCGCCGCTCTCGCCGTCGACCCGGAAGAATGGAAGGTGGAGATCCCGCTCATCCGGGAGTGGTTCGACCATATCGGCGACACGGTCCCGACGGCGTTGCGTACCGAGTTGGCCACGCTGCAGACAGCCCTCGACCGGTAGTGCGCCGACGCATGCTGTGTGTCTGCCGACGGCACCAAGGTGCCGTGGGGTGAGACGGGCATCCCGGGGTGCCAGGTGTGAGCCGGGGTGCCACCCGACAGCGGCGCGCGAGATCAGGTGTCGAGGATGTCGATCGCGGCGGCGATGGCCGATCGCTTGCGCTTGCTGACCTTGCGCAGGATCAGCAGTGCTATCACCGCCAGCACCACCGGGGCGATCCGCTTCGCGATCGGCGCGCCCGCCGACTGCAACAGATTGATCGGCTCGGCCGGTTCGCCGGGCGTCCGGTGCGCACCCACCGAGCGGTACGGCTGGGTACCGGCGTCCGCAGCCGCGTCGGAGGCTGCTGCCACCTCGGCAGCGACCTCGTCCGGGTTCACCTCGTTGAGCAGCTCGGCGCCGCCTGCGGTCCGGCCGGACAGCTGCGTCGAGACCGCGTCGGCGAACTGACCGATCAGCTTGTTTCCCACCTCCACCATCACGCCGCGGCCGAATTGCGCCGGGCGTCCGGTGATGGACAGTGTGGTCACCAGGTCGACGGCGGTGCGGCTCGGTGACAGCGCCGTCGCGGTGGCCGTGACCAGCATGGCCGCGGTCGACGCCGAGCTGGCGTTGCCGGAGGCCTCGATCTTCGCGCGGTGGGCCACCGGATCCTTCTCGACGATCTTCGCCTTGCCCTTGTAGGTGAGCTGGATCGGACCGAGCTTGATCTTCACCGAACCGGTGAAGGAATCGCCGTCCACCGTCTCCAGGGTGGCGCCCGGGAAGCAGGGTCCCACCTTCTCCATGTCCAGCAGCGTCGTCCAGGCGGTCTCGACGCCCACCGGCACCTCGAATCGGTGTTCCAGCTCCACAGCGAACCCCTCAGTGATCAACAGCGTGTGAAAGTGCTCGGACACCGAACCGGCTGCGCCGCCGCTCCGCTGGGTTCGATGGTATGGCCGTCGCCGCTCCGCCGGCCACCGGGGCTCCCAGGGCCGACAATCGGTTCTCCGATGGTCGGACATGGCCGGGATCACCACCGCTGTCGATCCGTGCCACTATCTGAATCAGGTTCGTCGTTCCAGAAGTCCGGCCAGGGCGTCCCGGACGATGTTCCGAAGCTGACCGTCAACGCCGACGAGCGGCTCGGCGGCCCCCACCCATGGGCCGACCGATCTCGTCTCGCGCGGCGCCCACGAATCTCCGGCGATCCCGGAGATGGGACCCATTCGACGAGGAGATACACCGGTGGTCAATCAGCAGTGGATCGACAGCTTGACGACAGCCAGAGGAGTTCGCGAGCGAGGCGTGACCGGCGCCGGAGCCACCCCGGCTCCCACGGCCTCCCCCTCACCGGCCCAGGTCATCGCCGGGCTCAAAGCCACCAGCGGCGGCGAGGACCTCATCCAGATCTTGAATCCGGAGGGTGAGCTGACCCCGCATCCGGACTATCCGCTCGAGGTGTCGGCGGACCTGCTCAAGGGCCTCTACCGGGACATGGTGCTGGTGCGCAGGTTCGACCGCGAGGGCAACGCCCTGCAACGTCAGGGCCAACTCTCGATCTGGGTCCCGCTGCTCGGTCAGGAGGCGGCTCAGATCGGCGCCGGACGTGCGCTGGAGCCCCAGGACATGGCCTTCCCGTCCTATCGCGAGCACGGTATCGCCTGGTGCAGAGGCATCGATCCGACCCAGCTGCTGGGGATCTTCCGCGGCGTCGAGCACACCGGCTGGGATCCGCACGCGCACAACTTCAGCGGCTACTGCATCGTCATCGGCAACCAGGCCATCAACGCCACTGGGTATGCCATGGGTCAGCGGTTGGACGGCATGGTGGGTACCGCGGGCACGGCCGCCAATGGTGACCGGCCCGACGAGGCCACGATCGCGTTCTTCGGCGACGGTGCCACCAGCCAGGGCGATGTGCACGAGGCGATGGTCTTCGCCGCCGCCTACGACTCGCCGGTCGTCTTCTACTGTCAGAACAACCAGTGGGCCATCTCCGAGCCGGTCGAACGGCAGTCGCGGGTGCCGCTGTTCCACCGGGCCCGCGGCTACGGCTTCCCCGGCCTGCGGGTCGACGGCAACGACGTCCTGGCCTGCCTCGCGGTGACCAAGTGGGCGATGGACGAGTGCCGGTCCGGCAACGGGCCGGTGCTGATCGAAGCGTTCACCTACCGCATGGACGCGCACACCACGTCCGACGATCCCACGCGGTATCGCCAGGCGGACGAGGCGCAGGCCTGGAAGCTGCTCGACCCGATCGAGCGGGTCAAGGTGCATCTGGCCCGCTCCGGTATGGCGGACTCCGCCTTCTTCGACGAGGTCGACGCCGAGGCCGACGCGCTCGCGGCCCGGTTCAGGGCGCACTGCGTCGCACTCACCGTGCCGCCGCCGGAGCGCATGTTCAGCCACGTCTACTCGGAACCCAATCATCAGATCGAACGCCAACAGGCGGAGTTCCTGGCCTACCTCGACGGCTTCGCGGACGAGGTGCACCAGTGAGCGCCGCCGGACATCTCCCCAACTCAGCGATCAACGGCCACCCGGCCGCCGCGGCTCCCACCACGCTGGCGAAGGCGTTGAACATGGGCCTGCGGGCCAGCATGGACGCAGATCCCAAGGTGCTGATCATGGGTGAGGACGTCGGCAAGCTCGGCGGCGTCTTCCGGGTGACCGACGGTCTGCAGAAAGATTTCGGCGAACATCGCGTGCTCGACACGCCGCTGGCCGAATCCGGGATCATCGGTACCGCCGTCGGTCTGGCCATGCGCGGGTACCGGCCGGTGACCGAGATCCAGTTCGACGGCTTCGTGTTCCCCGGCTTCGACCAGATCATCTCGCAGCTGGCCAAGTTGACGTTCCGGACGCAGGGTTACGTCAAGATGCCGGTGGTCGTCCGGATTCCGTATGGAGGAGGCATCGGCGCCGTCGAGCACCATGCCGAGGCGCCCGAGTCGTTCTTCTGCCATATCGCCGGTCTGCGGGTGGTCACCTGCTCCAACGCCGAAGACGCGTACTTCATGATCCAGGAGGCGATCAGCTGCGACGATCCGGTGGTCTTCTTCGAGCCGAAGCGCCGATACTGGGAGAAGGCCCCGCTGGACGTGTCGGCGCATCCGGGCAGCACGTTCTCGTCCGTCATCCGCCGTCCCGGGACCGATGTCACCGTGGTCTCGTACGGCCCGTCGATGCCCGTGCTCTACGCGGCGGCCGATGCGGCAGCCGCCGAGGGTCGCTCGCTCGAGTTGATCGATCTCCGGTCGCTCTCCCCGCTCGACCTGGACCCGGTGCTCGATTCGGTGCGCCGCACCGGCCGGCTCGTCGTGGTCACCGAAGCTCCCCGGGAATCGTCCGTCAGCGGTGACATCGCGGCCCGGGTGATGGAAGAGGCGTTCTACTCGCTCGCCGCCCCGGTACTCCGGGTCGCCGGGATGGATCTGCCCTACCCCCCGAGCAAGCTCGAGGAGTACTACCTGCCCGATCTCGACAAGGTGCTGGACGCGGTCGACCGCGTGCTGGCCTACTAGGGAACGGGAGATTCGCATGGCGAACATCCAGACCTTTCCGATGCCCGACGTGGGCGAGGGCCTGACCGAGGCCGAGATCCTCACCTGGCACGTCGCGGTCGGCGACACCCTGACGGTGAACCAGATCATGGTCGAGATCGAGACTGCGAAAGCTGCCGTCGAGCTCCCGTCGCCGTATGCGGGCGTCGTACGGGCGTTGCTGGTCGAGCCGGGCATCACCGTCGACGTCGGCACCCCGATCATCAGCATCGACACGGATCCGGGGGGCTCCGAGGCCGCTGCGCCCACGCCGGAACTCTCGTCCGCCGACTCCGGCGAGGGGGGAGCGAAGATCGGCGAGATGACGGCCGACGGCCGGATCGCCACGCTGGTCGGCTACGTCTCGGCCGGCGCCGCGACGACTCGCCGCGTCCGCAAACCGGGCGTCGCGGGCCCGGTCGACGACCTCGGGTTCGACCTCGAGCGAGTGCCCCGCGCGGCCGTTCCCGCGGCCAAGGTCGATTCGCCGGCGTCGCTCGCCCCGACACCACCGGCCGACGCAGCAGCTGCGGCGCCGGTCCCTGCGCCGGTTCAGATCGTTCCCGTGGCTGTTCCGCTGGTCGCCGAGCCGGCGGTGGCGCCACAGATGGTCGAGCCGTCGGTGCCGGCCCCACCAATCGTCGAGCCGGCGGTTGTCGTTGTGGGCGAACAGATCGGCGGTGCGCCGGATCTGCCGGCGCCGAAGGCAACTCCGCCGGTCCGCAAGCTGGCCAAGGACCTCGGCGTGGATCTGGCCACCGTCACGCCGGGACGTCCGGACGGCGTCATCTCGCGGGCGGAGGTCGAGCAGGCGGCCACCGGACCGCGAGCAGTGGGCGCCGAAGCGCCACTCGTCGCACCTACGGAGCACTCGTCCGACGGTCCACCGTCATACGGGCGGGCCCCCACTCCGACAGGAGGGCAGAGGAGGACGAGCGAAGGACGTGAGTACCGGGTGCCGATCAGGGGCATCCGGAAGATCACGGCGCAGGCCATGGTGGCATCGGCGTTCACCGCGCCGCACGTCACCGAGTTCCTGACGCTGGACGTCACCCCGATGATGGAGCTCCGCGATCGGCTGCGGAAGCGGCCGGAGTTCGCAGAGGTCAGGCTCAGTCCCCTGGCCTTCGCCGCGTGGGCCGTCTGCCTGGCCTCCCGGAAGACGCCCGAGATCAACTCGGTGTGGGACGGCGACAACGGCGAGATCCTGTTCAGGAACTACGTCAACCTGGGAATCGCCGCGGCTACCCCGCGCGGGCTGATCGTCCCGGTGATCAACGACGCCGATCAGCTCGACCTGCACGCCATCGCGGTCGCTCTGGCCGGGCTCACCGCCAAGGCCCGAGCCGGTAGGACGTCGCCGGGGGAGATGAGCGGCGGCACGTTCACCATCACCAACGTCGGGATCTTCGGCGTCGACACCGGCACCCCGATCATCAATCCCGGCGAGTCGGCCATCCTGGCGCTCGGGTCGATCAAGGACGCGCCGTGGGTCGTCGAGGGGCAGCTGGCGGTGCGCAAGGTCTGTCAGTTGTCGCTGTCCTTCGACCACCGGGTGATCGACGGCCAACAGGGCTCGCAGTTCCTGGCCGACGTCGGAGCGCTGCTGGCCGACCCGGGCCTGTCGCTGGTCTTCTGAATAGGTGACGCGATGCCGAAGGTGATGCGATGCCGAAGATGACGCGGTGAAGCTCAAGCTGGACCTGCACGAGATCTACAACAAGGGTGAGGACATCGACCGAGCACTGCGGGCGATCATCGACGAGGCGGTGGCCAAGAAGGCCCCGCTGGTCGAGATCATCCCGGGGAAAGGGTCCGGCGCACTGAAGAAGCACGTGCTCCGGTTCCTGGAGCAGAAGGAGATCAAGGCGCTGTACCACCGCGTCGAAAAGGACTCGAACAACTTCGGCCGGGTGTTCGTGCACTTCCGCTGGAAGTGAGGAAGCACCCGCGCCGGCAATTGCCGGTCCCACGCGGCTGCCTGCAAGCATGGTGGGCATGACAGACCAATCGCCAGCTGACGGATCGACGCCGGAGCACGAGAACGGGGCGCTGCGCGCGCTCCGCTCCATCGACCACAAGACCAAGCCGGATCTCAAACGGGCCATTCCGGCAGTCGTGGTGGCACTCATCGCCTTCGTCCTGGGCAACAGCCTCGGTGGTCTGGCCCGAAGCACTCCGGCCGTGTTCGACCTGTTCGGCAAGCAGGTGGTGGTTCAGCCGGGCTATCTGAAGGTCGTCATCATCGTTCTGACGATGATCTTCGTGCTGGCCGGCATCATCGCCACCCGATCGATCGGCAGCGAGTTGGCCAGGGTCATCGGAGCTCGGGCCGGCGCCTCGGCCGCCTCGGCGATCAGACTGATCACGTTGATAGTGGGCTATGTCACGGTGGGTCTCGCCGTGCTGTCGCTGCTGAGCGTGAACCTGCGGAGCCTGCTGATCGGTGGTGCGGTGACCGGTGTCGTGGTGGGCATCGCGGCCCAGCAGACCCTGTCCAACTTCTTCGCCGGTCTGGTGCTGCTGTTCGCCCGCCCTTATGTGGCGGGCGAACGGGTGAGAATCCGGACCGGTGCGTTGGGCGGCCCGTTCGACGGCGTCATCATCAGCGCTGGGCTCATGTACACGGTGCTGCACACCGACGACGGGCCGATCAGCCTGCCGAACTCCGGCCTGCTGGCCGCCGCGATCGGGCCGGTGCCGCCACCCGGCGGGGACTCCGCCGCAGATCCGGATGGGGCGGGGGAGGAGAAACCAGATAGCACGCCTCCTATCGGCACCAGACCGGCGGTATGAATGTCAAATCGGAGATCGACCGGCGAATCGTCGGCGTGTGACGCGGTTCACCGGCTGATCGGGTAACGAACGAGGGGTCCGGAGCGTCTTACTTGGTGTCAGCAAGAAAGCAAAGGCCGGAACTACCGGAAGTACACGCAGGACCTGTACTCGAGCGATACCCGAAGGACACACCATGAGCCGCATCACCAACAAAATCCGCAGCAACCGTGAGATCTCGCGCAACCGTCGCGAACTGGGCCGCGCCATCGAGCGTGCAGCCACCCCCGCGATGCGCGATGAGATCATCCTGATGGCGCAGCGCCAGGGCGTCAACCGCTGATCTCGGTCACCCATAAGGCCTCACGGCCGATCAGTACCTTACTGTCGCAGCGGGGTCTCCTCCCCGCTGCGACAGCTGCGTTTCGGGGCAGGACGTCGCCCCGAGAAAATCATTGAAAGTTTGTGTAACGCCCGGCCACGAGCCAGCGACATCACTCATGACCCCGGTTGCTGCCGGACCCCCGACCTGGCAGCCCCCGGGGTCTTTGCCGTCCCGGGACCCGATTGGCTTACCGTCCAGGGGTGTCCGTCATCTGGAATCCAGACCAGTACAACCGCTTCGCCGACGATCGGAGTCGTCCGTTCTTCGACCTCATCGCGCGGGTGGGAGCAGACCGACCGCGAAGGGTGGTCGACCTCGGCTGTGGTCCGGGGAACCTGACCGCAGCGCTCGCGGACCGCTGGCCGGCGGCCGATGTGCTCGGGATCGATTCCTCGGCCGAGATGATCGCCTCCGCGCCCGAGCGTCCCCGCCTGACCTTCGAGCTGGGTGACCTCCGTGACTTCCAGCCGGATGCGGACGTCGACGTGCTGGTCAGCAACGCCGCACTCCACTGGGTGCCGGGGCACCTCCAGCTACTGCGGACCTGGGCCGACGCGCTGCCCTCGGGCGCCTGGATGGCCTGGCAGGTGCCCGGCAACTTCGAGGCCGACTCCCATCGACTGCTCTTCGAGTTGGCCCGGTCATCGCGTTGGGCGACGCAGCTGGCGGACGTCCCACGCTTCGATCGGGCCGTGGTGCCGGCCGCCGAGTGCGCGGCGATGCTGCTCGACGCCGGCTGGTCGGCCGACACCTGGGAGACGACGTACGGCCACGTGCTGTCCGGCGACGACGCGGTGCTGCAGTGGGTGCGTGGCACCACCCTTGGTCCCGTGCGGAGCGCCCTGACCCCGGCCGACTTCACCGAGTTCGAAGACCGCTACGCCGCTGCCCTGCGCGAGGCCTATCCATCGCGGAGTGGGGGAACGCTGTTCCCGTTCCGGCGGATCTTCGCGGTCGGCCGCAAACCCTGACCGCGGTCTCGGGCACAATCGTGGCCAGTGGCTCGGCCCGGCTCTGGAGGGGATGCAGCATGATCTCGCGAGAACTAGCGGTGGCGCTGCGGGAGGCCGGAGTGCGGTGGATCCCGGCGTCCGGCGATCGGTTCAGCCTGGTGGACCCGGCCTTCGAGGGTGACATCTTCACCCTCAGCGACATGACGATCGAGGCCCAGGGCCCACCCGAGGCCCGGGTGCTGGGCTTCAACGGTACGACGGAGTGGGCCTTGGACTCGGTGGAGATCCAGGATGCATTGTGGTTGCCGCGCGAGGATCAGCTGCGCCAGCTGATGGGCGCCACGTTCGTCGGACTGCGCGTCGCCGAGGGCGGACCCGATGCGGGCTATGTCCTGACCCTGCGGATTCCCCCTCGCCCGGATGAGGAGATCGACTCCGACTCGGTCGCCGACGCCTACGCGCTGGGCGTCCTCGCCCGGATTGCCGCGGCCAACGAACGGCTCTCCCCGCCGCCGTTGGACACCCGGATCCCCGGCGCAGCAGGCTCGGGCGACGATGGGCCGGGTGAGACGCACCGATCAGCCTGACTCGCTGCCAGGCGTCCGACAGGTCAATTCCGTGTGACGAGCAGGCAATTTCGGGCGCCTTCGTGCCGATTCGGCGTGGCGATGGACGAAGATGACGATCGGTGCCCGGTTCGGGCGCCCGACCTGCGTGACATCGCTGCCGGTCCGACAGCTCGAGGAGAACGAATACCTGATGGATCACTTCGACCTCATCGTCATCGGATCCGGCCCGGCCGGCCAGAAGGCCGCGATCGCCGCCGCCAAACTCGGCAAGAAGGCCGCCGTCATCGAGCGCCGGAACATGGTCGGCGGTGTCTGCATCAACACGGGCACCATCCCGTCCAAGACGTTGCGCGAGGCAGTGCTGTACCTGACCGGCCTGAACCAACGCGAGTTGTACGGGCAGGCCTACCGGGTCAAGGACGACATCACCGTCGCGGACCTGTCCGCCCGCACCCAGCACGTGATCAACCGCGAGATCGACGTGATCAGGAACCAGCTCTCCCGTAACCGGGTCGCACTGATCCCAGGGACGGCCCAGTTCCTCGACGCCCACACCGTCGAGGTGGAGAACGAGTTCGGCGTCAAGCAGGACCTGACCGCCGACAAGTTCGTCATCGCCGTCGGCACCCGCCCGGCCCGGCCCAACACGGTCGAGTTCGACGGCGAGACCATCGTCGACTCCGACCAGATCCTGAACATGAACAAGGTGCCGGCGTCCATGGTGGTGGTCGGGGCCGGCGTCATCGGCATCGAGTACGCCTCCATGTTCGCGGCGTTGGGCACCAAGGTCACCGTGGTCGAGAAGCGGGCCGCCATGCTGGACTTCTGCGACGAGGAGATCATCGAGGCCCTGAAGTACCAGTTGCGCGATCTGGCCGTCACCTTCCGCTTCTCCGAGTCCGTCCGGACGGTCGAGAAGCACGCGAGTGGAACCCTGACGATCCTGGAATCGGGGAAGAAGATCCCGGCCGACACGGTGCTCTACTCGGCCGGTCGCCAGGGAGCGTCCGACACCGTCAACGTGGCGGCGGCTGGGATCGAGCCTGCGGAGCGCGGACGCCTCGAGGTCAACGAGAACTTCCAGACCTCGGTCGACCACATCTACGCGGTCGGGGACATCATCGGATTCCCGGCCCTCGCGGCCACGTCGATGGAACAGGGTCGGCGGGCGTCCTACCACGCCTTCGGCGAGTCGGTCGGCGGGAAGCTCGGCGACCTGCAGCCCATCGGCATCTATTCGATCCCGGAAATTTCCTACGTCGGTCGGACCGAGAAGCAGTTGACCAGCGAGAACGTTCCGTTCGAGGTGGGCGTCTCGCGTTACCGGGAGCTGGCCCGCGGCGCCATCCTGGGCGACTCCTACGGCATCCTGAAGCTGCTGGTGCATGCCGAATCACGTGAGCTGCTGGGCGTCCACGTCTTCGGCACCAACGCCACCGAGCTGGTGCACATCGGCCAGATGGTGATGGGCTGCGGCGGCACGGTCGACTTCCTCGTCGACGCCGTCTTCAACTACCCGACGCTCGCCGAGTCGTACAAGGTGGCGGCGCTGGATGCGGTCAACAAGATGCGGGCGATTGCGCGGGTCACCCGGGCCTGATGGCTCGGCACCGACGGAACAGTCCGCAGTGACGTCGATTCCGCCTTCGTCCAGCCATGCGGGCCGGAGGGTGTCTGGCCGGTGGTGGCCAGCCGGGCATGGTTCACCAGGAACCCTCTCCCATCCCACGGCGATTGGAGGATCAGGAATGCCCAGCTGGCTCGGCCGGAAATTGTCCGACGCCGTCGCCAGACTCGATGCTGTTGTCGATCGGGATGCCGACCCCGCAGCCCTCCTTCCCAGTTCGCGCCGATCACGGCGCGGGAGCAGCCGCCGGGTGCCGATGCCTGGACCATCGACCGTGGAGCGCGCGTCGGCTGGGCCGTCGGAGACCGCGGACGGCAGAGCCATGGACGAACCCGCCGCCGGCACCTGGGCCGCCGGTGGACCGGCAGAAGGCAGGAGAGCTGCGAACTCCGATCTGACGGAGTCCGAGGCGCGGGACGAGCTCTCACGAATCATGGCGGCCCAGCAGCTCCGGATGCGCGGCCGTCGGCGGCGGGACCCGTCCGCCTGAGCCCGGCCGTCTCCCAGCTCGCGGGTGTAGCTTGGCGACGCCGAGCACGGATGTGCAGATCGGCTTCCAGGAGGTGGGTATGACGATCGAGTCCGGCCTTCCCCAGGTCGCCCTCGACCGCATCGCCCGAGCGTCGTCGTCCGGTGTGCGGACCTCGCTGTTGTCCGTGCCCAGTGCGGTCAGCGCGCACACCGTCGGGCTGTCGCCCATCGGTGAGGTGATGGGGTGCATCGTGTCCCACATCGGCTGGCAGGGCTGGGCCGGCTGTGGCTACTACGGCGGGAACACCCCGTTCGGCGCCGGCTACGGCAACCCGCGGGCGACCAGCTTCGGCAGCTTCCGTCCGTACGTCGATGCGGTCCGACACGGCTATGATACTGCGCTGCAACGTCTCTCGAATGAGGCGCGGCTGCTGGGAGCCGACGGCGTCATCGATGTGCGGATCACCGTGACCACTTTGAGCAGGGACAACTATGAGTTCGTCGCGCTCGGCAGTGCCGTTCGGTTGGGTGACGAGCGGACCGGTATCGGGACGATTCCCAAGGCTCTGCCCGTTCCGTTTCTGGCCGATCTCCCGGGTGCGGACGTCGCCAAGCTGATGCTGAACGGTTGGATGCCTTCATCGATCGTCTACGGCATCGCGCTGGCCGTCCGGCACGACGACTGGTTGACCTACACGCAGCTGCGCAACTGGCAGAACGCCGAGGTCAGCGGCATCACCGAGCTGGCCAACAACGTACGTCACCAGGCCAGGCAGGTGGTGACGGCCCAAGCGGCGCAGAAGGGGGCCGGGGGTGTACTGATCACCGGGACGACGATGCGGATCTGGGAGCAGGAACCCTCTGACGGCCACCGGGATCACCTGGCCGAGGTGCGAATGTTCGGTACCGGGCTGGTGCAGTTCCCCCGGCCCCGCGCCATGGCCCGCCCGAAGCCGCTCACCTTCCTGCCGCTGCGATGACGTGGCGGGGATGAACGTGGCGGGGATGAACGTGACGGGGATGAAGGTGGCGGCGATGAAAGTGGTTCTGATGGAAGCGATCTGCTCGACCGAGGACAGCAAAGGGGAATGGCGATGACCGTCGAGGCCAACGACCTGGGGATACCGCAGGACGCGCTCCGCCGCCTGGCGGCGATGCGACCGGGGCAGCCGACGTCGATGTTCACCTCCGACCTGTCGGTGAACGAGTTCCTGCTCGTGCGCGAGGCCGGGTTCCGGCCGCTGGGTCTGGTGTTCGGGTCGAGCATCTACCACGTCGGCTTCCAGGCCGGGCGGTGGAGCAAGAACCAGGAACTGGGTACCCTCTCGGCCGCGATGTACCACGCGCGCGAGCTGGCCATGACCCGCATGGAGGCCGAGGCCGACGTGCTCGGAGCCGACGGCGTGGTGGCAGTACGGTTGGAGATCGATTTCAAGGAATTTGGATCCGATCTGGCCGAATTCACGGCCGTCGGTACGGCGGTCAAGGCCGATACCGCGACCGCACCGGACGGGTTCGGGTGGAAGCCCAACACGGGAAAGCCTTTCACCTCAGACCTTTCGGGCCAGGATTTCTGGACTTTGTTGCAGGCCGGATATGCGCCGCTGGGCATGGTGATGGGCACCTGCGTCTACCACATCGCCCACCAGAAATTCGGACAGTCGTTCTCGAACATCGGTCAGAACGTGGAGATCCCGCAATTCACCGAGGCGTTGTACGACGCCCGGGAACTCGCGATGAGTCGGATGCAGGCCGAGGGCGAAGCGCTGCACGCGGAGGGCATCGTCGGCGTCAACCTGCTGACCCTGCCCCACCGTTGGGGCGGACACACCACCGAATTCTTCGCCATCGGAACGGCGGTCCGGCCGCTGCGGGCGGACCACTCGATTCCCACCCCCCAGCTGATGCTCCCGTTGGCCGACAAATGACGGGCGACGGTCCCGAACCGTCATCGGACGGTGCCGGTACCTTGCAGCCCAGTGGTCTCGGCCCGCTGGTGGACATCCAGGTGCTGGCGGCCATGCTCCGCAACGATCGTGACGACGTCGCTTCTTATGCCCGGGTGCTCAGCGGCGCGCTCGGCGATGCGTTGCCCGCCGGAATGGTGGACGTGGAGTACCAGCGCAGCATGGGTGACCGGATGGCCGGACGTCCCGGCAAACCGGTGCGGCTCACGCTCAGAGGGTCGGACGCGGAGCTGGAACTGGCCGACGGTGCGCGCGGATCCGTCGCCGCGCAGGTGCGCAAGGTGGTCGGCGGGGTCGTCATCTCCAGGAAACAGGTGGGCATCGACGAATGGGTGCGGCTCTTCGCCGCCCAGTTGTCGGCCCGGGCTGCCGAGAGCGCCGCCGCCCGGAAGGCCCTCGCCGACCTGCTCGGGTTGTAGAGGTCGGCCGCGCTCGCGAAGTCGTCGGTTTCTGTCGCATCTGCCCAAGACGACGACGAGGACGAGAGCCGTCGACGTTGATCAGCGCGGAGGGGCGAAGGGGCGGCGCACGGCGGCGGCGCGGGTGAGGACGGCGTCGAGCATTGCCGGGGTGAGCCGGCCGGTGAACGTGTTCTGCTGGCTGACGTGATAGCAGCCGAGCACGGTGACCTCCCGACCGAGCGGCCCGACGAGCGTGACCTCGGCGCCGTGCCCGAACTTCGGTCGCGGCCGGGGGATGTGCCAGCCCAGATCGGCCAGGCTCGCCAGCAATGCCTGCCAGCCGAACGCGCCCAGCACCAGGGCCACCTGCAGCGTCGGCGCGAGCAGTGCCAGTTCCCGGCCGAGGAAGGGTGCGCAGTTGTCGCGCTCGGCCGGTGTCGGCTTGTTGTCCGGCGGCGCACAGTGCACGGGTGCCGTGATCCGCACTCCGGACAACACCATCCCGTCACCCGCCTGGACCGATTGCGGCTGCGAAGCCAGGCCGGCCCGGTACAGCGCCGCGTAGAGCACATCGCCGCTGCGGTCACCGGTGAACATCCGGCCGGTCCGGTTGGCTCCGTGTGCGGCCGGAGCCAGCCCCACCACGGCCAGCCAGGCATCTGACGCACCGAAACCAGGCACGGGCCGGCCCCAGTAGGTTTCGTCGCGGTAGGCGGCGCGCTTCTCGGCTGCAACCAGTTCCCGCCAGGCCACCAGGCGCGGGCAGGCACGGCAGCCGGACACCAGCAGATCGAGGTCGCCCAGGCTGCGGGCCGCCCGGATCGATACGGATCGTCGGTCAGCCATCGCCGTCCACCCCCCACGGAAGCCGGGAACTCGCTCTGCCGTTCGGGTTGAACCGCCCGGCCGCCACGGCCGTGGCCACGACCAACGTACCTCGCGGCCCCGGATCGGCCCTTCATGGAATGAGATGCGGTTCCTGAGTGCTATATGTGAAGGCGGTATGAGCAATCCTGGGGTGACTGTGAGCGAATCATCGTGAGTGATCTGGAGCAGGCGCGGCCGGCCGCGGACGGTCCCGACCTGACCCACCAGCGACGGCAGTCGGTCTCGCCGTCGCACGGATGGGTCAGGGCCGGGGATGTATCTGCCGTGGTCGTGTTGTTCATCGCCCTGGTGATCACCGTCCTTGCCCGCCGCGCCACCGATCCGCCCGTCGAACGGGCCTGGGTGTATGCCATCGCGGCTGCGCTCATCCTGCTGGGCCGTGGCCTCCGTCTGCGCCGCCCGATCACGGCCCAGCACGTCGGCTGGGCGGCCATCGGCCTGGTGGTGGCGATCGGCGCCGACTACGAGCACCTACGGGGGATCGGGGTCGTCGCGACGATACTGGTCGGTTTCGCGCTGGTGCTGCCCAACAGGTCCCGCCCCAGCCCCGCCCTGCTACCCACCATCATTCCGCTCGTCGACGAGACCCCTGATGATCCGCTGGCCCCCTTCGTGTTGCACTCGCGCAAGACCTACTTCGTCAACGAACGTGGCACCGCGGCGATCGGTTACCGCACCAGATTCGGTATCGCCGTGGTGGGCGGGGATCCGGTGGGTCACCGACTCGACTTCCCGCTCCTGATCGACGAGTTCAACCGCTTCTGCCGGGGGAACGGTTGGCGGGTAGCGGTTCTCGGAGCCGGAGAGGACTGCCGCGAGCTGTGGGCGGACCGCGGCCCGGGGCAGCCGGCCCTCCGTTCGGTGGCGTTCGGCCGGGACGTCGTGCTGGACGTGCAGACCTTCTCGATGGATGGGCGGAAGTTCCGAAACCTGCGGCAGGCGGTCAACCGCTCGCACAACGCCGGCGTGACCACCCAGATCGTGGCCGAGTCGGCCATCGACGAACCGCTCCGGGCCGATCTGCGGGCGGTCGCCGACGCTGCCGACCGCGGAGAGGGTCGGCGCGGCTTCTCGATGATCCTGGATCGGCTGCTGACCGGCGAGATCCCCGGTCTGTGGTTGGTGATCGCCAGGGATCGAGCCGGGCGGGTGGTCGGATTCCAGCGTTACGGGACCGCGGACGGGGGTCGCGAGGTCTCCCTGGACGTGCCGTGTCGCCGGCCGGACGCGCCCAACGGCACAGACGAGCGGATGACCCTGGACATGCTGGCCTGGGCGCGGGAAGCCGGCGCACGTCATCTCTCGCTCTCCTTCGCCGCGTTCCCGGAGCTGTTCGACGACTCCTCGCGCGGGCGGGTCCGGCAGACGCTCTACCGATTGGTCCATCTCGGCGACGGTCTGCTCGAGATGGAATCCCTCTATACCTTTCTTCGAAAGTTCCACGTTCTCGGTCAGCGGCGGTTCGTCATGTTCCGGCTGCGCGCCTTCCTCCCGTCCGTCGCGGCCATGCTGACCCTGGAGTTCGCACCCAATCGTCGGCCCAAGAGCTGACCCTGCGTCGCCGCCGGGCTGGTGGGGTACTTCCGGGGGCATGACGAACGTGGAAGTGACGACGGTGGACGGCGGCGCCCGGAACGTGATCCGACGGGTCACCGTCGCGGCGCCCCCGGCGGAGGTGTTCGCCCTGGTGTCCGATCCGCACCGGCACGCCGAAATAGACGGCTCCGGCACCGTGCGCGATATCCCGGTCAGGGGCCCCCATCAGCTGAGCAAGGGGGCGAAGTTCAGCGTCGGGATGAAGCAGTACGGCGTGCCGTACCGGATCACCTCGGTGGTGACGGCGTATGACGACGGGGCGCTGATCGAGTGGCAGCACCCGCTCGGCCACCGCTGGCGGTGGGAGATGCAGGAAGCCGGGACCGGCTCGACCCAGGTCACCGAGACGTTCGACTATTCGACGGCCAAGTCACCGAAGATCCTCGAGCTGACCGGACAACCGCGCAAGAACGCCGACGGCATCACCAGGACCCTGCAGGCGCTCGCCGAACGCTTCCGGTGACGGTTGGGTTCGGCGCCGACGCGACTGTGGCCTCGGTTCAGAGTGCTGACAAGGACTGCCACGTCGACCACGAGTACGTCCAGTCGTAGATGTCGCCATCGGCGGGAGAGAGTTGCACGCTGGTGTTGATGACGTCGACCGGGTCCCCGTAGATGGCCGAGTTGTAGTAGGCCTCGGCGTCCTGCGGCGACAGGTTGATGCATCCGTGGCTGACGTTGGTGTTGCCCTGGTCGCTGACGGTGTTCGGGTTCTCGTGGATGAATTCACCGTTGTCGCTGATCCGGACGGCCCAGTGCTCGATGGAGTTGGTGTAGAAGCCCGGATTACTCATCGACACGGTCTGCTGCTTGTCCATGACGATGTGGATGCCGGACCTGGTGACCTGCGCCGCACTCAGACCGAAGCGGCTGTTCGGGTCGTCACCGCCACCGAACGAGCCCGGGTAGGTCGCGACCGTCTTTCCGGACTGCTGGACGACGATGTCGAACTTCTTGGCGTCGGCGATCACCACCTGGTTTCGCCCGATCGTGAAGTCGCTGGTTTCGTCGGCGGCTCCGTAGACCTGATCGGAGAACGCGGTTCCGTAGATGTCCGCCTCGACATGCACCTTGGTGTACTGCGGCCAGTAGTTCTCCGGTCGCCAGTCGAGCGAGGGGTAGGTGTCGCCGTCGTGGGTGATCCAGGCCCACGATCCGGCTACCGCCGGTGAGGTGACGACCTTCATCCGCTTCTCGATCGCAGCCTTCTGGGACGTCGGATCGGAACTGAACCGCACGATGATGGGCGCGGCCACGCCGACCACCTCGCCGTCGCCGGGGGAGATGTGGGCCGTGGCCTGGTCGCCCGGACTCACCGTGCTGTAGGTGCCGGCGATCTTGACGATCTGACCGTTCAGGCCCACGGCGGTCCCGGCGACCGTGTACGTCTTGCCGTAGCCGAGGTCTTCACCGAGCATCCACTCGGAGTCGTTGGACGACAGCTTTCCGGTGACGACCTTGCCGGCCGGATTGAGCACCTGCAACGACTTGATCGTCCCGTTCTTGACCGCGATCGAAATGGGTGCGGCCGGGTCGAGGTCGGACGTGCCGAGCGCGGGTGAGGCCACGACGTGAGCGGCGGGCTCCGCGGGCGGCAGCGAGGTGGAGGTCGTGGGGGACAGGTCGGTGGGAGACAGGGTGGTCGGTGCGCTCGTCGAAGCCGCCCCCGCATCGGCGGAGCTCGTCGACTGGGCCGGAACGGTCACCTGGGGCGCTGCGGCCGAACCAGCGAGGCTCGCGGCTGCCGCGCCGCTGACCCCGGCGGCCGAGGTCGCCATGACGGGTGCGCTGGACGAGTTGCTCGACGTGCAGGCAGCAGCGCCGGCCAGCAGCGCGAGCGAGAGGGTGGCGGCGGCGGCGCGGGTGCGCCAGGCCGTCGTTCGGTGGGTGATGTTCATGCGATGTTCCTCCGCTGATGTTGCTGGCGTACCCGGAGCCCTAGCAGCTGCGTGGAGACCGCCCCTGACCGAGCCTGAGCGAGAAAAGATCGCTACAGTGCTCAGACGCGCCAGACTAGGTCAATGTTGCCTGGGATGAGGGGCTTAATCGGTGAACTTCAGGCTGTGAGTTGTTGATGAATTCGTGCAGAGGTCTCGGTTTTGTCTCGGGCGGTCTGTGGACGGCACGGATGGTTTACCGGTGAGGTATTCTGTTTGTCCGGGTAAATATCGCTGTGTCCTTGCCTTCTTGGTTCACCGGTCCTTCACGCGGTGTTCGATCGGCGCGCATGCCCGTTCGATCAGTCTCGCACCAGACCTGGCACGGTGAGCCAGACCTCACAGGGCGACGTGCGACGAAGCCACATCGGCCTACTGATCCTGATCGTGGCCCTGGCGACCGTGATCGGGGTGTCCCAGGTTCGGGGGACGGCTGTCGATGGGCAGGCCGTGGTCGAACCCGTCCTCGGACCGCCGGCCATCGGCGATTGCCTCCAGCAGGCCATCGACTCCGGGAACGGTTGGGGCGACCCCGGCGGGCTGTATCCGGGCCTTCCGGTCCGGCGGTGTGTCGGCGATCGTTTCGGCGAGGTGGTCGAACTGGTGCCCGGCGGCTTGCGCATCTTTGCCGGGGCCGCCAATGCCTCGATCCGGCACACCGGTTCGGCCACCCAGGCCAACGCGCTCTATGCGCAGTGCTCCCGCGCGTCGTCGGCCTACGTCGGCATCGACCTGGCCGAGCCGACACTCTTCGGCAGTTGGCTGCCGCCGGGCACCTCCGGGGTCGGTGTGATCGGCCCCGATGCATCGCAACGGGCCGCCGGCCAGGACTGGTTGGCCTGCGTCTACACGGCCCCGGATCCAGACGGCGGACGCTGGTCGGTCAGCTTCGCCGGTTCGGTGCGTAACGCGTTTCGCACGGGGTCGCTGCCCGGTGCGTTCGCCACCTGTCGGGCCTCCACGGACGTCAGCTTCTCCACCTACGCGCCGACGTCGTGTGATCGCCCGCACCCGGTCGAGCAATTCGGAATCGAGACCCGGACGACGACGGCCGCCGAACGGTTGATCAGCTGCCGTCGCCTGGTCGACCGCCTCAGCGGCATGCCCGATGCGACGGCGGCGGGCGCCCTACAGGTGCGGGTCCTGTCCACCCCGGCCGTGGCCGACAGTGCAACCCCGGTCTACTGCGTCGTGGCGGCGACCGGGTCGCACCTGCTCGATGGTGCGTTGCTCGGTCTGGGTGACGGTCGAATCCCCTGGGCGTCCTGACCGAGCCCTCCGGCAGGCAAGTTCGGCCGTCAGACACCGAGACTGCCCCCACGATCCTGGAGGCACTGTCTTGTTCGTCCCAGCGCGATCGATCAGAACGCGGCGTCCGGAATCTCCATCAGGGAGCTGTCTGCGGCTTCGATGATGGCTTTGCGGGCGGTGAGCTCCGGCAGTACGTTTCGCGAGAACCAATGAGCCACTGCGAGTTTGCCGGTATAGAAGTCGACGTCCCTGGCTGCGGAACCTTTGTCGAGGGCATCTTGCGCGACGACGGCCTGCCGTAGCAAAAGGTATCCGATCAGCAGGTCGCCGGCGCTCATGAGCACCGAGACGGCGTGCTCGCCGATCTTGTACAGGCTGGCCGGACGCTCGGCCGAGGCCATCGCGTAACCGACCAAGGCGCCGACCATGCCCTGGAAGTCGATCGACGCGGTGCTCAGCAGGGCGAGCTCCTCCTTGAAGCGGCTGCCGTCTGCGCTCTGGGTGGCCAGGAATTCGCCGATCTCGCCCGCGACGACCGACAGGGCCGCGCCGTTGTCCTTGACGATCTTGCGGAAGAAGAAGTCCTGGGCCTGGATGGCGGTCGTGCCCTCGTAGAGCGTGTCGATCTTGGCGTCGCGGATGTACTGCTCGATGGGGTAGTCCTGGGTGTACCCCGAACCGCCGAACACCTGGAGCGAGAGCGCCAGGTTCTCGTACGCCCGTTCCGACCCGACGCCCTTGACGATCGGTAGCAGCAGGTCGTTGACCCGCTTGGCCAGCTTGAGGTCGACCGCCTCGGTCACTTCTTCGGCCTCGATGCGATCCTGCCAGCTCGCGGTGTAGAGGTACGTCGCCCGTAGCCCCTCGGCATAGGCCTTCTGCCGCATCAAGATCCGGCGGACGTCCGGGTGGTGGAGGATGGTCACCCGCGGCGCCGTCTTGTCGCCGGCGCGCAGTAGATCGGCGCCCTGCACTCGGATCTTGGCGTAGTCCAGCGCGTTCAGGTACCCGGTCGACAGGGTGGCGATCGCCTTGGTGCCGACCATCATCCGGGCGTACTCGATCACGTGGAACATCTGGGCGATGCCGTCGTGCACCTGGCCGACCAGGTGGCCGACGGCAGGGGTGCCGTTGAGTCCGAAGCTGAGCTCGCAGGTGGTCGATACCTTGAGGCCCATCTTGTGCTCGAGCCCGGTGACGAACGCGCCGTTACGCTCACCGAGCTCACCGGTCTCGGCGTCGAAGTGGAACTTGGGCACGATGAACAGACTCAGACCCTTGGTGCCGGGCCGGCTCTCGACGCCCGGGCCTTCCGGACGGGCCAGGACCAGATGAACGATGTTGTCGCTCATGTCGTGCTCGGCCGAGGTGATGAAGCGCTTGACGCCCTCGAGGTGCCAGCTGCCGTCCGCCTGCAGGACGGCCTTGGTCTTGCCGGCTCCGACGTCGCTGCCGGCGTCCGGCTCGGTGAGCACCATGGTCGAGGCCCACAGCTTCTCGATCATGGTCTCGGCCATCTGCTGCTGCTCGGGCGTGCCGAGCTGATGCATCAACTTGGCCGTGTTCGGGCCGGAGCTGTACATCTGGATCGCCGGGTTGGAACCGAGGACGAGTTCCGCGGCGGCCCAGCGCAACGACGGCGAGGCGCCATAACCGCCCAGGTGCGTGGGAAGCTCGAGGCGCCACCAATCGCCGTCCATGGCGGTCTTGAAGGACTTCTTGAACGACTCGGGCACGGTGACCGAGAACGTCTTCGGGTCGTAGACGGGCGGATTGCGATCGGCATCGACGAAGGATGCCGCGAGCGGACCGGTGGCCACCTTCTCCAACTCGGTCAGGACGCCGCGTGCGGTCTCGGCGTCCATCTCGGTGAAGGGAGCTCGGCCGAGGCGGTCCCCGGCACCGAATACCTCGAAAAGGTTGAACTCCAGATCGCGAAGGTTGGAACGGTAGTGGCTCATGGTGTGTGCTCCCTGCTGCGACGACAAGTTACCGGCGAGTAGCAACAGGTTATTACCCGTCGGTAACTTAGGCAAGGGGCGAGAGCCGGCGGTAGGACGTAGCCTCGGCATCAGTCGTGAGAGGAGCAAGGCGATGAACCAGCCCGCAGCGGATGGCGCGGCCCCGGCCTCAGCAGCTCCGGCAGTGGACGCCGGACCGCCCGAAGAGGTGGCCGAGTTCTTGCCCGAGGACGGCGGGCCGCCGGCCGTCGACGACGACGAGGACGTGATCGACGCCGAGATCGTCGAGACACCTGCCCTGAGCCCGGCGGTGTACGGAAACCCGGAGGCCTACGGGTCCTTGCCCGCGCCCGACTACAGCGCGGCCGGGGTGCCGAGCCTGGACTATGTGCGGGAGAAGATCGAGGGCCGGTACGGAACGGCGATCGGCAGCGCCGAGCTGGCCCAGGCCGCAGCCGACCGTGAGGCGATCGCGAGGGCTGCCGCGGAAGAACGGGCGTACGTCACGGCCGACGAACAGCGCAGGGCGCGGGAGCAGGCCGCCAAAGACAGGCTGGACGAGATCCGGCGCTCACTCGACCGGCCCCCGCCCATCCAGCCGTCGTGATGAGCCGTCAACCGGGCAACACGGCCGACACGGCCGAGAGAGCCGACACGGCCGACACGGCCGACAGAGCTGACCCAGCGGCGCCGCCGGCAAGATTTCGCCCATGAGCTGGATCGACCGGACGCTGCTGGAGCATGCCTGGTCCGCACTCGGTGGCCGGTCGCAGTGGTGTGCCGGCGTCTCGTTCGGTCCTACTCCGTCCGGAGGTCGGGTACTGAGTTCGCGCTATCCGGTGGCCGACCTCGCGTCCGCGACCGTGGGCGCCGCCGGACTTGCCCTCGCCGAGTGGGTGGCCACCGGTGACGAGCCGGCGCCCGTGGTGGTCGACCGCGCCCTGGCCGGCGGGTGGTTCGGCATGACGTTCTCGCCGCAGGGCTGGGAGCTGCCGCCCGTGTGGGACTCCGTGGCCGGCGACTACCGCTGCGCCGACGGATGGATCCGCCTGCACACCAACGACCCGGTGCACCGTGCCGCCGCCCTCGCAGTGCTCGGCGTGCCCGATCCCGTCGTCGAGCCGGCCGCCCGGAGCCTGGTGGCCGGCGTGGTCGCGGGATGGCCGGGCAACGCCTTGGAGGCCGCGGTGGTGCTGGCCGGCGGCTGCGCCGCCGAACTGCGTTCGCCCGATGCCTGGCTGGGCCATCACCAGGGCATGGCGGTGGCCCACGACCACCTGGCCGGCCGCGTGTTCACCGATATCGCCCACCGGAGCGACACGCGAGGGCCCGCAGAGCGCCCGCTCGCCGGACTGAAGGTGCTGGACCTGACGCGGGTCCTGGCCGGTCCGGCGGCTACCCGCTTTCTTGCCGGATTCGGGGCGCAGGTGCTGCGAATCGACCCGCCGGGCCGGGGGGAACCCGCGGTGGAGATCGAGATGACCGTCGGGAAGAACTGCGCCCGGCTGGATCTGCGACGTCAGCGGGACTCTCTGCTGGCACTGCTCTCCGGGGCCGACGTGCTGATCCACGGCTATCGGCCGGGCGCCATGGAGCGGCTGGGCCTGGGGGAGCCGGAGCTGCACGCCGCCCGGCCCGGCCTGGTCGAGGTGATGCTCGACGCCTATGGCTGGTCGGGGCCTTGGCGCGCCCGGCGCGGGTTCGATTCGCTGGTGCAGATGAGCATGGGGATCGCCTTTCCGCCCGACGGCGACCCGGGGAGCAAACCCACCCCGTTGCCCGTGCAGGCGCTGGACCATGCGACCGGCTACCTCGCCGCTGCGGCGGCCCTGCGCGGCCTGTCCGAACGCCGGCGCACTGGTCTGGGGAGCGTCAGTCGCATCTCGCTGGCCAGGACCGCGATGTTGTTGGAGGACTTCCGTTCCGACCGTGACGAAGGGCCGATCGAGGCACTGGACCGCAGCGGCGCGATTCTCGAGCAAACCTCTTGGGGCCCTGGGCGTCGGCTACCCGGTCCGGTGAAAGTGGGTCCGGCCGAGATGTCCTTCGATGCGCCCGCTCGGCCGTTCGGGTCGGCACCTGCCGCCTGGGCCTGACACTTCGGTCCATTTCTGGTGGCTCCACCACTCGAGATGGACCGAACTGCGGGTCCTCGCTCAGTGGGTGTGCTGCATCCAGTCCTTGGGTACCCGACCGGCAGGCCCGGGTGTGGGCTGGTCCAGCGGGTGGTGCTCCGGCGGCGCCAGATCCGGACCTTCGTACATCTGCTCGTCCGTGTAGTTGTAGAACCAGTCCTCACCCGGCTCATAGCTCCGGATGAAGGGGTGTCCGGTGGCTCCGGCGTGGGCGGTGGCGTGCTGGGCGGGTGAGGTGTCGCAGCACCCGATGTGCCCGCACTCGGCGCAGCGACGTAGGTGGACCCACCAACCACCGGCGGCGTCGCACTCCACGCAGCCGGCTCCGCTGGGAAGAACGGCGGGGTTGATGCCTTCGATGTCCGTCACAGCTGTCTCCTCGGGTGCCTGGGGTGCTCGGGTGGGGCTGGTGCTGCGGGTCAGTCCTGGGGGGCGACGAGAGGGAGGCGGATCTGGAACCGGGTGTCGCCGGGTACGGAGATCACCTTGAGATCCCCGTGGTGCTTCTTGACCACGATCCGCCAGGAGATGTCCAACCCGAGCCCGGTGCCCTGACCCACTGGCTTGGTGGTGAAGAACGGCTCGAAGATCCGGGTCTTGATCTCGTCCGGGATCCCGGGGCCGGTATCGCCGATCTCGACCAGCAGCCAGTCCTCGTCGCGCGACGTCGTGATCGTCAGCGTCCCGCCGTCGGCCATCGCCTGTGCGGCGTTGTCGATGATGTTGGTCCACACCTGGTTCAGCTCGGAGGCGTATGCCGAGATCTGCGGCAGGGTGCGGTCGTAGTTCTTGACCACGGTGATCTGCTTGCCGATCTTGGCGCTGAGCATCAGCAGCGTGGCGTCGAGCAGTTCGTGGACGTCGATGACCTGGAACGGCGCCCGGTCCAACTGCGAGTACTGCTTGGCCGACTGCACCAACGACGAGATCCGGGTGACGGAGTCCTCGATCTCGTTCATCAGCAGTTCGGTCTCGACGCTGTAGTTGATCCAGCGCACGGCGCCTTCCAGCACGTCGTTGCTGACCACCGCCTCGACCTCGTCGAGCCAGTCGGCCGCGAGACCGGCCTGCACGAACGTCGGCGCCAGGTCCCAGCCGCCGCCGATGCCGTGGTTGTCGAACCACTCGCCGAGCGCGTCCTCCCGGTCGGCGGCCTCCATCGGCGAGAGAGTGGGCGCCTTCGCGACCTGCTCGACGGCCTTCTCCTGCAGTTGGATCAGCTGCTCGAGCGTCATCCGGTCCCAGGGTCCGGCGGCGATCGCACCCAGTTTGTGCCGCATCCCGGCCACCCGGTTCCGCAGTTCGGAGGTGGCTCGGACCGCTGCAGCGGCCGGGTTGTTCAGCTCGTGGGTGAGGCCGGCCGACAGGGATCCGAGCGCCAGCAGACGTTCCCGCTGATCGGTCGTCTGCCGGATGTTCTGCTGGCCCCAGAACAGACCCTCCAGCAGATGCACCGCCATCGGGAACCATTCCTTCATGATCAGCGCCAGGTCCTTGGCGTCGAGGACGAGCAGGCGGGACGGCACGATGACCCGCAGGGAGTTGCCGTAGGCCTTCGGTGCCCGCTCACCCATGTACGCCTGCCAGGCCCCGGTGTAGGCGCCGACCTGGGACGAGCGGGTCACTTCGACGTCGTCCCCGCCGATCAGCTTCGACATCACCAGGGTGCCGCTGAGCAACACGTAGAAACACGTCGCAGGTTCCCCTTCGGCGTACACCTGCCCGGGCTCGGCGTGGATGGTGTGGCCGTGCCGGCAGAGCCAGTCCAATTGCTCGTCGTTGAGCTTCTCGAACAGGAACAGCGTGCGCAGCTCATCGATGTCGCACGGGATCGGATCAGTGTTCACGGACATGATTGCTCACAGTTTTTGCAGGTAACGGTGCACGAACATGACCGCCATGGCGCCTTCACCGACCGCCGACGCGACGCGCTTCGCCGACTCGGCGCGAGCATCCCCGGCCACGAACACGCCGGGCACGCTGGTCTCCAGGTGATAGGGCGCACGCTCCAGTGTCCACCCGGGCGGGCGGCCCTCGGCGGACAGATCCGGGCCGGCCAGCACGAAGCCGTGGCCGTCACGGACCACGACCCCCTCCAGCCAGTCGGTGTGCGGGGTGGCGCCGGCGAAGATGAACAGCCAACCGGCGTCGATCGTCTCGGTTTCGCCGGTATCGCAGTTGCACAGCGTCAGGCGTTCCAGGTGATCGGACCCGTGCGCCTCGACCACCTCGGTCCTGGCGCGGACCTTGATGTTGTCGATGCCTTCGATCTGTTGGATGAGGTAGTAGGACATCGACGCCGCCAGCGACCCGGCGCGCACCACGATGGTCACCGACTTCGCGGTCCTGGCCAGGTAGACAGCCGCCTGACCGGCGGAATTGGCTCCGCCGACGATATAGACATCCTGGGCGGCGCAGCTGGGCGCCTCGGTCAGGGCCGAGCCGTAGAAGACGCCGAGGCCGGTGAAGTCCGCCAGTCCGGGTGCCCCCAGTTGCCGGTACGAAACGCCGGTGGCCAGGATGACGGTGTGCGCCGCGATGGAGTCTCCGTCGGCGAAGTGGACCACCCGTGAGGATCCGGTGACCTCGAGGTTGACCACGTCCCGGGTGGTGATGAGTTCGGCGCCGAACTTGGTGGCCTGGCGGCGGGCCCGGTCGGTCAACTGGGAGCCGGACACCCCGTCGGGAAAGCCGAGATAGTTCTCGATCCGCGAGCTCTGACCGGCCTGACCGCCGGTGGCGGTGCGCTCGACGAGTACCGTCCGCAGGCCTTCCGACGCGCCGTAGACGGCCGCGCCCAGGCCGGCCGGGCCACCGCCGATGACGACGATGTCGTAGAAGTCGCCGACCGGAGAGGTGGTGAGTCCGACGGCCGAGGCGAGTTCGGTGTCGGTGGGCTCGACGGTGACCGTGCCGTCGGGCGCGATGACCACCGGCAATCTGAGGGCATCCATCCCGGCGGCCGCCAGCAAACGGGCGGCCTCGGGCTCGTCGCTGGAGTACCAGTGGTAGGGAATCTGGTTGCGCGCCAGAAATTCTCGGACTCCTGAGGACCGGGCGTTCCAGCGGTGTCCGACCACCTTGATCTCCGAGACCGGCTTGCGGTCGGAGGTCAGCCAGGCGTCGAGCTGGGCGTCGACCACCGGGTAGAACTTCTCCTCCGGCGGGTCCCATGGCTTGAGCAGGTAGTGATCGAGATCGACCACATTGATGGCGTCGATGGCCGCGCCGGTGTCGGCGTAGGCGGTGAGCAGGACGCGTCGGGCCCACGGATACAGGTCCATCGCCTGCTCGAGGAACTCGATCCCACTCATCTGCGGCATCCGATAGTCGGCGAGCAGGACGGCCACCTCGTCGCCCCGCAGCTTCATCTCGCGCAGCGCTTCCAGGGCGGCCTGCCCGGACTCGGCCCGGACGATGCGGTACCTCTCACCGTAGCGTCGCCGCAGGTCACGGGCCACCGCCCGGGAAACGCCTGGGTCATCGTCGACGGTCAGCAGGGCGGCCCGAGCGGTGGGCTGGGCGGGTGGGGCGCCCGGCGTGATCCCCGCCGAGCTCACGAAACTCTCGGCCAGGACTGGGTAGGTGTCTGCGTCACCACAGCAGCCTATCGAGGGTGTCCTACGGGCGTGCGGTGTGTTCGCGGAGGGGTGAGTGCGCCGTGGGTCTTGACTATGTAACTCGTCATAGTGAAGGGTTGCTATGACGCACTACATAGTCGCTGGGAAGATCCGAGGAGACCACCATGCCCATGATTGACATCTACGCCGCCGCCGGAACGTTCGGCAACAAGCACGATCTCGCCGAGAACGCGGCGAATGCTGTGATGCGGTGGGAACAGGTGCCGCCGATCTCGCTGTTCCGCAACAACACCGCCGCGTTCGTGCACGACCTGCCGGCCGATTCGCTGTCGAACGCGGCCGGAGCCGGCGACTACGTCCGCGTGCAGGTACTCACCCCGGTCGGCACACTCGATCGCGACAAACAGCTCGGCGTGGTCCGCGAGCTCACCGACATCGTGGCCGCGGCCGCCGGCGACCCGACGCTGGTGGACCGGACCTGGGTGCTGATCACCGAATCACCGGAAGGGGGGTGGGGGATCAACGGGCATGCGCACACCAGCGCGGACATCGTGGCGGCCGCCCGGGCCGAGTTGGCCGGGAGCTGATCATCGTTGCCGGCACCTGAGAGTCGCGGATCGGTGCTCAGGTGCCGCAATCGGGTCATCCGTCAGGCTTGGTCCTGGCTGGGCACCAGCACCTCGCGGAGAATCAGTAGTAGCGCGGCGGCGGCGGGGATGGCCACCAGTGCGCCGACGATGCCGAGCAGGGCTCCGCCGATCAGCACCGACACCACGGTGACCAGCGCGGGCACCTCGACAGCACGCCCGATCACCTTGGGCACCAGCAGGTAGTCCTCCAGCAGTCGATAGACGACGAAGAAGCCGATGGTGGCCAGGCAGATCGGCAGCGAGACGGTCAGGGCGACCAGGGCGACGACGACGCCGGCCACCGTGGAGCCGACCACCGGGACCAGGTCGAGCAGCGCCACCATGATGGCCAGCAGGAACGCGTACGGCACCCCGAAGATCAGCAGCCAGCCGTAGGTCAGCAGGCCGGCGACCAGCGAGACGATGAAGTTGCCGAGCACGTAACCGCCGACCTTCGAGGCGATGTCGTCGCCGATCAGGATGGCGCGCGGGCGGCGGCTCTCCGGGAACAGGCGGTAGACCGTACGCCGGATGCGGGGCATGTCACCCAGGAAATAGATCGTCAACACCAGCACGATCAGGGTGTCGGTGACGGCGCTGAAGACCACCTTGCCGGCGCCGACCACCCCGTCCGCGATGCTCGAGCTGGAAGTGGACAGGATCGACTGGATCTTGGTCTCCAGGTGGAACCGGTCGTTGAGCTTCCCGAGGAACGAGTGATGGTCGTTGGCCTCCTTGGCCCAGACCGGGATGTTCTTGACGATCTGATCGCCCTGACTGACCAGTGCCGGGATGGCGGCGGCCAGGAATCCGGCGACGACGCCGAGGATGACCACCAGGGTGATGAGCACCGCGGCCCATCTGGGCAGCCCGTGGCGCACCAGCCACACCACGGCCGGCTCGAGCCCTACCGCCAGGAATACGGCCAGCCCAATCAGGATCAGCACGCCGCGGGCGTCACCGAGGAGCTGGATGATGCCGTAGGTGACGGCGACGCCGGCCGCTCCGAACATGCCCACGAAGAACGGCGAACCGCGATCGAACCGGCGACCCGGCGCGCCCATCGGCCGCTCGTCGGTGCTGATCGCGGCGGCCACCCGCTCGGCGTGCAACACCGGCTCGCCCGGCTCGCTGGTGTGCTGGCGTTCGTTGGCCGGCTGTTCGGGCTCTGTCATGGGATCTCCTGCTTCTGCTGGTCATTCGCTCCCATCACGGTTCCCTGCGGTGGGTCCGCCGAACCTCGACCCCGGGTACCACTGCAATGGCCGCTATCGATCGGGGTCGGAGCGGTGAGGTGTGTCGGCGCGGGCCCGCAGAATGGAGCCGTGATCGCAGCGCTGGCGCCAAGGGCCGGGTCCGGTTGGCTCGTGCAGACGCTGTCCGACACCGGAGTCCCGGCGGCCGAGCCCGTCGGGGTGGATTCGGTCGAGCAGCTCCGCCGGTGGGAGGCAGACGGCGCACGGTGGTTGTGGGACGCAACCGATGCGATCTATCCGCCACTGCTCGCCGCCGGCTTCAGCCCGTTGCGATGCCACGACATCACGCTGACCGAGCGAATCCTGCTGAGCCGGGAGGGTCGGTACGGCGCTCCGTCGTCGGCACTGGCCGTCTACGCCCGGCTGCACCAGTTACCGGTTCCGGCCGACCCGGCCGTGGCTGCCGCCGGGGCCCATCCGGCATTGTTCGAGGCGGTCGCCGAGCACCGTCCGATGGTCGACCCGTTGACCGCTGTCCGTGAGGCCTACGTCGGCCAGCTGGCCCGGCTGGCGTCGGACAATCCATTGAAACTGTTGGTGGCGGCCGAGTCCGCCGCGGCGCTGGCGGCGGTGGAAATGGGTCACCTCGGTCTACCGCTGCGCGCCGATGTGCTGGACCGGATCCTGACGCAGGCTTTGGGGCCACGACCGTCGCCAGGCACCCGGCCGGTGAAGATGACCGCCCTGGCCGCGCAGATCGACACCGCGTTCGGTGCGCCGGTCAACGCGGATTCACCGCTGGAACTGCGGGCGGCCTTCCGTCGTGCCGGGTTCGACATCGAGACCACCCGGTCCTGGATGATCAGGGAACTCGACCATCCGGCGGTGGCGCCGGTGCTCGCCTACAAGGAACTGTCCCGGCTGTTCACCGCGAACGGCTGGAACTGGCTGGCGGAATGGGTGCGTGACGGGCGGTTCCACGCCGGCTACGTTCCGGGCGGCGTGGTGTCGGGGCGTTGGGCGGCACGCGGCGGCGGGGCCCTGCAGATCCCCAAGCTGGTGCGGCAGGCGGTGATCGCCGACCCGGGACACGTCTTCGTCGTCGCCGACGCATCGCAACTCGAGCCCCGGGTGCTGGCGGCGATCTCCCGGGATCCCGTCCTGCAGGGGGTTTCGCAACAGAACGATCTGTATACCGCCCTTGCCGACGACGGTTTCGGCGGGGACCGGGCGCACGCCAAGGTGGCCATGTTGGGCGCGATGTACGGCGCCACGTCCGGCGAAGCCGGACGACTGCTGCCGACCCTGCGGCGGCGCTACCCGGTGGCCATGGCATGCGTGGAAGATGCTGCGCGCCAGGGTGAGCTGGGCGGGACGGTCGCGTCCGTGCTGGGCCGGACAAGTCCGGCGCCGGGCCAGGAATGGTGGGATCTCCTGCAGGCCGGATCGCTGCCGGAGGCCACACCGGCGCAGGAGCGGCGGGCCCGGCAGATCGCCCGTGATCGCGGCAGGTTCACCAGGAACTTCGTCGTCCAGGGTTCCGCGGCGGACTGGGCCGGCGTGTGGCTCTCCGGTCTCCGCCGGGATCTGCGCGCGGTTCCGGGCGCCGAGCTGGTGTTCTTCCAGCACGACGAGCTCGTGGTGCACACGCCGGTCGAGACGGCCGCGTTGGTCTCCGAGCTTACCGTCGCGGCCGCCGAATCCGCCCGCGCACTGGTGTTCCCCGGCAGCGGCGTGGCCACCCCCGTCCGTCCCGTCACGGTCGCCTGCTACGCCGACGCGAAGTGACGCGGGGCGCGGCAGGCGACCGCGGGGGCGACCCCGTGATCAGGCGGTACAGAGCAGAGCCGGCGCAGCAGATGTGCAGGAGCACATCGGCTGGCCAAGACCGGGCGGGAATCAGGCCTTGTGGGTCGAGACCAGGCTGGCGAACGCGACGATGTTGCTCTCGTAGCTGCCTTTGCTCGGGTCGAAGGTGCCACCGCAGGTGATCAGCCGGAGGCCGGCGTGGTCGATGTTGCCGTAGACCTCCTTGGTCGGGAAGTTGTTCTTCGGATACGACCGGACACCGTCGACCTTGAAGACCGCGACCGTCCCGTCCTGCCGGGTCACATCCACCTCCGCGCCGGGCTTGAGGTTGCCGAGTTCGTAGAAGACACCGGGCCCGAACTGCTTGGAGTCGATGTGCCCCAGGATGATCGCGGGTCCCACGGAGCCGGGAGTCGGCGAATTCTTGTACCAGCCGGCTTTGGAGTCAGGGTCGGTGAGCGACGGCACCTGCACCGTGCCATCGGGATTCAGGCCCAGGTCCAGCAGGGCGGACTTCACGCCCAGCGACGGAACGCTCAGCGACACCGGATTGGACGCCTGCAGGATCAGGCCCTTCGCAGCATCGGCGAACGTCGGGACCACGATCGGGGCGGCCTTGGTGGTGGCTGGCGTGGCGGCGGCCGCCTTGCTGGTCGGCGATGCAGCCTGGGCGGGTGACGAGGTGGCCGGAGTCGACGACGTCGGCGCCGCAGCAGTGGTCGCCCCGGTCGGCGAGACCGGTGCACTGCCGGACCCACCGGAGGCGACTGCGGTGTCCGACCCCACGACGGGCACCGAGTCGATCACGCCGGCAGCAGAGGCCGGCGGTTGCGGCGGGCCCGGCTGCGAAGTGCAGGCTCCGAGCGTGATCAGCAGAACGCCGACGAGTCCGAAGATCACGGCGATCAGGACGGGAATCCGTCGGCCCTTGGCGGGCGGGTTGCGGTGTCGTGCATTGGTCATCGATTCAGCCTCCGAAAGCCGTTCGTCACCGCCACTCCCGTGGATGGGACCAAGACGCGGCGACGGAAGGCCAGAGCGGCTGCCGACAGGGCCACGAACAGAGCCAGAGCGCCCAGCAACATCTCGGTCGGCGTCGAGCTGGACGAGCCGACCGCAGTGGAACCGCCTCCGGTGTCGGCGCTCCCCACCGGGACGGACGCCGTCATCTGCGCTGCGACGAACGTGCCGCACAGGGCCGGATCCGTGGCCTCGGCCGGCAGTGCGCTGTGGCCGGGTGTGACGCCCAGGACGTCGTCGTACTTGCCGTTGGCGTTGTAGTCGATACCGTGCACCACCAGCACGGCCTTCCCGTCCTTGACCGCGGCGGCGACTGACGGCGGCACGTCGAAGGTGCGGGTGTAGGTGTAGTTGCCGGCGGTCGGGAACCTCGGCATGGCGAGCGCCGAGGCAGCCGAGGTGTCGCCGGACGTGGTCAGAGCCACCTCCGGTGAGCCCAGCGAGGCGGCGTCGTAGGCGATCGACGAGTGTCCGTCGAACGCAGCAGCCTGGCCGACCGTGGGGCAGGCTGCTGCGGCACCGACGTAGAGCTGGGCCGGGTGCGGTGCGCCGGCCAGGAGGCCGTCGACCTGCAGGGTGAACTTCGCGGAGTCGCCGGTCAGGGAGATCCAGACGCCGCCGCTGCCGGTCACGTGGTTGGCGGTGACCGGTTGCAGTGCGGCGTAGAAGTCGAGGCTGGAAGCGGCGGAGGCGTGTGCCGCCGCCGGGGTGAGGAGCGCGCCGCCGACGGCCAGCGCTGCCGCTCCGACGAAGGTGACTACTTTGCTGCGCATGTGCGGATCCCTTCGTTGGACGACCCGACGGCCGTCGACTGTTCGAGTTCACGGGGGCGAGGCATCGGACACGTCGCACCGATGGGCGTTCGCTGCCGACTGTCGCAGGGATGGGTGAGGACGGGGGTGATTTATCGCGTCCGCAGGCGCTGTGCTGATCACCGTCCGCTACCGGCCGATCGTGGCTGCGCCGAGCAGCACGATCACCCGCCGCGCCGGTGATCACCCGCGACCCAGCCGCCCGGTGGGGAAGAATCGCGGGCAGATGAGGTCTGGACTGGACGGGAGGCGGCAGGAGGGCGACGATGCGATGGTGAGTTCCCCGCGCCGACGTCGGCCGCACCGGCTGACTGTCGTCGGGCTGGTGGTGATCGGATGCTCGGTGGTCGGCGGGTGTTCCACGCCGCAGGATCGCCCACCCAGCGGCACGGTGGCCTCGACTCCGCTCGCGGCGATGACCGTTCCGTCCTCCCGGCCGGCAAGTTCTGCAGAGGCCCCGTCCGTACTCGCGACGAGCTCGTCGATCACGCCCCCGGCATTTCCTTCCGTCGTGGCACTCGCCTGGCTGGACGGCATCAGCCCGCAGCCGGCCATCCGAACTCCGGCCGTCGGTTTCACCCGGTGGAAGGGATCGGGACCGGGTGAACAGGCCGAGCTCCTGCCGGACGGCGCGTACCGCTGGGTGGGTCCCGATGGCTCGATGGTCGGCTGTGCTGCGCCGACGGCGGCCGGTCGGCGTCATCTCCGGTGCGTCGGGATGGACGGTACGGGCGACACGGCAGTCACCGATGGAGTGGACGGTCCGCGGGTGGTCTACGGGTCCGACGGACAACTACTCGGCCGGTTCGAGAGCTCCGGAGTCCGGATCACCCAGGGCCGCCCACCGTTGCCGATGGCTCAGGCGGTGCAGGCCACGGGCGTCGACATGGCCGGGCTCGTCGATTTCGCGACACGGCAGCAACCGTTCGCCGGCGGCGTGGCGGGAGATCCGCACCTGATCACCGCCGGCGGTGTTCGGGTCAGTACCCAGCGGACCGGCGATTTCCTGGCCCGTACCGGAGATCCGGCGCGCCAGATCCAGATCCGTTCCGAGCCGATGCCTTATCAGAGCGACGCCAGTTACATCACCGCGGCGGCAGTGGGCGTACCCGGTCACCGGATCGAGTTCCTGCTGTCGGGATTGCTGTCGGTCGACGGCTCGGCGGTCGAGGCGGCCGGGACCTTCCGGCAGGTCTCGATTCAGGACGGCCCCACCCTCGGGTTGTGGCCGCCGGACGGCGACGGGGTGGTGGATGCGGCGGTGGTGTGGCCCGACGGCTCGACCGTGGAGATGTCGGCCGACGCGTCTTTGGGAATGACCGTCGTCGCCCACCTGGCGCGCACGGCCGGCGCTGGGTTGTTCGGTGGCGAGGCCGCCGATACCGGCGTTCCGACCGCCGCGGTGACCACTGCGCCGGACATCCCCGACGCCGTGCCGCCCACCCTGCGTGGCGATTTCGTGGCCCGTTCCGGGCTGCCGAACGGCGCAGCCGTCGATGAGGTGGTCGACAGCTGGCGGGTTCCGGCCGGGCAGTCACTGCTGACCGGACCGGCTCCGGTCAGCCAGCCGACGACCTCGTCGGCCATCAGCCCGGCAGCCACCCTGGCGGCCGAGAAATCTTGCGTGGCGGGGTCGATGACCGAGCCAGCGGATCTGGCAGCCTGCATCTTCGACGTGGCCAGGACGGGCGACGACGGCTACGTCGTGCATGACGGCGAGTTGGCCGCCGCCGCGGCCGGCTCGAAGCTGCCTGCGTTGCTGGCGGCCGGTTGGCCGGCGCTGGTGCTGGGTCAGGCTCCGTCGCCGCAGACTCTCGAACTCGACAGCCAGCTCGTCACCACGGTGCCCGCGTCCGCCCGTCGGCTCTATAGACTGACCCTGGCCAGCGCGCAGGGTCTGACGATCGACGCCCCGCCGTGTGGCGGCGCCGCGGTCCGACTGCCGCCCGGTGGTGCGGCCATGAGGCTGTTCGACGCGGCCGGCGACCCGGTCTCGGCCCGTCAGGCCAACTGCGGCACCGGCCGGACCGATCAGCTGGCGGCCGGGACGTACTACCTGGTGTTGGCCGGTCCGGCGGCTGGTCCGGACGTCGGCTTCCGGGTGCGGGTCGGTTGACCCCGGGCTCGGCACGCTCCGCTGATCTCCACCCGGTCTCCACCCGACGGTTGATCCCGACCGACGCCCGCCGGACGAATCTGGTGACAGGGCACATCGGCCCGGCCATCGGAGCAGCAGGGAGTCGCACCCGTGAGTACGCAGAGCATGGAGAACGTCGTCATCGGGGTGGCCGTCGTCGCCCTCGTCCTCGGCCGGCAGTTGGCCGCCCGTCGGGTCAAGACAGACGGCGGTGGCCGCCTGATGCTGATCCTCGGAGGGGTGGGCCTGATCCAGGCCGGCCAGTACCTCAACAGGGTCGGGCACGTGTCCGGCGTCGGTGTCACCGTGGCGGTGATCAGCCTGTCCATCGGCGCCCTGCTGGCCTACGCCCGGGCCAACACCGTCCGGATCTGGCGCCAGGAGGACGGTTGGTGGCGCAAGGGCAATGGGCTGACCCTGGTGTTGTGGCTGCTGTCCATCGGGTCGCATTTCGGCATCGCTGCGTTGGCGACCGCCTTCTCGCCCGGCGACGGCACCGACATCGCGGGACTCGGGGGCGCCACTCTGCTTCTCTATCTGGGTGTGTCGCTCGGGCTGCAGCAACTGGTGCTGGAGCGGCGGGTGGCCGGCGTCGCCGGCGCCGTCGCCGGAGCAGCGGCGCAGAATCAGCATCGCTGACGAGCGACAGCTCGTCGTCCTGCGGGTTCGCGGAGGTGTCTCATGGCCGGCTTGACCGGACCGAATGCGCTGCAGCTATTTTACGCCCAGCGGGTAGTGGTGCTCGGTACCGTCACCGAGACCGGGGTACCGCACCTGGTGCCCGTCACCTTCGCCCTGCTCGATGACTGTGTGGTCTTCGCAGTCGACCACAAGCCGAAGAGCACCGCCCGCCTGCGTCGGCTCCGGAACATCGAATGCCATCCCGACGTCAGCTTCCTGGCCGATCACTACGACGACGACTGGCGGCAACTGTGGTGGGTGCGGGTGGATGCGCGAGCCTCGGTCGTCACGCCGGCGCTGCAGGACAGTCGCTACGACGCAGCCCTGGATGCACTGGTCGCGAAGTACCCGCAGTACCGGCAGGTGCGTCCGGCCGGCGTCGTGGTGATCGCCGTCATCACCGGCGTGGCCGGTTGGGCCTACGCCGCCGACCCGGCCGTCACATAGGGTCGTCGGCGTGACCGTCACCCCGCCGAACCCGGCCGAACCCGTGCCGGACGACAAAGACTGGACCTGGGTTCTGGACGCCGTCTGCCCCGAGTGCGGGTACGACGCGGCGGCGGTGGATCGCGAGTCGATCGCCCCTCGGTTGCTGGGGGCGACCCCAGCCTGGCAGGCGGCCCTGACCCGGCCGGACTCCGCTGTCCGCCCGCGCCCGCAGACCTGGTCGGTGCTCGAGTACGGCTGCCACATCCGCGACGTCCACAGCATCTTCGGCGAGCGCGCCCGTCTGATCCAGGAACAGGACGACCCGGATTTCGCCAACTGGGACCAGGACGTGACGGCCCTCGACCGACGTTATCGGGAAGCGGATCCGGACGAGGTGTCGGCCCAACTCGAGGTCGAGGGGATCAGTGCGGCGGCCGCGTTCGTCGGGTTGGACGACGCGCAGTGGAGCCGCACCGGCCATCGCAGCAACGGCTCGTTCTTCACCATGGAAACGCTCGGCCTGTACTACCTGCACGACGTCGAGCACCACCTCTACGACGTGGAGCACGGCGCCGCCTGACCCTTCCCCCGGGCCCGGTCCGCACCGTGTGACCGCGCGGCGGGGGTATGACGCCGCGTCGCCTGTCCGACAGTCGGCGGCCGTACGGGTGGATCCGGGGTCGTACCGGTCGGTCACCGGTAGGTCAGAACCGGAAATCCGTGTACGAGCCGTCGAACGGGAACGTCCCGGACTCGGCCAGGGCCGCGACCCTCCGTCCTTCCGCCCGCAGCAGCGCCCCTTGGCCGGCGTCGAACCGACCCGCCTCCAGCGCCGCTCCGAACTCGTCCTCGTCCTTCCACCGGGCCAACCCAGACGTCCAACACCCCGTCGCATCGGAGGACGGCGGAGGCGGCGCGGCCCAGCGGGATCTCCAGGTTCACGTACCAGCCGCGGAACGAGCCGTCCACCCCGTCGAAGAACCACCAGACCGAGCTCCAGTGGTCCTCGTCGATCAGCCGTAGCGTCGAGGTGCCGCTCCAGGTGGACCGGATCAGCTTGCGCGGTAGGCGGAAGCGCTGAGCGAGATCCGCGTCCCGGATGTCGCGGCCGTCGACCAACACACCTCGTTGGATCGGCGTCCCGACCGGGACCGTGGCCAGCAGGAGAGTGCCGTCGTCGGACACCACCGTCATCGGGTGCACCCCACTGGTGGACCCGTCGAGCCGAGCGAACCGGGTATCCACTCGCTCGCCGGACGTCCAGCCGGTCCGTTCGGTCGTGGGGTTGGTCGGCACCCGGCCACACTAGCCAGCACCCGGCAATCGGGCGGTCGAGACCCACCTGACGCCCGGACGAGCGAGCGACCTAGCATCCGGTGATGACTGTCGAGCTGGCCCATGACGTCGAGGGCACCGGACCGCTGGTGCTGCTGATCCATGGCATCACGGAGAATCTGACGGCCACGGTGCGCGCCCCCTACCTGGCCCTCGACGGGTCCGATCCAGGGCCTGGGCATCTCGAGTGGCTGCAGCAGCGCATCCCGCAGGCCCAGCTCGAGGTCTGGGCCGGCGTCGGCCACTACCCCCACCTGGTCAGGCCTGGGCAGTTCCTGCGCAGGGTCAAGGCGTTCGAGCAGGAACTCGCTGACTGAGGGTCGATCCGGGTGCGTGCCCGGCTCAGCCGTCCAGTGGTATGAGCGTGCGCCGGAGTCTGCTCACGGCGCCGTGCACGCGGGTCTTGACCACGCCGACCGATACGCCTAGCCGAGCCGCCGCCTCGCTGTAGGTGCAGTGTTCGAAGTAGACGAGGATCACGGCGCTTCGTTGGAGCGCGGTCAGGCCGGCCAGAGCGAACCGGATCTGTGAGTATTCCTCGCTCTGCACGGCTAGCTCGACGACCGGATCCCGCCCGCTGCCGACTTCGGTGTTCAGTGCCCAGTACCGGGTTTCCCTGGCCCTGGCCGCCTGGAAAGAGCGCAGCCGATCGACCGCCCTGGCATGAGCGACCATGCTCACGTAGCGATTGATGGAGCCGCGGTCAGGGTCGAAATGGTCCCCGTTCCGCCACAGCTCCAGAAGTACCTCCTGGGTGATGTCCTCGGCCAGTTCCCGGGTGCGGACGACCGAGTAGGCGACCCGATAGGCACGGTTGACGACCGTGACGTAGAGCCGGTCGAACGCTTCTGAATCCGCCTCTGCTGTTTCAATTGCGGTGGTGAACACCGCCCGATCGATCACTGGTGGCCCGACTTCCGGGCCGGTGCGTTGGCTGATGATCGGTGATTGGTCGTGCATGAAAGCCACCTCTGGGCACGGGGGCCGAGGCCACGGACGAACTGCCGCGGCCTGCAGCGGAGTGGAGTGATCGCCTATGACGCGAGTGGTGCGGACGGACCCGGAAGCTGGTCCGTCCGCACGGGCCGACTGGGTCTGCAGTCGGCCGGTCTCCGCTACTTGACGGACGCCCGGGTGCGAGCCAGGAGGAGTCCGAACGCGCCGGCCAGCAGCAGGCCGAGCGCCAGGAACAGCAACATCCACATCGGCGTTCCGGTGTAGGCCAACGAACCATCGGCCATGGCCGTCGTGCTCTGCGTCGGTGCGGCCTGCGGGGCCGTCACCGCCGGAAGGCTGGCTGCGGGCTGGACGAAGTCGACCAGGTCGATGGACGTCGTCACGCCGATGGGGGCGCCCGGAGTCAGGCTGATGTCGTCACCGGTCGACGGAACGATCGGGGCCACTGGCTGGCCCGGCGTAGCCGGAACGACGGGGTTGACCGGGGCGACGGGGTTGACCGGGGTGACGGGGTTGACCGGGGTGCCGGGGTTGACCGGGGTGCCGGGGTTGACCGGGGTGCCGGGGTCGGTGGGCGTGGTCGGGTTGGTCGGCGGGGTGCAGTTCGCGGCCGAATCACCGAGCAGGCCGATGCTCGTCCCGCAGACGGTGACGGGAACGTCGACCGTGCCGCCATCGGCGGGGGTGTTGGTCGTGCAGTTGGCGGTGGAGGTGCCGAGGATGCCGGCGGAGGTGCCGCAGACGGTGACGGGTGCGGTGATCAGACCGCCGTCGCCGTTGGTGGTGCCCGGGGTTGCGGGGGTGTTGGTCGTGCAGTTGGTGGTGGAGGTGCCGAGGATGCCGGCGGAGGTGCCGCAGACGGTGACGGGTGCGGAGACGAGCCCGCCGCTGGCGGAGGTGCCAGGGGTGCAGTTGGCGCTCGATTCGCCGAGGACGCCGACCGACGTGCCGCAGACCGTCACCGGCACTGCAACCACTGCAGGCTCACCGGGATCAGCAGGTGAAGCCGTGGCGGGATCGCCCGCTGGATCGGTTCCCTGCTCCGGCGTGCAGGAGCTGGACGCGTTGCCGGCCACGCCGACCGCATTTCCGCAGATCGTGATGGGCACGTCGACCAACGTTCCCGAGCCGTTCGTCGGAGCGGTAGCCGTCCCGTTGCCGGTACCCGAGGTATGTGACTGACCGAGAACGCTGAGTGCAGTGCCGCTCACGGTGACCGGTATGGAGATCGCGGCCCGACGTGGGGCTGCTGCCGACGAGGCAGCCGGTGTGCTGGATTCGGTGGTCGTGGACCGGCCCGCCACCGCGGCCGAATTTCCGGTGATCGTCACCGGAGCCGACACGACCGAGCGGGGTGACGGCGGGGTCATCGCCGCGGCCCCACTCGTTGCTGCCGATGAGCGACCGGCGACGGCGACCGAGTTTCCGGTGACGTTGACGGGGGCTGAGACGATTGATTTGCCGGTGTTGGTGGGTGCGGTGGAGGTGCCGGTGGAGGTGGACTTCCCGGCGACGGCGACCGAGTTTCCGGTGACGTTGACGGGGGCTGAGACGATTGATTTGCCGGTGTTGGTGGGTGCGCTGGAGGTGCCGGTGGAGGTGGACTTCCCGGCGACGGCGACCGAGTTTCCGGTGACGTTGACGGGGGCTGAGACGACTGATTTGCCGGTGTTGGTGGGTGCGCTGGAGGTGCCGGCGGAGGTGGACTTCCCGGCGACGGCGACCGAGTTTCCACGGACCCGAACCGGGGCCGAGACGATTGCTTTCGGGGCCGCGGCCGGGGCTGGGTGAGCGGCCCGCGTGGCGTTGCCGAGCACGCTGATCGAGTTTCCGGTGATGTCGATCGGCGCCGAGACGAGGTGCTCGACTGCCCCGACCACTCCGTGGTCCGACGCGGGGCCTGCGGGTGCGGTTGGTGTTTCTGCGGACGCGATACCCGCGCCGATGGCGAAGATTCCGCCGCTGAGGACGGCGATCTGCAGTCCTGTCTTGAGCCAGGTGTTCATGATGAGTTTCTCCCTGAAGGGATGACGCGTGGGGTCCTCGCGGCGTCCGGGGGCGGAGGCCGTCACAGAGCACCGATGCTGACTTTCTGCCCGGTGGGGCGAGAGTCATCGGTGGCTGCGGGGACCGCTAGTCAGGGGAGAACGTTGGCCGATCGGCCACGGTGGCGAGTAGCGCATCGTCCGCGTGGGACAGCGCTGCGAGCAGGGCCAGACGAGACGTCCGAGCAACGGCGCCGAGGTCGGCGACCGAAGGATTGGCCCCGCCGGAGTTGCCCAGGCCGGTCGATCCGGAGGCGGGGGCTGGGGTGCTCGGCGCCGAGGGAACCGGCATGTGCGCGGGGGCAGGGAGGTTGCTGAACCCGACCGCGTGCGTAGCGGCCGACGGCCCCGCCTCACTGGCAACGGCAACCGCGGCGGGCTGGTGCGAGGACCGGGCGACGGACGGCTGGGCGCCGCCGGCGGAGAACGTGATCGACTGGCCGCCGGCAAGGTGCCGACCCGACGTGAGGCCGGTCTTCACGGCGGTGGTCGAAGTCTGGGTAGACGCTGTCGCGACGCGCGGCGATGGTAGAGCCGCAGCCGATTCCAGGCCGGTGGCCGACGCGTAGCGCGCGACGACGGCGGCCCCGCCAAGGACACCCGTGGGCGACAACATCAAAGGCTGTGTTCCGGTCATCAAAGGCTGTGTTCCGGTCGCCAGCGGTGGCACCCCCCCAACGATCGGGGTCAGGACCGGTGTGATCGGATCCAGCACCGGCAGCACCGGCGTCAGCGATTCGGTGACCGGCGACAGCAGATCGCGCACCGCATCCGTCAGCGGGGCGAGTGCGGAAATCACGGGCTGGACGGCGGTTGCAATGGGCTTCTCGACGGCTTTGACGACCGGCGTCGTGGCGCGCACGACGGGCGTCACGACCTCGTGCGCAAGGGCCCTGACCGGCGCCGCGACCGGAGCGGTCACGGTTTTGACGATCTTCACGACCGGGGCGGCCGCGACGACGATCGGCTTGGCGAGCCCAGTGGTTGCGGCCCTGACGATCGGAGCGGCCACGGCCACGGCGGGGGCGGCTGCCTTCGCTACCGGTGCGACGACCGCCGCGACCGGCTTGGCGACAGTGGCGACCTGCTTCACGACTGGTTCGACGACGGCTGCGGCGGGCTTGGCCACGACTCGAACAGGGGCTGCCACTGCGGGAACCGGCGCCGGAACCGACCGGACCACTGCCGTCGCGACTGGAGTTGCCGCCTGAGCGACCTTCCCGACCGGTGCGTCGACGACGTCGTGGACGACCGGTGACGCAGTGTCGGTGACCGTCTTGGCGGTCTTGGTGACGACAGCTCGGACGGAAACCTCCACGCCGTGCTGGAGGGCACCCGATGCGACGGTCGAGTGCAGCAGGTGCGACACGGCCGGAACGGCCGGCGGGTTGACAGGCGTCTGCGCAGCGGCGCTGGAAAGAACGGAACCGGCCAGCCATGCCCCCGCGGCAATCCCGACGACGGCAGCGGCGCGAGCCGCGGTACGGCGCAGGGTGGCTCGGGTCGGGGACGGGAGGGAGGGCTCGACCGGGCTTTCGGTCATCGCGTCTCACCCGCCCTACTGGCTCATGGATCGTCGGCACAATCGGCCCACTGACCGAATATGTGCTTTCGACGCTACGTTCGCGCTGCGCCATTGGCCAGCAAGTCCCCCGGACTGATTGCCCTGTTCAGGGGATGAACACCGTCGGTGACATTCGACGATCCTTCGCTGGAATAATCATCAGGATGAGTGGCGGCCCGCACCTATCCCTGAGGCAGTCAGCTTCGAGCAGGGCCACGACGGTGCTCGCTTCGACGTCTGCGGAGTGGCCACCGAACGGAACGAGAGTGGGCGCCGGACAAAACGGAAAGCGCCGGCTGGCCCGGGAGGTCTGGAGCGGGTGACGAGAATCGAACTCGCGCTATCAGCTTGGGAAGCTGAAGTTCTGCCACTGAACTACACCCGCAGTGGTGGCACAACTATAGCGAACCCGGATCGCCGGTTCCGACCGTGCGTTCGCCCCCGATAGGCTCTGCGCCATGCTGCTGTCCGACCGTGACCTGCGCGCCGAGATCGAGGCCGGGGCGCTCGGCCTCGATCCGTTCGATCCGACGCTGATCCAACCCGCGAGCATCGACGTGCGACTGGACCGGTTCTTCCGGGTGTTCAACAACTCCAAGTACACGCACATCGATCCGCAGCTCCAGCAGGACGAGCTGACCAGCCTGGTCGAGGTCGAACCGGACGCGGCCTTCGTCCTGCACCCGGGCGAGTTCGTTCTCGGGTCGACCTTCGAGCAGGTGACGCTGCCGGACACGCTGGCCGGCCGGCTCGAGGGCAAATCCTCGCTGGGCCGCCTCGGACTGCTGACCCACTCGACGGCCGGCTTCATCGATCCCGGCTTCACCGGGCACATCACCCTCGAGCTGTCCAACGCCGCGAACCTCCCGATCACGCTGTGGCCCGGCATGAAAGTCGGCCAACTATGCATCTTCCGGCTGACCTCGGCGTCGATGCACCCCTACGGCTCCGCGGAGTACGGCTCCCGTTATCAGGGCCAACGTGGGCCGACCCCGTCCCGCTCGCATCTCAACTTCCGCCGGGACGACACCCGACGCTGAATTCGGCCGCTTAGTTACTGGCCGGTAACCTCGTAGGGTCGGCCGTACATCGAGGCCGCCGACCTCGTGCCCTCGAAGGAGTACTGCCGATGTACGTTCCCGTGCTGTCGACTCGGCGGGTGACCCGATGACGGTCGTCCAGTGGATCTGCGGTCCGATTGCCGCCGTTCTGATCATCGTCGGGTTCGCCCTGCTGGGGCGGGCGTCTCTGCAGATCTATCGCACGGTGCGGCTGGGTCAGCCCGACCCGACTCGGCGCGGCGCCCCGATCGCGCGAGCCAACACGTTGGTCAAGGAATTTCTCGGCCATACCCGGATGCTCAAGTGGGGCATCGTCGGGGTCGCGCACTGGTTCGTCATGGTCGGGTTCGGCGCGCTGGTGCTGACGCTGGTCGAAGCCGTCGGCGAGACCTTCTACCCGCGGTTCGAAATTCCCTGGCTGGGTCACCAGGCCTGGTACGGCCTGTTCGTCGAACTGATCGCGCTCACCACAGTCCTCGGCATCGGCACGTTGATCGTGATCCGGCAGCTCGCCCACCCGCGGCGGGCGAACCGCCGGTCCCGGTTCGCCGGGTCGAACTTCCCGCAGGCCTATTTCGTCGAGTCCGTCATCCTGACCATCGGGATCTGCATCTTCGGAATCCGTGGGTTGAAGTCCGCGACCGGGAACCTGCCCTACCCGACGTGGGCGGCGCCGATCTCCACCGGGCTGGGCAGGATCCTGCCCGCCTCGCTCGCGGCGATCAGCATCATCGCCCTGATCAAGGTCATCATCTCGATGGGCTGGGCCATCGTCATCTCCCGGAACCTGACCATGGGCGTCGCGTGGCACCGGTTCCTGGCGTTCTTCAACATCTACTTCAAGCGCGAGGATTCTGGGCGGACCGCGCTCGGCGCTTTGCGGCCGATGATGTCCGGCGGCGTGCCGCTGGACTTCGAGAAGGCGGACCCGGAGGTCGACACGTTCGGCGCGGGGAAGATCGAGGACTTCTCCTGGAAGGGCTGGCTGGACTTCTCGACGTGCACCGAGTGCGGACGATGCCAGTCACAGTGCCCGGCGTGGAACACCGCGAAGCCGTTGTCGCCGAAGTTGGTGATGCTGGCGCTGCGGGACCACGCGTTCGCCAAGGCGCCGTATCTGGCGGCCGGCGGGGGCACCGATATGGAGGGCAACGAACGCCTCAGCGACGCCGACCTCGCCGCGTTCGCGCACGCCGACCCACTCGCGACGTTGGAGGCCGGTCGACCGCTGATCGGCGGACCGGAGGTCAACGGGATCATCGACCCCGAGGTGCTCTGGGACTGCACGACCTGCGGCGCGTGTGTGGAGCAGTGCCCGGTGGACATCGAACACGTCGACCACATCGTCGACATGCGCCGCTACCAGGTGATGATCGAGTCCGAATTCCCGTCGGAGCTGGGTGGGCTGTTCCGAAACCTGGAGAACAAGGGCAACCCCTGGGGGCAGAACCAGAAAGACAGGATGGAGTGGGCCAAGGACCTCGACTTCGACGTCCCCGTGGTCACCGACGTCATCGGCGACGACCACGAATATCTGTTCTGGGTTGGCTGCGCGGGGGCGTTCGAGGACAAGGCGAAGAGGACCACCAGAGCTGTCGCCGAACTCCTGCACATCGCCGCGGTCGGGTTCGCCGTCCTGGGCACCGGCGAAACCTGCACCGGGGATCCGGCCCGCCGGGCGGGAAACGAGTTCCTGTTCCAGATGCTGGCCCAGCAGAACGTGGAGACCATCAACGCCGCGTTCGGCAATCGCGCGCAGAAGAAGATCGTCGTGTCCTGCGCGCACTGCTTCAACACGCTGCTCAACGAGTACCCGCAGCTGGGCGGGGAGTACGAGGTCGTCCACCACACCCAGTTGCTCAACAAGCTGGTGCGGGACAAGCGACTGGTCCGCAAGGTGTCGCCGGCGGCGGAGCTGAATGTGACCTATCACGACCCGTGCTACCTGGGCCGGCACAACCAGGTCTACTCGCCGCCCCGCGAGCTGATCGGCGCGGCCGGGGCCACCCTGACCGAGATGCCCCGCAACACCGCCCGGTCGATGTGTTGCGGCGCCGGCGGCGCCCGGATGTGGATGGAGGAGAAGATCGGGAAACGGATCAACCTTGATCGCGTCGACGAAGCGCTCGATACCAAAGCCGAGAAGATCGTCACCGGCTGCCCGTTCTGCCGCGTCATGCTCACCGACGGCCTCACCGCCCGCCAGGGCCAACCTGAACCGATCGGCGAAAATGTCGAAGTCATCGACGTCGCCATGATGCTGCTGGCCGGGGTCAAGGGCACCAGCTGAACCCTCGTCCTCCGCGGTGCCGGAGAGATTCTCGCGGTGTCCGGAAATGATGTGTCTCACGATGTCGAGACCGGTCGAGCGGCTCCGTCCCAGGGGTACACGCGGCCGCCCTGGCCGCGGACCAGACCGAGGAGATCGAGCGATGAAGTACCTGCTGCTCAAGCATTACCGCGGGGCCCCTGCGGCCGTCAACGATGTACCGATGGACCAATGGACCCCGTCGGAGGTCGACGCCCATATGCAATACATGTCTGACTTCGCGACCCGCCTCGAGGGCACCGGTGAGTTCGTGGACAGCCAGGCGCTCTCGCCGGAGGGCTCCTTCGTCCGCTACGACGGGCCGGGCCGCCCGCCGGTCACCGACGGGCCGTTCGCCGAGACCAAGGACCTGATCGCCGGTCGGATGGTCATCGATGTCGAGTCCCACGAACGCGCGCTGGCTCTGGCCGGCGAGCTGTCGGCCGCCCCCGGAGCCGGTGGCGAGCCCATCCACGAGTGGCTCGAGCTCCGTCCGTTCCTGAGCGGTGCTCCGACGGTCGCCGAGTGACCGCGCCGGCCAGGACGGACGAGCATGGACGAGCCGCTGCTGCGGGAGCTGACCCCCTCGGTGATCGGCGTCCTGGTCCATCGCGGCGCCGACTTCGCGACGGCCGAGGACGCCGTCCAGGAGGCGCTCCTCCAGGCCACCTTGTCCTGGCCGGACCGGCCGCCCGCTGATCCCAAGGCCTGGCTGATCACAGTCGCCTGGCGCAAGTTTCTCGACTTCAGTCGGTCGGAGGCCGCTCGTCATCAGCGGGAGCGGCGGGTCGAGTCCGAAGCGCACCCCGGGTCGACAGCGGCCGCGGACGACACCCTGGACCTGTTCTTCCTGTGCGCGCACCCGTCGCTGACGCCGGCGTCCGCCGTGGCCCTCACCCTGCAGGCCGTCGGTGGGTTGACCACCCGGCAGATTGCCCAGGCCTACCTCGTCCCCGAGTCCACGATGGCGCAACGGATCAGCCGGGCCAAGCGAACGGTGACCGGGGTGCGGTTCGACGAGCCGGGCGACCTCGCCACCGTGCGACGTGTGCTCTACCTGGTCTTCAACGAGGGCTACACCGGTGACGTGGACCTGGCGGCCGAGGCGATCCGCCTCACCCGACGGCTGGCGTCGATGACCGAAGGCGAGGAGACAGCGGGGCTGCTGGCGCTGATGCTGCTGCACCAGGCGCGTCGACCGGCCCGAACCAGAGCGGACGGCAGTCTGGTCCCGTTGGCCGAGCAGGATCGATCCCGCTGGGACACCGAACTGATCGCCGAGGGTGTCGAAATGCTGCAGGCGGCGCTGGCGCGCGACCGGATCGGCGAGTTCCAGGCCCAGGCGGCAATCGCCGCGCTGCACGCCGACGCGCAGTGCGCCGACGAGACCGACTGGGTGCAGATCGTCGGCTGGTACGACGAACTGCTCCAGCTCACCGGCAGTCCCCTCGTGCAGCTGAACCGGGCGGTCGCGGTCGGCGAGGCTGATGGAGCCCGGGCCGGACTCGCGGCCCTGTCCGGGGTGGACCCAGGGCTGCCTCGTCACCTCGCCGCCTCGGCCTATTTGCACGAAAGGGCGGGCGACCTGGCGATCGCGGCCCGGCTGTACGCGGACGCGGCCCGCTCCGCGACCAACCTGGCTGAGCGTGACCATCTCACCAGGCAGGCGGCGCGGATCAATCAGGCAATGCGGGGCTGACGGCCGGCCGCCTCGGCGACCGTGCGGTGCACAGGCCGATCCGACCGGGGCGCGCACCGGCGGCTCCGGTCAGGCGGTGGCCGGCCGGCGCCGAGCGTCCTGGATGCCCAGAGCCGCGCTGGCCAGCGCCGCCACCGCCAGGATCGGGACGAACAGGTCGAGGGCGGCGTGTAGACCGTGGGCCGTGGTGAACAGCCCGGCGAGTACCGCGATGACGCCCTGGCTCGCGTAGGCGGCAAGGTAAAGAGCCGCCAGCAGTCCGGAGCGGTGCGCGGGCGGGGCGGCATGGTTGATCAGCCGGAGGCCGCCGGCGAAGCTCAGTGCGTACGAGACCCCGGAGACCGCACCGGCCACCAGGAACAGCGGCAGGCTGCCGGTGACGGCACTCCACTGCAGCAGACCCACACTGACCGCCGCGACGATGCCGCCGCTGATGATCGACGTGTGCGGCCGCAGGTTTCGCAGTAGCAGGCCGGTCGCGGCCAGCGACACGGTCAACACCGACAGCGTGATGCCGGCGACGAAGGCATTGTTGGTGTGGAGTAGTTCGCGGACCATGGCGGCGCCCAGCGACAGCAACAACGCCCCTACGCAGAACACCACGGCGACCGGAACGGCGGCGACGATGTACAGCTTGCGAACGTTGGCCGGGACCGAGATGCGCTGCAGCTTCCATGATCCAGTGCCGGACGACACGGGGCTCGGCATCAGCAGCACCAGCACCGTGGCCGTGATGACCAGCGCGAGCAGCACGATGAACGTCAGGTGCCTGGGGAGCGGGGCGTACTGGAGCAGGGCTCCGGTGACGACGGAGGCCAGCGTCAGGCCGGCGGCGTTGGCGACCGTGGTCGTCGAACTGACCCGGACCGGACTTCGCTTCACGTCGTTGTCCAGCAGGGCCGCGCCGGCCGCGCTCAACGAGAGACCGGTCGCGACGCCCTGCAGGAGTCGTCCCACGTACAGCCAGGCGAGGTCGGTGGCGAAGATGAACGCCAGCACCGATGCGCCCATCGCGATCAGCCCGGCCAGCATGGTGGCGCGCCGTCCGATGCGGTCGGAGACCCCGCCGGCCACGAACAACATGATCACCAGTGCGAGCGGGTACGCAGCGAAGACGGTGGTGGTGATGGTGGGCGTCAGGTGGAACGCCGACGCATAGACCGGGTACAGCAGCGACGGGGCGCCACTGCCCCACAGACAGAGGGCGATGACGAAGGCGGCGGTCCAGTAGCTTGCGTTCCGTCCGAGCCGCCGCCCCGTGCCGGACTCCGCTGTCGTAGTGAGTCCGGCGAGCGTCGGCGCTGAGGTCATGGCTGTCCTTTGATTTCGCGGATCGTTCTCGGGCTCGAGCCGGCGTGGTGATCGACAGCTGCGACGGTGAAGCTGAGTTGTGGAATCAAACTTAGCATCGGCCTAGGATATTCCCATGAGCAGTCCCACTCCCGTCGCGAGCAGTCCGCTGTCGAACAACCCACGGTGCTCGATCGCTCGCACCCTCGAGGTGTTGGGCGAGCGGTGGACCTTCCTGGTCGTGCGCGAGGCGTTCCGCGGGCGGACCAGATTCGCCGAGTTCAGGGATTCGCTCGGCATCGCATCCGACGTCCTCTCGGCCCGTCTGCGGACGCTGGTGGAGGCCGGCATCATGGAGCGCCGCGCCTATCGGGAGCCTGGGTCCAGGGAGCGCTCCAGCTATCACCTGACGCCGGCCGGGGTCGAGCTCCGGTTGGTCCTCGGCGCGCTGCAGCAGTGGGGCGACGCGCACCGGCCCAGCGGGTACGGGCCGGCCGCAATCCTGAAATCACGCCGCGACGGGGGCGGGGCGCGGGTGGTGTTCGTCGATGACGACGATCAGGTGCTGGCGCTCGAGGACGTGGCGAACATCGCCGGGCCGGGCGCAGTGGACCCGTCCGGCTTCGCCTCGCTCAGCTGATCCGTTCGAACCGGGCCCGACCGGTGCCGGGCTCGATATCCGCTGAGCCCGGAGGCTCCACTCTGATCCGAGCGGGTCGACGGCGTCAGCCCTGCCGGTTGGCCGGGTTGAAGCCCGAGGCGTGCGGGTTCTCCTCGGCCCGGATCACATGCGTCACCGCATTGATCAGCGCCAGGTGGGTGAACGCCTGTGGGAAGTTGCCGAGGTGCCGTCCGGTCTCCGGGTCCAGTTCCTCCGCGTACAGGCCGAGGCTGGAGGCCTGGGACAGCAGTCGCTCGCACAGGGCGTGCGCACGATCCAGTTCGCCGATCTCCACCAGGGCAGAGACCAGCCAGAACGAACAGATGGTGAAGGTGCCCTCTTCGCCGGCCAGGCCGTCGTCGGTCTCGTCGGTGCGGTAGCGCAGCACCATCCCTTCCCGGGTCAGCTCGTCGGCGATGGCCAGCACCGTCGCCCGGATGCGCGGATCGTCCGGCGGGAGGAAGCGCACCAGGGGGGCCATCAGCAGCGACGCGTCCAATGCGGTGGAGCCGTAGCGCTGCACCAGCACGCCGCGGTCATCGACCCCGTTCGCCAGGATGTCCTCGTGGATCTCGTCGGCGATCGCCTGCCACTTGTCGGCGGTGGCGTGCGAGTCGTGCATCCTGGCCAGCCGAACGCCACGGTCGAGCGCCACCCAGCACATGATCTTGGACGAGGTGAAGTGCTGCGGCTCGCCGCGCACCTCCCACATGCCCCGATCGGGAGCCCGCCAGTGTGCGGCCGCCTGCTCGACCTGGGCCTTGACGATCGGCCAGAGTTCTTCGGGCATCTGCTCCCGGGACCGGGTGTGCAGGTAGATCGAATCGAGCAGCGCACCCCAGACGTCGTGCTGCTGCTGGTCGAAAGCGCCGTTGCCGATCCGGACCGGACGGGCGTCGTCGTAACCGGACAGATGGTCGAGGGTGGCCTCCTCCAGCGTCCGTTCCCCACCCACGCCGTACATGATCTGCAGCGCGTCCGGGTTGTCCCGGCAGACGTCGTGGATGAAGAAGAAGAAGTCGTTGGCCTCGCGGTCGAAGCCCAGGGTGTAGAGGCCCCAGAGGGCGAAGGTCGAGTCGCGGATCCAGGTGAAGCGGTAGTCCCAGTTGCGTTCACCGTGCGGGGTCTCCGGCAGCGAGGTGGTGGCGGCGGCGAGCAGGGCACCGGTCGGCGCGTAGGAGAGGCCCTTCAGGGCCAGGGCCGAGGACTGCAGGAAGACCCGCCACGGGTGATCGGGGAACGAACCCTGGGTCAGCCACTCCCGCCAGTACTCGCCGGTGCTCCACATCTTGGCCTCGGCATCGGCCTGGTCCTTCGGCGGCGGCAGCTCGGAGAAGGTCAGCGCCACGTAGTGCGAGTCGCCCAGCGACATCTTGCTGCGGGCCATGGCGGCCCGTCCCTCGATCCCGATGCGGAGCGAGCTGGTCAGCGTCAGCGTCGGCTGACCGGGGGCGGTGGCGACCACCTGCGAGTAGTCGGACTTCGGGTAGTCCCAGTTCGCGCCGACCCTGGCGTAGTCGAAAACGGGCTCGCAGATCATCGACAGGTCGACGGTGCCGTAGATGCACTTGATGGTCCGGAGGAGACAGTGCACCGCGTCGATGTCGTTGGGGGAGCGGCGGTGGGTCTTCGATCGTTCGGTGACGTTGTGCCACGGCCCCATGATCAACGCGTCCCGGATGATCACCCACCCGGTCGGCGTCTGCCAGGTGGTCTCCAGGACGAGGGTGCCGGGCAGGTAACGCCGGGCAGCCGGGACCTGCACGCCGAACGGGCCGACGCGGAAGGAACCGCCGGAGCGGTCCAGGATCGCGGTGAACACACTCGGCGAGTCGGGTCGCGGCAGGCAGAACCACTCCACCGCTCCCGACGGCGCGATCAGGCAGTTGGTCTCGCAGTCGGAGAGGAATGCGTAGTCGGCGATGTTCGGAAAGTTGCTGGTGGCGAAGTGATCCAGCCGCGCTCCGTCGGTGCCGCTCAGCACCGCCGGCGTCGTGGAGCTGAACGTGCCCTGGGCTTCGTGCAGGGTATCCACCGAACCGTTGGCAACGGCGGAACCGGCGGCCGTACTCGTCTCGTTCACCCACATATTGTGCGGGCACCCGGGCCCGATCGAGGCAGCGGCCTCTGTAAAGATCGTCGAACACTTCGATCTCGGGGACGGTGCGGCGATCCACGCATCGTCGATCTAGGTGTCCGAGTGGTCGAACGAGGGTCCGGACGAAAGGACGACCGATGTCCGACATGCGATATGTGCTGCTGCTCAAGGGAATCAACGTCGGTAGGGCCAAGCGCATATCGATGGCCGATCTGCGCGGACTGCTCTCGGGGCTGGGATACCACGACGTGATGACCCATCTGCAGAGTGGCAATGCGGCCTTCACCGCGACTGATCCCGCGGGGAAGATCATCCCGGCGATCGAGTCCGCTGTGCTCGGTGAGCTGGGCGTCAGCGTCAAGGTGGTCGTCCGGACCCACGCCCAACTCGCGAAGGCGATCGCCGCCGATCCGTACGAGGCGATTGCGGACGATCCGGCCAAGCACCTGCTCGGGTTCATGTCGGAGGTGCCGGACAGGGCCAGGCTCACGGCGTTCGAAGAGCTGGTGACGGCCAAGGACGGTGATCCTGACGTGGTTGGCGTGCACGAGATCCGCGGCGACCATTGCTACCTCTGGTGCCCGAGAGGCGTCAACGTCTCGCTGTTCGCAACGCTGGACTGGGATCGAAAACTGGCCGTCACCGTGACCATGCGGAACTGGACGACGGCCCGCAAACTGCTCGAGATGAGTGCATGACGGGGCCGGACGTCGGCATCACGAACTGGATGGCCGCCCATCGCACCGGGTGGGCGGATTGGCCGGCCCGCGCGGGACTGTCGGCCGGCACCAACATGTGGGTGCTGGCGCTCGTCCTGGGTGTGGCGGTGGTGTTGGTAGTGGTCCGGCGGAGCTGGGTGCCGGCGCTGACCGTGGCCGGTGCGGTGGTACTCGCGGCCGTTGTGTCGACCATCCTGAAGATCCTGATCGGGCGGCCGCGGCCGTCAGTGGAGCTGGCCCTGGTCCATATCGGCGGTTACTCGATGCCCTCGACCGACGGCGCCGTCACGGCTGCGGCCGCCTTCGCCCTGTTCCTGGCGATCGGACTGCCGTCCGGGTCGCGACGCCGACTGTTCGGCTTCCTACTGGCCGCGATCGTCGCCCTGATCGGCCTGGGGATGGTCTATCTCGGCGCCCACTGGGCTACCGACGTACTCGCCGGCTGGGCGGTCGGGATCACCGCCGCCTGGCTCACTCACCGCGTCGTGCTGCGATTGCCGCTGGAACACCGCCGCCGGTCCGGCGTGGCCGACTCGTCGGCGTCGACGGTGCCTCAGGCGTGACTGGCTCGTCGGGCGGCGAGCCGCTTCGGGAACCAGGGGACGATCGCTGACACCCGGCGGCGGTAGTCGGTGTATTCCGGGTACTTCGATCCGCTGAGGGATTCGGTGAACACCGTGGAGCCGATGAACAGGAAGGTCAACAGCACCGCACCGGCAATCGTCCACTGGGCGGCCGACCCGGCCGCGATGGCGCCGAAGGCAAAGACCACCCACCAGATCGCGATCTCGCAGAAATAGTTGGGGTGTCGGCTGTATCGGAACAGCCCCGTCCGCAGAAAACCGACGCCGGCCGGCCGGCCGGCGGCCGCCTCCGCGCGCTTGCGCTGGTGGAAGTTCCATTGCTGTTGATCCGCAAGGGTTTCACCGGCCAGCAGCCCCAGAAAGACCAACGCGGCCAGCGCGTCGAGCGCGCCGAAGCCACGGCGGTGCTGCTCGGCAGTCAGCGCCGGCAGCGTGATCGCGAACAGCAGGGCGTTCTGGTAGGCGGCGATGAAGAAGAGGTTGAAGAGCTGGAACTGCCAGTTGCTCATCCGGCCGCGGAGCACCGCCCAGCGGTAGTCCTCGCCGCCGGATGCGTACCCGCCCTTGCGGGCGAAGTTGAACGTCAACCGCGCTCCCCACAAAGTGACGAGCACGGCCATCACGTCCAGACGGGCGTCAGCGAGCCCGGCGGCGCCCGCGAAGATCCACAGATAGACGACCGGAATGATCGACCAGATCCGGTCGACCCACGAATGGTCCCCGGTCGCGAGGGACAACACCCAGACGATGGCGGTCGAGCCGCCGGCAACCCACAAACCCACGTAGAAGGCACTCACGTTTGTCAGGCTTACCACCATCGCGCCCCGGGTGTGGCCGCAGGTGGTTCGTCCGGGTCCTGTCGGGCGCTCGCATGGGCGGTTTCGGCCCTTCGTCCCATAGGCTGACCCCGCCTGGTCCGAAGAAGCGGCTGGCAATCGACTGCTGGAGGATTTCAGGATGGGTATCGCAACGCTGTTGATCCTGGGGGCCGTTGTCCTCTTCGTCGTGATCGTGGTCGGCTGGCGGACCATCCGCAAGAACAAGCGCGCGGGCCGCGACTGGTGGAAGATGCCCATGGGCTGACCGTGCCGCCGGTCAGGGGAGTTGAACGGCCACGCCGACGGTGAAGCAGCCGAAGGCCACGACCGCCGCGGACGAGCGGAAGATGTCGATCTGTTCCCAGCGCCGCACCGTCTTCTTCCAGTCGCTCGGCGGGTTCTCCACGTCCCAGCTGTCGACCTGGATGTTGATCGGCACCGTGCCGAGGAACGAGAACAGCACGAAGGCAACGAGTGCCCCTACACCAGCCCACCGCAGGCCGAACCCCGCACCGCTCCCGCTGACGATGAGTACCGCGACGGCGAGCAGCACCGTCGGGACCATGACGGCCGGGACGACGATGCGCAGCCGTCGCACCAGCGCCTGACGGGCCAGCAGGTGGGGCAGGTCGGCCAGGTGGTTCAAGGCCGGCTGAACTCCGTAGCGGACGATGAATTCCTCACCGGCGAGAAGGCCGGCCGACACGAGTCCGACGGCCTGCAGCACGACATCGCTCACGGAGGTCAGGAGACCAGTTCGTATGCCGAGTGGGCGATCAGCCAGGCGCCGAGGAACGCCGACGCGATGATGATGATGTGGTCGGTGTGGCTGGTGATCCAGTCGTTGAACCCCCGCAGGCGGGCTCCGGCCGTCGTCGGCCACCACGTCACGTAGATCTGCATGACGAGGTAGCTGCCGGTGGCCAGCAGGGCGAAGATGATCAGCGCGATGACGGACGAGGCCTGCGACAGGTCGGCCTGCACGATGGTTGCCGCCCCTGCGGCGATCAGCGGCCACGGCTGCAGGATGAAGCCCAGACCGATCGCGGCGGCCACGTTCATCTGGTCGATCTTGGCCATCCACGACGGCGGGTGCTTCGGCTGTCCGCGACGGGCCTGCTGCCGCCAGGCAATCCACAGCAGGAGCAACCCGACCACGATCTTGACCACCAGGGCCGCGGTGGACGGCACCGTGCCGGATTTGGGTGGTTGACCGCCGGTGAGCACGAGCGTCAGCACGATGACGGCCACCAGTGTGCCGACCCAGCCGATCAGGAAGCCCCAGCCTTTGCGCGTGCCTCCTGCCGAACTGAGGATCAGCAGGTAGCCGGTCAACGGCAGTGGTTCGAGGGCGATGGTCAGGCCGATCAGTATCAGGTCGAGGATCATGAGGGCCGCGCCCCTGAGCCGATGGGACCGGCCGTCGCGATCTCCTCGGGTTCTGCCATGAGTGCATCATCCGCTGTGGGCTGTCGATCTGCGCAGGCAGTGCCCTGATCACACCTGAAGCCGCTCGACCGGTACCGCACCGGTCTTCGCCGACGGCTAGCGATCGGGCTGATCGGTACCGGCCGGTTGTCGGGCCTGTCGGCCGGCAACAACCCGATCGCCGAGCGCGCCCTGCTGGATCCACCCGGCCAGTACGACGATCAGGAGAGCCGCGGCGACCAGCAGAAACAGGGCGCCGCGAAGGCCGACCAGGCCGGCGAGCGCGCCGATCAGCGGTGGGCCGATGAGCATGGCCGGCCACTGTCCGAAGGACACGACCGAAACGCCCTGGCCGGTGGGGATCCCTGGTTGATTGCCGGCCAGGCCGATGACGCTGGGCACGATGCAGCCGGAACCGAGCCCGAGGATGGCAAAACCGACGAACGAGGCGGTGGGCGTGCCGATCAGCAGAGCGGAGCCGAAGCCGACCGCGACCAACAATTCCGACAGTCGGATGAACCGGCGTTGACCCAGCCGGTTCACCAACCTGTCGCCGGTACTCCGGGAGATCGTCATCGCGATCGTGAAGCAGGTGTAGGCGGCCGCTCCCGCTGCCGCGCCGGCGTCCAGGGCGCCGGAGGTGTACTGCGCGCTCCACTGCGACGCCGAGCCCTCGTTGATCGAGGCGAGGAAGGCGATGCCCGCCAGCAGGAGCAGCTGCGGGGTGAACCGCTGCCGCACGGGGACTTTCGTCATCCGGACCCGCGTCGGCCTCGGCGGTAGTCGCCGAAAGGTACAGAGCAGCAACACGCCGAGCACGACACCCGTGCAGGCCAACTGGACATTGGGCCGGACGCCGGCGTGAGCGGCGAAGATGCCGATCACCCCGCCGGTCAGCTGCCCGAGGCTGAAGGTGGCGTGGAAGCTCGACATGATGCGCCGGCCGTATTGCCGTTCGACCTCGACGGCCTGGGCGTTCATCGGTCCAGCCAGCAGGCCGGTCGACAGACCCTGGACGAACAGGCCGGACACCAGGGCGAGCAGGCTGGCCGAACCAGCCAGGAACGGCGCATTGACCAGCAGCAGCGGCCCGCCGATCAGGGCCAGCCGCCGGGCTCCGACCTTGGCGATCAGCGCCATCACGAGGGTCAGGGAGATCAGACTGCCGACTGTCGCGCCGATGTTGGCCAGACCCCACTGGGCGTCGGTGACCTCGAGCTGTTGTCGGACACTCGGAATTCTCGCTGCCCAGCTACCTGTCGTCGTCCCCATCAGGACGAACAGGACGACGACCGAGAGTCGGGCGCGCCGTGCACCGGCGGCCGGCGTGATCGGGTCGGCACGACCCGCCGGCAGGTCGGTGGCGTGAACGTTCGGCACAGCTCGATCATCGTCGTTCGCATGGCTCAGGACCGAATCGACGGCTTCGATCGGACGGTTGGTGATCAGCGCGTCGCCGCCTCGCGGGCGCGCTGCGCGCCTCGCGTGACCAATTTTCGGCCTCGCCAGCCCGAGAAGAGCGGTGATCTGGTTGTTGAACGACGCTCTCGGGTGCGTCATGATCAGGCCATGAATGCCAGTGTCAGTGCCAGAAAGTTGGCCAGAGCCAATGTCACGACGGCCATCAAGGCAGCCGCCCGGCACCGGGTCGCGGTCGAGGGAGCGTCGAAGTTGTCGGTCCGGGCCGTCGCGCGGGACGTCGGAATGGTGTCCTCCGCCGTCTATCGGTACTTCCCGACCAGGGACGACCTGCTCACGGCCCTGATCGTCGACGCCTACAACGCCCTGGGTGAGGCCGTCGAACAGGCCGATGCCGCAGTTCCGCCCGACGACATCCGGGAGCGATGGCGGGTGATGTGCTTCGCCGTCCGGGGTTGGGCGAACGTCCATCCCCACGAGTACGCGCTCATCTTCGGGTCGCCGATCCCGGACTACCAGGCTCCGGAGGACACGCTCGGGCCAGGGGCTCGGGTGCCGACCGCGCTGATGGGTGCCATCCGTCACGGCTGGACGATCGGGGCGATCGACGCGGCCACCGACGAACCGATGCCCGACCGGCTCCGCGATCAGGTCGGGGTGGTGGGCGACGAACTCGCCCCGGATCTGCCGCCGGCAGTCGTGCTCTGGGTCGCGATCGCATGGACCCAGCTGTTCGGCATGATCACCTTCGAACTGTTCGGGCAGTTCGCCGGGACCCTCGATCCTGCCGACGAATTCTTCGCAACCACTGTGGGCGTGATGACCGACTTCCTCGGTCTCGCCTGATCTGCTGCCGCAGGCCACCCGACGCGTCATCCCAGCTCCTGCTCCTGGAGGGCGGCGAGTGAGAAGCTGGGTGACCCACCCCCGCGCGCAGAAACTGGGCTTCGATGACAATGCCTTCCCAGCTCGTCCAGGATGCCGCTGCCCAGTTGCCGCAGTTGCGCGAACTCCGCCGGGATCTGCACCGTCATCCGGAGGTCGGCCTCACGCTCCCTCGAACCCAACGCGTGGTGCTGGACGCGCTCGCGGGGTTGCACCTGGAGGTCACCACCGGCAAGTCGTTGTCGTCGGTGGTCGCCGTTCTCCGGGGCGGACGGCCCGGCCCCGCCGTGCTGCTTCGTGGCGACATGGATGCGCTGCCGGTCACCGAGGACTCCCGCGTGTCGTTCAGCTCGCAGGTTCCGGGCGCCATGCACGCCTGCGGGCACGACCTGCACACCGCCGGATTGATCGGGGCCGCCCAGTTGCTGGCCTCCCGTCGGACTGAGCTGGCCGGTTCCGTCGTGTTCATGTTCCAGCCGGGTGAGGAGGGTGACCACGGCGCGCGCCTGATGATCGAGGAGGGCGTGCTGGACGCGGCGGGCGAGCGGGTGGTGGCCGCCTACGCGCTGCACGTGACGTCTTCGATGCTGCCGTGCGGCCTGGTGACGACCCGACCCGGGACGGTACTGGCGGCCGCCGACACCGTGCACGTGACGGTGCACGGCCGGGGCGGCCACGGTTCGATGCCGCACTTCGCCGCCGACCCGGTCCCCGTCGCCGCCGAGATCGTGCTCGCGCTGCAGACCATGGTGACGAGGCAGTTCGACGTTTTCGACCCGGTGACCGTGACGGTCGGCCGGATTCTGGCCGGGACCACCGACAACGTCATCCCGGAGAGCGCGACCATCGACGCCACCGTGCGCACGTTCTCCGACACCGTGCACCAGATGGTCGAGGAACGGTTCGTCCGGGTCTGCGAAGGGGTGTCCTCCGCCCACGGACTGACGGTGACCGTGGACTACCGGCGTGGCTACCCGGTGACGGTCAACACACCGGGCGAGGCGGACCGCGTCGCCCGGCTGGCTCGAGACCTGTTCGGTGCGCAGGCCTTCTACCCGGCGCAACAGCCGATCTCCGGAGCTGAGGACTTCTCCTACGTGCTGCAGCAGGTGCCGGGGGCCTTCTTCGGACTCGGGGCCACCGTGCGGGGGAGCGATCCCGCGACCGCCGCCTACAACCACTCGCCGCAGGCGAATTTCGACGACTCGGCCCTGGCTGTGGGCCCGGCTGTGTTGGCCGCGTTGGCCATGGACCGACTCGCGGAGGGGTAGCGCAGCCGAAGGCATTCGGTGCTCGACCCGAGATCCGCATCACGATCCCGGGCGAGACGGGTCGGGGGAGTCGCGGTCGGCCTCGGGGTCGACACTCCGGAGAGGCTGGTCAGCCGGGGTGCCCGGGCTGAGGACGGGACTAGGTCCGCAGGTTGGCCGACCGACGACCGGGATGTCTCACACTGCGGGACGTGGCATCTCGTAGCAGCTTCGTTCATAATCGATTCAGATGGTTCCACCTGGAGCTATCTGTTGGAAATGTCGAAGATTGCACCATGGAAGGGCATCACATGAGTACCCAGAAGACCGGCCTGGCCGGCTTGTTCGCCGCGCGTTCCCTGCGTCGTCAGGAGACCGCGGATCGCCGTCGTGTCGAGCGCGAACTGGCGAGCTTCGTGTCCGAGTCCGAGAAGGCCGAGCTGTCCGCCATCCTGGAGCGCAACGCCGAGGACCAGGGCGTCGAGATCCACCACCTGATCAGCGAGCGCGTGCTGGCCGCCACCGAACATCGCGCCGCCTGACAGTGGGAAGTTCAGCTCGACAGGTAGTCCAGCCGGACAAGAGGTAACGCTCCACCAGCAATAGCGTTCGGCAATGTCCGAATCGGTTCCACCCAAGGCCCAGGGCAGAGGTCCGCCGCAATGTTGCGGTGCGACCAGCCACTGGGCCTTTTCGCATTCCGGCGTGTCGCGGCTCTGCCGGGACGTCTGCCACACCCCTGGCGACTACGACTACACCCCTGACGACCCCGGTGATCAGGCCCGGTGATCAGGCTGTGGTGGCCTCGAGTACCTGGAAGATGCGGCCCTGCTGGCAGAAACTCATCATGCCGGTGCGGACGACTCCCACCACCGTGACCCTGGCGCCGACCTTGACGATCGTCTTGTCTCCGCCCGTGAGGTTGTACAGCTGCTTGGTCTTCTCGTCGGTCAGGATCAGGCAACTCGCTTCGACGCCCTCCTCGACGGTGCCGACCAGCGTCATCCGCTCTCCGGCAACGGGCTTCGGTCCGGAGCTGATCAGGTTGGGTGTCGACCCGGAGCTCATCGCCGGAATCGACGACCTACCGGTTGTCATCGGCGGTACTGGCTGGATCGAACCAGCACTCCGGGTCGGGGTGGTCGGATCGGGTAGGCCGCTACCGGCGGCCGGGCTCGACATCGGGGCGCCGGACGCCGACGCGACGCCTGTGCTCGCAACCGGTGCGGTGGCGCCGGCCGGAACCGCAGTGCTGGCGGTGGCCGTGGCCGGCCCGCTGTTCCCGGTCGAGGCGCAGGCGCCCAGCAGACCGAGGGCGGCACAGGCCACCACAGCGCCGATGAATGGGCGTAGGGGGGACATATTTCCTCCTGGCACGATTGCTTCGCGGGCGGCTCCGGAGCTCAGGTGCCGTGATGGGAAGACGGATCGCCTGGCCACATCGTTGCACGTCGTCCCTTCCCCGGGTCGGTCCTCTGCGCATCGCGGAAGAAGCTCCAGCGGTATGACGCCCGCGTCGCCTGTCCGGCCGGCCGTACCTGACGAGTATGACCTCAGCAAAACCGATAGCACCGTCAGCGGTGCTACCGGTGCCGCGGCGTCGGACCAGTCGCTGCTGCAGCCACGGCGTCCACGCAAACCCGGGAGAAGCGTCCGAAAAGCACTTCAGGGTGGTCACCTCCGAAGAGATGACCACCCTGAAGGGAAGATCTAGGACCTAGGTCCAAGGTGGTGCAGATGCACCGAACGCAGATCAGACGGCGGTGACGCCGGTTGCCTGCGGGCCCTTGGCGCCCTGGGTGACCGTGTAGGTCACCTTCTGGTTCTCCTCGAGCGAGCGGTAGCCGCCCGACTGGATCTCCGAGTAGTGGACGAAGACGTCCGGTCCGTCACCCTCGGGGGTGATGAAGCCGAAGCCCTTTTCAGCGTTGAACCACTTGACGGTTCCCTGTGCCATGTTGTTTCTCCTTGCATGTGACCGATCAGAGCGACGTGATTCGCCTCTCCGGGTTCGTCGACGAGTGCGACATGTCGGACACAAGATCCGAGAGGTCCCAAGACGATCGACTGCCTTGGGACCGCTATGACACGAACTCAAGAACTGTAACCAAGAACCAGTATTCCATGACAAGGACCGAACGCCGAATCCGGCCACCAACTCACTTGCAATACACCCGTCCGGAGCAGCAGCTCTCTTCGTCACGAGTGATTCTGAGCTCAGTTAACGATCGTCACTGCTCGACACTGTCTCCTTGAGCTTGGAAATGGCGAAACCCCATGCCTGGCCGATCTTTACCTTGCCGGGGAGGGAGATCTCCTCGGGGTTGGTGAGCACGTCCAGCAGTACCGGGCCGTCCTGCGACAAAGCTTGCCGGACCGCTTCCTCCACGTTTGCCGGATCCTCCACCCGGATCCCGGTGAAGCCGATCGCCCGGGCGACTGCGGCAAAATCCGGGTTGGCCAGCACAGTGCCGAACTCGGGCAGGCCGCCTTGTTCCTGCTCCAGCTTGACCATCCCGAGTCGGCTGTTGTCGAAGACGATGAGTTTGACGGGCAGCTGGTAGGCCACGGCCGTGATCATGTCTCCGAGCAGCATGGACAGCCCGCCGTCCCCGCAGAAGCCGATGACCTGCCGGTGCCGGTCCAGGGCCTGGGCGCCGAGGGCTTGCGGCATGGCGTTGGCCATCGAACCCAGGTTGAACGAGCCGAGGACCACCCGGCGATCCGACATCGTCACGAACCGCGACAGCCAGACGGTGGACATGCCGGTGTCGACGGTGAAGACGGCGTCCGGGGCAGCCTGCCGGTCGATGGCCTGGGCCAGCAGTTCGGGTCGGATCCGGCCCGTCGGGTTGTCGGCCTTGCTCCTCAGCCTGCCGATCACGGTCGCGTCGTGGTCGGCGTGCGCCAGCCGGTTCTGGCCGGCCACCCAATCGAGGTACTTCTCCCTGGCCGACTCCAGATGCCTGCGGTCCGTCTTGTCGGCGATCGACTCCACCAGTGCGGCCAAGGTCGGCTTGGCGTGCCCGATCACGGCCAGGTCGACCGCGGTGCGCCGGCCGATCTGCTCACCCCTCACATCGACCTGGATGACGGCTTTTCCCGTCGGCAACCATTCGCGGTAGGGGAAGTCGGTGCCGACCATCAGCAGCAGATCGCAATCGTCGAACGCCGACGAGGCAGCCGGATTGCCGATCAGTCCGCTCTGGCCGACCTGGTAGGGGTTCTCGAACTCCAGGCGCTCCTTGGCTTTGAGGGTGAGAACGACGGGGGCGGAAAGCTTTTCGGCCAGGGCCAAGACTTCGCTACGCGCATCGCGGGCGCCGATCCCGACCAGCATGGTCACCGAGCCGGCGGCGTCGACGAGCTCGGTGGCCCGCGCCAGCGTGTCGGCGTCCGGCATGGTCGTGGCCCGCGGCCCGAAAAATCTGGGGGTGACGGCGTCCTTGGGGAGCTCCAGCCCGCCCACGTCGCCGGGGAGGGTCAGGACCGAGACGCCGGGCCCCTGCAGGGCGGCCTGGACGGCCTGCTCCAGCATGCCGGTGGCCTGTGCTGCTGACGTGATCGTCCGGTTGTACAGCGCGACGTCGGAGAACAGCAGATCGTTGTCCACCTCCTGGAAGTAGTCGCTCCCCAGCTCCGCCAGCGGCACCTGTCCGCAGATGGCGAGCACGGGAGCGTGCGACTTCTTCGCGTCGTAGAGACCGTTGAGCAGGTGGATCGCGCCCGGCCCGACCGTGCCGAGGCACAGTCCGATGGTGCCGGTGAGCTGCGCCTGGGCCCCCGCCGCGAAGGCGGCCACCTCCTCGTGCCGGACGCCGATCCACTCGACCCGGGCGTCCCGCCGGATGGCGTCGGTCACCGGATTGAGGGCATCACCGACCACCCCCCAGGCCGTCGTCACGCCTTGATCCGCCAACGCCGTCACGATCATCTCGGCCACAGTCGTCATCGTCACCAGTCCCCTCGGGTTGCCTGATCCGATGGTTCCCCCGTCCGGCGAGGATGACGCGCGCCGGGCGGGCTCGCTCAGAGTTCGTCGAGCAACCGGCTCCTGGCGTCCTGGTAGTCGGATTCGGTGATGGTGCCGGCGGCCCGGCGCGCCCGGAGATCCAACAGCTCCTGGATCGGGTCGTGCACGGCCGGCGCGACCGGGTCGACCAGTTGCCGGCGGGTTGCGTCGGCGAATTGGGCCGCTCCGGCTCCGAGGATCTTGTCGATCTCGACGATCGAGTCGGTCGACCGGAGCAGGACCCGTCCGGTCATCGATCCGGCCTCGTCGTCGACGGTCGAGATATCGCTGAGGAGGATCGTGACGGGCGTCCCGGACATCGAACCGTGGGGCCGGAAGACGACCCTCTCGGTCGTCAACGCGAGCAGCCCGAGTTGCCGCGCCGACCGCCCTTCCACCACGGCGATCACGGATTCCGAGTCCCGCAGGCAACCGCCGAGCTGCTGTAGCTCCGGGTCCGTGCGCTCGTCGGTGGGCATCCGGGATGCGGCGTCGGCCAGGTCGGGTCGCAGCTGGAGGGCGGCGAGGCGCTGCGCCGACGTCGGGACGCGAAAGAGCTTCCTGAGATCGAACTGAACCATCGTGTGCCCGTTCCGGCGACTTATATTTCGGCTGGGTCTGGGTACGAGTCTGGCACAACGAACACCGTCGCCACGCGAAGACGAAGCCGGTCAGGCGCGGCCCACCGCGACCCAACTGTCGTCTTCGTCGCCACGCGGGTGCGGCCGGTGCAATGCGGGTACAGGAGATCCTGGAACTGCGGCGAAATGGGCCAGCGCAACGGCCCCGGACACGGCCAGTACGAAGCCGAAGGCGGCCGGTACCGCCCAACCCTCGCGAATCGAATCACCCAGCAGGGTCAGCCCGATGACGGCCGGAAGTACCGTGTTCGTACTGAACATGACGGCCGAGACCGTGGTGGCCGTGCCCTTCTGCAGGGCGAGGGCGAACACCACGGTTGCCGCGACCCCGTTGAGGATGATGGCCCAGACCGACGGCTCCGTGAACCAGTGCAGGAGGTTGGACGGGAGGTGCAGCGTCCTGGCGGACACCGCGACCGCCGTGAAACCGAGGCCCGCCCCGAACGCGAGCAGGGCGGCGCACCAGCGTGATTCCCCGCGACTGCCGTAGTACCCGATCAGAGCGACGGGGATGACCATGCCGAGGACGATCCACCGCCAGCCCGGTGGGAGCGCGTGGGCCGGCCCGGGCTTCGCGGAAAGCCCGAGGGTGACCAGGCCGAGGGCCGCGGTACCGAGGCTGATCCAACCCATCCGGCCGAGCCGCACCCCCATGAAGGCGGAGATGGCGGCGGTCACGCCGACGCTGAACGCGAGGACCGATTGCACCAGGAACAGCGGCAGTCGATGTAACGCGGCTGCCCCGGCCAGGAACCCGAGGATGTCGATTCCGACACCGGTGATGTACAGGGGTTGGCGACCGATCTTTCCCAGGTCGTCCGAATCCCCGCCGAATGCGCCCGCGCGTCGGATTCCGATCGATTCCAGGACCGAGCCGACACCGGAACCCAGCGCCGCCATGACGGCGAGCAAGTATCCGATGACCAACCCTCAGCCCTCCCAAGATCGACTGCGACAGTCTCCCAGAACCGCGTGACGCCGTTGTCACACCCGGGCGAACATTCCTGTCCAATTGCCGGAAGTCACCGTCGGTACACCGGCCCGATCAAAAATCAGACAGGAGGTTCCGCGTCCGCACATATTCTTGATCCGACATGACCGATACCTCCGCACCACCGACCACTGCGCCGGCCACTGCAGCAACCGCACCGGCCGTCGCCGAGCTCAGCTCCCGGCTGGACGACCTGACGAACGTGGACGCGGCGCGGTTCGGCCGGCGGCTGGCCGGCCTTCGTCGCATGTCCGACAAGGGCAAGCGGGCCGAGGCGCTCGGTGACCTCGCGGCTCAGATCAATCGGGCGAAGTCGAAGGTCGACCAGCGGGCCCGGGCCGTGCCCGAGATCAACTTCCCGCCGGACCTGCCCGTCTCCGAGCGAGCGGCCGATCTGGCCGAAGCGATCCGCAGCCACCAGGTCGTCATCGTCGCGGGTGAGACCGGTTCCGGTAAGTCGACCCAGCTGCCGAAGATCTGTCTGTCGATCGGCCGCGGCGTCCGCGGGCTGATCGGGCACACCCAGCCCCGGCGGATCGCGGCCCGGGCGCTCGCCGAGCGCATTGCCGAGGAGACCGGCACCGAACTAGGTGGTGCCATCGGATACACGATCAGATTCGGTGATCACACCGGACCGAACACGCTCGTGAAGCTGATGACGGACGGCATCCTGCTGGCCGAGATCGGCCGCGACCGGGATCTGCGCAACTACGACACGATCATCATCGACGAGGCGCACGAGCGCAGCCTGAACATCGACTTCCTGCTCGGCTACCTGGTGCAACTGTTGCCGCGCCGCCCTGACCTCAAGGTCATCATCACCTCGGCCACCATCGACCCGCAACGGTTCTCCCGGCATTTCGGTGACGCGCCGATCGTCGAGGTGTCCGGCCGGACCTATCCGGTCGAGGTGCGCTACCGGCCCTACGGTGTCGATGCGGTGGATGTCGATATCGAGGACGAGGACGGTCTGGGCGCCGAGGTTCCGGTGCCCGCCCCAGCGGCCCGGGCGACCAAGACCAGCAGGGCCGACGACCAGAGTCGGGACCTTGCCCAGGCAATCTGCGATGCCACCGACGAGCTTGCCCGTGAGGGTGACGGCGACATCCTGGTCTTCCTGTCGGGTGAACGGGAGATCACCGACACCGCCGAGGTTCTCCGCGGACATCTGGCATCCAGGCCCGGTCACACCGAAGTGCTGCCCCTGTACGGTCGGCTGTCCGCCGCAGACCAGCACAAGGTGTTCTCCTCGCACGTCGGGCGACGGATCGTCTTGTCCACCAACGTGGCCGAGACGTCTTTGACGGTGCCCGGAATCCGGTACGTCATCGACCCGGGCACGGCGCGCATCTCCAGGTACTCGTCCCGGACCAAGGTGCAGCGGCTACCGATCGAGCCCATCTCCCAGGCGTCCGCCGGCCAGCGGGCGGGACGGTGTGGCCGCGTCGCTGACGGCATCTGTGTCCGCCTGTACTCGGAGGCCGATTTCGCCGGTCGTCCCGAGTACACCGACCCAGAGATCGCCCGTACCTCACTGGCTTCGGTCATCCTGCAGATGGCCTCGCTCGATTTCGGCGACATCGCGTCGTTTCCCTTCCTGGAGCCACCGGACTCGCGTCAGATCACCGACGGCATCACGGTTCTCACCGAGTTGGGTGCCCTGGATCGATCGGGCGACGACGGGCGGGTGCGGTTGACGCAGACCGGCCGATCGTTGGCCGCGCTGCCCCTGGACCCGAGGCTCGCCCGGATGATCGTCGAGGCGGACCGCCGCGGCTGCCTGGCCGACGTCCTGGTCATCACCTCGGCACTGGCCATCCAGGACGTGCGGGAGTACCCGCTGGAGGATCGCGAGAGGGCGACGGCGTCGCACGCCAGATTCGCCGATCCGAAGTCCGATTTCCTCTCCACCCTGAATCTCTGGAATTACCTCGCCGAGGAGGCAAAGACACGTTCCGGCAACGCCTTCCGGCGGATGTGCCGGACGGAATATCTGCACTACCTGCGCATCCGGGAGTGGCAGGACCTGCACGCGCAACTCCGCCAGGTGGCCCGCGGGCTGAAGATGGACACCGAATCCCGGGCCGTGCTCGGCGTGGCCGAGGTCAAGGCCGGTGCGGCGTCGAGCGGCGCGAATTCGGCCCACGGGAACTCCGGTGCCGGCAGCTCGAGTGGCGGCAACCCGGTCGAGCGTCAGGGCGCCCGGGGAAGCGCTGCGCCGCAGCAGGTCAGCCGGTCCGCCAGCGGCCGGAGTTCGGCCGCCGGAGGTAGGCGTCGAGGTCGCCGCCCGGTGGAGCGCGATCCGGAGGTGGTCGAGGCAAAGCGGCCGGGCACCGCTGCGCTGGCCCAATCGCAGGCCGCCGACTCCCGAGTGGACTTCATCGACACCGAGCGGGTGCATACCGCGTTGCTCTCCGGACTGCTGTCGCACATCGGGCTCCGACTGGAGCCCGGTCGGGAATACCAGGGGACCCGCGGCACCAAATTCGTCATCTGGCCGGGTTCGGCCTTGGCGAGATCGGGGCCCCGATTGGTGATGGCCGCAGAGCTGGTCGAGACCTCTCGGCTGTGGGGGCGGATCGCGGCCTCGATCGACCCCACCTGGGTCGAACAGGTCGGTGGAGACCTGTTGAAGCGCAGCTATTCCGAGCCCCGCTGGGACGCCAGGCGCGGGCAGGTGACCGCGACGGAGAAGGTGACTCTGCTGGGGGTCACCCTGATCGGTGCGCGCTCGATCCAATTCGATCGGATCGACCCGGTCCAGAGTCGCGAGATGTTCATCAGGCACGCCCTCGTCGAAGCCGACTGGCAGACCAAGCATGCGTTCTTCGCCGCCAACCTGGCCGCTCTGGACGAGGTCGCCGAACGCGAGGACCGGGCCAGGCGTCGAGACATCGTCATCGACGACGAATCGCTGTTCGCGCTCTACGACGAACGCATCCCGCCCGAGGTGACCTCCTCGCGCCACTTCGACAGCTGGTGGCGCAAGGCTTCCCGCACCCAGCCCACTCTGCTGACGTTCACCCCCGACATGTTGCTCGCCGCCGGGGCGAAAGACATCGACATCGCGGCCTACCCGGACAGATTCACGGCCGGGAGCGTCGATCTCGGGTTGGACTACGTCTTCGAGCCGGGCCGCGCCGACGACGGGGTGACGGTGACCATCCCGCTGGCGGTGTTGGCCAGGATCGACCCGGCCGCCTTCGACGCGCAGATCCCCGGCCTGCGGAAGGACCTCGCCGTCGCCCTGCTCCGCTCGTTGCCCAAGACCCTGCGCCGGAACTTCGTGCCCGCGCCCGACTTCGCCGCCGCTGCGTTGTCGCAGATGGCGGACGACGGGGTGGCCGGGCTGGGTGCAGCCCTGGCCGCACGGCTCTCGGCGATGACCGGAATCGTCGTCAAGGCAACGGATTTCGATCAGGAGAAGATCCCCGCGCATCTGCGGATGGGCTTCAACGTGGTGGACGACGCGGGTCGATCCGTAGGCAGCGGCAAAGACCTCACGACGCTGCAGGAGACGCTACGGGCCGACGGGCGCAAGGCCGTCGCGAAAGCGTCGGGAACCGTGGAACGCACCGGCCTCAGCGCCTTCCCGCCGGAGGGAATTCCCCGTATGGTCACGAGTTCCGTTGCCGGGCACGAGATTCAGGGCTTTCCCGCGCTCGTCGACGAGGGTGACACGGTAGGTATCACCGTCTACACGTCCGAACCGGACCAGCGGCGGGCCATGCGGGCGGGGACGCGGCGACTGGTCGCGCTGCAGGCCGGCAGCCCGCTCGGCCATGTCCGCAACGGATTGTCCCGACAGCAGATGCTCACGCTCACGGTCACGCCGCACGGCAGCGTCGCAGCCCTGCTCGCGGACGCCACCGAAGCGGCGGTCGATGCGCTGCTCGACTGGGCCGGGGGTCCTGCCTACACCGCGGCGGGTTACTCGGCGGTGGTGAAGAAGCTGACGCCGCAACTGAATCGGGCGATCCTGGACATCGTCGTGGCGGCCGAGTCGGTACTCAGGGAGGCGCACGAGGCCGAGCTCGCCATCGATGCCGTGAACGGCGCCGCCCTGGCGCCGCAGGTCGCCGACATGCGTGCGGAGTTGCACCGGTTGGTGCACCCGGGATTCCTGACCCGGACCACCGCCGCCCATCTACCGGACCTGAACCGCTACCTGCAGGCATTGACGATCAGGGCGCGGCGGGTCCGCGAAAACCCGGACCGCGACCGCGGGCGAATGGTCGAGATCAACGCTCTGGCGACGAGGATCGATGATGCCGTCGCGCGGCTGCGCCCCGACCGTGCCGCCGATCCCGACGTCTCGGCCCTCCGGCGGCTGCTGGACGAATATCGCGTGGCGAGCTTCGCCCAGCCGATGCGAACAACCGTGCCGGTGTCGGAGAAGCGCTTGCTGACGGCGATCGCCGCGCTCTCCGCGTGATCGAGCGGCGCCGGGTCGTACGGGTCGACGCGGGGAGTGCCGCACGGGCAGAGGCCCGGCTACGCGAGGCGGTCGGACAGGCCCGGGAAGTGGATGACGAAGCCGTCGGCGTCCAGGGTGAGTTCGCGTTCCCCGAGTGGGCCGGTGTACTCGATCACGGCGCCCTGCCCGTCGGCGGACACGGTGCGATAGACGTGCTGCACCGGGGTCACCTCAGGATCGGGGCCACCGACGGAGGCCACCGTCAACGTGGCTTCGCCGACCGCGCGGTGCAGACCGAGCCGCCGGATGGCCAGCGAGTTGGTGAAGGCGGACGCCAGGAGGTCGATATCGAGCGCGGCCTCGACCTGGGACAGCGTGCGGGGGCCGCTGCCCTGGTCGGCCACCCATTGACCACCCGGAACCCGGGACAGACCCAGCGTGCGCTCCCCGGTGCCGGAGTCGGTCTGCACGGTGAGCCGGCGGGTGCGTCCCTCGGGATCCACCAACAGCGAATAGGTCACGCCGAACGGATCGCCGGACGCACTGACGATGTGCCCGCTCGCCCGCATGCCGCGGTCGGTGAGCACCACCCGGACCGTTTCGAGGCGATGCTGGTCGTCCGAGGTCCACGCAAGCATTCGGGTCGACGTAGAGGTGTTCACAACGCCCGAGGTTAAACCCGTTACGCCCGAAATCGAATCCCGGTACTGCCTTCGTGAAGATCTTCACTCGATTCCGCCAAGTGCATAGCGTGAATGCACCGCCTGCTCATGCCGGCCTCGGCGTCCGAGGTGACGGTCTGGTGAACAGCATGTTCACACTCGGACACGTGCTTGTCGGCATACCCGGTTGACGAGAGTCACGGTGGTGGGCAACTGTCGTGCCTGTGGGACATCTCGACGTAGCCGGCATCACCTACTCCTTGGCCGACGGCCGAGCACTCCTCGCGGATGTGACGTTCCGGGTCGGGCAGGGCAGCGTGACCGCGCTGATCGGCCCCAACGGCACTGGAAAGACCACGCTGATCAGGATCGTCACCGGCGAGCTGACCGCCGAGGACGGGGCCATCAGTCGCACCGGCGGACTGGGGGTCATGCCCCAGTTCATCGGATCGGTGCGCGACGACTCCACCGTCCGCGATCTGCTGCTGACCGTGTCGCCCACGTCCATGCGCGAGGTCGCCGCCCGCATCGACGCGGCCGAACTCGAGATGATGACCGACGACAGCGATGCCGTGGCGATGCGGTACGCCCAGGCCCTCGCCGACTGGGCCGACGTCCACGGTTATGACCAGGAGAACGCCTTCGACGTGGCATGTGTTGCGGCCCTGGGCGTTCCGTATGACCGGGCGAAGTTCCGGGCGGTGACCAGCCTGTCCGGCGGTGAACAGAAGCGGCTGGTGCTCGAGCTGCTGCTGGCCGGACCCGACGACGTGCTCCTGCTGGACGAACCTGACAACTATCTCGACGTGCCCGGCAAGATCTGGCTCGAGGGCAAGCTGGCCGAGACGACGAAGGCGGTGTTGCTGATCAGCCACGACCGGGAGTTGCTGGCGAAGTCCGCGACCAGGGTCGTCACGCTCGAGCCCGGAGTGGCGGGTGCGGTGTCCTGGGTACACGGCGGGTCGTTCGACGGCTACGCCCAGGCCAGGATCGACCGCAACTCCCGCCTCGAGGAGCTGCGCCGGCGTTGGGACGAGGAGCACGCCAAGCTCAAGGCCCTGGTGCTGATGTACAAGACGAAGGCCGCCTACATGGACAGCCTGGCCTCGCGCTACCAGGCCGCCAAGACCCGCCTGTTCAAGTTCGAGGAGGCCGGGCCGCCGGAGGAGCTGCCGCTGTCTCAGCAGGTGACGATGCGACTCAAGGGTGGGCGCACGGCCAAGCGGGCGGTCGTCTGCACCCGGCTCGAGCTCACCGGCCTGATGGAGCCCTTCGACCTCGAGATCTTCTACGGCGAGCGGCTCGCCGTACTGGGCGCCAACGGGTCGGGAAAGTCGCACTTCCTGCGACTGCTCGCGGCGGGTGGATCCGATCCCGACATCGAGCACCAGCCCGTCACCGACTCACCGGTCGAACCGGTCCGTCATACCGGCACGGTGGTGCTCGGAGCGAGGGTACGGCCCGGCTACTTCCGGCAGACCCATTCACATCCGGAGCTGAGCGGGAAGACGCTACTGGCGATCCTGCACTACGGCGACCACCACCGGGCCGGGATGGGCCGCGAGCAGGCGGCGCGGGCGCTGGACCGGTACGGTCTGGCCAGATCGGGTGAGCAGACCTTCGACACGCTGTCCGGCGGGCAGCAGGCCAGGATGCAGATCCTGCTTCTCGAGCTCTCGGGTGCGACCTTGCTGCTGCTGGACGAGCCGACCGACAACCTGGATCTACATTCGGCCGAGGCCCTCGAGCAGGCCCTCGACGCCTTCGACGGAACGGTGGTCGCGGTGACCCACGACCGGGCCTTCGCGAAGACGTTCGACGCCTTCCTGGTCTTCGACGCCGGCGGCTCGGTGGGGAGCTACGACCAACCGGTCTGGGACGTGGCCAGGGTCCATCGCGCCCGCTGATCAGCGGTCCGGTGCGCCTGTCGACGACCCGGTAGGTCTGCTGACGGAGAGGTAGCTGCGCCCACAGGGCGCATGTCACCATGAACGCGTGACCAGAGCGCAGAACAAGCGGCCAGGGCCGCCACTGCGCCCGACGCCGTTCGCCTCGGCGACGCGGGTGGCCCCGACGAAGTTCGCCGGCCTCGTCACCTCCGCCGGGGCGTTCGCCCTCCTGGTGGTCTCGGCCGCGTTGGTCGTCACCGTCATCGGGACCAAGGCCACGGCCCCCGCGCCGGTGGTCGGCATCGAGTCGCCGCCATGGATCGTCGAGTTCGGCATCCCGGTGTTCCGCACGTTGCTCGATCTCGGAGCCGTGTCGGTCGCCGGGCTCGGCCTGCTGTCGAAACTGGTCGGATTCGATCGTCCGGAGCGCACCGAGGCGGTGGTCGGTCGGGCCCGCCGGCTGGCCGTCTGGGCGTCCGCGGTCTGGGGCCTCTCGGCCCTGATCTCGATCGTCCTGCTGTCCGTCGAGCTGGACCCGACGCACTTTCCCACGCCGGCGTCGGTGTGGAGCTACATCACCAACATCGCGGCCGGCAAGGGTCTGCTGATGTCCGCCGGCTGCGCCGCGCTCTCCTTCTGGCTGGCCAAGCTGGCCGTCCGGCACGGCGAGAAGGTACCGGCCGAGCTACGCATCGGGATCGCGCTGTTCGGCCTGCTCCCGCTGCCGCTCACCGGGCACGCGTCGAACTGGTACTACCACGATCTGTCGATGGTCTCGATGGAACTGCACGTCGTCGCGGCGACCGCGTGGGCCGGCGGGTTGGCGGCGGTAGTGATCTTCCTGTCCCGCGAGCCCTCCCTACTGGCGATCGCCCTGCCGCGTTTCTCCAGGCTGGCCACCTGGTGCGTCTTCGTGGTCGGCGTCACCGGCATCTTCAACGGTCTGCTCGAGCTGGCCCTCTCGCCGGTGACCCACCTGCCCGGCTCGATCGTCACCACCCGCTACGGGGTCCTGCTGGTGGCCAAGGCGGTCTGCATGGTGATCGTCGCTGTCACCGCCGTCCATGTCCGACGCAAGATCCTGCCGCGCGTCATCGAGCGGAAGCGGACCTCCATCGCACTCTGGTGCGGGTGGGAGGTCATCACTCTCGGCGCCGCCTTCGGCGTGGCGGTGGTGCTGACCAGGGCGTCCGTCACCCCGTTCTGATCGCGTCCGCAGACTCCCAGCCGTCCAGGTGACCGCGGGCATCGCGCACCGGCTCCGGGCCGAAGCGGACGCTGAGCTCCGGCGGTCGCGGCGTACTCAGCCCCATCGTGCGGCCGGTGAACCAGGTGACGAAAGCCCACGTCAGCAGAGAAATCGGTAGGGCGATCCAGATCGACCACCAGGCGATCGGCGGCGTCAGCAGGTGGCTCCCGCTCTCGACTGCGGCGCGGATCTCGGCGATCGTCAGGTTCGCCAGATCGGTGGGCGTGCCGGTGAGAACGGTGCTGAGCCAGAGCCCTCCGTACCCGAGCACGGCCAGCGAGATCGCCCCGATCGCCGCCCGCAGGTAGGGCGACACCCGCAGCAGGAAGACCAGATCGACCGCGACACCCAGCGGCAGCAGCCAGATCGGCAGGTAGCTGGGCGGGAAGGTGGACACCGTCAGCACAGGCCAGATGAGGCAGCGGTACGCCACGTACACCGCGACCACAGCGGTGGCCGTCCAGCGCCGGCCGGCCATCATCCGGGCCAGGGCGAGCAGCGGCACACACACCGCGATCACCCAGACCGGATACACCCAGGGCGCGATCGGCATCGCGAAGTGCTGCAACGCCACGTCGTCGACCGGGCGACCCAACTGGCCGGCGGCGAAGGTCAACAGCGACGGTTCCGCGTACGGGCTGCCCCGCAGCCAGGAGGCGACCTCGAGGATGCCGTACTCCTGCTGACCCGTCGGGAAGTAGAGGTCCTCGAACATGAACGCAAAAAGCCCCACCAACCCTGCTACCCATTGCCGGGCGAACACCCCGTCACGCGGGTAGGTCCGGTACCAGTTGCGGATGACTCCGACCAGCATGATCGCCGTACCCGTGTAGAGCAGCAGGTGGGACGGAGACCACGCCGTCAGGTCCAGGCCGTTGACCCGGTGGTTGACCACGTCGATCGGACCGGCGACGACGAAGATCCCCGTGCCCCACTGCATGATCCGCAGGGACAGCCGTTCGACCCCGTAGCCGGTGAAGGAGTGGGCCAGCACCAGTCCGATCGCGATGCCGGTCCCGACGGTATTGAGCAGGTGGGGTGGCGCGAAATCGTCGCGGAGCCACTTGAAGTGCCACGACACGTCCCAGGACGAGCCGAGTAGTTTGCAGGCCAGCGCGACGATCCACATCCGCTGCATGAACACGGACAGGGAGCGCGGTGTCTCACGCCCGGGCTCACCACGCGTCCAATAGGTCCGCATGAATCCGGAAAGCCGCTGCATCGCCCTGTCCTTCACTTCTCACGCGGCCCGCTTCTCCGCAGGTCGGGCCTACCGTTCCCGGAAAGGGTAGATCAGACCCACGCGGATGGAGGTCAGGCTTCCTCCGGGTAGCGGACATCGATGCGAAGGTCCGGGCCTGATCCCGAGACACCGGTCACGTAGCCGCCCGCCGAGCCGACGGACAGCAGTTGGTCGACCATGTCCTCGCCGGTGAGGCTCAGCCCGACCAAGTTTTCCGCGCGGTGGTCGAAGGCGGCGCGCGCGGCGTGGCCGCCGGAGGTGAGTTTCTGCAGGGAGCCGGTCGAGGCCAGCGAGGCCCGCGCCACCCCGAGGATGCCGAGGGCATCGTCCATGGCGTCGACAAGTGCGGATCTGTTGGCCTCGCACATCGCCCGGATCAGCTCGGGCCGGGTCCCGGCGACCCGGGTACCGTCCGCGAACGACGAGGCTGCCAGCGCCAGTGGTAGGGCCCCGGCGGCCGCACCGACCTGGGCCAACGCGAGAGCGAGCAGGTGCGGCAGGTGCGAGACCCGAGCGACCGCCTCGTCGTGGGCCACCGCGTCTGCCGGCACGACCCGGCTACCGATGGCCAGGGCCAGCGCCGCCACTTCGGTCCACACCGCAAGGTCCGAGTCCTCGTCCAGGCAGGTCACCCAGGCGGCGCCGTCGAACAGCGTCGCCGATCCGGCCGCCCAGCCGCTGAACTGGGTGCCGGCCATGGGATGCGACCCGATGTAGCGCGCCGTCGGGCAGGCCGCCGCGACCTGGTCGGCGACAGCGCCTTTGATGGATGCGATATCGGTCAATTTCGAGCGCGGGGCGCGGGCGTCGATGGTCTCGAGCAGCGAGTCGTAGGCGCCGGGCGGTGTCGCCAGCACCAGCATTCCGTCGCGCTCGGCGGCCTGGTCGATGGTTTCGTCGAGCGTGTCGTAGACGCGAAAACCCTCGGCGCGGGCAGCAGCGCGGACCTCCGCGCTGCGGGCCCATCCCGCAGCGTGGGCGATCGGGGTGGCGGCTCGCAGCAGCGAGCCGCCGATCAGTCCGAGTCCCAGGACGAAGACGGGTGGGGCGCCGGGGGTCGGTTCGTTCATGCACTCATCATCGCCTGGACTGCCGGGCGTCGACAGATCGACCGGCCGGCGCGGGGATCGCTCGGCACCAGAATCAGCCTGCGGATGATCTACATGGCCTCCCGCCGTGAATCTGCGTAACGTTCCCTCCCGTGACTATCGACGGGTTCGCTGCGGCTGTCGTCCGGGAGGACGGCGCTTGGAAATGCTCGCTGCTCGCCGAAGAACTGCTGGAGGATCTGGACGGCGTGATCACCGCCTTGCGGCGGGTCGCAGCCACGGGTGCGGTTTTCGGATTGCTGGCGGTGGACGACGAGTTCTTCGTGATCGTCCGACCGGTTCCGGGTGGGGCCGCGCTGCTGCTCTCGGATGCGACCGCCGCGCTCGACTACGACGTGGCGGCCGACGTCCTCGACCTGCTGCAGATCGAGACGCCGGACGAGGACGAGGTCGACGACGAGCCCTGGCCCGAGGGTGATCTGAGCCTGCTGACCGATCTCGGGGTGCCCGAGCAGGAGATGCAACTGATCGTCGGTGAGGTGGACCTGTATCCCGACGAGCAGCTCGCCCTGATCGCCCAGCGTTGCGGCTTCGGTGACCAGTTCACCGCGCTGCTGGAACGGGTCTGACGGCTGCGGTGCCGGGGTACGCGGTGCCAGGATTCGCCACCGACCGCGAGGCCGACGAGGCCCTGGTCCGCTCCGCGTTGGTCGTGGCCGGCCGTGCCCGGCTGACCGCGGACGTGCCGGTCGGTGCGTTGCTGCTCGATGCCTCGGGGATCCAGCTGGCCGCCGCCTGCAACGCCCGCGAGGCGACGGGCGACCCCACTGCCCATGCCGAGATCCTGGTGCTGCGGGCCGCTGCCGCGGCCGCCGGCAGGTGGAATCTCGCCGGTTCGACCCTGGCCGTCACCGCCGAACCGTGCACGATGTGCGCCGGCGCGATCGTGTTGGCCCGCGTCTCGGTCGTGGTGTTCGGCTGCTGGGAGCCCAAAACCGGTGCCGCCGGTTCGCTCTGGGACGTGCTCCGGGACCGTCGACTCACCCACCGGGTCGAGGTGCGGGGTGGGGTGCTGGCCGATGAGTGCGCGGCTCTCCTCGTCGACTTCTTCGCCTCCCGCCGCTGACTCGCACCCACCCCGGTCCTGGTATGGATCAACTTCCCAGGCCTGGACGCAGGTGGCGACTCCTGTCACCCCAACCCCACCACGAGCAGGTTCGTCCATGCCGGCGGCACCGGGATCACACCCCTACTGTTCGCACATGGTCCGGGACGGAGTCCGGATTCCGTTATAGTTCTCGGCGGTGGCGTGTCCGAGCGGCCTAAGGAGCACGCCTCGAAAGCGTGTGAGGTGAGAGCCTCCGAGGGTTCAAATCCCTCCGCCACCGCCACAGCTCCACCAGATGCCGGGTATCCCTCCGCGGGGATGCCCGGCATTCTGTTTCCGCATGCACCGCCCCGGCGCCCGTCGCATGGTTCGCGGGCACGACCTGGCACGAGCACGCCGAAGCGCCGGGCACCGATCACCGGGTGCCCGGCGCTCGCCGGTTGATCGCACTTGCCTGCCGAGGGGACTCAGCCGACGTAGGTGATGCGATCCGCCGGCGGCGGTCCGAGGTTCGGATGGGCCGTCAAGTAGGCGGTGAAGGCGTCCAGATCGATCGGTCCGCCGGTCAGGTTCGTGCCCTGGGCGAAGACGGTGAATCCGTCGCCGCCGGCGGCCAGGAAGTTGTTGACCGAAACCCGGTACGTCGCAGCCGGATCCACGGCCGCACCGTTGACGGTGATGTTCGAGATCCGTGATCCGATCGGCTGCGAGACGGTCTGTGTGTAGTGCAGCGTGGACGAGATCTGCAGGATGCGGACGATCGTGCTGCCGTCGGCCTGCGGTTGCCACTGCTGTTCGAGCACCGCGTCGAGCTGCGCGCCGGTCAGGGTGATCGTCTGCATGATGTTGCTGAACGGTTGTACCGCAAAGGCTTCGCCGTAGGTGACCACACCGTCGCCTTCGCCGGCGGCAGAGGAGACGTAGTTCAGGTTCGTCCGGATGCCGCCCGGGTTGGTGATGGCGACCTGGGCACCGGCCGAGGTCGCGGTAGCCGAGAGCTGCGCGTCGGCGATCACGTCGCCCAGCGGTTGCTCACCGGACGGCGGTGCGGCCGTGGTGATGTCGGCAGAGATGGTGCCGACCTGGCGGTTCGCGATCGGTGCGGATTTGGTGACGGCCAGGTCGACCAACGCCTGGACGGTGGGGTCGGGTGTCACCTCACGCGTGACGATGACGTTGTTGGCCACCGTGGCCGAGCGGATGACGTCGCGCGTCCGCGGGTCGATCTTCAGGTCGACGACGGAGAGCAGGCGACCGAACGACAGACCCTGGATCATCGGGCGGGGATTGCCGGCCGGGTCATCGATCACGCAGTTGTACTGCTGATGGGTGTGGCCGGTGAAGATGGCATCGACGCTGGGCGAGACCTTCTCGGCGATGGCCGTGGCCGGCCCGGCCTCGATGTTGCACGCGTTCGGACCGCCGCCCTCGGACTCGTCGCCCTGGTGCATGACGACGACCTGGGACCTGATGCCGAGGCGGTCCAACAGCTTTGACGTCCGATTGATGGCGGTGACCTCATCGCCGAACTTCAGATCGGCGATGGATGACGGGAGCACGACGTCCGGGAGGTCCTGCAAGGTGGCGCCGATGATCGCGATCGGGATGCCGCCCGAGATCTTCACGGTGAACGGGAGCACGGCGGGCACTCCGTTCCTGAAGTAGATGTTGGCACCGAGGAACGGGAACGTGGCCCCGCTGAAGTTCGGCCGGAACTGGCAGCCGTCGGTCGGGTGGCAACCTCCGAACTGCATGCGCCGCAACTCGGTGTAGCCCTCGTCGAGCTCGTGGTTGCCGACCGCCGAGGCGCTCACCCCGAGGTCGTTGAGGAATTCGATCGACGGCTCGTCGTGGAACAGGGCCGACACCAGCGGAGAGGCACCGATGTTGTCCCCGGAGCTGATCGCGAAGGCGTGGGGGACAGCGGCTTCCAGCTGCTTCACCCAGGTGGCGATGTAGACGGCGCCGCCGGCGTTGACCGTCGTTCCGTCGTCGAGCACCACCCGTCCTGACGATCCGGCCGGCGGCTGCAGGTTGCCGTGAAAGTCGTTCATCGCGATGACTCGTACCGAGACCGGCGACGGGGCCGGCTTGGGCCATGTGGTGGCCGCTGCCGGCGCAACTGCCGCGGCGGTGGCGGCCGAGAGTGTCGCCGCGACCAGTCCGGTGGTCAGAAGTGTTGCCAGCCTGCTGAGCGTCCGTGAAGCCTTCAAGGGTGTGCCCTCCGGGTCATGAGCGTGAGTGACAGAAATGGCCGTGTGAATCTCCTGCCAGGTCACTGTGCGCCAGCTGTGGTGGACGGGACAAGGCCTTGCCGGAATGACGACCGAATGGGCGATTTGCCAGTCCATTACCGACGCCGGGGGAATTCAACCGGCTGCGGATGAAGGCTGAACGCGGCTGCACACTCGTCGGCTGCACGGTTGTCGGCTACACCGGCTGAACGCGGTATTGCGGCCGACACGGTGTTGCGGCAGATACGGTATTGCGGCAGAGGTGGTCGGTCGTCCGCTGCTGCGGTGGCCCCGACACCGAACCTGCCGTCCGTTTTCCTCGCAGGTCACAGGCAGTTCTCAGATCCCTGGTTCATCGTTGGGTAATGAACGCCACCCACCCGACACGACACCGGACAGTGTGGAGCGTGCTGCTCGACGTTCTCGGCTCCACTCCCCGCGAACGTTCGGTGCGGATCGCGCCTTCCACTGATTCCGGCAGCTGGCACTGGCTCTACGTCGACCGCAACGGTGTCGCCGTGGCCGGCCCTCGTCAGTCGTTTTCCAACCAGGACGCGGCCGAGGCATGGGTGGATGCGAACAGCAGAAGCCTGAAGAGCCTCGGCATCACCGGCATCACCCTGCGCGAGGGCGAACATGTCGTCTACGGCCCGACGGGCGTCTAGCACTCCTCGTCTTGGCCATCCGGTCGACTCCCTCCGGTGTGCCGGTAATGCCGGCGCACCGAGCCCCCAGCGGCCCTCTCGTCACGAGGTGATCGCTTCCGGCAGTAGGTCGAACTCGATGCCGGAGCTGGGCGATCGCCCGGCTCCGGCACCCTTGTCATTCCGACTGCTCGCCACTGCCCCATCCGGATGCCCACTGTCGGCATCGGCGCCCGGCGCAACTGCGAAGTTGGACGGCGCCCGGGTCTTCGAGGATGGGCTCGAGGAACTGGGGCCGTAGCAACCACCCTCGTCCGCGGGTCTGTGGTGACGGGATGCCGAACCTGGGTGTTTGCCATGTGCCCTCGCCGATCGTCGATCGAGGCGATTCTCACGATCGGGATGACGGCGGGCCGTTGCGACGTTGGGCACCTAGGTGCCGACCGCAGGCGGTTGGCGAGGCACCGAAGACAGGAGAACGACGATGACGAGCACTGCAACCACGAATCGACCGGCCGAAGCGTCCGGCACATATCAGATCGGTGGGGACCTCACGGTCAACCGCCTCGGCTACGGCACCATGCAGCTCACCGGGACCGGGGTCTGGGGCGAGCCGGCCGACCGCGACGAGGCCATCCGGGTACTGCGCCGCTCGGCTGAGCTGGGCGTCAACCTGATCGACACCGCCGACGCCTATGGCCCCTTCGTCACCGATGCGCTGATCCGCGAGGCGATGCACCCGTACGCCGACGACCTGGTCATCGCCACCAAAGCCGGCTTCACCCGCCAGGGCCCGAACCAGTGGATTCCGGTCGGGCGTCCGGAGTACCTCCGCCAGCAGGTCGAGCTGAGCCTGCGCCACCTCGCCGTCGATCGAATCGATCTGCTCCAGCTGCACCGGATCGACCCGAAGGTGAAGCTGGAGGACCAGATCGGCGAGCTGGCCGCGCTGCAGCAGGAGGGCAAGATCCGGCACATCGGTCTGTCCGAGGTCTCGGTCGAGGAGATCGAAGCCGTCCAGAAGCTGATCACCGTCGTGTCCGTGCAGAATCTGTACAACCTGGCCAACCGCAGCGCCGAGGCCGTCCTCGACTACGCCGAGGCCAACGACATCGCTTTCATCCCGTGGTTCCCGCTGGCCACCGGCAAGCTGGCCAAGGCAGGCGGCCCGCTCGACGAGCTGGCTCGTCAGCACCAGGCGTCCCCGTCCCAGCTGGCACTCGCCTGGCTGCTCCGTCGGTCGCCGGCAGTCCTGCCGATCCCCGGTACCTCGTCGGTCGCCCATCTCGAGGACAACGTGGCGGCCGCGCTCGTCGAGCTCTCCGACGACGAGTTCGAGGTTCTGACCCAGGCCGGGTAGTCGTCCGGTCGGCCGCTGGTGGCACCTGGCCGTCGTCCTCCGACGCCCAGGTGCCGCACACGGTGACCTTTCTGCTGGGATGGGAGGGTGAAACCGTCCAGCTTCGCCGTCACGAACCGCCTGCCCGACACCCAGGGACGCACCGGAATCCTGCGCACGCCGCACGGCGACATCAAGACCCCCGCGTTCATCGCTGTCGGCACCAAGGCCACGGTGAAAGCCGTTCTGCCGGAATCGATGTCGGATCTTGGTGCGCAGGCAGTGCTGGCAAATGCCTACCACCTCTACCTGCAACCGGGGCCCGACATCGTCGAAACGGCCGGCGGTCTCGGGAAGTTCATGAACTGGTCGGGGCCGACGTTCACCGACAGCGGCGGGTTCCAGGTGCTGTCCCTCGGGGCCGGTTTCAAGAAGGTCTTGGCCATGGACGTCAAAGGCCTGCAATCCGACGACGTGATCGCGGTCGGGAAGACCCGGCTCGCCACCGTCGACGACGACGGCGTCACCTTCAAATCACACCTGGATGGCTCGAAACACCGTTTCACGCCGGAGATCTCGATGCAGATCCAGCATCAGCTCGGGGCGGACATCATCTTCGCCTTCGACGAGTGCACGACCCTGATGAACACCCGCGAGTACCAGGAGCGGTCGGTCGACCGGACCCAGGCGTGGGCCGCGCGCTGCGTCGACGAGCATCGCCGGCAGACCGGGTTGCGCACCGGAAAGCCCTACCAGGCCCTCTTCGGCGTCATCCAGGGCGCGCAGTACGAGGACCTACGGAGGCAGGCGGTGCGTGACCTGCTGCCCCTCGGATTCGACGGATTCGGGATCGGTGGGGCTTTGGAGAAGGAGAATCTGGGGACCATCGTCCGCTGGTGCTGCGAAGAGATGCCGGAGACGATGCCGCGCCACCTGCTCGGCATCAGCGAGCCGGACGACATCTTCACCGCGATCGAGAACGGGGCCGACACCTTCGACTGCGTCTCGCCCTCTCGGGTGGCTCGCAACGGCGCCATCTATTCGCCGACCGGCCGCTACAACGTGGTCACCGCCAGATACCGCCGCGATTTCTCGCCGCTGGCCGACGACTGCGACTGCTACACCTGCGCGAATTACACCCGGGCCTACATCCATCACCTGTTCAAGGCGAAGGAGATGATTTCCTGCACTCTGGCGACGATCCACAACGAACGTTTCATCGTGAAGCTGGTGGACGACGTCAGACGCAGCATCGACGTCGGGGCCTTCTACGAGTTCAAAGCCGATTTTCTCGGTCGTTACTACGCGGGGAAATCTGCCTGATCGCCGAGGCGAACCGGGTCGACCACCCATGGCGATCGAGGTAGGGCGGCGGGAACGAAGCGCTGCAGCAATTCTCGGGGTTCGACGGCCTCGCCGGGAACGGCCAGGTCCAGCGAGACCGCCATCATCGACAGGACTTCGGCCGGGGATCGACCGAGTGCGCGCAGGCCCGACAGAGTGACGGCGCCGTCGCGTTTGGCCAGTCGGGCGCCGCGTACGTTCAGCGCCATCGGCACGTGCGCGTAGCGCACCGGGGGCAGACCGAGCAGGCGCCCGAGGTAGGCCTGGCGCGGAGCGGAGCTGAGTAGATCGTCTCCACGCACCACCTGGTCGATGCCCTGCGCCGCATCATCGACCACCACGGCGAGGTTGTAGGCGATCACGCCGTCACCTCGCCGCAGCACCAGGTCGTCGACAGCGCCGGTGAATTCGCCGGACAGTTCATCGCGGACCGTCCAGGAGTCGACATCCGCCCGCAAGCGGAGCGCCGGCGGCCGTCCTGCCCGGCGCCGCTCCGCGACCTGATCGGCGGTCAGAAACCGGCAGGTACCGGGATAGGCGCCGTCGGGGGCGTGCGGCGCCGAGGCCGCCTGCTGGATCTCCCGGCGTGTGCAGAAGCATTCGTAGGTCAGGCCGGCCTTCTCCAACGACGCGATGGCCTGGCGGTAGGTCGCGCCGCGCTGGGACTGCCACATGATCGGGCTGTCCCATTCGAGCCCCAGTGCCGCCAGGTCCCGCAACTGTCGATCAGCCGACCCGGCCGCCACCCGGTCGAGATCCTCGATCCGCATCAGGAACGACCGCCCGCTGCTCCGGGCGAACAGCCACGCCAGCAGCGCCGTCCGGAGATTCCCCACATGCAGATCACCGGACGGACTGGGCGCAAACCGCCCTGCTCTGTTCACCGCCACGACCTGTGCATCGGGTCAGGCTAGGCGATGAGGGCAGGGCGTCAGGCCGAGATCTGCTCGGCGATGGCGTCGACGCGGTCCGGGTAGAACGCGACGTGATCCTTGATCTCGGCCACGGCCGGATACGGGGATTCGTAGACCCAGACGGCGTCGACGGAACGGTCGCCGCCGGAGGTGATGCTGTAGTAACTGGCGTCACCCTTGTACGGGCAGTAGCTCGAATTGTCGGTGCGTTCCAGCAGCGTCTGGTCGACATCGGCCATCGGTATGTACTGCACCGCCGGGTAGGTCGATTCCTGGAGGACGAGCGACCGTTCGCTGTTCGCAACCACGCGGCCGCCGACCGACACCACGACCCGGTGGGGATTGGCCACCACGCTGATCGGATGGTCCGGGCCGGGCTGCAGGACTGGCTTCTCGCTCATGACGGACTTCTCTCTGCTGGCGGTTCGGCTGGCCGTCCAACGGCATGCGCATGGATCGTGCCAGGCACAACGCGAGCACAGTCACCGATAATTCCAGAAGCCTGAATTCCAGGAGCATGAATTCCAGGAGCATGCTGAGAGGACGACGCGAGAGGGTGGCCACGATGAAGACGTTGGACGATGTTGTCGAACTTGCGCGCAAGGAGCAGTTCCTGTCGGTGGTGTCGACGCTGCGCGAGGCGGGCACGATCCAGTCCTCGCTCGTCAACGCCGGGGTGATGGCGCATCCGTTCACCGGTGAGCAGGTACTGGCCTTCGTCACCTATGGGCCGGCGAAGCTGAAGAACCTACGGGCGCGGCCGGATCTGACGATGACATTCCGGTCGGGCTGGGCCTGGGCCGCGGTCGAGGGCACCGCCGAGCTGATCGGTCCGGACGATCCACACCCCGACGTCGACGCCGAGCGACTACGTCTGCTGCTGCGCGAGGTGTTCGTCTCGGCGGGTGGCACCCACGACGACTGGGACGGCTACGACCGGGCCATGGCCGAGCAGCGCCGGGTGGTGGTGCTGGTCCGGCCCGCTCGGATCTACGGCTGACGATCGGCCCGGTCCCGGCTCGGGTATGACCACGTTGTGGATGGACGGTCCGCGGTGTCGGACCTACCGCCTACCGTGAGCTGGCGGGCACGCGTTCGACCCAGACGTGGCCTGCGAGGGAGATGTGGATGACGGCGACGACGATGGACACCGCAACATTGCGGGATCGGGCCGAGTGGCACCTGCGCGCTCTGGTCGGTTCCGATCGCGCCACCTTGCGCGACGATCAGTGGACGGCGATCGAGGCGCTGGTCGCCGGGCGTCGGCGCGCGCTGGTCGTGCAACGGACAGGTTGGGGCAAGTCGGCGGTCTACTTCGTCGCGACCGCGCTGTTGCGGGAGCAGGGCTCCGGGCCCACGGTGATCATCTCGCCGCTGCTGTCGTTGATGCGAAATCAGATCGCCGCGGCCGCACGCGCCGGGATCCGGGCGGTGACGATCAACTCGGCCAACTCGGAACAGTGGTCGGTCGTCCACCAGCAGGTCCGAGCCGGCGAGGTGGACGTTCTGCTGGTCTCGCCGGAGCGGTTGAACAACCCCGGGTTCCGGGACGAGGTGCTGCCTGAACTGGCGGCCACCGCCGGTCTCGTGGTGATCGACGAGGCGCACTGCATCTCCGATTGGGGGCATGATTTCCGCCCCGACTATCGACGGATCCGAACCCTGATGACGGATCTGCCCGACGGGATCCCGGTGCTGGCCACCACCGCGACGGCCAACGCCAGGGTCACCACCGATGTCGCCGAGCAGCTGCAGATCGCCGACGCGGAACCGGTGCTGGTACTCCGCGGCACCCTGGACCGCGAGTCGCTCCACCTCGGCGTCGTCCGGCTGCCCGACCAACCCTCGCGGCTGGCCTGGCTGGCCGAGCATCTCCCCGAGTTGCCCGGCTCCGGGATCATCTACTGCCTCACGGTCGCGGCCACCCAGCAGGTGGCGGACTTCTTGCGCTCCCATGATTTCGAGGTGGCGGCCTATTCCGGTCAGACCGAGCAGGCCGATCGGCTGCAGGCCGAGGAGGACCTGCTGAACAACCGGGTGAAGGCTCTGATCGCCACCTCGGCACTGGGCATGGGGTTCGACAAGCCGGACCTGGGATTCGTCGTGCACCTCGGCGCACCGGCGTCACCCATCGCGTACTACCAGCAGGTCGGCCGCGCCGGTCGCGGCGTCGAGAACGCCACCGTCGTACTCCTGCCCGGACGCGAGGACCAGGACATCTGGAACTACTTCGGATCGCTCGGCTTTCCAGCCGAGTTCGATGTGCTGCAGACACTTTCGGAGCTCGAAAGTGCGGGGCGGCCGTTGTCGCTGCCGGCCCTCGAGCCGCGGGTGCAGCTGAAACGGTCGCGCCTTGAGATGATGCTCAAGGTGCTCGACGTCGACGGTGCCGTTCGACGGGTGCGGGGCGGCTGGACAGCGACCGGACAGCCATGGAGGTACGACGCGGACCGGTACGCCCGGGTCGCAGAGGCCAGACGTGTCGAAGAACAGGCCATGATCGGCTATCAGGACACCACACAGTGCCGGATGAACTATCTGCGGATCCAGCTGGACGACGATCCCGGTGGCGTGGACTGCGGTCGGTGCGACAACTGCGGTGGTCTGGCGCTGTCCGCCCACACGGCTACCGCCGAGGTTGTAGCGGCCCGCGAAAAGCTCTCGGTGCCAGGTGTTCCGGTCGATGCGCGCGGTCAGTGGCCCACCGGTATGGCCTCGCTCGGAGTGTCCCTGTCCGGCAAGGTCCCGGCGGGGGAGAGGGCCGAGCAAGGTCGAGCGGTGGGCCGGATGGACGGGATCGGCTGGGGCTCGGCGCTCCGCGACGCCCTGCGTGCCGGTGCCCCCGACATCGAGACTCCGGTGCCGCTGCGGCACGCCGCGGTGCAGGTGCTCGACGCCTGGACCGAGGCCGCCGACATCGATGGCGTCGTCTTCCTGGAGTCGGTCACCCACCGGATGCTGGTGGAGCATCTGGCTGGTGGGCTGGCGCGCTACCGGAAGATCCCGTTGCTGACCAGGTTCGAGCTGACCGACCTCGGACCGCCGCCGCCTTCTGCGGTCAACTCGGCCCAACGGCTCAAGGGGATTCTCGGACGTCATCGACTGGACGATCCGGGCGCGGTCTCGGGGCGGCGTGTGCTGCTGGTGGACGATCGCACCGATAGTGGTTGGACGCTGGCGGTGGCCGCCCGCGAGCTCCGCAAGGCCGGGGCCACAGCGGTTTTCCCCTTCGTGCTGGCCATCGGCTGACCGAGGAGCATCCGCTGCCGTCGAAAGACAGTAGTGGGTCCGGTGTCGACTACCACTTCGGATCCACTACCGCCCTCCCCTTCACTGCCGCTCGACGGCGGCCAGCTCCAGGATCAGCGCCTGCTCCGGTTGCAGGATCGGCGTCGCCAGTCCGACCGTCTCCAGCGCCCGTCCGGACAACGTGATACCGCCGTCGGTGATCCAGGCGGGTGCGCGCCGCTGCTTGGTGATCGCCCCCTCCGGGAGGTCGAGCACGCGAACGGCGTACTGGGTATCGGCGCCGAGCCCCGAAAAGCGGATGGGCGCAGGAGACTCGGTCGCGCCGGTAGTCAGCTGCACGAAGCTGAACAGGGCTGCCGACCGGTCCTGGGCCACCACGCCGGACAGGGTTGCCGACGGATCGGGATGGTCGGCGTTGACCGCCACACCGCTGTGCAGGAGTGGCCGGAGCCGTCGATAGGCAGCGATGATCGCGGCCAGCGACTCGCGATCTTCCGGACCGGCCGAATCGATGTCCCACTCCACCCCGAAGTGACCGAACAAGGCAGTGGCGGCGCGGAAGCCCAACGACTGCACTCGACCGGTGGTGTGCGAGGTCGGCGGCCCGACATGGGCACCGATGAGCTCGGGGGGGAGGATCATCGACGTCCAGCGCTGGATGTGCTGACGCTCCAAGGCGTCGTTGCAGTCGCTGGCCCAGACCCGATCGGTGCGGGCCAGGATGCCCAGGTCGACCCGAGCGCCGCCGCTGGCGCAGCTCTCGATCTCCAGACCCGGGTTGGCTGCCCTCACGTCGTCCAGCAGTCGGTAGACCGCCAGGGTCTGGACGTGGACGCCCGGCCGCCCGTCGTGGACCGCGTTGACGAGATCACGGTTGTGGTCCCACTTCAGGTACCCGATCCGGTATTCCTTGACCAGCGCATCCAGCTTGCCGAACAGGTAGTCGAACGCGTCCGGATTGGCCAGGTCCAGCACCTGCTGATGGCGGGCCTCCGGTGGCAGTCGCCGGTCCGGGCCGAGGACCCAGTCGGGATGGTCCCGGTAGAGATCCGAGTCGACGTTGATCATCTCCGGCTCGACCCACAGCCCGAACTGCATGCCCAGCGAAACGACGTGGGAGACCAAGGGGTGCAGACCATCCGGCCAGACGTCCGCGGACACGTCCCAATCGCCCAGTGAGGTGTGGTCGTCGCGACGTCCGCCGAACCAGCCGTCGTCCAGCACGAAGCGCTCGATGCCCGCCGCCGCTGCCGTGTCCGCGAGGTGCTGCAACCGGGCCAGGTCGTGATCGAAGTAGACGGCCTCCCAGGTGTTCAGCACGGCCGGCCGCGGCGTCGACGGGTGCGTCGGCCGGGACCGCACGTACCGGTGGAACCGCTCGGTGATGCCATCGAGGCCGGCGTCGGAGTGGGCCGCGAACACTACCGGGGTGGAATAGCTCTCGCCGGCGGCCAACTCGATCTCGCCGGGCGCCAGCAGCTCGGCCGCCGCGATCACCCGGGTTCCGTCCGGGTGCGCTTCGGCCCAGTTGACCTGGTCCCCGCTCCAACCCAGATGCACGGCCCACACCGACCCGTGACGGTTGGCGAAACCGGCAGAGCCGGCCAGGGTCAGAAATGCACTGTCCGCAGCGGTGCGACCCCGTCGGTTCTCCCTGGTCCAGGCGCCCATCGACAACGGTCGGCGCTGTGGTGCCCGCTCCCGGCACCAGCGGCCGCTGAAATCCATGATCTCCTCGGCCGTCGCCGGGACCGGCAGCACGACTGCCAGTTCCGCGAGTTGATAGGCGGTGGTCCCGGTGTTGGTGACCTCGTGGTGCACGAGCAGCAGACCGGAATCGTCGAGCTGCCAGACCGACCTCACCGCCAGTGCGGCCACGTCATCGGTCAGCGAGATGACCACGCCGGCGGATGTCGCCTCGACGGAGGCGAGCCGCAGTTGAGGTCGGAGATCGCCGTCCGGCCGGAAACCGGAGAGGCCGGGCCGACCGCGGTAGCCCAGGGCGCGTTCCGGGAGCAGTCCGTGCTGCAACGGCTCGTCGATGACGGCCTGCGGAACGGGTGGGATGAGCCCACGTGCCGCGGCTGCTAGCTCGGGCTCGGACAGCGGTCCCAGGTCAGCGCCCCAGTGCAGCAGTCTGGGCTGGCCGGGCCCCCGGGCGTCGATCAGGACGCTGACGCCCGCGCGGCGGAGGTGGACCAGGGATGGCACATGCGGTGATGCCGTCAAGAGAAGGCTCCAGTGCGTGGCGCGGACGAGAGGTCGGTCGTTGTGGTGGGTGTCGTTGTCGCAGCGGAGGTGGTGTACTCGTGGACCGGAACCACGATGAGTTCGCCGACCTGTTCCTCGAGCACCCGGCGGGCGTCGTCCGAGATGCCATCGTCGGTGATCAACACGTCGGCGATGGAGAGCCGACCGAAATCCGCCAGGCCGACGTTTCCCCATTTGGTGGAATCGGCCAGGATGATCAGCTGCCGTGCGCTGGCGATCAGCGCCTGGTTGGTCTGTGCCTCGGCGAGATTCGGTGTGGTGTAACCGGCGCGGGCATCCATCCCGTGCACACCCATGAACAGGCGGTCGACGTGCAGCGAGGCGATGGCCCGATCGGCGATCGGGCCGACCAGGGCGGCACTGGGGGTCCGGACACCACCGGTGAGGACCACGCTCAGCTGACTCGGTTGGCCGCCGGCGGCCAACATGTCCGCCACCGTGGTCGAATTGGTCACCACCGACAACCCCTCGGTGGTGCCCTGGAGACCGCGGGCCAGCATCCACGTGGTGGTCCCGGCCGAGAGGGCGATTGCGGTGTTGGGTTCCACCAGAGTCGCGGCCCGGGCCGCGATGGCGCGCTTGGCCGGCTGCTGCAGGAAACTCTTGGCCTCGAAACCGGGTTCCTCGGTACTGCTCGCGGTCAGTACTGCTCCGCCGTGCACCTTTCGGAGCCAGCCGTGCGCCTCCAGTTGCTCCAGGTCGCGCCGCACGGTCATGTCCGAGACGCCGAGCAGTTCGGTCAGCTCACTGACCCTGACTCCGCCGGCTCGCTCCACGGCGGCCAGGATGAGTTCGCGGCGTTGAGTTGCCAGCATGGTGATCTCCTTTCATCCTCGACAAGACCCGACATCGACGATCTTCACTACGGCACCAACGGGTCCGGTACCCGGATCAAATGTGCACTATGCGGTTTGGACCACGGCTACCTGCCCGGCGGGCAGTTCCGTCCCGTACGCCCACGGCTGTCCGGTCAGCAGGTCGATCCCCTCGAAGTTGATCGGAGCGGCCTGCCCGCCGCCGTTGATGGCAAATACGTAGCGGTGCTGTTCGCCTTGGCGCACCACGACTTCCAGGCCGGGTGCCCAGGTCTGGGTGGGCATGGCCGGGTCCACTCCGGCCGTCGTGCAGGCCGTGACGAGGAGACCGGCCAGCAGGTCCACCCCGAGTTCCGTGCCGACATACCAGGCGGAGCCGGTCCTCCCGGTGTCGGTCGACAACGACCGTCTGGTCACCGCGGGGCTGTCGGGGAAGACGCCGCCGGTGAACCTGGCCAGCACGTCGACCTCGGAGTCGACGCGGCCGATCAGCTCCGTCCACTGTGATGCCGTCGTGGACGCGGTGGCGCCCAGTTCGGCAGACACGGTCAGGCCGACGGAGTCACCCCGCAGCAGCGGCGAGAACTCCTCGGTGCGAACCCCGAGCAGGTCGCTGAAGGCACCGGGGTATCCACCCAGCCGGATGTGGTCGTCCACGTCGACGATCCCCGAGAAGTAGCCGATCACCACGGTTCCGCCGCGCTCGGCCACCCCGGCGATGTTGCGCGCCGCGTCGTCGGTGCACAGGTACAGGGCGGGCACGAGCACCACCGAATAACGGGAGAGGTCGCGATCGGGATGGACGAAATCGCAGGTATAGCCGCGTTCCCAGAGTGATCGGTGCCAGGCTCTCACCCGGTCCATCTGGTTGACGTCGACACTGGGGTGGGAGTCGAGCTCGACTCCCCACCAGGCGTGCCAGTCGAAGGCGATGGCGATCCGGGCCTGGGTCCGGCTACCGTTGACCGGCGCGATCGCCTGCAGATCGGCGCCCAGGGCGCACACCTCGCGCCACCGGGCGCTGTCCGTCCCGGCGTGCGGCAACATCGCCGAGTGGAACTTCTCGGCGCCGGCGCGAGAAGCGCGCCACTGGAAGAACAGTGCTCCGTCGGCACCGCGGGCGATATGGGAAAGGCTGTCCCGGCGCATCTGTCCCGAAGCCTTGGCGGGGTTGCGCGGCTGCCAGTTCACCGCCGAGGTGGAGTGCTCCATCAGGAGCCAGGGTGCGTCGTCGGCCAACGATCTGACCAGGTCAGCGGCCATCGCCAGGTCATGAGTGGCACCCTCGGAACCCAGTGCGACCAGCCGGTAGTGGTCGTTGCTGATCAGGTCCATCTCCTGGGACCAGTGCCAGTAGTCCATCGGCTTCCAGAACTGCATGAAGTTCGTGGTGACCGGTAGCGGCGAGCGGTCCCGGATGATCTGGGCCTCGGCGCGGAAGCAGTCAAGCAGCTCGTCGGACGAGAACCGCGAGAAATCCAGCTGCTGGGTCGGGTTGCAGAAGGTCTGGTAAGCGGGAGTCCGCGGCGGGAGAACCTCGTCCCAGCTGTAGTAGTGCTGACTCCAGAATGACGTCCCCCAGGCATGATTCAACTCGTCGATCGATCGGTAGCGACGCTGCAGCCACACGCGGAAGGCGGCGGCCGAGACGTCGCAGTAACAACTCCAGTTGTGGTTGCCGTATTCGTTGTGGACGTGCCACATCGCCAGCGCCGGATGGTCAGCATAACGATTCGCGATGGCCGTGGTCAGCGCCGCGGCGCGCTCGCGGTAGGCGGTGGACGACGGGCAGAAGCCCTGTCGGGCACCGTAACTGCGCGGGACGCCGTCCACATCCACGAGGAGCGACTCCGGGTGGCGGTGCGAGAACCAGGGCGGGGGCGTCGCCGACGCATTGGCCAGGTCGACGGCGATACCACCGGCGTGCAGCAGATCCATGATGCGGTCGAGCCAGCCGAACTCGTATTCACCCGGAGCCGGTTCCAACAGGGCCCAGGAGAAGATGCCGATGGAGACCAGGTTGACCCCGGCCTCCTGCATCAGCGCGATGTCTTCCGGCCACACGGTCTCGGGCCATTGCTCCGGGTTGTAGTCGCCGCCGAAAGCGATTCGCCCGCCGAGCTTCTCGGTCACGGCGGCCATCCCGCGGGCCAGGTGCGCGGAGCGATCGGGCAGGGACGCTACCAGCGAGTGCCGGTCCGCAGCGGATCCGACGACCGGACGTGTCGTAGACGTCATCCCTTGTTGGCCCCGAGAGTCAGACCGGCGACGAATTGCCGCTGCAGCACGAGGTAGACGATGAGAACCGGGACGGCGGAGAGCAGCGCACCGGCGGACAGGAGGCTGTAGTTCGTGGCGAACTGCCCGTTCAGGTTGTTCAGTCCAGAAGTGATCGGCAGCCGGTCGCCCTTCTGCACCAACAACAATGCCCAGAAGAAGTCGTTGTAGATGAAGATGACCTCGAGGGTCGCCAGGGCGGCCAGGGCGGGGCGGCACAGCGGCAGGATGATCTGCCAGTACTGCTTCCACACGCTGGCGCCGTCGACCTGCGCGGCCTCGGTGAGCTCGATGGGCAGGGCCTTCATGTAGTTGCTCATCACGAAGGTGCAGAAACCGAGCTGGAAGGCGACGTTGACCGCGATGACGATGTAGTAGGTGTTGATGAACGAGCCGGAGTCCGACACGGACAACGGCAACGGCGTGTGCTTGGCGATCTGGAACAGTGGGGTGGCCAGAACCTGTTGCGGCAGCAGGTTTCCTGCCGTGAACAGGATGAGCAGCGCTACGTTGAACCGCCACGGCACGCGGGACAGTTTGAATGCCGCGAGCGAGGCGAACAGCAGGGTGAGAGCGACCGCGGGCACCGTGATGATCAGCGAGTTGAGGAAGTACTTGGGCAGTTGTGCCTGCTGCCACGCATCGATGTAGTTCTGGAAGTTGTACGGACCGCCGATCGAGTAGTACGAGTGGCCGGTGAAGTACGAGTTCGGGCGCAGCGAGGTGTAGACGGTCCACAGCAGCGGGATGAGCCACAGCGCGGCCGCGACGACGAGGAACACCATGATGGCGATGCGGCCGCCGCGGCTGCCGCGGTTGAGCGGTGAGCCGGCCAGCACCTTCTTCTTCTCGGCCCTGGTCGTCGGGACCGGCTCGGGGGTCGGGGTCTCGACGGTGGTGCTCATCGGTTCTCCTCCTTGAAGGCCTGGCTGAGGTAACTGATGATGGGTACCAGTGCGAACACCAGCAGGATGACGGCGAGTGCGGACGCATATCCCACCCGGGCCGCGGCGCCGCTGTTCGTGTAGATCATGGTGGACAGCAGCTGCAGACCGTTGGTGCCCTTGTTGATGATGAAGACGATGTCGAAGGCACGCAGGGCCTCGATGATGGTGATGACCACGATGACGATGTTGATCGGCTTCATGGCGGGGAAGATGACCCGGAAGAAGGTCTGCCGCCCGTTGGCGCCGTCGATGGCGGCGGCTTCCCGCAGCGACGGGTCGACGCCCTTGAGGCCGGCCAGGTACAGGATCATGATGTAGCCGCAGTGCTTCCAGCTGGCGGCCACCAGAGCGGCCCACAGGTTGATGTTGGAATTGCCGAACCAGTCGACGTCGGTGCCGAACACCCCATTGATCAGGCCCTGATCCGGCGAGAAGACCAGTTGCCAGATGATGCCGACCAGCGCGAGCGAGAACATCACCGGCAGGAAGAAGATGCTCTGCAGGATCTTGCCGCCGGGTAGCTCACGATCGAGCAGCACGGCGAGGAAGATGCCGAACGGGGTGGCGATGAACGCCAGGAAGAGCAACCAGGTGATGTTGTGCTCGACGGCCGGCCAGAAGTTCGGGTCCAGGTTGAAGATGTTGGAGTAGTTGGTGAACCCGATCCACTCGATGCGGGAGAAGGCGCCGACGCCGTTCCACCGGCCGAAGGACAGCACGATCGAGGCCACGGCCGGGAACCAGACGAGGATGAATTCGATCAGCGTCGGGATGCCGATCATCAAGGCGATGACGACTTTGTCTCGGGAGCTGAGTTTGCGCACCCGGCGCCCCCGGGCGAGCGGCTTTTCAGCCGCCGCCGGGGGCGTCGAGATCTGCGGGGATGCAGTCACAGGTTTTGTCTCTCGTGTGGTCAAACCGAGCAGATCAGGAGGTGAAGATCGTCTTGGCCTGATCTTCCAGATTCTTGGTCACCGTGGCGGTGTCGCCGTCCTTGAGGAACTGCTGCAGAGCCGGGATGACGACGGGGCTGGCGAAATCGGGCCGGCTGTCGCGATCCAGGAACTGCGAGATGGTCTTGGACGAGGTGATCAGCTCGACCGCGTGCTTCTGCAGAGCGGTGTACTTGGCCGTACTGGCGGTCTTGTTGGCTGCCACGTTGGACGGGTCGCCACCCAGGTAGAGGAGTTGGGCCTCGGGTGACGCCAGGTAGGTCATCATGGCTTTGGCCTGGGGGCTCTCGCCCTTGTTGCTGAGCAGGAAGCCGTCGATGGGTGCCTCGACGGCATCCATGCCGATGTTCGAGTCGACCTCCGGGAAGGGGAAGAAGTCGATGTCGGTGTCGCCTGCCGGGAACTGCTGCCCGACGAACATGCCGAGCAGGTACATACCTGCCTGCTTCTTCACCAGGGTGGTGGCGGCTTCCTGCCACGTCCGGCCGAGGGCGCCGGTCTGCAGGTACGGGAACAGGCTCTTCCAGGTGTCGAAGACGGTGACGACCTTGGGGTCCGTCCATGCCTCCTTGTGCGTGGCCACCAGATCCATGTGGAACTGGTAGCCGTTGATCCGCTGGTTCAGGTAGTCGAACGTGCCCATCGCGGGCCAGCCGTCCTTGTCCGCGAAGGCGATGGGGGTGAGGCCGTCCTTCTGCATCTTGGCGGCCAGCGTCTTGAGCTCGTCGAGGGTCTTCGGCACCTCGTAACCCTTGGCCTTGAACACACTCGGCCGGTAGAAGAACGCCCAGGGGTAGTTGTAGAACGGAATGAAGTACTTCTTGCCGTCCGCCGCGGTCGAGGCCGATTTGAAGCCGTCGGAGTACTGGCTCTCGATGCCGGACCAGACATCGTCGATCGGGGTCAGCAGGCCCTGCGCGGCGAAGAACTGCATGCGGTTGCCGGCGAACCAGGTGAAGACCTGGTCCGGGCTGCCCTGCAGGTAGTTGTTGATGTTCTCCTGGAACGAGTTGTGGTCGACCGTGTTGACCGTGGTGTCGACACCCGTCGCTGCCTTGAAGGCCTTGAACACGCTGGCATAGGCCGCCTTCGGCACCGCGTCCGAGGCGTTCGAGCCGAACGTGACGGTGCCACCTACCTGAGCCAGGCTGCTGGCCGCGCTGGACGAACCCGCTCCGCCTGCAGCGGCGCTGGATGCCATGCTCGACGCGGCCGAACTCGACGCGGCCGAACTCGACCCGGCCGACGTGCTGGCCGCGGCCGCGCTGGTGCTACTCGCCGAGCTGGTCGCCCCGGATGAAGTTCCCGTGCAGGCGGACAGCAGAGGCACGGCCGCCGCACTCGCGATGCCCGCACCCATCACGCGCAGCATCGTCCGGCGATTCATGCCGGTCTTGCGCAGTATTCCCCCGAAGTCCGAATCTGTCACCGTTGACCTCCGATTCAAGGCGGACGACCATCGTCCACCGAATGCGAACAGAACGTCCCATCAACTGATGGTGAAGTCAACACATCTGGGTTGCGGAATGGTAACAGTCGTGACTCAGCCCACAGGTCTGGCCGCGTTTGGTGGGTCAAAGCGACAAGAACCAACAACGATCGTGGTGATTCCTGGTGCTCCGATCGGCCGATCCGGGCTGACGCCGGCGGTCTGGACCGCTGCCGTCACGCCCAGGGCTCAACGGTGGTGGTCACGGCCGACCCGCTGGCCGCCGACTCGTCGATGGCCAGCGAGATCAGGTGGTCCTGGCAACCTTCGGCCAATGGGTAGGGCGCGGGCCCGGCATCGGTGGCCCACTTGCCGGTGGCCGTCATGAGCGTGGCAATCGCGATTTCTTCGTCCATCAAACGCTTGCCCAGCAACGGGTTTCGGTAGACCACTCGGCCGTCGAACGAGATGTGCTCGGTGTCGTGTCCGTCCAGGTTCAGTTCGTGGCCGAGTTGGTAGCGATGCAGGTCGGACCGGACGATGGCCCGCGGCCCGGTCAGCCGGATCACCCGGTCATCCGAAATCTCGCCGCGGCTGCCGCGGATCAGGATGCGCCGGAAACGAAGTTGGTTGTGCCATTGGTTGTCGGTGAAGTCGTAGAGACCGGAGAGCCCGTCGCCGAAGTCGATCGTCGCCAGCGTGGTGGTCGCATTCTTCGGCTCTTCGTCGTCGGTCCACGCGTCACGGCGCAGCGGATCGACCAGCGGTGCGGTGGACGTGTTGGCCGAGACGGTGACCGGGCCATGGCCGACGGTTGTCGAATCTCCGCCCAGGAATCCGCGCATCATCGACACCGCGTGATAGCCGTGCGTCGAGGACACCTGGACCGAGGTCGGCACACCGATCAGGCCCTCCCGGACGATCGCGAGCCGGGCGGCGTGGGCGGGCAGGAGCAGGTACTGCTCCGCGACCTGCACCTGGCCGCCCACGCCCACGTCGGCCCAGAGTCGGCGCAGCCCGTCGGCGTCGGGGGCAGGTGGGGTCTCGGTGAGCACCTTGGCCCCGGCCGCGACCAGGCTGGCCACCACGGTCGGGTTGGCCGCCCACGGCACCGAACTGATGACGTAGTCCGGTCGCTGCCTGCGGAACAGCTCGACCGGATCCAGGAAGGTCGGCACCTGCCACCGTCGGCCGACCTCGTCGGCCGACGACTGTCTCCGGGCGGCCACCCCGACGAGGGTGAAGTGGTCGGGCATGGCCAGCGCCAGCCTGGCGAAGAATTCGGCACGCCAACCCGTTCCGACGATTCCTACGGCTATCGGGCCGACGCTGGCAGTCATTCCGAGCATGGTGCCACCCGTCGGGCCTGGCGCAGTCGGCAGGCCCGACGGTCGGCCGGACCGGGGCTCCTCAGGGCACCCTGGCGGTCCACTCGGGGGTCGAGAACTTGCTGTCCGCCAACGCGGCCGCCTCGGCGACGGTGGCCGCGTCCAGATGCACCGGGGTAAGTCCGTAGCGACCGCCGAAGTGCGCAATCATCGCGTCGATGATGGCCTCGCGGCTCAGTCCGGTCTGGGAACGCAGTGGGTCGACTCTCTTGTTGGCGCTCTTGATGCCCTTGTCGGACATCTTCTCGCGTCCGATCCGCAGCACGTCGAGCATCTTGTCGGCATCGATGTCGTAGGCCATCGTGACGTGGTGCAGGACCGCTCCGCCGACCAGCCGTTTCTGCGCCGCGCCGGCGATCTTGCCTGCGGGCGAGGCGATGTCGTTCAGCGGTACGTACTTCGCATCGATCCCCACGTCGGCGAGGGCGCCCAGTACCCAGTCGTCGAGGAAGGCGTAGGACGCGGTGAACGACAACCCCTCCACCAGGGAGCCCGGGACGTAGAGCGAGTAGGTGATGGTGTTTCCGGGCTCGACGAACATCGCGCCGCCGCCGGAGATACGGCGGACCACCGTCACCTCGTGCCGAGCCGCAGCCTCGAGGTCGACCTCGTTGCGCAGCGACTGGAACGATCCGATGATGACGGCGTTGGACGCCCACTCCCAGATCCGCAACGACGGATTCCGCCGACCGACGCCGACCTGTCGGGCCAGCACCTCGTCGATCGCCATCTGCATGGCCGGGTGCTGCGGCCCGGCCTCGACCAGCTCGAAGTGATGATCGTGCCAACTGGTCGCCCGGCCCAGCGCGCGCCGCACCGCGATCGCAACCGACTCGGGCGAGAAGCCGATCATCGTCACGTCCGGACCGATGACGGCCTCGACCGCACTGGTCAGCGCCGCGGCGTCGGTGTCCGCCGGCAGTCCGGTCAGGATGGCGTCGATCGAGTCGAGCGCCTCGTCCGGCTCCAGGAAGAAGTCGCCGGAAATGGCGACCCTGGCCAACTTTCCGTCGGCGACCTCGACGTCGGCCGCCACCAGTTTTCCGCCTGGCACCTTGTATTCACCGTGCATATCGGCCTCGCTGCTCCTTCGATCGTCGATCAAGACCCCATTCCCGACAACGACACGCTCGGTCGGACCATTCCGGGCCGCAGCCGGGTCGGCGTCAGCCGACGGAGGCCACGGCCCGGTCGGTCGGCTTGCGGACGCGAAGCAGGATCAGCAGACCGACCGCCAGCACCAGCAGAATGCCGAGGATCCCGGCACGGTCCGTGCCGAACACTGCGACGAAAAGAGCGAACAGCAGGGGCGACAGGAACGAGACGGCCCGCCCGGTGGTGGCGTAGAGGCCGAACATCTGCCCCTCGTTGCCCGGCTTCGTGAGCCGCGCCAGGAACGTCCGCGACGACGACTGGGCCGGCCCGACGAACAGGCAGAGCAGCAGCCCGAGGAGCCAGAACGCACCCTGGCCGGAGACGAACAGCAGGGCCAGTCCGCTGACCAGCAATCCGACCAGCGCGATGACGATGACGGCCTTCGGCCCGATCCGGTCGTCGAACCGGCCCGCCACGAGTGCTCCGAGCGCGGCGACCACGTTGGCCACCGCGCCGAAGATCAGCACATTGCCCGAGGTGAATCCGTAGACACTGGCGGCCAGGATGGCGCCGAAGTGGAAGACTCCGGCCAGGCCGTCCCGAAAGATGGCGCTGGCCAGCAGGAAGGTGCCGGCCTGCCGGTCATCGCGCACCAGCCGGGCGATGTCGCGGAACAGCAGACCGTAGGCGGCGAAGAGCGAAACCCGTCGCTGCTTCGGCCCGGCCGATATCTCCGGAACCTTGAACAGCACTGGTAGGGCGAAGGCCGAGAACCACAGGGCGGCAATCAGTGCGACCAGCCGGATGTTGTATCCGCCGGCCGTGCTCACGTTCAGAAAACCCCTGGTATCGCCGTCCCCGGAGATGAACCCGAAGTAGCAGAAAAGGAGCAGGAAGATCCCGCCGAAATAGCCCATCGACCAACCGAACCCCGAGATCCGACCGATGTTGGCCGGGGTGGAGATCTGTCGCAGCATGGAATTGTAGAAGACGGTGGCGATCTCGAAGAAGATCGAACCCAGGCCGATGAGGGCGGCGCCGACGAAGAAGTAGTGATAGTCGTCCCGGACGAAGAACAAGCCGATCACCGAGATGGCCACCAGGGCCGAGAAGATGGCCAGGGACCGACGGCGATGTCCGGTGGCGTCGGCCTGCTGGCCGGTCACGGGGGCGAGCAGTGCGATGCACAGTCCGGCAATACCCACGGTGATGCCGTACCAGGTGACGGCCGACAGCGGACCGGGCAGCGACTTGCCGACCGTGCTGGTCAGATACACCGAGAAGACGAACGTGACCACCACCGTGTTGAAGCCGGACGATCCCCAGTCCCACAGCCCCCAGGAGAAGATCTGGCCCCTGGTCACCGGGGTCACCGTGGCCGCAGGCACGGTGACCGCTGCACCGGCCGGCTGGGTGGCCGGCGCCGGCGCACCACCCGCACCCGGGCTGTCCATCGGCGTGTTGTTCATGGGCGCAGCGTAGGCGGTCGACCCGTACCTGCGGTGACCTAGCCCTGGTGTGCTCTGCCGCGTGTCCCAGGACGTGATGACGGCGCGGTGGGCGGGCCGGAGGGGCCGGCCGGGGCAGGGAGGGTGCCGGTCAGATAGCTCTGCAAGGTGGGTCCCACGGCCGCCGCGATCAGCTCCGGTTGCAGTCGGGCCAGCCCACCGACGGGCAGCACGTAACGGCCGACGATGACGCCCAATACTTGCGATGCCACCAGCGCACCCCTGAGTTCGGCTTCGGCCTCGGGGTAACGGAAGGAGTGCAGCAGGCGGGCGATGATCTCGGCGGTGAGGAATTGGCTCAGTGCCCTGGTCGACCCCGGATCCCCGAGGGCGTCGCGGAGCGCGGCCAGCAGAGCGCTACCGGCGGGCGACTCCCAGACTCCGAGGATCGCCGTGATCAGCCTGACGCCGAGACCGTCGGTGCCACCCCGGAGTAATTGCTCGACCACCGCGCGCGGGTTGATCGGCACTTCGACGGTGGCCAGGAACAGTTCGTCTTTGGACCCGAAGTAGTGGTGCACGAGGGCCGGGTCGACCCCGGCCGCCGCGGCGATCTTGCGAATGGACGCCTTGTTGAAGCCGTTGGTGGCGAATACATCCCGAGCCGAGTCGAGAATCTGTCGACGGGTGTCCGGACTGCCTGGTCGCCGGCCGCTCCGGGCCGCTGGCGCGGGATCGTCCGGCTTCGCCATGTCACCCCTCATTGCCGACGCCGGCTCGGATGCCGATCCTGGGTATTCGGTGCAGCAGCGGAATCAGTCGGTCCGCCGCGGCAATGTGGCGGAGGCCAACAGCAGGGCCAGCACCACACATCCGGCCATGATGCCAAGATCCCGCCAGATGAGGCCGGTCGGTCCGCGATGCACGCCGACCTCGCCGGCCGCCTGGACGGCATAGGACAGCGGCAGAGCATCGGAGATGACCGTGAGCCAGCCGGCCATCTCCGCTCTCGGTACGAACAGGCCGCAGAGCAGGATCTGCGGGATGACCACCACCGGTAGCAGTTGCACCGCCTGGAACTCGGTTCTGGCGAAGGCGGAGCACGATAGCCCGAGTCCGACGGAGCATCGAGATGCTGGTGATCAGGAACATGATGGTGAACGGAAAAATGGCGAGCATCGTGAGGGCGACCGCGTCGAACTCTCCCGGCCGGCCATCGAACATGAAGTACAGCAACGCAATCAGCATGATCGGAATGCCGATGATCATGCCGATGGTGCGCGGATCGTGTCGTAGCTGCTGCAGGATCCGGCGCACGGTCGCGCCGAGCACACGGCGTCCCATCCCTGCTCGTTCGCCCCGCTGCGGGTCGACGTCGATGATCGGCCCGCCGGTCATGCCGTTGCTCCCTGCTGGCGCCGGATCAGGGTGAGGAAGGCGGCGTCCAGGTCGTCGGTACCGGCCATCGTTCTGATCGCGGCCGGTGTGTCATCGGCCAGCAGGCCACCGTTGCGCAGGAGCAACAGGTGGTCGCAGCGGTTGGCCTCGTCCATCACGTGGCTGGAGACGATCACCGTTGTTCCGGCTTCTGCTCTGGCCCGCAAGGACTGCCACAGCTCCTCGCGGAGCACCGGGTCCTGGCCCACGGTCGGCTCGTCCAGGACCAGCACCTGCGGGGAGCCGACGAGTGCGCACGCCAGGCTCGCGCGCGAACGCTGACCGCCGGACAGGGTTCCGACCAGTTGATCCACCGCATCGCCGAGTCCGACTTCTTCGACGGCCGCGTCGGCCGCGCTCCGCTGGGCGGCCCGTCCGGCCCGGCTACCGGCGTGGTCGTTGCCGGCCAGGACGAGAGCGGCGAAGTAGCGGGCGTTCTCGATCACCGTCAGGTCCGGGTAGATGGACGGTGCCTGCGAGACGTAGCCGAGTCGGCGCCTGATCCAAGCCGACCCGGCCGGCTGGTCCAGTACGGCCACCGATCCGCCGGCGATCTTCTGAACGCCCACGATGCAACGGATCAGCGTCGACTTACCCGCGCCGGACGGCCCCAACAGGCCCGTGATGCGACCGCGCTGCATCCGGCAGGAGAGGCCATCGAGAATCCGGCGGCGCCCCCGTTCGACGGTCAGGGCAGCGACGACGACCGCGGCGTCCATGTCATCTCCTCCGTAGCAGCTACAGATGGAATTCATCGCTTGATGACTTCAACCTAGACCGCGCGATCAAAGAAGTCAACAAACGATGAATTAGGCTGTTCATGTCCCGGCCCGCGTGGCCCGATAGCCTGACGCCCATGTCGCGCAGCGTGTACATCGCCTCGCCCGAGGGCGAGTCGGGCAAGTCCACGGTCGCACTCGGGTTGCTGTACCTCCTGAGTCGCCGGGTGGGCCGGGTCGGGATCTTCCGCCCGGTGACCGAGTCGAGCGAGACCACCGATCGCGTCGTCGAGTTGCTGATCGCCCAGCCGGTCGTCGAGCAGACGTACGCGGATGCCGTCGGGGTCAGCTATCACGTCATGCACGCCGATCCGGAGGCGGCCCTCTCCGAGATCGTCCGGCAGTTCCACGACCTGAGCAGCCGATACGACGTTTTGCTGGTACTCGGCAGCGACTACACCGATGTCTCGACTCCCACCGAACTGGCGTTCAACGCGAAGGTGGCGGCCAACCTCGGATCGCCCGTGGTGTTGGTGGTCCACGGTCGGGGTCGTACTCCGGAGCAGGTCCGGATGGCCGCGGAATTCGCCATGATCGAACTCGCTGCCGCCTACGCGCACCCGGTGGGGATGATCGCCAATCGCGTCACGCCGGACGATCTGGAGTCGGTACGCGCCGAACTCGGTCGTGGGCTCGGGTTGCCGGTTGCCGTGATCCCAGAGGTGCCGCTGCTGTTCGCGCCGACGGTCGGAGCTCTGCTGGCGGCCTGTGACGGCCGGCTCGTCCGCGGGAATCCGGAGTGGCTGGAGCGCGAGGCGCTCGGCTTCGTGGTGGCCGCGATGTCGTTGCCCAATGTGTTGATCCGGCTGCACGAGGACATCACGGTGATCGCCCCCGGCGACCGTTCGGATCTGTTGCCCGGACTGGTGATGGCGCACCAGTCGGGAACGTTCCCGCATCTGTCGGCCATCGTGCTCACCGGCGGGTACCAGCCGCCGGAGCCGGTGGCCAGACTGATCGATGGCGTCCAGCAGGACCTGCCGATCATCATCACTGATCTCGGAACATTCGACACCGCAATGGTTCTGCACAGCACCCGGGGTCAGCTGACGGCCGGCTCGAGGGTGAAGATCGAAACCGCGCTGCGGGTGTTCAACGAGTCGGTCGACGGCGAAGCGCTCCTCGGGGCGATCGATGTCGGCGGCGGGGAGGCGATGACCCCGTTGATGTTCCAGTTCCAGCTGATCGAGCGGGCCCGGTCGGGTCGCCGGCACGTGGTGCTGCCCGAGGGTGAGGATGAACGCATCCTGCGGGCCACCGCCAGCCTCCTGCGCCTCGGGGTCGCCGAACTGACCCTGCTGGGTGACGAAAAGCTGTTGCGCGCCAAGGCGTCCACCCTTGGACTGGATATCGGCGCCGCACACATCATCTCGCCGAACGACCCCGAGCTGGTGCAGAGATTTGCGGTCGAGTACACCAGATTGCGGGCGGCCAAAGGGATGACCTTGGAGCGGGCCCACGAAATCGTCACCGATGTCTCCTATTTCGGCACCATGATGGTGCATCTGGGGTTGGCTGATGGGATGGTCTCGGGTGCCGCGCACACCACGGCCCACACCATCAAACCGTCGTTCGAGATCATCAAAACGGTTCCGGGTACGGCCATCGTGTCCAGTGTTTTCCTGATGTGCCTGGCCGACCGTGTCCTGGTCTACGGCGACTGTGCGGTCAATCCGGACCCGAACGCCGAACAGCTCGCCGACATCGCGATCTCGTCCGCGACCACGGCGGCTCAGTTCGGGATCGAACCCCGGGTGGCGATGCTGTCGTATTCCACCGGCTCGTCGGGCGCCGGAGCGGATGTCGACAAGGTCAGAGGGGCAACCGATATCGTGCGCACGCTACGTCCCGACCTGATGGTGGAAGGCCCGATCCAGTACGACGCGGCGGTCGATCAGGCCGTAGCGGCTACCAAGTTGCCCGATTCCCTGGTAGCCGGTCGGGCGACCGTCTTGATCTTCCCGGACCTCAACACCGGCAACAACACCTACAAGGCGGTGCAACGCAGCGCCGGGGCGGTTGCGATCGGTCCGGTCCTGCAGGGCCTGAACCGTCCCGTCAACGACCTGTCCCGTGGTGCGCTGGTGGCCGACATCGTCAATACCGTTGCCATCACCGCGATCCAGGCCCAGGGATCGCCGGCCGGGGCCGACCGATGACCACCGTCCTGGTGATCAACTCGGGATCGTCGTCGATGAAGTACCAGCTGGTGGACGTCGAATCCGGTCGAGCGTTGGCCACCGGCATCGTGGAGCGGATCGGCGACGACAGCGCCAGGGCGGTACACGTGTCCGGTGGAGCCAAGTCCGAGCACGTCGGGACGATCGCCGACCATGCGGCGGCATTGCAGGTGATGCGGCAGCTGTTCATCGACTCGGGACGGCCCTTGATCGGCGAGGACCTGGCGGCCGTCGGGCATCGGGTGGTCCACGGCGGGTCGTTGTTCGGCGATCCGGTGCTGATCGATAGTGCTGTGCTGCAACAGATTCGAGACCTATCGGTGCTCGCCCCGCTGCACAATCCGGCGAATGTCATCGGTATCGAGCAGGCCAGGCGAGCATTTCCGGATACCCCGCAGGTGGCCGTTTTCGATACCGCCTTCTTCCGAACCATGCCGGAGGCCGCCTACACCTACGCGATCGACCGCGAAGTCGCAGCCGCGCACCAGGTCCGGCGGTACGGATTCCACGGCACCTCGCACCAGTACGTCTCGACGCAGGTGGCTGCGGTGCTCGGCCGGGAGCTGGGGGAGCTGAACCAGATCGTCCTGCATCTCGGCAATGGCGCGTCCGCCTCGGCGATCCGCGGTGGCATTGCTGTCGAGACCTCGATGGGTCTGACGCCGCTCGAAGGCCTGGTGATGGGGACCCGCAGCGGAGACATCGATCCCGGTGCGCTGCTGCACCTCCTGCGCGCGGGCGGCCTCGACGTGGACGAGCTCGATGCCCTGCTCAACCGACGATCGGGTCTGCTGGGACTCTCCGGCGTCAACGACTTCCGCGACCTGGCCGGTCTGATCGAGGCCGGAGACGACCGCGCCAAGCTGGCCCTGGATGTCTACTGCCACCGGGTGCGGAAGTACATCGGCGCCTACCTCGTCGTTCTCGGCGGCGCCGACGTCATCACCTTCACCGCGGGCGTGGGCGAGAACGCGTCCGCAGTGCGGGCGCAGATCCTGACCGGGCTGTCCGGCCTCGGCATCTCGGTGGACGCCGCACGGAACGCCGTGCGGTCGAGCGACCCGAGGGTGATCTCCCCGGAGGGCGCTCCGGTGACGGTCATGGTCGTGCCCACCAACGAGGAACTGGCCATCGCGAGAGCCGCGGCAGCACTCGTGGCCGCCGGCTAGTCGTCGGTTTGGACCTCTTGGCACTCGGGCACCGCTGATAGCGTCGTGAATCGCTGTCAAATCCACCGGAGGTCACCATGTCTCTCGATCGTCCCGTTGCGCCGGATCCGTACGAGCTGCTGCCCGCGGTCGGCTCCTTCGACGTCACCAGTGTTGACGTCCAGGACGGCCAGCCGGCCGCGGACACCTTCGCCGGGGGCCACGACAATCGGTCTCCGCAGCTGAGCTGGTCCGGCTTTCCCGAGGGCACGCAAAGCTTCGCCGTCACCTGCTACGACCCGGACGCACCGACCCCCAGTGGCTTCTGGCACTGGGCCGTGACCGGTATTCCGCTGGACGTCACCGATCTCGCGCAGGGCGCCGGTGATGGATCGGATCTGCCCGCGGGAGCGATCCAGCTTCGCAATGACGCCGGCCAGGCGGGCTACACCGGTCCCATGCCGCCACCCGGCGACCGCGCGCACCGCTACTACTTCGTGGTGCACGCGGTGGACGTGCCCGCTCTCGAGGTCGACGAGGATGCCAGCCCGGCATATCTGTCGTTCAACCTCGTCTTCCACACACTGGCCAGGGCCATCCTGGTCCCGACATACCAGGTGGCCGGCTGATCGGCCCTGCCTCCACCCGAGACCGCTGGCTGTCCTCCGCTTGTTCCCGTCCGTTGCCGGGACCCAGTTGAGCGGCCCGGCTGCGGGGCTGAAGTGCGGGAATCGCCGGAGTAACCCAGCCGAAAAAACCCAGGCGTACCGTCGGAGAACGTGCGAACCACACCCCCAGAAAACCTGCCTGCCACCCTCGGTCAGCTCCGCGCCTCCGGTCACGAACTCCTCGGGGTCAAACAGGAGATCAGAGCCAATCTGCTGGCCGCGCTGCGCGCCGGCGCTGATCCCTGGGTCGGCATCGTCGGTTTCGAGAACACCGTGCTGCCGCAGCTGGAACGGGCGCTGATCGCCGGGCACGATGTCGTCCTGCTCGGGGAGCGGGGACAGGGCAAGACCAGACTGCTGCGCAGCCTGACCAACCTGCTCGACGAATGGACGCCAGTCATCGCCGGCTCCGAACTCGGTGAGCATCCTTTCGACCCGATCACCACCGAGTCCGTCCGCCGGGCCGCCGAACTCGGCGACGAGCTGCCGGTCGTCTGGAAGCACCGCAGTGAGCGGTACACCGAGAAGCTGGCCACGCCCGACACCGCCGTTGCCGATCTGATCGGGGATGTCGATCCGGTCAAGGTGGCGCAGGGGCGGTCGCTGGGAGATCCGGAGACCATCCACTTCGGACTGGTGCCACGGGCGCATCGCGGCATCGTGGCGATCAACGAGCTACCCGACCTGGCCGAGCGCATCCAGGTGGCCTTGCTCAACGTGATGGAGGAGCGCGACATCCAGGTCCGCGGTTACACGCTGCGGTTGCCGTTGGATGTGCTGCTGGTGGCCTCGGCCAACCCGGAGGACTACACCAACCGCGGGCGCATCATCACGCCGCTGAAGGATCGGTTCGGCGCGGAGGTCCGCACCCACTACCCGCTCCGGCTGGCGGACGAGGTCGCGCTCATAGAGCAGGAGGCGGACCTGGTCGCCGACGTGCCCGAGCACCTGTTGGAGATCATCGGCCGTTTCACCCGACTGCTCCGGGAATCCACCGCGATCGATCAGGGCTCCGGTGTTTCGGCCCGGTTCTCCGTCGCCGCGGCGGAAACGGTTGCGGCAGCGGCGCTTCGGCGTGCCGCGCTGACCGATGAGAGCAGGGCGGCGGCTCGCCCCATCGATCTGCAGGCGGTGTTGTCCGTGCTGCGCGGCAAACTCGAATTCGCGACCGGTGAGGAGGGCCGGGAGGAAGAGATCCTCGAGCACCTGCTGCGCCGGGCCACGGCCGAGACCGCGCGGGCCAGGCTGCGCGGCGTCGACCTGACGCCGCTGGCCGAGGCGGTAACCCACCACCCGCTCCGGACCGGTGACCGGGTACCGGCCGTCGAGGTCGTCGCGGCGCTGCCGAACGTCGCGGTGCTGACCGTGATCGCCCAGCGACTGGGCGCGGAAGGCACGGAGGATCCCGGCCCGATGGCGTCCGCCGCGGAACTGGCCTTGGAACTGCTGTTCCTGACCCGCAAGTTGGCCAAGGCACCCAGCGACGACGGCGACACGGTCAGCTATGGCTGATTCCCGTCATCAGCGCAGGGATTCCTATCTCTACGGCCCGTTCGTCGACGGTCCGGATCCGTTGGCTCCGCCGGTAGACCTGCGGGCTGCGCTGGACAAGATCGGCCAGGACGTGATGGAGGGCAGCTCGCCCCAGCAGGCGCTGCGCGAGCTCATGCGGCAGGGCATGAAGAATCGTCGCGGGCTCGACGATCTCGCCCGCCAGATCTGGCAGAAGCGGCGGGATCTGCAGCGGGACAACAGGTTGGATGGCACGCTGCAGGAAGTGCGCGAGCTGCTGGCCAAGGCGCTCGAGCAGGAGCGCGAGACCCTCGCCCGCATGCAGGATTCGGATGACGCCCGATTCAAGGAGATGGAGCTCGACACCCTCCCGGGTGACACCGGTGGGGCGGTTCGCGAACTCGGCAAATATGACTGGCAGTCCGGCGAGGCGCGCCAGACGTTCCAGCAGATCCAGGATCTGCTCGGCAAGGAGATGCTGGACCAGCGGTTCGCCGGGATGAAACAGGCCCTGCAGCAGGCCACACCCGAGGACACCGAGCGCATCCGGCAGATGTTGGACGACCTGAACGCCCTTCTGTCAGCCCACGCCGAGGGTGCCGACACGACTCAGCAGTTCCGGGATTTCATGGCCACGCACGGGGAGTATTTTCCCGAGAAGCCGCGGACGGTCGACGAGCTGATCGATCTGCTGGCTGCGAGAGCCGCTGCCGCCCAACGGATGATGCAGTCCATGACGGCGGAGCAGCGAGCTGAACTCGCTGAGCTGTCACAGCAGGCTTTCGGCGATCCGCGGCTGGCCCAGTCACTCTCGCAGTTGGACGCCGCGCTGCAGGGGCTCCGTCCGGGCGAGGACTGGTCCGGTTCCGGCCGGTTCAACGGCGATTCGCCGATGGGATTGGGCGAAGGCACCAGAGCCCTGGAGGAACTGGGTCGGTTGGACGCGCTGGCGGAACAGCTCTCGCAGAGCTACCCGGGGGCGCGGCTCGACGACATCGACCTCGACGCGCTGGGCGAGGCGCTCGGCGAGCAGGCCATGATGGACGTGCGCGACCTCGCCGACCTGGAACGCGAGCTCCGCGATCGCGGCGTGTTCGATCGAGCCGACGACGGGTCACTGCGCCTGTCGCCCAAGGCGATCCGTCGGCTGGGTGAATCCGCCCGGCGGGATGTCGCCGACCAGGTCTCGGCGCGCCGCGGAGAACGGGAGACCAGGCGCTCCGGTGCTGCCGGCGAGCCTACCGGTTCGACCCGACCATGGGCTTTCGGTGATACCCAGGCCTGGAGCGTCTCGCGGACCCTGCTCAATGCGCAGCTGCGTCGCGCGGGCGGCGACGAGAACCTCCTCGACGTCAGCGATGTCGAGGTCATCGAGACCGAGCAACGCAGTAGGGCCGTGGTCGCCCTGTGCGTCGACACGTCGTGGTCGATGGTGCAGGACGGCCGTTGGGTGCCGATGAAGCGAACCGCTCTTGCGTTGCATCAACTGATCTCGACCCGATTCCGTGGCGACGACCTGCAGCTGATCACGTTTGGCCGGCGTGCGGAGAACGTCGAACTGGCGGAGCTCGTCGGTCTGGAGGGTGCGTACGTCCAGGGTACGAATCTGCATCACGCACTGATGCTGGCCGGCGAACATCTCCGGTCGCAGCCCGATGCGATGCCGGTCGTGCTGGTCGTCACCGACGGCGAGCCGACAGCGCATCTGGAACCCGACGGCGAGTTCGCCTTTTCCTACCCGCCCGACCCGCGCACGGTGCGGGCCACTCTCGTCGAGTTGGACAAGCTGGCCGGGCGCCGGGCGGCAATCAGCTTCTTCGTCCTCGGCGACGACCCGAGGCTCGCGTCCTTCATGGATTCGCTCGCGCGGCGATGCGGAGGGCGCGTCATCGCTCCCGACCTCGACGGCCTCGGCGCCGAAGTCGTCGCGGACTACCTCAGGACGCGCCGCTAGACCGGCCGTGGTCCCCGCAGCGGTATGACTCCCCAATACCCGTCGCACCGCTGCGCTCCTGCGGGTTACGCCGAAGTCGTACCAGTCGGTCCGGCTAGCGGGCGTCCTTCTTGGCCTGCCGGCGGGCGCCCTTCGCCTGGGTGGAGGCGGCACGCTTCTTGCGGTCCGGCGATTTGGCCATCGCGGGTACCCGACCCGACCCCACTCCCGCGGCCTTGCCGCCGGCGCGGCTTCGGCCTGCCCCGCTCTTGCCGGCTGCGGACAACCGCTCGGCCTTGAGTTCGGCGGCACTGGCCCGGGCGGCCGAGGCGAGCCGTCGGCTCACCCTGGCCAGCGCGTCCTCGAAGACCTCGGCCTTGCCGGCGTTCCGGGTGTTCCTGGGGCGGGCGATGCCGCGACCGCCCTTGGCGGCCACCTTCGCGCTCGCCTCCCGCCGGTACAACTTGACGTACTTGTTCCTCGCTCGACGAATCCGCTGATGCAACTCGACGAGGCCGTCCTCGTCCAGTTCCCGGAGCGCACCCAGCTTGGTCTCGCGAATCAGGTTCGATTCCGGCTCGGTCAATGAGTTCAGCAGCGCGTTCATCTCATGCTCCGTTGCAGTAGGTCGCGGAAACCAGGGCTAGGCCAATCTGGCGGGGAACCCGCCGGTGGCCACCGGCGACCACCGGGTCGGCGTCAGGCGCAGCAGCGACTTGTTCTGCACGACCATGGCCTGGCGGTACTCAGCCCAGTCGGGATGTTCGCCGGCGATGCTCCGGAAGTACTCGACCAATGGCTCGACCGCCTCGGGGATGTCGAGAACCTCGGCGTCACAGTCGATCTGTACCCACGGTCCACCGAAGTCGTCGGACAGGACCAAGGCGGAAGCCCGCGGTCGCCGCCGCACGTTGTGCACCTTCGCGCGCTCCGGGTACGAGGCGATGACCAGCCGGCCCGCCGAGTCGACCCCGCCGGTCACGGGCGAACTCTGGAAACTTCCGTCTGCGCGCCAGGTGCTGACGATCATGTGATGACGGGGCCGGACGAACTCGAGCAGGGCCTCGCGGTCGACATCGGTAGTGGTGGCAATGGTGCGGCCCATGTCGCGTCAGTCCTCGAGGTGCTCGGTGCCGTCGACTACGGCGGCCGGGACAGACGCTACTTCCGCGACCGCATCCGTGACCGGGTGCCGCCCGGAGACGAGGTCGAGGGACAGCCCAGCGGTGCGTGGCTCGTCGAGCAGCGCGACCAGGACGGCGGCAACATCCTCCCGTGAGACCGAACCGCGACCGACCCGAGTGGACAGTGTGACGTGACCGCTGCCGGAGGCGTCGGTCAGCGCTCCGGGGCGCACGATGGTCCAGTCCAGGTCACGGGTGCGCAGATCCTGGTCCGCGGCCTGCTTGGCCGACATGTACGCGGCGAAGACCGGGTCGTGTTCGGGCTGGGCGCCGGCATCGGAACCGATCGCCGACACCAGGACGTAGCGGCGGACGCCGGCCAGGATGGCCGCGTCGGCCAGCAGAGCCGCTGCCGCCCGGTCGACGCTGTCCTTGCGCTCCGCCGAGCTGCCCGGGCCGGCGCCCGCGGCGAAGATGACTGCGTCTGCCCCGGTGAGGTGTTCGGAAAGAGCTGCCGCGGTGGTGTTCTCCAGATCGACGACAACTGGATGCGCGCCCACCGCGATGAGATCCGCCTCTTGTGCCGGCTCCCGGATCAGTCCAACGGGGTGGTCCCCGCGCTCGGACAGCAACCTCTCGACGTGCAATGCGATTTTTCCGTGGCCACCTGCAATGACAACCTTCATCACCCCACGGTACTCACCAGCAGTGCACGCTGGTCACCGGGAGATGGCAACTGCCGAAGCCCGGACTGGGCTGGGCTTAGGATCGGGTCGTGGCACCCCGCGAAGAACCGATGATGAAGAAGCCGCCGTCCCCGAGGCGCGATCGGGCGGTCGCGATGGCGATATGGGTGGTCACCGGTCTGCTGTTCGGGCTGGGGGCCGGCATCTTCACCGGGCACGGGTTCATCTGTCTCGCGATCGGACTGGTCATCGGGGTGCTGTTGGCCCTGACCAGGACCAAACCGGAACAGCAGATCGAAGAAGACTGACAGACCGCGTCCAGGCGTAGCGTCGAAGGTGGACAGGATCATCTAGACGAACGGATTGCATCATGGCTACGGCGACCTGGAACGGAACCATCATCGCGCAGAGCGACACCACCGAGATGGTGGAGGGGAACCACTACTTCCCGCTCGAGTCGGTCAACTCGGCGTATCTCAAGCCCTCGGCCACGCAGTCCGTCTGCCCGTGGAAGGGCACGGCGTCGTACTACTCCCTGGACGTCGACGGTCAGCAGAACCCGGATGCGGCCTGGTACTACCCCCAGCCCAAGGACGCCGCGGCGCAGATCAAGGATCACGTCGCGTTCTGGAAGGGTGTCACCGTCACCGACTGACCGCCGGCGTGCTCGGGCCGGCCGTCAGGTCCGGATCACGCGAACGGAGCGGCCCTCAGCTCAGCACCGGCACCCCGGCCAGCGCCGAGGCGAGATCGGAATCCGACAGTCCGGAGTCGACCATGGCCCCGTTCAGGTAGGCGTCGTACGCGGCGAGATCGAGCAGGCCGTGGCCGCACAACGCGGTGACGATCACCTTTTCCTCACCAGACTCCTTGCAGGCCAATGCCTCCCGGATGGTGGCCGCCAGAGCGTGGGTCGGTTCCGGGGCGGGCACGATACCTTCGGTGCGGGCGAACTGGATGGCGGCCGCGAAACACTCGGTCTGTTCGATGGAGATGGCCTCCATGAGGCCCAGCTCGTAGATGTGCGAGATCAGCGGGGCCATGCCGTGATAGCGCAGGCCGCCGGCGTGGATCGGGTCGGGCACGAAATCGTGGCCGAGGGTGTGCATCTTCATCAATGGGGTGAAACCCGCGGTGTCGCCGAAGTCATAACGGTATTCGCCCCGGGTCAGCGTCGGGCAGGACGCCGGTTCCACGGCCCTGATGACGGGCGACTGCCGACCGGCCATCTTCTCCCGCAGGAACGGAAACGCCAGTCCGCCGAAGTTCGACCCGCCGCCCGTGCAACCGACCACCAGGTCAGCGCCGGTCTCGCCGGCCTTGGCCAGCTGGAGCAGCGCCTCCTCGCCGATGATCGTCTGGTGCAACAGGACGTGGTTGAGCACCGAGCCCAGCGCGTACTTGGTGTCTTCGCGGCCGGCAGCCACCTCGACGGCCTCCGAGATCGCGATGCCGAGTGACCCCGGATGCCCGTCCGGGAACGCCCGGCCGGCATTCGTCAGCTGCGAGGGCGATCGGTGCACGGTGCCGCCGAAGGTCTCGATCAGCGAGCGCCGATACGGCTTGGCGTCGTACGAGGCGCCGACCTGCCACACCTCGCACTCCAGCCCGAACAGCGAGCACGCGAACGCCAGCGCCGTACCCCATTGACCGGCGCCGGTCTCGGTGGTCAGCTTCCTGACTCCCGCCTTGGCGTTGTAATACACCTGCGGCACAGCGGTATTCGGTTTGTGCGAGCCGGCCGGCGAGACGCCTTCGTACTTGTAGTAGATCCGAGCCGGCGTCCCCAGAGCCTTCTCGAGCCGGTGGGCCCGGTAGAGCGGTGACGGCCGCCACAGCCGGTAGATGTCCTGCACCTCGTCCGGGATGTCGATGTACCGGTCCGTGGAGACCTCTTGCAGGATCAGGTCCATGGGGAACAGCGGGGCCAGGTCCTCCGGACCGACCGGCTGGTGGGTGCCGGGGTGCAACGGTGGCGGTGGCGGCGACGGCAGGTCGGGAATGATGTTGTACCAACGGGTTGGCATCTCGTCCTCGTCCAGCAGGTACTTGTGCTGCAGTGCCATCTGCGCTCCTCCTCGTCGAGGCCCTCGCCGACGCAAGGGTGTGGCGCCCACGGTATCGGGTGCCGATCGGCGCCCGGCCGGGGGACGCCGGGTCAGAGCCTTCAGCCCGCCCGGATCGGCGGTGTGTCCGTGACGGCCGCGGTCGGCAAAGGTTGGTCCGGGCAGTCCGCGAGCACACCCGCCATCGCGTCGCGCTCCGCGGCCGTGACCCAGAGCGCGTACTTCCTCTTGACCGCGATCTGGCGGGCCACATAGGGGCAGCGGAACGACTTGACCGGCGGAAGCCAGGTCGCCGCATCCCCGTCACCCTTGGACTCGTTGGTGGGCCCGTCGACGGCCAACAGCTCGAGCGGATCGCCGGCCAGGTTCTGGCGTTCCTGCGCCGAGAGGGCCTGCGCGCCCTTCTGCCAGGCATCGGACAGCGCGACGACGTGGTCGATCTGCACGTGGGCGCTGGTCCCTGCTCCGCGGACGAAGCTGATGACCCGCCCGGAGTAGGGATCGTGCAGGGTGCCGGTGGCCACGGAGCAGCCGTGGGAACCCGGCTCGAGCGTCATTGCGGTGAGGTCCCGGCGCAGGATGTCGTTACGGGTGTCACAGCCGTTGTGTCCACCGTCCACCGACACGTCGTCGGTCCAGGTCTCGCCGAACTGGGCACGCTTGTATCCCGTCTTCGGGGCCCGTCCCTTGACCGGCAGCTCGGCCAGTGCCCGCAGGGCACCGCCAGCGATCATGGTTGCGCTGGAGGCGGACGCGCTGGTCATGGCGGCCGTCGCGGTGCCCGGTGGATTCGATGAGGTCCCGGCCGACTCCGTGGCCGGGATGCCCGGCTCAGGCGGCATCTCGATCGAGGACGGCGACCGGACCGCAGCGCCGGCGGCCGCACCCTGGGTGGCAGCCGGGGTGGTGCAGGCCACCAGGACGGCGGCCACCCCGATCGCGGTGCACCATCTGGTGACCGCCTGTGGAATGTGCACGTCTGCAGCCTGTCAGACGCGGCGATGCATAGGTCGCCACCGACGTCGGCAGCCCAGGGGATCGCGTTGCGGGAGGCGTTGCGGGAGGATGGTGCGGGAGGATGCAGTCGTGTACATCCCCTCCTACTTCGGGCCGCCAGATGACGAGTCGGTCGCCACCCTGCTGGGCGAGCACGGCGCGGCCGACCTCATCACGGTGACCGAGCAGGGCATGCTCGCCACGCTGTTGCCGCTGATCCATCTACCGCCCCACACCGATGACCCGGGCCGGCCATTCGGCACGCTCATCGGACACGTGGCCAGGAACAACGATCAATGGCGGCTACCGGCGATCGGTGAAGCCCTCGCCATCGTTCGAGGTCCGGACGCCTACATCACGCCGAGCTGGTATGCGGCGAAGGCTGAGCACGGCCGGGTCGTGCCCACCTGGAACTACGTCACCGCGCACGTCTACGGCGAGCTGATCGTGCACGACGATGCAGCTTGGGTCGATTCCATGGTGCGCCGGCTCACCGCCAAACACGAGGGCAGCCGGCCCGAGCCCTGGTCCGTCGACGATGCGCCCGCTCCCTATGTCAACGGACAGCTGCGCGCGATCGTCGGCGTGGAACTGGTCATCAAGCGGATCGAGGCGAAGTTCAAGCTGGGTCAGAATCGCCCGGCCGAGGACATTCGTGGGGTGGTCGAAGGTCTCGCCGATGCGGGTCGAACCGGGTTGGCCGAGCAGACCGCGTCGGCGAGCGCCGCCAAACTGGCCGCCGGGGTCGCTCAGCCCGACAGCTGAGCCCGCACGAACCGCTCGGCATCGGCCGACCATCGCGCGTGCAAAGCGGAGAACACGCCGAACGCGCGACGCCCGGGCCACTTCGCCGGCAGGAGGGTAGCGGGAAGCCCCGGATCGACCCGTGGAAACTGTCGCCAACTGTCGACCAGACTCAGATAGCTCGCCATCGCCTGACCGGTCAGCCCGGCGACCCCCGGCCCGGTCGGTTCGGCTGCATCACGTCCGGTCGAATCCCGTCGCTCCACCGCAGGTTGCCACCGGTCGAGGAATCCCTCGTACAGGCCCGTCAGCGCATCGAGGTCCCACCAGCGTTCGACGTCCGGCTTCATGGCCTGCCCGGTGAACCACGTGACGTACTCGTCCAGCCCGCAGTCCCGGATGTGCGACTGCGCGCGATCGGCCAAGGTCGCGGGCGCCACCCACACGCCGGGGCCGACGGTGCCAAAACCCAACCAGGTCAACTGGGTTCGCAAGCGGTGCCGCTCGGACCGGTTGTGCTCCGGGACCGAGAAGACCGCCAGAACCCACCCGTGGGACTCATCGGCCTCGCCGTATCGGAAGATCCTGCCGTCACCGATGGCGAGATCGGCGAGGCCGTCCTGGGTCAGCCGATATCCGGCCCGGCCGGCCTGTCGGTCGGCCGTGAGGAAACCGCGGGACTTCAACCGCACCAGAGCCTGTCGGACGGCGGGGGGAGCCTGGCCGGCGACGACCAGCAACTTGATCAGGTCGGCCACGGCGATCCAGCCGCCCAGCTCGCGGAGGTAGAGCCCGGCAAAGGTGACGATGAGCGATCCCGGCGAGGGCCCGCTCGGCCCCGTCCCTGCCGGGGAGTCCGCCGACAGCATCAGCGGGAGACATCGCGGATGACGGCCATGGCATCCCAGACCGACGTGTAGGTCAGCGGTAGCGGCGACAGGCCGAGCCTGATCGCGTCCGGTGCCCGGAAATCGGGAAGTACGCCCACAGATGTCAATTGCGCACACAGCCCCCGGGCATCCGCCCTGGTGATGCTGACGTGTCCGCCGCGGCGGACCCTGTCGCGGGGTGATCCCACCCCGAAACCCTGGGGCACCAGCCACTCGTCGGTCAGGGCCAGGGTCAACTCGGTCAGCGTGACGATCTTGGCCCTGATCGCGTCGATCCCGGCCTCAGCGATGACTCGTGCGCCCTCGCGGACCGCGAGAATACCGGTGACGGAGGGTGTTCCGGAGATCATCGATCGAATTCCGGCAGCGGGGACGTAACCCTGCTCCATCTCGAAGGAGTCCTGCCGCCCCAGCCAGCCCCAGATCGGTTGGTCGAGTCGGTCGTGGTGCCGGGCGTTCACGTAGCTGAAGGCCGGAGCGCCGGGTCCGGCGCCGACGAACTTGTAGGTACACCCGACCGCGAAATCCACGTCCCAGTCGTCCAGTGAGATCGCCACCGACCCGACCGAATGGCACAGGTCCCAGACAACCAGCGCCCCGTACTCGTGGGCCACGGCAGTGATCGCCTGCGCATCGGCGAGATACCCGGAGTGATAGGCGATGTGGCTCAGTGTGACCACCGCGACATCGTCGTCCAACACCGCCCGCAGGTCGTCGACGCTGATCCCCCCGAAGTCGGTCCCGGTGAGCCAGACGGACTCCAGGCCCAGGTCCTTGACCAGCGATTCGACGACATACCTGTTGGTGGGGAAGTTGTCCCGATCGATGATCACCTTGCGACGACCGGGTCGCAGGTTGATCGCCGCACGCATCGCCTTGTAGAAATTCACCGTGGTGGAGTCGGCGATGACGGTCTGCCCGGGCGCGGCGCCCAGGGCCGCAGCGGCGAGTTCGTCACCGACGACCTCCGGTAGCTCCATCCAGCCCTCGCTCCAGCCTCGGATCAGCCGTCCCGCCCACTGCTCGCGGGCGAAACCGGACCAGGCGTCGGCGATCGCGGTGAGCGGGCGACCCAGTGAGTTGCCGTCGAGATAGGCGATCACATCAGGGGTCTGCGGGAGGAAGCGCCGTTGGAATCCGGCCAGCGGGTCGGCCGCATCCAGGGCCAGCGCGTGCTCGCGGGTGGTGTCGATCGAGCTGGTCATGCTCATTTCCCTATCTCGGTGCGGACGGCGTACAACTCGGGGAAGAAGGTGAGGTCGAGAGCTCGACGGAGGAACGACACTCCGGACGAACCGCCGGTGCCCTTCTTGAAGCCGATCACCCGTTCCACCGTCTTGAGGTGGCGGAAACGCCAGGTCTGGAAGGTGTCCTCGACGTCGATCAGTTCTTCGCACGTCTCGTACACGTCCCACTGCGGTTCCGGTTGTTCGTAGATCGTCACGAACACCTGCACCAACTCGTCGTTCATCGTGTGCGGTTGTCGCCAGTCCCGGTCGATCGATTCGGCTGGGATCGGATATCCACGACGACCCAGGAAACGGAGGAACTCGTCGTACAAGCTGGGCGCCTCCAGAGCGTCCTGCAGAATCCGCTGCTGGATCGGGGAGTGGGCGAATACCGCCAGCATGGCCGGATTCTTGTTGCCCAGCAGGAACTCCAGCAGCCGGTACTGCATCGACTGGAATCCGGACGACTTGCCGAGCACCCCGCGGAACTGGGCGTACTCGGTGGGCGTCAAGGTGGCGAGCACCGACCACTGGTCGGTCATCTGCTTCTGGATGTGCTTGACCCGGGCGAGGCGCTTCAGGGCCGGACCCAGCGAATCCGCCGCAATCAATGCCATGGCCGAGCGGAGTTCGTGGATGACCAGCTTGATCCACAGCTCGGTGGTCTGGTGCTGGATGATGAAGAGCATTTCGTCGTGGTGATCCGAGAGCGGGGTCTGGGCCGACAGCAGGGCGTCGAGCTGGAGATAGGAGCCGTAGTTCAGGCCGGTGAGGTCGCGCTCGATGCCATCTTCCAGCGGCCTGATGTTTCCCTGCTCCATCGCGCTCCCTCGTCCGGTCGCGAAAGGCCGCGGCAGCTACATCGTATTGCGCACTGGTGACGTTCGTCAATAGAACGCACTATCACGCGCCCGAAGCCTCGGCCGGTAGATCTGTTTGTGGACCTTTAGCAATGGGTACAAATTCCCGCGTACAGGAGCGAGGGTTCGGTCCAACGCTCCACCAGCGGTGTGGAGGACACATGACGACGACGTCGAAGACCACGCAGGCCCCGGTCACCTCCCTGGTGCCGGCCCGGATGGATCGGCTGCCCTGGACCCGGTTCCACTGGACCGTGGTGGTGGGGCTGGGTGTCTCGTGGATCCTCGACGGGCTCGAGGTTCAGCTCGTCTCGGTGGCGGGCTTCCAGGGCACCTTCCACATGAGCTCGGGCGCGGTGGGCTTCACCGGCACGATCTACCTCGTCGGCCAGGTCTTCGGCGCCCTGTTCTTCGGGCGACTGACCGACAAGCTGGGGCGCAAGAAGCTGTTCATCCTCACCCTGACGATCTATCTGGTCGGTAGCGGGATGGCCGGGTTGGCGCCCGCAGTCTGGTTCCTCTGGATCTTCCGGTTCATCGCCGGAATGGGCATCGGCGGCGAATACACCGCGATCAACTCGGCGATCGACGAGCTCATCCCGTCGAAATACCGCGGACGCGTCGACATCGCGGTCAACGGAACCTACTGGGCCGGCGCGGCTCTCGGTGCTTTCGCCAATCTCTACCTGACGAACCCCGCCTTCATCTCGCAGGACTGGGGCTGGCGGATCGCGTTCTTCATCGGTCCGGTCCTCGGCCTGTTCATCATCTTCCTGCGCCGGACCATCCCGGAGAGCCCGCGCTGGCTGATGACCCATGGCCGTGGCGAGGAGGCGAACAAGACCGTCGACGACATCGAGGCCAGGGTGATCGCGGACGGGTACGAGTTGGAGCCGGTCAGCCCGGACAAGGCGATCTCGGTGGTCGAGGTGCCCCCGTTGCCGCTGAAGGAATTGGCCAGGGTCTTCATCAAGGTCTACCCGAAGCGCACGATTCTGGGCTTCACCATGATGGTCACGCAGTCGTTCCTGTACAACGCAATCTTCTTCACCTACGCCCTGGTCCTGGAGAACTTCTACGGCATCGCCAAGGACCAGACCAGCTACTACTTCTTTCCATTCGCACTCGGAAACCTTGCCGGCCCACTCATTCTCGGTCCGTTGTTCGACACCGTCGGGCGCCGGAAGATGATCTTCGGTACCTATGGCATTGCCGGTGTGGTGCTCGCCGTCTCGGCTTTCCTCTTCCACGCCGGCTCGCTCACGGCCACCACCCAGGTCGTCTTCTGGTGCGTGTCGTTCTTCTTCGCGTCGGCAGGAGCGTCGGCGGCCTACCTCACCGTCTCCGAGATCTTCCCCCTGGAACTGCGGGGGCAGGCGATCTCCTACTTCTTCGCCATCGGGCAGGGCGCGGGAGCGCTGGCGCCGACCATCTACGGCCTGATGATCGGCGACGGATCGAGCCGGGGTCCGCTGACCGTGGGTTACTACCTGGGAGCCGGGCTGATGATGATCGGCGGAATCGTCGCCCTCGTCCTCGGAATTGACGCCGAGGGCAAGGGCTTGGAGGAGATAGCTGACCCGCTCTCGAAAGTGAATTCACCCCAGACCGATCAACGGGCTTCATGATGGCCGTGTTTCTCACCGGGGCAACCGATCCGATCGCCGTCAAGGCTGCCGCCAGCACAGGCCTGATCCACACGGCGTCGCCCGGCGACGAGTCGAGCCCGGCCACCGATGCGGTGGCCGGTACCGACATCTCGTTCGTGCACACCGGCGGGGTCTGGGTGTGCGGCTCCGGCGCCAACCCCATCGTCTCGGATGTCGAGCACGCGGCAGCTTCCGGTGGCCCGGTCGCGGTTGAGACTACGACGCAGTCACGAGCTCGGCAGGGTGAAGCGTTCGCCGATGCCCTGTTGCTGGACCAGCAGGCGACGGGTGCCGCCGCCGGGAGCGAGTCGGGTTGGGCGCCTCGTCGATCATCGCTCGTCAGCACCATGTCGGCGTCGCAGCCCGCAGATCCGCCGTTGCGCGTGTCCGCCTGAGCTGCCGGCGCCGGCGGAGTCAGCCGGGGTCCGATCGCGCGGAGCGTTGGCCTGTCCGTCGTGGCAACCCGTACGGTTGGTCAGGACATGAGCCTGCCGACCGGGTCGGCGGCCGCAGCCAACCCAGGTAGCGGAGGAACGGTGAAGAAAGCGGTCGTCGCAGTCCTGGGCATCGCGTTGTTGCTGATCGGTATTGCTCTGCTGGTGCTGCCCGGGCCCGGCTTCCTGCTGATTGCAGGGGCTCTCGCCCTGCTGGCCACGCAATTCGAGTGGGCGAAGAAGCCCCTCGACTATGCGAAGGGCAAGGCCGAGGTAGGGATCCAGGAAGTAGCCGGCAGCAGACTGCGGACGGCCTTGGCCGTGCTGTGTGCGCTGGTCCTGGTGGCGATAGGGGTGGCCGACCTCGCCGGATTCGACGTGCCGTGGATCAACACGCTCTCGGCCATCCTGCTCATCCTGTCCGGTCTGTTCCTGGTGGGCACCATGGTCTACGCGCTGCGCCGGGCCCGCCAGGCCACCCAACGTGAAGCTGTCGCGGAGAGCTGACCACCGCAGGAACCGTGCGATAGCTTTACCCGTGGATAACGACCTCTTTACCTTCGGCTGGCCGGAGGTGCTCGCTGATCGGGCGGCTCGGTCGGCGCCCGGGCCAGGCAGGAATACTTGACGGAACGCGATCGCAGTAATCGTCGTTGATCAGAACGAATGAGCGACCGGCCCGGATGCGCCAGTCGAGGACAGAGAGGTACGTCAGATGAGCGTCAGTCTGAGCAAGGGCGGCAACGTCTCCCTCACCAAAGCCGCACCCAACCTCACCGCGGTCACCGTCGCCCTCGGCTGGCAGGTGCGCGCCTCCACCGGCACCGACTACGACCTGGACGCCAGCGCGTTGGCACTCGGTGAGAACCACAAGATCCCCGGCGATGCCTACTTCGTCTTCTTCAACAACCTGCGCTCGCCCGACGGCTCCATCGAGCATCTCGGTGACAACCTGGTCGGGGGCGCCGGTGGCGACGACGAGCAGATCAACGTCGACCTGTCGGCGGTTCCGCCGAACATCGTCTCCGTGGTGTTCGCGGTGTCGATCTACGAGGCCGACCAGCGTCGGCAGAACTTCGGCCAGGTCCGTGGGGCCTTCATCCGGGTCGTCGACCGCAGTACCGGGTCCGAACTGGCGCGTTACGACCTGACCGAAGAGGCGTCGAACGAGACGGCCATGGTGTTCGGGGAGTTGTACCGCTACAACGGCGAATGGAAGTTCAGAGCAATCGGCCAGGGATATGCCTCCGGCCTCCGTGGGATCGCCCTCGACTTCGGAGTGAATGTCTAGTGACGATGGCCCCTGCTGTGAATCACAGCACCACCCGCATCTTCGGGATCTCCGCGCTGGTCTCGCTGGCCGCGGTGGTGGCTGCCTACTTCTACGGCGGCTGGAACGCGGCCGGGCTGACGCTCATCCTCGGCATCCTGGAGATCACGCTGTCGTTCGACAACGCCGTGGTCAACGCCAAGGTGCTCGAGCGGATGAGCGAGAAGTGGCAGCAGATCTTCCTCACCATCGGCATCGTCATCGCCGTGTTCGGCATGCGGCTGATCTTCCCGCTGCTGGTGGTGGGCGTCACGGCTCATCTCAGTCCCACGGAGGCCATCACGCTGGCCTTCGAGAAGGGTCCGCTGTCGGACCCCAACAGCTACGCCAGCCTGCTCCAGGACGCCCATCCGCAGATCGCCGCGTTCGGCGGCATGTTCCTGCTGCTGTTGTTCCTGGACTGGATGTTCGAAGAACGCGAGATCACCTGGCTGACCTGGCTGGAGAAGCCACTGGCGAAGATCGGGAAGCTCGACCAGCTGTCCGTGATCATCGCGGCCATGGCGTTGTATTTCATCGCCGAACTGGTGGCCGAGAAGCCGGCCACCATCTTTGCTGCCGGCATCCTGGGGATCGTGACCTACCTGTTGGTCAACGGCCTGGGTGGGCTGTTCGAGGGTTACGAGGAGAGCCAGGAGGAGGCGTTCGAGCAGAAGCGATCCTCCGGTCCGACCGAACTGGCCAAGGCCGTCGGAAAAGCCGGCTTCTTCCTGTTCCTCTATCTCGAGGTGCTGGATGCCTCGTTCTCCTTCGACGGTGTCATCGGAGCGTTCGCCATCACCCCGGACCCGATCATCATCGCCCTGGGCCTCGGCCTCATCGGCGCGCTCTTCGTCCGGTCCCTGACCGTCTTCCTCGTCCGCAAGGGCACGCTCAACGACTACGTGTACCTGGAGCACGGCGCGCACTGGGCGATCGGCGCGCTGGCCACCATCCTGCTGATCTCGATCGGCGTCCACGTGGACGAGGTCATCACCGGCCTCGTCGGGCTCGTGTTGATCGTGGCTGCCTTCATCTCCAGCGTGCTGCGGAACAAGCGGCTGGCCGCGGCAGAGGCGGAGGCCGAGCCGGAAGTGGTTCACGAGTCCGCGCCGTAGCGCGCCGACTCCCCGCCAACCGGCCCCGGGAATCAGACGCCGGCGGCCTGCTCGACCTCTTCGACCTGACGGTTCCATTCGGCCTTCCCGGCTCGCCAGCCCTCCTCGGTCGCACCGACCCGCCAGTAGCCCGAGATGGAGAGCCGTTCGCGCGGGACGCCGCGCTCGATCCGGAGCAGCTTGCGCAGGTCCTTGACGAAGCCTGCTTCGCCGTGAACGAAGGCGTCGACGGTCTCGGCCGGAAACTGCAATTGTTCGGCGGCCTCGACCAGCGCGACACCGACCGGTCGGCCGCCGGCGTGGACCCACTCGACGACCACCCCGGCCGGTGTGGTCACCGGTACCTCCGAAGCCGCATCGTGCACCTCGATCAGCACATGGCCCACGGCGTCGGCCGGCAGGGCCTCGACGGCGGCGGCGATCGCGGGCAGGGCGCTCTCGTCGCCGATGTACAGGTGGAAGGCGGCGTCCGTGGCGGGGGCGTACGCCCCACCCGGGCCGGCGAGCAGGATCTCGTCACCAGGCTGGGCGGCCGCGGCCCACGGCCCGGCGACCCCCGCATCCCCGTGCACGACGAAGTCGATAGCCAACTGGGCAGCCTGGGCGTCCCAGTACCGGACGGTGTAGGTGCGGACCACCGGCCAGTGTTCCTGCGGCAGCTCGGCTCGGACACGCTCGAGGTCGAACGGCTCCGGGTAGTCCACCCCGGGTGTCAGGAACGAGAGCTTGACGTAGGAATCGGTGAAGCCCCGATGCTGGAACGGCTGCAACCCGCTGCCGCCCAATACGACCCGTGTCAGGGTCGGGCTCAGTCGTTCGGTCCGGACGACGGTCCCGGTCATCGGTGCTGGTCGGGTGCGGCCCCGCGGTTCGGTCATCGAATCTCCTGGTGAGGTGCTGTCAGACTTCGAGTTGTTAGGGTGACCTTACCAGGGGGTGGTGCGCCGATTCGGCCCTTCAGGGGACCTGGCGGACGATCAGTCCAGTGATACGTAGAAATCCAGGTGGGCCTGGACGGCTGTCCGAAGTCCTCGCGGTAGGCGCGGTAGTCGAACAGCGTTCCGCCCGCCGTGATGACCAGAGTCAGCTCCGGGAGCTGTTCGCGGGCCGCGGCACAGGCGTCGACCAGAGCGATGGTGCGCGGGGTTCGATGCCCGCGTCGGCGTGCCGCCGGCCTGGTGATCCACATTCTCGCCGGCCGCCCCACCGGTGGTGCGGCCGTTTTCTTCCTGCCCGGCCAGGTCAGGGGCCGAGGACGTCAGAAACCGAGCAGGTCAGAAAGTCGTGCCGAGGAAGATGTCGGATCGACGTGCTTGCGTTCGTCGTGAGGTCGTACCGTCACTGACCGAGGAGAAAAACGATGAAGTACATGATGTTCGTGGCCACCGACAGCAACCCCGACCCGTCGCCCGAGGCCCCGGGCGAGATCGAAACCTGGTTCGACGAGGTCGAGAGCACTGGGAAGTGGGTGGCGGGGGACCGGTTGCGGCCGGTCGCCGACGCCACCACCGTCCGGGTGCGGTCGGGTGAACTGCTCGTCACCGATGGACCGTTCGCCGAGACCAAGGACTGGATCGCCGGTTTCGACATCCTCGAGTGCGTCGACCTCGACGAGGCGATCGAGATTGCGTCGAAACATCCGATGGCGCGTGGCGGTCGACTCGAGCTGCGCCCGTTCTGGCCGATCGACGAGGGCTGAGTGACGGCGCGGCCCACCGACGTAGCGGAGTCGCTCGCCGCCGCCATCGGCGCCGAGCGACTCCGGATCGTGGCGGGCCTGATCCGGGTCACGGGTGAGTGGGATCTCGCCGAGGACTCCGTCCAGGATGCGGTCGAACGGGCGCTGGCCAGCTGGCCGCGCGACGGAGTACCCGACAACCCGGCAGCATGGTTGACGACCACCGCCCACCGTCGGGCCGTCGATGTCTTGCGGCGCCGGCGAACTGAAGTCGGCAAGATGCGTCGACTCATTTCCCTGGCCGAGCTCGAGCGACCCGTCGCCAACGAGGCGGAGACAGACCCGTATTCCGACCTCTATCGGGACGACCGCCTGCGACTGCTGTTCACCTGCTGCCACCCCGCGCTGCCGCTCGCCGGTCAGGTGGCTCTGACGCTGCGGGCTGTCGGCGGGCTGAACACTGCGCAGATCGCGGCGGCCTTCCTGGTCAGCGAACCGACGATGGCGCAGCGTCTGCTGCGCACCCGCAACAAGATCGCCCATACCGGGATCAGTTTCACCGTGCCGGCGCCGCATCGGATCGGCGAGCGGACGGCCGGAGTGTTGGCCGTGGTCTATCTGATCTTCAACCAGGGCTACGCGGTCACCGACGGTTCCGACACCCTGGCCGCCGAGGCGATCCGGCTGGTGCAACTGTTGGCCGCGCTGCTCCCGGCCGACGACGAGGTCCACGGGTTGGCCGCGTTGTTGCTGCTGCAGCATGCCCGGCGGGCCACCCGAGTCGACGCGGACGGCGAGTTGACGCCGATGCCCGATCAGGACCGCGGTCGTTGGGATCGGCCGATGGTGCGCGAGGGACTGGCGAGCCTGGCCGCGGCTCGGGCCACCGGCCGACCCGCCGGCCCGTACCGGCTGCAGGCCGAGATCGCGGCGGCTCATTCGACCGCCGCGACCCCGGACGAGACCGACTGGGGCCGGATCGTGTCGGTGTACGACACACTCCTGGGTTTGCAGCCGTCACCCGTCATCGCTCTGAATCGCGCTGTCGCCGTTGGCTTTCGCGATGGTCCGGACGCCGGTCTGGTCGCCCTGGCGCAGATCGAGAGCGACGCCAGGCTGGCGAAGTATCACCTGCTGCCAGCCGTGCGCGCCGACCTGTTGCGGCGGGCGGGTCGGAGCCAGGAATCGGCTGCCGCGTACCGGGACGCTCTCGATCTCGTGCGCACGGACGCGGAACGCCGTTTCCTGCAGCGCCGGATCGAGGAGGTCTCCCCGATCCGGGTGACGGCGGGTGACGTGGACTGAGCTCCAGCGCCGTCGGCCGACCCCCCCGTCACATTCTGATCGGACGCTCGTTTCCCGGATCCGGCGTCGCAGCGCCTACCGTATGACGTGCAGGCAATCAGTCTGTCGAGATTCATCATCGGAGGACAGGTCATGGCTGCAGGCGAACGACGGCCTTCGCCCGACAAGAAGTCCGTGGACAAGCGGGGCGGCGGCAAACGCTCGACCAGCGCGGCCGACCGGCCGCAGCGGCGTGGCTTCAGCCAGCCCGGACGGACGAAGGTCGACCGCAACCGGGATCTGCCGGTCGAGCGACAGATTCGCGCTCTGCTGAAGAACCCGACCCCGTCACCGCAGGAGCAGAACAGGTTGTGCGAACTGACCCGCACCAAGAGCTACCGGGCGGCAGTCGGGGTGGCCAAGCGGATGCTGGTGCCACCGGCTCCGACCGTCGCAGCTGACGAACCTGTGGTCGAGCGGCCGCCGGCCCGCGGACGCCATACCCGCTGACCCGGCAGTGGATCACTGTCGGTCGGCCGCCGGCAGGGAGTTCCAGGCAGCTGCCAGTTCCGGGCTGAGCGGAACGATGGTCGGCCGCATCGGGTCGGTGTAGAAGAGCGGTTTCTTGCGGCGCAGGAGCGCTTCGCCGTCGCGGCCCCAGTCGAATCCCTTCCGGTTCAGGAGACGGCGGAAGACCTCCGATGCCGTGTCCGGGTGAGAGCGGGCCAGCCACCTGAGCGGGGCCGGAGTGATCGCCGGGTCGGACAGATAGGTGGAAACCGGTGTCCGGTAGCGGGTTCTGGTCAACAGTGACGGGTCCTGGAAGACCCGGACGGCGTCGTCGAAGTCGACCACCACGTCGGGGCCGAACACCTCGTCGAAGATCAGCGTGGAAGGGCCGGGCCCGGTGTGTCCGCTCGGCAGCTCCAGGTCCGGTTCGGCCGGCGTTCGATCGCCGTCCGGCGATTCCGCCTCGGCGAGGGCTACGGATGCGAAATAGTCGCGCTGGAAGGAATTGAATCGGTCGAGCAGTTCGGTGGCCGGCATGGTGACGGTGTCGGAGCCGAACTCGGCGACGAACGCTTCCCGGAATTCTTGCTGCATCTCCCAACCGCGGGCCACCTTCGCCGGGTTGCGGAAGACGGAGGCGGGATCGGAGATCGACAGTTGCGCAGCTCCCCGATGGACGCCGTCGGCATTCTCCGGACCAAACCGGCCGAAGGTGCCGACGGCCAGGAACTCGTCTCCGATGGGCACGACGCGACCGACGAGGAAGCCGTCCGCCGGCAACTTTGCGAAGAACGCCGGGCCGCCGGCGGAGCGGATGCGGTACGGCAGCGCGTCGATCAGGTTGATGACCTCGATGAAGTCCTCACCGAGGTCGGTGACCCGGAAGACGCCGGACACCGCATCCCGCCAGCTCAGCATCAGAGCGGCGGATTCCGGGTCCAGCAACCCGTGGGTGGATACGTACACGTCGATCATGGTGCGTCCGTCGCCCACGTCGGTGAGCATGAGGAATTCGTCGACGAGATTCACCGTCTCGTCCTCGGCGTTGGTCTGCCTGGCCGCCATGAAGGCGTCCATCTGGGCCCGGTAGCGGCTGCCGACAGCGAATTCGAGTAGATCCATCCGCAGCTGCACGCTGCGTTCTATCAGTGTCACGTGCCGATGGTAGTGGCGCGCCGGTGCCGGGGCGGCCGGCCCGGGTGGTCGTCGGGCCGCCGACGTCAGGAAATCTGCCGACAACACAGGCTCATTAGGCTCGGCCCCACGAACGTGCCCGGCGGCTTGTTCGGCACCGTCTGCGACGAGCGATCAGGGTTGGGCCCGCCGGGGCCGGCCCCGGCGAGTAGGAGCACCGCGTGACCTCCAGACGCGTCCAGATCGGCTGCGAATTCATCTACCGTGCCGAGGTCGACACGTCGACCATCTTCCAGGTCGCGCCGCTCCGGGACGGCATCGAGGACGAGGAGTTCGTCTTCAGCCCCGCGTTGGACTGGCACGAGTACCGCGACATCTACGGCAACCGGTGCCAGCGCGTCATCCTGCCGGCCGGCGAGTCGCGGTTCACCTATCGGGCCTTCGTCGACGTGCCGGACGAGACCGAGGACTTCGACCTGGGCGCCCCGGAGATCGCGCCGCACGACCTGCCGGACGACGTGCTGGTCTACACGATGCCCAGCCGCTATTGCCTGCCGGACATGCTGGGCAACGAGGCCTGGTCGCTGTTCGCCGATGTGTCGCCCGGCTACGCCCGGGTGCAGGCGGTCTGCGACCACGTCAACAGCCATCTGCAGTTCGCCTACGGCAGCAGCTATCCGACCTCGACTGCCTGGGATGTCAACAACTCCGGTTTTGGCGTCTGCCGTGACTTCACCCACCTGGCCATTTCGTTCTGCCGCGCGCTGAACATCCCGGCGCGCTACGTCTTCGGCTACCTGCCGGACATGGACGTCCCGGTCGACGATGCCCCGAACGACTTCGCAGCCTGGATGGAGGTCTGGCTCGGTGATCGCTGGTGGACGTTCGATCCGCGCAACAACGCCCGACGCAAGGGCCGCATCCTGATCGGTCGCGGGCGGGACGCCTCGGACGTCGCGATGGTGACCACGTTCGGCGGGCCGCTGCTGGAGTCCATGACGGTCATCGCCGACGAACTGATCTCTGGTGAGATCCCGGCCGGGGGATGAGTTCTGCGGACGGTCTGCGGATCGCGGCGCGCCTCGGATTGGAGCCGCTGGACGCAGAGGGCGGGTTGTTCCGCCGTACCTACACCGCCGGTGGGATCACCGCGATCTATTATCTCGTTGCCGGAGAAGACTTCTCGGCCATGCATCGGATGCGTACATCCGACGAGCTGTTCCTGTTCCATGCCGGCGCGCCGCTGCGGATGCTGATCCTGGATGCCCCGGCCGGCCGCGAGGAACTAGTCGGGCCGGACCCGTTGTCGGGGCACCTACCGCAACTGCTGGTACCGGGTGGGGTGTGGCAGGGCGCGTCGTCGTCGGGCGGGTGGAGCCTGGTCTCGACGGTGGTGGTGCCCGGGTTCGACTGGTCGGACTTCGAACTCGGTGACGGTGCCGAGCTGGCGGCGACCTTCCCGAACCGGGCGGCCCGCATCTCGGCGCTCACCCGCTGACGGTGCGGCCCAGCGCGTTCATCGTCCGGGTGACCATCCCCAGCGGATCACGTCCCACCGGACGGAGCACGATCGAATCTGCGCCGGCCGCCCACAGTGCCGAGATCTTCGGGATGATCTGGTCGTCGGTCCCGCCCAGCAGGTAGATGTCCTCATCGGGAACGCCGGCCACCTCGGCCCACTCGGCGATGATGGCTGCGGTTGACGATCGGACGACCTCCGGGTCGTCGTCGGCGCAGAGGAACGCCAGCACCACCAGTTGGTGGTCGCCCGCGGCAGCGATGGTCTCGAGGGTGGCGGTGACAGTTTCCGGAGTGGTGCCCTCCACCAGGATGGTCCCGTCGGCGACCCGCCCGGACAGCCGCAGCGATCTCGGCTTCATCACGCCGGCGTACAGGGGCGGCACCTGCGCCGGTGGGTGGACGAGCTGGATGCCGTCGATCTTGACGAAGCGCCCCGTCGACTGCACCCGCTCACCGGCCAGCAGCGAACGCACGCCGACGATCGTCTCCTCGAGCAGCGTGAGCTGGGAGCTGACCAGGGCGCCGACCTGGTCCATCCAGGCCGCGACGCCGTGGCCGATGCCGGCGATGAGCCGGCCGGGATGCAGCCGCTCGAGCGTGCCCAGTTCCATGGCGAGCAGCGCGGGATTGCGGAGCGGCGCGGGAACGATCCCGATGCAGACGGTGATGCGTTCGGTCACGGCCAGCACGGTCCCCGCCGCGGCGATGGCCCCGCCCCAGCCGAGGTCCTCGACCAGCCACAGCTCGTCGACACCCAGCCGCTCCACGTCCCGGGCGAAGTCGACCAGCTCCTCCGGCGGCCGCCCTCGTTCGAACATCACGCCGATGCGCTGCGTCGTCATGGACCTCGTCGTCCTTTGCTCGGTGATGCGTTCGTGATTCAAGGGTCTTGATCGTCGATCCCCCCGGCAGCTGAGAGGTCGGGTGCGCATCGGAGCGTATCGACCCATTACGGTGGTGGACGGCGCGGGGCGCCGGGCGATCAACTCCTCCGGCTGAGAAGTACCCGTGGAACCTGCCAAGGTAGTGCTTGCGAAGGGACGCCCCACATGAGTACAGCTGCAACGACCCCTGCCCCTGCCCCGGCTTCGGCCGATCCGGACGTCACCTCCGGTCAGGGCGATCTCGACATCGCCGCCGTCATCGATGCGGTGCGGGCCGGTTCGCCGCTGGTCCACTGCATCACCAACACCGTCGTCACGAACTTCACCGCCAATGCACTGCTGGCGGCCGGAGCGTCGCCCGCCATGGTGGACGATCCCGAGGAGTCCGGCATCCTGGCGTCCGTGGCCGGCGCGCTGCTGATCAACGTCGGCACCGTCACCAGCGCGCAGGCCCTGGGCATGCGGGCGGCCATCGCCGGAGCGAACGGAGCCGACGTCCCCTGGGTGCTGGACCCGGTGGCGATCGGCGCACTGCCCATGCGGACAGCGCTGGCCCGCGAATTCGCCGCCATGCATCCGGCTGTGATCCGGGGCAACGCCTCCGAGATCGGCGCCCTGGCCGGGGGATCGGGCGGTCGGGGCGTCGATTCGACGGCCACCACCGACGAGGTGGCCGAGGTCGCCGCGGCGGTCGCCCTGCAGTACGGCACGGTCGTCGCGATGAGCGGCGAGGTCGACCTGATCACGGACGGCACTCGAACGATCCGGGTGGCTTCCGGCAGCCCGATGCTGACCAGGGTGACGGGTGTCGGCTGCGCCCTGGGCGCCCTGATCGGCGCCTGCGTCGCTGTCACAGCCGATCGGATGCTCGCGGCAGCCGCAGCCACCTCCTGGGTCTGCGTCGCGGGTGACGAGGCGGACCAGACGACCTCCGGCGCCGGGCGATTCGCGGTCGCCTTCACCGACGGACTGGATCTGTTGCCGGCCAACGACATCGCCGCCCGGGCGGAACTGAGCCTCGGGTGAACGCCGGGTGAGCGCGATCGACGCCTCCGTCTACCTCGTGACGGACACCGGCTTGTGCGGCGGTCCGGCCCAGGTGGTCGAGACCGTCCGACTCGCCGTGGCCGGGGGCGTCACCGCTGTTCAGGTCCGCGACCCGTCGGCGACCACCCGGGGGTTGGCGCAGCTGTCCGCCGCCGTGTTGGATGCGTTGCGAGGCAGCGGTATTCCGCTGATCGTCAACGACAGGGTCGACGTCGCCCTGGCGGTCGGGGCCGACGGGGTGCACGTCGGGCAGCACGACCTGGATCCGATCTCGGCCCGGCGGCTGATCGGGCCGGACAAGCACCTAGGACTGTCGATCTCGACGGCGGCCGAATTGGCCGAGGCGATGGCGCTCCCTGACGGCACGGTGGATCTGTTCGGAGTCGGGCCCATCCGCGATACGCCGTCGAAGACAGATGCGGCCCCGGCTCTCGGATTCGACGGGCTGGCGGCGATCTGCAGTGCGAGCCCGTTGCCGTGCGTCGCGATCGGGGGTCTGGGTCTTGGCGACATCGCGCACCTCAAGTCCTGTGGAGCCGTTGGGCTGTCGGTGATCTCGGCTATCTGCGGACATGCGGACCCGACGTCGGCGACGCGAGAACTGGTGTCCGCGTGGCGGTCCGGGTGATCCGCCCGGTCGGACACCCGCCCGTGGCGCTGACCATCGCCGGTTCCGATCCGAGCGGAGGCGCCGGGATCCAGGCGGACCTCAAGACGTTCAGCGCTCTCGGTGGTTACGGGTGCGCCGTGATCACGGCACTGACGGCGCAGAACACCACTGGTGTGGCAGGCGTGTTCCCCATTCCGGCGGAGTTTGTCACGCAGCAACTGGACACGCTGTTCGCTGACGTCGCGATCGACGCCGTCAAGATCGGCATGATCGCGAACGCCGAGATCGCCGCTGCGGTCGCCCAGGCGTTGCGCACCTATCGCCCGGCGGTGGTCGTCCTCGATCCGGTGATGGTGGCGACGTCGGGCGACCGGCTGCTGTCACCTGCGGCCGACGAGGTGATCCGGGACCAGCTGATGCCGTTGGCCGATCTGATCACTCCGAATCTGGACGAGGCGGCCGCGCTGCTCGGCGTCGGGCGTGCGGTCGACGCGAGTGAGGCCCGTGATCAGGCGGTCGCTCTGCATGGCCTCGGTGCGGTCCGGGTGCTGGTGAAGGGTGGCCACCTCGAAGGCGAAGCGGCGACAGATTTTCTGGTGCTGGAAAACGGTGCGGTGCACGAGCTCAGCGCCCCCCGGCTCGATACCCGTCACACCCACGGCACCGGCTGCACGCTGTCGTCGGCGATCGCGGTGCTGCGCCCGGGGGCAGCCGACTGGTTGACCGCGGTGACCGACGCGAAGAGCTATCTGACGAAGGCCATCGCCGCCGCCGACCAGCTGGTCATCGGCGGTACGGGCACCTCGAAAGGCGACTACACCGGCCACGGGCCGGTGCACCACTTCGCCGGGATCTGGCCCCGGCCTGTCCGAGGTAGCCCGGACCGGGCCAACGCAACCGGTATGACGAGGCCGCACCCCTAGCACCGTCGACGGACATACAGCATGCCTCGGGGTACTAGGAGTGCTGTCGCCGCGGACCGCCACCGCGTGTGAGTGGGCGCAGGCGCATCATGTCCCGTATGACGACATCGACGTCGAACCGACTCTCCGGACGGCTTCGCCAGGGCCTGATCTACGCGGACGGCGTGCTCGGCGGCCGGCCGGCCGTCCCGACGAGTTGGCCCGAGCTCGATCGGCTGGCTCGAAAACGATTGTCCCGCCGGGCGTATGCCTACGTTGCCGGCGGTGCCGGCATGGAGCACACCGTCCAAGCCGACCGAGATGCATTCTCGCGCTGGCAGTTGGCTCCCCGCGTACTCCGTGATGTCTCCGAGCGCAGCACCGGCGTCGAGCTGTTCGGGCGGCGAATTCCTGCTCCGGTGCTGCTCGCCCCGGTTGGCGCGCTGGGGCTGTTGCATCGTGAGGCCGACGTGGCCGTCGCGAAAGGTGCTGCTGCGGTGGGTCTTCCGTACATCTTCTCGAACCAGGCCTCGCGCTGCATGGAGGACTGCGCGGCCGTCATGGGCGACGCGCCGCGCTGGTTCCAGCTGTACTGGAGCACTTCCGACGAACTGGTCGCGAGCCTGGTGCGGCGGGCGGAGGCGGTCGGCTGCGACGCCATCGTCGTCACCCTGGACACGACCATGCTGGGCTGGCGACCACGCGACCTGGACCTCGGGCATCTTCCGTTCGCGCTCGGCGAGGGGCTGGCCCAGTACACGAGCGATCCGGTGTTCCGGCAACTCGTCGCCGACCGTGGTAGCGGATCCATCCCCACACCCCGGATCGGCCAACTACCCGCGGCGCTCAAGTCACTCCTGCAGATGTCCCGACACCATCCCGGGTCGACGCTGTCGAATCTGCGGTCGACCGTCCCGAGGGCGTCCGTACAGACCTTCCTCGATGTCTACTCCCGACCATCGCTCACCTGGTCGGACCTGGGCTCCCTGCGTGTGCTCACCGCACTGCCCATCGTGCTGAAGGGCGTGCTGGACCCAGAGGATGCCCGACGTGCGGTCGCGGAGGGCATCGATGGATTGATCGTGTCCACGCACGGCGGCCGGCAGGTGGACGGTGCCCGTGGCTCGCTCGACTGTCTGCCTGCGGTCCTGGAGGCGGTCGACGGCCGCATTCCGGTGTTGATGGACAGCGGCGTCCGGGGCGGTGCCGACGTGATCAAGGCGATGGCGCTCGGGGCGTCCGCGGTCTGCGTCGGTCGGCCGTACGCCTACGGACTGGCCCTGGCCGGAGCGCGTGGCGTGACCGAGGTGCTGTCGAACATCGTGGCCGAACTCGACCTCACGCTGGGACTGTGCGGGCGGGTCAGCGTGGCTGGCCTCGACCGAGATGTCCTGCTGGCCGCTCCGGGTCAGCCGGAGTTCTCGCCCGCCAGATAGTTTCGCCCAGCCGCCAGATCCGGGAGGTCGTGACCGTCGACGGCGGACCGGCAGGAGCCGAGCCCGATGTCGTCGCCGATCGGCTGACGTGGTGCGCCCGACGGAGCGCCGCACCGATCGCGACCGGCGGGAGGATCCGCGGGAGGTGCTCGACGGTACGCCCCAGCGGCCCTGGCATCATCTTGAGCTGTGAGTGCAACCCTGCTGGCCCGTGACCTGTCGGCGGCCCATGGCGACAAGACCTTGTTCTCCGGGCTGGATCTGGTGGTGGCCCCGGGTGATGTCGTCGGGTTGGTCGGGGTCAACGGCGCCGGTAAGTCGACCCTGCTGCGACTCCTCGCAGGTTTGGAGACCGCAGCGACCGGGCGGGTCGGGCTCAGCCCGCCGGACGCCACGGTCGGATATCTCCCACAGGAGGTGGAGCGACCGGACGGTGAGACCGTGGCCGACCATCTGGCCCGACGAACCGGGGTCGCCGCGGCCGAGGAAGCCTTGGAGAGCGCGACCGCAGCGCTGACCGACGGTGGCGACGGCGCAGGTGATCGATACTCCGTGGCGCTGGAGCGCTGGTTGACCCTCGGCGGCGCCGACCTCGAGGAGCGGACCGGGGCCATGCTGGCTGATCTGGGTCTTGCGGTCGACCTCGGGATGTCGATGACCGGTCTCTCCGGCGGGCAGGCGGCCCGGGTCGGGTTGGCGGCCCTGCTGCTGTCGCGCTTCGACGTCCTGCTGCTGGACGAGCCGACGAACGACCTGGACCTGGACGGCTTGGCCCGCCTGGAACGGTTCGTGACCGGTCAGCGCGTCGGCATGGTGGTGGTGTCCCACGACCGGGAATTCCTGGCCAGGTGTGTCACCACGGTGGTCGAACTGAACCTCGCCCAGCAGTCCGTCGGGGTCTACGGCGGCGGTTACGACTCCTACCTGGCCGAGCGAGAAGTGGCCGGCAGACATGCTCGCGAAGCTTTCGAGGAATATTCCGACCGGAAGTCCGGGCTCGAGGAACGCGGCCGCATGCAGCGGGCCTGGATGGATGCCGGCGTGCGCAAGGCCGCGACCAAGAAGAAGGACAACGACAAGATCGGGCGCAACTTCCGGGTCGAACAGACGGAGAAGCAGGCGGCCAAGGCCCGACAGACGGAGCGACTGATCGAACGCCTGCCGGAGGTTGCCGAGCCGCGCAAGGAGTGGGAGCTGCAGTACACGATTGCCGCCGCGCCCCGTTCCGGGAGCGTGGTGGCGGTGGCGCGGGGAGCGGTGGCCCACCGCGGCGGGTTCACCCTGGGTCCGGTGGATCTCCAGGTCGACGTGGGCGATCGGATCGGGGTGACCGGTCCCAACGGCGGTGGCAAGTCGACCCTGCTGGCGGTGCTGCTCGGACGCCTCGAGCTCACAACCGGGGCGTCCTACCTCGGGTCCGGGGTCGAGGTGGGCGAGGTCGACCAGGCCCGCGGGCTACTGCTCGGACCGGACACGCTGCTGCGGACTTTCGGTGATCTGGTGCCGCAGTGGCCGGAATCAGAGGTGCGGACTCTGCTGGCCAAGTTCGGACTGAAGGCCGAACACGTTCTCCGGTCTGCGATCTCACTCTCGCCGGGGGGAGCGGACCCGGGCAGCTCTCGCGTTGCTGCAGGCGCGCGGAGTGAACCTGCTGGTGCTGGACGAACCGACCAATCATCTCGACCTCGCGGCCATCGAGCAATTGGAGGCGGCGCTGGAGTCCTACACCGGCACGCTGTTGCTGGTCACGCATGACCGACGGATGTTGGATGCCGTCGACCTGAACCGGCGCTGGCAGGTCGAAGGTGGTGTGGTGACGGAGAAAGGTGGTGTGGTGCGGCAGATCTGACCCTGAGCGTCACGCGGGCACTTCCGACCGCCGCCGGTGACACCACACCCCTTGATCTGCCTGACGGCAGGTCAAGGGGTGTTGGTGGCGGAGGATAGGGGATTTGAACCCCTGAGGGCGGTTAACCCAACACGCATTCCAAGCGTGCGCCATAGGCCACTAGGCGAATCCTCCGGTCGAAACTATACCGGCCGGCACGCCCTACTCCGACCACCGGCGCTCTCGGGCCGAGCCGGTCTCGGGTATCCGCCGGGTCTCGAGCACGCATTGGGGTGGGGGGTGTGGCGCCGTTCAGGCGTCCGGGTGTGGGCGTGGTTGCCGTGCGATCGATACGGTGCGATGGTCTCCGATCATCGACCCGCCAGGTGCAACGGCCCACCGGTGCCGCTCGTTCGGCGCCGTCGTAGATGATCGTTGGGGGGTACGGCATGAATGACCATGAATGACATGGTCGCCCAGACGGTTGACGATCGGTGATTGCCGATCGACGCGGGGCGGATCTGTCTCACCGCTGCTGCGGCCTCGGGATGGGACCGGGCCGAGCCGAAAGTGACGGGAGATGGTGTTGGTCGATTACCCCGAAAGGATGAAATTCGGAAGCGAGAGCTACAGGCCGGCAACCGATCTCGGGGCATCCCTAACTCCGCGGCGACGATGTCCGAGGCGTGTTCGGGTCGGCAACGGCGTCAGGACATCACTGTCCGAATCCGACAGACTACGGATATATGACGCCACCTCGGACGGTCCGGCGTTCCCGTCGCCGGTCGCGCGTGTCCGGTGCGTCCGCATGGACCTTCGGTGAGGCATCATGACGGTATACAGGCGCCGGCATTCGCCGAGCCGTCGAGGTGGAGGCCGGGTTTGACGCAAATCAGGGTGCACGAGTTGGCTTCGGAACTGAATGTCAGCACCCAGCAGGTGATGTCCCTATTGGAAGATCTCGGCAAGAAAGTACGCGGCCCGTCGACGGTGATCGGCGCTTCCGACGCGGCCAAGGTCCGTGCCCGGTCGCGTGCGTCGAAAGTGCAGGCCGCCGGTCCGACAGCGGTGGCAGAACCGGCAGGGGCCGGTCGGCCAGTGGTGGCCGATGCTCCGGGCGTGCTGTCCCAGTCGCTGTTCCTGCCGCCGGTCGCACCCCCCACGGCCCCGACGGTGACCAGGTCGACCGCCGCCTTCGCCAATCCGTTCGCACTGCCGACGGCAGGTGCAGCAGCAGCACCTCCGACGACGACGGCGGCTCCATCCGCGGCGTCCGCGGTGCCCCCGGTTCCGGCCCAGTCGCACGGGGTCGTCAACCGGGTCGCGCCCGAGCCGACGGAACTGGTGGTGGAGCAACCCGATCATGCCGCCGGCTGGGAACGACGTGGCTTCAGCGAGGCGGAGCAGGAGGTCTGGCGGGCCGGCGGGCTCCGGCCGGCGGAAGCCGAACTCGCCGGCCGGTGCCAAGCTGTCGGTATCGCGCCGTCCGAACTGTCCATGAAGCTCTCCGGCCGGACCAGTCTGCAGCGCCTCCGCGACGGGGAGGCGACCACGTCCGTGTGGGCGCGGATTCGGGAGGCCGAGCAGCAGCCCGGGCGGGCCGGCACCAAACTGACGGGCCGCTTCCAGCTGAGCTGACGTCCGCTTCCGCCGATTCGCAAGGGCCCCCACCGAGCCGCTAGACTCGGCGGCGGACCCCCGCGGCGTCCATCTCATCAACCCCCCCAGGGCCGGAAGGCAGCAAGGGTCCGTGAGCTCTGACGGGTGCGGGGGTCCCCTTTCGTCTCCAGCCACCGCGCGTCTGCCGCCCGTAGCTGGCTGTCGGTCCGACCACGTACTCTCGGGCCGTGGCGCTCGCTCTGTATCGGAAGTACCGCCCGGCGACCTTTGCCGAGGTGGTCGGGCAGGAACACGTCACCGTGCCGCTGCGCACGGCGTTGGCGGCCGGTCGGATCAACCATGCTTATCTCTTCTCCGGCCCCAGGGGCTGTGGCAAGACCTCATCGGCCCGGATTCTGGCCCGCTCGCTGAACTGCGTGCAGGGCCCGACTCCGGATCCGTGTGGCGTGTGTCCGTCCTGCATCGCGCTTGCCCCCGAAGGTCCTGGCTCGCTCGATGTGGTGGAGCTGGACGCGGCCAGCCACGGTGGCGTCGACGACACCCGGGAGCTGCGCGATCGGGCCTTCTACATGCCGGCGGAATCGCGCTACCGGGTGTTCATCATCGACGAGGCCCACATGGTCACCCCGCAGGGTTTCAACGCCCTGCTGAAGATCGTCGAGGAACCGCCGGAGCACCTGGTCTTCATCTTCGCCACGACGGAGCCCGACAAAGTACTGACCACCATCCGTTCCCGGACCCACCACTACCCGTTCCGGCTGATCCCGCCGGCCACCCTGCGGGCGCTGCTGGAGCGGTTGTGCGCGGAAGAGGGCGTGACGGTGGAGCCCGCGGTCTTCCCGCTGGTGATCCAGGCCGGCGGTGGCTCGGCCCGCGACTCGCTGTCGGTGCTGGACCAGCTGCTGGCCGGTGCCGGCGACGAGGGGGTGACCTACCGCAACGCCGTCGAACTGCTCGGTGTCACCGACGCTGCGCTGCTCGACGAAATGGTCGACGCGCTGGCTGCCGGCGATGGTTCATCGGTGTTCGGGGTGGTCGACAAAGTAGTGGAGGCCGGTCACGACCCGCGGCGGTTCGCCGCAGATCTGCTGCAGCGGATGCGCGACCTGGTGATCCTGTCGGCGGTGCCGGACGCGGCGACGAAAGGCCTCGTCGACGCGCCGGAGGACCAACTTGCCCTGATGGTCATCCAAGCCGAAAAGCTCGGCACCGCAACCGTTTCCAGGTTTGCCGAGGTGCTGCACACCGGACTGGTCGAGATGCGCGGTACCACGTCGCCACGGTTGGTGTTGGAGCTGATGTGTGCGCGCATGCTGCTGCCGGCCGCGTCTCTCGCGGATGGTGCCCTGCTGCAGCGGTTGGAGCGGATGGAACGCCGCATGTCGATCGCCGGTGAGGATCCTGGTCCCGGGACGGGTCAGCAGGCTCGACCTGAGCTGCCCGCTCCGGCGGCCTCCCACCCACCCGCCCCGGTACCCGCCAGGTCGGTGGCGGCTCCGCCGGCCCGTGCCGACGCGTCCGCCCCTGTGCCGCCGGAGAGCCCGACCGAATCTGTCCCGCGCGGGGCCGCGCCGGCCGGCCCGACCTCATCCACCCCATCCGCGCCGGCCGAACCGGCCGCGCGGTTCCGTCGTCCCTCCCAGGGTCCGCCGTCGGCGCGGCCCGATGGCCGCACTGCCGCACCCGCGAGCGGTCGCGCACCCGCCGCCGGGCCAGATCTCGGACTTCCTGCCCCGCCACGCCTTTCGAGTACTCGGCCAGCTGCGCGGACCCCCACGCGTGGAGATGAGCAGCCCACCGAGGGCAGCCGCGATTCGTCGCCGTCACGTCCGGCCCGGGACGGATCTGGCCAACAGTCTCGGAGTGCCCGCCCGCAGACCCAGCCGTCGGCCGGCGGTGATGCCGGGCAGCAGACACCCGCAACCTCCGGTCATCCGGCCACTCGGCAGCCACCGGTCCAGCAGTCGCGGACGGCTCCATCGACCATCGCGCCGACAGGTCCACCGGCGAAGTCAGGCCCCGGCGACGTCGATGTGACCGACGTCCGGCGGGTGTGGGCGGAGGTGCTGGCTGCGGTGCAGCGGCATCGCCGTACCACCCAGATGCTGCTCGCTCTGGCGACTGTCGCGTCGGTGGGTGGTGGCGCGCTGCATCTGACCATGCCGACCGCCGGCATGGCCCGACGGGTGGTGGAGGCGGCGAACGCCGATCTGCTGCGGGCTGCCCTCAAAGAGGTGCTGGGGGTCGATTGGGCCATCCGCTGCGAGGCGGCCGACGGTGGTGACGGAAGTGGTGCAGCCCGGCCGGCCGGCCCGCAACGCGGGACCGCAAGCCGGGAGCCGGTGTCGGATCTGGTCCCGCCCCCCGACGAGGAGGAGATCCCCGACGACTACGGGGACGAGCTGGACCCTGCGGCGCGGGCGGCCATCCGAGACCCGGAGGAGATGGCCATCGAATTGCTGACCAGCCAACTCGGGGCCAAGCGGCTCGAGCCCTGACGGGCTACCGCTTCGACGACCCGTACGGTCGGACACGTTCCGGCACACCAAGAGTGCGATCCACCATGTCGTCGATCATCGTCGTGACGTCGGGCCAGGGAAAGTGCGGGCGGGCGGTGCGCAGCGCCACCACGCCGTGCACGAACGCCCAGAGGTTGGTGGCGACGATCTGCGTCTCCGGATCGTCGGCCGCCAGGCCCAGCGCCCCGGATACCTCGTCGACCAGCGCCCCGAAGGCGTCCAGACCCACCATCAGCCCGGATGTGCCGATCAGCATGCCGCGGGTGGACGCCGAGAACATCACCCGGTAGTTGCCCGGATGGGCCAGGCCGAAGGCGACGTAGGCGTGGCCGATGGCTCGCACGTGCTGGGCCGGGTCCTGGCCGGCGCCGGCCCTGGTCTCGTCCAGCATGGCCGTCAGCTCGCCGAACCGTTTGACCTTCACGGCCAGGATCAGGGCGTCGATGTCGGCAAAGTGCAGATAGATCGAGGTGGTGGCGATGCCCACTCTCCTGGCCACCGCACGCAGCGACATCGTCTCGACGTCACCGCTTTCGGCCAGCAGTTCGCTGGCCGCCTCGATGATCTCGGTGCGGAGCGTTTCGCCACTGCCCCGGCGCGCGGGGGTACGGCGTCGCGTGGTGGTCCCGGCGTCGGCTGCCATGCGCTCCATCCTCTCCCATGCGACTGCGGACGGGGGCGAGCCCGCTTTCGTTGACAACTGTAGCGCTACGGGTGTACACCTATCAACACAACACGTGTAGCCCAATAGCCCTGGAGGCTGAGATGGATTCAACGGCACTGATCTCCCCGTCGAGCTCGACGGCCGGAGCCGCGGGCTCGCCGCCGGTGCCCCGCGTCCGTCCCGGCGCGACCCTGGTGCTGGTCTGCACCGCCATGTTCATGCTGCTGCTGGACATGACGATCGTGACGGCGGCGCTGGCCAACATCCAGAAGGACCTCGGCTCGTCGTTGAGCTCGTTGCAGTGGGTCGTCGATGCGTACACGCTGCCGGTGGCCGGGTTGCTGCTGACCGCCGCCACGATCGGCGACCGGATCGGTCGGCGCCGGCTCTATCTGGTCGGCATGGCCCTCTTCACGCTGGCTTCCCTGGGCTGTGCGCTGGCCGGAAACGCGTTGACCCTGAACGTGATCCGAGCTGTGCAGGGGCTCGGCGCGGTGATGCTGTTCGGGGTCGCGCTGCCGCTGATCGCCGCAGCTTTTCCCGATGTCAAGAAGCGGGCCGGAGCCATCGGAGCGTTCGGGGCGACCTTGGCGGCCGCGACTGCGGTCGGTCCGCTGCTGGGTGGCGCACTGGTCGACGGTCCCGGCTGGCGCTGGATCTTCCTGATCAACGTGCCGGTCGGCCTGACTGCTCTGGTGGGTGCCCGCTTCGTGCTCACCGAGTCCAGAGCCGCGAACCCGCGCACGGCCGATTGGCCGGGAACGGGACTGCTGTCGACCGCGCTGGTGGCGCTGGTCCTTGGCCTGATCGAGAGCAGCGAACGAGGCTGGGGCTCGCCGGTCGTCGTCACCCTGCTGGTCGCCTCGGTCGGACTGCTGGTCGGCTTCGTGGTCAGAGAGAGCCGCACCGCCGAGCCGATGCTGGATCTCTCCCTGTTGCGCCGCCCGTCGTTCCTGGGTCCGGCGCTCATCGCGCTGATCAGTTCGGCGACGCTTGTGGCCTCGACCAGCTACATCGCGCTGTACTTCATCAATACGTTGGGCTACACGCCGTTCCAGGCCGGCCTCCGCTTCCTGCCGCTGACCATCGCCTCGTTCCTGGCCGCCCCGCCGGCCGCGAAGTTCGGCCACCTGATTCCGACGCGGTACTCGATGCCTCTCACCGGCGCGTTGGTGGCCGTCGGCCTGGCCACGATGATCGGTGTCGACGCGTCGTCCTCGTGGACCCAGTTGCTGCTCGGGTTCGTCATCGCCGGCGTCGGACTGGGGATGAGCTCGGCCCTGATCTCGCAGGCAGCGCTGGCCTCTGTGCCGATGTCGCAGGCCGGAATGGCCACCGGGACGGCCAACACCTTCCGCCAGATCGGCCTCGCCGCCGGAGTGGCGGCCCTCGGGTCCATCTTCACCGCACGCGTCACCAGCGCGATGAGCGCGAATCTGGGTCTGCTGCCGCTACCCGCCGGGGCGGACGCTCAATTGGCCACCGCCGTGGGTTCCGGCGCCGGCGTCCAGGTCGCCGCGCACGTGCCGGCTTTGTTGTCCCCGAGCGTGGCCGAGGCGGCCCGCGCCGCCACCGCCAGCGGCATCAACCTCATCTTCATCGTCGGGGCGTCCGCTGCCGCCGTGGTGACGCTGGTGGCCTTCGTGATGATGCGCAGGACGACGCCGGCGATCGCCGACTGAGTGGGTCGGGGTCAGTGCCCGCGGACGACCCATTCGTCCAGGTGCGGTGCCTCCGCGCCGATGCTGGTGTCATCACCGTGCCCGGTGTGGACGACGGTGTCGTCCGGCAGGGTCAGCAGGCGCGAACTGATCGACTCGACGATGGTGGGGAAGTCGGAGAACGATCGGCCGGTCGCGCCGGGACCGCCATTGAACAGGGTGTCGCCGGTGAACACGACGCTCAGTTCGGGGAAATAGATGCTGACCGCCCCTGGGGAGTGGCCCGGCGTGTGCAGCACGGTGCCTTCGACGCCGCCGACCGAGATCACCTGGCCGTCCTCGAGGTCGGAATCGGGGCGGCGGTCCGCGTGCTTCATGCCCCAGAGGTGCGCATCCGCCGGGTGTAGCAGGATCGGCGCGCCGGTCAGTTCGGCCAGCGCCGGCGCGGCGTCGATGTGATCGTCGTGTCCGTGGGTGGAGAGGATCGCCACCACCTTGCGGTCGCCGACGGCCTGCACGATGGCCTCCGCATCGTGCGCGGCGTCGATGACCAGCACTTCGTGGTCGTCGCCGACCAGCCAGACATTGTTGTCGACGTCCCAGGTCCCGCCGTCGAGCGAGAACGTTCCGGAGGTCACTACTTTGTCGATGCGCGCCACGTTTCCCCATTTCGCTGTGCCACCTGCCGATGGCCCGTCGGATCACTCTGGCCCTCAGGCTTGCACGGATCAGACCCGATGAGGAAATGGTCGGCGGGCGCGAACCGGCGGCTTAGGGTAGGCTCTGCTCGTGTCGAAGAAGCCGAAGAAGGAGTGCTGCGTCGATAAGCCACGGTGCAGTCGCTGCCCGCTGCGCATGCTCGCTGAGGGCACCCTTCCTGCTGGCTACACGGTCAAACGTCGCAAGCTCGTCAAGATCAAATAGCCCACCTTCAGACGTACTCCGGTGCCGTCAGCAGTAGCCACTGCGCCAGATGGTCCGCGAACGAGCTACGGACAAGGATCTTGATCAGGTCATCGTCGGTCCAGGCGGGTCCGTCGCTGAACACCACGACGGCGCACTGCGCGAGCAGGGTCTGGGCGCAGGAGCTCTCCGGCAGCCCGTGCAGATCGATGGCCAGCCCGTGGGCCAGCACGCGGCGCGCATTGCGACCGGAGATCCGGATCATCGTGCGAGCGGACGATACGTCGGTGACAGCGCCCGGCTCGCCGCCCAGGGCAGCCCGCAAGCGCGCCTCCAGTTCGGTCCCGTGGCCCGGCCCGGTCAGGATGAGGAATTCGTCCGGACCCAACGCCAGCACCGCGTCGCTGCCGGCATAGGTCACCGCACCGGTGGCCGAGGGTAGCGCGGTTCCCAGGGCAAGCGAAACCTGATCGGCTGCAACGGACCCCGGAATCACGCGAAGTAGTACCTGGCTGGTCAACGGAGATTCCGCGATCCGCACGCCGACCTCCGTGCCCTGCGAAAGACGTGCGAACGCATCGCAGTAGGTCGCCAACGGCGACACCGGCAGGCCGGCAGGATTTGTGACCGCGGGGATGACACCATCCTCGTCATTCGGGTCGCCGTCGCGACGCAGTCCCGCCGGATCGACGACCACCGGACCGCTGACGGTCACCGGTCGCGGCACGTCGTCGACGACGACGTGCAGCGTGTCGCCGATCCGGTCCCGACCGCCCTCGAGCAACGCGAGGGCGAAGGTGCGGTCGAGGGCGGCCGAGCGGTAGGACGAGGTGACATGGCCGAGCATCGGTACCGGCGGCTCGGGCAATATCGAGCTCTCGACGATCTGCGCGCCCTCGGGCAGCAGCAGATCCATCTCGACCGGATGCAGCGAGATCAGGTGCTTGCGGTCCGGCCGGGCATTGTCGGCCCTGGCGTAGGAACGCTTCCCGATGAAGTCGGCCTTCTTCTTCGATACCACCCAGTTCATCCCCAGATCCTGCGGGGTGATGGTCCCATCCGTGTCCTGACCGATGATGGGGTAACCCTTCTCGGCGCGCAGCACGTGCATTGCCTCGGTGCCGTACGGGGTCAGGCCGATCGGCTCGCCCACCTTCCATACCTGCGCCCACAGTGCGGCAGCGTCGTGCCAGGCGACGTTGACCTCGTAGGCCAGTTCGCCGGAGAACGAGATACGGGCCACCCGGGCGGTCAGGCCCGCCACGGTCGTGTCCCGCCAGGCCATGAACGGGAAACTGTCGTTGTCTGTCAGCAACTCTGGCGCCAGGGCGGACAACAGGGCGCGCGAGCGTGGCCCGACGAGGGCCATCGTCGCCCACTGCTCCGTCACGGATGCACACCACACCTTCAGGTGTGGCCATTCCGTCTGCAGCCATTCCTCCATCCAGTCGAGGACCTTGGCGGCGTTTCCGGTGGTCGTGGTGACGAGATAACGCTCGGCGGTCAGCCGGAAGACGGTGCCGTCGTCGTAGGCCATGCCGTCCGGGGTGCACATCACCCCGTAGCGGATCATCCCGACCTTCAAGCTGGACATCAGGTTGGTGTAGAGCATGTCGAGAAACGCGGGTGCGTCTGGCCCCTGCACGTCGATCTTGCCCAGCGTCGACCCGTCCATGAACGCGACATTCGTCCGGGCGCAAGCGCATTCGCGCAGTACCGCGGCCTCCATGTCCTCGCCGAAGCGTGGGTAGAACCACGGACGTTTCCACTGTCCCACGTTCTCGAACTCGGCTCCGTTGGCCACGTGCCAGAAATGAGCTCCGGTGGTGCGCACCGGGTCGTAGAGATCGCCGCGTTCCCGTCCGGCCAACGCGGCGAACGAGATCGGCGTGTACGGCGGACGGTAGGTCGTGGTGCCCAGCTCGCCGGGCTCGACGCCCAGCAGGTGTGCGATGACAGCCGTCGAGAGCATGCCCGAGGTCTTGCCCTGATCGTGTGCCGTCCCCGCGGTGGTGTAGCGCTTGACGTGTTCCACGGAGGCCAGCCCGGCCCCGGTCGCCCTGACCAGATCCGCGACTGTGACATCCCTTTGCACGTCGACGAAGTGCTCCGTCAACGTGGCCGGGTCGGCGTCTCGAGCTGACACCAGGTACAACGCGGCCGGCGGGGTGGACTCGGCCGCCAGGTCCTCGCCCGGCGGCAGGATCACGGCGTTGCCCGTCAGCCCGGTCTCGGCGCCCGCCGCGGCGCCGTCGGCCACGGCTTGCGCCGTGGTGCGCAGACCCCGCGCCGCGCCGACGACCGTCACCTGCTGGCGGGCGCCGGCCGGGAGGAACGACCCGGCCGCCTCGTCGAACTCCAGCCGGCCGCCCGCCTGTGAATAGAGGTGGACGGCTGGGTTCCAGCCTCCCGACACAGCCAGCAGATCTGCCGGCAGGTGGATGCTCTCGCCAGCCGGACCCTGCACCGTGACGGCGATGAGGGCACCGTCCGGGCCGGTGTGCGTCGCGGTGACGACGGATCCGGTGAGGACGCTGCCGGTGGTGACTTCGTCATCGAACACGTCCAGGGGGCCGTCGGTCTGACCGGCCGGGGTCCGGGGATCGACCACCACCACCGAGGCGCCGACCGCCATCAGTTCGCCGGCCACCCGGTACGCGTCGTCGTGCGCGGTGAACAGCACCACCTGTTCACCGGCCAGGACGCCGTAGCGCTGCAGGTACACCCGGACGGATTCGGCCAACATCACTCCGGGAACATCGTTGCCCCGGAACACGATCGGCCGTTCGTGCGCCCCGGTGGCCAGTATCACCCGCGCCGCACGAATCCGCCAGATCCGCTCGCGCACGGCGTCTTCCGCGGTGTCGGCGCCGTGGTGGCCGGTCAGCCGCTGCACGGCGACGAGGAAGTTGTCGTCGTAGTAGCCGGTCACGGTGGTTCGCTGCAGATGCACCACATTCGGCAGGGTGCGAAGCTCGGTGACAAGAGCTGCAGCCCAGGCAGTCTCGTCTCTGGAGAGCAATGATCCGCCTGGTTCGGCGCGGTCGTCGATCAGCAACACCCGTTCGCCGCCGCGGCCTGCGGTGAGGGCGGCCGACAGGCCGGCCGGCCCGGCACCTACCACTACCACCTCGCAATGGTGGTGGATCGCGTCATAGGTGTGCGGGTCGCCGGCCTTCGCCAGGCGCCCCTGTCCGTAGATGCTGCTGGCCGCCAATCCGTCGACGGCCTCGACGGTGGTGGCGGTGAGCATGGGCTCCGGAAAGGGCTTCTCGATCTGGACGATGCCGCTGGGCTCCTCGGACCAGGCGGTCATGATGCCGCGCGGTCGGCCGAGGATCACCGAATGTCCGGACACCCTCACACCGGACGCGAGCAGGACCGAGGCGAGGGTGTCCCCGGGATGAGCATCCAGCGATCGGCCGTCGAAGGTCACGTCCAGTCGGATCTTCCGGTCGACACGGCCGTCGGAGGCGAGCCTGCTGCTGGTCATCGATGGGCCCCTGGCTGTCGGTGGTCGGACATGGTGCGGTTCATGGCCTGCCGGTCGGTCCGGACCCACGCAGGACCGGTCATGAGCCGGTGCCGGTGGCGATGGCCACCTCTGCGACGTCGGCGCGAGGGGGCTCGACCGGACGCCCGGCATCGAGATCCGGCCGCTGCTCTCCGACGCGGTAGACAGCGAGGAACTCGTAGCTGACGGTGTCCCGGATCGCGTTGAACCAGCGGCGGCAGCCTGCGGAATGCACCCAACGCTCGGCGAACGGTCCCTTGGGATTGTCGCGGAAGAACAGGTATTCGGCCCATTCCTGATCTGAAGCCCCGGCGCCACCGTCAGGCGGGTAGGGCACATGCGCCTGACCGCCGTAGTGGAACTCGTTCTCGTTGCGCGGCCCGCACTCCGGGCAGGGGATCAGCATCATCGTCGGATCTTCTTCCAGCAGCTCAGTGGGCGACGGCGGCAGCGCCGTGTTCGTCGACGAGGCGGCCGGTGGTGAACCGCTCGAGGGAGAATTCACGCATCAGTTCGGGCACTTCGCCGGTGGCGATCAGTTCCGCCATCGTCTCGCCGACGCCCGGAGTGGCCTTGAAACCGCCGGTGCCCCAACCACAGTTGACGTAGAGGTTCTCCACCGGGGTCAAGCCCATGATGGCTGACGCGTCGGGGGTGGTGTCGACGATGCCGCCCCAGGTGCGAAGGACGTGTGCCCGCGCAAAGATCGGGAAGAGTTCTACGGCGGCCGACATCTGGCGTTCGATCACGTGGAAGGCCCCGCGTTGTCCGTAGCCGTTGTAGGAGTCCACGCCGGCGCCCATCACCAGTTCGCCCTTGTGGGCCTGCGACACGTACACGTGGACCGCGTTCGACATCACCACGGTGGGGTGGACGGGCTCCAGCAACTCGGACACCAAAGCCTGCAACGGGTGTGACTGAACCGGTAACCGGAAGCCGGCCATCCCGGCGAGGACGGACGAGTGGCCCGCGCCGACCATCGCGACCACATCGGCGGTGATCGGTCCGCGGGAGGTCTGCACTCCGGTGGCCCGGCCGGCCGTGACGTCGATCCCGGTGACTTCGCAGTTCTGGATCAGATCGATGCCGGCCCGGTTGGCCGACCGGGCGAATCCCCAGGCCACGTAGTCGTGCTTGGCGATGCCCCCCCGTGGTTGGTAGGTACCGCCCAGCACGGGATAGCGGATGTTGTCCTCGATGTTCAGGATCGGGCAGATCTCCTTGGCGCCCTTGGCATCCACCCATTCCGCGTCAACGCCGTTCAAGCGGTTCGCGGCCACCCGCCGTCGCGAATCCCGGATGTCGGTCAACGAATGATCGAGGTTCAGGACGCCGCGCTGCGAGAACAGAATGGGATAGTCCAGGTCCTGATCGAGCGTCTCCCACAGCTTCAGGGAATGCTCGTACATCCCGGCGCTGGCGTCCCACAGGTAGTTCGAGCGGATGATGGTGGTATTCCGGGCCATGTTTCCACCGGCGAGCCAACCCTTTTCCAGCACTGCGACATCCGTGACGCCGCGTTTGGCCAGATAGTGGGCGGTGGCCAGACCATGTCCACCACCGCCGATCAGGACGACCTGATAATGACGCCGAGGTTCCGGATTTCGCCAGAGAAACTCTGGGTGTTGCGGGAGATCAGCCCCCGGCGGAACCTGCGGCGTCAATTCTTCGCCCTTCTAGTATGCGAGATCGGGGTAGAGCGGGTGTTTTCCGGCCAGCGCCGCGACGCGGGCATTGAGCGAGGCGGAGAGGTCGGCATCGAGTTCGCCGAGCGGCGCGGTCAGGGCGGCGGCGATGATGTCGGCGACCTCCGCGAAGTCATCGTCGTCGAAACCGCGGGTGGCCAACGCCGGAGTACCGATGCGCAGGCCGGACGTGACCATCGGCGGGCGGGGGTCGAACGGGACGGCATTGCGGTTCACGGTGATGCCGACCGTGTGCAGCCGATCCTCGGCAGCCTGGCCGTCGAGGTCGGAGTGGCGCAGGTCGACCAGCACCAGGTGGACGTCGGTTCCGCCGGTCAGCACCGAGATCCCGGCCTTGGTGACGTCCCCGGCGACCAGTCGCTCGGCGAGTACCGCGGCACCCCGGACGGTGCGCTGCGCCCGCTCGGTGAACGCCGGGTCGGCCGCCATCTTGAAGGCCACTGCCTTGGCGGCGATGACGTGTTCGAGCGGCCCACCCTGTTGGCCGGGGAACACCGCGGAGTTGATCTTCTTGGCGAGCGCGACATCGTTGGTCAGGATCACACCGCCGCGTGGACCGCCCAGCGTCTTGTGCGTGGTGGTGGTGGTGACGTGGGCGTGGGGGATCGGCGACGGGTGCAGCCCCGCGGCCACCAGGCCGGCGAAGTGGGCCATGTCCACCATCAGGTAGGCGCCGACCTCGTCGGCGATCTCCCGGAAACGGGCGAAGTCCAGCTGTCGGGGGTAGGCCGACCAACCGGCGATGATCAGTTTCGGCTGGTGCTCGCGTGCCAACCTCGCCACTTCGTCCATGTCGATGCGGTGGTCTTCCTTGGAGACCTCGTACGCCGCGACGTTGTAGAGCAGGCCGGAGAAGTTGATCCGCATCCCGTGCGTCAGGTGTCCGCCGTGCGCCAGTGACAGCCCGAGGATGGTGTCACCGGGCTTGATCAGCGCCTGCATGGCGGCCGCATTGGCCTGCGCACCGGAGTGCGGCTGGACGTTGGCGAAGCCCGCGCCGAACAGCGACTTGATCCGCTCGATGGCCAGCTTCTCGATGACGTCGACGAATTCGCAGCCGCCGTAGTAGCGGCGACCCGGGTAGCCCTCGGCGTACTTGTTGGTCAGCACGCTGCCCTGCGCCTGCATGGCTGCGACCGAGGCGAAGTTCTCGCTGGCGATCATCTCCAGCGTGTTCTGCTGCCGGTGCAGCTCGTGGGCGATCTGGGCCGCGACCTCCGGGTCGGCCTCCGCGAGACCGGCGTCGAGCCCGGGCCACGTCGTTTCGGCGGTCTTGATCTCGGTCGTCGTCATGGCAGCATCTCCCTGAGGTGTGCGCCGGCAGTGATGTCGTCAGCGGCGCGAGCTTCGGTCACGGGAGCCCATCGCCCGCATCCGCTGTCCACCGTAGTGAGATACGCCGGTCTTCCCAATTCATGCGGCAGCGCGGTCAGCATCGGATCTTGCGCATCTCGGGGTCGAAGGCCGGCTCCGCGGTGACGACGGCGCGGAAACGCTCGCCGAAGTAGCCGATCTCCACCGCGGTACCCGGGGTGGTGAGCTCGGCCGGCAGCCACGCGTAGGCGAGCGGCGTCCCCAACGTGTACGCATACGTCGCCGAGGTCACATACCCCACCGCATCCCCCCCGTCTCTATCGCGCGGATCAACTGGCTCCGCGCGGCTCAACTCGTTGATTTCCGTCCCACCCGTCACATTCGGGCCGAGTTGATCCGCGCCGCGGTAGTTGATCCGCGCGGGGGAGGGGGCGGCGTAGACGGGCTCGGAGCCAAGGACGATGTCATTGGGCCCGTCGATGGTGAGCAGGCAGAGCCGCCGGCCGTCGTCTGCGCGGGCCACGAGGGCTTCCTTCCCGAAGAAGTTCTGGTCGAGCTTGACCGCGAAGTCGAGGCCGGCCTGGGTCGGGGTGTGCTCGTTGGTCATGTCGCCGCCGAAGGATCGGTAGCCCTTCTCGATCCGCAGGGAGTTGAAGGCCCCGCGACCTGCGGCGATGATGCCGTGCTCAGCGCCGGCCTTCATCAGCAGGTCCCAGAGCACCAGGCCCTGGTCGGCAGTGGTGTACAGCTCCCAGCCGAGCTCCCCGACGTAGGACAGCCGCATCGCGGTGACCTCGACCGTGCCGATGAAGCAGGTCTGCGCCCGGAAGTACTTGAATCCCGCGTTCGAGAAATCGGCATCGGTGAGCGGTTGCACCACGTCACGGGCCTTCGGGCCCCAGATGCCGATGCAGCAGGTGCCGGCTGTTGTGTCACGGATCTGCACGGCGGAGCCGGCCGGCAGATGACGCCGCATCCAGTCCACATCGATGGCCCCGTTGGCGCCGACCTGGAACAGCTCCGGCCCGAGCCGGGCGACCGTGACGTCGGACCGGATACCGCCGTCGACGTCCAGCATCAGGCAGTAGGTCACAGCGCCGATCGACTTGGCCATCTTGCCGGTGACCAGGGTCTGCAGGAACTCGGTGGCGCCCGCCCCGGACACCTCGATGCGCTTGAGTGCCGTCATGTCGTAGATCGCGACGTCGGTCCGGGTGATAGCCGCCTCGGCAGCGATCGTGGGGGACCAGAACTGGGCGGCCCAATCCCCGGGCTGCGGAATGTGCCAACCGGTGTTCCGGTCGCTGGCGAGGAGCCCGTCGTTGGCGGCGTACCAGTGCGGGCGCTCCCAACCGTTGGCCTCCAGGAACATCCCGCCCAATTCCTGTTGACGGGGATAGAACGGCGAGGTGCGAAGCGGCCGGGAATGGTTCATCGGTTCCAGGGGATGCAGGATGTCGTAGACCTCGACGAAATTCTGGCAATCCTTCGCTTCGACGTAGGCCGGCGACAGCTGATGGCGCTCGAAGCGGTTGATGTCGCAGGCATGCAGATCGAATGATGCGGAATGGCCGTCGATGATCCACTCGGCCATGGCCTTCGCGACGCCGGCGGAATGGGTGACCCAGACCGCCTCGGCCACCCAGAACCCGTCGAGGCTCGCATGGGGCCCGAGCAACGGGAGGTTGTCGGTGGTGAACGAGAAGACACCGTTGAACGCGTTCTCCAGTTCCAACTCACCCAGGGAGGGCATCATTCGCGCCGTTTCGGCCAGCGGGAATTCGAAGTCCGCCGGGGTGAAATCCAGGACGGAGGGTTGGCTGCCGCGAGCCTCGGCGTCGGCCCAGGATGCGAGATCGGTTGCCTCGAGCGGCATCGGCCGGTGGCGGTAGGAGCCGATCCCGATCCCGGTGCCGTTCTCGCGGTAGTAGAGGTCCGCATCCTGGTGGCGGAGTACCGGGCGGGTGGCCTCAGCTGTGTGGCCGGCCAGCGGGGACACTTTCCCGGTCCAGGCGAACTGATGAGCCAGCGGGGTGAGCGGAAGAATCTGGTCGACCATGGCGGCGATCTTGGGTCCCCAGATTCCGGCACAGCAGACGACGATGTCGGCGACGATGTCACCCTGGTTGGTACGGACGCCGGTGACCTTCAGGCCCGACGTAAGGATGTCCAGCACCTCGTGACGCTCGAGAACCGTTGCCCCCCTGGCGGTCGCCCGCTCGAGCTGAGCGGCCACCGCACGCACGGCCTTGGCGATGCCGTCGTCCGGCACGAACAGCCCACCGTGCACGACGCTCGGGTCGAGCAGGTCCCAGGCCTTGACGGTTTCCTGCGGGTCGAGCAGGCGAGCCCCGGGAACCCCCCAGGATTGCGCATAGCCGAACCGGCGCTGCAATTCCACTGCCCGTTCCGGTGTAGTGGCGATCTCCAGGCCGCCGACCGGCAGATAGCACGGGTCACCCTGGTAGGTCAGACCTTTGAACTTTTCGACGGTGTAGCGGGCGAAGTCGCTCATCACCTTGGTGCCGTTGGCCTGGAACACGACCCCGGGTGCATGTGAGGTGGAGCCGCCCGAAACGGGCAAAGGTCCGCCGTCGACCACCGTGACGTTCGTCCACCCGCGACCGGTCATCTCGTCAGCCAGGCTGGCGCCCACGATGCCCCCGCCGATGATCACGACGGATGGCTGCACCGATGACGATGTCTTCTGCCGGTCCGCTGTCATCTGTCCTCCGGTTCCGTAATACGCAACTGAATGCGCTGCATGCAACAGCGTCACCCGGGGTGACAGGTGCTGTCAAGGGGTCCGTGATGCGTGCTGCGGGCCGAGTGGCGCGAGCGGTGATGGAAGCCACCCGCGCCACCCGAGGTCGTGAACGGCGAAACTACTTACCCAGCCAGGCATTCACCTTGTCGGGGTTGGCGTCGACCCACTTCTTCGCGGCAGCCTCCGGCGTCATCTTGTCGGAGGTGATGTACTTCGCGACCAGGTCCTGATCGTCGTTGGTCCAGTTGAAGTTCTTGATCAGCGCGGCGGCCGGCGAACCCGAGTTGGCCAGCTTGGTCGACATGATCTTGTTCAGGTCGTAGTTCGGGTAGTCGCAGGCGACCGTCTTCGGGTCGTCGTCGCAGCCCTTGGTCCACTTGGGCAGGTTGATCTTGGTCAACGGGATCTCGGACAGGAACCACTGCGGGGAGTAGAAGTAGCCCAGCACCGGGGTGTTGTTCTGTTCGCCCGTGCGGAAAGCCTGGATGAGCGCCGCCTCGGAGCCGGCGTAGACCACCTTGTAGTTCAGGTTCAGGTTCTTGACCAGAGCCGCGTCGTTGGTGACGAAGGACGGGTCACCGTCCAGCAGCTGTCCCTTGCCGCCGGATTCTGACGTCTGGAACTTCGCCGCGTACGTGTTCAGATTCTTCCAATCGGTGATATCCGGGAACATCTTCAACGTGGAAGGCGTGACGTACCAGCCGATCTGCCCCAGATTTCCGGTGAGCCCGGCATCGATGGCCGTCTTCTGCTGGGTGATGTACTTGGCGGCCAGATCGGCATGTCCCCAGTTCTCCATGATGACGTCGATCTGGCCGGTGGGTAGTCCCTGCCAGGCCAGCTCTTCGGCCAGCGCCTTCTGGTTGACCTTGCACTTGAGGTCGTTCTCCAGGACGTAGGTGACCACTGCCGCGTTCGCGGTATAGCCGACCCAGTCGTTCATCGCCATGTTGATCGGCGCGGTACAGGTCCCGGTGACCGGCAGCATCTTCTGGGGTGCGGCGGTGCCTGCTGGCGCCGACACCGGGGCGGCGCCCGACGAGGGAGCGGCACTTCCGGCCGCAGTCGCCGCTGGTGCGGAGGCAGCTGCGGATGCGGCTGGGGCCGCGGCACTGGCGGCCGGTGCGGCCGAGCTGGACGCGGTCTGATTCACCTTTGCGGCACAAGCACTGGCGAGAAGCAATGCGACAGCGGTGATCCCGATGCCGAATCGTTTGACGGTCGAGGATTTCTGCAAACGCATGTGTGCTCCTGGTGTCGAGTTGAAGCGTGGCGGGGGAGGATGGGGAAACGCGGGTGGCCGGCTGCGCACCCGGGGATCAGCTGATCAGACGGTGGCTTCCACCGCCTTCGACGAGACGGGCGGACGCCTGACGGGTGCACCCATTTCGGTCGCTCTCCTGGCGCGTTGACCCGATCGAACGGCGGCGGCCTGGGTGATCCGGTCGACCATGATGCCGAGCACGACCAGGGCGAGGCCGGCGGCCAACCCCTTCCCGAACTGGGAGGCGTTGTCCAGCCCGCTGATCACCAGGTAGCCGAGTCCGCCACCGCCGACGGCGGCGCCGATCACGACCATGGACAGGCAGTAGATGATGGCCTGGTTCGTCGCCAGCGCAATCGATTTCGTGGACATCGGAATCTGGACCCGGGTGATCATCTGCCACTTCGTGGAACCGGAGGACATCGCCGATTCCACCGTATTGACGGGCACCTGGCCGATACCGTCGGCGACGATCTTGATCGCGGCGGGGGCGGCGTAGATGACGGCTGCGATGATGGCCGTGACGCGGCCCGGGCCGAACAGGCCGAGGAACGGCACGAGGTACACCAGCGATGGCATCGTCTGTGCCCCATCGAGGATCGGGCGGATGACCCGGTCGGCGCCCCTGGATCGACCCATCCAGACGCCGATGACCACGCCCAGCAGAGCGGCCGCGATGGTGGCCAGGATCGTCGAGGCCAGGGTCACCATCGAATCGGCCCACACTCCCAGCACCAGCAGACCGATGACGCACAGGACCACGACGACAGCCACTCGCCAACCGCCGGCGACGAAGCCGACCACGGTCAATACCAGGGCGACGATGAACCACGGCGAGTCGGTGAGCATGGACTGCAACGGATTCAGCAGGTCATAGGCGACGAAGTTCTTGAACGTCAGCGTCAGGAACGTGAGATTCGTCTGCGCCCACGACGACACGTCGTTCGCTGCGCCCGCAATGCTCGCACCCCAGTTCGGCCAGGTCTGCGGAGCCTCCGCCGCCCACAGATAACTGCGCGAGAGGTAGATGGCCACGATGGTGACCACCGCGCCGATGCCGATCGAAATCCATCGGAGACGCCGACTGCCGGGTGTCGGCTCGGTTCGGCGGTCCGACCGTTGGCTCGCCGTGGTCGACACCCGGTCGAAGACGATGGCCATCAGCACGATGGCCAGGCCGGCGTTGAAGGCGGTGCCGACATCGAGAGTCTGCAGTGCGTTCCGGACATCGGCGCCGAGGCCGGGAGCGGCGATGTACGCAGCGATCGTGACCATCGACAACGCGGCCATGAAGGTCTGGTTGACGCCGATCACCGTGGTGCGCTTGGACATCGGCAGCAGCACCGTGCGCAGTCGTTGACCGCCGGTCACCCCGAGAGAGTCGGCCGCCTCCCTGGTGGTGACGGGTACGCCACGTAGGCCGTGGGCGGTGATCCGGATGATCGGTGGTACGGCGAAGATGAAGACCGCGGCGGTCACCGACGCCGAGCCGAGCGAGAAGATCAGCACCAGCGGCGCCAGATAGGCGAATGCCGGCATGATCTGCATGAAATCCAGCACGGGTGTGATCAGCGCGTTCACGCGGTTGCTCAGGCCGGCCCAGATCCCCAGCGGCAGCCCGATCAGGAAACAGAAGAAGATGGCCGCGAGGACCTGGGAGAAGGTGGCCATCGCATCGGTCCACAATCCCTGGAAGACGAAGAACAGAAAGATGGCCGCCGTCATGGCCGCCACCTTGACGTTGCCGATGGCGTACGCCAGAAACGTGACCAGCACGGTGGTTCCGAGCCAGCCGATCTCGGGGATGCCGAGGCCCGTCGTGGTCTGGAAGAAGACGGCCCCGAAGAAGTCGCTCACGTTCTGCAGGATGATCTGGATGTAGTTGACGAAATAGATGAAGACCGGGCTGATGTTCTGGTTCTGCGCCACCCAGTCCGGCCAGGTGTTGAGGTTGTCCTGGATGGTGGTGGTGTCCTGCGGGTCCAGCGCGAGTGTCCATTGATGTCCCCACACCAGTCTGGCGATCAGCCAGATTGCGACCACGGCCAGGAGTGCCACCGCGGCCGGTCCGATCCGGAGGCGCTCCCGGACATGGCCGCCCCGCCGTCCACCGTCCGCGTCGATCCCGATCTGCTCCTCGGACTTCTCCAGTCGCGTACGGTCCGCCGGGTCGTCACCGCGGGCCTCGGGATCGTCGGTCGTAGTGGTCGACATCAGGCCACGGCCTGCTTTTCGACGGCGTGCGCACCCACCACGCCGAGGATGTCATCTCGGGTGACCACCCCGACGGTCCGATCGCCGTCCAGGACGCGCACCGGCGATGCCGTCGCCAGCACGGCGGGGATCGCATCGCGGATGATCGTCCCGGCCGGGAGCGTCGACGCCGTCGACAGGTCCGTCTCGCCGGCCGGCCTGGCAATCCATTTCAGCGTCAGTACATCGGCTTTCGGAACCTCGGAGACGAAGTCCGCCACGTAGTCGTCGGCGGGGGCACCGACCAGGTCGTCGCCGGTGCCGATCTGGACCAGCTCGCCGTGTCGCATGATCAGAATGCGGTCGCCGAGCTTCAGTGCTTCGGACAGATCGTGGGTGATGAAGATCATCGTCTTGCCCATGTCCCGGTGCAGTCGGATCACCTCGGCCTGCATGTCCCGCCGGATGAGCGGATCGAGCGCGGAAAAGGGTTCGTCGAAGAGCAGCACGTCGGGGTCGCCGGCCAGAGCTCGCGCCAGGCCGACGCGCTGCTGCATGCCGCCGGACAGCTGATCCGGGAACCGTCGCTCGTACCCCTGCAGGCCGACGAGATCGATGACCTCCTGGGCTTTGCTGTACCGCTGTGACTTTCCGATGCCACGCACCTGCAGGCCGTACGAGACGTTGTCGATCACGCTGCGGTGCGGCAGTAGGCCGAAGTGCTGGAACACCATCGAGATCTTCTTGCGACGGATCTCCCGCAGGTCGGCGGGCGATGCCTTCATGATGTCGTTGCCCTCGAGCAGAACCTGCCCGGCCGTGGGCTCGATCAGCCGGGTGAGACACCGCACCAGCGTCGACTTGCCGGATCCGGAAAGCCCCATCACCACGAATACTTCGCCGCGACCCACATCGAAACTCATGTCCCGGACCGCGGGCACGCAACCGGTCCGCTCCAGGATCTCCGGACCGGTCAGCTCCGCCATCTCCGGGTCACCGGGAATACGGTCTGCCTTGTGACCGAATACCTTCCAGAGATGGCGGATCGAGAAGTCAGGAGCGGCAGTTCCCGTTGCTGGTGCTGTCATCACATCTCCTAGAGTGGGAGAACTTGCGGCTACGGCTTTTCTGCGGGTCGGTGTTCGAACCAGTGCTGCGGCGCCGGTGCGGTGTTCTGCCAGATGTGCTTGATCTCGCGGTATTCGGCCAGTCCGGTGGGGCCCAGTTCCCGACCATTACCCGACTGCCCGAATCCCCCCCATTCGGCCTGCGGCACGTAGGGGTGGTAGTCGTTGATCCAGACTGTGCCGTGACGGAGCGCTCCGGCCACCCGCTGGGCCCGGGAGGCGTCCGACGTCCACACCGCTCCGGCCAGACCGTAGTCGGTGTCGTTGGCGATCTCGATGGCCTCGGCCTCGGTGACGAAGGTTTCCACCGTCATCACGGGGCCGAAGGATTCGTCGCGGATGACCGACATGTTCCGGGTGCAGCCGTCCAGCACCGTGGGTGGGTAGTAGAAACCCTGGGCCAATACACCTTCGGTCGGGATCACGCCGCCGGTCCGCAGGATCGCACCCTCGGCCACACCGGACTGCACATACGCGTGCACTTTCGCCCGATGAGCGGCAGAAATCAGCGGACCGGTCTCCGCGGCGTTGTCGAAGGGGCCACCCAGCCGGATATCTGCGGCCCGTGTGACGATCTCGTCGACCACCCGGTCGTGGATGTCCTCGGCGACGATCAGCCGCGCACCTGCGGAGCACACCTGACCGGAGTGGAGGAAGACGGCCGTCAGGGCGTAGTCGACAGCCGCTTCGAGGTCCGCGTCGGCGAAGATGATGTTGGGGTTCTTGCCGCCGAGTTCCAGTGCCACCTTCTTGACCGTCGCGGCGCCGGCGACCATGACGGCCTTGCCCGTGGCCAGACCGCCGGTGAACGACACCATGTCCACGCGCTCGTCGCTGGTCAACATCGTGCCGACGTCGGGCCCGCTGCCGGTGACGAGATTGGCGACGCCCGCCGGAACACCGGCCTCGGTCAGCGTCTGCATGAGCAGGATGGCGGTCGACGGGGTTAGCTCGCTGGGCTTGAGTACGAAGGTGTTCCCGGCCAGCAGGGCAGGTGCCACCTTCCAGGATACCTGCAGCAGTGGGTAGTTCCAGGGTGTGATGAGGCTGCAGACACCGACCGGCGCGTAGACGATACGACTGATGGCATCGGGGTTGCCGGTGTCGACCACCCGCCCGGCGTCGGTGCCGGCGATTCCCCCGTAGTAACGGAAACAGCCGATGACGTCGTCGATGTCGTATTCCGCTTCGATCAGGCGCTTACCGGTGTCGAGCGCCTCGGCGCGGGCGTAGTCGACCTTGTCCCGGAGCAGTAGGTCGGCCGTGCGCAGGAGGGTCTGGCCGCGCTGCTTCTCCGGGAAGGCGGACCAATCGCCCCGATCGAACGTTGCCCGCGCGGCCGCAATTGCTGCTCTGGCGTCGGCAGCGGAACCCTCCACGACCGTCACGACAGCCGAGCCGTCCGCGGGACAGTTGATCAGTCGAGTGCGACCGCCGAGCGACTCCGTCCACCGGCCGTCGATGTAGAGGCCTCGGGGCGCGACGGGTGTCGACGGCGGGCTCGGCGGGTCCGAATCGCGGCTGTCGTCGAGAAGGCTCGAACCCACGCTCATTACCTCCCTATCCGATGGGTCACGTCGACTGCGGAGGAACAGCACGCACGTTGCGCATTACGCATCAGCCCGCTTCCTGAGCAACAGCATGGAGCGCCGTGCCGGGGGTGTCAAGGGTTCCTGGGGGTATCCGGCGGTCCGATCCCGAAGGTTTACGCGCCCGTGATGAATAGTCATGGAATGCGGTCGGGCAGCGACACATCCCGGAAACTCGGGGCCTCTGGAGGTGCGGCTCAGCTGCGGTGTCTGCTGCTCGGAGCCAGATAGCCCATCCGTTCCGAGATCGCTGCCGCAGCAGCCTTGACGGCCCCGATCACGGTGGTGATCCGGTCGGGTTCCAGTCGAAAGCTCGGGCCGGAGACCGACAACGATGCGATGACCGATCCATCGATGCCCCGGATCGGGGCGGCGACGGCCGTCAGACCGACCTCGAGTTCGTCGATGGCCACGGAATAGCCCTGTCGTCTGACCGCTTCCAGCGACGCGGCCAGGGCCGATCGATCGGTGATGGTGTTGTTCGTCAGGGCGCGGAGTCGGCCGGAGGGAGTCAGTGCAGCGGCCAGGACGGCCTCGGCGTCGAGCGGTGCGGCATGGGCCAGCAGCACTCTGCCGTTCGCTGTCGCGTGGACCGGGTTCCGGCGACCGATCCAGTTGTGGATCTGCAGCGCCGAAGTGCCGGCGACCTGATCCAGATACAGCGTCTCGGTACCGGAGAGGATGACGATGTTGACCGTCTCGCCGACCTCGGCCGCGAGTTCCACTGTCACCGGCCGACTCTGATGAACGATGTCGAGTCTGGTCCTGGTCGCTCCGGCCAGGCGCAGGATGCCCACCCCGAGGCGGTAGCGCCCGCGATCCGGTAGCTGCTCGGCCAGGTCGTGCGACTCCAGGGTGCCGAGCAATCTGGAAGCGGTCGATTTGTGCACGCCGATCAGGCCGGCGATCTCGGTGACGCCCAATTCGCCGTCGGCCGCCAGCAACTTCAGGATGGTCAATGCGCGATCCACCGACTGGACGGAGTTGCTCCCGGTCTCGGTCGGAAGCGGTCGCGCGCTCCGTTGTGCCCGGCCCGCGTGCTTGGTCGTCGGAGCCGATGGGCGCGGCCGTTCGGAGTCGGGCATGACCGGAGCGTATCCGCCGGCGCGGAGCGGTCGAGCGCGCCGAGGCGCTCCCGTCGCGACCGGCCGGCCCCTGTCGATGGCTCGAGCCCTTGACCCGGATGGCAACCACCCGCATGCTTGCGTTGCATAGTGTGAGAGATGTTGCGTATCACGCAACCACCCACGCACCCAGCAAGATGGAGGTCGCCGTGTCGCCCCGCCCTTCGGTCGGTCGTGAATTCATCCTGACGCTGTCCTGCAAGGACGGCCCCGGGCTCGTCTTCGCCGTCACCGGTTACCTGGTGCGGTTCGGTGCGAACATCCTGGCGAGCCAGCAGTTCGACGATCGGCTGACCGGGCGGTTCTTCATGCGGGTTCACTTCGACTTCGTCGGCGGGACGGGGGATCTCGCCCAATTACGGGCGGGATTCAATGACGTGTCGGCCGCACACGCCATGGAGTACGAGCTGGTGGATGCGGCCACGCCCACCCGCACGCTGATCATGGTGTCGAAATTCGGGCACTGTCTCAACGACCTGCTCTACCGCTACCGCATCGGCACGCTGAATATCGAAATTCCCGTCATCATCTCGAACCACAACGACTTCGCCGCACTGGCTGCGTCCTACGAGATTCCGTACGTGTACCTCCCGGTCACGCCGGATACCAAGGCGTATGCCGAATCTCGAATGTTACAGCTGATGGAGGAGCATGTAATCGACCTGGTGGTGCTCGCCAGATACATGCAGGTCATCTCTGAGTCGACCAGTCACGCACTGTCCGGCCGGGCGATCAACATCCACCATTCATTTCTGCCGAGCTTCAAGGGCGCGAAGCCATATCACCAGGCCCACGACCGCGGTGTGAAATTGATCGGCGCGACCGCCCACTACATCAACGACGACCTCGACGAAGGTCCGATCATCGAGCAGGATGTGGCCAGGGTCGACCACAACTCCGGCCCCGACGACCTGGTTGCCGCCGGTCGCGACGTCGAGACCCAGGTGCTGTCCCGGGCGGTCAAGTGGCATTGCGAGCGCCGTGTCATGCCCAACGGATCGCGCACGGTGGTCTTCCGCTGAGCCTTCCGCAGGTTGTTCTCGGGTACCGGGTCGCCGCCGGGATGACGTTGGCGGTCGTGGTGCTGGAGCGACAGAACGGAACAGCTTCATCCCGGCCTGCGACGTTGATCAGTGCCGGAGGGCGCCGCGACGCGGACGGGGTCACGAAGGGCAGGACGGGCGTCAGGAGGCGGGTGAGCGGCTCGCGGACTGGCTGGGTGCGAGTTGGACGTGGATGCCGTAGTCGCGGATCTTCCGGTAGATGGTGGCGCGTGACATGCCGACCTCCTGGGCGGCCCGCTCCTTGTTGCCGTTGTTGGCGACCAGACTCTCCACGATCGCGTCCCGTTCCAGATTCTCGAGCGGGGTCAGCTGCCGGCGGCTGCCGGATCGGCACTGCGCGGGAAGGTCCTCGACGGTGAAGCTGCCGGAGCGCCGGAGGCGCACCACCTTGCGGAGCACCTCGCGCAGTTCTGCGACGTTGCCCAGCCAGGGCAGCTTCATCAGCTGTCGCATGGCCTCGGGTGAGCAGGTCAGGCTCTGCTGCGGGCCGGTCAGCCGGTTCAGCAGGTGCGGGATGAGCAGGTGCAGATCGTCCAGCCGGTGGCGCAGCGGGGGCACCTGGAGCGAGTGCGGGAAGTGCGGCAGCAGCTGCCTCTCCAACTCGGTGCCGGCCCGGTCGGCAGCCATGGTGATGGCCACCCAGGGGGCTCCGGGCTGGTCGGAATGAGCTGCGGCCTCGGTGAGGAGGTCGGCGAGCCCCGTCATCGCCACCGGATCGAGGTGGTCGACGTGCTGCAGGATGACGGCCGCATCGTCCTCGGCGAGCGCCTCCGCCACCCGGTCGAGCCAGATCTCGACGTCGTCGCAGTCCGCGGCATCCAGGATCGACATCCGACCGGTGGGGTGGTGGCGCTGGTGGACGGCTCGCGCGAGCGCCAGCTTGCCCACGCCGGCTTCGCCTTCCAGAGCAACCCATTCGCGATGCCGGTACCAGTTGTCGATGGACCGGCAACATCGCAGCCAGGTGGCCGAATCGCCGACCAGGCCGGGCAGGGCGAGGGTGACCGGGACCAGATGGTGCACGGGCGGGTCAGCAGTATTCGAGCTCGGGCTGAACTGCACCCGGAGTACTCCGCCCACCGGGCGCTCGTCGAGGAAAGCCGGCTGGTAGTGCATCCGGGCCATCACGCCGCTGGGCAGCTCGGCGACCAGGGTGATAGATCGATTGAGTCCGCGGGCGTCGGCGGCCCGGGCCAGCAGCGCGGCCTGGTCGGCCGGATTCAGGCTCTGCCTGGCCTGGTCGTTCATCATCACCAGCTCGTCGCTGATGGCCAATACGACGCCGCCGGCATGTTGACAGGCGCTCATGTAGTCGCGGAACAGGGCCAGCTCGTCCTGGCTCGCCTCGGTGAGCATGTTGCGTTCGATGCTCCGCGCGGTGGTGACCGCGAGGGTGAGCAGCAACGAGCCGGGCTCCTTGGCCCAGGTGGTGAGGTCGAGCGCACCGAGCAGGGCGCCGCTGATCGGGTGGTGGATGGGGGCGCCGGCGCACGTCAGCCGCTCCAGGTTCTCGGCGTAATGCTCGTGTCCGCTGACCAACGTGGGCAGCCCGGACTCCAGGGTCGTCCCCACGCCGTTCGTGCCGACCAGGCTCTCGGCGTAGCTGAAGCCGGGGGCGAGGTTGACCTGGTCCAGTTTGCGGGTCAGCTGGCCACGTGGCGTCCGGCGATCGAGCACCAGACCGTTGGCGTCCGTCAGCACGATGCTGATGGGCTGATCGGTCAACTCGTCATGCAATTGGCGGAGTATCGGCTCGGAGCAGAGCATGAGCGGTGAGTGCGGGTTGGGCTCTTTGACGTAGTGCAGGTCGGGGCGGTCAGCGAGGACCCGGAAGGCTCGCGAGCGTTGCCAGGACGTGAGAATCGGTGCACGTACGGCGAATTCGTCGACCGGTCCGGCGGTCAGAAAACTCTCCCTGGCCACTGCCAATCCCGTGGACCGGTGAGCCAGAGCCGTTCGCGCGCGAGGTAGTGGCGTCATTGCCAATGCCCTTCGTTGAGCGTGGGCGGAATCCTGCCGGACTCAGGACGTCCTGCGCTGCCGGTGTCGGCGCCGGCTGCGCGAGGACGTTTTCCCGCGTCGTCGAGGTCGGATGCAACTGAGTCTATGCAGTTGTGACAACAGCGGGTCGACGGATCTCAGATTGAGACGGGGCCTTTCGAGTGACGGGGGTGTGATTCAAGGCACGAGGACTTGACCTGGCGCCCCGCGGCCGGGTCCGGATCGCTGAACCGACACAGTTCGGCAGCGGCGCCAATCCGGACTTGAACCCAGGCCGCGAAGTCGTCGGACACCCGGACGAGAGCGCATCCGGGTCCACCTAGCCACAGGAGGACGAGCAGTGAGCAGACAGAGTCTGAGCAAGGCCCACAAGAAGATCACCGAGCTGTCGTGGGAGCCGACGTTTGCAACGCCGGCAACGCGCTTCGGCACCGACTACAAGTTCGACAAGTCGCCGAAGAAGGATCCGCTGAAGCAGATCCTGCGGTCCTACTTCCCGATGGAGGAGGAGAAGGACAACCGCGTCTTCGGTGCGATGGACGGCGCCATCCGCGGCAACATGTTCCGCCAGGTGCAGGAGCGCTGGATGGAATGGCAGAAGCTGTTCTTGTCGATCATCCCGTTCCCGGAGATCTCGGCGGCCAGGGCGATGCCGCTGGCCATCGATGCGGTGCCGAACCCGGAGATCCACAACGGCCTGGCCGTGCAGATGATCGACGAGGTCCGCCACTCGACGATCCAGATGAACCTCAAGCGCCTGTACATGAACCACTACATCGATCCGGCCGGTTTCGACATCACCGAGAAGGCCTTCTCGAACAACTACGCGGGCACCATCGGCCGCCAGTTCGGCGAGGGCTTCATCACCGGCGATGCCATCACTGCGGCGAACATCTACCTGACGGTGGTCGCCGAGACCGCATTCACGAACACGCTGTTCGTGGCCATGCCCTCGGAAGCCGCAGCCAACGGTGACTACCTGCTGCCCACCGTGTTCCACTCGGTGCAGTCCGACGAGTCACGGCACATCAGCAACGGGTACTCCATCCTGCTGATGGCGCTGGCGGACGAGGACAACCGGCAGTTGCTCGAGCGCGATCTGCGCTACGCCTGGTGGAACAACCACTGCGTGGTGGACGCGGCCATCGGCACGTTCATCGAGTACGGCACCAAGGACCGCCGCAAGGACCGCGACAGCTACGCGGAGATGTGGCGCCGGTGGATCTATGACGACTACTACCGCAGCTACCTGATCCCGCTCGAGAAGTACGGCCTGAAAATCCCCCATGACCTCGTCGAAGAGGCCTGGAACCGGATCATCAACAAGGGCTACGTGCACGAGACCGCCCAGTTCTTCGCGACAGGCTGGCCGGTCAACTACTGGCGGATCGACGCCATGACCGACGTCGACTTCGAATGGTTCGAGTACAAGTACCCAGGTTGGTACTCGAAGTACGGCAAGTGGTGGGAGAACTACAACCGCCTGGCCTACCCGGGCCTGAACAAGCCGATCGCCTTCGAGGACGTCGGCTACCAGTACCCGCACCGCTGCTGGACCTGCATGGTTCCCTGCCTCATCCGTGAGGACATGGTCACCGAGAAGGTCGACGGCACGTGGAAGACCTACTGCTCCGAGACCTGCGCCTGGACCGACATGGTGGCGTTCCGTCCCGAGTACGAAGGTCGCGCCACCCCGAACATGGGCCGGCTGACCGGTCATCGGGAATGGGAGACCCTGCACCACAACAGGGATCTCGCCGACATCATCCAAGATCTCGGCTACGTCCGCGACGACGGCAAGACACTCATCCCGCAGCCCCACCTGCACCTGGATGACCCGAAGAAGCTGTGGACGCTCGACGACATGCGCGGCATCAACTTCGCCAGCCCGAACATCCTGCTGAACCAGATGTCCGATGCGGACCGCGAAGCGCACATCGCCGATTACAAGGCGGGTGGCCCCGGCGGTCGCACGAGCGCCGAACACAAGTTGTTCGCTGCCTCTTCGTGACGCTCTGATGTCGGCCCGGCGGTGGCTTCGCGCCATCGCCGGGCCGACATGTTCGGCCGGCGAGACACGCCGGAATCGTCTCGCAGCGTTCGTGAATCAATCTCGATCAGGAGCCAAACCTCATGGGTGAGACCCATCGCGTCAAGTTCGAACCGGTTGACCTCGAGATGGAGGTCGAGGAGTCGGAGACCGTTCTGGACGCGGCGTTCCGCCAGGGCATCACCCTGATGCACGGATGTCGCGAGGGTCAGTGTTCGGCGTGCAAGTCGTTCCTCATCGAGGGCGACGTACAGATGGACAGGTACTCCACCTTCGCGCTCGCCGACTACGAGAGCGAAGAGGGCTACATCCTGCTGTGCAAGACACATGTGTACAGCGACGCCGAGATCGAGCTGATCAACTACGACGAAGAGGTGCTCCGCGACGCGGTTCCGCTGCAGAAGCTCCGGGTACGGGTCGCGCACCTGAGGCCGTTGACCCATGACATCGTCTCCCTCGGCCTGACGCTGATCGCGCCGGAGAAATTCGATTTCAAGCCCGGGCAGTACGCCGACATCTCCATCCCGGGCACGGACCAGCACCGGTCATTCTCGATGGCTACCACCACCTCCACCCCCGGCGAGATCGAATTCATCATCAAGAAATACGAGGGCGGCCATTTTTCCGGTCTGCTCGACGCCGGTATCTCGGTGGGCGACGAGTTGGACGTCGCCGGTCCGTACGGGACGTTCACGTTGCGGGCCAAGTCCGACCGTCGGGTCGTCTGCATCGGGGGTGGAGCGGGGATGGCCCCGATACTGTCGCTGATGCGGCACATGGCGGAGACGGAGAACCGGCGGCCGGTGACCTTCTACTACGGGGCTCGCAACGCCACCGACCTGTTCTACCTGCCGGAGATCACGGCGCTGGCCGACCGGCTGGTCGACTTCAAGTTCGTGCCCTGCCTGTCCGACACGTGGCCGGACGACTGGACCGAACTCGGAGTGGACGGCGACACCGGATTCGTCACCGATGTGGTCAACCGCCGCGAGGCCGACCTGACCGACGCCGACCTGTATCTCTGCGGGCCGCCGCCGATGGTCGATGCGGCGATACCGATTCTCGAAGGCCGTGGCGTGCCGACCGATCGGATCTATTTCGACAAGTTCACCACGTCAGTCGTCTGAGAGACCGGCTGATCCTCCTTCCATCGCGTTCGCAGAATGCATCGGCAACGCAGCGGATTCAAATACTCGAGAGAGATGGATGAACATGGCACAACCCACCGCGACGCCAGTGCGGAGCTTTCCGAAACCCGAATTCACCGACGCCGAAGCCGGCGCCCTGGATTTCCCGAGTTCGAAGAGCCGCACCTACAACTACTTCAAGCCCACCAAGCTCCGGGCCACCACGTACGAGGACGTCACCGTCGACGTCCAGCCGGATCCGGACCGGCACCTGAGCCAGGGGTGGCTCTACGGGTTCGCCGATTCCGAGGGTGGCTACCCCAAGGACTGGACCACCCTCCAGTCCAGTGACTGGCACCTGTTCCGCGATCCCAACGAGGAGTGGGAACAGACGATCTTCCGGAACAATGCCAACATCGTCCGGCAGGTCCAGCAGAACCTCGCGAATGCGCGCGGTGCCAATGCCTTCGAAGGCTTCTCGCCCACCTGGGTGAAGTTCCTGGAGCGCAACATCGGCGCCTGGATGCACGCCGAGCACGGTCTGGGGATGCACGTCTTCGTGGCCGCGCAGCGGTCGGCGCCGACCAACATGCTCAACAACGCGGTCTGCGTGAACAGCATCCACAAGCTCCGTTTCGCCCAGGACCTGGCGCTGTACAACCTGGACCTCTCCGAAGCCGGCATCGAATTCGACGGCGAGGTGCACCGCGACGTCTGGCAGAACGACCCGGTCTGGCAGGGCGTCCGGGAGAACGTCGAACGGCTCACCGCAGTCGGTGACTGGGCCGAGGCCGTCTTCGCCACCAATGTGGTCTACGAATCCCTGGTCGGGGTGCTTTTCCGCAGCCACCTGGTCATGCAGATCGCGGCCCGCAACGGCGACTACGTCACCCCGACCATCGTCGGGGCGGGCGAGAACGACTACAGCCGGGACCTGAGCTACAGCCGGACCCTGTTCTCCATGCTGGCCAAGGACGAGAAATTCGGCGAGGCCAACAAGGCGGTCATGCAGGGCTGGTTGGAGAAGTGGGTTCCGCAGAGCCTGGCCGCCGCTCGTACGCTGCAGCCGATCTGGTCGCAACCGCTGGAAAAGATCATCACCTTCCAGTCCTCGCTCGACGCGTCGAAGGACGGTCTCCGGGCCACCCTCAAGGATCTGGGCCTGACCGAACCGAAGGAGTTGTCCGCATGACCGAAACTGTGCAGTCTTCAGGCTTCGGTGCGATCAATCGCACCTCGTCCAACATGTGTGGCGTGACCCTGATGAACAACCAGAACGGCTACGTCGTCGCGGAGATCATGGGTCGCAAGGATGGCGTCGTGATCGCCGAGTTCCCCTCGATGATCCGGGTGGACGGCCAGAACCAGCTGACCTTCGACTTCCAGGAGATCACCGACGCACTCGGTGCGGAATTCGATCAGTCGGATTTCGAGGAGATCATGTCCACCCACTACGGGCGCATGGTCCACTTCGACGACAAGACGATGTTGTTCGCGAACCCCGAGGACGCCGCCGAGTACATCGATTTCGATCTCCCGGTGGTCAACTGAGCGCGACCTGCGCCGCCCGCCGTATCTGAATTCTGCTGTACCTGAATTGACCTGGTAGACCCGCTGGTCGGTTCGGCCGCAACCGGCCGGCCGGCGGGGCACCGCTCCCGCGACAGGAGCAGCACCGCGACGGCCATCCGGCCGACCGGAGTTGTCCGCCTTCCCCAGCTGCAAGGAGGCATTGATGACCGCATTTGCGGTACGCGATCGGCTGACCAGACCGCCCGCCGCACTACGGGACAGCGTCTGGGCGGCATTGAGCCGGATCCGCGAACCGGAGTTCGACGATTCCATCGTGGCCTCCGGGTTCGTCGTCGAGGTCGGGATCGCAGGTCCCGACGTGGCGGTGGTGCTCCGACTGCCGGAGTTCTCCCACTGGCCCGGTTCACCCCAGCTGATCGCGGCCGAAGCGTATGACGCGGTGTCGGCACTCTCCGGTGTCGGCCGAGTGACCATCGAGGTGTCCGACCACCCTGCAGCGGCCGAGATCAACGCCGGGGTGGCCGGTGACAGTAGCTCCCGTCCGGAGCCGGGTACCGACACACCGGACAACCACCGATCGATGTTCCGTCGCAACGCCTACCGGGCCAGCCTGGACCGGGCCTGCCGGCTGCTGTGCGAGCGGGGCTGGGACGCCGACGAGCTGCCCGCCGCCCAGCTCTTCGACCTGCCGGCCGGGCCGGAAAGATCGTCGCTGCTGCAGCGGCGTGACACGCTCGGGCTGACCACCGACCCGCAGGACTACCTCTTGTGCACTCCGACCGGCGACCGCCTCACCAAGGTGAGATCGCCCGAGCAGTAACCGTTCTCCTGGCCGGCTGGTACGCAAGCGATCGGCCGACCAGGGTATCTACATTCCCGCGACAATGTTAAATACCGAAGTTAAATCCCGAAAGGCTGTGCAGCATGGCAAAGGATCTGCGTTTCAACGTCGAAGCCAGACGACTCCTGGAGTCCGGGGTCAACGCCCTGGCGGATGCAGTCAAGGTGACGCTCGGGCCGAAGGGCCGCAACGCCATCATCGAGAAGCTGACCGGCGCACCGACGATCACCAATGACGGTGTCACCATCGCCAAGGAGATCCAGCTGCGGGACCCCTTCGCCAACATGGGTGCTCAGCTGGTCAAGGAAGTGGCGATGAAGACCAACGGGGTGGCCGGCGACGGAACCACCACCGCCACGGTTCTCGCCCAGGCGCTGGTTCGCGAGGGGCTGCGTGCCGTCGACGACGGGGCAAATCCGATGCAGCTGCGCCGAGGCATCGAAACCGCGGTCGAGGCTGTGGTGGCGGTCCTGACCGACCGGGCCAGCCAGGTCAACGGCATCGAGGACCTGGCGCACGTGGCCAGCCTGTCCGCGAGCGACGACCGGGCCATCGGCGACGTCATCGCCGCGGCGATGGATCGGGTCGGGACGGCCGGTGTGGTCACCGTCGAGGAATCCCCGTCGTTGGGGCTGAACCTGACCTTCATCGACGGTGTCGAGTTCGACCACGGCTACATCTCGCCGTACATGGTGACCGACCGCGACCGCATGGAGGCGGTCTTCGAGAACCCCTACGTGTTGCTGACCAATCAGAAGATCTCCAAGGTCCAGGAACTGATGCCGGTGCTGGAACAGGCCCGGAAGTCCAACCGCGGCCTGGTCATACTGGCCGAGGACGTCGACGGACCGGCGCTGAACATGCTCGTCACCAACAACGTGCACAACACTTTCCGCTCTGTGGTCGTGCGGGCGCCCGGCTTCGGGCACCGGCGCATCGCCGAACTCGAGGATCTGGCTGCGTTGATGGGAGGTCGGGTGGTCAGCCCGGAATCGGGGTTGACCATGGACCAGCTGCAGGTCGACCACTTCGGTCAGTGCCACAAGGTCACGGTGACCGAGAACGGCACCACGATCATCGGCGGGGCCGGGGCCGCGGAGGACATCGAGACCAGGGTCAACCATCTACGCCGCGAGTTGGAACGGACGGAGAACGAGCACGACCAGGACAACCTGCAGCTGCGCATCGCGCGACTGTCGGGGCGGGTCGCTGTCATCCACGTCGGGGCGGCCACCAGCGTGGAACTGCGCGAGAAGCAGCACCGCGTCGAAGATGCCCTGTCGGCAACCAAGGCCGCCCTCGAGGAAGGTATCGTCGCCGGCGGCGGTTCCTCGCTGGTCCATGCCCGGTCCGCCCTGGACGCCTTGGACCTGACCGGAGATGCGCTGCAGGGCAAGGAGATCGTCCGCCGCGCCCTGGACGAGCCGTTGCGCTGGATCGCCATCAATGCGGGCTACTCGGGCGACGAAGTGGTCAAGATCGTCAGCGAGCTGCCGCTCGGTCACGGCTTCAACGCCATGACCGGTGAATACGGTGACATGTTCGACTTCGGCGTGATCGATCCACTGAAGGTCACCAGGTCCGCACTGCAGAGCGCCGCGTCCATCGCGGCACTGCTCATCACCACCGAAACAGCCATCGTGGAAGAGGTACTGGTCAATCCTGGAGCGATCATGGCGCCCGGATTCGGCGACCTCGCCGAGGGAATGGTCCGCCCGTCGAACATCTACTAGTCGCCGGCGCGTCGATCCAAGGCGATGGACTTCGGCTCCGCTCGAACAGCTGCGAGCGGAGCGCGGGCTCCACCAGAACAGCTGGGGTGCCTCTCGTGTCGCGGCGAGGGGTGCCCCGCTGTGCGCCTGTTGCGGGCGTGGGCGTGGGCGTGGGCGTGCTGATCTGCTTTCGGGCCGCGACCAGCCGGCCGGTGACTGAGCAAGGGTGGCCCGGGCGGGTCAGCGAAACAGACCGAGAACGACGATCCCCGAACAGACCAACAGGATGATTCCCTGGACGAGGCTACGTCGCAGACTGGAGGCCCTCGGGGCCCAGTGGTGACGATGTTGACGGCCGACCGGTACAGCTCTCGCGGACGCCGCCGACAGCCGTCGATCTACCTCGAACATGCACGAAAGACTATGCAACACAACATTGCTGATTCGTCTCAGAATGAGAAACGAAGACGGACGATCGTCAAGGCGACCATGGAGGTTGGAATGACTTCGCTTTCCGGTAACGGTGCAACTCCAGAAGACGGCACGACACCCGCTCCCGGCAGCACCCCGGGGCAGACCGACGCCCAGTCCACGGAGATGGCGACCGGACCGAGCGAACAGAAGGCCCAGCAGGGTCTCGGCGAGATCAGTGCCGCGGATATCCCGAGTGCGGAGATCCTGGTGATCGACGCCATCGCCAGTTGGATCTTCTCGCCGGCCAATCCCGGCAAGGACTACACCGGTGACCATGGCGGCGCGGTGGTCAGTGCCGTGCTCAACGCCGTCCACGGCGCGCCGGGGTTCCATCCGGATGTCGTGCCCCTCAAGACGCCCGCGATCGCCGAGATGCGCGAGCGACTGCTGGCCGGTATCCACGAAATCGCCGCCACGCCCACTGCTCTCAGTACGTTCGTGATCACCCTTCTGCCCGCCGTCATCAGTGAGCTGGAGCGTCGCATCGGGGACCCGGCCAGCCAGCTGTACTGGCTCTACTGCTACTCCGTGCTGGTCCTGGCCGGCGGTCGAAAGGGCGATCTGGACCAGAATCTGATGGTCGGGATCATGGCCTCGTTCGACGGATGGAACGAGCTGATGTCCGAGGGCTTCACTCTGCCCTGGCGGGCGCCGCAGCCGACCTCCTGACTAGTGGTCGGTGCGGACCCGGGTGGCCAGTGCGGCGCCGAGGGCGGCGACCGATGCGGCGATGGCGAACCCGGCCAGGTACGGCGCCAAGTGCGACGTGCTGACGAGCGCGGCAAAGACGGTCCCGGAGAGGGCCAACGTGATCGATTGCAGGAGAGCGTCATTCACCTGGAGCGCCGAAGTGTTGCGGCCTTCCTCGGCGGGTGGGGACAGCTGGAGGGTCAGTACCGACAGGGTCGGGTAGGCGATGCCGATACCCACCCCGGCGATGATCCACGTCGGGTAGACCGTCACCAGCGGAACGGCGTGCCAGACCACCGCCGACGACCCCACGATCCCGACCGCGAGCAGGCCGAAACCGAGGCGCAACAGAGTGGGTCGTCGGCTCGCCGAACTGATCCGGCCCTGCAAGGCCGAACCCGCCGACCAGCCGATGGCTCCGACGGTGATCACGATGCCGGCCTCGGCGGGGGAGAGTCCCCGTTCGCGGAACAGCAGCAACGGCAGGAAGACCTCGGCGCCGGTGAACGCAGACGAGACCAGTCCGCGGAGCAGGATTACCGTGGGAAGTCCGCGGCCGGACCGAAACGTACCGTGCGGCAACAGCTGCGGGACCGCCACGAACAACATGCCCACGGCGACGACAGTCAGCGGTACGGCGACCGCCGGCCTGTGTTGACCGGCCACCGACAGCAGGCACGCGGCGAGGCCGGCCATGGCGGCGAAAGCGATCTTCCGCATGCCACCGGCGGTCGGCGCCTCGGCGTTGTCGTGCTTCTGGTCGGCCCGATGCGGTGGGAGTCGGCGACAGGGCCCCCAACCTGCGACAGCCGCGGCCAGCGCGACGAACGGCACCGACAGGAAGACCCAGCGCCACCCGACGTGCACCACCAGGAACCCGGCGATCGCGGGGCCGACCAGGGCCGGTAGCACCCACGCGGCGGCGTACGCCGAGAACACTCTGGGCCGCAGCGATTCCGGATAGGTCCGCGCCACGACGACATAGAGCGCGACCGTGGTCAGGCCGGTGCCGAGGCCTTGGAGCGCCCGCCCACCGATCAGCATCGTCATGGAATGGGCGCTCCCGCTGATGAGCAGTCCGGCGACGAACAGCAACCACCCGGCGGCCAGCGCGCCCACCGGACCCCGTCGATCGCTCCAGATCCCGGCCCAGACCATGCCCAGGATCCCGGCTGCGGCCGGCACGCCGAAGGCGAGTGCGTACTGGCTCAGGCCGCCGAGCGCGGCGGCGACCGTCGGCATCGCGGTGGACACAGCGACCTGCTCGAACGCCTCGACGGCGACCAGCGTGACGCCGGCGACGGTCAGCGTCCGGAGCCCGGGTGCGAACAGCCCGGTCGGTTCGCTGGTGGTGACCGTCATTCTGCCACGCTATAAGTTGAAGTGCGGTTCAGGTCAACGGAGGTCCGCGCGGAAGCACTGCGTGACATAGGGGAGGGGGAAACGCTCGCGGCCGGCGAGTGCGGGATGAGAGTCGAGCATCTGTCGCACGTCCGTCATCAATTGCCGGCGCCGGTCGGCCGAAGACATGATCACGTAGCTCCGGGACGCCACCAGGTCCTCGAGGGCTGCGGGCGTGATGTCGTGCCACCACTTCACCTCGAATCGCCCGACCGGCCCGAAATCGGGTCCGAGGTCGTCGACCGCGGTCTCCATCGAGGCGTCGGAGTGGGCACGCAGCATCGTCCCGAGTTCGGCCACCCAGCCAACCCGCTCGTCCCGCAGGTTCCACAGCAGGCCGAGCCGGCCACCGGGGCGGAGCACTCTCGTGACCTCGGGGATGGCCAGGTCCGGTTCCACCCAATGCCAGGCCTGCGCGACGAAGACGCAGTCGAAGCTGCTGTCGGGCAACGGAATACTTTCCGCCGCGCCGGCCAGCGACGGCACGCCGGGTACCGCGTCGGCCAACTGCTCGCGCATGCCTGCGGACGGTTCGACCGCGGTCACTCCCAGCCCGCGGGCGACGAGCTTCCGGGTCAGTTTTCCGGTGCCCGCTCCGAGGTCCAGTACCTGGCCGGCACTCTCGGGGAGCAACCAGTCCAGGGCCGCCTCCGGATAGGGTGGCCTACCACGTTCGTAGGTAGGCGCAGCCTGCCCGAAGGACGCCGCGTTGACCTGCTTCTGATCCACCCCACGAGTGTGCCGCACTACACGCGCAGACGAGTTCACCCGGTGCGGTGCCGGTAGAACGGGGCATCAGAGGGGGCCAGCGGGTCTCTGCCCAGGATCAGGTCGGCGGCCTTCTCCGCCAGCATCATCACCGGCGCGTAGATGTTCCCGTTCGTCACGTAGGGCATGACGGAGGCGTCGACCACGCGAAGACCCTCGGTGCCGTGCACCCGCATGGTCGCCGGGTCCACCACTGCGAAGGGGTCGGAGGCCGGACCCATCTTCGCCGTGCAGGACGGATGCAGGGCGGTCTCGGCGTCGGCGGCCACCCAGTCCAGAATCTCCTCGTCCGTCGAAACCGAAGGCCCGGGGGACGTTTCGCCACCGTTGAACGGCGCCATCGAGGGTTGGTTCAGGATGTCCCTGGCCACCCGGATGGCCTCCACCCATTCCCGGCGGTCCTGGTCGGTGGACAGATAGTTGAACCGCAGGGCCGGATGCTTGCGGGGGTCGGTCGAGGTGATCTTCAGGGTGCCGCGGGCGTCGGAATACATCGGCCCGACATGCACCTGGTAACCGTGACCGGTCCGGTTCACCTCCTCCGACACCGAGCCGTCGTAGCGGACGGCGATGGGCAGGAAGTGGAACATCAGGTTGGGGTAGGCGACCTCGTCGTTGGAACGGACGAAGCCGCCACCTTCGAAGTGATTGGTCGCCGCGGGACCCTTGCGGGCCAAAATCCATTCGAGACCGATGAACGGCTGGCGCCACTTGGCCAGATAGGGCTGCATGGTGACCGGCTCCGTGCATGCGTACTGGATGTAGACCTCGAGGTGGTCCTGCAGGTTCGCGCCGACTCCGGGTAGGTCCACGACGCCACGAATACCCAGTGCGCGCAGTTCATCCGCGTTGCCGACGCCCGAAAGCTGCAGCAGCTGCGGTGAATTGATCGCTCCCCCACACAGGATGACCTCGCCGGCAACCGCTTTGTGGTGGCGACCGTTGCGCGCGTACGTGACCCCGTCGGCCCGATTGCCGGTGAAGGTGATGCCGGTGGCCAGTGCCCTGGTCAGCACCGTCAGGTTCTTGCGTCCCATGCTCGGGCGCAGGTAGGCCCGCGAGGCGGACAGCCGACGCCCCTTGTGCACGTTGCGGTCGAACGGCGCAAAACCCTCCTGCCGGAAGCCGTTGACGTCGTCGGTCAGCGGATAGCCCGCCTCGACGGCGGCCTGGAAGAAGGCACCGAACAAAGGATTGGTGGCGGGCCCGCGCTCCAGGACCAGGGGGCCTGACCGACCGCGCATCACATCGTCCCGGTCGGCGGCGAGGCAGTTCTCCATCCTGCGGAAATAGGGCAGGCAATGCGCCCAGTCCCACTCCGACATGCCCGGATCCGCACCCCAGCGTTCGTAGTCGAGCGGGTTGCCCCGCTGGAAGATCATCCCGTTGATCGAGCTGGAGCCGCCGAGTACCTTGCCTCTGGCGTGGGCGATGCGGCGTCCTTTCATCTGCGGTTCCGGCTCCGACTCGTACTGCCAGTCGTAGAAGCGGTTGCCACTGGGGAAGGTCAGGGCGGCAGGCATCTGGATGAAGAGGTCCCACGGGTAGTCGCTGCGACCGGCCTCCAAGACCAGCACGGTGGCGCTGCCGTCGGCCGACAGTCGGTCCGCCAGCACAGATCCAGCACTTCCCCCGCCGACGATGACGTAGTCGTAACTCGATGACGAACTCTTCGGCGCTGTCACGGTGCTGGGCACTCCTCATGATCGATGGGGCACGGTGGGGTGACGTCGGTGCGTCCAACGCCTATCGTTGCGTCATGAGCAACTCGGCGGGCGAGGCTTCCGGTTCTGGCTCCACGGGGGCCGATCCGGAGCCGTCGGCCGTTGCTGCGCAGTCGGCCGGCGCCGTGCAGTCCGTCGACCGGGCCATCACCGCTCTCGAGTTCCTGGCCCGCCGCGGCGAGGCGGGCGTCTCCGAGGTGGCCGCGGTGATCGGGGTGCACAAGTCGACCGCGTCGCGCTTGCTCGGCGCATTGCAGACCCGCGGTCTGATCGAGGTCGCAGGCGACCGTGGGCGGTACCGGCTCGGCTACGGCATCCTGCGGCTGGCCGGCGCCATGGGTGGTCGACTCGATGTCACCAGCCAGGGCCGGGAGATCTGCGAGGAACTGGCCGAGCAGCTCGGCGAGACCGTGAACATCGCTGTGCTGCAGGGTGATTCGGTGATCAATGTGTATCAGGCCCATGGTGGGGGCGCCATCTCGGTGAACAACTGGGTCGGTCGGCCGACGCCGCTGAACGCCACCTCGTCCGGCAAGGTGCTGCTGGCGTATCTGACCCGGTCGGCCCAGGACAGGGTGCTCGACGGCGGATTCAGCCGCTTCACCCCGGCCACCGTCACCGAGGCCAGGATGCTGCGTCGCCAGCTGGCGCAGGTGCACGTCGACGGTTACGCGGTGACGGCGGGGGAGTACGAAGTGGGGCTGAACGCTGTGGCCGCACCGGTGTTCGGCGCCGGCGGGGCCGTGATCGCCGCGGTCTCGGTGTCCGGTCCGGCCTACCGACTGCCGGTCGGTGACGTGGGCCACACCGCCAGGACGGTGATCGTGGCGGCCGCCCGGATCAGCGAACGGATGGGTCATCTCGGTTGATCCGTGCGGCTAGGCGGTGATCTGGCGGCGGAGCCAGTCGTGGAAGACGCCGATGTGGTGCTCGCTGGGCACCAGCACGCCGCCGTCGCGGTAGACGCGCGACGACATCGCCGGCTGGCACCGTTCGCAGGCATCGAAATCCTGCCGGTTCACCAGGTCGAACAACTCCACGGACTTGCTCACGTCCTTGCCCTGCTCGACCACACTCGGCAGATACAGCCAGTCGCATTCGACAACGGTGCGGCCGGCGGCCATCGGGTACATCCGGTGCAGGATGATGTGGTCGGGAACCATGTTGATGAAGACCTGCGGCTTGACCGTGATCGCGTAGTACTTGCGCTCCTGGTCGGGATCGATGGACGGGATCTCGTCCAACCCTTCCGACCCGTCGATGGTGAAGCCCTTGATGTCGTCGCCGAAGGCGGCGCCGTGGTTGACGAAGAACTGGGCGGCGAGCCCGTCGGCGAACTCGGGGAGCACCTCGGTGAGTTCGGGGTGGATGGTCGCGCAGTGGTAGCACTCCATGAAGTTCTCGATGATGAGCTTCCAGTTCGCCTTGACGTCGTAGACGATGCGGCGGCCGACGGCCAGCTTCTCGACCTCGTAGTGCTCGAGGTTCGCCAGTTCGCCGAGCCGTTCGACGACCTCCTGCAGGACGGTGCCCTCGAACGAGGGCGGCTCGTCCGCCAGGCTGATCCAGACATAGCCGAGCCACTCCCGCAGATGCACCTTCTTCAATCCGTAGTCGACCCGGTCGATGTCCGGCATCTTCGTGAGATTCGGTGCGGCGATGAGCTTTCCGTCGAGATCGTAGGTCCAGGCGTGATACGGGCACTGGAATGCGCGGCCGACAGAGCCGGATTCCTCGGTGCAGATCTTGGCGCCTCGATGACGGCAGACGTTGAAGAACGCCCGTACCTCGCCCTTGCGGCTGCGTGAGATCAAAATCGACTCGGTACCCACCTGGACGGTGCGGAAGGAACCCGGGTCGGGAATGTCCGAGGCGCGAATCGCGCAGAACCACATCTGTTCGAAGATCTTGGCCTGTTCGACGGCAAAGATCTGCGGATCTGTGTAGAAGTGACCGGGCAGGGTCGAGATCAGCGATTCGGGCAGTTCGGTGGTGGTCATGTCAATCACCTTCGCGGTCACGGCGGGAACGCTGGGAACTCCTGGGCACGGCTACGGGGAACAGCTCGATCGGGGTGTGGCCTCGACCTCAGCGGCGAGCATCGGTTGCGCTCACCGCAACCCGTTCTTCTCTGTGCAACTGTCTCATTTTCCTGCCCGTCCTCGTGGGGTGTCAAGACTTACCGGGATGGCGCCGGTGTGGACAGCAGTTTGCGCCAGCGGGTGAACAGCCGGGGCTGATTCAGGCCCAGGACGGCGACCGGCTCCCCATCACGTCGATAGACCACCAGCAGGTCTCCGGTCTCGGCGCTGCCGGCTTCGACGGTCAGCTCCTCGTCGCCGTGGCGTCGGCCCGCGAACTGGATCTTGATCCCGTACTGGTCGGACCAGAAGTACGGCGGGCGGAGTGCGGCCGTGCTCGGCCGGCCCAGCAGGGAAGCGACCATGACCGCCGGTCGATCGCGCGAGTCGGTCCAGTGCTCGATGCGGTGGTGGCGGCCCCGGGCGTCGTCGAACCATGCCGAGCAGTCGCCGACCGCGTAGATCCCGGGGGCGCTGGTCGCGCCGACCGCGTCGCAGGCCACGCCGCCGCCGAATTCGGCTGCCGCCAGCTCGATCCCGGAACCGTCGAGCCACTCGACTGCGGGCACCGCACCGATTCCGGCCACCACCACGTCGGCCGGCACCTCGGTGCCATCGGAGAGCAGTACGCCGGTCACCCGGTCCGCGCCCAGCAGGCCGGCGACCGGGACGCCGCACAGCAGCCGGACACCGTGCCGAGCATGCAGGCCGGCGATCACCAATCCCATGTCCGGGCCGAGCGGGCCGGCCAGGGGCGTCGCGGCGGCTTCGATCACGGTCACCTCGATGCCGAGAGCCTTGGCGGTCGAGGCTATCTCGGCACCGATGAAGCCGGCTCCGATGACGACCAGCCGGACGCCCGGACGTAGTTCGCCGCGCAGCGCCGTCGCGTCGGCCAGTGTCCGCACAGCGTGGACGCCCGGTGGGGCGCCGGCCATTCGGCGGGCCCGTGAACCGGTCGCGATGACGACGGCGTCGGAGGTGACGGTCCGCCCGTCGGCCAGCTGAACGGTGTGGGTAGCTGCCTCCAGCGCGACTGCCGGCACGCCCAATAACCACTGGGCGTCGAGGGCTTCCTCGTCCAGTTCGAGGGCGAGTTCGGCTGCGGTGGCAGTGCCGGCCAGGAACTCCTTGGTCAGCGGCGGCCGGTCGTAGGGGCGTGCGTCCTCGTCGCCGACCATCGTGATGGTGCCGGTGAATCCGCTACGCCGCAGTGCTTTTGCCGTCGCGTGGCCGGCCAGGCTGGCGCCGACGACGGTGACCGATCCGATCATCTCGGGAACCGGAACGATCGTCAAGCCGTGACGCCGGGCGGAAGGTTGGGCGCTTCGTCCGACAGGGTCACGAAGATGTCCCCGTCGGTGATCGTGACCAGGTGCGTGCGGACGCCGCGTTTGGCCGGCGGCGCATCCACCTGGCCGGTACGGAGGTCGAATCTGGAGGCGTGCAGCGGGCACTCGATCTCGCAGCCCTCGAGCCAGCCGTCCGCCAGAGAAGCATCCTGGTGGGTGCACGTGTCGTCGATGGCGAAGACCTCGCCGTCGTCGGTGTGGAAGACCGCGATCGGGGGAGACACCTCGACTCGCAGCGCCTCCCCGGCAGGCAGATCGGCGAGTGAACAGACTCGCAGCACGGCGTCCTCATTTGCGCTAGACACAACCTGGTTCGTTATACGCAACAGCTTCGGCCAGCTCGCCGAGCGTGTCAAGGGCGCCGACCACCCTTCGCGTACTTGTTCGCGAGACGCAACCTCGCCGAAATCTTCCGCCGAGCCGTCCGCTGACCACGGGCGCGGTCGGTGCACGGCCGTACTCTGGTGCTGCTCGGCCGTGCTCCGCCGGGCATGACCCAGGATCGAAAGCGGCTCGGGGTGAAGTCGTCCAACCGCGAAGTACGCAGTCAACCGTGAACTAGCCAGTAGCCAGTAGCCAGTAGCAGAGTGGGAAGAGGAATTGCGATGATGCCCGGCATGCCCGACCTGGGGGCGCTCCTCCAGCAGGCCCAGCAGATGCAGGCCGACATGGCGCAGGCCCAGGCCGACCTCGCGCAGACCGAGGTCACCGGACACGCCGGCGGCGGTCTGGTGTCCGCCACGGTCAGCGGCGACGGACAGCTCAAAGCCCTGGTGATAGACCCGTCCGTGGTTGATCCCAGCGATGTGGAGACGCTGGCCGACCTGGTGATCGCCGCGGTGCGCGACGCCAGTCGGGCGGCCGCCGAGATCGCCGAACAGACCATGGGTGCGGTGGCGGGTGAGCTGCCGGGGGCCGGTGGATTCGACGCGCCGGGTGGCTTCGATCTGTCCGCATTCGGCCTCCCGGCGCTGGACGACTTCGTCGACGAGGACATAGAGGACGACGACGAGGGCGACGATGACGATGAGGGTGACGACGGCCCCCGCGCGCTGTCGGCGCCGCCGGCTCCAGGAGCCTGATAGGTGTACGAAGGACCCGTCCAGGACTTGATCGACGAACTCGGCCGGCTGCCGGGTATCGGCCCGAAGTCCGCCCAGCGCTTGGCTTTCCATCTGCTGACCGCTGACGGCGGAGACATCACCAGATTGCAGACGGCGCTCCAGCGGGTCAAGGACGAAGTCCGCTTCTGCACCGAGTGCGGCAACGTGGCCGAAGGTGACCTGTGTCGGATCTGCAGCGATCCACGCCGCGACATCGGTGTCATCTGTGTGGTCGAGGAACCCAAGGACGTGCCGGCCATCGAGCGCACCAGGGAGTTCCGCGGTCGCTACCACGTGCTCGGCGGGGCCATCTCGCCGATCGACGGCATCGGTCCCGATCAACTACGGATCGCACCTCTGCTCCGGCGTATCGCCGAGCCCGGTGTCAGCGAGGTCATCCTGGCAACCGATCCCAACCTGGAGGGCGAGGCCACCGCGACGTACCTGATCCGGTTGCTGCGGACTTTCCCGGACCTCTCGGTCACCCGGCTGGCCAGCGGTCTGCCGGTGGGCGGCGATCTGGAGTACGCCGACGAGGTAACCCTCGGTCGCGCTTTCTCCGGGCGTCGTTCGGTCGACGCCTGATCCTGATCGCGTTCACTACCAAGATCCACGGCCGACCAGGTGGATCACGGCGGTTCATTCGTCGGAATGACAGATGACGGGAGGATTTCCGGATACCTCCAAACGGTGACATATGGCCCAGATGGATTCGCAAGCGTTTCCCAAACGTGACCCAGGCCCATCACAGGTGGCTATCCCGGACGGTAGGGTCCTGGCAATCACGCGTCGGCGGTCGGTTCGCTTCGCCGCGCCGCGAGTACTCGCCGCCCTGCCTTCCACTCCCAGCCGGTCGCATCGATCGGCGGAAAGAGGTTCCATGCGCAGCACCACATTCCGGCGGTTCGTCGCCGCCGCCGGCGCCATCACCCTGGCCGCGTCCGTCGCGGCCTGCGGTGCCGGACGCACCGACAACGCCTCGTCCTCGTCGACCCCGTCAGCAGCGCCGGCCTCGGGTGGCTCGGGCGCTCCGGCCAGCGGGGGTGCCTCGAGCGCCGCGCCTGCCGGCTCGGCCGGTGCGCCGTCCTCGGCTGCGGCAGCGTCCGGGCCCGCCATCAAGATCGGCACCACCGACCAGGTGGTGAGCCTCGACCCGGCCGGTTCCTACGACAACGGCTCGTTGATGCTGGAGACCCAGCTGTACCAGTTCCTGCTGGTCATTCCCGCCGGCCAGAAGGTGCCGACGCCGGACGCCGCCAGCAAGTGCGACTTCACGGACAAGGGCGCCACCTACACCTGCACCATGAAGCCCGGTCTGAAGTTCTCCAACGGCGATCCGTTGACGGCCAAGGATGTGGAGTTCACGTTCCAGCGCGTCATCAAGATCAACGACCCCAACGGTCCGGCCTCGTTGCTGGCGAACATGAAGTCGGTGAAGGCGACGAACGACAGCACGGTCGTCTTCACCCTGGTCAACCCGAATGACCAGACCTTCCCGTTCGTGCTCGGCACCTCGGCCGGCCCGATCGTGGATTCCAAGGTCTTCCCGGCCGACAAGCTGCTCGAGGACTCCAAGGTCATCGGCTCGGGCCCCTACAAGCTGGCCGCCGGCTACCAGAAGAACCAGTTGGCCGCCCTGGCCCCCAACGCCGACTACAACGGTAACGGCGGGAAGGTGGAGAACTCGGGCGTGACTCTGCAGTACTTCACCGACGCCTCCAACCTCAAGCTCGCCGTGCAGCAGGGCGATATCGACGTCGCCTGGCGGTCGCTGGATGCCCAGTCCATCGCCGACCTGCGCACCGACTCCAAGGTCAAGGTGCTGGACGGCCCCGGTGGCGAACTCCGCTACATGGTCTTCAACCTGAACACGATGCCCGGCAGCAACGCTGCGCAGAAGCTCGCGATCCGTCGGGCTGTGGCCTTCTCGGTGGACCGCCAGGTCCTGGCCAAGGCGATCTACCAGGACACCTACACCCCCGCCTACTCGATGGTCGCCGACGGACTGCCCGGCCACATCGACGCGTTCAAGACCGAGTTCGGTGACGCGCCGGACAAGGCCAAGGCCACCGCAGCGCTGTCCGCGGCCGGCGTCACCACGCCGGTCACCGTCAACCTGCAGTACGCGCTGGGTCACTACGGCCCGGGTTCGGCGGACGAGTACGGCGAGATCAAGCGTCAGCTGGAGTCCACCGGTTTGTTCAAGGTGAACCTGCAGTCGACCGAGTGGACCACGTACTCCAAGCAGCGTCGGGCCGACGCCTACCCGGTGTACCAGCTGGGCTGGTTCCCGGACTTCCCGGACGCGGACAACTACATCTCCCCGTTCCTGGTGCCGAACAACTTCGTCGGTGCGCACTACTGCGACGATCCCAAGGACGTCCCGACGGCCAAGGTCGGTACGCGCCCCTGCGACATCGACAAGGTTCTGCCGCTCATCACCACCGAGGCCTCGGCCTCCGGCGCGGCCAGGACCGCGGCCATCGAGCAGATCCAGACCATCAGCGCGACCGGCCAGCTGCCGACAATCCCGCTGTTGCAGGGCAAGCAGATCGCCGTGACCGGGACCGACATCACCGGCGTCGACAAGACGCTGGACTCCACGTTCCTGTTCCGCTTCTGGCTGATCGGCAAGACCTCCTGATCGTCTGATCCACTACTGGGCCGGCCCGGGCGCAAGCCCGGCCGGCCCGGTTTGGCGCCTGGCCCTGGGTGGCCTGCATCATCAGCAGCACCAATTGCTGTCGTTCTGCTGTTGGTGGGAAATGCCTTCGTTCCCATCGGCACTGCGCGTGAGGGAGTAATCGGATGACCACCACCACCACGACGTCCGGCGGTTTGCGTCGGTACCTGCTGACCAGGCTTGCCCTGATGATCCCGATGATCCTGATCCTGGTCACCATGGTGTTCTTCTTCATGCGGGTGATCGGCGATCCGATCGACGCGGCGCTGGGCGGCCGCCTGCCGCCGGACCAGATCGCCGAGCGAAAGCACGCGGCCGGCCTGGACCAGCCCATCTTCACCCAGTACTTCCACTACCTGGGGAATCTGCTGCACGGCGACTTCGGCACGTCGCTCACCGACAACCAGAAGGTCTCGTCGATCCTCTGGGTCAAGGGCGCAGCAACGCTCGAGCTCGCGTTCTGGGCATTCCTGGTCGCGGCTGCGGTCGGAATTCCGTTGGGACGCATCGCCGCCCGTCACCGCGACCGGCTGCCCGATGTCTTCCTCCGGGTGAGCGGCGTGCTCTTCTACGCCGCCCCGGTGTACTTCGTCGGCCTGATGGCCAAGTTGCTCTTCGGAGTCGTGTTGGATTGGCTCCCGACGTCCGGCCGGGCCGAGCCTGCGACCGAGCTGGCCATCGCCAACGTCTCGCCGCACACGCACATCTACATCGTCGACGCGATCCTCTACGGCCAACCGAGCTACATCTGGGATGTGGTGCGGCACACCATCCTTCCGGCGCTGGTGCTGGGGTTGCTGACGGCCGGCATCTTCCTCCGGTTGGTCCGCACCAACCTGCTGCAGACCATGCGGTCCGACTACGTCGAGGCGGCCCGGGCCCGCGGGGTGCCGGAGGGCAGGGTGATCCGCAAGCACGCTTTCCGCAATGCCCTGGTTCCGGTCATCACCGTCATGGGCCTGCAGTTGGCGCTGTTGCTGGGCGGCGCGATCCTCACCGAGCGAACATTCGAGTGGCAGGGCCTTGGCTACGCACTAGGCCAGTATCTGATCCAGCGAGATTTCGTTGCCGTGCAGGGGATCGTGACGGTCATCGCCATCATCGTGGTGGTGCTGTCCTTCCTGATCGACGTGGCCACGGCACTGATCGACCCGAGAGTGAGGTACTGAGATGGCGATCTCGGTGGTCAGTCCCGACCTTGCGAACCAATCCAGAGCGGCGAAGCGGAAGTCGCGTGGTCTGTTCGCCGCGCTGCGCCAAACCGGCGGTGTCCAGCGGGGAATGCTGATCACCGGTGCGGTGATCACCTTCATCTTCCTGATCCTGGCTCTGTTCGCACCGTGGATTGCACCGTACGGATTCGACGACGTCACCAACGCCGCAGGCGATAGGTTCATCCCGCTGCAGGCGCCCAGTGCCGCCCACTGGTTCGGCACCACCAATGGTCAGGGCTTCGACGTGCTGTCCCAGGTGATCTACGGGGCGCGCACGGAATTGATCGTCGTCGTGCTGGCGGTGGTTCTGTCGCTGTTCATCGGAGTGCCGCTCGGCCTGTATTCCGGCTACCGCGGCGGCTGGGTCGATCGGGTCTTCGTCCTGATCACCGACGCCCTCTTCGCCTTCCCCTCGCTGCTGTTGGCCATCGTCATCTCGATCGCCTTCGAGAGCGGCTCGTCCAGTGCCTCCGGCGGAATCATGGCCGCCGCTGTGTCGATCACCGTGGTGTACATACCCCAGTATTTCCGGATCGTCCGCAACGCGACCATCACGGCGAAGCAGGAGCCCTACGTCGAAGCCGCCCGGGCCGTCGGCGCATCGCCCTGGGGAATCATGCGGCGCTACCTGTTCGGCAACGTCGTCCAGTCCGTTCCGATCATCGCGACCGTGAACGCCGCGGACGCCATCCTCACGTTGGCCGGCCTCGGCTTCCTCGGCTTCGGTATCGAGCCCTCGTCGGCGGCCGAGTGGGGCACCCAGCTGAACAAGGCCCAGTCCGACTTCGCGTCCGATATCTGGTGGACTGCGGTGTTCCCCGGTATGGCGATCGTGCTACTGGTGCTGGGCATCTCGCTGATCGGCGAGAGCCTCAACGACGTGCTGAATCCCCTGCTGCGGGCCCGCCGCCTGGCCCAGGTGGTGATGCCCGGCCAGCTCGGCCGGAAGCGCGAGAAGGCACTCGTACCCAGCTCGATCCCGGATGACGACGCCGCCGGCGACGTCGTCGGCTTCATGGACATGTCCGACGAGGCAATGGAAAGACCGTTCGGCGAGGGAACCATCGGAGACACACGTTGATGTCGAACGAGCGCAAGGTACCTTCCCGGCGGCGTGGCAAGCCGCCCGCCGAAACCGGGACGAATGACGACTCGGTCCTCGATGTAGTCGACCTACGGGTCTGGTATGCCGGTGCCGGCGGCCCCATCAAGGCTGTCGACGGCGTGACCTTCAAGCTGCAACGGGGCGAGGTGCTCGGCCTGGTCGGTGAGAGTGGTTGCGGCAAGTCGACTCTGGGTCGGGGCCTGCTCGGGCTGCGGCCCGGTGGTTCGGCGATGGACGGACAGATCAATTTCCGCGGGGCCAATATCGTCGAGATGTCGCCCAAGGGCTGGGAGACGGTTCGCGGTGCCGGTCTGGGCATGATCTTCCAGGAGCCGATGACCAGGCTCGACCCGTTGCGGCGGATCAGCGACCACTTCCGTGAGGCGATCCGTTCGCACCAGAAGATCAGCAAGCGCGACGCCGACCTGCTGGCCCTGGAAACGTTGCGGTCGCTGGGCATCCCGCCGTCCCGCTACAGGAACTACCCGCACGAATTCTCCGGCGGAATGCGCCAGCGGATCATGATCGCTCTCGCCCTGTCGTTGCGCCCGGCGTTTGTCGTTGCGGACGAACCGACGACGGCTCTGGACGTCCTGGTCGAGGCGCAGATCATCAGCATCCTGCGGCAGATCCGGACCACTTTCTCGCCGGCCATGCTGCTGATCACGCACAACCTCGGAATCGTCGGGCAGGCTTGCGACCGGGTCGCCGTCATGTACGCCGGCCGGATCGTCGAGCAGGGTTCGGTGGCCGACGTTTTCGCCAATCCACAACATCCGTACACCCGGGAGTTGCTGGGCGCCACCATCTCGCTGACCACGACCGAGCTGCGGACGATTCCCGGTGCACCACCTGATCTGGGCAATCCACCGCCGGGCTGCCGGTTCAATCCGCGCTGCCCGCAGGCGATGGCGGTGTGCGCCGAGCGACTGCCGGTGACCACCGACCTGCTGGGTGGACGTGAAGTGGAATGTCATCTGCTGCAATTGGATTCGCTGAGCGAGGCCGAGCGGACTCCGCTGGTGCACGAGGAGGTGCTGGTCGCCGATGAAGCCTGATCTGGATCGTGATGCGGTCGTGGAATCAGCCGACAGGCAGACCCCGATTCTGTCGTTGACCGATCTGTCGGTGCACTTCGCCCTGGGCGGGTCGGCCGTCGGTCGGTTGTTGGGCCGGTCGCTGGGATCGGTCAAGGCGCTCGACGGGGTGAACCTGGACGTGATGCCGGGTGAAGTCGTGGGACTGGTGGGTGAGTCGGGGTCGGGCAAGTCGACGCTGGGCCGATCCGTGCTGGGTCTTGCTCCGGTCACTGGTGGCAGCATCAGGTACCGCGGTCGGGAGATCAGCGGCCTGAGCGAGTCGGCGATGCGCCCGCTGCGGTCGAAGCTGCAGATGATCTTCCAGGATCCGCATGCGGCCCTGAACCCGTCGATGACGGTGGAGCAGGCTATCTCCGACGCGCTGCGCATCCACGGTGTGCCGGCCGACCAACGACATGCGGAGGTCGCGACCGCGCTGGAGCGAGTCGGATTGGCGCCGGCGGAACGGTTCGCCCCGAAGTATCCCGCCGAGCTGTCGGGTGGACAGAAGCAGCGAGCGGTCATCGCCAGGGCGATCGCCCTCGGTCCTGAGGTGCTGGTGGCCGACGAACCCATCTCCATGCTCGACATGAGCGTCCGCGCCAAGATCCTGCTGCTGATGGACGAGCTCCGCACCGACCTCGGAATCTCGTTCATCTACATCACCCACGATCTGGCCAGCGCCAGGTTCTTCTGTGATCGCGTCGCGATCATGTACCTGGGGAAGATCGTCGAGATCGGCACTGCCGACGAGATCTTCGCCAACCCGCGTCACCCCTACACGCAGGCGCTGCTCGAGGCGATCCCCGACGTCTCGCTGGTCGGCGCACCTCCGGCCGAGCTGCCGCGGGGCGAGATCCCGGATGCGGCAAGGCCTCCGCAGGGTTGCCCGTTCCATCCGCGCTGCCCGAAGGCCTTCGGTGTCTGTGGTTGGGAGGCAAGGGATCTCAAAGTGGTGCTCGAGGAGCGCTGGACGACGGTCGAGGTCGGGGTGTTCGAGCGGGAGTCGGCGTTGTTCCCGGATCTGGGCGCGTTGGTCACCGCCGATGGGCGGTGCGTGATCAAATCGTCCAAGCCGAACGAGGTGATCGCGGTGCTGGACACGGTGCGGCGCGACAATCCCGCCGAGCCGTTCTTCACCGGTCTGATCGAGATGTCACAAGTTCCCTCCGGCGTGCAACTGGATTTCGCCGAGGCGCGGCGTCCGGTGCTGCTGCCGATCGAAGCGGTCACCGGTGCTGCTCCCGCATCGGTGGCCTGTCACCTGTATTCGTGAGAGTGGTGACCTGTCGGGGGTGGGCAGCGGGCTGCCCTGCTGCCAGCGGCGCGTAGAGCCGGGAGCGCGGGTCGTACAGGCCACCGATGATGAAGCAGATGTTCGTGACGATGATCAGAACCACGGAGGTGGCGACGTAGAGCAGGGTGCCGAGTCCGGGAACGTCGTCGATCGGTAGCCGGTACGCCATCAGCACGCGGAGCACTGAGTCGATCAGCAGCCCGATGGCCCAGAGCACGCTGGAGACGCGCCACAGGCGCCGGAACCGCGGCAGGCGCCGCCAGAGTTGATCCCAAGGCACGCCCGGCGGACCGAACCGTCGTTCCAGCAGCGGCCGGGTGTACAGATAGCTGAGCGGCCGGCTGGTCCGGGCCGAGACCAGGAACCACAGGCCGGTCACTCCGGTGAGCCACGCATCCCGGGCCAGCAGGAACCGCGGGTTGCCGCCGATGAACGAGATGATCGTCGACAGCACCAGCATGCTGAGCATGTACAGCGCCAACCCGTCGACCTGTCGACTCCTGATGAACCGGTAGACGCCGAAGATCGCAGGAACGATCGCGCTGATCAGCAAGGTCAGGTAGACGCCGACGCCGGCCGCGCGCAGCCCGTAGTAGAGCGCCACCGGCAGCACCAGCCCGGCCACGACCCTGACGCCCCTGACCGCCGGGCGTGACGTCGTCCGATGTGATGTCGCCGGGTGTGATCTCATCCCGGTGTCCGGGTGGCGAGATCGAACAGGGTCGACAGTTCGGTGGCGTAGGCGTCCAGGTTCAGGTCGGGTGTACCGCGGAGCAGGAACGGTAGCCCGTCGATCGATCGCTGGATGGTGGTGGCCATGACGTACGTATCGAATGCGCGGAATTCACCGGTCTGCTGCCCGGCGATGAGAATCTGCTGGAGCGGGGTGGTCACGGCAATGTCGGTCGACGCGTCATAGTTCTGGTCGCCTTCGGGATCGCGATGGTCCAGGAAGACGGTCATCAGTGCCTGCATCTGGGCGCGGTGGGTGGCCATGAAGTCCACGAGGGCCCAGATGTAGGTCTGCAGCGTTGTTCTCAGGTCGGGTAGGTCAGCCAGGCAATCGGTCATGTGGGTTTCGATCGCCGAATGGACGCCCTGTACGACGGCGTCGATCAGATCCTGCTTGCCGGCGAAGTGATAGGAGATGAGCCGAGTACTGCTGAGACCGGCCCGCTCGGCGATCCGACTGAAGGAGGCCTGGGCGTAGCCGGATTCGGCCAGGATCTCGATGGTCGCATCGACGATCTGTGCCCGTCGTGCCGTCGCCGTGAAGGATCTGTTCCGCGGCGACGTCCGCTGCTCAGTTACTCGCACAGACCAATCTTACGTCAGTTGAGTAAGAACGGCGCGGTGGTGGTGGTCGAGGTGTGGGCCCAGCTCAGACGACGCGCACACTGATTCCGTCGAGGGTCACGATGTCTCCCCGGTGTAGTTGGCGACCGCGGCGGATCTCGACTTCGTCGTTGACCGTCACCAGTCCGTCCTCGAGGATCGGTCGGACGTCGGCGCCGGTGTCGACCGCTCCGGCGAGCTTGAGCAGTTGGCCGAGTCGGATCATGTCTCCGGTGATGGGTATGTCATGCACGCTCCCATCATCCCGCGTGTTCGGACTCTTGGTCACCCGCTCAGGGATTCCGTGGCCAGATCGTCGCGGATGCTCGCTTTGCGGAGCTTGCCGCTCGCCGTTCTGGGCAGGGCGTCGACGAACTGCACCCCGACGGGACACTTGAAGTGGGCCAGTCGTTCTCGGCCGAAGGCGATGATGTCTTCGGCGGTCGGGTTGGTACCTGGTTTGGCCACCGCGACTGCGTAGGGCGACTCGCCCCACCGCTCCGACGGTATTCCGACGATGGCGATCTCGGCGATGTCCGGATGGCCGGACAGCACGCTCTCCACCTCGGCCGGATAGACATTCTCGGCCCCGGAAACGATCATGTCCTTGACCCGGTCGTGCAGGAACAGATATCCGTCCTCGTCGAGCGATCCACCGTCTCCGGTACGCAACCACCCGCCGGGGAGCAATGCCGCAGCCGTGGCGTCGGGGCGACGCCAGTACCCCTTCATCACCAGATCTCCGCCGATGAGCACTTCGCCGCGCTCTCCGTTCGGCAGTTCCTCGAGCGTCACCGGATCGACGATCTTCACCTGGGAGCCCAGCAGGGGCCGCCCGACGGATTTCAATCTGCCCTCCAGTCCGGGTGCCGGCCGATGGTCGTCCGGGGTGAGGATGGTGATGCCACCGGTGGATTCGGTCAGCCCGTAGCTCTGGACGAAGGCGCAGCCGAAGATCTCGGTGGCTCTGGTGAGCACTGGGACCGGGATCGGTGCGGCGCCGTAGATCAGGTACTTCAGTGCCGAGAAGTCGGCGTCGAGTGCGGCCGGTACGTTGATCAGCACCTGCAGGACGGCCGGGACGACGACGGCGTGTGAAACCCGCCGTCGTTCCCACAGCTCGATCAGACCCGGTAGTGTCGCGGCACTTTCGAGCAGAAGAGCCGATCCGTTGAGGGTCGCGACCAGGGCGAGTCCGATGCCGGCGATGTGGAAGAACGGGATCGGCGCCGTGGCCACCGACGTCTGGTCCAGCGCGATGATGGTCTGCAAAGGCGACAGTGCGATGCCGATGTTGCGACCGGTCAGCTCGATGCCCTTGGCCGGTCCGGTGGTGCCCGAGGTGTAGAAGATCACCGCAGTGTCGTCGGGATCCTGTTGTGCGCCAGGGTCGGCCGTTTCCGCGTCGGACAGCCAGTCCTCCCAGGACGTCGCCCCGTCGGCGCTGGCCTCGGGGCCGACCGTGACCACCCGCATCAGACCGGTGGTGGTGATGGCAACCGGCACCTGGTGCTCATCACCGGCGCCGATGACGACCACGGCGGGAGCGGCGTCGGCCAGGATCGCGCTGACCTCGGGCCCCGCCAGTCTGTTGTTCAAGGCCGTCGGAATGGCACCCAGCTTGGCGGCCCCGTAGAGCACGGCCAGGAACGCCGGTGAATTGGCGCCGATGAACGCGACCCGGTCGCCAGGACGAACTCCGTCGCGAGCGAGCGCGTTGGCCACCCGATTGGCCAGCAGGTCCAGTTCGGCAAAGCTGGTGACTCGATCGGCCTCGATGATCGCGGGCGCACCAGGGGTGGCGATAGCGTTGGCACGCAGGATGTCCGGCAATCGCACCAATGGCCGGCCGTCCGGTAGCAGAGCATGCTGTCCGTGTGCGGGCTCGGTATCACCGGGGCTGACCTGGCCGGCCTGGCCGGGCTTCGTCGCAGTCATGGGCGGCGTCCTCTCGTGCTGCTGAGCCGAAGCGTCGTTGCTTCAACTGTCAGGGTTACACGGGGGATGGTCCCGTCGCAACGGGTCATGGTGACCCCTGCGGTCAGACGGCGCGCATTCGGTTGTTGCGCGGTTGGTGCTCCAACTCGGCGAGGCCGAGGGCTTCCAGAAGTGGCGGCAGGTACATGCCGAACCGGCCGCGGTAGCCCTTGCGCTGGCCGTACCAGCCACCGAGCGGATTGGCCTCAGAACGCCCCCATGCCTCGACGGTGCCCTCCTTGGCCGGCTTGTTCTCATCCGCACTGCCCAGCGGGACCCAGTCTCCGGCCTGCCGCAACATGGCGGCCAGATCATCGATGGCACGGAGGTCGTAGTACAGCGTGGTCGACCCGACCACGCAGACCAGCCGGGGCGGAGTGGTGCTCTCGTCCCGATACATCGCATAGTCGGAGGTGCCCGGCGGGGTGCGCAGTTGCCAGGGATCGTCCTTGGTTCCGCTGCCGATCGCCGTCATGGGGATCCTCTTTCTCCGGTGGGCCGTCCGCGTGCTCAGCCTAATGGGGTGGCAAGGCCGGTTGAGTCGGCCCGGGCGTCGAGGGAGGACCTATTTCCGTTGTCGGGCCGCTGTGCCGGAATGTGCCCGTCCGCTCGATACCTGGGTGATCAGCTCTCGGTGGGCACCGTCGCGCTCAGCTTGTTCAGGACGTGCAGGAATGTACGCCGGTCGCCGTCGGGTATGTCGGCCAGTACGTCGTCCTCCATCCGGCTGATGGCCGCACGGCAGCGGGCGACGACTTCCTTGCCGGCATCGGAGATCTCGACGATCTTGGCGCGGCGGTCGACCGGGTCGGGGCGACGGGACAGCAGCCCGGCCTGTTCCAATGCGTCCAGATTGCCGATGATGCGGGTCTTGTCCCGGCCGGTGATCCTGGCCAGCTCCAGCTGGGTCGGGGCGACCTGGGTGTCCAGCGCCGACAGGACGACGTAGTCCCACATCTGGATGTCATTGGCTTCCAGCAGCGGGGTCTCGGCGGCGATGAACGCCCGGCTCAGACGGAAGAACTGAGCGGCCAGCTCGCGACGCGAGTGCTCCTGGGGCTGCGACATGGTTCAACGATAGTCATTGACGAATGGTATGCGAAGGTAGACGATCTACCTATGTCGATCGATGATGGCTCCTTGACCTCGACGCAGCTGCTTGCCCTCCACGCCCGTGCCCAGGATCTGATCGACGCCACGTTGGTGAATCTGCCCGCCGAATCCCTGGGGTGGGCGACACCCTGTCCGGACTGGACGCTCAACGGTTTGCTGCGTCACGTTCTCGGTCAGAACCTGGGTCTGGCTGCGGCGGCACATGGGGGCGGACGGGATCGAAGTGATTGGTGGCCAGCTGTTCTCGGTCCGGAGCCGGCGAGAGATGTTGCGGAGTCCGCCGCGGCCGTCGGCTTTGCGTTTGCCGACCGCGGGCTCGATGGCACGGTGTGGATGCCCGAGATATCGCCGTCCGTACCGATTCCGGCCAGAGTGGCCCTGCTGGCTCATCTGGTCGACACCGTTGTACACGGATGGGATGTCGCTGCCACGCTGGGTCGACCCTATTCCGTCCCGGCAGATGTGCTTGCCGTCGCGTCTGCCGTTGCGGAGGCAGTGCCCGACGGGGCGAACCGGATTCAATCCGATCCGGCGGGCCGGGCCCCGGCGTTCGGACCGGCCGTCCATCTGTCAGGCGGCGGCCCCCTCGACACCCTCCTCGCTCACCTGGGCCGCGACCACCGCTGGACCCCACCATTCAATTGATGACGCTTCACCACTGTTCCTGCGTGGATCAACTGTTCCGGCAGGGATCAACTTTCGCGGGCGGGGATGAAATTGTCGATTTGTGTCGCTTTGATTCCAAAAATGTCAACGCCATCCCTGCAGTCAGAGAATTCATTACGCAAGCCGACCAGGATGAAAAGACTTAATACGCCCTGAGGACGGGAGACCCGGGTGACGGGGTGGTTTGGTGGCCCGGATTACTGTTGCCAACAGTAGGTTCTCGGCGTCCCAATATCGTGACCTATTCGTGACCTGAGCAACCGAGAATGCCCTCGAATTGGGGATCGACTGTCGGTGTTGCTGAGTAGGGTTTTGAATATGAACGGCGACGGCTTCACCGATATCGACCAGGCGCAAGCCCTGGCCGATACGGTGCTGGCCGGGCTGCGGCAGATCCGCGACGGCGCGTTCTGGAAGTTGCTGCCCGATGACCAGTTGGCGTTCGGCCGGACCCTGGAAGTGATCGCCCGGACCGTGTACGCGGCGCAGGTGCACCAGGCCGGGGAGATCGAGGTGCAGGAGATCGCCCAGCAGCGGTCCTGCTCCTCGACCGCATCGTTGCTGCGGCAGGCGTTCGTCATCTCCCAGGGTGATGCCACCGGGCGAGTGAAGGCGGCCGCGCAGATCCTGCCCCGCCCGCTGCTGACCGGCGGCGAAGCCCCACCGATCCTGCCCGAGTTGGCGCAGGCGGTCGACGGTGGCTGCGTGGGTGCGGAACACGTGAAGATCATCGTCGACACCATGGCGAAAGTTCCCCCGAAAGCACCCGCCGCGGCCCGGGACCGGTGCGAACAAACCCTGGTCGACACCGCGGTCGATTGCGACCCGAACTACCTCGGCCACGCCGCCCAGCGGATCCTGGACACAGTCGACCCCGACGGCGAGCTGGACGACACCACCCCCGCCTCCAAGATGGAACTGCACTTCGGGAGCCGCTCCACCCGCACCGGACTGACCCCGATCAAGGGGCAGTTGGACGACTACGGCGTCGAGGTGGTCAAGAAGGCCATCGACGGGCTGGCCGTACCCCGCCCCGAGGCCGACGGTGTTCGGGACCCCCGGCCGGCCGCCACCCGGGCCGCGCAGGCCCTGGTCGAAGCGCTGGCCCGATACCTGGACACCGGGTTGGCGCCGCTGAGCGGCGGGGAACGCCCGCACGTGACCGTCACGATGAGCTGGGACGCCCTCACCGGGGCGATCTCCAATGCCAGTTTCGATACCGGAGCGATGATCAGCCCTGTCCAGGCCCGCAAATTCCTGTGCGACGCCAAGGTCATCCCGATGGTCCTGGGTACCAAGTCCGAAATCCTGGACGTCGGCAGGGCTTCCCGCACCTTCCCCGCCCACATCCGCCGCGCCCTGGTCGCCCGGGACCGGGGCTGTGCCTGGCCCGGTTGTGATCGGCCACCGGACTGGTGCGACGGACACCACATCAACTTCTGGGAAAGGGATTTCGGGTGCACCAGCTACGACAACGGCTGCCTGCTGTGCCGACACCACCACACGGAAATCCACAAAGAAGAGTGGGTCATTCGGATGGCCGCCGACGGCCTCCCCGTGTTCATCCCACCCAGATGGATCGACCCGCAACAAAAACCACGCCGCAACACGCTGCGAAAGTACGACCAGAACTGATGGCGGAGCCATGCCTGCGGTCAGGACAGTTGCCTACGGGGAGGACAGTATCGACAGGGCCGGGCGGACGGCAGGGTGCACGCACCGGTGGCGCGGGCGCCTGCACGCCATCCGGTTGCCGGGCGCTGCGGGCGGCAGGGTGCATCCACCGGGTGGCCTGGGTTCGTTCATCGGGTCGTCGGTCGGCACGCCATCCGCTTGTCGGTGTCGATCTTTGGTGGCCAGGGACCGGACCGCGACCTTCGCGGCGCGGAGTTCAGGGCGGAGATGTGGCTGCGACCAGATCGGAGCGGAGTCAGGCCGGCGGGACCAGGCGGTCGAACAGCTGGGCGAGCACGGCCGGGTCGACCGGGGGCAATCCACTCAGCGCGGAGAAATACAGACCGAACCCGACCAGCCTGATGTTCTCGGCCAGCACGGGATCGGTGACAGCCGCGCGCATCGGCTCCTCCCAAGCCCGGAAGATGTCGGCCAGCAGGACAGACGCTGCGGCGTCGTTCTCCTCGGTGTCGGCGTTCTGGCCGGTGCGAACCGCCGCGATGAGGGAGGTGAAGAACCCCGCCTCGTCATCCTCGGTCGGTTCCGAGTACTCGAGGAACCCGCGGGCCGCGCCCGAACGTGCAGTCGCCGCGGCCATTTCGGCGGCGACGGTATCTCGGACCGAACTGAGCAGACCCAGATACAGAGCTGACTTCGACGGGAAGTGGTACAGCAGTCCGCCCTTGGACACACCGGCCTCCGCGGCCACCGCCTCGAGGGTGACCGAGGCGTTGCCGGTGCGGGCGAGGATGTCACGAAGGGCACCAAGAATTCGCTGGCGGGTATCGGTGGCCACAGATAGACTGTACCGGCTGGACGGTAAACACCGCGTTTCAGCAACGTCAGGTTTCGATCACCGATCGAAGCCCAGTAAGGAGTCAGTTCAGTGTTCGGCCCCTACATCCAGGTCTTGCGGCGCCCGGGCGCCGCCCGTTTCTCCGCGGCCGGGATGCTCGCCCGCATGCAGATGTCGATGGCGGGCCTCGGCGCCGTCATGCTGCTCTCCGCCGAACGCGGCTCGTTCGCGATCGCCGGCATCGTGTCCTCGATCTATGCCCTGTCCGCGGCGGCCATCAGTCCGCAGATCTCCCGGTTGATCGACATCCGTGGGCAGCGTCGGATCGTCCCGAAACAACTCGTGGTCCACGTTCCGGCCATCGCGCTGATGATCGTGTTCGCCGTCTACACCCCTTTGACCTGGCCGATCTTCATCCTGTCTTTCCTCGCCGGCGCTTCGCAGCCGATCATCGGGCCGTTGGTCCGCACCCGGTGGTCGACGATGCTCTCCGGCGACCCGTCCCTTCGGACGGCGTTCGCCTGGGAGTCGCTGATCGACGAATTCGTCTTCATCATCGGGCCTCCGTTGGCCACTATCGTTGCCCTGCAGCTGTTTCCCGCCGCCGCATCGATCCTGGCGACGACGTTGCTCGTCATCGGGACGCTGCTGTTGCTCACCCAGCGCTCGACCGAGCCGGTACCGTCCGGCCGCATCAGGGCGAAGGGTGGCCGACCGGCGATCATGCTCCCCGGCGTCTTCGGGATCACCGCGATCTTCGCCCTGATGGGAGGCATCTTCGGGGCCTTCGAGGTGACCACCGTCGCCTACGCGAAGGAAGCCGGCCACGCCGGTGTCGCCGGCCTGCTGCTGGCGCTGTACGCCTTCGGGTCGCTGCTGGCCGGATTGATGTTCGGCGTGGCCAAGCTGAAGTCGTCGCTGCTCAAGCAGTTCGGGTTCGCGATCGCAGCGCTCGCCGTGGTGACGCTGCCGCTGCCGTTCCTGCCGAACATCTGGTGGATCGGCGGCGGGCTGATGCTGGCCGGCGTGGCCTGTTCGCCGGCGCTGATCTCCGGAATGAGCCTGGTCGAGCGCATCGTGCCGGCCCATCGACTGACCGAAACGATGTCCTGGACCGGTTCCGGCATGGCCGTCGGCATCGCGATGGCGACACCGCTGGCCGGGTTGGTCATCGACTCGCACGGTGCGTCGACGGCCTACTGGGTCACCTCGGGCTGCGCGATCGGTGGCTTCCTGGTGGCGTTGATGGTGCTGCCGTCGCTGCGCCGGTCCATCGCCGCAGTGTCCGAACTCGAAGGCGAACAGGCCGCGGGACAGAGCGTGATCAGCGACCTCATGCCGGCCATGGTCACGCCGGGGCGCGAGTTGCTGTCCAAGTAAGAAGCCGCTCGAGCGGCCAGGTGTTGATGATCCGGTCCGCCGGAACGCCGCACTCGGCCGCTCGGGCGCAGCCCAGGATCTGCCAGTCCAGCTGACCCGGCGCGTGCGCGTCGGTATCGATGCTGAACAGGCAACCCGCGCGCAAGGCCATCGAGATGAGCCGTTTCGGCGGGTCCAGCCGTTCGGGCCTGGAGTTGATCTCGACGGCCACGTTGTTCTCGGCGCAGGCATCGAAGACCATCTGCGCATCGAAGGTGCTCTCCGGACGGGACGTGGGCCGCCCCCGAGTTGGTCCGGCAGCCACCATCCGCCCGGTGCAGTGTCCGAGGACATTGGTCTGCGGGTTGCGGACCGCGCCCAGCATGCGGGCGGTCATCTCCCGCGAGCCCGATCGGAGTTTCGAGTGCACCGAAGCGACGACGACGTCGAGTTTTGCGAGCATGTCGTCGGTCTGATCCAGGGTGCCGTCCTCGTTGATGTCCACCTCGATTCCGGACAGCAGCGTGAAATCGGGAATCACCCGGTTGACCGCGGCGACCACCCGGAGCTGCTTCTCCAGCCGTTCGACCGACAACCCGTTGGCCACCGTGAGGCGCGGCGAGTGATCGGTCAGCACCATGTACTCGTGCCCGATCTCCTGGCCCGTGATGGCCATCTCGTCGATGGGGCTGCCGCCGTCGCTCCAGTCGCTGTGGGTGTGCAGGTCTCCGCGCAAGGCTGCGCGCAGCTCTTCCCCGCCCGTCGCCAGCGGTTTCACATCCTTCTCGAGGTCGGCCAGATAGTCCGGGACGAGGCCCTCCAGGGCCTGCATCGCCACGGTCCCGGTTTTCGGGCCCACCCCGGCCAGACTGGTCAAAGTACCTGCTGCGGCCCGTTTTTCCAGGTCACCGTCGGGCAACTTCGCCAACGCGGCGGCCGCGGTCCGGAAGGCCTTCACCCGGTAGGTCGGCGCCTGTCCGCGCTCCAGCACGAAGGCGATGCGCCGCAGCGCCGCGACCGGGTCCATGCCAGCGATCGTAGCGATCTCGATCGTCCGACCGGGCGGCCCTCCACCCCTGTCGGCGGTGAACTGCGTAACTGGGCGCATCCGGGATCGGGCGCCCGGACGTACCGTCGGATATGAGCGACGATGCGGGACTCTTCGGGCCCGACAGTGTGACCTGGCGAGTGCACGCCGATCCGACCTACGCGGTGGCCGGGCTGCGTGGCCTGCTGCTGCAGGCGCTGCACCCGTTGGCCATGGCCGCCGTCGAACAGAACGGTGGGTTCGAGGCCGATCCCTGGGGGCGACTGACCAGGACGTCGCAGTACATCGCGACCACCACGTTCGGCACCGAGATAGAGGCGCTGCGCGCCGCCGCGCGGGTGCGGGGAATCCACCGCAAACTCCGCGGAACCGACCCGCTGACCGGCGCGGAGTTCCGACTCGACCGTCCCGACCTCTTGCTCTGGGTGCACTGTTCCGAGGTCGATTCACTGCTGTCCACCGCGGTGCGCGGGGGCCTGGCGCTGACCGCCGCGGAGTCCGATGACTACCTGCGGGAACAGGTGCGCTCGGCTGAATTGGTGGGGCTGCCGGCCTCGATGGTTCCCGCCAGTCGCGCCGAGCTGGCCGCCTACTTCGACGCGGTCCGCCCGGAACTGAGGCTCACCAAGGCGGCGAGTCGTGGGGCCAGGGGTATTGCGGCACCACCCATGTCGGGCTGGGTGAAATTGCTGCAGCCGGCCTGGGGTGGCCTCGCAGCGCTCTCGATGGGACTGCTCCCTGGTTGGGCGCGCCGCATGTACCGCTTACCCGGCCTGGCGTTGACCGATCGCGCGGCCACCGGCGCCCTGCGTGCGGTCCGCAGCGGAGCCCTCGTCGTCGTGCCCGAGCGGTTCCGCGAGGGTCCGACGCTCAAGGCCGCGCGGGCGCGTCTGAGTGCCTGACATGTGACCAATTCGGCATCCTTGTGCTGTCCATATGTCTTAACATAGACGCACAGCTATCGACAAGGGAGTCGTCATGCCACTCGTCAGGATCGACGTTCAGCAGGGCCGTAGCCCGGAGCAATTGCGCAAGCTGGCGGACGTGGTCCAGGACGTGATGCTGGAGGTGTTCGCCGCGCCCGAACGGGACCGGTACCAGATCATCACGGAGCATCCGGTCGGCCACATCATCGCCGAGGACACGAATCTCGGCCTGGAGCGTACGGACGGGCTGGTCGTCCTGCAGATCTTCCAGCAGGGTCGGAGCGCCGATCAGAAGAAGGCCGCCTACGCGCACCTCGCCGAACGGCTCGAGGTCGAGTGCGGTGTGCGTCCCGCCGATCTCATCATCACGGTCGTGGCCAACACCCTGGCGGACTGGTCGTTCGGGCTGGGTCGAGCGCAGTTCCTGGAAGGCGATCTGTAGCCGGACGGCCGTCACCGGCACAGTTCCCGCTCCAACGGCGTGCGAAATCGGGGGATGAAACGGAGCGGGCCGAGCCATTCGACCAACGCGGCAGCCCGGGACTCGACGGCCGCCACTGCGTCAGAACCGATGTCCTCCAGCAACTTTAGGCGGATCTCACCGTCCGCCCGCTGTGCCCACCCACCGACCACCCGCCCCTGCCAGAAGATCGTCGGTCCGATGTTGCCTGTCCGATCGAACAGCCGCTCCCGGTGCTCGCCCAGAAACCACTCGCGCTCCACCCAGCCCATGGGCGTCGGGTCGAGAGCGGGCAGCAGCGCCGCGGTCGGTTCGGGCTCCGCGGTCGACGCCAGGTCGTCGGCCAGGACCAGGCCCGGGACGCCGTCGAGGTCGACCTCTATGGTGTCGATCGATTTCAGCGCGTTCCGAACCTGACCGAGCGCCCAACCGGTCCACCAGACCAGGTCGTCGACGGGGGCCGGACCGAACCTCTCCAGCCACCGCGTCGCCAGTTCGACCCGTGCCTGCCCCGGGTCGAGGTCGCCCAGGCCGCCTGGCATCCAGGAGGTCGCCGGCCACCACTCGTTGCGATTGGTCGTCCAACTTCCGATGGGACGTCCCCTGACGATCTTTCCCTGCAGTGCAAGGATTGTCAGCACACGACTGGTAATCTTCTGGGCGCCGCCGTACGACTTGCCGGGCGAAATGTCCAGTACCGTGTTGAGCGGTGGGACATCCTGCGCGAGGTCGGTCGCCGTCGCAGACCCGCGCTTGTGCAAAGCGGCAATCGTCGCGGTGAAGACCTCGTCCAGCCATTGCTCTACGTCGTCGGCGAAGCCCACCTTGTGCAACTCGGTCAGCAGCCGTTTCCGCTGAGTGACGCCCACTGCCAGCGCTGACGACGCGTGGACAACGGGTGCGAGGTCATCGGCGACCACGAACATGGTTCGTCGCATGCCCATCATCCGGATCAGTCGCTTCTGCGTGTAGATCGCCTCTGCGATGTCGCTCTGGGTCCCTGCCGACATGCGTGCCCAGGCCGAGAGGTACACGGTCGCCGGATCGGTGGCATGCAGCGCAAGTATCGAGTCGGCGGCGGTTACCGCGTCCGGGGTGCGGGTCGCCTGGGTCAGCAGGTGCCGGGTCTGCAACCGCCGCCGTCGTTCGTCCGTACTGATCACATGCATGACGCACATCATCGCCCGGCCGCCGAGCCACAGCGTCGACCATCGGCACGTACGACTCCTGCGGGTGCGCCGTGGTCGACCGCCCGGGCGGTCATCGCACCGCTGCCTCGACGTACGGCAGCAGCACGACGGGCCCCAGCAATCCGTAGGCCTGGGGCGTCGCCACGCCGTAGACCGCCGGGGGACGGTACGCAGCCGGTTGATCAGGGGGCTAGGCAGCCAGGACGCTGGATGCCGGAGCCGGCAGACCGGCCGCACGGCTGCCGAGAGCCCGACCATCCGGCGTCGCGTCAGGCTTGGTCGGTTCGATGCCTTGGTGTCTTCCGTCTTGCCGAGATCCGAGGCCTCGCGATATTCCATCGTGAGTCACGTCCGTCGTCATCGGGCGAAGGGGCGGGTGGATGACCGAAACCGTATCAGGTAGAAGCCAAAGCGTAAACAATGATGCGCAATTGTGAGGGTGTTATATTTCAATGCTAAGTAGAATCCTTTCGGACGATGTCTACGGTAGTCGTGACCCGTCTGAACGACCTCGTCCACCGGCTGGGTCGAGCGCTGGGCGGGATCGGAGCTGTGCGTGGCCGTCTCGGGTCCGGGTGACTCGTTCGGACCAACGCCAGTCCGGGTTTCGTTGTGCAGCAACCGAGATGACCGCCTCGGAGGGTTCGGCGGGGGACCCTCCGGGGGTTGGGTCGCGAATCCCGGGCTGGCGAACAAGCCTGGCGCTTTCGGTTGAAACCTACGGAGTTTCACTCGATCCACGAGTGAATCGACCGCCTTTCCCTGTTGACAGCTGCCGTACAAGCGGCCTCCTGGAGGTCCGACATCAATTTCACTTTCCCTGGTTGACCTGGATCGACGGTGCGTGCATGCTGTTGCTCCGATAGCCGAAATGTAATGAAACTGTCCACATTTCATTCGAAAGCAAAGGTGCTTTGAATGCGCATTCGCTCCCTGATCGCCGCTGGTGCGGCCGTCGCGCTGTTCACCGCCGGTGGGGTGATCACGCCCGCCTCCGGAACCACGCCTGTCCGGCCCGCAACTGCCCCCGCGGTAGCACAGTTGCCTGCCGGCGCGCCGCAGGTGACCGGCCTGACGACCGATGACCGCACCGAACCGTTGGGTATCGGTGGCAGTGCTCCCCGGTTGTCCTGGCAGCTGCGGGACCCGAGCAGGGGCAGCACGCAGAAGGCCTACCAGGTGAGAGCCGCCTTGAGCGAGGACGGACTGACCAGCCCCGCCTGGGATTCCGGGCGGGTTGAGTCCGCTCGGTCACTGGACGTGAATTGGGGCGGCCCTGCTCTGACGTCGTCCACCCGGTACTACTGGCAGGTCAAGGTCTGGGACAACACCGACGCGGAGTCCGGTTGGAGCACGCCGTCCTGGTTCGAGACCGGTCTGCTCGATACCTCTGACTGGGCCGGCAGCAACTGGGTCGGTTCGGCGGGGACCAACAGCTGGTCGGACTACACGCTGACCTCCCACTTCACCATCAACAACTCCGACAAGTCGGCGATCGGATTCTTCTTCCGGGCCACCGACACCAGCAACGCCTACATGTGGCAGATCAACTTCAACGAGGATCAGAAGGCTGAGAACGGCCACTCAGGGCTGGCGCTGCGCCCGCACACCAAGGTCGGCGGGAACTACTCGGTGATCCCTGGCCAGACCGTGGACATCGGAGCGGTCGTCGCGGCCAACGGTGGCGCCGCCGCGCCGCACTCCATCAGCATCACCGTGGCCGGCAACCTGATCACCACGCAGATCGACGGCGTGCAGGTCAGCTCGTTCACCAACAACGACCACCCCACCGGCGGCATCGGCCTGCGCACCAACGGCCCGGAGAACGCCACCATCAAGGACATCACGGTGGTGTCGGCCGCCAGCGCGACGCTGTTCGACTCGGACTTCACCGGCACGAACCCGTTCACCGGCGGAACCACGTCGGCCACCGGACTGCAGATCAGCGGCGACAACGAGGTGTGGCAGAACGTGGCACCCCCGATCCTGCGCGGCACCTTCGCCACCGACCACGCCAAGACCGTCGCCTCCGCCCGCGCCTACGCATCGGCCCAGGGCCTCTACCAGCTCAACCTCAACGGCGCCCAGGTCGGCGATGAGTACCTGGCGCCGGGCTGGACCGACTATCACACGACCTACCAGTACCAGACCTACGACATCACCTCGCAAATCGTTCCGGGCACGAATGCCCTCGGCGTCCAACTGGCCGACGGCTGGTTCGCCGGCAATCTCCTGACCGGCCGTAACTTCTGGGGCTCCGACCTCTCCGTCCTGGCGCAGATCCGGGTCAACTACACCGACGGCACCAGCCAGACGTTCGGATCGAACAGTTCCTGGCTGGCCTCCACCGGTGCCGTCACCTCGGCCGACCTCTACAACGGCGAGTCCTACGACGCCAGCAAGGAGCAGAAAGGCTGGGACACACCGACATTTGATTCCTCGTCGTGGAGCCCGGTAGTTGTCCGGGCCTCGCAGACGGCCAAGCTGAAGGCCCAGACCGATCAGCCGGTGCGCATCACCGGTGAACGACCGGTGCTGACCGTCAGCGAGCCGGCCAAGGGCGCCTTCACCTATGACCTCGGCCAGAACATGGTCGGCACCGCCAAGCTCACGCTGACCGGTAGAGCAGGCCAGCAGGTCAAGATCCGCTACGCCGAGGTGGAGAACCCCGACGGGACCATCTACACCGCGAACCTGCGGTCCGCCAAGGCCACCGACTACTACACCTTCGCCACCGACGGCACCATCACCTTCCACCCGACGCTGACCCAGCACGGGTTCCGCTACGTCGAGATCACCGGTCTGGACACGGCTCCGGCGTTGGGCGACGTCACCGGGATGGTCTGGGGTTCTGCAGGCGACAAGACGATGAACCTGACCACCTCCGACGCCCTGGTGAACCAGATCCAGAGCAACATCACCTGGGGCCAGCGCGGCAACTTCGTCTCGATCCCCACCGACACCCCGGCCCGTGACGAGCGGCTCGGCTGGACCGGCGACATCAGCGAGTTCGCCAGTACCGCCACCTACAACCTGGACTCGGAAGCCTTCCTGTCCAAGTGGCTCGGTGATCTCCGTACGGGGCAGCAGGCCAATGGCGCCTATCCCGATGTCGCCCCGTCCTTCAGCGGGTTCGGCAGTGGTAACGCCGGTTGGGCCGATGCCGGCGTCACCGTGCCGTACGCCGTGTGGCAGAGCTACGACAACACCGCGGTGATCTCCGACGGGTGGCCGTCCATGACCAGGTACATGGACTACCTGGCCGGCTCCAGCACCAACTTCATCCGTGACGGCGGGGCCTACAAGGACTGGCTGAACCTGAACGACGACACCGCATCCGACATCATCGGTACCGCGTTCTACGCGCACAGTGCCGACCTGATGGCCCAGATGGCTGCGGCGATCGGCAACACCGCGGACGCCGCCAAGTACCTGGCGCTGTACGACAACATCAGGACCGCCTACCAGGCGATGTTCATCGACGCGGCCGGCAACCTGGCCAGCAACACCCAGACCGGCTATGCGGTCACGATCTCGTTCGGACTGGCGCCGGACGCACTGAAGACGGCGATGGCCGCCAACTTCGTCGCCACCCTGCAGCGGGCCAACTGGCACCTGTCGACGGGGTTCCTCGGGCTCAAGGACCTGCTCCCGGCGCTGACCGACATCGGCCGCAGCGACATCGCCTACAAGGTGTTGCTGAACAAGGACTACCCGAGCTGGGGCTACGAGATCAGCAAGGGCGCGACCACCGTGTGGGAGCGATGGGACTCGATCGGCCAGGATGGCAAGTTCGGCGACGTCAGCATGAACTCGTTCAACCACTATGCCTACGGCTCGGTCGGTGCCTGGATGTACGACACCATGGGCGGCATCTCCGCCCTCCAGCCCGGATACAAGAAGTCGCTCATCGCGCCGATTCCCGGCGGTGGGCTGACCAGCAGTTCCATGGACTACGACACCCCGTACGGCAAGGTCAGCAGTGCCTGGACTCAGACGGCCGGGAAGTTCACCCTGAACGCGTCCGTGCCGGCGAACACCACGGCTCGGGTGGTCATCGCCGCCGTCAACCCGTCGGCCGTCACCGAAGGCGGCAAGCCGCTCTCCGCTGCCGACGGTGTGGTCTCGGCCACTGACACCGGCACCACCGTGACCATCGAGATCGGTTCAGGCGACTACGCTTTCGCGGTCCAGTCGCCGTCGTCCGAGCTGGCCTCGGTGAAGGATGGCCTGGTCGCCTTCGATGCCATGGTCGCAGCGGCCAACCTCACCGACGATCAGCGCGCGGCGCTGCTCGCGGACACGGCGAAGGCCGGTCTGGCCGTCGATGCGGCACTGGCCGATTCAACCGCCGTGACGGCGCAGTCCTCCATTGCCCTGGCCGCGCTGCAGGATGCGAAGGGCTCGGTGGCAGCAGATCTCACCGCTGGGCCACTGGTCCAGGCCGGTGCTGACGCCTTGACTGCACCCCTGATGTCGATGCTGGACAGCCTGGGTACCGTGGTGGCCACTCAGCTCGGGGTCGCGGTCTCGACCACCGGCCCCACCGCCGACCTGCTGCCCGGCGCCACGGCCACCGTGACGGTGGCCGCGGTCAACAATTCGGCGACGGACATCGACGATGCTGCGGCAGCCTTGGATCTTCCCACCGGCTGGACGGCGACCGCAGCGAATACCGGTCACGTCGCCCTGCTGGCGGGCAAGACGACCAGCTTCGCCTTCACCGTCGCGGTACCGGCCGATGCCACGGTGGGTAGCAACGCGATCGTCGGTCGGGTCGAGGTCCCGAACGGAACCGGTCGGGCCTCCATCCCGGCCGGGACCACCGTCACCGTTGGTACTCCGGTGACGTTGGCGGCCACGGCCGCTCCCACCACTGCGGTGCCGGGCGGCTACGCCCGGATCAACGTGAAGTTGCACAACCGTTCCACGACAGCAGTTTCCGGTTCCGTGGCTATCGCCGTACCGGCCGGTTGGGCTGTTCCGGCCACGACCGCGCCGATCAGTCTCGCCGCTGGTGCCGACGCCACGGTGCCGGTCACCCTGGTGGCGCCCGCGACCGGCACGGCCGGACCGATCGCCGGTATCTCGGCGTCGTTCTCCTCCGCCACCCAGACGCTGGCGCAGGTGGATGTCCCGTTCACCCTGACCATCGACGGTCCGGCGGCTGCGCAGGTCGTCGACTACCTCGACATGGGCAACACGGGAGCCGATCCGGCGGACGAGCCCGCCCACTCGGTGACCTACAACTCGCAGTCCGGCAACAGCCCGGACGAGGCGGGTCTGACCCGCCGCTACACGTTCAAGGGCACCAAGGACGGCTTCATCCAGTTCACGATGAAGATCACCAAGGGGCAGCCGTTCGTGCTCAGGGCCCGCGAGACCTACGACGGCCCCCAGATCAAGCAGTACACGGTCAAGGTCAACGGAACGCTGGTGAACTCGCGGATGTTCACCCACACCGGCGGTGTGGGGACCGAGATGTACCAGGTGCTGGTCGATGATCCGGCGCTGCTGACCGGCGACACGGTGACGGTCCGGTACGACAACAACCCGCAGGGTCTCAACTACGACCCGTCGATCGCCGACGTCTGGACCCTCCCGGCCCCAGGTGCCGACACCACAGCTCCGACGGTCACGGTCGGCTCGGCTCCGGCCGCACCGAACGGTGAGAACGGTTGGTACAACAGCCCGGTCACGGTGACTCCGGCTGCGACCGACGATGTCGACCCCACCCCGGTCGTCTCGGCCGCGGTGGATGGTGGGGCACCTGCCCAGGTCTCGGCGCCGATCGTGGTCGGTACCGATGGCGCTCACACGGTTTCGGTCACCGCCGCTGACGCGGTCGGGAACGTGTCGGCTGCGTCCATCGTGTCGTTCAAGATCGATGCGACGGCTCCGGTCTCGAATGCGACGGTCGACGCCACCGCTCGGACCGTGACCATCTCGGCCGCCGACAACACGTCGGGCATCGACCGGATCGAATACCAGTTGCCGGGCGGTACCTGGTCGACGGCAACCGGTCCGGTCACCGTGGGCTCGGCGCAGGCCGTCGTCTCCTACCGGGCGGTCGACAGGGCGGGCAACGTCGAGCCGGCGCACCAGGTCACAGTGCCGAAGGCCGGGATCACCCTGCTGGATTCGAATACGCTCGCTCTGCTCGCCACCGGTTCGGTGGCGGCCGGTTCGTCGGTCACGTTGACGGTGAAGGTCTCCGGCTCGGGTGCGGTTCCGACCGGAACGATCCGGGTCACCGCGAAGGGTGTTCAGGTCGGCCAAGCCGTGTTGTCCGGCGGCAAGGCCATGCTGACCATCAAGGCAGGAAGTTTGGCGCCGGGTGGTTACCAGCTGCTCGTGCGCTACGCCGGCAGTGCGGTCTACGCCGCGTCGTCCGACACGGCGGCTCTGTCCGTCGTGAAGGCAGCCTCGGCCACCGCGGTCAAGGTGTCGCCGACTACGGTCGCCTACGGTAACGCCACGAAAGCGACTGTGCGAGTGGCGGTGCCGGGTGTGACCGCGACCGGGATCGTCACCGTCGGCGAAGGCCGGACGGTGCTCGGCAAGGGCCGGTTGGCCGGTGGCGTGGTAGTGATCACGCTGCCGTCGAAGTTGGCGGTCGGCGCTCACACGCTGACGGCGACCTACGCCGGTGACGGATCGGTCAAGCCGTCGTCGGGTACGGTCCGGCTGGTGGTGGGCAAGGCGCCCGCGCGGGTCAAGGCCACCGTCGGCAGGGCCACCGCGTCGTCGAGAGCAGTGGTCGGCGTTGCGGTCTCCAGCACCCCGGCTTCGGTCACGGCTACCGGTGCGGTCACCGTCAAGGTGCGCGCCGGCAGCCGGACCGTCGCTGCGGTCAGTGGGAAGCTGGCCAACGGCCGGGTCTCGGTGACGCTGCCGAAGCTGGCCGCCGGTCGGTACACGGTGGTCGTCGCCTACGCGGGCAGCGCCGTGGTCTCGGCGGCATCGGCCAGCGTCGGGCTGACCGTGACCCGCTGACAGCTGACCGACGGAAGTGCCCCGGATCGTTCCGATCCGGGGCACTGTCGCGTGGCGGATACGGCTCTGGAGCGTCCTACCGGTCGGCGCGGGGGTGGGGTCGCGCCGGGAGCGGGGCCAGAGAACTCCGAGAACGCGGCATCAGTCGCGGTCGTCGTCCTGGGCCGCGGAGCGGTTGACGGCGGACACGATGGCCTTGAGGGAGGCGCGGGTGATCGAGGAGTCGATGCCGACACCCCAGATCACCTGACCGTTGATCGCGCACTCGAGGTAGGCCGCGGCGCGGGCGTCGCCGCCGGCGGAGAGCGCGTGCTCCACGTAGTCGAGCACGCGTACGTCGTGGCCGGCTTCGGTGAGGATGTTGCAGAACGCGGCTACGGGTCCGTTGCCCAGGCCCTTGAGTACCTGCTCGTCCCCGTCGATCACCAGACGCGCGGCCAGGGTGTCGACGCCCTCGGGTGCGTCTTCCGGGGTCTGGATCTGCGCGCGGACGAACTGCACCGGTGCCGTCCGCTCCAGGTACTCGTCGGCGAAGTAGCGCCACATGGCCTTGGCGTCGACCTCGCCGCCCTCGGATTCGGTGTGTCCCTGCACGACTCGCGAGAATTCGATCTGCAGGCGGCGAGGCAGATCCAGACCGTGCTCGGTCTTCATGATGTAGGCGACGCCGCCCTTGCCGGACTGCGAGTTGACCCGGATCACGGCTTCATAGGAGCGGCCGACGTCCTTCGGGTCGATGGGCAGATAGGGCACCTGCCAGGTGAACTGCTCGACGGGAACGCCGGCGGCGACGGCGTCCCGGTTCAGGAAGTCGAAGCCCTTCTTGATGGCGTCCTGATGCGAGCCGGAAAAGGCGGTGTAGACCAGATCGCCGCCGTAGGGATGGCGCTCGGGCACGACCAGCTGGTTGCAGTATTCGACCGTGCGGCGGATCTCGTCGATGTCGGAGAAGTCGATCTGCGGGTCGATGCCCTGGCTGAAGATGTTGAGGCCCAGGGTGACCAGGCAGACGTTGCCGGTCCGCTCGCCGTTGCCGAACAGACACCCCTCGATGCGATCCGCACCGGCCAGGTATCCCAGTTCGGCGGCCGCCACTGCGGTGCCCCGGTCGTTGTGGGGGTGCAGCGAGAGCACCAGCGAGTCACGCCGTGCCAGATTGCGGTGCATCCACTCGATGGAGTCGGCGTAGACGTTCGGCGTCGCCATCTCGACGGTGGCGGGGAGGTTGACGATCATCGGTCGATCGGGGGTCGGCTGCCATACCGCTGACACCGAGTTGCAGACCTCGACGGCGTATTCCAGTTCGGTGCCCGTGTAGGACTCGGGGGAGTACTCGAAGCGCCAGTCGGTGTCCGGGTACTTGTCGGCCCAGCGGGCGACTTCTTCGGCCCCGTCGGTGGCGATCCGCATGATGCCGGCGCGGTCCTGCCCGAAGACGACGCGGCGTTGCAGGGTGGAGGTGGAGTTGTACAGGTGGACGACGGCGGAGTGCGTCCCCTCGACGGCTTCGTAGGTGCGGGCGATCAGCTCCGGCCGGGCCTGGGTCAGGACCTGGATCCGGACATCGTCGGGAATGGCGTCCTGCTCGATGATCTCGCGCACGAAGTCGAAGTCGGTCTGGGAGGCGGCCGGGAAGCCGACCTCGATCTCCTTGTAGCCCATGGCGACCAGCAGGTCGAACATCCGGCGTTTGCGCGCCGGCGTCATCGGGTCGATCAGGGCCTGGTTGCCATCGCGCAGGTCGACCGCACACCACAGCGGCGCCTTGTCGATCACCTTGTTGGGCCAGGTGCGGTCGGGCAGGTCGATCGGCGTGAACGGGGTGTACCGGGCGAACGGCATCTGGCTGCCGCGCTGGCGGTTGTACGAACGCTGACCGGCCGGGATGTCGCCGCGGGGGATGCTCAGGCGGGAGGCGGGAGGTGTGCTCATGATGGATCCTTCGGGGGGAGTCCGGGTTCGACGCTCGGTCGGGGTAGTACCCGGGAGGGGATGTCGACCAGCAGCACGAAGACCCGCGACGGAGGAGCCAGTCTGAATCAGGCTCCGTCGCGGCCGCTAAGGAGCAGGCTCACGGCGAGAACGCCGGCCGCTGCGATGCGCACCACGAGAAGGACCCTACTCCAGGCGCCGATGAGCTTCGCAACCTGCCACCCGGGCCGGCCACTCTCCGGCCGCCGGTCAGCCCAGCAGGTCGACGCTCATCCGGCCTGCAGGGATGAAGTCGTTCTGTCCTGTCACTCCAGCCCCAGCACGCGAATGTTCGTCCCTGCCGGTGACGTTGATCCATGCCGGGAACGAGCGGGTCAGGCCAGGAAGTCGAGCAGGAGGGCGGTGAGCTCGTCCGGTGCCTGGGCGGGGATCCAGTGGCCACCGGGGACCCGTTCGTACCGCCAGGGGCCGTCGACGTAACCGGCCGACGCCGTCATCTGCTCCTCGCCGAGAAACAGGTCGCCGGTCGACCAGACGCCCATCACCGGGCAGGCGACGTGCGGCATCGGCGGCACGGTGGGCACGAAGAAGTTGTCCGGACGGATGTTGGCCCGGTACAGGTTCAGGGCGGCGGCGAGCGCCCCGGGGCGCGACAGGTCAGCGATCTGCCGGTCCATGAGCGGGTCGGAGCCAGGCTCCGCGGCGTCCCAGGCCCAGTCACGGAAGGCCAGCCAGTCTCCGGCCGGCAGTACTTTCTCGGCCACTCCGGCGTGCAGGAACCAGAGCATGTACCAGGAGAGTTGTCGCTGCCGGACTCCGGCAGACAGATTGGCGCCGGGATGCCCGACGGACAGCACCGCCAGCCGCTCCACGATCTCCGGGTGACGGTGGGTGAAGTTCCACGCCAGCGCCGCCCCCCAGTCGTGTCCGGCCACTGCCGTCCGACCCACCCCGAGATGGTCGAGTACGGCGAGGATGTCCGCGGTGAGCTCTGGCATGCGATAGGCCGCAACATCTTCCGGTCGATCCGAGGCCCCGTGACCTCGAAGGTCCGGCGCGATCACCTGGAAGCCGCTGCTGCTCAACGCGTCGATCTGGGTGCGCCAGAGGTGCCATGAGTCGGGAAAGCCGTGCAACAACAGCACCGGTGTTCCGGACCCGGCGGTGGCCACGTTCAGTTGTACCCCACCCGAGCGGACCACCATCTCGACGATCTCAGCAGGTGCGTTCGAGGACAACAGATCTCACTCCCCGCGGCGGGCGTTGTAGACCAGGGACCGGCTCTGCCCGTAGGCGGTGTAGGTGGCGATGGCGCCCTCGCGCAGGACGTCCTGCTCGACCTGGATGCCGCGACGGTGCAGTTGTTCCACCCAGTCGGAGACGACAGGCCCCTCGTCGAAGCCGGTCAACCGCTCCAGGTCGGGACCGTCGCCGGCCACCACCAGCCGCTGGACGCCGGACCAGAGCACGGCGCCGAGACACATCGCGCACGGCCGCCAGTTGACCACCAGTTCGAGACCGGGCCGCACCGCGGCCAGATCCCACGACCCCATGGCCACCTGGGCCAAGGAGATCGCGGTGACTTCGGCGTGCGCGCTGGACAGTCCACTGGACAGCACCACATTCACGCCGACCGAGACGATCTCACCGGTCTCCGGGTCGGCCACCACGGCCGCGAACGGTCCACCGTTGCCGGCCACGAAGTTCCGATCGGCGAGCGCGTGAACCAGCGCCATCCGCTCCTCCGGTGTCTCCGTCGAGCCGTGGTGGGCGGACACGAATGGCAGCACCCAGTCCGGTAGTCCGGCGGAGAACGAAGTGGCCAGTCCTGCGGTGTCGATCATGGCGACGCTCCTGTGTTCGGCATGCAGGTCTTCGACGTCGTCCTGCGGTGCACCCGAGCCTAACGAGGCCAGCCGGGCGCCGGGCCGCCCACAGCCGGCGCGGTTAACCTCGACGGGATGGATCGACGGGTCGCAGGCGTGCTGCTGCTGGTGATCGCACTCGTCTGTGCGCTTGCCGTCCCGAACCTCGTCGGCCGGCAGGTCGCAGGCGCTGCCGTCGGCGAGGTGATCGCCGGCCCGCCCGCTGTCGGGACCTGTGTCAGCGCGCTCAGCGCTGCCGGACCCGACGAGATCGACGATGTGAAGGTGGACGACGCCGTCCCGTCCCGATCGCTGCCGGTGGCCACTGCCGCGCCCTGTAGTGGGCAGGTGATCGGCGAGGTCATCTCGGTGTCCACGACCAACACGTCGCAGGTCAGCACGCTGCAGGAGTACGACGAGGCCCATCCCGACTGCCGGAGCCAGGTCGAGACGTATCTCGGGACGACCGCCACCACCGCACTGGTCGGTGTCCAGTGGTCCAAGAGCATCTACGTCGATGCCGTGACGGTCGGTCCGGACGAGCACGACCGGACCGCAGGGCGGACCTGGAGCGCGTGTGTGATGTCGGCCGTCGGCCAGGAGTACCCGACACCTGGAACTTTGAAGGCGAGTTGGGCGACGGGCACTCTCCCGGCTGCGTTCGGGCTGTGCTGGGCCGACCAGGTGGTCCAGCACGGCATTCCGACGGCGTGCACGACGCCGCACTCGACGCAGCAGCTGGCCTACGCAGACGTACTGCGCCCCTCCGTGTCGGACAACTCGATGATCTCGGTCGCCGATCCGGCGCACGTGTTGGCCGGCTGCCGCCAGGCGGCCGCGTCGATCATGAAGGTGCAGGACCCCACCTTCGGGGGCCGGCTCGCCGTCAAGGTGGTCACCGATCCGCCCGGTGCGCCTTTCGTACAGTGCACGGTGAGCGCGACGGGAGGAAAGGCCCTGACCGGCTCGCTCATCGGCCTCGGTTCGAAGCCACTGCCGTTGAGCTGATGAACGGGATCAGTGATGCCGGTCCGGCGTGAGGCATGTTTCTCCCGCCCCGAGCCGTGCTGCGCGAGGATCTTTCGCCATTGGCGCCGCCTGTCCGTAGGACTTCTCAGTGCGTCAGCGCCCGCCTGCCTCGGGGGGTGTGGGAGGCCAACACGGCTCGCCGACGCAGGTAGTCTGGAGCCGAATATGACCGTGTCGGACTTCGGGTCCGACCTGGTCGTTTTCGCCGGCTCTCCCCGAATTGGCACCGTCGTGATCCGCTCCCTCCAGGTCGGCACCGTGCGCGTCCGAATCGTGGCCGACCGCGGGCGCCTCGAAAATCCGGGCGGCGATCCGAAGTCAGAGAATCGGTGGACCCGCGCCCGGATACGTCACAGACGAAGGGCAGAGGCAAGACAGTGAGTCTGGTCGTCCAGAAGTACGGCGGTTCCTCGGTAGCCACAGCGGAGCGCATCAAGCGCGTGGCCGAGCGGATCGTCGCGACGCGGAAGGCCGGCAACGAGGTCGTCGTGGTCGTGTCAGCGATGGGCGACACGACCGACGACCTGATGGACCTTGCCCTCCAGGTGTCGCCGGTCCCGCCCGGCCGCGAACTCGACATGTTGCTGACCTCGGGTGAGCGCATCTCGAACGCACTGGTGGCCATGGCCATCCATTCGCTCGGTGCGCAGGCCCGCTCGTTCACCGGCTCCCAAGCCGGGGTGATCACCGATTCCACCCACGGCCGGGCCCGCATCATCGACGTCACACCCGGCCGTATCCGCGCCGCGCTCGACGACGGGGCGATCGCCCTGGTCGCCGGTTTCCAGGGCGTTTCGCAGGACACCAAGGACATCACCACGCTGGGTCGGGGTGGGTCCGACACCACCGCCGTGGCCCTGGCTGCAGCGCTGAACGCCGACGTCTGCGAGATCTATACCGATGTCGACGGGGTCTTCAGTGCCGACCCCCGCATCGTCTCGGATGCGACCAAGCTGGACACCATCACCTACGAGGAAATGCTCGAGATGGCCGCGGCCGGCGCCAAGGTGCTGATGCTCCGTTGCGTCGAGTACGCCCGTCGCTATCACGTCCCGGTGCACGTCCGATCGTCCTACTCGGACAAGGCGGGCACCATCGTCACCGGCAGCATGGAGGATCTGAGCGTGGAACAGGCATTGATCACCGGGGTCGCGCACGAGCGCGGCGAAGCCAAGGTCACCGTGGCTGCCGTGCCCGACCACCCCGGGGTGGCGGCCCGGATCTTCCGAACCATCGCCGACGCGGAGATCGATATCGACATGGTGGTGCAGAACATCTCTCGCGCTGCCGAAGGCAAGACCGACATCACCTTCACGCTTCCCAAGGCGGACGGGCCGAGAGCCGTTGCCGCGCTGGAAAGCCACAAGGACGTCATCGGGTTCGACACCATCGTCTACAACGACCACGTCGGCAAGGTGTCGCTGATCGGCGCGGGCATGCGTTCGCACCCGGGCGTGACCGCCACCTTCTGCGAGGCGCTCGCCGATGCCGGCGTCAACATCGACATCATCTCCACCTCGGAGATCCGGATCTCGGTGCTGGTCCGTGATGTCGAGTTGGACACGGCCGTCAAGGCCATCCACAACGCTTTCGACCTCGGCGGCAGCGACCCCGCCACCGTGTACGGAGGAACAGGAAGATGAGCACCGGACTGCACATCGGCATCGTGGGGGCGACCGGACAGGTCGGCGGCGTGATGCGAAAGATCCTGGCAGAGCGCCATTTTCCTGTCGCCTCGATCAGATTCTTCGCCTCGGCCCGGTCAGCCGGTTCGACGCTGCGGTGGGCCGGCACGGACGTGCTGGTCGAGGATGCCTCGACGGCCGACCCGTCAGGGCTGGATATCGCGCTGTTCTCGGCCGGGGGCTCCACCTCGAAGGCGCTGGCGCCGAAGTTCGCGGCTGCCGGCGCGATCGTCATCGACAACTCGTCGGCCTGGCGGATGGATCCGGCGGTGCCGTTGGTGGTGTCCGAGGTCAACCCGGAGGCGGCACTGGCTGTGGTCGCCGACGGCCGCGGCGCCATCATCGCCAACCCCAACTGCACCACGATGGCCGCGATGCCTGTGCTCAAGCCGTTGCACGAGGAGGCCGGGCTGCGACGCTTGATCGTCAGTACGTACCAGGCAGTGTCGGGCAGTGGGCTGGACGGGGTCGCCGAGCTCGACGGGCAGGTGAAGGCCGTGGTCGACGGGGCCGCCGGCCTGACCCACGACGGTCACGCCGTCGAGTTCCCGGCACCGAAGAAGTACGTCCGGCCGATTGCCTTCAACGTGATCCCGTTGGCCGGAAACGTCGTCGACGACGGAAGCTTCGAGACCGACGAGGAACAGAAGCTGCGCAACGAGTCCCGCAAGATCCTGTCGATACCGGATCTGCTCGTTTCCGGAACCTGCGTCCGGGTGCCGGTTTTCAGTGGTCACTCGCTGTCCGTCAATGCCGAGTTCGAGCGGCCGATCTCGGTCGCCCGGGCGACCGAACTGCTGGCGGGCGCCGCCGGTGTCGAGCTCTCGGAAGTGCCGAACCCGTTGCAGGCGGCCGGTTCCGACCCCTCCTACGTGGGCCGCCTGCGGACCGACCCCGGGGTGCCCGACAGTCGTGGACTCGCACTGTTCATCAGCAATGACAACCTCCGCAAGGGCGCGGCCCTCAACGCGGTCCAGATCGCCGAAGTGGTGGCCGCCGCCCTCCGGGCCTGACGCACCGGTATTCCCAGATCTGACGGGCGGGTTGGGCCGGTCACCGGCAGCTGACTCCCGCGAGACCGGCCCGGGATCCGCCCGGCCCTTCCTCCGACGTGACTTCGTAACCACAACCGGCGATGTCGGCGGCGATACCTTCGGACTGGATCATCGCCGGCGCGGGAAGTTCGTGGTGCGGCCAGCTCGGAAACGCCGCCGGGTCGGCGTGCGCTGTGGGTGCCACGTATTCGACCACCTGGTCATAGGTCAGCAGCAACACCCGGCCGCGCGCGTAGTTCGCATCGGTGACGACGGTGCCGGTGAACAGCGACTGCCGACGCATGGCCGGCTCGGGTGGCGTGAAGGAGGAGACGAACGTCAACTCGCCGCCGCCGGGGGCCGCGCGATAGATGCGGTGCGGCGGAACTTTCCCCGTCGTCTTGTCGATTGCCGACTTGGTGATGACGACGAGCGAGCCGTCGTCAGCGGCCATCAGGGATTCGGCATCGTGGGCGCCGTCCGGATAGTTGTAGTTCCACTCGTCTGCCGCCACCGGGTTCTGCGGTGCGGGCGTCAGTGACGGCTCGGAGATGCGGTAGACGGTGATGTGACCGCGCTGCAACGCATTATCGCCGATGTCGCCGACATACAGGCACCTACCGGCCCGGTCACCGCACGGTCCAGCGGCCAACGCCTCGGCGTTGGACGCCGACATGCCGGATACCGCGAGGTCGGCGAGGAGAGAACCATCCGATCGAATCGCGACAATCCCGGCGGCGCCGGTGCCGTCGTCGACCACGAAGAAGGATCCCGGCGAGCGGGCGGACGCGGCGATACCACTCGATTCCGGCGCCGCACCGGCCGGTAGTTGGTGCACCGGACCGAGGTCGTAGCAGCGCCCGAGAACGCACGTACCCGACGTGGAGGTCGCCGTCGGTTCCGGCAGGGCAGGTCGGGCGGTCCGGGATGTCCGGCCGGCGGTCGGCTTCGCTGTGGCGCGATCGGCCGCGGTCGGCGACGGAGCGTCAACCGGGGCAGCCGGGGTGAAGACCGGACTCGGCGCCTCGCTGCCTGTCTCGTCCACCGAAGTCGTCGGCGGGCGGCCGGCCGGCCGGACCGTCGTGCAGGACGTCAGGGCGACGAGCAGGCACGCAAGGGTCCCGACCACCCTCCGATACCGCCGGCTCGGATCTGACGGAAAGATGGGCACCGGCGAACGGTAACCCAGACCCCGGCCGCCGGGGACGCGGCGACCGTGTCGGTCTGGCAACGGGTCAGGCCCAGGGCAACGTATTCGTGCCCAGGCCGAACAGCGAGCCGTCGAGCAGCCGGCTCCCCTTCACCCCCGCGGTGCAGAGCGCGCCGGCACCGAGATCGTCCGGGTGGACGGAAAATCCGGGTTGCTTCCGGCCGGTCGCGTCCCGGTGGAAGGGCAGCGCACTGACGGTCAGCGTGCCGCCTGCAGTGGGGTCCGCTCGCCGCATCGCCGACGTGGCGATGCGCAGGCAGTCGGCGTCGAGCGCGGTCTGATCGCGGTAGACAGGCGAGAGCTCCGCGGTCCCGAACACCTCCACCGGATGTGGGCCGTCACAGGGCACGGTGGCGGCCGCGGCCGAACGCCAGCCGAGGCACTGCGCGAACGCCGACGGCAATCTGCCGCTGGCCAGGGCGCCGTGCACCGAACCGGTGTAGCTGGTGCCCGCGGTGGCGGGAAAGACGACGCAGACCAGCCAGTGCTGACCGAAGGCCCGCTGGACCGGTGTCGGATCCATGGTGATGACGGTCAGGTCGATCGGCCGCCAGTCCACCCGGGAGGTGGCCACGACCGGCGAGGCCCAACCCAGGTAGGCATCCTCGTCCGCGCAGGCGTTCGCCGACGCCAGGTCGCCGGTCGACCTGGCCGCGATCGTGGCATCGGAGACCAATTCGGCGACCTCGCCGTAGTGCTGCGTCGTGCACCCACCCAGGCGGTAGGACGTGCCGGTCCCACGCCTCCCGTCGGCTTGCGGGCTCTGCAACAAGCATTGGCCGACGTGGGGCGGCACGGGAACCTGCCCGAGGACGGCCGTCCCGCGCACGGTCCGTGGCACCAGGTTCGGCAGCACGACCGCAGCGAGCAGGACGACCGCCAGCAACACGACACCCTTGACCCGGCGGTCGATCGATCCGATGGGCATCAGTTGGTCCCGGTGGTGTTCACGGCACGACGGTGACCGGCCAGCGGCCGGCCCGCACCAGCCGGACACCGATCGAGCCCACCAGTCGGTGCCCGGCCGATGTCGAGGCGCCCACGACCACCGCGTCGGCGAGCACCGCCGCGCACACCTTGGAGATCTCGGCGTACGGGTCGCCCTTCTTCTCGACGAAGCGGCCCTTGATGCCGGCGTTGGCGGTGCCGGTCTCGACCTGTTCGCGGAGGTCGGCCGCCACGTCCTGCATGGCCTCGTCGACGGCCGAGCCGGCAGCGGGCACGAAGTTGGCCATCGTCGACCCGGACGCCACGAACACCACGACAAGTTCGGCGGATTGCCGGCGCGCCAATCCGGCGGCGTAGGCAGCCGCGCGCATCGACGTGGTCGATCCGTCCACGGCCGCCACGATCACCCGCGGCCCGTCGGTGCCACGTTCGAACCCCATGACTCCACTGTTGCACGAGCCGCTCGCGCCGCACGGACCTGCCCGCCGCGAGGGCTCGTACATTGGCAGACATCATGGGAGACGGTCGGGCAGGTCATCGGGGCGCCCCCGCCCGGCTCGCCGCCGGCGCGGTCGCCCTGGTCGTCGTCGCGGGTTGCACGGTCGCCGGGTCCGGGCTGATCGCGCCCTACCGCAGCCCGTCGCTGGATCGACTCGGCGCCGTTGCCGTCGAGACCACCACCGGGGACGTGTTGGCCCTGTCTCCGGACGGCAACGTCTTCGCCGTCGCCGATCCGGTCCACGGGGTCTGCCTGAGGCCGGTCGGGACCAATCCGAAAGTCATCTGCGCGGACCTGACGCTCGATGGCAAACTGCCGGTCACGGCGGCGTTCTCGCCTGACGGCCAACGCGTCGCGGTCGGCCGCGATGTGTCGGTGCGAGGCAACGGCACCGCGTGGCTCGTCGACGCGAAGACCGGAAAGGCGCAGCCGGTGCCCGCCATCAGTGGTCCTGCGGCCGCGTCGAGCAGCCGGAGCAGCGCTCCGGGGGCGAGCACCTCGAACGCGCCACCGGCGTCCACCTATACCGCGATGGCCTGGAACGCGACCAGCGGGCACCTGCTGCTCATCGGCAATGCGGTCGAGGCCAGCGGTCCGACGACCAGGGTCGTGGACGTCGACCCGGAGTCGTTGATCCCCCGGGTGGTCGCGCTCGCCACCGGACCATACGAATTCCAATCCGGATACCTGGCCACCGGCGGCTCCACCGTCATCTTCACGGTCTACCGGGGCGATCAGGGAGCACCGAACCTGGTGGCTGTCGACCTGGCCAGCGGGGTGCGGAAGGAGTTCGGTCCGCTGGGCCCGAACGGAACCCAGATCGTCCCGATCGCCGTCTCCCCCGATGGGCGCCAGGCTGTGGTCGGTTCCGCCAGCGACGCCGACCCGGGCGCGCCCCACCTGCTGGACCTGGCTTCCGGTGCGCTGACTGACATCTCCGGCCTCACCGGCGATTTCGCGCTTGCGGCGTATTCACCGAACGGCGCCCAGATCGCCCTGGTCTCCCAGTCCGCCTCGACGGCAACGGTCGCGGTGGTGCCCCGCTCCGCCGTCCGTGTCCGGGCGTTGTCGACCGGGCGGGCGGCTGTCCTCGCCGGCAGCAGGCTGACCTGGTCCGGGCTCGACGTCCTGTCGATCTCGGGTTCGGCCCCGCCGGCCACCGGATCCGTGGCCGGCTGGACTCTGTCCACGCGGTGATTCCGTCCAGCCGTTGATTTCCCGCGGCCGTTGATGCCGTCCAGCCGTTGATGGCGCGCGGTCTGCCGCGTGGCCCTGCTCACCCGGGGCAGCGCCGTCCGACGGCAGCGGGCAGGATCGGAGGGTGAGCATCTTCATCGTCGGAATCGGCGGTTCCATCGACCCGGACTCCCAGTCGGAACGAGCGCTGCGGGCGGTGTTGACCGCGGCTCGGCGACAGGGGGTGACGACCGCATCCTTCACCGGCCGCGCGCTGGACTTTGCGCCCTACCACTCCGGTGCGGAACTGCCGCCGACGGCACGGGAATACATCGAGGCCGTGCGCTCGGCGGATGCCGTCGTGATCTCGTCGCCGGGATATCACGGCACCGTGTCCGGTCTGGTCAAGAACGCTCTGGACTATCTCGAGGAACTTCGCACCGATACCCGCCCGTATCTGGACGGTCGTGCGGTGGGTGCCGTCGCCGTCGCACGGGGATGGCAGGCCGCAGCCGGCACTCTCGGGACCCTCCGGCAGGTCATCCATGCGCTCCGCGGGTGGCCGACCCCGCTCGGTATGACAATCAACAGCGCGATCACCACCTTCGATTCGGCCGACGTCGCCGACGATCCGGCCGTGATGGCCACAGTCGAGGTGCTCGCCGGACAACTCGTCGCCTTCGCCGACAGGCGGGCCTGACGCACCGGTCCGACCGGGCATTTGGCAGGATTCGTCGGAGGCCGGGAGTCCGACCCGTACGGCCCTCGGGCAGGAGCGAAGGGATTCCGCGACGATGACGTCAGCATCGGACAGTTCGACACCAACGGGTGCGCGAACCTCGGGCACGGAGCAACTCCGTGCCGCACGCGAATTCCTGCTGACCCACCGCACCGATTATGAGTCCGCGGTGCGCGACTTCCGCTGGCCGCGGCCGGCCACCTTCAACTTCGGCCTCGACTGGTTCGACGTCATCGCGGGCGAACATCCGGACCGGCCGGCCCTGAAGATCGTGGAGGAGAACGGTGACTCCGGAGCGTGGACCTACGCGCAACTGTCCGCCCGGTCCGACCAGGTCGCCGTCTGGCTGAGGGCCGTGGGGGTCCGGCGGGGTGACCGCATCCTGCTGATGCTCGGCAACCAGGTGGAACTGTGGGAGGTGATCCTCGCCGCCATCAAGCTCGGTGCGGTCCTGATCCCGGCGTCCACCCTGCTCAGTACCCCCGATCTGCGGGACCGGGTCGAGCGGGGACATGCCGCGTTCGTCGTCGTCCGGGATGCCGATGCGGTGAAGTTAGACGCAGTGGCGGGAGATTTCGTCCGCATCGCGGTGGGCCGGCCCGTCATGGACTGGGTCTCCTATGACGACAGTCACTCTGCAGCAACTGCTTTCGTGGCGGACGGGCCGACCCCGGCGAACGATGCCCTGCTGCTGTATTTCACCTCGGGGACGACCGCGTTGCCGAAACTGGTCGAACACAGCCATGTCTCGTATCCCATCGGGCACCTGTCGACGATGTTCTGGCTCGGTCTGCAGGCAGGGGATGTGCACCTGAACATCTCCTCGCCGGGCTGGGCCAAACACGCGTGGTCGAACGTGTTCGCACCCTGGATCGCCGGGGCGACGGTCTTTCTGTACAACTACACCCGATTCGACGCGGCTGAGTTGATGCGGGTGATGGCCGACCACCGGGTCACCACCTTCTGTGCCCCGCCGACGGTCTGGCGCATGTTGATCCAGGCGGATCTCACCGCTTTGTCCACCCCGCCGCGGGAGGTGGTCGGGGCCGGCGAACCACTCAATCCGGAGGTGATCGACCAGGTGCGCCAGGCCTGGGGCGTGATGATCCGGGACGGCTTCGGACAGACGGAGACCACTCTGGCTGTGGGTAACTCGCCCGGCCAGCCGGTCCGGGAGGGCTCCATGGGGCGCCCCATGCCCGGATTCGCGGTGGCGCTGGTCGACGTCACGTCGGGGACGGCGATCCCGGTCGACGGATCCGGGGTGGAGGGTGAGGGGGAGATCTGCCTCGACCTGTCGCGACGGCCGGTGTCGCTGATGGCCGGCTACCGCGGTGATGACGAGCGCACTGCCGAGGCCATGGCGGGCGGCTACTACCACACCGGGGACGTCGGATCCGTCGATGCCGACGGCTACATCACCTACGTCGGACGGGCCGACGACGTGTTCAAGGCCAGCGACTACCGGATCTCGCCGTTCGAGCTGGAGTCGGTCCTGCTCGAGCACGAGGCGGTGGCCGAGGCCGCCGTCGTGCCGTCGCCCGACGCGCTGCGGCTCGCCGTACCCAAGGCGTACGTCGTGTTGGCAGCCGGGTTCGAACCCTCCAGAGCGACTGCGGCGCTGATCTTCTCGTACTCGATGACGCACCTGTCCCCGTACAAGCGGATCCGCCGGCTCGAATTCACCGACCTGCCCAAGACGATCTCGGGCAAGATCCGCCGGGTGGAATTGCGTGGCCGCGAGGATCTGATCCATGCCTCGGACGGGGACACCGTCGGCCCGCCGGACGCCGAGTTCCGACTCGAGGACTTCCCCGAACTGCGCAGCTGAGCCCCCTGCCGCCCCGCCTCCCGCGCGGATCAACTTCGCTTGCGCTGATGATCGGGTCGACTCCCGTCCCACCGGGCCCAAGGGCGACGAGTTGATCCGCGCGGTGGAGGTTGGTCAGCACGGTGGAGGTTGGTCAGCGCGGGTGGGTCGGGGACGTCAGAGGGGAAGCAGGCCGAGCGCCGAGCGGACGAAGGCGATCTCACAGGCCACCTGGCGGATGCGCTCGTCGACCACCATGGACCCGTGGCCGGCGTCGTAGCGGTACTGCGCGTAGTCGGCGCCCCGGGCCGCGAGAGCGTCGAGGTAGGTGTCGATCTGGCGGATGGGGCAGCGTGGATCGTTCTCGCCGGCCAGGATGAGCACCGGTGCGCTGACCTGGTCCACGTAGGTCAGCGGCGACGAGTCCAGGTAGACCCCCGGAACCTCCTCCGGCGAACCACCGAACAGCGCCCGGTCGTAGGCCCGCAGCGGTTCCATCTCGTCCTCGTAGGCCTGCAGGTAGTCGGCGACCGGGACACCGCCGATGCCGGCGGCCCAACGTGACGACTGGATACCCAGGCCCAACAGTGCGAGGAAACCACCCCAGGAGTAGCCCGCCAGCACCGACCGCGCCGGGTCGACGAGGCCGGCCGTGACCAGGTGGTCGTGTACCGCGGCCACGTCCGCCAGCTCGGTATGGCCGATCCTGGCCGTCAGCGCATCGCGCCAGGCCGAGCCGTAGCCGGTCGACCCCCGGTAGTTGACGTGCACCACGGCGAACCCGGTATCCAGCCAGGCGGCCCGGGTGGCGTCGTAGGAATCCTCGTCCGCGGCGGCCGGGCCGCCGTGCAGGAAGAAGACGGTCGGCAGGGCGACGTTGCTCCGGCCGGACTCGGCCGGCGAACCCCAACCGGAGGGCCGCGCGATCAGCGCATGGATCGGACCACCCGGTCCGGGGACCCACAGGTCGGCCACGGGCTCCGAACTCGGCGACGGACCACCCGGCGGGAGCAGCAGCGTTTCGTCGGTGCCATCCGATCGGAGCACGCGTAGTTGGCTGGGCCGGGACGCACTCGACCATCGATACCAGACCGCACCGTCCGGCCTGGTCACGGCGCCGGAGATGACACCGACGGCGGCCGGGAGGTCGAAGAGTTCGCCGGTCGAGATCTGGTAGCGGTGCATGGTGGTGCGTCCGGCGCTGGTGTGCATGATCAGCAGTGCAGTCGCGTCCGGATAGAAGTCACCGGAGATGTCGCCGGGTAGATCGATGTCCAGTTCGGCGACGGTCCCGGTCACGACGTCCCAGAGCAGCAGTTGATCACGGCCGTGGCGTTCGTGCCCGACCAGCACGCGTTGGTCGCCGGCGATCGGCGAGAACGCCATGGCGCTCAGGCCGCGGCCCGGAGTGTCGTCGAGTTCGGCGATGACGGACCCGTCCGCGACCGCGATCGCCCGCAGGGCCGGGTATCGGGAGTCGCCGTGCTCGGAGTGGCCCAGTAGCCAGATGGTCTCGTCCTGCGAGAGTCCGTCCACGCTGGCGTCATTGGTGTTTCGATAGACGACGTGCGGCTCCCGATCGTCCCGGGACAAGTGGATCCTGGTGCCGTCGTCGTCCACGAAGCCGACCACGGTCACCCGCAGGCCGACCTCCAGGCCGCACGGATAACCGGGTTCGACGTTCGGCATCGCCGGCGCCGCCGAGCCAGGTCCGCCGCCGAACGGCTGTCGTTGCCAGCGGCCGAATTCGTCGCCGTCGGTGTCGTCGAACCAGAGCAGGTAGCCGCCGTCGGCGGACAGGGTGCCGTGCGCAGTCCCGTCCGGTCGGTGGGTGGCTGGGGAGTGGACATCAGCGGCGATGTCCCAGCAGTAGAGCTCGTAGCGCCCGTTGGCGTTGGACACGTAGACCGCGTGATCAGGAGCGTCCCTGGCCGGTTCGGCCAGGCTCAGCCGGATGGCCGAGAACCGCTGCCGCCAACGCTGATCGTCTGCATCGTCGGCGAACAACCGGTCGGGTACAGCGGCATTCGGATGCGACGGTGCCCGCGTCTGTGGGCTGGGGGACTCGTGTTCCGTGCTGCTCATCCGCCTATCCTCACCTGCTGACAGCGCAATGACACGACCGGGTGTCACCCACACCGACCCGCAGCAGCCACACCGGGCCGGAGTTCTCGATGCACGACCAGGCGGGGCCGCCGCCCACCGATGCAGGAGCCGATCGATGTGGCTCACCGGGCGGCTGAGTCGCAATCCGCCCGAACGGCGACCGCGCCGCGCCCGCTCTCATCGATGGCTATGTAGATGGGGGTTCTCGGATTTGCTAGCGTGACGAAGCAGTGTTGCGGCGAGGGAACCGGGTACGCCGTGTGACGACGTTGACGGGAGAATGCGTGTCGGCACGCTAGAGTGATGCCGCGCGCCTCGTTGGGGCTTGGCCGGGCTTCTTCCGATCGCCATCCGACGAAGCGCCATCACGACGTTTTCCCGCAGTCCCCACCTTGCATTGCGTGCTTGCCGATGGTCGGCCGCACGACCGTTCACCTCGTAGGAGTCACACCGATGAACTTCCCTCTGCTGAACATCTTCCTGGAGATGATGTTCTTCTTCCTCTGGATCCTGTGGTTCTTCCTGCTGTTCCGGATCATCACTGATCTGTTCCGCAGCCACGACATCGGCGGCTGGGGCAAGGCCGCATGGATGGTCCTGGTCATCATCCTGCCGCTCTTCGGCGTGCTGATCTACCTGATCGCCCGCGGCGGCGGCATGGCCGAGCGCGAGGTCGCCCGCCAGCAGGCGGCGCAGGACGACTTCAAGGAGTACGTCCGCAAGACCGCGGCCACCTCGACCAGCTCGGCCGAGGAACTGGCCAAGCTTGCCGACCTGCGCGACAAAGGTGTCCTGACCCCAGAAGAGTTCGCCGCCCAGAAGGCAAAGCTGCTCGTCTGAAATACGCCCCGTCCGATCTGATCATGCTCTGACGTGAGATTCCGAAATGGCCCCGACGGTGAAACCGTCGGGGCCATTTCTGTCTGTTCGGACGACCTCTGTCCTATCGGGCGACGTCCTGCCGAATCAATAGGTAACGATTTGATGTCGTCCGGTGCCGATGGCGAGGACTGTGCACCGCGCCCCCGGGTCGAAGAATAGGCCGCCAGCAGGACCCGGGCCGGGCCCGGGCCGCCGAAGATGACCCCGCCGGGTCGGGGTGTTACAGCCTGGTGACAGCTCGTCCCATCGCGGCGCGGCGGTTCGGGAGCCTGGGCGGAGCCGCCCTACGTTGGTCAGGTCCGCCACGTGCGGCCACCTCCGCCAGTCGCTATCACCTGGAGCATTGATGACCATCCGAATCCAGCAACAGGACCCGGCCGCCGCAAAGATCCAGTTCGTGCTCCCGGATGACATCCACGAGGGTGCGGTCTCCGTGGTCGGTTCCTTCAACGACTGGCGACCGGGGGCGCACCGGCTCGTCCGGCGGAGCAACGGCACCAGGAGCGTCAGCGTGGCGGTGCCGCGAGGACAGGAGCTGCGGTTCCGGTACCTGGGCAACGGCGGGGTGTGGTTCGACGACCCCGATGCGCACGAGATCACCTGCGAAGGTTCGGTCTTCCGCATCTGAGAGCCGTACCTGACCGGTCCGTTCGACGACCTGATCGGTCGAATCGAGCCTGATCAGACGCTCAGGGTTGAACCCGGTGCGCCGTCGGGTGGGCGCCGATCCTGCTCATCGGAATCTCGACGACGCCCAGCTGCTCGCCGGCGGCCGAGACCGCCATTCCGTCCCCGACGTAGATCGCCGCGTGGCTGACCGGAACGTTCGTCGTGATGAGGTCGCCCGGTTGCAACTGAGTCATCGGTACGGTCCGCAGGGCGGCCTGCTGGAAACTGGCCCGCGGAATGCTCACCCCGGCCTGGGCCCAGGCTGTGAACGTCAATCCGGAGCTGTCGAAGGTCTGCGGGCCGGCCGCTCCGTAGCTGAACTTCTTGCCGATCTGGGCCAACGCGAAGTCCACGGCGATCTGGGCCTGCGGGTTCGGCGCGCTGATCGGAGCCGAGGTGCTGTCACCGCCCGGTGTGGCCGTCACCAGCAGGGCCGAGGTGATGGATTGGGCCTGGTTGACGTTGCTCTCGTAGTTGGAGCCGTCGGAGAACTCGGATTCCTGTACGTCCTGGGCAGCCATCCACGGCTCGATGCTCTGCCAGTCGGGGACATCGACCATGCGATCGAAGAACAATCCCGCGGCCTGGGCCGGGTCGGTGCGCTGAGCCAGGCTGCCCCAGCTCGTCATCTGCTGGAAGACGCCGATCGACGACGGGCCGGACTCGTCACCGTGGTCGACGTTCGTCAGGGTGGACTCGGTGATGGCCGTCATGATCCCGATGAGCGCGCCGCGCTCGCCGAGACCGCGGGCCACCGCCACGCCGGCGATCTGGCGTGCGATGTCGCTCTGGTCGGGGGTCAGCCCCGCGATGGTTCCGATGCCCGGGCGGAGGTGGACGGAGCTGTAGCGGCGGACGAAGGCAGCAGATTGGGCTGCGGACTGCCCCGCAGCGGCGGAGTCGGCGGCCTGCTGCGCGCTGGAGAGTTTGTCGTAGAGGGCGTGGAACTGCGCGACCTCCGCATCGGCCGTGGTCTTGCGCACACGAGCAGTGCGGACAGCGGCGGCTGCGGTCACCCTGGCCTGCTCGGCGGCGGTCTTGGCGGCCATCGCGGACAGGTGGGCCGCCTTCGCCGTTTCCGCAGCGGCAGCGGCAGTCTGCTCGCGCTGCTCCAGCGCGGCCTGCTTGGCGGCCAGTGCCGCCAGGTCCTTCTTCGAGCGCTGCAGAACCCGATCGTGGGTCACGGCCACGCTGCTGATCGCCCCCTGCTGATCCAGCAGGTTCTGCGAGGACGAAGCCGACATCAGCAGCTGCAGATTGCTGGGCACCCCGCCTTCGAATGCCGCTGCGGCATAGGCCGCCAGCTGGGCCTGATCGGCCTGCACCGCCGCGGTGATCGGACGGAGCTGCTGTCGGCCGGCGCTGACCGCGGTCGCTGCGTCCGCAGCCGCGCGTTGCGCCGGCGCGATCCCTCGGGCCGAGGACAGCACCTGCGCCGCAGTGATCGTCTGTTGGCGGGCCGCCGCGGCCACCGCGGCGTTGGCCGCGTCCAGCCGTTCGCTGGCCAACTCGGCCCTGTTGCCGGCCGCCGCCCACTGCGTGCCTGCCGTCGCGGTCGAGGTGTCAGCGGTCGAGGTGGCAGCCTGAGCGTGAGGTGCGACTCCGACTATCGAGGCACCGGCCAGCGCGAAGGCCGCACAGGCAACCCACAGCCGCTGCATCCGGCGATGGGGCGGCGCGTCGACGGGCGTAGGTCGGGCAAGCACAGAGCGTGGGTGTCCAGTTCGTCGGGCGCTCGATCACAGGATCGGTCGGCGGGGCAGGGGTCGGTCCAGTTTAGATAGTCACGCGAAGATAACGAAATCATCTCGACACGGATCACACCGCAGAGGTCCGTCACGCCATCGACGCCCCCTGCGTGAAGCGCAGGGGGCGTCGAGGTGTGACCCGTCGATGAAGTCCAGTCGTCGCGTGAGGGCTTCGATCTCTGGACGCTGGGACTTACGGAACGAGAATGGCGCGACCGCGCACCTGGCCTGCGCCGAGGTCGTCCAGGGCGGTCTGGAAGTCGTCGAGGGAGTACTTGACGGTGTGCAGTTCGACCCGCTTCTGCGCGGCCAACGCCATCAGTTCCACCAGGTCGTTGTAGGAGCCCACGAGGTTGCCGATGAAGTTGATCTCCGTCGAGATGATGTCGATGGTCGGAATGACGAGATCCTCCCCGTATCCGACGACGTGGTAGTCGCCCGCCTGACGGAGCATCTGCACGCCCTCCTTGGTCGATCCACCCTCACCGACGAAGTCGATGACGGCCTCGGCTCCCTTGCCGCCGGTGAGCTCGAGTACCTGCTCGATCTGCGTACCGTCGGCCACGATGCCGTAGTCGGCGCCGATCGACACCGCCAGCTTGACGGCATCGGGATTGCGGTCCACCACGATGAGTTCGGCGGCCGAGATGGCCTTGAGGACCTGGATTCCGATGTGACCGAGTCCGCCGGCCCCGATGACCAGGCAGCGGTCACCGGGGTGGAGCCGTCGGGACGCTTTGGCCGCCGCGTGATAGGCGGTCAGGCCGGCATCGGCCAGAGCCGCGATGTCCGCCGGCTCGAGCGAATCGTCGATCTTGACGCAACTGCGCGCCGAGGTCTTCAGGTACTCGGCGTAGCCACCGGCCGTGTTGATGCCGGGAAACTGCGACTGCTCGCAGTGCACGTCGTCGCCGAACCGGCAGGCCCGGCAGAGCCCACACGTGACCAGCGGATGCAGGATCACCTTGTCGCCCTCGGCAACGTTGGTCACCGCATTCCCGACCGCGTGCACCCAACCGGAGTTCTCGTGTCCGATCGTGTAGGGGAGCGTCACCTCGGACTTCTCGGCCCACTGGCCCTCGAGGATGTGGATGTCGGTGCGGCATACCCCGGCTCCGCCGATCTTCACGATCACATCGTGCGGGCCGGTGATCTCCGGGGCCGGGATCTCCTTCATCTCGAGGTTCTTGTGGTAGCCGACCACCTGGACTGCCTTCATGACGAAACCACCTTCGGCGGTAGGGAGGTGAACAGCGGCAGGAGGGGATGGGTATGGGCGTGCACCCCTCCGGAATCCGCTGGGGCGGAGTTTTTCGGATGGTCTTGCGGACTGTCGTCCGGACTGGCACCGTGCACCCGTGGTGCCTGGTCCCCGGAGGAATCCGGGTAGCGGGTGACCAGCAGCCCACGGCAGAAGTGGGCGTTGCCGTCCACCGAGATCCGGGTGGACCGGGCCCGCCGCAGCCGCAGCGCGGCGTCCTCCCGCGGGTATCCGTGACCCTGGTCGTCGACGAAGACGAGCGAGCCCGGATCGTCGGACAGGCCGATCGCCACCCGACGGTTGCGAAGCGCGGTCGCGAATGCGTCCGACGGCAGGTCGGCCACGGTGAGCGAGCAGAGATCTTGCTCGGTCAGCGTGGCATCCGCCTTCATCAGCGAGGTGAGACAGCGTTCCATGGCTGCGGTGTGGGCCTTGCGCCGGAACGTCATCCGCAACTCGTCGAGATCGCTGTCGGCCTCGTGGCCGAAGGTGCCGACATAGCCGGCATCGGCGGCCAGACCGGCATTGATCAGGTCTGAGTCGTGATGATCGTCGAGTTGGACCACGGTCCGCCGGACCCAGGCCAACTGCCCGATGGCGTCCTTGGCGTCGGAGGCCATCAGATAGGCGAAGTTGGGCGAGCAGAAGGACGTGGGCAATCGCAGGTGGACGACCACGTTGCCGCCGTCCACCTCGACCGAACGGACGAAGCCGAGATCGGTGATGGGCTCGTCCAACTCGGGATCGATGACCGTGCCCAGCGCGACGGTCACCGCCCCGGCGTGGTCCGTGCCCAGGTCCGACCGGCTGAGCACCGCTGTCATGCCGAGGCCCCGACGGCAACCTCCGGTGCCCCGACGGCAACCTCTGCGTCCGGCTCCGCCGGAACCTTGACCTCGAGGCCCGCGGGCACCGGGATGTCGTACAGCCGTGCGGCGTTCAGGCCCAGGATCTTCTGCTTCGCCGTGGTGGTGAGCTCCGGGTACTCGGTCATGTCGGCCGGGATCTGGAAGTCCACGAACTGCTCGATGAGCCACTTGGGCGTCCATATCGCGTAGTCGGAGCTGAACAGGATCTTGTCCTCGCCGACCCAGTAGAGAAGTTCGCCGATGATCTGGGCGAAGTAGCGCGGGCGGCTCTCCATGAACGGCATTGCCACGGCCAGACCGGCGTAGACGTTCGGCTCCTGGGTGGCGATCCAGCAGAAGTCCTCGAGCCGCGGCAGGCCGCAGTGCTCGACGATGAAGTTGAGCTCGGTGAAATCGGTGGCCACCTTGTCGATGTCGGCGACATCGAAAGCGTCCCGGTCGAGCGGCCGGATGGTCGGTCCCTTGTGCACGTGGATGTTCTTGATCCCGAGTTCCTGGCAGGCCTCCAGGTAGCGGTAGGCCCACGGGTCGTCCATCTTCCAGCCGCGGGACTCACCGTGCCATTCGGCGGTGTAGAGCTTGACGCCCTTGAGGTGGAATCTCTCGGCATCCTCGCGCAGTTGGGTCAGGCCCTGCTCGCCGTTACGCGGGTCGAAGTAGTGGTTGTAGGTCAGTTTGGTGGGATTGGCCTGGCTGAGCTCGAAAGCCTCTTGGGTCTGCCCGAAACCGTGCTTGTAGAACTCGATGAGGTTGGCCGGCTGGAAGATCGCGTGGTCGACGTAGCCGTCGGTGAACAGGTCTTTCATCAGCCGCTCGCCGCCCTGGTACAGGTAGTCCTCGTAGGACCAGACCTCCGAGGCCGGGCTGAGGTTGCGGTGGTAGTCGTAGAAGCAGTCGATGAACTGCTTGCCATGGATGTTGCGCTGGTTTTCCGCGCGTGCATCCCACAGCGCCACGTGGCTGTCGACGATGAAGTAGTCCTGGCCGTCCTTGCTGTACATGAATCCTCCTTGAGTCACTGAGAGCTGGATCACGCCCTGGTAGGTGACGTTAGGGAGACGTTAGGGGCCCCGGCACCCGGTCGGTGTCTCAATTTGGGACCGCAGTCACCTGGCCGATGAGCGGCCGGGAGCCTCCGGTCCGCCCGGCGGGCCGGAGTACCGTCGCGCTGGACGGGCGCCGCCGTGGGCGTCGGGAAGGGTCGGCCATGGGCGATCTGCACCGTTCTGCGAAGCTCACGCATCATCATCCGGCCGAGGTGGGTGTGCGCGGCACCATGCTCGCGTCTCGCGTGCGGGCCTCCTGGCAGCGGAGCGAGAGCTACGGTGTCTCGCGCGAGCACGTCGAGCCGGTGTTCACCGGATCGGTCGACACCGGCTCGCTGCTGTACGAGTGCGGGCTGCAGGTCCTCCAAGGTCTGCACGCCACCTTGGCCGACGAGCCGGTCAGCCTGATGATCGCCGACAGCGACGGTCTGGTGCTGGCCCGGCTCTGCCATGAGAACGGCATCAACCGGTCCCTGGACCGGGTCCACCTCGCTCCCGGATTCTTCTTCACCGAGCACAACGCGGGGACGAACGGGTTGGCTCTCTCGCTGGCCGATCGGGCGCCGACGCTGGTGCGGGCCGGCGAGCACTACTGCAGCGACCTGCGGGGTTACACCTGTGCCGCCGTTCCGGTCCTCGACCCGCTGACCGGTGACCTGGCCGGCACCGTCAACCTCACCACCTGGGCGGACTCCTCCGCGGAACTCCTGCTGGCCCTGGCCCAGTCGGCCGCGAGCAACACGTCCAACCTGATGCTGCTGCGGACCGCCGGACGGCGGCCCCGGCCCCGGCCCGCTCCCAGGGGCGAGGTGACCCGCGTCTATCACGACAGAGGGCCGGCGAGTACGACCGACGCGTGCCGGTCGGCGGTCTGGACCGACGCCCTGGACACGGCCCGGCGGGCCATGGTGGACGGCCACGTGGTGGCCGCGGTCGGTGAGCGGGGCTCCGGCAAGACGACCCTGATCTCGATTGCGCGCCAGCACATCTCCTCCCGGGAGCGGGTGCTGTCGGTGCGGCCGCCGAGTCAGGACGACCCGCGTGGCTGGCTCGATCTGTGGACGCCGGAACTCCGGCACGCCGACACCTGCATCCTGATCTCCGGCGTCGAGAACCTCCCGGCGTGGGCGGCCGACGAAATGGCGGCCACGTTGGCCGCCACTCCGCGCGGAGTGGGGCGGCCGGCTGGATTCATCCTGACGACCAGCGACTTCGCGACGATCCCGGCCTGTCTCAAGAGCCTGGTCGACACCGTGGTCGAAGCTCCACCCCTGCGCCGGCGGACCGACGACATCATGCCGTTGGCCCGTCATTTCGCGCGGCAGGAGCGACGCCGGGAGGTGGTTTTCACGCCGATGGCGGCGCGGGCGCTGACCGATTTCGACTGGCCGGGGAACGTCGGACAGCTCGAGCGGGTGTCCCGGGAGGCCGCGGTACGTACCGACATCGTCGACAGTCGCCATCTGTCGCCCGAGGTGTTCGGTGGCCACGATCGCCCGCTCAACCGGCTGGATGCGCTGAAACGGGACGAGATCATCCGCTGCCTGACCGAACCCGGGGTCACCGTGGCGCAGGCCGCCGAAAAGCTCGGCATGGGCCGCGCCACGGTCTACCGCAAGATCGCCGAGTACGACATCAGGCTGCCCGGCAGATCCAGATGAACGAAGAAGACCCGGCCTCAGAAACACTGAGACCGGGTCTGCCTGCGGCCACACTGGTCGGGGTGACAGGATTTGAACCTGCGACCTCTTCGTCCCGAACGAAGCGCGCTACCAAGCTGCGCCACACCCCGGTGAACCTCGAAAAGTCTATCCGATGACGACGGGTGGTCGGGACCAATTCCTGCTGCCGTCGCCGGCACCTGGGCGTCGGCAGGGGACCGTCAGGGGCCGGAAACGGTGATCAGCGCGGGACCAGGGTGATCAGTGTCGCTTCCGGACGACAGCAGAACCGCACTGGCATGTAGGGGCTGTTGCCCAACCCCGCGGAGACGTTGAGCCACATGTGGGTGCCCCACCTGGACAGCCCGCGCGCACGGGACCGGTCGATGCCCGAGTTCGTCACGATGGCGCCGTAACCCGGTATCCGGATCTGTCCGCCATGGGTGTGGCCGGCCACCACCAGGTCGTAGCCGTCCGCGGCGAAGGAGTCCAGCACCCGGGGTTCGGGGGAGTGGGCGACCCCGATGCGGACCACTGCGTCCTGGTCGGCCGGTCCGGCGATCTCGTCGTAACGATCGCGGCGCAGGTGTGGATCGTCGACGCCGGCCAGTGCGATGCGTTGGCCACGAACCGACACCACCTGCTTCCGGTTCGACAGATCGATCCACCCGCGCTCGGCCTGGGCTGCCCGCAGATCACGCCAGGGCAGCGCGGGCGACTTGGGCAGCGGTGGTGACTTCACGAAATACCGGTGGGGAGACTTCATCCGGGGCGCGAAGTAGTCGTTGTTGCCGAAGACGAACGCGCCCGGTAGATCGAGCAGGGCCCCGAACGCCGTCATCGCCATCGGCACGGCCTTGGCATCCGACAGGGTGTCGCCGGTGTTGATCACCAGATCGGGTCGAAGGTCCGCGAGTGCGCTGATCCAGGCGGCCTTGTGGTGGTGACCGGGGGTGATGTGCAGATCCGACAGATGGAGCACCCGGATCGGCCACGCCCCGGGTCGGAGTGCGGGGACCTGGACCCGGCGCAGCGCGTACCAGCGCCTCTCCAACACCGTCGACCAGACCAGGCCGCTGACAGCTGTCGCAGCCACCACGCCGGCGGCTGTCACGAGTCGTCGATCACCCACCGCTGGTCGAGCTTCCGGCCGAGACGTAGACGGTGATGGCGGTGCCCGGCAGGGCATTCTGGCCGTAGGCAGGATCCTGCCTGGTGACGAAGTTCGCCTGGGCCGAGTTGGGCAGGTTCTCGATCTGGTAGTTGAACTTGAAGCCCTTCGCGGCCACCGCCGACTTGGCCTCGTCCACTCCGAGCCCCACCAGGTTCGGGACCACGGTGTCGGGCTGACCGGAGACGTACGTCGGGCTCGACGGCGGGAAGACGCTGACATCAGGCTGGATCTTGTTCATCGCGTCGAACCAGGTCGCGGCCGGAACGGACCCACCCGTCATGCCGGTGTTCTTGCTGGTCGTGCTTCCCTCGCTGCTCTTCGCCACGGTCAGAGCGCAGGAGCCGGTGAGCTGCAACGGTTTGAGGGTGGCCGTCGCCGGTGCGTTCGGCGGGTACATGCAGATGGACTGCGGTTTCGTCAGGTAGTCCCAGGTGATGGTGGCCGCGCTGAACAGCGGGGTGAACCCGAGGTAGGCCGAGGACTTGTAGTCACCGGTGGTGCCGGTCTTGCCGGCCGACGTGCCCTGCGCCAGGTTCCAGTTCGCGGCCTTGGCCGACTGGTTCGCGGTGCCGGCCGGAGTGGTGATGTCATCACCCATCGCCTGCGCCAGGGTGCGGGAGAGGTCCTGGGAGGCCTGCTTCTGGCCGGACACGATGTATTCACACGCCGCGGCGGGCTTGAGCGAGACGACCTTGCCGTCGCGATCGATGACGTTGTTGATCGGGGTCGGCGGGCACCAGACACCGTCGGATGCCACTGTCGCTCCGACGTTCGCCAGTTCCAGCGGGCTGACCGGCGTCACCCCGAGCGTGAACGAGACGACCTTGTCGGCCACCAGCTCCTGGGCGTAGGTGTTGGTGCTGTCGGTGAACGCCGGGCTGACGTCGCCCGCCGGAAGGGTATATCCCTTCATGCCCATCGCCACTGCCATGTTGACCACGGTGGCCAGCCCGAGGTCGTCCTCGAGCTTGACGAATCCGGTGTTGGGAGACGTGGCCAACGCTTGCTGCATCGTCATGCTGGTGGGGAAGACCTCGCCGTTGTCCGTGTCGTTGTGGAACGGGTGCGGCGACAGCGGGCTCTGGTAGACCACCGGGGTCTGGATGATGGACGAGGTACCGAGGCCGGCCTGCATGGCCGCAGCTGCCGTGAAGATCTTGAACGTGGATCCGGCGCCGAGGGGGGCGAACGTGGTGGTCAACTTCTGCACCGTTTCGCCCTTGCTCTGGTCCAGACCGTAGGGACGGTTGGCCGTCAGGGCGACCACCTTGCGCGGGGTGCCCGGTGCGACCAGTGCCATCACATTCGCGATGCGTTGGTTGGCAGCGGTCAGCGGGACCTGGTCGATGGTGGCCTGGTGCGCCTTGGCCATCTGGGTCGGGTCGAGGGTGGTGGTGATCGTGTACCCGCCGTTGGCGATGTCGTCGCTGGTCAGCCCGGCGTTGGCGAGGTAGTCCAGGACGTATTGGCAGAAGTAGCCGTTGATCGCTGAGTTGCGGGCCGGAACGCAGCCGCTCGCGATCTTCGTGCCGTTGGAGACGTCGACCGGGGTCGCGACGGCCTTGGCGTACTGCGCCTTGGTGATCGACCCGTCCTTGTAGAGGATGCCCAGCACCACGTTGCGCCGATCCTTGGCGTCGGTGACGTGGTCCTTGTCCAGGGGGTCGTACTTGTTGGGGTTGTTGACCATGCCGGCCATCAACGCGGCCTGCGGCAGATCCAGATCGGCCGCGTGCACGCCGAAAAGTCTCTCGGCGGTGGCCTCCGCTCCGTAGGTGCTCGGCAGGAACGCCACCAGGTTCAGGTAGCCGGCCAGGATGTCGTCCTTGGTCTCGTGCTGTTCCAGGGTCAGCGCCAACTTGGCTTCCCGGAGCTTGCGGCCCGGTGTGCTGGCGATGGCATCGGCCCGCTGGGCATCGGTCTGCGCCTGCACCAGGAAGAGATAGTTCTTCACGTACTGCTGCGTGATCGTGGATCCACCCTGTTGGCCGGAATCGCCCTGGGCGTTGCTGAGCAGGGCTCTGGTGGTGCCGCGCCAGTCGACGCCCTTGTGCGTGACGAAGCGGCGATCCTCCACCGCGACGATGGCGACCTGGAGGTTCTCCGAGATCGACGACAACGGGACGACGGTCCGGTTCTGGTTGTAGAGGTAGGCGATCGGCGCGCCCGTGCTGTCGGTGACGGTGCTCGTTTCTGGAACCGGTCCGTTGAGGGAGTTGGCCGGAGTATTGGCCAGCGCAGTGGTGATCTTGTTCGAGGCGAGCCCGAGGCCGAGCGAATAGGGCAGCATCAATCCCGCCACCAGCACTCCTGCCAGCAGCGTCGCAATCGTCAATCGGCCGAGACCACCTAGAACACGCACGTCAGCAAGGGTACCGGGGTCGGAGTGAGGTCCAGGTTTCGCTGCGCACGGCCCACGCGCGCTCACCGGCCGTTCACATGCGGGTCACCGGCGATCCCACCTACCGGCCGCAGTTGGCGCTCCGAGGCAGGAAATCGGCCACGGAACGTATCTACCGGCCGGATTCGGATCTCCTGCGTGATGCAACGGTCCAGCGTCCGAACTGCGTCGTCACCTCGGGTCCCCAGGCAATCCCTGGATCGGGATCGGAACGAATCGATGCGGGGACAGTCGCAGCTCCGATGCGTGACGACCCGAGACGCGCCCCCAGGGCGACGAAAGAGAGAGGTGGCCATCATGGTCAGGCCGACACTGAGCGTTGTTCCGGCCCGCGAGGCGGTGCTGGCCCGGGAAGCGGTCACCGACCGGGTGGTCCCGCGAAGCCAGCACGAGTGGCCGACGGAGGGGCATGCGGCAGCGTTCGCAGCGGGCGTCCGCAACCCCGACGACGACTTCGGACCGACGCCGTTGACCTCCGTCGCCGGTGACTCGGACTGGGCGACGCGGGCGGTCTGTGCCGGATCCGACCCCGACACGCTCTTCGTGACCGGCGCGGCCCAGCGCGAGGCGGCGCGGCTCTGTCAGGTCTGTCCGGTCCGGTTGGAATGCCTGGCCGACGCCCTCGACAACCAGATCGAATACGGCGTCTGGGGTGGGATGACGGAACGTCAGCGGCGGGCGGTACTGAAGAAGTCGCCCGACGTCGTCAGCTGGCGCGCTCTGCTGGAAGAGGCCAGGGCCGGCAACATCCGGGAAGAGGCGAGCTGATCTCAGGCGGTTCCGGTGAGCCCGGCGGCGATCGCCCGGAGCGCGGGCAGGTCGTGGGCGTCGAAGGCCAGGGCGGGCACCTCGACCACCGGTAGGTCGGGATGGGCCCGGTCGAGCCGGGCGCGCATCCGCAGTTCCTGGGCCCGCACCGTCAACCGGTCCGCGTGGATGGTCAGGGCGGCCGCGGTGAGCGGGGCCGCGGCGGTCAGCTCCGCGGCCGCGGATGCGGCGGTGGCCAGGGGGAGATCGGCGACGGGGGGATGCGTGCGATTGAGCACCAGTCCGGCCAACGGCATCCGCTCCTGGCGCAGCCGATCGGCGAAATAGGAGGCCTCGCGCAACGCGTCCGGCTCCGGCACCGCGACCACGACGAACGCCGTCCGCGAGGACCGCAGCAGGTCGTAGGTGGCCTGCGCCCGCTCCCGGAATCCGCCGAACATACCGTCGAAGAGCTGGACGAAAGTGGCGGCGTCGGCCAGCATCTGGCCGCCGATGACCGACGTCACCGCCTTGGTGAACATCTGGAAGCCGGCGCCGAGAATCTTCATCACGCCGCGGCTGGGCGCGGCCAGCAGCCGGATCATCCGGCCGTCCAGGAAGGACGAAAGACGTTGTGGCGCATCGAGGAAGTCCAGTGCAGATCGGCTGGGGGGGGTGTCCACCACGATCAGGTCGAACTCGCCGGTGGCGGCCAGCTGGCTCAACTTCTCCATCGCCATGTACTCCTGGGTGCCGGAGAACGAGGTCGAGATGGTCTTGTAGAACGGATTGGCCAGGATCTTGGCCGCGTGATCGGGGGTCGAGTTGGCCGACACCATCTCGTCGAAGGTGCGGCTGGTGTCGAGCATCATCGCCCACAGTTCGCCGGCATCGCTGGCGTGTTCGACGGTGACCTTGCGCGGCTCGTTGCCCAGTTCGCCCAGCCCCAGGGACTGCGCGAGCCGCCGAGCCGGATCGATGGTCAGTACCGCCACCTTGCGGCCGGCGTCCGCCGCGTACAACGCCATCGCCGCCGCCGTGGTGGTCTTGCCCACGCCGCCGGCACCGCACGTCACCACGACCTTGATGGCCGGATCGCTGAGCACGGCCTTCAGATCGAGGGGCGATTTCGCGCTCATCGGCCCACTCCCTGTTCGGCCAGGTGGTCGGCCAGCTCGTAGACGCCGCCGAGATCGGCGCCGTCCACCAGTCGGGGCAAGGACAGCATCGGTACGCCGGCGGCGGTCAACTGGTCGACGCACTGCTTCTCGGCCAGTACCCGGGTGGCGTGATCGGCCGTTTCGGCGGCCAGGCCGGCCAGCAGGTCCGGCTCGGCCTCGATGCCGGCCATGGCCAGACCGGACCGGAGCAGCTCGGGGTCGAGAGCGTGGTCGGCGGCAGCCTGCAGCGACATGGGGTCCAGCTGGGACACCGTCGCGGCGTTGACGATGATCGAGCCGACGGGCAGGTTGGCGGCCCTCAGATCGGTGATGGCTTCCAGGGTCTCGGTGACCGGCATGTCCTCCAGGAGCGTCACCAGGTGCACCAGCGTGTCGTCGGAGTGCAGCAGCGAGACCACCCCGTCGGCCTGGCTGCGGATGGGTCCGCGCTTGGCCAGATCGGACATCGCGACGGTGACGTTGAGGAACGTCACGATGCGGCCGGTGGGCGGGGCGTCCATCACGACGGCGTCGTAGACGGGCTTGGAATCGGAACCCCGCCTGGTCACCGTCTCCTTGATCTTGCCGGTGAGCAGGACGTCCCGGAGGCCCGGAGCCAGTGTGGTGGCGAACTCGACGGCGCCCATCCGCTTCAGGGAACGGCCGGCGAACCCGAGGTTGTAGAACATCTCGAAGTACTCCAGCAGCGCGGCCTCGATGTCGACGGCCAACGCCCGCACCTCGCCTCCGCCCGACGCCACGGCGATCTTGCGCTCCTCGTAGGGCAGCGGTGGGACGTCGAACAACCGGGCAATGCCCTGGCGTTCCTCGACTTCGGCGAGGAGCACCCGGCGGCCGTCAGCGGCCAGCGCCAGCGCGAGTGCGGCGGCGACCGTCGTCTTGCCGGTTCCGCCCTTACCCGTCACCACGTGCAGCCGGGCGCGGCGGGCGGCAGCAGACCACGTCATACCCATTGATACCCGACGGACAAGGCAGTCATCGTCCGGTGGCCTCATCAGTTGTCAAGGTCACCTGTTCAGTTCGCCAGAGCCATCGCACCGACCGCGATCGCCGGGATCGCGATCAGGATCAGTCCCAACCACAACGGCACCAGGAGCACCGCGACGAAGCCGATGGGGATGATCAGAGCGAGCCGGAGCGCCGAGCGGGTGGCCTGGGCCATGGTGTGGTCCCGGCGGTCGCGCAGCGTGTCGTAGCGGAGCAGCACCAGCACCACCAGCAGCAGTGCTTCCACCGTCGCGGCGATCCAGTGCCACCCGTCCATCGCCCGAGAGTAGGGCATCCCCGCGCGGCCACCACCTAAGGTGAGCCCATGACCTCACCCTCCGCCCGACGGACCTTCGAATATTCCACCGTTCCCCTGATCACCCACGCCACCAAGGCCATCCTGGACACCTGGGGTGAGGACGGCTGGGAACTCGTCCAGGTCGTCCCCGGCCCGAACCCCGAGCAGTTGGTGGCCTACCTGAAGCGGGAACGCGCATGACCGTGCTCGAACGCCTGTCAGAACTGGGCATCGAGCTGCCGGCCGTCGCCGCGGCCGCCGGTTCCTATGTCCCGACCGTCCAGTCCGGGTCGTTCCTGTACACCTCGGGTCAGTTGCCTTTCGTGGGCGGTAAGTTGCCGGCCACCGGAAAGGTCGGTGCCGAGGTCAGCCCGGAGGACGCCAAGGCCTACGCCCGGCTCGCCGCACTGAATGTGTTGGCCGCCGCCCATGCCGCGGTCGGACTGGACAACATCGTGCGGTTGGTCAAAGTGGTCGGGTTCGTCAACTCGGCCCCCGGATTCACCGCCCAACCCGGCGTGATTAACGGCGCGTCCGACCTGTTCGTCGAGGTCCTCGGCGAGGCCGGGCGGCACGCCAGGTCCGCGGTGGGCGTGTCCGAGCTGCCGCTGGGCACGCCGGTCGAGGTGGAAGCGATCTTCGAAGTTCGCTGATCCTGGTTCGCCGCGTCGACCGCCGGTCCTGCCGGCCGTGGTCAGAGCAGGGCGAGGTTGGCGGCGTGTGCCTGATGCATGTCCGGCGCGGCCAACCGCTCGTCGGTGACGGCCCGGCCTGCCCGGATGGCGTCCAGATAACGCCGATCGGCGTCCCACCGGGCAGTCGGGGTATCGGTCGGTCGGCCGTGCCCTGGGATGAGCAGGCCGGCCGTCCGGACATACGGACGGAGTGTCTCCAGTGCCTCCTCGTAGGCGTCCAGTCCGGTCTCGGTGGCGAGCGGCAGTTCCACGTCGCTGAGCATGTCGCCGGCCAGCAGGGTTCTGGAGCCGGACAGCCAGACGGCCGTGTGACCGGTCGAGTGCCCGTCGTGCACGACCAGCTCCGCAGGTGGACCCGACCATGGGATGTACTGCTGCGCGAGGGGTTCGACGACTCCGACGAACGGCGAAAGACGCGGCGGCCAATCCGGTCCGAGGAACTCCAGCAGGTCCGCCCGGTGCTCTCGCGCCGTCTGCACTGCGGAGGGTGACGCCCAGCGTGGAACGTCACCGAAACCCGGGTGCCACAGCAGGTGATCGTGGTGCGCGTGCGTGGCGAACCCGGCCACCACGGTGAGAGCGGAGCCGCCGATGAACGCGGCCAGGGCGTCGAGTTCGTCCGGTTCCCACGCCGGGTCGATCAACACGGCCTGCGTACCGCTCGTCAGGATTGTCGAGGCTGTCCTGTCCCGCCGACTGTGCGTCACCAGGACGCCCGGCGCGACCTGCACCACGTTGCGCTCCATCTACGGAGCGTAGGACGCGTCGTTCCCCGCGGTGGGCGAGAGCGGCGCGGAGCCCTGGTCCGGTGTGCAGACCGGTGCGGTCGAAGCCCCGCCACCGCTCGGCGTTACCGTGAGCACCGTGGTATCCGACCCAGTGGCAGCGCCCGGCGCGTCCGAAGCCAGACCGGCGTCGACCGTGATGCTGCTGCGAGAGGGCGACGGCAATCGGGCGGGTGGCGGTCTCGAGGTCTTCGTCCTGCATCGGGTGGCCGGCATGGCCTTCGCTCCGTCGGTGACCGTCTTCCCGGGCGGCGGGGTGGACGAGACCGATCACCATCAGCCCCCGTGGGACGGACCCGACGGCCAGTGGTGGGCGGTGGGACTGGGCACCGATGCAGCGCGGGCGGCTGCGTTGGTGGTGGCGGCCGTGCGGGAGTTGTTCGAGGAGACCGGCGTGCTGCTGGCCGACGGGTCGGCTCCTGAATCGGACCGGGCCGCGGTGGCCGAACACCGGAGCAGCCTCGCGGACGTTCTCAACTCGAACGGGCTGCGGCTGCAGTCCGGGCTGCTGCGCCCCTGGGCCAACTGGATCACTCCGGCGGGCAATCCACGCCGCTACGACACCTTCTTCTTCGCGGCCGCACTCCCGGCGGGCCAGCAGGCGCAGATGTTGACCACCGAGGCCGAATCCGGCCGGTGGGCCAGGCCGATGGACCTCCTCGCCGAACACGACGCCGGCTCGCTGGCCATGATGCCGCCCACCCTGGCCATGCTGCTGGATCTGCAGCACGCCGGGTCGGTGGAGCGGGCGATGACGGCGTCGCGCACGGTGACCCCGGTGATGCCGACGGTGGTCAGCAAGCCGGGTGAGCCGCTCCAGGTCCGGGTCGAAGGGCGCGTCTTCGAGCTGCGAAGGCAGGGCGGCTGATGTCGGGCTCGCCGTCGACCGGCGGTCACCCGCTGACGGGTGTGGTGCGCGGCGTGAGCTCCGGGATCAGCGTGCTGCTGGCCGACAATGCGGGCCCGATGACGTTGGAGGGCACCAACTCCTACGTGATCTCGGGTCCTGATGACGGTGGGGTGGTCGTCGTCGATCCCGGCCCCGACGACGAAGACCATCTAAGGGCGCTGGCGGCCGAGGGCGCGGTCGAACTGGTGCTGATCACGCACCGCCACGCTGACCACACCGCAGGATCCGCGCGATTCGCCGAGCTCACCGGTGCGCCGGTGCGGGCCGCTGATCCGGCGTACTGCCATGGGGGCGAGCCGCTGCGGGACGGCGAGGTGGTCGAGGCGGCCGGGGTCGCGCTGCGCGTCTTGTCGACGGCGGGGCACACCGACGATTCGCTGTGTTTCCAGTTGCTGCAGGACGACGGCGCCGGGCCGGTGTTCACCGGGGACACCATCCTCGGCCGGGGTACCACGGTCATCGTGCATCCCGACGGCGACCTCGGGTCGTACCTGAACTCCCTCGAGACCCTCGGTGCGCTCGGCCCGCAGCTGGTGCTGCCCGGCCACGGCCCCGAACTGCCCGACCTGGGTGCGGTCTGTGCGGCCTATTCCGAGCATCGCCGGCACCGGCTCGACTCGGTACGTGCCGCGCTGCTGGTGCTCGGCCGGAACGCGTCGGTCGCCCGGGTCGCCGATCTGGTCTATGCCGATGTCGATCCCAGCGTGCGGGCGGCCGCCGAACTGTCGGTAGCGGCCCAACTGCACTATCTGCGCGGTCCGGAGTGAGGAGCTCCGGCCCGGGCCACGTGCGGTCGGCCCCGCTGCACCATCCCGTCCGGGCGGGGCATCCGAAGCCGCACCACTATCCACCCGGAGCCGTGGAGGCGTTGGCCTGCCCGCACTGTGGCTCAGAGCTCGCGGCGGGTGACGGTCTGTTCGAATGCCCCAACGGGCACGACTTCGATGTCGCCAGACAGGGATATGTCGCGTTGCTCGGGGCCAGGGCCAGGACCGACACCGGCGACAGCGCGGACATGGTCTCCGCTCGGATGGACTTCCTGGGGGCCGGGCACTACGCGCCGATCGCCGCAGCGGTGGCCGCCTCGGTGGGGGATCGGGACGCCCCGATCCTCGAGGTGGGGGCCGGGACCGGGTACTACCTGGCGGCGGCCCTGGCCGGATCGACCACCGCCACCTGCGGGATCGCGCTGGACTCGTCCAAGTACGCCGCGCGCCGCGCGGCCATCGATCGGCGGGTGATCAGCGTGGTGGCCGACGCCTGGTCACCACTGCCGATCCGCGACCGCTCCACGGGTGCGGTCCTCACGGTGTTCGCACCACGAAATCCCGACGAGATCGTGCGGGTGCTTCGCCCGGGCGGTGTCTACGTCGGGGTCACCCCGCTGACCAACCACCTGATCGAACTTCGGGAGCGGTTGGCGATGCTGACGGTCGACGAGGGCAAGGCGGCCCGGCTGGCCGAGTCATTCGGAGACCGGTTGGTCCCGCTCGCGAAGCAGGCCGTCGAGTTCGAGATGACCCTGGCACGGAACGACGTGGCCGCACTGGTGCGGATGGGGCCGAGTGCCCGCCATCTGGGTGCTGCGGAGATCTACGAGCAGATCGCCGCATTTCCGGAAGAACTGACCGTCACCGCGGCGGTCACGGTCAGCACGTTCCAAGCGGTCAGCGAGCCCTGCGGGACAGACGTTCCGCATCCAGAATGACGACGCTCTTGCCTTCCAGACGTAGCCATCCGCGGTGGTTGAAGTCGGCCAGCGCCTTGTTGACGGTCTCGCGCGAGGCGCCGACCAGCTGGGCCAGTTCTTCCTGGGTGAGGTCGTGGGTGACCCGTAGGTGACTGCCCTCCTGCTGCCCGAACTGCCGGGCCAACTGGAGCAGGGCTTTGGCGACCCGGCCGGGGACGTCGGTGAAGATCAGGTCTGCGAGGTTGTTGTTGGTCCGCCGTAGCCGGCGGGCGAGCACCCGCAGGAGCTGCTCGGCGATCTCGGGACGCTTGGCGATCCACTCACGCAGCGCGGCCCGGTCCATGGTTGCCAGCCGGACGTCGGTGACGGCCGTGGCGCTGGAGGTTCGTGGGCCCGGATCGAACACCGAGAGCTCGCCGAACATGTCCGACGGACCCATGATGGCCAGCAGGTTCTCCCGTCCATCGGGGGAGTTGCGGCCGAGCTTGACCTTGCCGGAGAGGATCACGTAGAGCCGATCGCCCAGCTCGCCGACCGAGAAGATCGAGCTGCCCCGGGGGTATTCGACCGATTCCAGCTGCGATCCAAGGGCGAGCGCCGCATCCGGGTCGACCCCTTGGAAGATGCCGGCCCTGGCAAGGGTTTCTTCCACGTGTCCTCCTGATCAGCAATTGCGTGCGTCACATTCCACCATGGCCACGGCCTTCTGCACACGCTGGGGCGCGAGTCGCGACGTACTTGTGCAAAGCCCGCGGCTGTGCTCAGCCCTTACGGGACTTGCGTTCGCGCGGGCGACGTCGCAGCCGGAAGCGGGCCAGCGCACCCGTCCAGCCTTCCCGGATCAAGGTGTTGACCTCATCGGGGCGGGCCTGGTCGAGGAACTCCCCGACCTCGTCCTCGGTCACGGTGGCCGGACGCAGTCGGTCCTCGACGCGCCCCATCAGGAGGGCGAAGACCATCAACAGCAACGGGAAGAGGAGCACCAGGAAGACCGTCATGATCGGTCAATCATCCACCATCGCCGCGAAGACAGGGTGAACTCCACATCGAACCTTCAGCTGATTGTGGGACTCTGACGTGGTGTCGAGTACAGCGCAGGGCAGGGCCGCCGCAGGCCAGGTCGATCCAGCCACCGGTGCGGACCGGATCAAGAAGGTCAAGCGAGCGGCAGCGCCACTGACGCCGCTGGCCCGGACCCGTCGGGCGCGGCGACTCGCCGGCCAGCTGGCGCTCGAATTCCCGAACGCGAAGTGCGAGCTCGACTTCAGTACCCCGCTGGAGCTGGCGGTGGCGACCATCCTGTCGGCGCAGTCCACCGATGTCCGGGTCAACATGGTCACGCCGGCCCTGTTCGCCAGGTACCGGAGTGCGGCCGACTACGCGGGCGCAGACCGGGCGGAGCTCGAGGAGATGGTCCGGAGTACGGGCTTCTTCCGGAACAAGACGAATTCGCTGATCGGGCTCGGCCGGGAACTGCTGGAACGGTTCGACGGTGAGCTGCCGGGTCGGCTCGACGACCTGGTGACCCTGCCGGGAATCGGGCGCAAGACCGCGAATGTGGTGCTGGGCCACGCTTTCGGCGTTCCGGGGATCACCGTCGACACCCACCTCGGGAGATTGGTGCGGCGCTGGGGGCTGACCACCGAGACCGACCCGGTGCGGGTGGAGTTGGAGTTGAACGCGATGCTGCCGGCCCCGCTGTGGACCACGTTTTCCGACCAGAGCATCTATCACGGTCGCCGCGTCTGCCATGCCAAGAAGCCGGCGTGCGGCGCCTGCTTCCTGGCCGACCTGTGCCCGTCCTACGGCACCGGCCCGGTCGAGCCACAGCTGGCCGACAAGTTGGTGGTCGGTCAGGAACGTCCCCATCTGCTCGCCCTGGTCGGGCTGGCGGACAGCGGGTGAGCCACCCGAGGGCCGAGGGCCGGTTCCGCACCACCGGCACGCGGCTGGTATCCGACGACCGGTTCCCCGGTTGGCTGGCGCCGGTGGTGGCCAGGATCGACGGGGCCACCGTCGAACAACTGCTGCCGCGACCGCTGGGCATCGCCCCCGCCGTCGGGCGGCGCAGTGCCGTCCTGATGCTCTTCGCCGACGGCGTGGACGGCCCGGATCTGCTGCTGACCGAGCGGGCTTCGACGCTGCGCTCCCACGCAGGCCAGCCGGCGTTTCCCGGCGGCAAACAGGACGGCGACGAGGACGCGGTCGCCACCGCACTGCGCGAGGCGGCGGAGGAGACCGGGCTCGACCCGGGATCGGTCTTGCCGGTGGCGCTGCTGCCCGACCTGTTCCTCGGCGTGACCGGGTTCCTGGTCTCCCCGGTGCTGGCGTTCTGGCGCTCGCCCGGACCGGTCGCTGCGATCGATGCGGCCGAGACGGCGTCCGTGGCCAGGGTGCCGGTATCCGAGCTCGCCGATCCGGCGCGGCGTGGTCGCGTCCGGCACCCCAGCGGCTACGTCGGGCCGGCTTTCGAGGTCGCCGACATGGTGGTGTGGGGCTTCACCGCGGGTCTGGTCGAGGTGCTGCTCGACCTCGGTGGCTGGACCGTGCCGTGGGACCGGCAGCGCTTCGTCCCGCTGCCGGAGTTGGGTGAGCAGCTGCCGGACCCCGAAGCCGGTCACCTCAGCGATGCCCTCGACGACCTGGACATCGAGGTCCGGGATTCCCCGACGGGCGGCCGCCGATGAACTTCGTCGATGCTCTTGTCGTCGTCCTGCTCCTTGCGGCGGCCTGGTCCGGATACCGGCGCGGCTTCATCAATTCCTCGATCGCCCTGATCGGGGCCGTCGGCGGCGCCATCGTCGGAGTGCGGGTAGCGCCGATGTTGATGGACCACGTCGACGACAGCGCGGCGAAGGTCGCCGTCGGGGTCGCCGTCGTCATCGTCGGTGTCGGTATCGGCGAGATCGCCGGAGCGACAGTCGGTCGCGCGCTGTCCGAGCGCCTCACCTGGCGGCCGGCCCGGGCGCTGGATCACGGGCTCGGGCTCATCTTCAACACCCTGGCCGTGCTCATCGTGACCTGGATGATCGCGATCCCGCTCGCGTCCGCCCCCTACCCGTGGATGGCGTCGGCGGTGCGGTCGTCCTCGGTGCTCGGTGCCGTCGACCAGGTCATGCCGAACAGCGTGCGGGATGTATCGACCCGGATGCGTCAGCTGTTCGACGACTCCGGCTTCCCGGCCATCCTCGATCCGCTCACCCCGACTCCTGACGTGCAGGTCAACGCGCCGGACCCGGCGCTCGCCGCGTCACCGGCCGTGCGGAGATCAGGTCTGTCCGTGCTGAAGGTGCGGGGTGCGGCTCCGTCCTGCTCCCGACAGATCGAGGGTTCCGGCTTCGTCATCGGGCCGGGAAAGTTCCTGACCAACGCGCACGTCGTCGCCGGCACCAGCCGACTCGTGGTCCAGCAGGGCGACTCCAACCTGGCCGCCACCGTGGTGGTCTACGACCCGGATCGGGATCTCGCCGTCCTGGACGTGCCCGGGCTGACGCGGCCGGCGCTGGCTTTCGCCGGAGCCCCGGCGAAAGCCGGCCAGTCCGTGGCCGTGGCCGGGTATCCGCTCGACGGTCCGTTCACCATCAGCCCGGGCCGGGTCCGCAGCGAGATCACCCTCAACGGGCCCAACATCTATTCGTCGGCCACCGTGACCAGGGATGTCTACACGTTGCGCGCCAACGTCAGGGCCGGCAATTCCGGTGGTCCGCTGCTGGCCGCGGACGGTTCCGTGCTCGGCGTCATCTTCGGCGCTGCGATCGACAAGCCGGACATCGGCTTCGCCCTCACCGAGCAGGAGGCGGCGCCCGTGGTGGCAGCCGGGCTGGTGGACAACACGCCGGTCGCCACCGGAGCCTGCACGTCGGATTGAGTCCTGCGGTCTGCGGTGTCTGGTTGGTGGCGCCGTGGTGCCCTGCGCGACCTGTGGTACTTCGTACCGACGCGAGGCACCGTTGAGGCTCGTACGACTGCGGCGGGGTACTACCGGAGACTGCGGCCGCGGCTCCACCGGGGAGTCGCTACTGGTGCAGGCCGGTCAGGAAGCTGACGATCGCCTGGTTGACCAGCTCGGGTGCCTCCTCTGCCGGGTAGTGGCCGACGCCAGGGATCACCGTCATCGTGTAAGGGCCGCCGCAGAATTTGCCGGTGTCCGCCAGGGTCGCGACCGGGGTGAACCGATCGCCTTCGCCGACGAGGTGCAGCACCGGGGCCACCAACGGGGTCTGCAGAGCCTCGCGATGACGGTGTCCGTCGGCGCGCCAGGGGGAGCGGGCGGCCCAGCGGAGCGGCTCCAGAGCACCCCGCGCGGCGCCGGGGGTGACGATCGACTTCCGCATCCCGGCCACCGTGTCTGCGAAGTCGGCCGAGGCGGCCCAGGCCGGCCCGGCGTGAGATCTGACGATCCGTTCGAGCATTGCGCCGCCGCCGGTGGCGAGCCGACGATCGGGCGAGATCGGCAGCGACGCGAACGTCATCAACCGGCCGTACGGGTCGGTGCGAACCGGGCGACGAAGCCTGGCCATCCGGCTTGGATGCGGGGCCGAGATGACGACCACGGATCGGATCAGTTCCGGGTACATGACGGCGGTGTTGAACGCGAGCACGCCGCCGTACCCCTGGCCGACCAGCGTGGCGTCACGCTCGCCGAGCGCTCGGATCATCCCGGCCACGTCCGCAGACAGGGTGAAGGCGTCGTATCCGCGTGGCGGCTTGTCCGTCTCGCCCGCACCACGGAGATCGGCGGCCACCGCATGGAAACCGGCAGCGGAGAGCCCGGACAGCTGGTGCCGCCAGTTCGACCACAACCCGCCGAACCCGTGCAGCAGGAGAACGAGCGGCCCGGTGCCGGCCTCCGCCAGATGGAAACGGATGCCGTTGGCACTGATCGAGCGGTGGCTGATCGTGGCTGCGGATGCGGTGCCCTGGCGGTGCGCCTGGTCCAGCCCCGCCCCGCTCGTCACGGGCAGCTCGGCGCCGGGCAGCTCGGCGCCGGGCAGCTCGGCGCCGGGCAGGTCGGCGCCAGGCAGGTCGGAGCGGGTCAGGTCGACCGGTGGGCCGGGGATGCGTGCGGTCACAGGTATTCAGACGCCGGAGCGCGCGACGGGATTCCGCCGGCCGAATCCGACGTTCCGGTCACTGACCGAGGGTCGGCTCGGTGTGGGTGGCAGCGGCCTTGAGGACCGATGCCGACTCGGTCAGCGTCGAGATGGTCCGCTCCGGTTTCCCGAGCTGCTTGACCTTCCGGTAACCGAGGAAGGCCATCGCACCCGCCATCAGCAGCATGAGCACGAAAACGATGGTGAAAGCGGCCCACTGCGGCAGCCAGATCGCGATGATCTCGGCGAGCATGAAGAAGAAGAAGAAGAGGCTGAAGACACCGATGGCGCCGGCCACGATGAAGAAGATGGCGCCGCGGGCGCCGGTCTTGATCTCTGCGGTGAGTTCGACCTTGGCCAGCTCGATCTCCGACCGCACCAGGGTCGACAGGTGGGTGGTGGCGTCCTTGACCAGTTGCCCCATGGAGGCGTTCGGGTCGACGTCCCGTTCGGCCACCAGAGGAATGACGGGGCGTCCGGTGTTGCCGCCGTAGTTGATCGGCGGCTGGGCGGTGCCTGACATGGTCACGTCCCTCTCTGCAAGGTTGCTGACGCCGAAGACTCATCCCGACGCGGTGGTTGTCCGGACCGCCGCGCTGCGGATGGGACCGGCCTATCGTGCCACGCCGCGGCCGGAGAATCGTCCCGACCTCTTCCGGCGCCCTGTTCGGCGCGGGAGTGGATCAGCCGATGCCGACCGCGATGCGCGGGTGACCTGATGGCTTCAGCCAACGCATGATCGAAACCAGGGTCCCTGCATTGATTGCCACACAGCCGGCGGTTGAACCTCCGTCCGTGACATGGAGGAAGAAGGCACTCCCGTCACCGCGCGTCGCCGGCCACCGATTCACGTCCATCACGACCGCGTAGTTGTAGACCGAACCGGCGTTGTAGAGGTTCTCGCCCGCTCCGGTGTCGAACGGGCAGCTGGCCGCCGAACAGATCTGGTGGGTGTTGTACTGCGACGAATTGACGTCGGAGACCCACCAGTCACGGGTGGTGACGTGCGAGTAGGGCAACGAGGTACCCGGGTTCGGATTGCGACCGAAGGCCTCCGTCAGCCCGTAGGTGCCCAGCGGGGTGCGGGAATGGTATTCGCTCGGCGTTCCGACGCCCTCACTGCCCAGATGCGCCGTCACCGGCCCGAATGCGCTAGTCCACCGCCCGTTGGCCTGCTTCTGCCATGCGACCAGCGTGCCCATGGTGGAGTATTTCGACGAGGCCCGAACGGTGATGAGCTGGGCGGCATTGCCGATCGTCACCGGGATGCCGAACTGGGGAGCGGGTGCTGCCTGGGCCGCGGGCGCCCTCGCCGCCGGCTTCGGCGTGGCCCGGACGGTCGCCCGGACCACCGGCTTCGGTGTCGGGGTGACCGTGACGGCCGGCTTGGGAGTGACGATAGCGACCGGCTTGGGCTTCGCGCCGGCCGTCGAAGGTGCGGGCCTGGCGATCTTCACGACCGGTGCCGCTGCCGGTGCAGCCGTGGTCGGGAGGGGGGTGGCAGCTGCTTGGGCCGGAGCCGGACGAGCGGGGGCCGAGGTGGCGGGCGGCCGTGTGGTCGTCATCACGCTGGTCGCCGGTGGGGTGACCGCTGGAGCCACGGCTACCGGGGGTGGGCTGACGGTGGTGTACGCGACCGTCGCCGATGTGGTCAGTACCGACGCCGACGTGAGGTCGGCCGGGGCGGACGGTCGGCTGGGCGACGTCCCCCGGTCGGTGCTGCTGGGAGGGGTGGCCGGAATGTCGCGCGGACCGTTCAGCCCCGGCACGGTGACCACGGCCGCTGATGCACCGGTGGTCGGCGTCGAGTCCACCGAGGGCGTCAGCGGGAGTGGCAGTGCGATCTTCGACGCCTGGTCCGCGGCGTCCGGCGTGGTGCTCGGCAGAGCCGAGGGCAACACGTAGATGGCACCGACCACCACCACGACAGCCGCGACGGACAAGGCCAGCTTCTTGATCACAGGCGTCACGTTAGTCCCACACGTATCACCAGCAACACCCCTAAAGCCGGAGCAGGGCGAGGACACGCCGTGTGTCGCGACGACCTCAGGGTCACGGTCTGACTGCGGTGAGGGGCAAAACCGGGCTCAGTCGTCGCTCTTTCCGCCGGACAGCCCGGTGGTGATGAGTCCCATGACGGCGGAGTCTTGCAGGGTGGTGACGTCTCCGAGGTCGCGTTTTTCTGCGACGTCGCGTAGTAGGCGCCGCATGATTTTGCCGGAGCGGGTTTTGGGTAGTTCGGGCACGATCATGATCTGGCGGGGGCGGGCGATCGGCCCGATCTGGGTGGCGACGTGGGTGCGCAGTTCGGCGATGAGTTCCTCGCCGGCGTCCGCGCCGCCCTGGGTGATGCGGGTGGTGGCGTCACCGCGCAGGATCACGAACGCGACGATGCCCTGGCCGGTCATCGGATCGTTGGCGCCGACCACGGCGGCTTCGGCGACCGAGGGGTGGGCGACCAGGGCGGACTCGACCTCGGTGGTCGAGATGCGGTGTCCGGACACGTTCATCACGTCATCGACCCGGCCCAGCAGCCACAGCGCCCCGTCGGAGTCGTATTTGGCGCCATCTCCGGCGAAGTAGTAGCCCTGGGCGGCGAAACGAGACCAGTAGGTGTCCCGGTAACGCTCGTCGTCACCCCAGATGGTGCGGAGCATCGCCGGCCAGGGTGTGGCGATGACCAGGTAGCCGCCCTGCCCGGGGCCGACCGGGACGCCGTCGTCGTTGACGATCTTCGCGTCGATCCCGGGCAGCGGGCCCATCGCCGAGCCCGGTTTGGTGGCCGTGACCCCGGGCAGCGGGGAGATCATCATCGCGCCGGTTTCGGTCTGCCACCAGGTGTCCACGATCGGGCACCGGTCGTGCCCGACGTGCTGCCGGTACCACATCCAGGCTTCGGGATTGATCGGCTCACCGACCGATCCCAGCACCCGCAACGAGCTCAGGTCGTACCCGGCCGGGATCTGGGCGCCCCACTTCATGAAGGTCCGGATCAGCGTCGGGGCGGTGTAGTAGATGGTGACGCCGTACTTGTCGATGATCTCCCAGTGCCGACCCTCGTGGGGGGTGTTGGGGGTGCCCTCGTAGATCACCTGGGTCGCGCGGTTGGCCAGCGGCCCGTAGACGATGTACGAGTGGCCGGTGACCCAGCCGATGTCCGCAGTACACCAGTAGACATCGGTGTCGGGTTTGTGGTCGAACACCGCGTGGTGGGTGAAGGCGGTCTGGGTCAGGTAACCACCGGAGGTGTGCAGGATGCCCTTGGGCTTGCCGGTGGTGCCCGAGGTGTACAGGATGAACAACGGCTGCTCGGCCGGGAACGCCTCCGGCTGGTGTTCGGTGGACTGCCCGTCGACCAGTTCGTGCCACCACACATCCCTGTCGCCCCACGCGATGTCGATGCCGGTGCGGTTGACCACCAGCACATGCTCGACCGGGCTGCCCTGGGTGGCCACCGCATCGTCGACCGCCGCCTTCAACGACACCGCCGACCCCCGGCGGTACTGGCCATCCGCGGTGATGATCAACCGGGCATCGGCGTCGGCGATCCTGGTGCGCAGCGCCTCCGCCGAGAAACCACCGAAGATCACCGAATGGGCCAGGCCGAGCCGGGCGCACGCCAGCATCGCGAACACAGCCTCCGGGATCATCGGCAGGTAGATCGCCACCCGATCCCCGGTGTTCAAACCGAGGCTCACCAGCGCATTGGCGGTCCTGCACACCTCGTCCTTGAGCTGCGCATAGGTGATCGCCCGACTGTCACCGGGCTCGCCCTCCCAAAAGATGGCGACCTTCCCGCCGAACCCGTCCTCGACATGCCGATCCACACAGTTGTAGGCCACATTCAGCCTGCCATCGGCAAACCACCTGGCATGCGGGGCATCCGAGAAATCCAGCACCTCCGTGAACGGCGTCGCCCAACTCAACCGCCGCGCCTGTTCCGCCCACCACCCAGCGGGGTCAACCGCCGCACGATCGTAGGCGCCCGCAGAAAAGTTCGCGTCCGACGCAAACCCCGCACTCGGCGCAAACGTCCGATCCTCAACCAGCAAATTGTCGAGGGTTTCCGACGAACCCTTGTCTGCGTCCACGTTGTCTGGGCCCATGTCCACACCCAGGTTGTCGGCACCCACGTTGGCCGCATCCACGTTGTCGGGGCCCTGCGATACCTTCTCCATGACCAGATCTCCCTGTCGACGACGCTGTCGGTAGTGGTGCTTGCGCAGATGCGCGTCCCACTGCCTTCCCCTGAAAGCTATCCCCCGGGGTGTGGTCCGTTCGCTGTCGGGCCTTCCGCGGCAGTCTCGACCGGCCGGCCCGGCTCGATACCGTGGCCCGGTGACCTCCGATGTCTGGCCCGACCTGACCCGACTGCCCGGTGTCGCCGACGCCGTGGCGCAAGCCCGGACGGCGATAGAAGCAGTCCACCGGCATCCGGCGAACCGCCGTGGCTGGCCTCGAACATCGGCCGCGGCATCGATCCGGGCCGCCAGGGCCTCGGCCGTGCTCGACGGTGGCTCCGGGGAACTCGATCCGGACGCCGAATCGATCACCGACCCGGTGCTGGCCGGCGCTCTCCGGGTCGCCGCTTCGATGGGGATCCTGGTGCCCATCTGGGAACGTGCCCCGCTACAGGCCTTGGCGCGGATGCACACGCTCGCCGCGGCCGACCTGATCGACGAAGCATCGCTCGGTCGACCTGTTGGTGACCGGCCAGAGGTGTCGAGCCGACTGTCGTCACTGGCCGACCTCGTACTCGCTTCACCGTGGCCGGCTCCGGTCCAGGTCGCGGTGGTGCACGGTGAGCTGTTGAACCTGCGTCCGTTCGGCTCGGCTGATGGTGTGGTGGCCAGGGCGGCGGCGAGGTTGACGATGATCAGCAGTGGACTCGATCCGCACGGCTTGACCACGCCCGAAGTCGGACATTTACGTGTGGGATCGGCGTATCCGCGATCCGCGGCGGGCTTCGGCGACGGATCTGCGGTACCGGGGTGGATCGTCGACGTATGCACCGCTTTGATCGCCGGGGCGAGGGAAGGTACGTCTATCGCTGATGCCGCAGAGTGACGGACAATTGGTGACCGCCGGTGATCCACCGCTAACTGCTGGTAGCGGCAGGTTCGAGTTGCACGTGCAACTGTGAACAACCGTGCTCGAGATGACCATGCCCACGCATCACAAATCGGGCGGTCAGGGCATATGGGGCAGGCAGTTCATGTATGCGTGCGCATCGACCCCACCGTGACGGGCCCGCGGCGGTCACTCGGTGCACTAACGCTGCTTGCGCGGGCAGACCGAATGGATGATTTTGCTGGACGGCGACCGGCGGAGATCTTCGTAACGCGAAATTGGGACGGGGTCATATGCGGAAGTGGCACCGAATTCCGCCGCGTTGAGTCGCGTCAGGTGATTGACTGGTTACTGAATGTGCGAAATTCGTCCAGTCAGCAGACGTTGACAGACGGCCGGTGGCGCTGGGTCCGGGCCCTGACCGAACCACCTTGGCAGACAATGAAAACGGCGTTCCGCCTTTCGGCGGAACGCCGTCGACTCGGACTGACCGGCTACCAGGCTTCACCACATTCGTCGTTGACGGACTGCGCGAGTCTCGCGGAAAAGTCCTGACGACGTGCCCTTCGCGGCTCATAGCGGTGAGTGAGTACCGGGGCCAGAGCAAGGAGCTCCGGAGCGGGTGAACTGCAGTTTCTCCTCTACTGCAGTTCCTGGCCGCCCGGGGGTCCCTACGTCATTCGTACCGCTAGGACGTGGGTTCGGCAAGCGCTGGACAGGTGGTCTCCGACCCTGACCGATTCAGTCGTGCACCCGAATGGGTCATCTTCATCAGTACTCCATGTGAATAGGGGAAAAGCATGTTGTGGGTAGGTGACGACTTCACCAGTGCGGTCTACAGTGAATAGGTCGGTTTCCAACCCCCCGGAAGCCGGCCACTGGGTTCAGCTCAACCCCCCGGAGCTGAACCCCCGCGGCCCCCGCCCTCCCCCCTGGCGGGGGCCGCCCCTAACTTTCGAGAAGTCGATGTCGGCCACGCCCCGAGGGTGACCGGCATCGACCTTTTGCGTTTCGGAGCAGTCTGCGGACGGGATCCCGGTGCTCCTCGCCCGACGCGCCCGGGCACCTGGTCCGAGTGGCGCCCGTTTCTGGTGGCATCGGCCTTCACCGCCTGTCGCTGAGTTGTTGGCAAGCACCGAGTTGTTGGCAGGCTCCGAGGTTGTCTACACGCTGTTGTTCGCAGGCTCTTAGGTTGTCCACCCGCTGTTGTTCGCAGGCTCTGATGTTGTCCACACGCTCTGAGTTGTCCACAAAGTGCGGTCGGCGCTGGCTGTTCGAGGTCTGGCGACGTGGACTTGGCCCGCCGGATCGAATGCCGGCGAGCGGCTGATCGGCTGGCTCCACCGGCCGGGCAAGGGGTGCAGATGGACACGCGTCCGTTGATCGTGACCGACGACGATCTCATGTTGGACGACCTGCTGAGGGTGGCCGCAGCGGCAGGTGTCGAAGTGGCGCACGGTGTCGATCCGGGAGCCCGCGCGGCGTGGCGGTCGGCGCCCGTCGTGCTCCTCGACGTCGACCTGATCCCGGCAGCGATCGGCGCCGCCCTGGCGCCGCGGCCGGGCGTGGTCGCGGTCGGCAGAGCCGAATTGGATGCCGCGACCCTCCAGCAGTGCCTACGGTTGGGGGTCGACCGGACGGTGACCCTGGGCGATGACGACGAGGCCCTGATCGCGTTACTGGCCGGCACGCTGTCCGGTGGGCCGGGTGACGGCCACACCATCGCGGTGGTGGCCGCCTGCGGGGGCGCAGGCGCTTCCGTCTTCGCCGCCGCTCTGGCCGCGACGGCCGATCGGGCAGGTCGGGGTGTGGTGCTGGCGGATTGCGATCCCTGGGGTGCTGGTCTGGACGTCATGCTCGGTATCGAGGATCGCGGTGGCATCCGGTGGGACGAGCTGGCGGCACCATCCGGGCGACTCCCGCCCGAGGCCCTCCATCGCGCGTTGCCGGCAGCGCCATTCGGTCGCGGGCGCACGGCCGTCCTCTGCCCGGGTCGCGATGGTGGGCGGGCGATCTCGGCTTCCGTGGTGGACGTCATCCTCGAAGCCGGCCGGCGAGCCGGCGATCTCACCGTGGCCGACCTTCCCCGGTATCCCACCGAGGCCGGCGATCGGGTGGTCGAGATCGCCGACATCGTCGTACTCGTGACGACGTCCGACGTACGCGGGTCCTACGCCGCGTCCCGGATCGCGCATCGTCTGACGGACCTGGGTGCCTTTCCGGAGTTGATCGTCCGAGGGCCGTCACCCGGCGGTATCGGTGCCGAGGACATCGGCAAGGTGCTGGGATTGCCGGTCTTGGCGCGGATGCGGCCGCAACCGTCGCTGGCGCGGGACCTGGAGCGTGGGCGGCCGCCGGGAAGCGACACCCACGGTCCGTTGGCGAAAGCGGCGACTGCGGTGCTGTCCCGGCTCCGGCTCGGGTCGGCATGACCGCCGCGGATGCGCCGATCGCCGGTGTGCTGACCGAAGAGCTGATCGACAAAGTGCAACGGCGGCTCGCCGACGAGCGGAGCGAGCCGACCGGGGCCGCCCTGGCCAGGGCGGTGCGTGCCGAGTCCTCGATGCTGCTCACCGATGCGGAGATGCTCAAGCTGATCAGGAAGCTACAGCGGGAGCTGGTCGGTGCCGGCCCGCTGGCTGCGGTTCTGTCCGACCCGCTGACCACCGACGTGGTCGTCAACGGTCCCGACGACGTCCGGGTGGACCGCGGCGCGGGTTGGCAGCGACTGCCGCTGACCTTCGCCGACGAGGCCGCGGTAGGTCGACTGGCCAGGAGACTGGCGGGTTCAGCCGGCCGACGGCTGGACGAGGCGCAGCCCTATGTCGACGCGAGACTGCCGGACGGCACCCGTCTGCACGCTGTCCTTGCTCCGGTTGCCGCCTCGGGCAGCTGCCTGTCACTCCGGGTCCTGCGGCCGACCAGGCACGATCTCGAGTCGCTGTCGGCAGCGGGCACGTTGCCGGGCATCAGCGGCGCGATGATCGCAGCCGCCCTCCGCGCGCGGCTGGCCTTCCTGGTCTCCGGCGGCACGGGCTCCGGGAAGACCACCCTGCTCGGCGCGATGCTGGCGGCCGTCGACCCCGTCGAGAGGCTGGTCACCGTCGAGGATGCGGAGGAACTTCGGCCGCCCCATCCCCACGTCATCCGACTGGTGGCCCGGGCTGCCAACGTCGAGGGAGCCGGGGCCGTGCCGTTGCGTGCCCTGGTGCGACAGGCGCTTCGGATGCGACCGGATCGGATCGTCGTGGGCGAGGTCAGGGGAGTCGAGGTCGTCGACCTGCTGGCTGCACTCAACACCGGCCACGACGGTGGCGCGGGTACGGTGCACGCGAATGCGGCCGCCGAGGTTCCCGCTCGGCTGGAAGCCCTGGCTGCACCCGCCGGCCTGCGTCGGGAGGCATTGCACGCCCAGCTGGCGGGCGCCGTTCAGCTGGTCTTCCACATGCGACGAATCGGATCTACCCGCGCGTTGGTGGAGATCGCCGTCCTGACGAGGGGGCCGTCGGGTTTCGTCGAGGCAGTTCCGGCCGTGGTGGACGGGCATCCGGTCGGCCGGGGAGTCGCGCTGTTCAGCCAACTCCTGGCGTCCAGGGGGGTCGAGATGCCGTGCTGAGTGCTGCGCTGGCGTCGTTGGGGTGCCTGTGCTGGCCGTCATCCGTCGCCCATCTGGGTGCCCGCACCGGCACGGCCCTCCCGCTCGCTGCCGGCCCTGGGTCGGTTGGCGGTGCCCGCCCACAGCTGACGGTGATCGCGCTCGTGCTGGGCTGGGTGCTGCTGGCCATGGAGGCCGGGCTCGTCGTCGGTCTGTCCGCGGCGTCGATAATCGCGACGGTGGCCGTCCTGGTGCGGTCCGAGCTGGCCAGCGTGCGGGAGCAGCGAGCACTTTCCGAGATGCTCGCCGCGACCAGGACGTTGGCGCGTGAGCTTCGGTCCGGTGCCGCTCCGCTGGTAGCCATCGGCGCCTGCGCATCAGCCCACCGTGGTCACGCGGCCGCCGTCCTCGAGTCGCTGGCCATCGAAGTGGCGGGCGATCGGGGACTGGGGAGCGCAGGCGGAGGCACCTCAGGGCTGACGTCGGAGATGACGGGACGGCTGGCCGGTGGCTGGGCGTTGTCCGCCCGGTACGGCGTGCCGTGGGCGTCCCTGGTGGAGACGGTCTCCGTCGATCTGGAGGACAGGTCTCGGGCCAGAGCCCAACGCAGCGCCCAGGTTTCGGGGCCGCGCGTCTCGGGGTACGTGCTTGCCGTGATGCCGTGCCTCGGGGTCCTGCTCGGGGTCGGGATGGGTGCGGACCCGTTACATGTGCTCCTGGGCACCGGCGCCGGCCACTTGATGCTGCTGGTCGGATCTGTGCTCACCTGCGCCGGTCTGGCCTGGACGGCGCGGATCGTGCGCGGATGAGCATCGCGATGGCGGTGGCGTCGGCGCTGTTCGCCTTCGGGATCCTCTGTTCTCCGGAGCCCGTTGCTCTGCCCCCACCGGTGACAGAGCCGGCCGTCGATCGTCGGGCTCCGACACGGGCCGAACGCCGCGCCGCGGTCGTAGCCGCCGGCGTCCTCGCGGTGGGATTGATGCTGGGACTGTGGCCCTGGTGGTTCGGGTTGGCGCTGGCCGCCGGCGCCGGAGTGCTGGCCCTCCGTCTACCGGAGCGCAGATCGAACGCGGCCCGCGCCGAGGATCGCCACCGGTTGGCGGTACATGCCGACCTGTTGGCCGCCTGCCTCGACGCGGGCATGTCGATCGGTGCCGGCTTGGTGGCTGTGTCCGCGGCCGGCAACACCGACCGTGCGGTTGGCGACGATGATCCGGACGACCCGCTACGGGTGCTGGACGGGGTGGCGGCCCTCTTGCTCCTCGGGGCGGACCCGCAGACCGCGTGGCGATCGGCCCAGGAACACCCGGATCTGGCTTCTCTTGCCGCGTCCGCTCGCCGCTCCGCGGCCGGAGGTGCCGCCTTCGCCGATGCCGTTCGGGAGCACGCCGGCGCACTCCGGGCGGCGACGGCGGCGGCCGCCGAACGCTCCGCGAGTCGGGCCGGAGTGGCCATGACGGCACCCGTCGGACTCTGCTTCCTGCCGGCGTTCCTGTGCCTGGGTCTGGCTCCGGTCGTGGTGGGTCTGTTGGGCACACTGCGCCTGTTCTGAGGAGCTGCCACCGGTAGTGTCCCGACGGGCGAACCCGGGCCGCGCAGCCGCGCCATTCGTCATCAAACAGTAAATTCAAACCGGCTGTGACCTGCATGTTTCTCATCTTTAACGATTCCGTAGCCGGATCCACAGCGCAACCACAGAAAGCGCTCTTAGCGTCGCTGACGAACCATCCGGAGCGAGGAGCAGGCGATGCCCGAATCGAAGTCAGAACAGGTTCGACACAGCAACGAGGAGATCTCGAATTTTGCGGTCTGCGGTGATGCGCGCGGCCCCAAGTGGCTCGCCGCCCATCCGGACGACCGCGTCAGGGCGGTGGGGCGGCTGCAGAGTCGTGACGGCGTCTTTCCACCCGTACAGCAGGCCGGCTGATCCATCGTCGGCAGCCGGTTCGATCGATCCGTCAGTCGGTGTGCGCCACCTGGAGGTCGTGATTGGCCTCGTTGCTCTTCTCGGTCTCCAGTTCGAGCTGGTGTTTGGTCGGCCGCGGCTCGACCGGCCACCAGATCTTCTTGCCCAGGTCGTAGGCCAGGGCCGGGACGAGCAGCGTGCGCACCACCAGGGTGTCCAGCAGCACGCCGAAGGCCACGATGAAGGCGATCTGCGCCAGGAACAGGATCGGGATCACCGCGAGCGCAGCGAAGGTCGCGGCGAGGACGATGCCGGCGCTGGTGATCACCCCGCCCGTCACCCGGAGTGCGCGCAACACACCGTCTCTCGGTCCGCGCACGGCGACTTCTTCGCGGGCCCTGGTCATCAGGAAGATCGAGTAGTCGACACCCAGCGCCACCAGGAAGACGAACGCGAAGAGCGGCACCGCCGGGTCGGCCCCCGGGAAGTCGAAGACGTGGTTGAACATCAGGGCCGACACCCCCAGCGCCGTGCCGAAGGACAGTACCGTCGCACCCACCACCAGCAGTGGCGCGACCAACGCCCTGAGCAGCAGGATCAGCACCAGCAGCACCGCGATGAGGATCGCCGGGATGATGATCTTCAGGTCATGGTTCGAGGTGGTGACCGTATCCAGCTGGATGGCGGTGTTGCCCCCGACGAGGATCTTGGCTCCGTCCGGCAGCGCATGCAAGGCGGTCCGGACGTCGCGGACCGCCTGCTCGGCTGCGTCGGAGTCTGAGGCAGCAGTCGGAGTGACCTGGATCTGTACGTTGCCGTCGACGACCAGCGGCGCGCCGCCCACTGCTCCGGGCTGCGCGGAGACGACCGCCGGATTCGGCGCGAGACCGGCGACGTTTTCCAGGCTGGCCAGCACTTCGTCCGTCGAAGCCTGCGGCGCGATGATCACGATCGGATTGCCGGCGCCGCCCGGGAAATGGGCGACCAGGTCGTCCTGGGCGGCGATCGAATCGACCTTGCCGAGGATCACGTCGGTCTGAGCGGTCCCCGAGGCCTTCAGGGTCGGCACGAACAGGCAGGCCACTGCCATCGCGACCCCCGTGATGATCCAGATCTTCCGGTGCTCCCGACCGACGAAGGAGGCGATCCGCGACCACAGGCCCGAGCTTGTCTCGTCGCTGTCTTCCGCCGATTCCGCCCCGTCCGCACTACGGGCGGCGAGCCGGGCCCGGACGCGCGGGATGCGTGGCCAGAACAGCCAGCGTCCGCCCATCAGCAAGGCCGGCAGCAGGGTGAGGGCCGCGATCAGGGCGGCGGCGATGCCGATCGCGCCGACCGGTCCGAGCGACTTGTTCGAGTTCAGGCTGGACAGCAGCAGGCACAGCAACCCGATGATGACGGTGCCGGCGCTGGCCGCGATCGGTTCGACACACGCGCGCCAGGCCCGCCTGATCGCGGTGTACTTCGATTCCGTCCGCTCCAACTCCTCGCGGTACCGGGCCACCAGTAGCAAGCCGTAGTCGGTCGCTGCGCCGACGACCAGGATGAACAGGATGCCCTGGCTCTGACCGTTGAGCTTGATGACGTCGTGGTCGGCCAGCCAATAGACCACTCCGCCGGCCAGCGCGAGCCCACTGATCGAGGTGAACAGCACGACGAATGGCAGCGCCACCGCGCGATAGACCAGAAAAAGGATGATCAGCACCGCGCCGAGGGCCACCAGCAGGAGCAGTCCGTCGATGCCGCCGAACGCCGTGCTGAGGTCGGCCACCAGACCGGCCGGACCGCCCAGATGCGCCTGTCCGCCGGCGGCGTCGGCCACCGCCGCCGCCCGGATGGTGTCGGTGACGGAGCCCAGGGGTGATTTCCCGTCAGCGTCCGGGGCGTTGACCTTGGCCGCATCCAACGGTACGAGCGCCAGGGCGGCTTCCCCATCCGCAGAAGGGACGAAGGTGACGGGCTGGTCGATCATGAAGTCCGCGACTGTGCCCAGGCTGGTGCCGGGGCTGTCCTTGCTGTCGACGACGGCGTCCGGAACCGTGCTGGTGAAGGACTTCCAGGAAGCCAGTTGGGCCGGCGTCGCCTTGCCGGACGTCGTACTGAACAGGACGAAAGCGGGGAGGGAATTCGACTTCGAGAAGCCCTTCGCCGCGTTGGCGGCCAGCACCGACTCCGCGCCACCGGGGAGGAAAGTCTCCTGGTCGTTGGACTGGACGGAGGAGAGCGAGCCGATGGCCGGGCCGCCGATGGACGCGATGCCGAGCCAGATCGCGATCACCGCCAGGACACCGCAGGCGCGCAACACGGCTGACCGCCTGGCGTGCGGCGGACCAGACTTCGTAGCGGTCGCCTCTGTGGCCGGTCCGGTCGTGTTCGACACGAGGATCTCCTGGTGGTGGGATGTCAGTGGTGTCCGTACATGCCAATCGCTACCATTACTCAGCAGGCTTAGCAATCAATAGTGTGCCAGATTTCCGGTGGATTGCCCATCGGTCACTAGCCGGAAGGGCGGATGACGAGCCGGGTATGACCAGCGCCGAGGATCGCAAGAGCTGGGCCACCGGCCGGCTGCTGTCGACGGCGGCCCGTCTGACCGAGCAGAACTGGAATGCCCGACTGCGGGACAGCGGGGTGAGTCACGCCGGTCTGATCGTGCTGCACGTGCTGTCCAAGGGACCGGCGTCGCAGCGGGAACTGGCCGATTCGCAGTACCTCACGGAGCAGACCATCGGCCGCACGCTGACGCACCTGGAGTCCACCGGGCATGTCGGCCGGGCGGCCGACCCGGCCGATCGTCGTCGTCGGGTCGTCCAGCTGACCGACCAGGGGCGGGGCCTACTGGCTGTCATCTCCGACAGCGGGGACAGGTTGACCGACCAGGTCCTGCAGGTCGGCGGTATCGCGCCGGCGGACTTCCGTGCTGCTCTTCAGATACTCATCGACGCGCTGGAGTCTCCCGACCAGTAGTTGCTCCGCCGGCCGCGCAGACCGAGGTCTAGCCCGACCACCACGGCCGCAGTGGCACCGCTGCATTCCCGTTCATTCCTGGTGCTACCGCCAACACCTGGTGGAGCTGGATGTTGTTGCGCTCGAATCCGAGTCGCGATGCGGCCATGTACAGGCCCCAGACCTTGGCGGTTCCGATGCCGACCTCGGCGACGCAGGCGTCCCAGTTGTTCTCCAGATTGGCGCACCAGTCGCGGAGAGTGAGGGCGTAGTGCTCCCGGAGGTTCTCCGAATGCCGGACCTCGAACTCGGCGTTCTGCATCTCGGTGATGATCCGGCCCGAGCCGGTGAGCTCGCCATCGGGGAACACATAGCGATCGATGAAGGCCTCCGTCTTCACCTCCGAGTCGTTCTCGGGCCGGGTGATGCAGTGATTCAGCAGCCGCCCGCCCGGACGTAGCTTGTCGCGCAGCAGCTTGAAATACGCCGGGTAGTTTGCGACGCCGATGTGTTCGGTGAGACCGATCGACGAGATCGCGTCGAAATCGGACTCCGACACGTCGCGATAGTCCTGGAATCTGACCTCGGCCAGATCCTGTAGGCCCTCGGCCCGGATGGCCCGCTGGGCCCATTCGGCCTGCTCGGCCGAGAGGGTGACGCCGATCGCGCGAACGCCGCGCCTGGCCGCGTACCGCACCATCGAGCCCCAGCCGCAGCCGATGTCGAGCAGGCGCTGGCCCTGCCGGAGATCGAGCTTGTCGAATACGAGGCGGAACTTGTTCTCCTGCGCGACACCCAGGTTGGCGTCGGCATCGGGATAGACGGCACAGGTGTAGGCCATCGAGATCCCGAGAACATGCTCGTAGAAGGTGTTCGACACGTCGTAGTGGCGACTGATGGCGTCCGCGTCGCGGGCCTTGCTGTGCCGCAGTCCGTGCAGCGTTCTGCGCCAGCGAGGAGGGGCCTCCTGGGGAGGTGGCGCAACGGGTTTCAAAGTCGAGACACCGAGACCTCGGACGATGGAGGTGATGTCGGTCAGTCCGGGACGGCGCAGGTGCATCCCGTCGGCCATCGCCCGCAAGAGCGGGTAGGGGTTGCCCGGATGGACCCCGAGGAACTCGAGATCCCCGGCGATGTAGGCGCGGGCCATCCCGAGATCACCTGGGGCGGTGAGGATATAGGTCAGGGCCCGGTGGCGGACCACGTTGATCCCCAATGGCGCGTCCATCGGCCCCGTACTGCTGCCGTCGAACGCCGTCAGGCGGAACGGCAGTGGCGCCGCGATGGTGGTGTTGGCGATCTGGGCCACCGTCATCGTGCCGCTGATGTGCTCGTCGGTCCGGATATCGCGCCCGCTGGACGCTTTGAACGTGGTCATCGACGCTCCACTGTCTTCTCGAACAACCCGAGCAGCCTGCCCTCGGGATCGTAACGACTTTTCAGGATCTGATAGTGCTCCCCACCGTAGAGCTCGGCGAAAGCCTCTGAGGTGTAGAAGGAATCGGAGTACAGCGATTTGCGACCGTGCGCCTCTGTCACCCGGTCCTCGATCTGTCGGTTGGTGTCACCGGGGGCCGCTCCGGGCTGGGTCGGTACTGCTGACCACAAGCCGACGTTGACGTACGTCTTCGCCGGGTCGAGCGTGTACAGCGGCCAGACGCGCTCGGGTGTTCCCGGCTCGGTTCGCGCCCGCAGCGGGCACAGCCAGATCGGTTCGATGGGAACGTTGTCGAGGAACCAGGACAGAAAGTCCGCCGCGCGGTCGACCGGTACCTCGACATCCTGGACCACCCGTTCCAGTGGCGGCCGGCCATGCAGGCGTTCGATCCGGTCGGCCACTCCGAAGCGCCGGTCCAGGGCGACCAGTTTCCAGTAGAAAGAGCTTCGCCGGAGTTGTTTGGGCCACAGGCGACGGATCAGCGGTTGCTGGGCGCCGAAGGCCCGGGAGCACCAGAACCAGTCCGGATCCCAGCGCCAGAGATAATCGCCGATGGTGAGCCGATCGGTAGTCCTCCGTTGGATCGATCGGTAGTAGATCTGCTGGCCGGTGTAGTCGCTGGTGGGTCCGCTCGTGTCGGTCTGCATGCCGAGCGTCAGGTAGCTTTCCGACCGGGTGAAGACCACGCCGTCCAGGTAGTCGACGGTTTCGCCGTCGTACGAACCAGACTCGGCGATCATCGCGATCGTGTGCTCGAGTTCGGACAGCGACGAGAACCTCAGGTGCCGAAGCGAAACGAATCGCTTGACCGGTTCCAGCTGAATCCGGACCCGGGTCGCGTAGCCAAGGCTTCCGTACGAATTGGGGAAACCGAAGAAGAGATCGGAATGTTCGCCCGTCGGCGTCGCGGTCACGATCTCGCCGCTACCGGTGAGTACGTCGAACTCTGCCACCGACTCGTGGACCAGACCACTTCGGAACGACGTCGACTCGATCCCCAGGCCGGTGAGCGCCCCACCGACGGTGATCGTCTTGAGTTGCGGCACCACGAGCGGACTCAGCCCGAGCGCGAGCGTCGCGGCCACCAGGTCCTCGTACGTGCACATCCCGGCCACGTCGGCGGTCAGGTTGACGGGATCGATGCCGAGCACACCGGTGAGCCCGGAGACATCAAGGCCCGGGGTCCGGGTTCGGGCCCGTTCGCGGAACAGGTTCGAGGTCTTCTTCGCCAACCGCACGGTCTGACTTTCCGGCACGGCCGCAAAACTGGTGAGCAAACGCCGCACGGCGGCGTCGTAGGCGCCGGCACGACCTGACCCGGGAGGTATCGACGACGCTCCGGGCGGATCGAGAGCAAGCTGCTCGTCCGACATGTGACCCATGCTAACCGCCCCGATAGAGCCGTCGGAACTGCGGTCGGTCCACGCCCGGAGTCGCGCCGGCCCCGGCCGCGAGGACATCGACGCGGTACCGCCGGCGGACTGTTCCGGCCGGGTGTTGCAGAGCTTACGATGCCCGACGTGCTGGTCGGGGGTCAGCACGTCGGGCCCGTCCCGACGGTGGCCGGAACAGCTTTCATCGTGCCATCGGCAGGAGTGGAGTGCCATCGGCGACGGGTGCGCGCCCGGGCACATTCGGTGACGTACTCCCAATGCCGGCAACTGAAAGGGTCGGGCGACAACCCGATAGGGCAGCGGTAGGGCAAAATGAATAGCAAACTGTGTTACTTCGAAATCGTCACTGCCGTGGGTGCCCGCAGGTTCACCGGATCGCGCACCTGCGCCGCATGGTTTCGGCTGATGCGCCAGGCCCCGACGGGCTCGCATCCCGCCGAACAAGATGTAGAACTCTGTTCGCGAAGCTACTTGTCCTTGACCCAGTAGAACCGCCAACCGCCCTCGTAGGCCTCGACCTGGAGGAGTCGCCACCCATCGACCTCCTCGGCCGAGAGGTGCGGCCCGATCAGCGCGTCCGCGGCGAATGGCTGGTCGATGACACCCCGGAGCAGATTCGTAACCTTCGCGGCCATGATCGTTCCCTTCGCTAGAATCTGGACGATACCCACCCACGCCCCGGAGCGCAGGCGATGCAGAAGGTCACGCTCGGAAGCGAGCTCCGGGGTTGCGTCGATCCTGTTCCTTCCGAAGCACCAGCCGGGCGACTTGTCCACAAGGCCAGAACTGTCCACATTCTGCGCCGTAGGGTGGACCGGTTCGAGTTGGGTTGGAACGCTCGTCCCACCGGCAATCGCCGGTAGGGATGAGGGGAGTAACTGTGGTGCAACGTCTTCGGCGCTGGTACGCCGATCAGTGGCACGAGCGTGGGTGGCGGCGTCCTGACGATGCCAATCGGGGGCAGTGCGTGCCGGCGCTGGTCGACGATCAAGAGGTCCAGGCCGAATCTGCTCAGGACGCGGGCATGTCGACGGTCGAGTACGCGGTCGGCACTGTGGTCGCCGCGGCCTTTGCCGCCGTGCTCTACAAGATCGTGACGGGCGATTCGGTGGTCGCCGGCTTGACCAGTTTGGTCAATTCGGCACTGCACACCTCGCTGTGACGACGGCCCGATCCTGGCCGGACGGCCGCGAACATCACACCCGACCCGACCGCGGCAGCGTGACCGTCGAGGCTGCGCTGGTTCTGGCTGTGCTGGTGGTGGTGGTCGCTTCATGTCTGGCCGGGATCGGGTGCGTCATCGCCCAACTCCGCTGCGCGGATGCCGCGCAGGAAGCGGCTCGACTGGCCGGCCGGGGGGACAGCGACGGGGCATCGGCCGCCGTGATCGCGATCGCTCCGAGTGGTGCGGCGCTGTCGCTGGCCACGGACGGCAACATGGTGACGGCGACGGTCAGCGTCGGCGCGGTCAGCGGGCTGCTGCCCGGCGTGACGATCCGCGCCAGCGCGAGCACGACGAAGGAGGAGGGCGTGACAGATGGATGACCTGATGACGCACGAAGCGTCCCGCGCCCATCCCGGCGCGAGCACGCCGGGCGATGATGGCGTGGCGACCGTGTTCGCCTGCTTGGCCGTAGGCCTCCTCATGGTGGTCACCGCGGTCGGGATCCGCTTGGGTGGGTCCATGTTGGCCCGCCAGCAGGCGGAGACGGCGGCGGATCTGGGCGCCCTGGCCGGCGCTGCCGCGATCCTGCAGGGTGCCGACGCGGCGTGCGGGAAGGCCGGTGAAGTGGTTGCCGCCAACCACGGGTCGGTGAGGTCGTGCACCGCGGCCGGCTTCGACGTGCTGGTCCAGGTCGAGGTGCCCGCAGCCTGGGGAGGGCGGGCGTCCGCGCGCGCCCGGGCCGGCCCGGTCACCACTGGGTGATGGGTCTGCTTCCGGTCGATACCGACGAGTGGTGCAGTCGGATGGGCCTGCCGTCGGAATTGTTCTGTCGTCGGCCCTGTCAGCCGGTGAGGGCGGACTGTCGGGAGGTCATGGCGCGCACCACGAGATCCAGGACCACGACTGCGCCGGCCTTGTGCAGGGGTTGATTCCCGTTGCCACACTTGGGCGATTGCACGCAGGACGGGCAGCCGTCGGCGCAGCGACACTCGCGCACAGCGTCTCGAACGGCCGCGAGCCAGTCGATCAGGACGGTATGGCCGCGGTCGGCGAAACCGGCGCCACCGGGGTAGCCGTCGTAGACGATCACCGTCGGCTCGCCGGTGTCGGGATGCAGATTGGTGGACAGTCCGCCGATGTCCCATCGGTCGCATCCGGCGAACAAGGGCAGCAGACCGATGGCCGCATGCTCTGCCGCGTGCAGCGCACCAGGTACGTCGCGATCCAGAATTCCGGCTGCGGCAAGGATGTCGGCAGTGATGGTGTACCAGACGGCCCTGGTATGCAGGGTGTGTTCGGGCATGTCCAGCGGAACCATATCGATCAGCTCGCCGCCGTGACGGCGACGCAGGTACCCGACAACCTGCTCGGTGACGCAGACCTTGCCCAGCCCGACCTGGATGCCGGCCCGTCGACCGTGTTCGACCGGATACCCCTGCTGGGACTCGGTTTCGGTGATCTCGACGGTGGATACCGAGCGAGCGATCGTCGACCACTCCGGCCTGTCCGCCTGGACCAGGGCGACGCCGGCCTCCAGATCGAGATCGAGCACCGAGTACGTCTGTCCGCGATGCAGATGGACGGCGCCGGGATGCACGGCTGCGGGAGCCCGCGTCTGGTCCACCGTGCCGAGTAGACGTCCGGTGTCGAGCTCAACGATCGCGATCTGGCCACCACCGGAGCCACGCAGGTCGACGGTGTGGGCCGGGTGTTTCGTCTCGTGGTGGAACCAGCCGGACGGCCTGGCCCGCAACACTTTGTTCGCCACCAGGCTTACGATCACCGGCAGTGCCCGATCGCCGAAGAGCTCGAGATCCTCGGTGGTCAGCCGGTGTTCGGCAGCGGCGCAGGCCAGGTGCGGGCCCAGGATGTAGGGATTCCCCGGGTCGGTGACGGCGGCTTCGACCGGCGTACCGAAGACAGCCTCCGGGTGATGCACGAGATAGGAGTCGAGCGGATCGTCGCGGGCGACGAACACGACGAGGGCGCGTTGGCCGCCGCGGCCGGCCCGGCCGGCCTGCTGCCACACGGACGCCAGCGTCCCCGGGTAGCCGGCCAGGAGTGCCGCGTCCAGACCGGCGATATCGACACCGAGCTCCAGGGCGTTGGTGGTCGCCACACCGAGCAGCGCTCCTGTGCCCAAAGCCTTCTCGAGTTCCCGACGCTCCTCGGGCAGATACCCGCCGCGATAGGCAGCGACCCGGTCGACGAGGTCCGGATCGGTATCACCCAGCCGTCGCCGGGCCGTCATCGCGGTCTGTTCGGCGCCGTGCCGGGAGCGGACGAAAGCCAGCGTGCGTGCGCCTGCGGAGACCAGGTCGGCCAGCATTCTGGCCACCTCGTTGGGCGCCGAGCGGCGGACGGGTGCACCGTTCTCGCCCTCGGCGTCGGTCATCACCGGCGGCTCCCAGAGCACGAAATCGGCACCGGAGCGGGGCGCGGTATCCCTGGTCACCGCAGCGACGGGCGAGCCGATCAGCCGCCCCGCCGCCGCAGCCGGGTCGGCCACCGTGGCGGACGCGAGGATGAAGACGGGATCCGAACCGTACATCCGCGCCAGCCGGCGCAGACGCCGGATCACCAGAGCGACATGCGACCCGAAGACGCCGCGATAGGCGTGGCATTCGTCGATCACCACGAACTGCAGGCGGCGTAACACTCGGGCCCAGCGCGTGTGCGCCGGCAGAATTCCACGGTGCAGCATGTCCGGGTTGGTCAGGATCCAGCGGGCGTGCGCGCGCACCCAGTCCCGCTCCTCGATGGGGGTGTCCCCGTCGAACAGCGCCGGCCGGATGCCGGGCAGGGAAAGCGATTCGATCGCCGACAGCTGGTCGACCGCCAGGGCTTTGGTCGGTGACAGGTACAGGCCGCACGACTGCGGATCGGACAACAGGGCTGTCAGCACCGGCAGCTGGTAGCCCAAGGACTTACCTGAGGCCGTGCCGGTCGACACCACCACATGTCGGCCCGAGTGCCCCAGTTGGGCGGTCTCCGCCTGGTGCCGCCAGGGGGCCGGTATGCCCTTCGTTCCCAGCGCGGCGATCACGGGTTCCGGGACCCAGTCCGGCCAGGGTGCCGTCGTGCCGGCCTGACGGGGGAGACGCTCCACGTGGGTGACCGCGTTCGGGTCGCCGCCGCGTCGTAGCACCGACAGCAGGTCGGCGGAACGGCGGTCAGGAAGGGTCACGGTCTCATTGTGATGCTCGAGGGTGACAACGAGGCCACGACTCGTCGGTGGCTGCAGTGCCAGGCGGTCTCGAAGCTCGAGATCCGAGCCGATCACCCCGGTGCGTCGGTGCTCGGTCTGCTCCTGGCGCGCGTCCTGCTCGGTCGTCTCCCGGCCAGCGGGTGTCAGCTCGTCGGGGCGGTCGAGGTATCACTGGACGACGAGCTCGATTTCGTCGATGAGCTGGTGGGGGTCGTCGGCGTGGTGGGGGCCGTCGGAGTCGTGGGCGTGGTGGTCGCAGTGGTCGCAGTGGTGGGTGGGGTCGTGCTTGGTGTCGCGGACGTGGGCGGCGGGGTGCTCGTCGCCGAGGTTGCCGTGGTGGCCGACGGCAAGCGCCTGGTGTAGGTCAGCGAACTGCTGGTCTTGACGCCGGACGCGCTCGCGACGGTCAGGGTGAACACGTGCTGGTTCGAGGAGCAGTCGAACGTCATCGGGACGCTTGATCTGCCCTGGCCGGGAACCGTTGGAGGCAGGCCGGATTGGTCCGGCTCGGCCGAGGCGTCGCCGCCGGCCACGTCGATCGCGACCCACGCAGTGGTGGCGTTGCCCGAACTCCAGGTCATCGGTATCGAAACTGTTGCGGTCCTGGACGAACAATCGACAAGACCACCGGCGATCGACGCGGACCCGAACGAGCCGATCGTCGGACTGGCCGCCGGGGCTGCGGTAGTGGTGGGCGTCGTCTCGGGGGTCGAGGCACTCGTCGTCGCGGCCCCCGATGACTTGCCCGCAGACGTGGCCGCGGTCGATGGCTTCGAGGAAGTCGAAGCAGGAACAGCGGGGGCGATGCTCGCGGTGCCGGACGTACCCCTGGTCGCGGCGTAGACGATCGCGCCGACCAGGATCACGCCGACGAGAATGGCGGCGATCCACCAGGCCCGGTGAGTTGGCTCGGCTGGGGCTGCGGTCGACGTTCTGGACGGAGGAGGGTCAGCGAGAGGTGAGCCGGCTAGGGCGGTGGGAGGCAGCCCGGAGTCAGTCGGCTCCGCGGGGGCGGGCCCGGCCCCGCTGGCGTCCGCGGACTCGGGATCAGCGATGGATGCCGCCGGCCCGGCCCCTGCGTTCTGCGCCGAGGCCCACTCGCCCCATTGCCCGGTCGGGTCAGAAGGAGCGGCCCCCGAGGGTGCGGGACCAGCCGCAGCCGCACCGCCCAGCAGTGCGCCGGCTCCAGCCGCCCCAACCGCACCGGACGGCGGGAGGACACCGGGCAACGAGGGTGCCCCGGTGGGCGGAAGCACGCCGGTGTCGACGAATCTGCCGGGCAGTGCCCCGGTG
>CBDICH010000005.1:0-540622 GCA_965277305.1 Nakamurella sp. | reverse complement strand
TCTGTGTGATCGCGGTCACCTGAATCGAATCAGAGGGTGACCGGTGCGTGGCCTGTAGTCACGACCTCCGTACGCCCTGCCCTACAGTGATCACACTCACGCCGGGATTCCCGGCGTTTGATGTCTGTCGACCAGCGCCGGTCCACACCATGGCACGGTGCCGAGCCAAGAAATGCGCCCATCGCGCGGTGGATCAGGAGCGGTATGAACGACTTGTCATTGGCCGAGGCCAGTTCTTCGCTGGCGTTGACCGGCACCGATCGCACCATCGTGCTGGCGGTCGGCATCGTGGCCATCGTTGCCCTGGTCATCTCCTTCATCCTGCGGGCCGGCGTCCTCGCCGCCGGCAAGGGCAGCGAGAAGATGCAGGAGATCTCCGCCGCGGTCCAGGAAGGCGCGGCCGCCTACCTGACCCGGCAGTTCAAGACGTTGAGCGTCTTCGTCGTCATCGTGTTCGTCCTGTTGTTCGTGCTGCCTGCCGATTCCACCGGCGAGCGGGTCGGCCGCAGCATCTTCTTCCTGATCGGGGCCGGTTTCTCGGCCGCCATCGGATATACCGGAATGTGGCTCGCCACCCGCGCCAATGTCCGGGTGGCGGCCGCCGCCAACAGCGAGAGTCGCGAGCGGGCAATGCAGATCGCCTTCCGGACAGGCGGTTCCGTCGGGCTGGCCACCACCGGCCTAGGCCTGCTCGGCGCCTCCATCGTGGTGTTCTCCTACGTCGGCGAAGCGCCCACGGTGCTCGAGGGATTCGGCTTCGGCGCCGCGCTGCTCGCCATGTTCATGAGGGTCGGCGGCGGGATCTTCACCAAGGCTGCCGACGTCGGTGCCGACCTGGTCGGCAAGGTCGAACAGGGCATTCCGGAGGATGACCCGCGCAACGCCGCCACCATCGCCGACAACGTGGGCGACAACGTCGGCGACTGCGCCGGCATGGCCGCCGACCTGTTCGAGTCCTACGCCGTCACCCTGGTCGCCTCGCTGATCCTGGGTGGCGCTGCCTTCGGTAACAAGGGCCTGGTCTTCCCGCTGATCGTGCCGGCCATCGGCATCCTGACGGCCATCATCGGCGTCTACATCACCAGGGCCCGCCCGACCGAGAGCGGCCTGAAGACGATCAACCGGTCGTTCTACATCTCGGCCGGCATTTCCGCCGTGCTGTGCACCATCGCGGCACTGGTCTACCTGCCGAAGACGTTCGCCGCTCTCAACGTCGGTCCCGCGGTCAAGACCCTGCCCGGTAATCCGGCACTGATCGCGATCATCGCGGTGATCATCGGCATCGTGCTCGCCGTCGTGATCCTGCAGCTCACCGGCTACTTCACCGACACCCACACCAAGCCCACGCAGGACGTGGCCCGCAACTCGTTGACCGGTGCGGCGACCGTGCTGCTCGCCGGCCTGTCCGTCGGGTTCGAATCGGCCGTCTACACCGCACTGGTCATCGCGGCCGCCGTCTACGGCGCGTTCCTGCTGTCCGGCTCGCTCGCCGTCGCGCTGTTCGCGATCGCGCTGGCAGGTTGCGGGCTGCTCACCACGGTCGGCGTCATCGTCGCGATGGACACCTTCGGTCCGATCTCGGACAACGCCCAGGGCGTCGCCGAGATGAGCGGCGAGGTATCCGAGGAGGGCGCGAAGATCCTCACCGACCTGGACGCCGTCGGCAACACCACCAAGGCCATCACCAAGGGCATCGCGATCGCCACCGCGGTCCTGGCGGCGACCGCGCTCTTCGGCTCCTACTCGAATGCGATCACCAAGGCGCTGAGCACCGCAGGCCAGGCCGCCAGCGAAGGCGTCGCCGCGCTCGCCGGAGCCACCAACAACGCCCGCTCGTTCGTCACCGCGGTGATCTCGCCCGGAACGCTGGTCGGCATGCTGATCGGTGCCTCGGTCGTGTTCATGTTCTCGGGTCTGGCCATCAACGCGGTGTCCCGCGCCGCCGGTGCCGTGGTCCGCGAGGTGCGTCGCCAGTTCCGGGAGATCCCGGGAATCATGGAGGGCACCAACAAGCCGGAGTACGGCAAGGTCGTCGACATCGTCACCCGTGACTCTCTCCGCGAGCTGGCCACCCCTGGCCTGCTCGCTGTGCTGGCGCCGATCGCGGTGGGGTTCGGCCTCGGGATCGGGCCACTGGCGGGATATCTCGCGGGGACCATCGCCACCGGCACCCTGATGGCGGTCTTCCTGGCCAACTCCGGTGGCTCGTGGGACAACGCCAAGAAGCTGGTCGAGGACGGCAACTACGGCGGCAAGGGTTCGCCGGCACACGAGGCCACCATCATCGGTGACACCGTCGGCGACCCGTTCAAGGACACCGCCGGCCCGGCCATCAACCCGCTGCTCAAGGTGATGAACTTGGTCGCCCTGCTGATCGCGCCGGCAGTCGTAGCCCTGAGCATCGGCAACGACAAGAACACCGGCCTGCGGATCGCCATCGCGTTGGTGGCCCTGCTCGTGATCGTCGGAGCAATCGTCGTGTCGAAGCGGCGTCAGTCGGTCCTGCAGGATTGATCGACGGACCGAGCTGACCGACGCGGGTCGCTTCCACCGAACCGGTGGAGGCGACCCGTTCGGCGTATCGGGTAGCCCGTTGGCATGGTTTCACCCGGGCAGCAGCGTGAGTGTGGCAAAAGGCTGCGTGATTGCTGTGTCGCTTGTTAGTTTGAGCCTGCATGCTTCGCATGGCTTCGTTGCGGGCTGGGCAACACCGGCCCGAGGGCCGACACACATGTCGGGAACTCGATGCCGTCATGGCATCCGTGGAAGGGGAATGAATGAAGCGCACCAGCAGCCTGGTTGCTGCACTCGCGGGGGCGGCCCTGCTCGTCGCCAGTTGTAGTTCGAACCAGCGGTACGGCCACTCCGGGCACCAGTGCGGCCTCCTCTGCGGCGGCGCCCAGCGCGGCCTCGTCAGCGGCGGCCCCCAGCGCGGCAGTCAGCGCCATGTCCAGCGCGGCTTCCAGCGCCGCGGCCAGGGAGATGTCCTCCGGTGCACCGGCCTCGGGTGCGGCGAGCAGCGGTTCGGCAATGTCTTCAGCAGCGAGCTCGGTGGCGGATTCCACCGTCGGCGACGCCTCCGGTGGACTCGACGCGCAGAGCGCAGCATGGTTCACCGCCTTCTGCGGCGGGCTGACTCCGGTGTTGACGGCGTCCGGGTCGCTCCAGTCCCTCGGGACGAGCGCGGCCTCCGACCCGACGACAGCAGTCAAGAAGCTGGTGGTCCTCTTCGGGGCGCTGGGGACCTCGATGACCAAGACATCGGATTCGTTGAAGCAGTTGCCGCCGCCCACCTTCGCCGGTGGTGACGCGTTCGCGACGAAGGTCGTCACCGCATTCGGCTCCGCGGGTCCGGCCATCACAGAGGAAGCGAAGAAGATCGCAGCCGATCCGTCGACGCTGACCTCGTCGATGGGCGGCCTGACCGATTCGATGACGAAGGCGGTTGCCCCGCTGGAAGAACTGAGCTCGTTGAAGCTGACGGCGGCCACGCAGAACGCCATCGAGAACCTTCCGGCCTGTGCCAAGGTGAAGTCGCTCTCCGGCGGCTGACCGACCGGCACCATCGAACCGTCATCCGAAATGACCGGTCGGCCCTGCTCATGACGAGCGGTGCCGGGCCGGTTTTCGACTCTGAACCGTGACCAGCCCTGGTCCGGGTGAGCCGACGAGACCGCTAACGTGACGTCCTGTGTCTCAGCTCTCGTTCTTCTCCGCCGATCTCACGCCGCCGCGCGTCGAGGATCTCGGCGGTCTGCTGGCTGCGCACGGCCAGATCTCCCGGAGTGGTTCCGGCGCCAGATTGTCCATCCTGCTGGCCGACGAGTGGCGGGCCAGGGCACTGCTGCGCGAATTCCGGGTGCGTGACGTGGAGGCGCAGATCGTATCGGTCGCGGACGCCCTCTCGGCGGGGCTGATGGACGCCGAGTGGGTGGATGGAGACTCGGGGCATCCCGACCCCCGCTCCACCGAACCAGATACCGAATCAGACGCGGAACAGCCGGACGCGGGACAGGCTGGTCGCGGATCGGCCGGCCCGCCCACCACCGGTGTCCTGCTGCGGAGTGAGCGCACGAAGGAACTCGACGAGGTGGCCCGCAACTGGAATCGCGGTGCGGTCAAGGCCGTCCCTCCCGGACTCGTCGCCGGCGCGGGCCTGCTGCGGTGCTGGACCCTGGCCGCCGGCCGCGCCGACGAGGGCGCGTACCTGCTCGGACTGGACCGTCACGCACCCGATACCTTCGAATCGCTGGCCTCCGCCTGCGCGCGGGCCGGTCTGGCGGGCGCCCTCATCGGTGCACGCGGCGGCGGGCCAGGCCTTCGGATCGTCGGGCATCGGCGCCACACCCGGTTGGTCGAATTACTGGGCACCCCGCCGCCCGAGGCCCCGCCCGGCGCGTTCCCTCTTCCGGATCACTGACGATGCCCTGACCTGAGGTTTCTCACCACAACGACGACTCCGACAGCCGGCGATCTACCTCGATCGGGGTGTCGAGGTGACGATTGAACGCCGCGGTCTTGGGCACACCCGCACCTCGGACCTGACAATCCATGGCATCCTGCAGTCCGACGCCGGGTTAGCCGAGTTGGGCGAATTCGTCAGCGTCCAGGGCGTCTGCTCGCCGATACGGCGGAGCGATCGCGCTGCTATATAGAGGAGAACGTGAACGAGCATGGCCACACGTAAGGCAGCCACCCATACCGGCGTTCGCCTGGTCGTCGTCGAGTCGCCGGCCAAGGCCAAGACCATTTCGCAGTACCTCGGCGAGGGCTACATCGTCGAGTCGTCCGTCGGGCACATCCGCGACCTCCCGCGCAACGCCGCCGACGTGCCCGCCAAGTACAAGGGCGAGAGCTGGGCCCGGCTCGGGGTCAACACCGAGAACAACTTCGAACCGATCTACGTAGTGTCGCCGGAGAAGAAGGCTCAGGTGGCCAAGCTCAAGTCGCTGCTCGCCGGAGCCGACGAGCTCTACCTGGCCACAGATGAGGACCGCGAGGGCGAGGCCATCGCCTGGCATCTGCTCGACACGCTCAAGCCCAAGGTTCCGGTCAAGCGGATGGTGTTCCACGAGATCACGCCGGCCGCGATCAGGGCCGCCGCCGAGAGTCCGCGTGAGCTGAACGACAACCTGGTCGACGCCCAGGAAACCCGCCGCATCCTCGACCGGCTGTACGGCTACGAAGTGTCGCCGGTGCTGTGGAAGAAGGTCGGCTCCAATCTCTCCGCCGGTCGCGTGCAGTCCGTCGCGACGAGGATCATCGTGCAGCGGGAACGGGCCAGGATGGCCTTCCGCTCGGGCACCTACTGGGGCATCGACGCGGTGCTGGAGCCCAGTGTGGGCACCAAGTTCACCGCGGCACTCAACTCCATCGACGGCCGCCGGCTCGCCGCCGGTCGCGACTTCGACGAGAACACCGGCCTGTTGAAGTCCAGCGCAGTCACCACAGAGGTCCTGCTGCTGGACGAGGACGGTGCCCGCACCATCGCCGCCGCCCTGCAGGACGGCGTCGCGACCGTCAGGTCCGTGGAGGAGAAGCCGTACACCCGCCGGCCATACCCGCCGTTCATGACCTCCACGCTCCAGCAGGAGGGTGGCCGCAAGCTCGGGTTCTCCTCCGAACGCACCATGCGGACCGCCCCAACGTCTGTACGAGTCCGGCTACATCACCTATATGCGAACCGACTCCACGACGTTGAGCCAGACGGCGTTGGACGCCGCCCGCAGCCAGGCCCGCGAGCTCTACGGCTCGGAGTACGTCCCGCCGGCTCCTCGGCAGTACACCCGCAAGGTGAAGAATGCCCAAGAGGCACACGAGGCCATCCGCCCGGCAGGGGAGACCTTCCGGACGCCGGCCCAGGTGGCCAACGGGATGGGCGCCGACGAGTTCAGGCTCTACGAGCTGATCTGGCAGCGGACGATCGCCTCGCAGATGGTCGACGCGCGCGGCCTGACGCTCTCCTTGCGGATCACCGCCCCGATCTCCGGTGTGCCAAGCTTCGGCGGAGAGGCCCTGTTCACCGCATCCGGTCGGACCATCACCTTCCCCGGATTCCTGCGGGCCTACGTCGAGACGGTCGATGCCGAAGCCGGCGGCGAGGCAGACGACGCCGAACGTCGGCTGCCGAACCTCAAGGTCGACGAGCAGCTGAGCATCAACGAGCTGACCCCGGGTGGCCACTCGACCACCCCGCCGGCCAGATACACGGAGCCATCGCTGATCAAGGCGTTGGAGGAACTCGGGATCGGGCGTCCGTCCACCTACACGTCGATCATCCGCACCATCACCGAGCGCGGCTATGCCTGGCGCAAGGGTCAGGCGCTCGTTCCGTCGTGGATCGCCTTCGCCGTGGTCGGCCTGCTCGAACAGCACTTCTCCCGGCTGGTCGACTACGACTTCACCGCGGCCATGGAGGACGAACTCGACGCCATCGCCGAAGGCCGTCTCGGCCGGACCGCCTGGCTGTCGACGTTCTACTTCGGTGGCGAGACCGGACCCGAAGGTTCGGTGAGCCGGGCCGGTGGACTGAAGAAGCTGGTCAGCGAGAACCTGGAGGAGATCGACGCCCGCGAGGTCAACTCGCTGCCGCTGCTCAAGGATTCCCATGGTCGTCAGGTCACCGTCCGGGTCGGTCGGTACGGGCCCTACCTGGAGCGGGCTGTGCTGCCCGTCGTCGGTGAGACGCCGGTCGAGGACGCGCCGACCGTCGAGCGTGCCAACCTGCCCGAGGACCTGGCGCCCGACGAGGTCACCGCCGAGGTCGCCGAGGCGCTGTTCGACCAGGCCGAGATCGGTGACGCCGAGCTGGGCCCGGACCCGTTGTCGGGCAACATGATCGTCGCGAAGGACGGGCGTTACGGTCCCTATGTGACCGAGGTGCTGCCGGAAGATGCGCCGACCAAGGGCAAGAACGCGGTCAAGCCGCGGACGGCCTCGCTGTTCAAGTCGATGTCGCTGGAAACCATCGATCTCGAAACCGCGCTGCAGTTGCTCACCCTGCCCAGGGTGGTCGGCAGCGATCCGGCCAGCGGCGAGGAGATCACCGCACAGAACGGCCGCTACGGCCCGTACCTGCGCAAGGGCACGGACTCTCGCTCGATCGCGGCCGAAGAGGCGTTGTTCACGGTCACCCTGGAGGAGGCGCTGGCGCTCTATGCGCAACCCAAGACCAGGGGTCGGCAGGCCGCGGCGGCGGCCCCGCTGCGCGAGGTCGGGGTCGACCCGGCCACCGACAAGCCGATGGTGATCAAGGACGGCCGGTTCGGCCCGTACGTCACCGATGGAGAGACCAACGCCTCGCTCCGCAAGGGCGACGAGGTGGACACCATCACGATCGAGCGGTCGGCCGAACTACTGGCCGAACGGCGGGCCCGTGGCCCTGCACCCAAGCGGGTCACGAAGAAGCCGGCCGCACCGAAGAAGTCCGCCACCAAGGTGGCCGCGGCGAAGACCACGGCCACCAAGAAACCGGCCGCCCGGGCCACCGGCGCGACCAAGACCGCGACCCGGACTCGTGCGGTGGTGAAGAAGACCGACGGCGCAGTCTGACCAGTGTGATGTCGCGAGTCTTGATTGCCGGTAGCTGTCGGCGCCTCGGCCTACCATCGGTGGATGACCTCAGCTGGTGGGTGGGCGCCGGAGCCCGTCTTCGGCGACGCACTGGCTGGCCCCGGTGGCATGGGCGAGCCGCCGCGGACGGACCTGTTCGGCGGCGATGTGCCGTCGGAGGTGTTTCCCGACGCGCTCTCCGGAGTACTGCTGCCCGGCGCCGCCGACGAGGCGATCACGCCGCCGCGACCCCCGCTCCTGCCGCCGGGCTCTGGGCGGGTCGGTGCGTCCACGGCGCCCGCTCGCCGGCAGCCGGTGCAGTCCCGCACCCCGCCGCGGCCCTGGACGCAGCAGCCATCGCCGGGCGGGACCCCGCCACGACCTGTGCCGAACCCGACTGTCGGCTATGTACCGCTGCTCAACGCCGCGCCGGGCAACGCGGGGCTGATCCGGCCGCCGGCCTACCTCCCGCAGCCCGGTGGGATGGCTCAGCTCCGGGCCGCGGCGCAGCAGGCCGGGCGGTCGACCGTGGCCGGCTCCAGAGCTGCCGCCTCGGCGACCGCACGCAAGTGGTCCGGTGTGTGGGGGGTGCTGCTGGCACTGGTGATCGTCCTGCTCGCGACCGGTGTACTGGAGAAGATCATCACGGCGATCTCGCACCTGCTGCAGGGCACCTGACCGGGATGGGCGGGTGCTGCGGTGATGGGTGGGACAGTTGACTGAGACTAAGGAGCCGAGCTCCGTCCGGGTACTGCTGCGCATACCCGTGTTTCGTCGGTTGTGGGCGGCGATCGCCATCTCCAGCTTCGGCGACTGGCTCGGGCTGTTGGCCACCACCGCGCTGGCCGCCTACCTGACCAAGGACTCCTCCGGTCTGGCGCAGGGAGCGGCCGTATCGGGCGTCCTGCTCACCCGGCTGCTGCCCGACCTGATCCTCGGCCCGATCGCCGGAGCCCTGGTCGACAAATTCGACCGGCGCAAGGTGGCCGTCATCGGCGACACGCTGGCCGGCCTGCTCTACCTCTCGATCGTGATCGGTGGAAACCTCACCTGGTTGCTCATCGCGCAGTTCCTGGTCGAAGCGGTCGGGCTGTTCTCGAACCCGGCCAAGCAGGCGATGATGGTCAACATCGTGCCCCGTGAACGGCTCGCGGTGGCCAACCAGCTCAACTACGTCTCGATCTACGGCATGGTCCCGGTGGCGGCCGCGGTCTTCGCCCTGCTGTCCACGGTCGCGCAGTTCTTCGGTGCGCCCGCGGCCGACGGAGCAGCCAACTCGTCCCAGCTGATCAGTGGTCCGACCAGCTCGATCGCCATCGACATCGCCCTGACGATCGATGCCTGCACCTACTTCGTCGTCGCCGCCACCGTTCTCATCTCGCGGCACCTCATCCCGTCCTTCACCAGCGAGCGCCAGGTCGACAAGTCGATCTTCTCGCTGATCAAGGAGGGCATCTCGTTCATCAGGAACAGCCGGGTGATGCGGGCGATCTACATCGGCATCCTCGGCGCCTTCTTCGCCGGCGGACTGACGGCCGGCGTCGCGCAGGCCTATGTCTCAGGTCTCGGCGCCGGCAACGCCGGGTACGGGATTCTGTTCGGATCGGTGTTCACCGGCCTGGCCATCGGCATGCTGATCGGGCCGAAGGTACTGCCCGTCGTCCCGCGCCGCATGGTGTTCACGTCGTCGATCGGCGCAGCCGGTCTGGTCCTGATCGTGATGAGCCTGCTCCAGGACTTCCTGGGCGCCACCATCGCCGCGGCGGTGATGGGCCTGTTCGCCGGCATCGCCTGGATCAACGGGTTCACCATGATCGGACACGAGGTGTCCGATGCCTTGCGTGGCCGGGTCTTCGCCTTCGTGATGTCGTCGGTGCGGCTCACCCTGCTGGCCACCATCGCGGCCGGTCCGATCATCGCGGGCGCACTCGGCTCCCACCTGTTCGTCGTGGGTGCCTTCAAATGGTCGCTGTCCGGCGCCGCCATCGTGCTGGCCGGTGGGGGCGTGATCGCTGTGGTGGTGTCCGGCTACGCCGCCCGTCAGGTCGGTGGGGTCGGCGGCGGGTTCGTGAAGCGGGTCATGCGACACCGCCGACCGGAGAATCTGATCGACGAATCGGAGCATCCGGGCGCGCTGTTGGCCGTGGAGGGCGCTGATCCTCGCGAAGTGGCGCGGTATTCCGCGGCGATCGTGGCGGAACTGGCCGGTCAGGGCTACCTGGTGGTCAACCGCAGTGTCTCCGGGCCGACCGCCGGGCCCGGCGCTGGACAGGCCGGCGTGGATCTGGTCGTGCACGAGGTCACCGACAGACAGGCCACTGCGTTGCGGGCGGGTGCCGACCTCGCGGACCTGGTCGCCGAGCACATCCGGCCGGATCTGCTGGCCGGTTCGGTCGTGCTGACCAGCGGGTTCGTCGACGAACTGGTCGTCCGCTACGGGGTGCAGTCCGGGATGGGCGAGGAGCGGGTGCTGCGTATCGCGCAGTGGGCCGTCGGCGGGCTGCGACCTGACCTCACGATCCTGGTCGACGCGTCGCACGAGGTGGCCCTGAACCACGATGCGGACGAGCCGGTCGCCGAGGTGCCCGGTCAGGCCGTTCGTGATGAGGCCATCCGATTGGAAGCCTTGTCCGAGTCCGAACCGTTCGCTCTGGTCGACAGTGCCGAGGAATTGGCGGAGGACGAACTCGAGGACGAGGATCGCGGGGCGGGCGAGCCGGTTCCCGATCCGGTCTCGGCGTTCCTCGATAGGGCTTCGGCCGCCTCCGAGCGCTATCTGGTGGTCACGCCGTTGCCCTCCGGTTCACCGGTCCTCTCGGCCGAGGTGATCGAACGCATCGCCTCGGTGCTGCGTGGCCGGTCACCGGTTCGCGTCGCGGCGGAGCAACCGGCGGCGTCCGGTGAGCCGACCGCCGAGGTCCACATCGAGACCGATCGCACCCGGTCATCGCCCTCGGTGTCGCCGCCGCCGTCGGTCCCGCTACCAACCCGTGGGGTCACGGCGCACCAGGACGAGCAGTTTGCCGCGGGGACGTTCTCCCTGGAGCCTGATCCCCTGGGGACACGCGAGCCCGGGGTGTTGTCCGCCGCGGACAGCCGGTCGGACGGCACGCGATGACGACAGCAGCTCCTGGGGTCGACCACGTCGGCGTCTTCGCGGACGTCATCGGTCAGCCGGACGCGGTCGAGGTCCTTCGTACCGCGGTGGCCGCCAGTCACGGCGACCCCGAAGTGCCGGTGGCGGCGATGACCCATGCCTGGCTGTTCACCGGCCCGCCCGGGTCCGGAAGGTCGGTAGCGGCAAGAGCTTTCGCCGCCGCCTTGGAGTGTCCGGACCGCGGCTGCGGGCACTGCACCCACTGCCACACGGTACTGGCCGGCACACACGCCGACGTCCGATCGGTGGTGCCGGAGGGACTGACCATCTCGGTGAAGGAGATGCGGGCCGTGGTGCAGCTGGCTGCCCGCCGCCCGGTGACCGGACCGTGGCAGATCGTCCTGATCGAGGACGCCGACCGGCTCACCGAAGGTGCGTCCAACGCCCTGCTGAAGTCCATCGAGGAGCCACCGCCCCGCACGGTCTTCCTGCTCTGTGCCCCGTCCACGCATCCGGACGACGTGTCCGTCACCATCAGGTCGCGCTGCAGGGTGCTGGCCCTGCGGATCCCGCCGGCCGAGGCCATCGCCGCGGTGCTGATCAGACGGGACGGCATCGATCCCGAGATGGCGCACTGGGCGGCGTCCGTCGCGGCCGGGCACGTCGGCCGGGCTCGGCGCCTGGCCAGGGACGACGAAGCCCGGGAACAGCGCAGCCGCGTGCTCGCCCTCCCCGGTGCCCTGCGCTCTCTGGGTGATGTGTTCGCCGAGGCCGGTGAACTGCTGGCCACCGCCAAGGGCGAGGCGAAGACGGTCGCGGATCGGCGTGACGGGGTCGAGCTCGAGGAGCTGAAGACCGCATTGGGGGCCGGCGGTACCGGCAAAGGGGCCGTCGGTGCCGCGCGCGGTACGGCCGGAGTGGTCAAGGATCTGGAGCGCCGGCAGAAATCACGCGCTACCCGCACCGAGCGCGATGTCCTCGACCGTGCGCTGGTCGACCTGTCCGGCTTCTACCGCGATGTCATCGCCCGCAGCCTGGGTGCGTCCGTCGCGCTCACCAACCCGGACATGGAACGGGAGGTCGCCGTGGCTGCCGGCCGTTTCGGTGCCCTCGGTGCCCTCCGCCGGCTCGACGCGATCCTGGCCTGTCGGGAAGCCATCGAGGCCAACGTCAAACCGCAGATCGCCGTCGAGGCCATGATGATGAAGCTCTACCGCGGCTGATCCACCTGCCCACCGACTACCGATCCACCCCGTCCCACCGGCTCCGCCTCGTCGCGCCTGTTCGTGCGGGGCATACCCTGCCCGGGCTGATCGACTTCGACGGCGCTGACGAAATCGACATCTTCGGGTCCCACCCGTCCCACATCGGCCAGCTTGATCAGCGCAGCGGCCACGGAACGCTGCGCGAGCCGGGGTAGCGTTGTTTCCCATGGGCATGCTCTGCGCGGTCACGTTCACGGCGAACGGCCAGTTGCACTACGCCGATCCGGGCGAGATGCGGCCAGAGGTCGGCGAACACGTCCTGCTCCCGACCGACAGAGGCCCGGTGGTCGCGCAGGTGATGTGGGCCGCGGAGTACTCGCCGGAGCCAACCGACGGCTTCCCGGTGCTGCTGGGTCCGGCTGCGCCGGGCGACCTGGAAGCTCAGGAATCGGCGAAGAAGGTCAAAGCCCGCACGCTGGTAGCCAGCCGGAAGCTGATCCGCGAGCACGGGTTGGCCATGAAGGTGCTGGCCGTCGATCCGCAGCCGGACAACAACAAGACGGTCATCTACTACTCCTCGCCCGACACGGTCGACTTCCGGTCGCTGCTGCGAGATCTCTCGGCCACGCTGGGGTCGCGCGTGGAACTCCTCCAGTTGGCGGCCCGGGACGCGGTGCGGGTCACCGGCGCGATCGGCTCGTGCGGGCGCGATACGTGCTGCTCCACCTTCCTCAAGGACTACGAGCCGATCACCCTCGCTATGGCGCGGGACCAGGATCTGCCGGCCAATCCGATGCGGATCTCCGGCGCCTGCGGCCGGCTGATGTGTTGCCTGAAGTACGAACACCCGCTCTACCAGGACTTCAAGGCCACCACGCCGGCCGTCGGTGAGCCTGTCGATTCGCCGGCCGGGCCCGGTACGGTCATCTCGCATTCGGTGCCCGGCGAGTCGGTGGTGATCCGCTTGGCCTCCGACGGCAGCAAGCAGGTCTGCCCCAAAGCTTCGGTCTGCGGCGCCCGCAAGGCCTACGACTCGAGGCCGACGCGTTGAGCGGTGCGCACCACGCGGGCGGGTTCGAGATACTCTGCGAGATCGAGCCGGCTACCGGCCCTGATCTGACCAGGGTGCGGCGGCAGATCGCTGTGCTGACCGGTGCCGTCGATCGTTTTCTGGTACCCGATAATCACCTTGGCCGGGCGACGGTGTCGAGTATCGCTGTGGCGCAGGAGGTTGCGGCGCTGGGCGGGACCGCGGTCGCCTGTGTGAACAGCCGCGACCGGAACCTGCTCGGGTTCCGGCGGGATCTGTTGACCGCTGCCGCGTACGGCGTCGACGAATTTCTGTTCGTCCGGGGCGACGATCCCGCGATCGGAACCCGGTCGACCGATCTGACCGTGCGCCGGATGATCGACGAGGCCCACGCCTACACCGAGCGGGATTTCAAGGTGGGTGCGACGCTGCGTTGTGGGGGGACACTGCCAGACTGGAAGCGGCAGGCGGACTTCCTGCTGGTGCAGGTCAACTACGACGTCGAGGCGCTGCTCGCGTGGCGCGAGAGCATCCAGTTCGACGGCCGCCTACTGGCCGGCGTGCTGGTGATGGCCAGTGGCGACATGGCCCGGCGCATCGCGTCGGACGTTCCCGAGATCGGCGTCCCCGACGACCTCGTCGCGGCCCTCGACTCCGATCGGGACGCCGGAGTGGACGTGGCCGTCGACATGGTCGGCCGGATTCGGGAATCAGGGGCGTTCGACGGCGTCCACCTGGTCCCGGTCGGTCGCTACACCGAGGTGGCAGCCAAGCTCCGAGCCGCCCGCAGCGGACCCCCGTCAACTCCCGCCGCGCGGATCAACTAGCGTCGCGCGGCTGAAGTCGGGCCGAATGTGACGGATGTGACGGGGGTCGACGAGTTCATCCGCGCGGCGAACCGTCGGGCTATTGAGCCGTCCAGCCGCCGTCGAGGGACACGGATGTGCCGGTCACCAGATCCGACCCAGGGCCGACGACGAACGAGACTGCGTTCGCCACCTCGTCCGGCTCCAGCAGGCGCTTGATCGGAGAGCGGGTCAAAATGACCTTCTCCAGGACCTCGTCCTCCGCCAGCCCGTGTGCGGCGGCCTGATCCGCGATCTGCTTCTCGACCAGCGGGGTGCGGACATAGCCGGGATTGACGCAATTGCTGGTGACTCCGTGTTCGGCGCCCTCCAGCGCGGTGACCTTCGACAGGCCCTCGGTGCCGTGCTTGGCCGTGACGTAGGCACTCTTGAAGGCGGATCCGCGGAGGCCGTGGGCCGAAGAGACGTGCACCACGCGACCCCATCCACGGGCGTACATGGCGGGGAGTGCGGCTCTGACCAGCAAGAACGGCGTGTGCAGCATCAGTCGCATCATGAACTCGAACTTCTCGACCGGGAACTGGTGGATGGGCGCCACGTGTTGGATTCCGGCGTTGGACACCAGGATGTCGGTGTCGATCGCCAGGGCTGCCACCGCCGCGGTGTCCGAGAGGTCGAGAACAAGTGCGTTGCCCCCCACCCGGTCGGCGATCGACTCGACGGCCGTGTCCACATCAACGCAGGTCACCGTCGCGCCGTCGGTCGCGAGCCGGATGGCGATCGCCGCGCCGATCCCGGAAGCGGCCCCGGTGACGAAGGCGGTGCGGCCGGCGAGTGGAAGGCTACTCATCACTCGACCTTAGAACCGCTGTGCGGACCCGCTCACCGCGGACCCGGCGATGCGTCGAGACCACCCCCGCGGAGCCGCTAAACTGTTCCGGTTGCCCCTTTAGCTCAGTCGGTAGAGCGTCTCACTCGTAATGAGAAGGTCTGGAGTTCGATTCTCCAAAGGGGCTCACATAGAGTGATCACCCGTTTGCCGAGAGGTGAACAGTGGGAGTCTCCCATCGCGGCGTAGCACTCAAGATTCATCGCATGCCATCTATCGAAGTTGTCGACGCTGTTGCGTCGTGGGAGTCGTTTCAGCTAGCGCAAGGTTTGTCGCTCCGGACGATCGCGGAGCGGGTGGGTTTGGCCCGCCGCGTCGGTGTGGAGACGGGGATGGATCCCGCTGTATTGACCGCGTTCGCGGTCATCGGTTGGATGGCTGCGCACCGCAGTTGGACCCCGGGGACCAGAGCGACCTATCACGCGTCGTTGCGGGCTTGGTTTCGGTGGCTGGTTGAGTACGGCTACCGGGATGACGACCCGATGGCCAAGACGGGCCGGCCAAGACGCCCGCGGGGCCTGCCGCGGCCGGTATCCGATCCACAGTTACTAGCACTGCTCGCGACGAGGATGCACGCCCGCACGCGGGTGATGGTGTTGCTGGCCGCCCTGGCCGGCGCCCGGGTGTCGGAGGTGGCCGCCTTCCGGGGTGAGTGGGTCGATCTGATCAGCGGGACTATCACCATCACCGGCAAGGGTGAGGTGACGAGAATCGTTCCGCTGCATCACCTGTTGCGGGCAGCGGCGGAGAAGATGCCCCGCCGGGGCTACTGGTTTCCGTCACCGAAGACGCCGGGCGCGGCCGTGTTGGGCCGCTCGGTCAGTCAGATCATCGGTCGCGTGATGCGCCGCGCTGACGTGGCAGGCACTCCCCACGCGCTGCGGCACTGGTTCGGCTCGACCCTGGTAGACGACGGAGCTGATCTCCGCACCGTCCAGGCGTTGCTCGGTCACGCGAGCTTGGCCACGACGCAGATCTATACCGCGGTTAGTGACAGCAGGAGAAGGGCAGCGATCGGCCGTCTTGACCTCTACCGGGGGACTGACCGGCAACGCATCGCATCCTGAGGATCACGACGCGTACACGGGCGGGTACAGCCAGTCACCCGCCCGTGTACCACGTTCAGTGAGCTACAGGCCGAGCCGGTTCCAGGTGGTGGGTCCGGTGAGACCATCCACGGTCAGGCCGTGCGTGGATTGGAACCAGCGGATGGCGCCGATGGTTTGGGGGCCGTAGCCGCCGTCCACGATCAGCTGTGTGGGTGGGTGGTACTCGTTGACCCGCATCTGGATGCGGGCGATGGCGGACCGGTGGGCGTTGCGGGCGGCGCCTTCGGTGGTGGACAGCCCGGAGATGGACTCGGTGGGCCCGGACAGCGGCCCGAAGTAGTAGCCGGCGGGCAGCGGGAACGGGTCAGGGCCGCTGTGTGGCGGGGTGACCGGTCCGGGCGGGGTCGGCGCGGGGTGCAGCGAGTTGGCCAGCTCGAGCACCTCGGCCGGGGACAGGTGGCACTCGATGTGCATGTAGTCCGGGGGGTTATCCGCGGAGAAGTTGCCGCCCCACTCGAACCCGAACGGCCGAACAATGTCGCCAGTGTTCGCGGGCAGGACGTGCAGGTTCCCGAACGGGGACCCGTTGGGTGTTTTGGGGTTCACGGGGGCGTTCAGGTCGAACGCAATGCCGTACTCGTGGAAGGAATCGGCGGTGGGGTCGGTCCAGTCGCCGCCCCAGCACCAGCCGGGGACCAGGCCGCCCGGGATGTGCGGGACCAGGGCGTCCAGCAGCGCGGTGACCACGGTCCGGAATCCGGGCGCAGGGTTCAGTCCGGCGCCGATGGGCACACCCTTATAGGCGTAGGGGGCGAATACACCGGTCTTTGTCCAGCCGAATGTTTCCGGCTGATAGTTCCCGAAGTCAGACATTGTGGTGCCTTTCAGTTAGACGGGTACGCGGGTTGCGGTATAGGCCACCGTGACGGATGCGGTGCCCGAGTTGTGAATAGCCAGGTATTGCGCCTGCAGCGGTGAATAGATGATTGGCGTATATACGGCGGCCACACTGGACGACGCCGCGAAGGTGTTAGGCATGTATTGCGCCCCAGCGTTGCCCAGCACACCCGTGGTTACCAGCACGGCCCCGGTGGGTGTGGGCACACTGATACGCCACTGCACGCCGCCTTCTACCGGCATTACGAACGCGCGACCGTCACCGCCGGCCGGTATGACGACTTTGGTTCCCGTACCGGCAGCGGGTCCGGACAGAATGGTGTTCCAGCCGGGCAGTGCATGGATGACCCGGGCGCGATCGGCCGGCCGGGTACTGCCGTACACCTGGATGAAACTACTGGTCGAGGTGTCGAGGCCGTTTGTCTGCCAATAAACTTGAACCCATTCACCTTTGACCGGCAGGAGATAGGTCTGCACCGGGGTATTGAGTCCCGTTCCGCCGAACGCCGCTACCGGTAAGGTCTCAATTTCATCGACAGCCAAGGTATTCCCGGCGCCATCTTGCCAGACGATGAAAAAACTTTGCGTATATGGCACGGGCGGGGTGCTGGCATCATTCGGTGGCCCGAATAGTTGCGCTGCGATCCGCAACGATTGGTAACTGGTGACCTTGAGTAGTGGGGATGTCCAGCCGCCGAGGGTGCCATAGATGCAGCCCGCGAGCAGGTCAGTGCGGGATGCCACCGGCACACCGGAGGCCAGTAGTTGAGTGGCAATCGCGGCGCCGATCGCTACCGGTGAGGGTGACCAGTCGTCCACCGCACCGGTCATGATCACGGTGGCGGTCGAGTCGGGCGCCGCGGGGTCGAGCACCGCATACAACGCGCCCGGGGTCGTCCAGGTCAGCGCTGTGGACGGCTGGAGCGGTACCCCGGTAGCCGGGGACACGCTGGACGACGAGGCGAGCCACATCGTGTCAGTGGTGCTGGTGTTGATGACCTGCACCGGGGCGTACTCGGTGAGCAGGGCCGGCACCTTGCCCACGACCGATGGGAAGCCGCCGCCGGCCTGTGTGGTCGGGGTGGTGGTCGTCATGGGCCGGGGAGCAGTCTGGTCACGAAGGGCCGTTTACGGCCGCGGCCTTCGTAGGCGTCGAACATCAGCCACGCCGACGCCACGAACAGCGCCACCGATGCGCCGATCTCAAACTGCCGGTTGCGCAGCAGCGTGGGCCTGGTCATGCCGCGTCCGTGGGTTCGTCGGGCACCTGGTGCTCCGCCACGGTCGTGAGGATGACGCCGACGACCTCGGCAACGTCTGCCGTTTCGGGCGGCCTGGCGTCCAGGAGTTCGGCGGCGAGCTGCTCGGCTGCCAGGGCCCGCTCTTCCCAGTAGTCAACGAGGCCAGTGACTAGTGGGACCGCGAACCCGAGGAGCAGGACGCCGATCTTCCCGGCGACCAGGGCCGCGGGGAGCCCGAAGATCGTGCGGCCTTCCAATGTGGGGATACGCATTACGCCACCCCGGGGGCGAGCGGAGCGGCCGGGATGACCGGGACGACCGGCGCCCCGTTGATATCCATGGCTCTGGTCACGTTGACCACGGGGGCCGGGGTGGCGCTGGGGATGGACAGGCCGGCGAGGGCTGACACCCCGACCAGGATGATCGAGGACAACACGTCGGGTACGGCGTGGCCGCCGGCCGCGAGGACGACCAGGCCGACGATGGCGGCCAGGGTGAGTACCCCGATGATCGCAGCGTTACTGATTCTGTTCATGTTGTGTCCCTTCGGATGTTGCGGGCATTGGTCACTGCCACTTCAGTTTTCAGATCGCCTAACAGGTCCCGAAGTGATGGCTTGTTGGGTGGGTTGACCTGTTCAACGAGGACCGCCAGGGCCGTGTCATGGGACACGACCCGCAGAACGAGCCATCCGACACCGGCCAGCAACGCCACTAGGACGGGCCCGAGGATGGCCAACAGGGTCGCGGCGGAAGTGGTCATCGGACCCCCGGGCGGTAGCCGCCCTGGGTGAACACGGCACCTTCCACGTTGGCCCCGGCGCCGGAGAGCTGGACGATCAGGCCGGAGGTGAACGCCATTCCGCCGGGCAGCGTCCACAGGGTGGCCGAGCCGCCCGCGGGCAGGGTGACCGCGAACAGGAACGCGCCGAACCCGTCGATCCCGTCGAGGACCCTGACGGTGACGGGCTGGCCGGCGGTCTCGTGGAATGAGTAGCCGCACACCATACCGGGGGAGGACGACAACAGCCCCGGGGTCCCGCCGGTGGCGCCGGCCGGAAAGTTGAACCGGGCCGCGACTGTGCCGAGCAGCCGGATCGCATCGGAGGTTTTCATGCCGGTGGTGACTTGCTTCATCGTGTCGTTGAGGTTGTCCACCGCGCCGGCCATCCGCGCGATGCTGTCAGCCTGGACCAGCGCCGGATTGTCCTTCGTCGTCATGGGGGTGCCTTTCAGGCCGGGATAGCGGGAATTTTTGAGGCGACCTGGCCGGCCGCCGATCGGACGGGCGCCGAGATCCGCCAGACACCCATCACGACCAGGCCCAGACCGGCCACGGTGAAGAACCCTTTGAGGGTGAAAGTGAGCAGCGTCGTTTCGGCGCTCTTGACCAGCGTCGTGACGCCCGTGGCATCAGCGAGCCAGTTGGCCGGCTGATTCGAGTAACTGGCATTGGTGGCCCCCGCGGTCCCGGTGGCGACCGGGGTCCCGCCGGCTGAGAGGGACGCCACCAGTTGGGACGCCCGGCCGTATTGGTCGTGATAGTTACTGCCGTCAGCGAACTCCGACTGTTGCACCGCCTGCACCGCCTGCCATGAGGGGATCTTGTCCCAGTTGGTCACCTGCAACAGCCCGGCCTGGCCGCCCTGCCCGCCCTGCAGGAAAAGGCCGGTAGCGCCAGCCACATCGGTGCGGGCCGCACCCCACGACGGCATCTGTTGAAAGACGCCGATCGAGTCGGGGCCCATAGCGTCGCCGTGGCCGACATTGGTCAGGCTGGACTCCGCTAACGCCGCCTCTTCAGCGTCGACCTCCGCGGCCTGGGTGTCCCCGGCCGACAACCCCAACGAGGCCGCGATCCGGGCCACCGCACCGTAAATCGTTTGCGCCACACCGATCTGCGCCGACGACAAACCCAACGACGTCGCCGCCTGGCCCGTGCCCGCGGCCGGCACACCGGAGTAGGTCACCGAGGGCACCGCGTACGGGCGGAACGTGCGGCCATCGCCCGGGTTGTACGGGTAGGGGATGGTGTGATGCACAGGTGCAACACCCTGGCCGAACTCGTGCCCGAGGTAGCTGGTCTGCGTGTCGTCGGTCCAGCTATCGAACATGATGACGTGCCCGGCATCCCAGCCGGCGCCGGCCACCGCAACGATCAGATGACCGAATTTCAGCATCGACCGGGACAACAGTGGAACACACGTGACCGACAGCTCGGTGGTGTTGGGGTTGCCGGTGAGACCGCACAGCATCGACACGTACCCGGAACAGTCGGTGCGGTACGTGTGCCCGTCCGGCCCGAGCGCAGAACCGTCCGGGTTGTACCCGCCCGGGAGCGGGTTCACATTCCAATATTGCAGCCGCCCCGCGATCGTGGCCTGGTCAACCATGCGAGGTCACTTCACCGGCGGCCGGGGCGCCGGGGCGGGCGTCTTCGGTGCGGACGGGGGCGCCCGATGGCTGGCCGCCGCCGCCGCCGCCTGCTTGGCTTTCAACGTGTTTGACGCCGCGAGCGCTTTCGCGCGGTCCGCCGCCGCGTTGGCTGCCTTGGTCCGCCACGCCACCGCCTGCTGGTTCACGTTGGTGGTTTCCGAACGGTTCTCCACCCGCCCGGTCGGATACTGCTTGCGGTACTGCGCCGCGGTCAACAGCGGCTGATTCTGTTGTGCCCGCGCCACATTGAGGGAATACATGGTGGGCTGGGCGCCGGCCGCGCCGGTCTTACCCGTCGCCCCGGTCGCACCCCTGGCGCCCGCCGGGATCTGGGTGATCTCCGAGGTGATCTCCGACCGCAGCGACTGAGTGGCAGCGTTGATCTGGTCCTGCACATCATTTTGAATGTCGGTCTCCGTGGTCCCCGGAATCCCGATCGACCCCGATGCGGTGGTGGCCGCAGTGGTCCCCGTGGCAGCAACAGACGGAGAGACAACCGCCGCCGCAGCGGCCTTGCTCTTGCGTTTCTGCCACAGCGCGAGGACCACGACCAGGGCGACACCGCCGCCGATCCCGGCCTGCTGCTTGTGACCGGCGAACCAGTCCTCGAATTGGCTCACTGGTTAGCCACCATGCGGGCATACATCAACCGCCGAAACGGGTCCAGGTTCGGATTACCGCCAGCCGCGTCCTTGAACTCAAGTTGCGGCTTGTAAATCCCGGCCGCGGAGCCGTGGGCATTCAACGCGGCCGCCACATTCTGGACCACATTCACCGGACCCTGGAACGACAGGGCAGCGTTACCCCGGTCATAGCCGAGGATCACACCCGACTTGCCGTTGAGGGTGGCACCCCAAATCTGGTCAAGGCTCTGCTGCCTGGCCCTGCCCGCGTAGTCCGGGACAGCCCGCAGCCCAATGACCTGCTCAGTGAGACCCATGACAGCTCAGCGGCCCTGAAATGCCTTGATCGTGCCAATGCCCTCGGTGCCCGCGGTCTTCAGCAGACCCTGAGCACCCGAGGCGTAGTAGACGACCAGGTATAGCGCGATCGAGCCGAAACTGTAGGTCAGGAGCTTCTTACCCATGATTGGTGCCTTTCGATTGAATTGATGGTCAGACCGGACGTGGAACGGCAGCGCCGGCAGCGGGAGGCGAGTACCCGGCGCCCGTGGTCGGCGCCCGCTTGATGGTGGTAGTGCCGTCCGGCTGGGTGGACAGGACGGTCCCCGGCGCGACGACCGCCGGCCGCAGGTCCGGAATCAGCGCCTGGTAGGGGCTGATCCACCGTTGGATTCCGTGAGAGATGAACCCTGTCACCGTGTTCGCGTTGGCCGTCGCCGTGGTGCTGGACACCGTGGCCTCCAGCAGGGCCAGCGCCATCGTTCCCAACACCAGGCCGCGGAGCCCGGACATCAGTTGCCGCCGATCGCGTCAGTGACCAGGTTCAGCCGTTCCAACGCGTCCCCGGCGATGATCTGCGTGATGACCCAGACGCCGAGGATCGCCAGGGCGATACCGCCGCTCATTTCGGGCCCTTCGATGGGGATGGCCTGGCCGGGGTGGTGGCCTTCGGTGCCGGACCGGGGGTCGCCGTGGTCGTGGAGGTGTCCTTGCCGGGCAGCGTGGTGAATCCCTCGTTGAGGAACTTCGCGCGGAGCCAGATCCCGGGACCGATCGACCCGTATTGCAGCGTGGCCAACACCAGCGGATACACCCACAGCGCGAGGAGCAGACCGCCGCCGTCCCCACCGAAGGTGAACGGGTGAGCGACGAACCGGGACACCCGGCCGCGTCGGCCGACCCGGCCGCCGCGCCGTGGCCGCCTGGTCGCATCAGCCCACAGCGGATGTGAGGTGACCGCCGCCAGCCGGCGCCTGGAAGGCCCGGGTGCCGGCCGGGCATCGGCCGGCGCCCGAACCGGCGCCGCCGGGGCCGGGCTGGACGGCTGAACAACAACCCGGGACGGAGCCTTGGCCCGCGGCTTGGCCTTGACGGGGGCCGCCGGCTTGACGGGGGCCGCGGGAGGGTTGGCAGCGGCGTCGAGCTCGGGCGGCACATCTTTACCGCGGGCCCGAAGGTTGGCCGCGATCGTGGCCGCATTCTCCCGACTTAGTGTGTCCGTCATATCGCTTGCCTCCCATCACATGTGCGGTTCCCGCGGGCCGAGACCAGGCCGAACCCGGCCCGCGGGAAGATCAGCTACCCGCCGAGGCGGAGAACCGGAACGGGCCGACCTTGGCCGACGTGGAGACCGCGAGGAATCCCAGCGTGACCAGGCCGACACCGAGGAGCCAAAACTCCGGATTCGAGGGGTCGGTCACCCCGCGGCCCTTGGATCGGAGCCCGATGGTGGTCACCGCGCCGTTGGTGATCGCGGCCGGGGCCGCGCCGGGGCCGAACGGCTGTACCGGGGTGGCCGGCATCCCGTACTTCACACCGGCCGAGGTGATGTTCGACATTGGTCAGGACCCCGCAGCAAACAGAGTTTCCTGGGTGTACTCGAACTGCGGGGACGCCAGGACCACGCCGGTCTGGATCGTGGAGGCGAACCGGAGTTCCGAGGTCTGGCCCATGTCCACCGAATCGCGGAACGCGTTGACACTGGCGAAGTCGTGGCACAGGAAACCCCACACCGCCGCGATATCGGTGCCGTAGAGCTCCTCGTTGGCGTACCGCATCGAGCGGCCGTCCTGGTAGGTTTCCGGCCGGTCATTCGACCCGTACACCCATGCCTGCTGCCCGTAGCTGGTGACGTTCACCGGCAGCGGAACCAACAGGTTCGCACCGACCCCGTTCAAAACCCGGTACAGCAGCCTCATGAGCTGCTTACCAGAGCCCTGCCCGAGCACCCGGGGGGTGAATTCGCCGTTGCTCGGGGCGGTACTGGTCGTGATGATCGAGTGGAACAGCGACAGATCCGGCAGGCACATCTGGCCATTCACCACGGGGATGGAGAACTTCTCGGTCTCCAACATCACGGTGCACGCGTTGAATGTGATGGCCGGCGCGCCCGTGGTGATGAACAGGTCCGACAGGGCCGCCCACACGATGGCCACGTTGAGATCGGTCGAGGCGGTCTGGCAGAAGATCGCCCCGGTCAGATCCTTCTGATCTTCGGCCAGTGGGAGCTGCCATTCCAGCTCGAAGTTGTAGGTGCCGGCCGCGATCGCGGCCTGCTGGTTGCCCAGGCCCCACGCCTCGGACGACTTCGATAGGGTGCCGTTCTGCACGGTGACGCCGGCCACGGACTGCGGCACGCCGCGGTCGTCCAGGTCCTCGTTGGTCATGAACTCCAGCGCCTTGAGCACCGGCCCGTTGGTGTCGATCAGGTTCGTGGCACCGTTCGCCGTGGTCTTCAGGTTCTTCACCAGGCCGTACGGCCACGCCGCGGTGGTGGCGACCGTGCCCGCGTTCAGCACGATGGTCAGCGACCCGGACAGCCGGATCTTGGCCCGGGACAGAATGTCGGACTTGCGGATGCCGAGGTTCTCCGTGCCGCCGATACCGGCCCAGCCCTGGACCTTTTCCGGGGTTCGCTTGCGTCTGGTGTTCAAGGCGAACAGGCCCGGATTGACCGCGCCCGCATCGACCATGATGCCCTGGAAATTGAGCTGCGGGGGAGCAGTGGGAGCGCTCATGTGTGGTGCCTTTCGAGTCGAGGAATGCAGGAGACAGAAAAGAGTGGTGGGTCAGTTCGGCCGGACGATGAGGGTCCGCAGCTTCACCAAACCTGGAAGCTGGGTCTTGGCCGTGACCAGGGAAAGGCCGGCCAACGCGAGGATCGCCGTCCCGCCGACCGCGACATACGCGGCGAAGGTCCGCAGCCCCCGAGCTTCCATTACTGTTTCCCCGACAACTTGCCGGACTTCTTCAACGCCAGAACAGTCACCGCGACAGCCGCCGCCGTGATCAGAATCTCGCGCTGCTTACGTGATGCAGCCATATCGTTTCCGGTCCTTCCCGAGGTACAGAAATAGGGTCACCTCACACAAGTGGGACCAACCCGGGCCGATTACGCAATACTGACTGTGAAAGTCAGAACCCCTAACTATTGCCGTGCATAGGACGCAATGACGATCTGATACACCCTGGAATGAGTCACCCCGATAGCCTGCGCAACCTCCCGGTGACTCGCGCCGAACTCGTCAACCGCCTGCAAAACGGCGCCCTGTAGCCGGCCACGAGCCACCGCCGCCAATTCCTGCGCGTCCCTGCTCGCCGTCGCCAAATCGGCCAACCGGTCCGCCTGCTGCTCGTTGAGAGTCATAACCACTAACCACCCTTGATCTGCGCCGACAACGGCGCGGCATGTCCTCTAACTCTGAAGAGTCAGACGTGCTAAAACTGTAATTCGTCACGGTGACGAAATGACGGAGGTAGGCATGGGTGTTCCAGTGCAGGGGCGGTGCGCCGCCGGGCACATCACCAACGAAACCGCCCCACCGAACCGGGTCACCTGGAACGGCACATGCGCCACCGAGGGATGCGGGCTGCCCGTGAAGGCCCGCCGTGTACCCCACACCGAAACGCCGGCCGCGCCGGCCCGGCCGAGCAACTACCTTCGATTGGAATCCTTCGATGACCTTCCCGACCACGCCCCCGGAACCGCCATCGCAGTCGAGCCCGAGCCCGTTCACAGTGAAGAGCCTGGCGCCCCCGCCGGCGGCCCGGAACCAGTCCCGGATCCCGTCAGCGGCGCCGACCCCGCTGCCGGACCCGTTCAGTCTCCCGCCCGACCCCGTAGCGGACGACGCGCCCACCCACTCTTCGGCTGAACCCAGCAAGGCCGAGCTGGCCGCCGACAAACGCCGCCAGAAACTGGCCAAGACGCCGTGGAAGAAACTTACCCGCGGCCTGGTCGAGACCGGCGGCCTGGTCGTGCACGAGCGCCTCGCGGTGACCGAGCAGCTCCGCCAAGAGGGTGTGTGGCTCACCGACGACGACGACCAGGAGGGCATCGGGGACCCGTTCGCCTCGATGCTGGAGCGGCGGATTGCGCTGACCTCCGACGACGAGGACATACAGGACCTGATGAGCGCCGGCCTGTCCCTGGTCGCCTACCTCATGTTCAACCTGCCCCGCATGGTCCGCGGGCTGATCAACCGCCGCCGGCAACGCGCAGCAGAGGCACTGAAGGCCGCGGCCGAACATGAGTGACGACGGAGCCGAACGGGACCGCGCCAGAATGGCGGCCGCGTTCGAATACGACCCCGGCCGGTCCTGGATCGTCGCCGCGATCGGTACCAAGGGCAGCGGCAAGTCAGAGAGCCTCCGGCAACTGTTCGACCGGTGGCCCACCGACCGGGTAGTCATCGACGTGACCGGCGACGCCCGCCCCGACGACCCCGACCACCTCGTGATGACCGCACCGTTCAAACCGGCCATGCCGAACCCGCCCGACGGCGCCGCCAGGGTCACCGTGTGGGCCCGCTGCGACCCCCGCCGGGACAACTACACCGAGGACCAGGACGACGCCCTCGGCATGGCCCTCTACCCACGACACCGGCCGGCTATCGCATGGGTGGATGAATACCCGCAGATGGCCACCGCGACCCACCAAGGCCGAAACTTGCGGCTCGCGCTGCAATCGAGCCGGCACTACCACATGTCCCTGCTCGTGGCCTGCCAACGGCCCCGGACCATCCCAGTCCTCACCCTGCACCAGGCAGACCGGGTGTTCATCTTCGAAGTCCCCATCGACGATGATCGGGACTACATCGCGAAAAACATCGGGGTGAGACCCGCCCAGTTCGAACAGCAATGGACCGAGACAATGAACCGGGGAGACCACTCGTTCCTGCTCTGGGACAAAACCCAGAAACTCTTGATCGGCTGCCCGAAACTCCCCAACCTCACCACCCACGGACCCCGCGCATGAACGTGACCGTGTGCGTAGTCCGCGAGGTAGTCCGGGCAGTGGAGAGCGCGATCTACGCCCTCGATGGACAGCTGGACGCCGCACAGGTCGAGGAGATCCGCGGATTCGTTTACGACTCATTGCTGCACGGGGTGCCCCCGAACCTTTGGCCGGCTGATCCGGCTGATCCCAGCGGGCCACTGGCCACCGGCCACCACGTCGGCCCCGACTATCAGCACCGGATCAGCCTCGATTTCCGGTACCGATGAACCGCCACCGGTACGGCTGGCCCATCTACCGGACGCAGTCTGGGCCTATCTACGCCGCCGCCGCCCTGGTGCTGGTGCTACTGCTACTGATCGGAGCCCTGTAATGGCAGAAGTCAAGCGCTACAAACTGCGTGTGCAATACGAGATCACCGCCGAGCTGTACGAAAACAGCGAGCCGGTAGCGCAGCAGTACGGCCGGCAGACGGAGCGGCTAACAATCGATGACACCTTCGACCTGAAAGACGCCACCGACCTGACCGCCGTACTCGCAAAGATCGACGCCGTACACAAAGTCCTCAAGCCGTGACCGTTAGAAGAGTGCTGGGCCTGGTGGGTTTCGGCGACCGCCGGCCAGTAGGACTACACCGAGCAGGACTATGACGCCGGCGCCGAGGAATCCTCGCGCCATGTCCCATTGGTGGTTTACCACAGGGGCGCAGTCGGTCCCGTGGTCGGTTCCGGAGTAGATCGATCCACAGCCCACCGTTTCCCCGCTGATCAGCGCGTCTGTGCTGGTGGCCGTCACGGTTTGAAACAGCAGGAATATTCCGATGGCCAAGAGCGCCAGGCCGACGATCGTGAAGACTTTTCGGTTCATAGCGTGTGATCCTGCCATCGTGGCCCGGTCCGTTTTGGCTGTTCCTGTTCAATGGCGCTTTTTGTCCTTCTGCCGTTGGCAGTAGACCGTGCGCCCTGTGCATAACCGTGTGGGTGGAATGTGGATAACAGTCCACCCGTTCGGCGCTATCCAACATGCGGAAATTCTGTTAGTGCCCGCGCGCGGTCAGTAGTCACCTTGAGACAACTACCACCTGCTCAGTTGTGTGGTAGTTGAAAAGGAACGAAGTTCCCTCGGAACTTCAAACCGATCTCCAGATCGGCTCGGAACGGTGATAGGCCGAAAACGTAGGGCACTGTTCAGTTTTGGGCGAGCAGCGCTAAGGCCCGGCTGCCGGTCCGGCAGTCAGGTGGGCCACGCTCTTACCCTGCGCTGATCAGGCGCCTGGCGTACTACTCGTGCAGTTGCCGGTCAGTAGTCGGTGCGGGTCTCCCTGATGCGCTCAGCGGCCAACACAGCCGCGCCGAACGTCACCAACAGGTGAGCGGTCCGGGACGATTCGGGGATCAACGCCAGATAGGCCAGCGCTGAAGGATGGTCACCGAGCACCAGGCCGAGCGCGGCGCGCTCCAAAACCTGCTGACGGAGCAGCTCCGCATCCTCAGCCGGAGACCAGGGAGCGGCTAGCGAGGGGGCCGTGTAGGTGGCGGGGGTGAGGTAGGCAACGCGGGCGGGGGCGGCCCCCGACGAGCCGCCCCCGCGGGTCTGGCTAGGGAAACGTTGTGGCACGTGTGCTGTCTCGTGGTCGCTGTTCATCGCAGCCGCCCCCAACCTTGTAGTGGATGCGCAGCGCGGATCCGCGCTGAGTGGGCGAGGAACGCCGGACCGATCGCGCAGGGATGGCCAGCGGCCGCGCCACAATCGGTGCAGGGCACCCGCTCCCACAGATCGCGGTGAGCGGCACGGCGCGCGGAGATCTGCACCGATGACTCCAGCTCTTTGGCCGTCATCGTTTCGCCCCGATATGCCAGTGGTTGCCGCACCTGTAGGGCGGCTTATGCGAGAACGACAGAAGCCGCCGCCGCCACTGGTGAGCGGCCATCCTGCGAGTGCGGAACTGGGTTTTCGTTGGGGTTGGGCACCAACGTGTCTCCCACGCAACGGGACTCATGCGGCGCGCCGTCCGGCCCGGCCGGCTAGCCAGGCCTGGAAGGTGATCAGGCCGGCGCGGTACTCGGCCAACTCGGTGTCATACCCGCCGGCGCGCTCCTCGGCCGCGCTGAGCTGACGCTCACGCTCCTGCTGGTAGTCCGAGACCATCTGGAAGTGCGCGCACGTTGCCGCGCAGGCACGCATCTTCGGAGGGCAGCCCATCAGAGGTCACCGCGGGAGTTAGGTGGTCCGTCTCGTGGACCAGGCGGGGTGCATAACGGTGCCCAACCATTCCCCGAACAATCAGCGGGTTGCAGCGTCTGTGGAAGCCCTGGTGCCCGTGATCCGTAGGAATCCTTTGCGATGAACATCTAGAAGACCTGGACCGATTCCACCGCGGCCGCGGTTTCCGCGCGGCTCAGGGCAATACAGGACGCCCTGTAGAGCACCTGGAGGTCATTGCCGGGGCCAGTGAGCCTGGGATGCAGGATCGCGCGGTGCCGCTCCTCCACCTCGGCCCGCAACCTGCTCAGCTTGTTGTCCGTCAGCTCTGATGGTGCCGGGATCACTGGTCGACCTCGGAGGGGCTACGACGCCGGAGAAACCAGCAGATCGGCGGAGCCACCAACACGGGAGCCAGGAGGTATAGGCCGACGATCACCGGTGCGCCTCGCTGTACCCGGTCCACACCGCGACCGCGAAGCACAGCGCCAGGAACGCCAGGACGAGCCAACCGCCGAAACTCACGCGGAAGCACCGCGCAGCCGGGCAATGTCGTCCTCGGACCAGCGCAGAACGCCGGAGGGAAGAACCACGCTCGGACGAATGAGACCCAAAGCGACGTACCTCTTTAGGGTGCGATCAGAGATCCCGACCTGCGCGGCCGCGGCCGCCGTACCGACGAAATGCGGGCGAACCTGACTATCTGGCATGCCTTGGACGGTACTGCCAGATAGTCAGGTTGTCGAGGATCTGACCGATCGCTGTACGTGTTGTCGCGGTTTGGCGTACTTTGACAGGTATGTCATCACAGCCAGCAACATCGGACGACACCGATTCGGTGTTGGGTGAGCGCGCGCATCTGTTGATGTGGCGGGCGGGTCTGACCCAGGCAACAGTGGGTCGGAGGCTCGGACTCGACAGCACGGCGCTCGGGCGCAAACTGCGAGGTACGAGGCCTTGGTATGCCCGGGAGGTAGCGGCATTGGCCGCGATCCTGGACACCTCAGTGAGCTACCTGTACGGGGAAACGGACGCCGAGTCAGGCCCGACTCCAGGGGGTCCGTCTGCCGATAGTGGAGCTTCTAATGAGAAGGTCTACGGTTCGATTCCGTAAAGGGGCTCCATGAGGGCAGGTCGAGGGCGATGTGGACAAGGCGCCCGAGACCTGCCCTTGGAACCACCACCCGTCGACTCTCGCATCGTTGGACCGCACGGTCGGCCGAGAGCGTGCGGCACCTGAAGGTCCCATGGATGGGCATGGAGCGGGTCCAGAATCCCGAGCGGGAATAGAACCGCCGGCGCAAGCGCTCACATCACCGAGTCGCGCAGTCTCGCGTGAGGACCGTGACCGCGAGCTGATCTGCTGGTATGGGAATTCGAAACTCCGGAATTTCTCAGCGGACCACGCGGTATCGCGGACATCGTCCGCGGTGCTCTTCGGTCGTCTCGAATCATTCCCACGAAGTCAGCGGCGTTCGCCGAGGCGACCGGGCCCCGACAAGTCCTCGGGCCCACATTCACTATCCAACCGCGACGGCTCGATAGTCCGTCCGTGATGGATCAAGAGTCGCTCGACTCCACACATGGTCGAAGTCATTGCTGTGCAGGTGAATCGCCCCAGGCGACCACTGTGCCGCCGCAACGACGCGCCGACATCAACTGGCTCATCGCAATCGACGGTGTAGTCCGGGTCTGAACCCGCCGGCCTCTAGCAGCGATCTGGCGATGTAGTTGGTGAGGTTCCGAAAGCCGAGGGCGGACCCGCGGAGGTGCTCGAGGCTGTCAGTGGCCATGGGAAAGTCCCCGTTGGTGGCCGGTTGATGGTCCCCGGTTTTGGCCAGTTAGAAGTCCCCACCCCTTGCTCGTCGTGTCATGTCGAGCCGTGAGGCCCTGGGCGGTGACGGTGACGGTGTCAGCCAGTCGCCGCACCGCCCAGGGAGCTCCATGTTGTCAGCGAGGGAACGTATGGACATCATTTCCGCTTACCGAGAGGTCGGCACCTACCGTGGCGCCGCCGAGATCTGCCAGACCACCCATAAGACCGTCCGGCGGGTACTGGAACGCGCCGAGGCCGGCGATTTCCGGCCGGCTTCGAAGGTCCGGGTCCGTAACTTCGAGTCGGTGACCGAGTTGGTCTGGAAGCGGGTCGACAAGTCCAAGGGCCGGATCTCGGCGAAACGGCTCCTCCCGGTCGCCGTCGCGGCCGGGTATCAGGGTTCGGCGCGGAACTTCCGCCGCCTGGTCGCGGCACAAAAGGCGTTGTGGCGGCGGGACAACCATCGTGGCCGCCGCCCAGCGGTGTGGGAACCGGGCGCGTTCATGGTCTTCGATTGGGCTGATGTCGGCGCTGGCCTGCATCTGTTCTGCGCGGTGTTGGCCTGGTCGCGGTGGCGGTTCGTCGCGTTCGCCCATGACGAGAAGGCCTCCACCACTTTGGGTTTGCTCGCCGAAGCGTTGCACGCCGCCGGCGGGGTCCCGCGCAGCTTGTTGACCGACCGGATGGCGTGCCTCAAAGGCGGGGTCGTCGCGAACGTGGTCATCCCGACCCCGGATTTCGTGCGCCTGGCCTGTCACTACCGGTTTGCGCCGGACTTCTGCCACGCGGAGGACCCCGAATCGAAAGGGATCGTGGAAAACCTCGTCGGCTACGCCCAACGGGATCTGGTCGTCCCGCTGCTAACCGAGACCGCGATCAACGATGGCCTGGTGGATGTGCACACCGCGAACGCCGCCGGGAAGATCTGGTGCGCCGAGGTCAACGCCGCGGTGCACAGCGAGATCGCCGCCGTCCCGAACGACCGCCTGGTCATCGAGCGGGAAGTGTTGCAAGCGCTGCCATCTCTGCGGTTGGACTTCGGGCCGCCGCCGGTGATCCGCAAGGTCGACCGGCTCTCCTGCGTCCGGTTCGCCTCCGCCCGCTACTCCGTCCCGACCACCATGATCGGCCGCAAGGTCCGCCTGGTCCAGGCCGGCGGCCGGATGCTGATCGGCGACCCCGACACCGGGGAAGTCCTGGCCGACCACGGCCTACTCGCCCCCGGCGAGGTGTCCATCCTGGACGCCCATTACGGCGGGCCGCGGCCGGCGCCGTCCCGGGCACCACGACCCAGAACCACCTCGGAGAAACGGTTCTGCGCCCTGGGCCCGGCCGCGGAGGCGTTCCTGGTCGGCGCCGCCGCGATCGGCAACACCCGCCTGGGCTCGGAACTGGAGGACCTGCTCGCCCTGGGCGCCGCCCACGGCACCCAACCTCTGATCGCCGCACTCGGGCGGGCGGTGGCGTTCCAACGGTTCCGCGCCGCCGACGTCCGGTCCATCCTGGCCGCCGGCGCCGCCCCCACCCCCGTCCCAGCCGGCGGCGCCCTGATCGTCGACCTGCCCGTCGCGGCGGGCAGACCGTTGGCCGCCTACAGCCTGACCGCTATCACCGGTCACACCGCCGTGGCTGCAACGGATGTCAGCTGATGACCGCCGCCCGCACCACCCCACCAGCGGCGCCGGTCACCCCGCTGTTGGCGGCCGACCTGACCGCCGGGCTCCGCCGCCTGAAACTGTCCACCATCCGCGGGATCGCCGCGGAAACGCTGATCACCGCCAAAACCCAACGGTGGACCCCGGAAGAGCTGCTGCGCACCCTGATCGAAGCCGAACTGGCCGCCCGGGACGCCTCCAACACCGCCAACCGGCTCAAAGCCGCCGCGTTCCCCGTCACCAAAACGTTGGACACCTTCGACGTCGCCGGATCATCGATACCGGCAGCAACGTTCGCCTACCTGGCCGGCCTCGAATGGATCACTACCAGATCCAACCTCGCCCTGATCGGACCGCCCGGCACCGGCAAATCCCACACCCTGATCGCGTTGGGCCACGCCGCCGTCACCGCCGGGATGAAAGTGAAATACGGCGCCGCAGCAGATCTCATCGAAACCCTCTACCGCGGACTGGCCGACAACTCCGTCGGCAAAACCATCGACACCCTGATCCGCAACGACCTGATCATCATCGACGAAGTCGGCTTCGCCCCACTGGACGACACCGGCACCCAACTGCTATTCCGACTGGTCGCGGCCGCCTACGAACGCCGATCCCTGGCGATCGCCTCCCACTGGCCCTTCGACCAATGGGGCCACTTCCTGCCCGAACACACCACCGCCGCCAGCATCCTGGACCGGCTCCTGCACCACGCCACCGTCGTGGTCACCCACGGCGAATCCCGCCGCATGCAAGACGCCCGCAACCACCGGGAGGCACCCACGAACACCTAAAACCTCAGCAAAGGGTGGGGACTTCTACCTGGCCACCACCGGGGACATCACGATGGCCATTGACAGAGGCGACCGTTGATCGCTTCGGTCGGTCCGTTGCTGGTGCCCGGCCGGTCGAAATAGGCCAGGACATCGGCTGCCCGTTGCTTGAGGGTCCGGCCGAGCGTTCGGATCTCGACCAGGGCAGCCGGGACGCCGCTGGCCAGGGTGTCGATGAGGGTTTGCATCTTGGTTTTGCCGCCAGCCCGATGGGGGTCACGGTAGGCGCCGACCATGGCCTGGTAGACGCCCCAGGTCGCCTCGACTTGCAGGTGCGCGTCGTCGGCGAATAGCGCCGAGATCCGTTGCCGCTGCTTGTCGGTGAGCAGATCCGCACCCGTGGATAGGGTTCGGCGAGCCGAGTAGAGCGGGTCGCCGGCTCGGCCGCGGTGGCCCAGGGTCTGCTGTTGCACTCGGCGACGACACAGTTCCAAGCTCTGCCCGGCCAGGCGCACGACGTGAAAGGGGTCCATCACGACCGTGACCTCGTCTTTCAGCTCTTCGATGGCGGCGGTCTTGAACCCGGTGAACCCGTCCATCGCGACGACTTCTATTGCGTTGCGCCACGTTTCGTCCCGTGCAGACAGCCACGTCTTGAACACTTGCTTGGACCGGCCTTCGACCATGTCCAGCAGCCGCGCCGGGCCGGTCCGGTCGCGGACCGGAGTGAGGTCGATGACGACGGTGACGTATCTGTCGCCGCGGCGGGTGTGCCGCCAGACGTGCTCATCTACGCCGATGACCTTGACCCCGTCGAAACGGTGCGGATCGGCGATCAACACCCGGCGGCCCTCGGCGAGCACCGCATCGTTGGCGGTATTCCACGAAACACCCAACGCTTCAGCGATTCTGGCGACGGTCAGGTGCTGGCAAACCAGCGCGGTCAACGCCCACCGCAACGCACCGCGGGACAACCGGGCCCGCGGTTCCGCGACCGCCGACGTGTCTTGCCGCCACACCAGCCGACACCGGTCGCAGCGGTAGCGGCGGACCGTGACCAGCAGGATCGTCGGTCGCCAGCCGAACGGTTCGTGTGCCAGCCGCCGCGTGGTGGAGTCCCGCGGCCGCCCCTGCTCGCCACACCGCCCGCACGTAACATCACCGCCGATGACCCGGCAAGCCAGCACCGCACGATCCGGCTCCAGGAACTGCCCGGTCACCTGCAAACCGAGCGTGTCCAGCCGGGCGAACGTGGTCAGATCAGCGGTCGCAAAAGTACAGTCAGGCACGTCGAGGTCTTCCGGTAGGGCAGCGTCAGAGCTTCCATCATCGGAAGACCTCGACCCCTACCCCGGCAGCGACGCGCCGACCCCGACTACACCCTCGTCTGCGAAGAGCCCATCAACTCAATTGCTCGTCGGTTCGATCGACGAGCTCCCCATTTCCTCGAAAGGAGTTGCCATATGGCAACGACCAACATGCTTGAATTCTCCCGAAAACCCATCGCCACCCTCGAGTGGCCGACCACGACAGAGTTCCGCGCCGCTCGCACCTCCGACGACCTGGCAGAACTTTTCAACACCGTCGACCGCGAGGATCAGCTCCGCGCCCTCGCCGCGTACAAGCTCGACCTGCTCCACCAGGCGGAAACGCAGAACGCGGATATAGCCCAGCAACGCGAGGAGATCCTCGCTGATGCCGGAGCGGAGCTCCGACGGTTCGTGTCCAACCTGGCGGCTACCCTGGACGCGACCGCGGAACGCAGGGCGCGCCTGGACCTCGAGATGCATGAGGCCGGCTTCGCCTGGTGCGGACCCTGCTACGTCGACGCCCACGGGAACGGCCACCAGTTGGCCGGTGTGCTGCTGTCCTTCGTGGCCGACGAGCAGACCTGACGCGCCCGCAGCCCTGACACGGCGCCGCGCCGGACGGCGCCGGACTGCGACGGACGGCGTGCGACTGAGATGCGGACCGCCGACCAGTGCCCGTCAGTTCGGGTCGCTCGTCCGGCCCGAACTCATCTGTGAAACGCTACTGGCAAGTCGACGGCGGCGGGCGAGACTGCTGGTTCGCCTTCGAGTGGGTCGCGGAGGTCAACCGGCTGCTCCGGGGCTACCCCGGGGTATCCAACGGTAGTAACGCAGCACGTCGCGGGCATGCGGCTGCGCTTCGCGCAGGAAGATGCCCGCCGGGCGGAGACAGGTCGCCCGCCGTCCTCGGCGTACAGACACAGCGTCCGGGGGAGTGACGTGGGGGAAGACGCTCAGCTGGCAACGGTGTTGGCCGACGCCCTTCTGGCCGGCGCCTGGGCCCGCCACGACATGATCGAGCGACTCGTCCATGTCCTGGGATCGCGGCGCCGGTGGGCCCGTGTCCTGGTCGGCGAAACGCTCGCCGCGTACCCACACCCGCCATCTGACACCCCTCGACAACTCGCGACCTGGTTGCTGGCCGGCCGGACCTTCGAGGAGCTCCGACATCGCGCCGAACGACCGCGAGGTCGACTACCCGACTCCCCTCCCGCGAGGCTCGGGCCGATCCATCGGGCTCTCCCGACCGCCGTGCATCGACTGACGGAGCCGACGGCGATGGTTCGCCACCGATTCCCGGTGACCCGGATCGACGATGCGGGCGCCCTCGCCGACCTGCTCGATCTCACGGTGCCAGAGTTGCTGTGGTTCGCCGACACCAAGGGCCTGCTGCGCCGGTCGCAACCGCATCGTCTGCACCACTACACGTCTCACTGGGTACCGACGGCGAGCGGCGGCGTTCGGCTGTTGGAGGCGCCGATGGTGCGCCTGCGGCGGATCCAACGGCGGATCCTGGAAGAGCTGCTCGCGCCCGTCCCCGTGCACCCGGACGCTCACGGATTCGTCGGTGGGCGCTCGGTGAAAACCGCAGCGCAGCAACATGTCGATGCAAAGACGGTGATGAGTCTCGATCTCCAGTCGTTCTTCGCCGTCATCACGGCCGCCCGCGTGTACGGCGTATTCAGATCGATCGGCTACCCGGAGCCGGTGGCTCACCTGTTGACCGGTCTGTGCACTCACGCAACGCCGGTGCGGGTGCTGTCGATGATGCCCGGGACGGGAGCCGACAGTGCGGCCTTCCGGCTCCGGAGGCGTCTGGCGGCCGCCCATCTGCCGCAGGGTGCCCCCACCTCGCCGCAACTGGCGAACCTGTGTTGCTTTCGTCTGGACCGTCGACTGGCCGGGTATGCGGAGGCCATGGGTGCGGCCTACACGCGGTACGCCGACGACTTGACCTTCTCCGGCACCGGTCTCGCTGTCGGTCGGCGTGGCATGGTCGCAGCGGTGGCGAGGATCGTCGGGGAAGAAGGGTTCAGCCTCAACACGGCGAAGACCCGGATTCGTGGTCGGGATGCTCGGCAGGAAGTCGCCGGCGTGGTTGTCAACACCTCACCGCGAGTGGCGCGCGAGGAATTCGATCTCCTCCGGGCGATCCTGCACAATTGCGTGGTACGCGGTCCAGGAAATCAGAACAGACTGGGACACAGCGATTTCCGAGCGCATCTCCGTGGTCGCATTGCGTGGGTCGGGCATCTGGACAGCGAGCAGGGGCGTCGACTACTGGCAACATTCGACCAGATCGACTGGTCGACCATGCCCGGTTAGTCGTCGTTCATCTGCGCGAGCACCGTGGCGCAGATGCGGTGAAACTCCTGTAGCTGCAGGTCCGACAGCGGATCGAACATGGTCGATCGCACGGTCTCTGCGTGGCTGGGCGCGACCTCGACGAGCCGGTCGCGGCCGTCCTGCGTGAGAATGGCCAACTGGCCGCGCTTGTCGCCCGGGGCCGGCTCTCGTCGTACCCAGCCGTACTCCTCCAGCCGCGAAACCGCATGGGAGAGGCGGGACTGGGAGGCCTGCAGAACGTCGGCCAACTGATGCATCCGGAGCGAGCAGTCGGGGGCCTCCGACAGCATCGCCAGGATCAGGTAGTAGGCATGAGGCATACCAGCGGCCTTCTGCAGGTCGCGCTCGATGCGAGCGTTGAGAGCGGCGTTCATCTCCAGATACGTCCGCCAGGCCCGTTGTTGGTCGTCGCTCAGCCAAGGATTGTCGGGCATGGTGCAAGTATACCGGCAGGTACTTGAACGTTCATGTAAACCGGGTAGCATGGTCTGATGAACTCCGAAACTCCCGCGCGCATGCCGGTGCTGTACCTGTCGCACGGTGCGCCGCCACTCGCGGACGACCCGACCTGGACGGGCGAATTGCAGCGCTGGGGAAGGGATCTGCCCAAGCCCAAGTCCATCCTGGTCGTCTCCGCGCACTGGGAATCGGCCCCGGTCACGGTCGGCGCCACCGAGCGGGTTCCGCTTACCTACGACTTCGGCGGCTTCCCGCAGCACTACTACGAGGTGGAGTATGCCGCACCCGGTGCCCCGGACCTGGCCGAGAATGTCGCGAAACTCGTGGCTCAGCCCGGAGTGCCGGTCTATCAGGATCCCCACCGCGGCCTCGATCACGGCGCCTATGTGCCGCTGGTCGAGATGTTCCCCGAGGCCGATGTGCCGGTGCTCCAGGTGTCGATGCCCACACTCGATCCGCGGGAGCTGTTCGAACTGGGGCGAACCCTGGCGCCGCTCCGTGACGACGGAGTGCTCATCATCGGATCCGGCTTCACGACGCACAACCTGCGGGAAGCCATCTTCGGCGACGTCTCGGGTGCTGCTCCGCAATGGGGTCGCGAGTTCGATGCCTGGGCCAAGGAAACGGTCGAGGCCGGCGATATCGACGCGGTACTGAACTTCCAGCACACCGCGCCGGCGGCACTCCGGGCCCATCCGCGCACCGAACACTTCGCACCGCTGTTCGTCGCGCTCGGGGCCACCGCAGACACCGGTGTCGAGGCGACCAGCGAGGTGGATGGCTTCTGGTTCGGTATGGCGAAGCGCTCCTTCCAGTTCAGCTGATCCTGCCCTCCGAATGCAACGATCCCGGCTCGCGGGAGGGGTCGATGGGCAGGAGTCACCGCCGATCGTCCACACTCGGCGGGTGACCGTCACCCTGAACGCAGCCGAGACTCGAGCGCTGGCCAGGGCTGTCGATCTGGCCGGCCGAGGGTCGTCGACGGCACTGCCCAATCCCGTGGTCGGGTGCGTGCTGCTGTCGCCCGCCGGTGACGTCGTAGGGGAGGGATTCCATGCGCGCGCGGGCGGCCCCCACGCTGAGGTCGTGGCGTTGGCCGACGCCGGGGCCAAGGCCGTTGGTGCGACCGCGGTCGTCACTCTCGAGCCCTGCAATCACACCGGACGAACCGGCCCGTGCTCGCTGGCCTTGATTGCGGCCGGCGTGGCGAAAGTGGTCGTGGCCGTACGAGATCCGTGGCCGACCGCGGCGGGCGGCCTGGAAACACTCAGGGCTGCAGGCATAGAGGTCGTCGACGTGAGCGAGATCGGCTCTGCAGCAGAGGATGTCAATCGGGTGTGGCTGACGGGAACGCGTCGTCATCGACCTTTCGTGACGTTCAAGGCCGGGATGACGATCGACGGCAGGGTGGCGGCGAGCGACGGCACGAGCCGCTGGATCACCTCACCAGAGTCCAGAGCGGATGTCCATGAGTTGCGCGCGCGAGTCGACACCATGATGGTCGGCGTCGGCACCGTGTTGGCCGACGACCCGCTCCTGACGGTGCGCGACGGGGCCGGTCGCCCGGTGGGGGAGCAGCCGCTGCGGGTGGTGGTCGACTCGGGCGGGCGTACGCCGGCGGCCGCCAAGGTGCGCAACGACCAGGCTCCGACGCTGATCGCCACCGCTGCCGCCTACGGCGGCAACGCTCGGGTTGACCTGATGGTCCTCCTTTCCGACCTCTACCGTCAGGGGCGTCGGCACGTCCTGCTGGAAGGCGGACCACGTCTCGCGACGGCGATGCTGGATTCCGGACTGGTTGACGAGATCGTCGTCTACGTCGCGCCTCTACTGCTCGGCGCGGGACGCGCACTGCTCGCCGGCGGTTCGGTCGGCACCCTGGCTGATGCGCACCGCGGGCACCTGCGATCGGTCGATAGTTTCGGGCCAGACGTGCGTCTGCGCTACACGATCACGACGTGACATCGCGGCCACGGGCTCCGACGTCAGCGACTGTCCGCCAGCAGTGGCACCCATGGCGCTGCCAGTGGGCCCCGTGGGACTCGAACCCACAACCCGCGGATTAAAAGTCCGCTGCTCTGCCAATTGAGCTAGAGGCCCCGGCAACCTCTTGCAAGATCAGCCGCTCGGTGAGCCTACCGGGTCGGAGCGGATGCCTGGCCCGGCGGCCGCAGACGAGTCCACATTCGCGCGGACAGCAATGTCGGTGTCAGTGGATACCTTCTCCAGGTGGGCGGAACCGGACGGATCGAGCAGGCGACGGGGCAATCCGCAGATTTTGTTTGCGTCGAGGCAACTATCGGGTGCATGATTGCCGACGGCAACTAGATGTATTGCGCAAGCAAGTGCTTGGGGAGGTAGGTGAACATGACAGTGTCGGACTCCGCGACCGCCGTGGTCGGCGATCAGAGCGAACTCGACCTTCCCCTGGATGAGACCGAAATGGACGGTCCCGCGATCGAGGGGGTCGGTCAGGCGGCCGAGATCGCGGATGCGATGGTGAGCCTGATCCACACGTACCAGAATCTGAAGTCTCGGGTCGCCAACTCCCAGGATCCGGAAGTGGCATCGCTGTTCTTGCTGGTCAAGCTGGTCAAAGGTGGCCCGAGGAGGGCCAAGGAGCTGGCCGACCAGATGTGCGCCGACCAGTCGACGGTGTCCCGCCAGGTGGCCGCACTGGTCAAGTCGGGCCTGGTCCAGCGGGAGGCCGATCCGGACGACGGACGGGCGTCGATCCTGGTGCCCACCGAATTGGGTGCGGACCGGGTCCAGGAGCACTTCGTCAATCGGGGACAGGGCGTGGAACCGATCATCGCGGACTGGCCGGAGGCCGACCGCGGACAGTTCCTTCGACTGCTCCGCCAGTACAACAGCACGTTAGAAACCAAGCGTGACGAGGTAATCAGCAACATGGCCCGGGGCAGCTTCCTGAAGCAGGTGGCGTTCGCGCCGCAACCCACGCAGCACTCACACCCGCACCACCGCATCGAGAGGTCCAACTGATGGCCACCACCCAGGCACCGACCGAGACCGTTCCAGCCGGTCCCGGCGGTCTGACCCACAAGCAGATCCTGACGATCATCGTCGGTCTGATGTTCGGCATGCTGCTCGCTGCGCTCGATCAGACGATCGTGTCGACGGCGATCCGGACCATCGGCGATGAACTCGGTGACCTGAAGTTCCAGGCCTGGGTCACCACCGCCTACCTGATCACGTCGACCGTGACGACACCGCTCTACGGCAAGCTCTCCGACATCTACGGTCGCCGACCGCTGTTCCTGACCGCGATCTCGCTGTTCATCATCGGCTCCCTGGCCAGCTCGTTCGCCACGTCGATGCCACAGCTGGCCGCCTTCCGGGCCTTCCAGGGACTCGGCGCCGGCGGTCTGTTCTCCCTGTCCTTCGCGATCCTGGCCGACATCGTTCCCGCCCGCGAGCGGGCCAGGTACCAGGGCTACTTCCTCGCTGTCTTCGGGATGTCGTCGGTCATCGGACCACTGGTCGGCGGGTTCTTCGCCGGGGCCAACACCATCCTCGGTATCTCCGGCTGGCGCTGGGTCTTCCTGATCAACGTGCCGATCGGCCTCGTCGCCCTCATCGTGGTCTACCGGGTGCTGCACCTTCCCCACATCCGCCGCGACCACCGGATCGACTGGTGGGGCGCGGTGGCGCTGATCGTCGGTATCGTGCCGGTCCTGATCGTCGCCGAACAGGGCAGCCAGTGGGGCTGGGGATCCACCCGGATCCTCTCGCTGATCGCCATCGCCATCATCGGCATCGCGGCCTTCATCTTCGTCGAGTTCCGGATGAAGGACGAGGCGCTGATCCCGATGCGCCTGTTCAAGGCTTCTACCTTCAGCCTCGGACTGAGCGTCAACGCGCTGGTCGGCGTGGGAATGTTCGGTGCCATCTCGATGCTGCCGCTGTACCTGCAGCTGGTGAAGGGTGCGACACCGACCTCCTCCGGTCTGCTGCTGCTCCCGTTGATGGCCGGCCTGATGATCGGTTCGATCGCCTCGGGCCAGCTCACCTCCAAGACGGGCAAGTACAAGATCTTTCCGGTCATCGGAACTGCTCTGCTGACGGTGTCCTTCCTGCTGCTGCTCACCATCACGGTGAACACCGGCTACGTCCAGCTGGACATCTACTTCCTGATGGTCGGACTCGGCCTCGGTCTGTGCATGCAGACCTTGCTGATTGCAGTGCAGAACGCCGTGCCCGCGAGGGATGTCGGTGTGGCCACGTCGTCTGCGACCTTCTTCCGTCAGCTCGGCGGCACCCTGGGTGTCGGTATCTTCCTCTCGCTGCTGTTCAACACCCTGCCGGGCAACATCAACTCGGCGGTGAAGTCCTCGCTCACCGACCAGAACTTCGCCGAGACGGCGGGCAAGGCGGCTGCGGCTGCCGGCAAGAGCATCCAGGAGTACCTGGCCAATCTGGGCAGCCAGCTCACCATCGACTCGTCGTTCCTGAGCAAGATCGATCCGGTGATCGCCCACCCGTACCAGGTCGGCTTCGTCTCCTCCACGCACGTGGTCTACATCTGTGGCGCGATCTGCATGGCGGTGGCGTTCGGGCTGGTCATGATGATCAAGCAGGTTCCGCTGCGCACCATGTCTGCCATCCAGGAGAACCAGATGGAGCAGGCCTCCATGGATGCGGAGACCCTGCGCAACGAGCAGAGCGCCGTCGCCGCCACCGGCGCCGATCTGCGACAGGAGTCCAACACCGCTTCGGCGGCGCCGAAGCATGAGCCAGCGCACTCGCCGGACGCTGTCGGCCATCCGGTGGCCGTCGCCGATCTGATCGCCGAGTCAGACGTCATGCCGGACGGCCAGACGGTGGGTTCCGGACCGGAGCACGGAAAGCACGAAGCCTGATCTGCCGCGACCTTCACTGAAAAGGGCCCGGCTCCGTCTGGAAGTCAGACGCAGCCGGGCCCTTTGCGTGGTGCGGTGTGGTGCGGTGTGGTGCAGTGCATCCCGGTGTGGTGCAGTGCATCCCGGTGTGGTGTGGTGCGGTGCATCGCGCTGTGGTGCAGGGCGGTGACGTGCAGTGCGGGGTGGTCGGAGCGTCGGCCCGGGCGGGCACCTACTGCCAGGGTGCGACGACCGGCAGTTCGCGGTCGTCGACGGCGGGGGTCGGACGCCCGTCGACGGTGATGTAGCGGCGGCGCGGACCGCGGGAGGCGATCGACTCGATGGCGCCGACCAACCGGTCGACGTGCTCGGTGGTGGTGGCCAGGCCGACCGAGGCGCGGATCGCGTGTCCCGTGCCGTCCTCGACATTGCAGCCGGCCGCGCCGAGCAACCGGCGCACCAGAGGCTGGGCGCAGAATGCGCCGTCGCGGACTCCGATCCCGTGCTCGGCGGACAGGGCCGCCGCCACGACCGCGGACGATTGACCGGCGATGGTGAAGGTGACCACGCCGATGGTCTCCACCTGCCCGCCGAACAACGTGTGGACGGTGACGCCGGGCACGTCGGACAGGCCGTCGCGCAGCCGCTCGGTGAGCGCCTGCTCGCTCGCAGCCAGCCCGACCCGGTCCGCCTGGGCCAGGGCGTGGCACGCAGTCGCCAGGGCGACCGCGCCCGGTACGTTCGGCGACCCCGCCTCGTGGCGATCCGGCAGCGGCTTCCAGGTGGTCTCGGTGTCGCTGACGGTGGCGGTGGCGCCGCCGCCCACCAGGTAGGGCGGAGCGTCGGCGAGCCAGTCGCCGCGACCGATCAGCGCACCGGCACCGTAGGGGGCGTAGAGCTTGTGGCCGGACAGGGCCACGTAATCGACGCCCAGCTCGGCGATCGAGAACGGGCGGTGCGGTGCGAGCTGGGCCGCATCCAGGGCCACCCTGGCGCCGCGGGCACGGGCCACCGCGGCGAGCGCGGTGATGGGCCAGATCTCGCCGGTGACATTGGAGGCGCCGGTGACGACGAGCAGGGCCGGGCCGGCCGGTCGCGTGCGCAGGGCGTGATCGACCGCGCTGACCGCCTCGGACGGTGACGACGGGGCGGCGAGCCGGACCACGTTGACACCTTCCCGCTCCCAGGGCAGCAGCGCCGCATGATGCTCGGTCTCGAACACGACGACCGTGGTGCGGGCGGGCAGGCAGTGGGCCAGCAGGTTGAACGAGTCGGTGGTGTGCTTGGTGAAGATGACCGCGTCTTCGTGGCGGCCGCCGACGAAGTCCCGGATCGGGGCGCGGGCGCCCTCGTAGAGCGACGTGCAGACCTTCGAGTGCCAGCCGGCGCCGCGGTGCACGCTCGCGTAGCGCTCGAGCAGCGCATCGACCGTGTCCCGGACGACGCGCAGCGCGGGTGCAGACGCGCCGTGGTCCAGGTTGGCGTATTCGACGTGTCCGCCGCCGGCCAACGGGACCAGGGAGTGGGCGCCGACGATGTCCAGCCCGGGAGCGTGGGGGTGGCTGACACCCGGACGAGCGGCGACGGGGGCTTCCGCACACCAGCTGGGGCGATCGACGGCGGACGTCGCGGAGAGCCAGTCGGGACGGTCGAGAACAGCGGTCATCAAAGATCCTTCGGTCCTTCGGACCGCCGGGATGAACCAGAGGCCCGCGCTTGCCGGATGCACCTCGCACCAAGCCAGGTCTTCATCCGGGGCACCCCACCGCGGTAGGAGGGTTGCCGGCCAGCAAGCCGGAGCTATCCGCTGGCACTCATGACCTTCGAGGAGGACTGTAGCAAAGGCTCGGGACGGCCGGAAGGGTCAATCCGGGGACGACCGCACGGCCACTGTCGTGACGTGGGCCACGATGCGGATCGACGGGACCGGTACCCGGCGCCGTCACAGTCTGGTTTACGCAGGTCAGTGCAACGGGTGCCGGCACGTTCGATGGGTCGCTCTAGCGTTTTGGAGGTGGGTCCGGTGATGTCGTATGCTTCCGTAGCTCCCAACGGACAGCCGTTGGAGCTGGTCGCCGGGAGTTGAACGGCTGGTCAGCTTCATCGTCTAGGCCCCCATCGTCTAGCGGCCTAGGACTCCGCCCTTTCACGGCGGCAGCACGGGTTCGAATCCCGTTGGGGGTACGCGATGGTGATCTCTCGTCAAGGGTGATCATCGTGGCTCGCAGTGGCTGTCTCCAGTAGTTGGTCTTGTGTCATCAAGGCCCCGTAGCGCAGTTGGTTAGCGCGCCGCCCTGTCACGGCGGAGGTCGCGGGTTCAAGTCCCGTCGGGGTCGCCAAACGTCGGCCGGGCTCATGCCCCATCGAGATGATGGGCCTGGGTCCGGCCTCTCGTTTGAGGCCAGGTAGCTCAGTCGGTACGAGCGTCCGCCTGAAAAGTGGAAGGTCGCCGGTTCGATCCCGGCCCTGGCCACCACATCTGAACTGGGAGAACGCCTTTGTGGCGTTCTCCCAGTTCTGCGTTCGGGGTGGTCGGGTCCACGTGACCGGACGAGCACAGTCACAGGACGTGGGTAGAGATCGGCGCATTGGTTCATGGCGGTCATGTTTGTCGATGCACAGCTGTCGGGTACTGATAGAGATCGACCGGATGTCTCGGAGCCCAGCCCGGAGAGATGACAGATGACCCAGATCCGCGTACACGACCTGCCACGAAGTTCTCCGGAGCAGGAGGGGGTCCCGTCGGCCGCGTTGCTGTCGCTGATCGACCGGCTGGAGGAGCAGGGTCTCGAGCCGCACAGCCTGATGGTGCTGCGGCACGGCCGGGTGATCGCCGAAGGGTGGTGGGCGCCCTACCACCGTGAGGGTGTCCAGCTGCTGTACTCGCTGAGCAAGAGCTTCACCTCCACGGCCGTCGGCCTCGCCGTCGCCGAGGGCCGGCTGTCGTTGGAGGATCGACTGTCGTCGCTGTTTCCGGAGCAGGCGCAGGCAGCAGGAAAGCGGGCCCGGGAGCTGACTGTCCATCGCGCACTGTCGATGTCGACCGGGCATCGTCGTGATTCGCTGCCCGACGATCCGCGCCGCGACCCGGTGACGGCCTTCTTCGGCTACGAACCGGAGGAGGAGCCGGGGAGCTGGTTCGTCTACAACAACGGGGCCACCTTCATGGCGGGCGCGGCCGTCCAGTTGGTGACGGACCAACGCCTGGTCGACTACCTCGGACCGCGGCTGTTCGAACCACTCGGTATCGAGAGCGCTCGCTGGCATCACGACCGAGAGGGCCGTGATCTGGGCTTCAGTGGCCTCCACCTGACCACGGAGGCGATCGCCCGGTTCGGGCAGCTGTTGCTAGCGGACGGTGTCTGGAACGGCGACCGACTCCTGCCGAAGGGATGGGTCTCCACCGCGACCTCGGCCCTGACCGACAACAGCATGAATGACGCCACCATCGACTGGCAGCTGGGCTACGGCTATCAGTTCTGGCGGTGCCGGCACAACGCGTACCGCGGCGACGGCGCCTACGGCCAGTACTGCATCGTGATGCCGGAGCAGGACGCGGTCGTGGTCATCACGTCGGCGCACCAGCAGATGCAGCTGGCTTTGGACGCGGTGTGGGCCGAGCTGCTGCCCGCCTTCTCGGCTCACGAGATCGCTGACGCGCCCGGTGATCTCGCCGTGCTTCGAGCGCGGTTGGCCGCTGCGCGCATCCCCGTCGTGTCCGGTGGGCACACCCCGCTGGGAGCGGGGCCGTGGACCTTCGGGCACGAACCGAACGACGATCATCCAGTGCTGCGCTCGGTCACCGTCCGCCGGCTCGGCGACGAGGTCGATCTGGTGGTCGACGACGGTGGGGAGCTGATCATCCCGTGCGTCGACGGAGGATGGCCACCGGTCCACGGGCCCTGGGTCGCCAGTGGCGGCTGGACAGCGCCCGACGTCTTCGAGGCGCGCATCGTGGCGGTCGAATCGCCCCACCATCTTCTCATCACCTGCCGCGGCGACTCGGTCGAGGCGCGCTGGAGTCAGCGCCCGCTGAGTGCCGACAGCCTCACCCGGCTGGCCGCGCCGGCGCACTAGGTCCACTGGGTTTCACTCCTGCGCACCGAATCTCACTCGACCTGCGTTCCCGTAGCTGCGAAAGGTTTCCTTCACCATGTCGTTCGACGTCGAAGCCCTCCGGGCCCACTTCCCGGCACTCCAGCAGGGCGCGGCACACTTCGACGGGCCCGGTGGGTCCCAGGTACCCGATGTCGTCGGCACGGCGGTGACGTCGACCCTGACCGCGGCCATCGCCAACCGCGGGACCACGACGGTGGCCGAGCGGTTCGCCGACCAGGTGGTGCTCGACGCGCGGGCCGCCATGGGCGACCTGCTCAACGCCGAACCCGGTGGCATCGTCTTCGGCCGCAGCATGACCGAGCTGACCTTCGCCTTCGCCCGAACGCTGGCCAAGACCTGGCGCCGCGGTGACGAGGTCATCGTGACCAGGCTCGATCACGATGCGAACATCCGCCCCTGGGTGATCGCCGCGGACAGTGTTGGCGCCGTGGTCCGTTGGGCGGAATTCGACCCGGATACCGGGGAGCTCCCGCCGGAGGCCATTGCCGGTCTGCTCTCCGCGCGGACGCGCCTGGTCGCCGTGACGGCCGCCTCGAATCTGATCGGCACGCGGCCCGATCTCGCGGCAATCGGGTCAGCGGTGCACGGGGTGGGTGCCTTGTTCTTCGTCGACGGCGTTCACCTGACCGCGCATGCCTCGGTCGATGTGAAGACGATAGGTGCCGACGTCTACGTCTGCTCTCCGTACAAGTTCCTCGGGCCGCACTGCGGGGTGCTGGCCGCTGATCCGGCGCTGCTGACCTCACTGGACCCGGACAAGCTGCTGCCGTCGTCGAACAGGGTGCCGGAGAAGTTCGAGTTGGGCACGCTGCCCTACGAGCTGCTGGCCGGAACCACGGCGGCGGTGGACTTCCTGGCGAGCTGGGCCGATCCGGCGATTGCTGCCCGGCGCGCTCGACTGGTGGCCGCCATGGCTGCCGTCGAGGAGCACGAGGACGGACTGAGGCGAACGGTCGAACAACAGCTGGCGGCGCTCCGCGGAGTGCGGCTCCATTCCAGGGCTGCGAGCCGGACCCCGACCCTGTTGCTCACCATCGACGGCGGCGATGCGGTCGACGCCCAGCGGCATCTCGCCTCGGTCGGGGTGAACGCGCCGGCCGGCTCGTTCTACGCGCTGGAAGCGTCGCGGCGGTTGGGCCTGGGCGATGCCGGTGGCCTGCGCATCGGGCTGGCGCCCTACTCGAACGTCGACGACGTGGAGCGGCTGCTGGCCGGGCTGGAGCAATTTCTGGGCTGACGCCGGGAGATCCCTCAGGCGATGGCGCCGGCCGCCCGCAGCGCCGCCAGGTCGGCCTCGGTGAAGGAGAGCTCCTCGAGTAGCTCGACGGTGTCTGCGCCGGGTGGGGTCGGGGCGCCGAATGCCCCGGGCGTGCTCGAGAACCGGGGGGCGGGTGAGGCGAGATCGGCACCTCCGATCGGCCGGAACGAGCCTCTGGTGAGGTGATGAGGGTGCAGCGGCGCCTCGGCCAACGTGAGGACGGGAGCCACGCAGGCGTCCAGTGGCTCCAGCAAAGCGGCCCAGTCGTCTCTGGTGCGGGTCTGAAAGATGGCCGCCAGCCAGGCGCCGCAGGCCTCCCATTGGCCGGAGTCGTACGGCGAGGGCACCGCTTCGACCCTTTCGCCGAGCGCGACGACCAGGTTTGACCAGAACTGCGGTTCGAGGGCTCCGACCGCGACGAACCGGCCGTCGGAACATTCGTAGCAGCGGTAGTGGGGAGCGCCGCCGTCCAGCAGATTGGCCGCGCGCTCATCGGTCCAGTCGCCGTCCGCCAGGAACGTCCGGGTCGCGGAGCTCAGATACCCGGCACCCTCCACCATCGCGGCGTCGACCACCTGTCCTTCGCCGGTCGCCCGGGCGTGCAGCAGGGCGGCCAGCACGCCGGTGGCCAGGAACATTGCGCCACCGCCGAAGTCGGCCAGGTAGTTGCTCGGCGGCACCGGCGGACCGGCGGCTGACCCGATGCCGTGCAGGAGGCCGGAGACGGCGAGGTAGGTGATGTCGTGTCCGGCGCGGGCGGCCAACGGGCCGTCCTGTCCCCAGCCCGTCATCCGTCCGTAGACCAGGGCCGGATTGCGGGTCATCAGCTGTTCCGGTCCGATACCCAGTCGTTCGGCGACGCCTGGTCGAAACCCCTCGATCAATGCGTCCGAGGACGCGGCCAACCGCAGGACCACTTCGGCCGCACCGGGTTTGCGCAGATCCAGGGCGATGGACCGGCGTCCGCGACCGAGTGGGCCGGCCGACAGGTTGTCGCCCAGTCGACCCGGTGCACCAGGTAGCCGGTCGATGCGGACCACCTCGGCGCCCAGGTCGGCGAGCAGCATCCCGACGAACGGCACCGGACCCATCGCGGGCAACTCGATGACGCGTACGCCGCTCAGCGGGCCGGGCATACGTGGCATTCCAGGCGGAGTCGGGTGAGCGCCGGAGGTCTCATGACGCCGAGAGTCGCTGCAGCAGGTCGAGGGCAGCCGTTGCGATCACGGTTCCGGGGCCGAAGACGGCCGCCGCACCCGCCGCGATCAGCAGTGGGATATCACTCGGTGGAATGACTCCGCCGACCACGATCATGATGTCCGGGCGGCCGAGCTCGGTCAGTGCGGCCTTGAGTTGGGGTACCAGCGTGAGATGCCCTGCGGCCAGCGAGTTCACCCCGACGATGTGCACGTCGGCGTCGACAGCCTGCTGCGCCACCTCGGCCGGGGTGGAGAACAGTGGGCCGACATCGGTATCGAAGCCGAGATCGGCGAAGGCGGTCACGATGACTTTCTGGCCGCGGTCATGTCCGTCCTGGCCCATCTTCGCGACGAGAATTCTCGGACGACGACCTTCCGCCACGGCGAAAGCAGCCGTCGCGGCAAGGGTTCGGCTGACGGCGTCGGTGTCACCGGAGGCTTGGCGGTACGCCCCGGAGATGGTCCTGATCACCGCGGTGTGCCGGCCGTAGGCGCGTTCGAGAGCGTCGGAGATCTCCCCGACCGTGGCCTGGGCGCGCGCCGCGTCGACGGCGAGCGTCAACAGGTTGCCCGACAGGTCGGCCCCGGGTTGCGGCGCCGACCGGGCCGCGGCAGTCAGACGGTCGAGGGCGGCGTGCACGACCGGCGCATCGCGGTTGGCCCGCAGGCGGGCCAGTTTTGCGAGCTGACTGGCCAGCACAGCCCGGTTGTCGACCTTCCGGACCTCCAGCGGCTCTTCGTCGGCCACGTGGGTGTTGACACCGATGACGGGCTGGGTGCCGGCGTCGATGCGGGCCTGGGTCCGGGCGGCGGCTTCCTCGATCCGCAGTTTCGGTATGCCGGCTTCGATGGCCTTGGCCATCCCGCCGGCCGCCTCGATCTCCTGGATGTGGTCCCAGGCCCGGTCGGCGAGGTCCTGGGTAAGGCGTTCGACGTAGTAGGAACCTCCCCACGGATCGATGATGCCGGTGGTGCCTGATTCCTGCTGCAGCAGCAGCTGGGTGTTCCTGGCGATGCGGGCGGAGAAGTCGGTCGGCAGCGCGATTGCCTCGTCCAAGGCATTGGTGTGCAGGGATTGCGTGTGCCCCTGGGTGGCGGCCATGGCTTCGATGCAGGTTCTGGCCACGTTGTTGAACGGTGACTGGGCCGTCAGGGACCAGCCCGAGGTCTGTGAATGTGCCCGCAGCGAAAGCGATTTCGGGTCCTTGGCCCCGAAGCCCTCGACGATCCGGCTCCAGAGCACCCGCCCGGCGCGGAGTTTCGCCACCTCCATGAAGAAGTTCATCCCGATGGCCCAGAAGAAGCTCAACCGGGGGGCGAACGCGTCGATGTCCAGACCAGCGGCCTGGCCGGCCTTCAGGTAGGCGATACCGTCGGCCAGGGTGTACGCGAGTTCGAGATCGGCTGTCGCGCCGGCCTCCTGCAGGTGATATCCAGAGATCGAGATGGAATTGAATTTGGGCATCTTCGCCGCGGTGTAGAGGAAGATGTCCGAGATGATCCGCAGCGACGGTTCGGGCGGGTAGATGTAGGTGTTGCGGACCATGAACTCTTTGAGTATGTCGTTCTGGATGGTGCCCGACAATTGTTCCGGGGCAACACCTTGCTCCTCGGCGGCCACGATGTACAGCGCCAGGATCGGCAGTACCGCACCGTTCATGGTCATCGACACGGAGATCTCACCGAGCGGGATGTGGTCGAACAATTCCCGCATGTCCAGGATGGAATCGATGGCCACGCCGGCCATGCCGACGTCACCCGGCACGCGGGGGTGGTCCGAGTCGTAGCCACGGTGGGTCGGTAGGTCGAACGCGACGGAGAGCCCTTTCTGTCCGGCGGCGAGATTGCGGCGGTAGAAGGCGTTCGACTCGGCGGCGGTGGAGAAGCCCGCGTACTGCCTGATCGTCCAGGGCTGGGTGGTGTACATCGTCGGGTAGGGCCCACGCAGGTAGGGAGGCGAGCCCGGGAAGGTGGCGAGGGCGGGGATGTCAACCAGATCGGTCGCGGAATAGGACGGTCTGATCGCGATGCCCTCGGGCGAGATCCACGGCTGGGCTCGATCTTCGGCCGGGTGCACCGAGCGTGGGGCGGAGCCGCGCCACGACAGGCCGGCAAAAGTCTCCGGAACGGTCATCGCGGGCCATCCTCGTCGGTTGGTGAGTCGCGCTCGGCCAGCGCTTCTCTGGTGCGTTCCAGGAAGGCGAGCAGGTCGTCACCGGCGGCGAGGTGATCGTCGACGAAATCCCGCACGTCGTCGGCGGGTCGGCCGGCCAGGATGATCCGACGGGCTCCCGCCGCGCGCAGGGCTGAGATCACCGCGCGTCCTTGATCCTGGTACGCACGGTCGGTGCCGGTCAGGCAGACCACCGGCGACGGGTCGGCGCCGAACGCGGCGATGACGTCCTCGACGCCCTCGGTCGGGCCGGCCGTGAGGACGGAGACACCGCCGGCAGCAAGGGCATTGGTCACGAAGCCGGCGCGGGTGGCATGAGCGGCCAAGGGACCGAGAGTCGCCAGAAAAACGGCCCGGGCGGTCGGTTCGTCCCGCAGGCTTTCGAACGGGGCGGCCCACGACGATGGCTGATCACCGAGGTTGGCCGGGAACGGGCGTCTGAGCGGCAGTCGCTCGGCCGCGTCGGGAAATTCGGAGACGCCGGTGATGGGCTGTCGTCGGGTGGCGATGCAGTGCCGTCGCCGCGTACCGGTCTCGGCGAATCGGGACCGCAGGCTCCCGTCGCCCGCCGCGGCCACGACGCCACCGGACTCCTCGATGCGTAGGAACTCCGCCCATGCCGCGTCCGCGACCGTGTCGGTCAGTTCCTCCACCGCCCAGGATCCGCCTGCCGGATCGCCGACGTCGGCCACGTGCGCCTCCGCGGTCAGCAGCGCCGAGATGTTGCGGGCCAGACGTCTGCCCTGGCCCTCCGGGATGCCGAGGGCGCTGTCGAAGGGCAGCACGGTCAGAGACGTGGCGCCGCCCGCGCCGGCCGCGAACGCGGCAACGGTGGTGCGCAACAGGTTCGTCCATGCGTCGTAGCGCGTCATCATGGGCGGTGAGGTCACCGCATGCACGCGAGCGAGGGTTCCGGCGGGCGCGCCGGACAGGTCCGCGATGCGCTTCCACAGCACCCGGAAGGCGCGGAACTTGGCGATGGTGACGAACTGGTCGTCGGTGGCTGCGAGCCGAAACTCCAGCAGCGACAGACTGTCCGCGATCGAGTAGCCCGACGACCGGAGTTCGCGGAGGTAGTGCACTGCCGCGGCCAGTGTGTACCCGATCTCGACCGCATCGCCGGCGCCGTACTGGTGAGCCACGGTGCCGTCGGCGACGAGCGCGCCGATGCCCAGTTCGGTGGCGAGGGCGGCGAGCCGAGGGATCGTGCCGTCGATGGGGCTGACCGCCCCGTGGCGCAGGAGCCGGCCGAGGGGATCGCCGCCGAACGACGTACTCGGCGCACCGGGCAGATCGCGCCTCCCCAGCACGTCCGAGAAGGCCTGTGCAGTCTCGACTTCGGTCGTCGCACCCGACGCGGAGATCACCACCGGCAGCACATGGAGCGGTAGACGTTCCAACATCGGGCCCAGATCGGCCGGGCCGATGCCGGGACCGCCCACCGTCAGCCAGAGCGAACTCGAGCCGTGCTCCCACTCGTCGACCGCGGCTTGCGCGGCCAGAGCGGGATCCGGATCGGCGATCAGGGCACGGATGTCCCAACCTCCGTGGGGACCGTCCCGGCGTGCGTCGTCCTCGGGAGCCGACTCCACCGGTACGCCCGACCGCGGTACGCCCAACGGCGGAACGACCAGGCCCTCGACCGTCTGTCGAGCCAGCGCCGACCAGACCTCGTCGTCCGGAGCATCGGTCGACAGGCGCCCGGCCTTCCGCAGGACGGTTGCGGCCTGGTGTTGCCACACTTGCTCCGGGCTGGCGCCTCGGGCGTGCTGGGTTCCCACAGTTGGCGGTGTCATCTCGGTGCTGTCATCTCGGCGGTCTTCAGCCTGTGCGGGTTTTGATGGCGGCGGCGAGTTGGGGTGCGACGGTGAACAGGTCACCCACGACGCCGTAGTCGGCGATCTCGAAGATCGGGGCGTCGGTGTCCTTGTTGACCGCGACGATGGTTTTGGAGGTTTGCATCCCCGCGCGGTGCTGGATCGCCCCGGAAATGCCCAACGCGATATACAACTGCGGAGACACATTCGTCCCGGTCTGCCCGACCTGGAACTGGTGCGGGTAGTACCCCGAATCCACCGCCGCCCGCGACGCCCCGACCGCCCCACCCAACACATCGGCCAACTCCTCGACCACCTGAAAATTGTCGGCCGACCCGACACCGCGGCCACCAGAGACCACCACCTTCGCCCCACCCAACTCCGGCCGCTCACCCTGCTCCTCGGGCAACCACTGCAACACCGTCACCGACGACACAGAATCCACCTCCGTCGGCAGATCGATGACCTCCGGATCGGTGACCGGCGACGCGGCGCCCTCGATCGCGTTCCCCCGCACCGAAACCACCGGCACCCCCGTGGCGACCCGATACCGGGTCGAATACGCCCCACCGAACACCGACTGCGTCGTCACCACCGTCTCGACACCATCCACCGATTCCAGAGCGATGTCGACCACATCGGCCAACACCCCCGAACCCAGCCGGACCGCGAGCCGCCCAGCGATCTCCCGACCATCAAAAGTCGCCGCCACCAACACCGCGACCGCACCGTCGCTCTGGGCGACCGCCGCCGCCAACGCCGCCACCTGCGGCGTCAACAACGTGACCCCCGGATCGCAGGCTTCGGCGGCGTAAACCTTCACCGCACCCGCCGCCCCCAACTCCGACACGAGCGCAACGGTGGTGCCCACCGGGCCGACCACCACCGCCACCGGATCACCCAGTTCGGCCGCCGCCGCCAACAACTCGACCGTCACCTTCTTCACACGCCCCTGGGCATGCTCCACCAGAACAATCACTTCAGACATACGTTTTCCTCCCAACCCTTCCAAAAATCAGATCAACCGCCGCACGAAATCCAGATCAACCGCCGCACGAAATCAGATCAACCGCTGCGCGACGAGGAACGCGGCCACCAGGTCGCCACCCGCACCCTCATCGGTGACCTTCTCCCCGGCCGCCTTCGCCGCACGAGGCTCACCCGACACCACCTGGGTGGACGCGTTCGCCAACCCCAATCCAGATGGATCCAACCCCAGATCCGCCGCCGACAACGTCACCACCGGCTTCTTCTTCGCCGCCATGATCCCCTTGAAATTGGGATACCGCGGCTCACCGATCTTCTCGTTCACCGACACCACCACCGGCAGGGACGCCGACACCCGCGCCGCGCCGCCCTCCACCACCCGCTCCGCCGACACCACCGACCCCTGGACCTGGATCGACACCACCGAGGTCACCGCCGGCACCCCCAGACGTTCGGCCAGCATCGCCGGCATCGACGCAGTCCGACCATCGGTGGCCTCATTACCGCAGATGATCACATCGAACCCGCCCGGACGCAGCGCCGCCGCCAGAGCCGCCGACGTCTGCACCGCATCCGACCCCGCCAACAACTCATCCGTCACGTGAACAGCCTTGTGCGCCCCCATCGCCAACGCCTTGCGCAACGTCTCCGCCGCCCGCGCCGGACCCATCGTCACCACCGTCACCTCCCCACCATGAACCTCGACCAACTGCAAACCGACCTCCACACCCTTGGAATCGATCTCATCGATCACCGCATCCGAAGCATCCCGATCCACCACCCAATCCGAACCCCCCAACCTCCGCTCCGAATACGTATCAGGCACCTGCTTGACCAAAACTGCGATCTCCATCGATACGTCCTCATATCTGGTGAGTGGATCGGCGTGCACGAAAGGTAACCCGGTCAGACGAGCGGTCAGTGGATCTCGGCGATCACGGTGCCTCCGGTGACCTGAGCGCCCACGGTGACCGTGAGTCCGGAGACGGAACCGTCTTTGTGGGCGGTGATCGGATTTTCCATCTTCATGGCCTCGATGACGGCAATCAGATCGCCCGCCGCGACGACTTCCCCGTCCGTCACCGCCACCTTGACCACGGTGCCCTGCATCGGCGCCACCACGGCATCACCGGACGGACCGGCGGCGGCCCGGGCAACCGACCGCCGCGTTCGTCTCGGCGCGGTCTGCGCCGTGCCCCCCAGCAGACCGCCCGGAAGGGTGACTTCGACCCGCCGCCCGTTCACCTCGGCGACGACGGTCTGGCGGTCCTGTGCGGCCCCCGGCGAGCCGTTGGCCAGAGCAGCAGCCTCGAAGGCCGGAATGGTGTTGTCGAATTCGGTCTCGATCCACCGGGTATGGACGTCGAATGATCGACCGTCGCCGATGAAGGCCGGATCGTCGAGCACCACCCGGTGGAACGACAGCGCCGTGGCCATGCCCTCGATGCGCATCTCGGCCAACGCTCGCCTGGCCCTGGCCAGGGCCTGCGCTCGATCGGCACCGGTGATGATGACCTTGGCCAGGAGTGAATCGAACGCGCCGGAGACTTCGGAACCGGATTCCACACCCGAGTCGACCCGGACCCCCGGACCAGCGGGGGCGACGAATCTGCTGACCACGCCGGGCGCGGGCAGAAATCCTCGTCCGGGGTCCTCGCCATTGATCCGGAACTCGATCGAATGTCCGCGCGGCGTCGGATCTTCGACGCTCTCCAATTTCCCACCTTCGGCGATGCGGAACTGTTCGAGCACCAGATCGATACCGCTGGTCTCCTCCGAGACCGGATGTTCGACCTGGAGTCGGGTGTTGACCTCGAGGAAGGAAATGGTTCCGTCCAGTCCGACCAGGAATTCGACGGTGCCGGCGCCGTAGTAGCCGGCCTCCGTGCAGATTGCTTTGGCTGCTTGATGAATGCGGGCACGTTGATCGTCGGTGAGAAATGGCGCGGGCGCCTCTTCGACCAACTTCTGGTGCCGGCGCTGCAAGGAGCAATCCCGGGTACCGACGACGATGACGTTGCCGTGGGTGTCGGCCAGCACCTGGGCTTCCACGTGCCGGGGCCGGTCCAGGTAGCGCTCGACGAAGCACTCGCCGCGGCCGAACGCGGCGACCGCCTCACGCACAGCGGATTCGTACAGCTCCGGGATCTCGGCGATCGTCCTGGCCACCTTCAGCCCACGACCGCCGCCACCGAAGGCGGCCTTGATGGCCACGGGGAGTCCGAATTCCTCGGCGAAGGCGACTACTTCGTCGGCGCCCGCCACCGTTTCCGACGTACCCGGGACCAGGGGGGCGCCGGCCCGGGTGGCGATGTGCCGGGCGGTGACCTTGTCGCCCAGATCTCGGATCGACTGCGGGGACGGCCCGATCCAGATCAGTCCGGCGTCGAGCACGGCCTCCGCGAAGTCGGCGTTCTCGGACAGGAAGCCATAGCCGGGATGCACGGCATCCGCACCCGATTGCGCAGCCACCGCCAGGAGTTTGGCGATATCGAGATAGGAGTCGGCCGGAGTCGAGCCGCCCAGCGCAAAAGCCTCGTCGGCGGCGCGCACGTGCACCGCGTCGGCATCGGGTAGGGCGTACACGGCGACCGACCGCAGGCCGGCGTCCGCGCAGGCCCGGGCAACACGGACAGCGATCTCGCCTCGATTGGCGATCAGTACGGTATGCATCACGATCCTCGGGTCACGGTGGTCTCGGCATGGTGCGGCGGGTAGGTCATCTCGGCAGTGCCGACGACCACCAGGCTCCCGGTCGGTGCGGGTGCACCGGTCCGAGTGAATACTCCGGATGGCCCCAGAATGTCGGTGTCGAAACGGATTCCGGTGGTCGCCCGGACAGCGCTGCGAACACGGCGAGCACCGCTGCGGCCTCCTCTTCGTCACGCCGGCGGCGGCCGTCGTCGGCCGGGGTCACAGCGGGATGTTCCCGTGTTTGCGCGGCGGGAGCGTCTCGCGTTTGTCGGCCAGCACGTCCAGTGCACTGCTGATGGCTCCCCGGGTCGCCGACGGGGCGATCACCTGGTCGACGTAGCCGCGTTCCGCGGCGATGTAGGGGTTGGCGAAAGCGTCCTCGTACTCGGTCTGGAGCCGGGAACGCACCGCCTCGACGTCGCCCCCGTCCGTCTGGGCCGCGGCGATCTCCTTGCGGTACAGGATGCTCACCGCGCCCGGGGCACCGACCACGGCGATCTGGGCGGTGGGCCAGGCCAGGTTGACGTCCGCGCCGAGATGCTTGGAGCCCATCACGTCGTAGGCGCCGCCGTAGGCCTTGCGGGTGATCACCGTGATCAGCGGGACGGTGGCCTCGGCGTAGGCGTAGATCAACTTCGCACCGCGACGGATGATGCCGTTCCACTCCTGATCGGTTCCGGGCAGGAATCCGGGGACGTCGACGAAGGTGAGCACCGGAACGTTGAACGCGTCGCAGGTGCGGACGAAACGGGCGGCTTTTTCGGAGGCATTGATGTCCAATGTCCCGGCGAGATGCAGCGGCTGGTTGGCGACCACCCCGATGCTCCGACCGCGTACCCGACCGAACCCGGTGATCACGTTGGGAGCGTAGAGATCCTGGACCGGAAGGAAGTCCCCGTCGTCGAGAACCGTTCGTACCACGGTGTTCATGTCATAGGGTTGGTTGGCGGAATCCGGAATCAGCCTGTCCAGCAGCAGGTCGGACTCGGAAGGCTCCAGGTCGAAAGGGGACAGCGGCGGCCAGTCTCCCGCCGGCGGTGCCATCGAGAGATTGTTCGACGGCAGGTAGGACAGCAGGTTGCGCACGTAGTCGATGGCGTCGTCCTCGTCGGGTGCGAGGTGATGGGCATTGCCTGATCGGGTGTTGTGTGTGCGGGCCCCGCCGAGCTCCTCGAGCGTGACGTCCTCCCCTGTCACGGTCTTTACGATGTCCGGGCCGGTGATGAACATCTGCGAGGTCTTGTCGACCATGATCACGAAGTCGGTCAGGGCGGGGGAGTAGACGTGGCCTCCGGCGGTGGCGCCCATGATCAGCGAGATCTGCGGTATCACGCCGGATGCATGCACGTTGCGCTTGAAGATCTCCGCGTACAGACCAAGGGAGACAACGCCTTCCTGAATTCGCGCGCCACCGCCCTCGTTGATCCCGACCAGGGGTCGACCAGTCTTCATCGCGAAATCCATCACCTTGACGATCTTCTCGCCGTAGACCTCACCCAGGGACCCGCCGAACACGGTCACGTCCTGCGAGAAGACACAGATCTGGCGTCCGTCCACGGTGCCGTATCCGGTGACCACACCGTCCCCGACGGGGCGGTTGGACTCCAGTCCGAAATTGCTCGACCGGTGTGTGGCCAGGGCGTCGAATTCCACGAACGATCCCGGATCGAGCAAGAGGTCGACCCGCTCCCGGGCAGTTTTCTTGCCCCGGGCGTGCTGCCGTTCGATGGCTGCCGCGGAGCCCGGTTCGACGGTCTGCTCCATGCGGGCCCGCAGATCGGCGAGCTTGCCGGCCGTGGTGTGCAGCCCGGGAACATCTGAATTCTGCTGCGGGCCGGCGGAACTGCTGCCGTCGACAGTCGCGGCTGTGTCGGCGCCGGCGGCTGGGTCTGTCGCGGCTGTGTCTGCAGTGCCGACGTGCGTCACAGGGATCCTCCGGTGGATCGAGCCGAATGCATCAGTGCTTCCGGGTACTTGACTGCCCGTTACTCTTGCCGACAGATACTGGCGGATTGTCGAAAGGTACGCAATACTTATTTGACGGTACTCCGTACCGAGTGGCCTGACAAGACCGGGTCGGCCGAGGCAGCGCGAGGATGGTGACGGGGGGCCTGGTGACGAAACCCTCGGTGCGCGAGCGGTTGATCGACGCGGCGTTCGAGCTGTTCGGCGAGCGGGGCTACGAGTTGACCACCGTCGAGGACATCGCCGAGCGGGCCGGCGTCGGGCGGACCACGTTCTTCCGCAACTTCCGATCGAAGGACGACGTGATCTTTCCGGATCATGCCCGCATGATGGACGCGATCAAGGGCCGCTTGGCGACGTCGACGGACAGCACGGCGATCGTAGCGGTCTCGGAGGCGGTGCGCCTGGTCCTGCTCCGGTACATCGACGAGGGGGACCGCGCGCGTCTCCGATATGCGTTGACCAGTCGGGTCTCGGCTCTTCGCGATCGCGAGATCGCCACCGTGGCGCACTATCAGCGGCTGTTCCGCGAGTTCATCGCCACCTGGATGGGGCCGTCGGAGGAGAACGCGCTGCGCGCCGAGTTGATGGCTTCGGCGGTGGTGGCCGCCCACAACCACGTGTTGCGGCGATGGCTGCGCGGCGATACCGGCGAGCCGATCGAGGAGGTGGATCGGGCCATGAACCAGGTCGTCGGCTTGTTCTCACCGCCCCCGCTCGAACCGGCCGCGTCGACCGCCGACCAGGGCGGCGGCGCCACGGTCATCGTGCTGCGTACCTCGCAGAGTCCGGAGGAGACGGCCGCGGCCGTCCGGAAAGTGCTGGCCGCCGGGCGAGGCTCCTGATACCGGTGGTGCCGGGCCCCGACATCCTGCGACACGCGGCGTTCAGGCGGTCGTCGGACCCGACGGTGGGAGCAAAATCGGTCGGAGAGCCTCGACGACGCCGACGTCTTCGATGGTCGACGGAATCTTCGGGTCCCGTCCGTCCGCGATGTCTCGCATGGTCCGGCGGAGGATCTTGCCCGACCGCGTTTTCGGCAGACCCTCGACCACGGACACGTCCCGGAACGCGGCGACCGGTCCGATCTCGCGTCGCACCGCTTCGGTCAGCTCGGCGCGCAGCGTCTCCGGGTCGATGTCGGCTCCCACCTTCAACACCACCAGCCCCCTGGGTAGTTGGCCCTTCACCGCATCGGCAACACCGATCACGGCGCATTCGGCGACCGCGGGGTGAGCGGCCACCACGGCTTCGATGGAGCCGGTCGAGAGTCGGTGTCCGGCAACGTTGATGACGTCATCGGTACGGCCGAGCACGAACAGGTACCCGTCCTGGTCGAAGTAGCCGCCGTCGCCGGTCAGATAGTGGCCGGGGAAACGATCGAGGTAAGACCGGGAGAACCAGTCGTCGTCACCCCACAACGTGGTCAGGGTGCCCGGCGGCAGCGGCAGAGTGATCGTGATCGACCCCTCGGTCCCGACCGGCACCGGATCGCCGTACTCGTCCAGCACCCGGACGTCGTACCCGGGCATGGGGACGCTCGGCGAGCCGGACTTGATCGGCAGCCGGTCGACGCCGCGCGGATTGGCGCAGATCGGCCAGCCGGTCTCGGTCTGCCACCAGTGATCGACGACCGGAATGCCGAACAGCTCCGATGCCCACCGGAAGGTCTCCGGATCCAGCCGTTCGCCGGCCAGGAACAAGGTCTGCAGGCAGCCCAGATCCACCGAGCGGGTCAGCTCCCCGTCCGGGTCCTGCCTCTTGATGGCGCGCAGAGCCGTCGGCGCCGTGAACAGGGCCTTGACCCCGTGTTCGCTGATCACCCGCCAGAAGGCGCCGGCGTCGGGTGTCCCGACCGGCTTTCCCTCGTACAGCACAGTTGTCGCGCCGGCCAGCAGCGGTGCGTAGACGATGTACGAATGCCCGACCACCCAGCCGATGTCAGATGCCGTCCAGAACACGTCCCCTGGCCCGATGTCGTAGATGTTGCGCAGCGACCAGAGCAGCGCGACGGCGTGGCCGCCGTTGTCGCGGACCACTCCTTTCGGCCGACCGGTGGTACCCGACGTGTAGAGGATGTAGAGCGGATCGGTCGACCGCACACTCACGCAGCCCGCCGGCGTCGCAGTGGTCATCGCGCCCTGCCAGTCCACGTCACCGTGGTTCATCTCCGCGTGAGCCTGCTTGCGCTGCAGGACGATCACATGCTTGGTCCGGTGTCGACTCAGCGCCACGGCCTGGTCGACGATCGGCTTGTACTCGACGATCCTCCCGGGCTCGATGCCGCAGGAGGCGGTGACGATGACCCGCGGATCCGCGTCGTCGATGCGGGCGGCCAGTTCCGGCGCGGCGAAGCCACCGAACACCACCGAATGGATCGCCCCCAGTCGGGCGCAGGCCAGCATTGCCACGACCGCCTCCGGGATCATCGGCAGGTAGATGATCACCCGGTCGCCATGCCCGACGCCGTGATCTCGCAGCACGCCCGCGAATCGCGCCACCTGATCGGTCAGTTCTGCGTAGCTGAAACGCGAGACACCGTCGCCGTAGGCCGAGTGGTGGATCAGTGCGGTGTGGTCACCACGGCCGTTCTCGACGTGCCGGTCGAGCGCATTGTGACAGGTGTTGAGGTACCCGTCCGGAAACCAGCGGTACAGCGGTGCCGCCGAGTCGTCCAGTGCTCGGGTCGGTGCCCGGTCCCAGTCGACGGTGTCGGCGGCGCCGAGCCAGAATTGTTCGGGTGTGGCCAGCGAACGGCGGTAGATCTCGGCGTAACTGGACGTCACGGGCTCCGGCCTCTCTGCTGGATGTGCCGGGTGAGCGGCCCGGATCGGCCCGCTCCACGGCAGTGGTCCACACGATCAGACCGCTACCGAGCACACTAGAGAGTGCTCCGGATACCGCAACAGGACCGGTGAACGTCCGAGCGTCAGGAATGAGGTGTCCGACCCGGTGATGGCTACCGATCTGCCGGCACTGATCGGCGACCTGGCCGACGAGACCACGGCACTCGAGGCGATGTTGGACGGTCTGGACGATGCACTGTGGCAGCTGGCGACCCCGGCCGCAGGCTGGGACATCGCCGATCAGGTAGGACACCTGGCGTATTTCGACGACACCGCGCTGGTCTCGCTTCTCGATCCCGAGCGTTTTCGGCGCGAGACCGCCGAACTGCGGCTCGGTGGAGCGGACAGCCCGGACCGGATCGCCGCCGACCATCGGGGCGCGCCGGGCGAGCGCGTGTTCGCCTGGTTCCGCGCGGCCCGGCGCGCACTGCTGACGGGCTACGCCGCGGTCGACCCGGGCGCCCGGCTGCCCTGGTACGGCCCGGACATGGGTGTGGCGTCCTCGATCACCGCCCGATTGATGGAGACCTGGGCCCACGGCCAGGACATCGCCGACGCCCTCGGCGTGGAGCGGATCCCGACCGCCCGCCTCCGTCACGTCGCCCACCTCGGGATCAAGGCCATGCCTTACAGCTATTCGGTCAACTCGCTTGCGCCACCTGCCGAGTCGATTCGGGTGGAGCTCACCGCTCCCGACGGCGACACCTGGACCTGGGGTCCGGTCGACGCGGCGAACACTGTGACCGGACCCGCCGTGGATTTCGCGCTGGTGGTCACCCAGCGGCGGAACCACGGCGCTACCGCCCTCCGTATCTCGGGAACCACTGCGCACCAGTGGATCGAGATCGCCCAGGCGTTCGCCGGTCCGGCCGGCCCTGGTCGAGAGCTGTAGCCCGCGAGCCACGGACGGCGACCTGGGAGACTGTGACCGACCGTTTCCCAGCGCCACCGCCGCACCGGCCGAGCAAAGGACAGTCCATGCCCACCAAGATCACCGTCATCTACGACAACCCGACCGATCCGGCGGCGTTCGAGGCCGGTTACGCGGAAGGTCAGGTCGCCCTGGCCAAGGCCCTGCCGGGACTGCAGTCGTTCGAGACCTCCAAGGTCTGGCCGAAGGAGGACGGCACTCCCACCCCCGCGTACCGGATGGTCGACCTCTACTTTCCCGACTACGAGACAGCGAGCGCAGCGGTGGCCACCGCCGAAGCCGCCGCGCTGTTCCCGAGCATCTTCGGCCTGGCCACCGGCGGAGTCCGGATCCTCTTCACCGATGTCGAGGAGTCCGGAACGATCTGACCCGGGTGGCGCGCGGGCCCGGCGGGACGGTGCCCGCGTGACGCTCGTCCACGGACCTCCCGGGACTGGGACATACTGCTGCCTATGGGCAAGCTGAATTTGGGTCTGGACGACAGGTCGGCACGATTGATCCACGGCCGGGATGTCTGGACCGAGATTCGGGGACTGCTGACCGGCTACAGCGCCGTTTCCGCGGCCATCGCGTTCGTCGGACCGGACGCGGACCAGCACCTCCCGCTTCGTGGACCGGCGACCATCGTGGTCAATGCCGGTGATGACGCGCTGGCCAGTGGCTGGACCGATCCGGAAGTCCTGCTGCGCTGGACCAGGCGAGGTGTGCGGGTCTATTCGCTGGCATCGCTCCATGCGAAAGTCGTTCTGGCCGAGGGCTATCCGTCGTTCGTGCTGATCGGATCGGCGGACGTGCTGTCGACCTCCGGTCGCGTCCTCGATGAAGCGGTCCTGGTGGCGGACGAGCGGGAGACGGTCGACGAACTACGGGCGGCCATCGCCGGCTGGCGCGAACGAGCGGGCGACCCGCTGACCGAGGCGTGGCTGCAGGCAGCCTCTTCCCGCTACCGTCCCGCGGCCCCTCATCGCCTACCGGTGGCACCACGGGCCGAGCCGGTGGCGCCACCGGTCGTGCAGTGGCCGCCCACGCCGATCCCGGAGGATCCGCTTCCGCCGGAGATCGCCTCCACCCCGGAGAGCCGCTCGACCGCCCCGATGTCGGCGATCGCAGATGAGACCTCCCAGACAGATCCGAATCTGGTCAGAGATGCAGCAGTGGAGGCCGGCGCCGAGGTGGACGAGGTCCACGAGCCGAGCGCCGATCCGGACGTCGACCTGGACGAAGCCGGGCAGTCGGAGACGGTGGCGGCAGACCCGCAACTCGGGGCGGAGGCGGCCGAACGAGCTGCGGCCCAGATCGCGGCGCTCGAATGGCCGCGACCCAAATACATCTATCTGGCGGCGCTCACCAAGGATGGCCGCCCTTCCGACTCGGCGCAGGATCGCCTCGAGCAACTGCGCAGCGAGCACCGGGTTCCGGACAACAGAGCCCACTCCGCCACGCTCGAGGTGGAGATGTACTGGTGGGACGAGCCGTCCAAGGCCGGGAAGTCCAGCCCCACGTACCGGGAGGGCTGGCACGTCGTACCCATCTCCGTGACGGGTGCGGGCCGCCCGGCTGTCTCCTCCCAGGTCGATTCGCCCGGCCGGGTGCTCAATTCGTACACGGACTACGGCCCTGGTCCCGCGCGCACCTACTACTACCTGCTACGTCATGGAGCCGGGGCGCCCACCACCTTCCGCAAGCTACGGGAAGCGTTGACCGCGGTCGGCGAGAAGCCGTCCTACAACCACGCATACATGATGCAGCACAAGGTGGATGCCATTCTCGATCTGTGGCCGCAGATCGGCTACACCGACTGAGCCAGGCAGTCGCCAACTGGTTCATGTTTCCGCGGCCCGGCGTGGGGCAGTCTGCGGCGCAGCCCTGGACGGCGCACACTGGAACGACGTGCGGGTCGACGCCGGCCCTGGTCGTGCAGATGACGGGGATGATCATGAGATATGCAAGGCTTGTGGGAAAGTCCGGTCGGCTCGTGTCCGCGGCCCTGCTGGTCGCCTCCGGAATCGTCGTGGCCGGCGTGCTGCCGGCACCGACAGCAGCAGCCGATCCGGTGCCGGTACCCGCCGGCACCAGTCAGATGATCACGGTCAACGCCCCGACCAGTACCTCGACCACTGCTACCGTGACGGCCTGGCAGCGTGGGTCGGACGGCCAGTGGCGCGTGGCGATCCCGGCGATGGGCGCGCACGTCGGCGGGGCCGGTGTCGGACATGCCACCGAGGGTAGCGACCACACCCCCGCAGGCACCTTCGCCCTGACCCAGGCCTTCGGTCGGCAGACCAACCCCGGCACGAAGATGCCCTATTTCAAGACCGACACGCTCGACTGGTGGGACGAGAACCCGGCATCTCCGACGTACAACCTGCACGTCCGGCAGACGAACAGCCCCGGTGCCGCCAGCGAGAATCTGTACAACTCGGGCAGCGTCTACGACTACGTCGTGAACATGGACTACAACATGGCCAGAGTGCCGGGTGCCGGCTCCGCCTTCTTCCTGCATGTCACCGACGGCACCCCGACCGCCGGCTGTGTTGCCGTGGCCCGCTCCGGCATGGTGGCCATCCTCAAGTGGCTGAATCCCGCGCTGCATCCGTACATCTCGATCAGGGTGGGCCCGGCCTGGAAACCGTCGGCACCGCCCATCGGTTCCGTCGACTCGGTCAAGTCGTCCGGCGTCCGCCAGTTGACGGTCCGCGGGTGGGCCGCTGATCCGTCCGCTCCAGGGGTCAGCGAACAGGTCCACGTCTACGTCTCAGGCCCGGCCGGAACCCGAGGCTACGCGGGAACGATGACCAGATCGGCCCGGCCCGACGTCGCGCGAGTACATCCCTGGGCCGGTGGTCGCACCGGGTTCTCCACCACCGTGTCGACCGAGGGTGCAGGGGTCAATACGGTCTGCGTGTATGCGATCACCGTGCACCCGCCGGGTACGAACCCCCAGATCGGCTGTCGATCCGTCTTGGTGCAGAATTCGTTCGGCGTCGTGGATTCGGTGAAGGTGGCTGGTACCTCGATCGTGGTCAGAGGTTGGGCGTTGAACCCGAACGATCACGCCGAACACGTCCAGGTCCAGGTCTACGACACCTCGTCGACCGGCACTCGCGGGTATCCCGGGTTTCTCGCCAACCTGACCAGGGCGGACGTTGCTCGGGTCTATCCCGGTTACGGAACCACGCATGGGTATGCGGCCACGATTCCGGCCGGCGCCAAGGGCCCCCACCGGGTGTGCGCCTTCGCGATCACCACCGGTGGGGGCACCGGAAATCCGGTGTTGGGTTGTCGCACCGTCACGGTCTGACGCTGTCGAAACTGCCCGCTCAGGCAGCTTTCGAATGCCTGCTCATCGTGTCCATCGACATGTCTTCCAGTTCCATGCCTTTGGTCTCCGGGATCTTGGCCATCACGAAGAAGAACGAACACAACGCGAAGAACGCATACATGCCGTAGGTGAACCCGAGCGAGAAGTCGCGCAGCGGTGGGAACGTCACGGTGATGATGAAGTTGAAGATCCAGTTGGCCGCGGTGGCGATGGCCATGGCCATGGCGCGGATCCGGTTCGGGAACATCTCGCCGAGCAGGACCCACATCACCGGCCCCCATGACGCCCCGAAGAAAACCACGAAGAGGTTGGCGGCGATCAGCGTGGCCACCCCCCAGAAGCCGGACAGCTGCGGCGCGAGGACCCCTTTCGCATCCGGGACCAGGGCGGCCTGCGTAAATCCGATGGCCATCACCCCGAGTGAGGCGAACATCCCCGCAGATCCGACCAGGAGCAGGATGCGGCGCCCGATCCGGTCGATGAGCAGGATGGCGATGACGGTGACCACCACGTTGGTGACCGACGTGATCACCGACGCGGTGTACGAGAACGATGCATCGAATCCGACCGACTGCCAGAGTGATGTGGAGTAGTAGAAGATCACGTTGATGCCGACCAGTTGCTGGAACGCGGCCAGCAGGATGCCGACCCAGACCAGTGGGAGCAGCCCGAATCGCTTGCCCCGCAGGTCGCGGAACGACGGTTTGTCCTCCCGCTTGATCGACTTCTGGATGTCGGCGATCCGCTCCTGCACCGCCTCGGGTGTCTCGCCCAACACCCGGCGCAGTACCTTGGCCGCGGCCTCGGTCTTGCCCCTGGCCACCAGATACCGCGGCGATTCCGGGATGCCGAGGGAGAGCACGCCGTAGACGATCGACGGGATGACGCCGACCAGGAACATCCAGCGCCAGGCCTCGAGTCCGAACCACCTGGCCCCGAGTGCGCCATCGGCACCGCCGGCCAGCCACGCGTCGGAGAGCAGCGCGACGAAGATGCCGAGCACGATCGCCATCTGCTGGAGCGAGGCCAACCGCCCGCGGAGACTCGCCGGCGCCACCTCGGAGATGTAGGTCGGCCCGATCACGGACGCGACGCCGATCCCCAGGCCGCCGATGAACCGCCAGAAACCGAGATCCCAGACCGAGAAGGCCAGGCCGGAGCCGATGGAGGACACCAGGAACAGCACGGCTCCGACGAGCATGACCTTCGGCCGTCCCCATCGGTCGGCCAGATTCCCGGCGAACCAGGCACCGACCGCGGAACCGATCAGGGCGATTGCCACCACGAAGCCGGTGACGCCGGAAGCCAGGTTGAAGTGGCTGGTGATCGAGTCGACCGCACCATTGATGACGGAGGTGTCGAAGCCGAACAGGAACCCGCCGACGGCGGCCGCGATGGAGATCGCGGTTGCCCTGGCGGGGTGGCGTTCACCGTGGTCGGCGTATCGCGGATCACGAACCGGACTGCTGTCCACCATGACAGGACCTGCCTTCGACGGGAGGCCGGACGTTCCTGTCGCCCGGACGTTACGCATTGCGTTCCCGTTATCGGCTCCGCGTAATCATCGCGTTACCGACGAAACAGAACTCAGCGCCGACCACGGTTCGCCGAGAGGCGGTGCGACGCAGCCACCATGGTGTTGATCTCGTCGCCGTGTTGATCTCGTCGCAGTGTTTGTTCGTCGCGGTATTCGTGCAGTGATGGAACCCGTACACCCTCGACATCGTCCGGCCCGGCCGGGGCAGCGGAGGACAGGACCGCGAGCGGGCAGGACGGAGGTTCCGACTACAGCGACGCCGCAGGCTCCGCGCGGCGGGTCAGCAGGAGCGCAGGAAGCGGTCCAGAACCCGGGTCCCGAACTCCAGTGCAGCCACCGGTACTCGCTCGTCCATGCCGTGGAACAGCGAGGAGAAGTCGAGGTCGGGCGGAAGCTGCAGCGGGGCGAAACCGAAGCACCTGATGCCCAGCTCGGAGAAGGACTTCGCGTCGGTGCCGGCCGACAGCATGTAGGGCAGCACCCTGGCCCCGGGATCCTCGGCGACCAGCGCGTCGGTCATCGCGTCGACGAGGGCGCCGTCGAAGGTGGTCTGCACCGGCGGCAGGTCGTCCCATTCCCGTTCGATGTCGGGCCCGAGGATGTCCCCGAGCTCCTGGTAGAACGCGGTCTCGCGGCCGGGCAGGATCCGGCAGTCGACTGTCGCCTGCGCCACCGACGGCACCACGTTGCCCTTGTATCCGGCCTGGAACGTCGTGACAGTGGCCGTGTCTCGTAGTGTCGCCCCGACGATGCGTGACAGATTACCGAGTGTGGCCACCGCTGCGTCCAGATCGTCTTCCGGGAAATCAATCCCGGTCAGGTCCGTGACACCGGCCAGGAAATCCCGGAGGGCCGGCGTGATGATCTGCGGGAAGCGATGCTCGGACAGTCGGGTGATGCCGGCGGCCAGCTTCGCCACCGCATTGTCGGTGTTCAGCATCGAGGCGTGGCCGGGCGTGCCACGCGCCTTCACCCGCATCCAGGTGACACCTTTCTCGGCCGTCTCGATCAGATAGGCCCGGACGGGATCGCCATCGGTCGACGTGAAGGTCTCCGAGAACCCGCCGACCTCACCGATGGCTTCGGTGACGCCCTCGAACAGCTCGCGCCGGTTGCGCACCAACCACTTCGCCCCGAAGAAGCCGCCGGACTCCTCATCCGCGAGGAACGCGAAGACCAGGTCCCGGGGTGGTCGTGTCCCGTCCCGGGCGAACTGGCGCAGGACGGCGAGGGCCATCGCCGCCATGTCCTTCATGTCGACCGCACCGCGGCCCCACAGGTACCCGTCCTTGACCTCGCCGGACAGCGGATGCACCGACCACTCCGAGGCGTCGGCCGGGACCACGTCGAGGTGAGCATGGATGAGCAGGGCGCCACGGGTGGGATCGGTACCGGCCAGCCGCACGACGACGTTCCCGCGGCCGGACGCGCCCGACTCGACGTAGATCGGGTCGAGGCCGACGTCGGTGAGCATTCCGGCTACCCACTCGGCCGCCGGCCGCTCGACGATGCTCGAGCCGGAGTCGCCGGTATTGGTGGTGTCGATGCGGATCAGCGCGTGGGCCAGGTCCAGTACCTCGTCCTGGGCGATGGGCCCCCCCGGGGCGGATGGTTCGGTCATGCCGACGGCACCGTCACGCTCAGGAAGTCCGTGACCCGACGCAGCCGGAAACCGATGGACTGGTAGAGCCGGATGGCGTTGGCGTTGTGAGCCGCGGCGTGCATCAGCGACTGGTCGCCGCGGTCGGCGATACCGGCGGCGACGGCCCGGACGAGACGGGCGCCCAGGCCCTGGCCGCGGTAGGCTGCATCGGTGCAGACCGCACTGATCTCCGTCCAGCCCTCCGGGTGCAGTCGCTCGCCGGCCATCGCGATCAGTGCACCCTCCCGGCGGATGCCCAGGTAGGTACCCAGCTCGATGGTGCGGGAACGGAACGGGCCCGGGCGGGTCCGCTCGATCAGTTCCAGAATTTCCGGCACGTCGGCCGGACCGAGCCGTTCCGCCTCCGGATCGTGCGCCTTGGTCAGCGCGACGTCGACCAGCTGCACGCCGCCGCCGACCGAGTCGAACGACCAACCGGCGGGCGGCTGGACCCCTTCCCCGGCGATGGCGAACGTCCCACCCGGACCCACCAGCTGCGCCACATCGACCCACGCGGCCGGATCGCGATGGTCGGCCAGAGCTACGAACGGCGAGATGTCCGGTTGGTACCGGGCGGCATTTCCGATCCGCTCGGCAAACCGCGCGTGCGGGCCGACGAGCGAGTTCCAGGCGGCGTTGTCGAGAATGGGGTCACCCAACGTCGGGTCCTGGGCGAGGCGGTACAGCTCGACCGTGTCGACGCTCGTCATGATGCCGACCGCCGCCCTGCGGCAGTCGCCTCGCGGTCGGTGCGTACCGGGCGGCCCAGCCCCAGATGGTCCCGGAGCGTGGTGCCCTCGTATTCGGTGCGGAACACGCCGCGCTCCTGCAGGATCGGCACCACCTCGTCGGCGAACTCGCGGAGCCCGTCCGGGGTGATGTGCGGGACCAGGATGAACCCGTCGCTGGCGTCCGCCTGGACGTAGTGGTCGATGGTGGCGGCCACCGTCGCCGCGGTTCCGATGAAATTCTGCCGGGCGGTCTTCTCGACCACCACGTCGCGGATCGAGAGTCCCTTGGCTGCAGCCAGTTCCCGCCAGTCGTTCGCCACCGCAATCGGATCGGCGTTCATCCGGACGCTGGCCCGCCCCTTGGCGATGGTGTTCTCGCCGACGAGTGGATCGACCTCCGGGAGCGGCCCGTCGGGGTCATAGGAACTCAGGTCGCGGTTCCACAGTTGTTCGGCGAACTTGATCGCGGTCTGCCCGCTCACCTGCTGTCGTCGGACCACCGCGGCGTACTCCTGGGCCTCCTCCTCGGTGTCTCCGAGGATGAAGGTGGCGGCCGGGAGCACCAGCAGTTCGTCGTGCCGCCGTCCGTACTTCGCGAGCCGGCCCTTGACGTCCGCGAAGAACGCCTGCCCCGCGTCGAGGGCTCCGTGCCGGGTGAAGATCGCATCGGCGGTGGAGGCGGCGAACTCGCGCCCGGCGTCCGAGTCGCCGGCCTGGAAGATGACCGGCCGACCCTGTGGGCTGCTCGGCACGTTGAAGTTGCCCTGGATGTCGAAGTGGTTGTCCTGCACAGAGAATGCACCGGGCCCGCCCTTGCGCAGGAACGTCCCGGATTCCTTGTCGGCGATGATTTCGTCGTCCGCCCAGGAATCGAACAGCACGCCGGTGGCGTTCAGGAATCTTTCGGCCCGCTCGTATCGCTGGTCCTGCGCGAGGAATCCGCCTCGCCGAAAGTTCTCGCCGGTGAACGCGTCCCAGGACGTGACCACGTTCCAGGCGGCCCGGCCGGCTGAGAGATGGTCGAGGGTGGCGAACTGGCGCGCGACGTCGTACGGCTCGTTGAACGTCGAGTTGATCGTCCCGGTCAGGCCGATCCGGTCGGTGACGGCAGCCAGCGCGGTGAGGATGCCGAAGGTGTCCGGACGGCCGACGACGTCGAGATCGTAGATCTGCCGTTCTGCTCTCGGAGGCGCAGACCTTCGGCCAGGAAGAGGAAGTCGAACTTGGCGCGTTCGGCGATCTGCGCGAATCGCCGGAACGAGTCGAACTCGATGTGGCTGCCGGAGCGCGGATCGCTCCAGACGGTGGTGTTGTTGACACCGGGGAAGTGGGCGGCGAGGTGGACCTGCTTGCGGGGCTTCGAACCGGCCGGCTGGGAATGCCTGCTGGTCATGCTGAAGCTCCCTGGAGTGCCGCAGTCACGGCATAACGGTTGGTGGGGCGATCGAATCCGAGTAGTCCCCGCAGCGTCGAGGCCTCGTAATCGGAGCGAAACAGCTTGCGGGACTGTAGTTCGGGGACCAGGGCATCGACGATGCCGGTCAGATCATCCGGGAGGGCGGCGGGCCGCAGTCGGTAGCCGGCGATGCCGGCACACTGCCACTCTGCGAGCAGATCGGCGAGTTCGGCGGCCGATCCGGCGAAGATCAGGGCGTCGCTGGTGTACTCGCTGCCGGCACGTTCGTCGAGCCGGGCTTTGCGCTGCGCGCCGGATTCGGTGGCCGTGTCCAGGAAGACGACGACGTCGGCGAAGATGTGCACCAGCTCGTCGCCGCGGCCGGCGGCCCGCTGTTCGCTGCGCACCTCGTCCACGATCCGCTGCGCGCCGGCCCTGTCCACCGGCGTCACGAAGACGACATCCGCGCTCTTGGCGGCGAACCGGTACGGAACCGTCGCGTGGGCCAGCGCCGTCACCAACGGCTGGCCCTGGGGCGGCCGCGGGACGATGCCGGGGCCCTTCACCGAGAAGCGGGAACCGACGAAGTCGATGTAGTGGATCTTGTCCCGGTCGATGAAACGGCCGGTGGCGGCGTCGCGGATCTCGGCGTCGTCCTCCCAGCTGTCCCACAGTCGGCGGATCACCTCGACGAAGTCTGTCGCCTCGTCAAAGAGCTCCGAGACCAGCTGCTGCACACTGGGATCACCGGGATCAGTGAGATCCGGTCTGGCCGGCGCGGGGATGTCGCGCCGGCCGAAGTGCCTGGCCTCCTGCGCGATGGCCGAGACCTGGATACGGACGCCCGCCCGGCCGGTGCTCACGTAGTCGAGGGTGGCGATGGACTTCGAGATGTGGAAGGGCTCGGTGTGCGTCACCAGAGCGGTCGGGACCAACCCGATGTGCTGGGTCTTCGGGGCGATCCGGTCCGCGATGAGCACGGCGTCCAACCGGCCGCGGACCTGATCGGTCGGCTCGGTCTGAGAGGCGAAGCCGTTGGCCTGCAGGCCGAACGAATCCTCGATGGTGACGAAGTCGGCCAGTCCACGCTCGGCTTCTCGGACCAGGTCGAGCCAGTAGTCGGCGTGGAACAACTCGGTGGGTCGGGCGGCGGGTTCGCGCCACGCTGCCGGATGCCAGCCGGCGCCGTCCAGTGCGATGGCCAGATGCAGCGGCCGGGCCGGGGCAGGTACGTCGGGTTCGGGTACGGACGAGATCTGGGACATGAGGACCTTCGGGTGAGGGGAGGCGGACTCTCTGGGCAGCGGTGACCTGCCGATCAACAGATCGCGCTGCCGGCCCGCTGTAGATCGATGTGACGACGAGTGACCAGGCCGAGGTGCACGGCCGGACTCAGGGCGGTCGCGGCGGAAGGGGACAACACCATCACCTCTGGTAGGACACAGAGCAGGCTCTGGGTCGTTCTCGTGCTTGCGGGGGCCGGTCGACCCCCGCCAGGTCGTCACCTGGAGCACCCCGCCACGGAAAAGGAGGGTTGCCGGTCAGCTAGCCAGGGCTTGTTGCTGACGCTCATTACCTGTTCCGAACGATATCACCGGAACTATCATCTGCTCATGGGCAGAGCGTCGGTCGAGGTCCCGGACGTACTCGGGCTGACGTTCGCCAGCGCTGCGGCCGTGGGAGACGCGGCCGGCCTCCAGGTGCTGGGGTACGCGCCGGACGGCTCGCCGATCGCCCGGGACTCGGAGGGCATCGTGGTGGAGCAGGATCCGCCCGCGCACGAGATGACCAAGGCCGGGCGGCAACTCCGGCTGCGCGTCGGCCGGGGTGACGGCGGCTCCAAGGATCCTGAGCCCCGCATACCGGACCCGCTGCTGCGCAGCGACTTCGGCGATCTGGAGGACCCGGACGCGGAGCGTGAACTCGTCCCGGTGTGAGGGCGTCCCCGGGGCGCGGGCATGATGCTCGGAATCCGGGGCCGACGCCCGTCGGATCCCCGTCGAGAAGGAGCGAAACATGTCCGATCCTGCAGCGCAGCAGCCGATCAATGTCAGCGCCGTCATCACCGGCAAGCCCGGTACCGGTGATCAGATCCTGCCCCTGCTCCAGCAGTTGGCCGAGGGTACGCACGGCGAGGACGGGTGTCTGCTCTACAGCCTGCAACGCGGGATCGAGAATCCCGATCAGTTCGTGACCGTCGAGAAGTGGACCTCCGGTGATGCGCTGACCGCGCACCTGGCCACCGAGCACGTGCAGGCGGCCTTGGCGGGCGCCGGCGAACTGCTGGCCGAACCGCCGCTGATCATTCCCACCCTCCCCGTCGCCGCCGGGGACGCAGGTAAGAGCACCTACTGATCGGAAGCCGCCATGTGGCACGACCTGTTCGTCAATCAGATTCCCTTTCTGGAGAAGGTCTTCCGCACCGTCGCGGTGTACGCCCTGATCCTGGTGATCTTCCGGATGATCGGCAAACGCTCGATCTCGGCGCTCAACACGATGGATTTCGTGGTGATGTTCCTGCTGTCGAACGTGGTGCAGAACGCGATCATCGGGAACGACGACTCGTTCGTCGGTGGCGCGATCGGGGCCATCACGCTGGTCGCGGTCAACTCGCTGGTCGACCGGCTCGCCTACAACTACCCGGCCTTTCGTCGGCTGATCGAAGGCAACGCGGTCGACGTCATCTCGGACGGGCAGGCCGAGGAGGCTGCGCTCCGGCGGTTGGGCATGCGGGCGGAAGAGCTCGATCGCGCCATCCGGCTGCAGAACGGTGACGACATCACCGAGGTGGCCACCGGCACGTTGGAGCCCGGCGGCCAGCTGGTCCTCACCCTCAAGCCCGAGGACCAAGCCGCAGACCAGGGCGACATCGCCGCGCTCCGGGCCCAGTTGGACCGGATCGAAGCCCTGCTGGCGAAGTGATCGTCCGGGAGGTCCGACAGATGCGAGTGTGCAGTGAGCGGCTGACATGGCCGGCTGACTGCACACTCGCTCACGCGTCCTGTGGTCCGAGCAGACGTGCGGGATTGACCACCCGCACGGCTCGGTCTGCGGCGTCCCCGAGGCGTAGCTCGCTGGTGCTGGCGTAGGGCTTGTCGGTGCCGTTGACCACCACGTCGATGCCCAGCACCCGGATCAGGGCATCGAGCCCGCGGGGTCCGTAGGACGAGGTCTCGACGAAGCTCGAGCGGTCGATCGGCGGCGGGTTTCCGCCACCCCGCACGGTGAAGCGTTCGTGATGCACCGGTGCCAGTCCGGCGCCGGCGGCAAAGCAGATCCGTAGTTCCGGCAGCAGGGACCGGCCGGCCACCGACCACGACCACCAGGCCGAGGTCATCTGCGCGGTGTAGTCGACGACAGCCGGCCACCACACCGGGAACTGGGCCGAGTCGGCACCTACCGCAACGGGTCCGGGATGCACCAGCACGGGCCTGCCGGCGGTTTCGCAGATCCGCAGGACCGGGGCGAGGGCCTCGACGGCGTTCGGGGTGGACATGATGGTGGCCGGAATCTGCAGCCCCACGAAGCCCTGACGCAGCCGGGCGCTCAGGTCCTCGAGATCCGGATGGACCGAGTGGACCGCGGCCCAGGCCCGGAACGGCGCCGGCAGCTCGGCGGCCCCGTCGTGCCACGCGGCCAGCAGGGGAGTCGCGATGTCCGGTGCCATGGCTTCGATGCCGAGGGGGCTGGACAGCGACACCAGGGCGCTTGACGTGTTCGCCTCCTGCGCCACCCGCAGGGCGAGATCGTGATGGTCCGGATTCACCTCGTACGCCGGTTCGCCGGCCAGGTGCAGGGTCCAGCCGTCGAGGCGAGGAAACCCGCTGAAGCTCCGGAGCGCCTCGATCAGGGCCGGGGGCCACAGGTGTTGGTGGACGTCGACGATCCCGGAAGGGGCAGTCACAGACCAGCTCCGCTCAAATCGGCGCGTGCCTGGGGTGGCACTGGGTGTCACGGGAGGAGTCGAGGGCAGACCGGACGTCGCAGACGTGGGCATTTCGCGCCGATCCGTGCAAAAGTATAGATATGCGTGCGCTGCCCGTCCTCGAACCGTTCTGGACGGGACGACGTGGCGACACCTTCGATGGCTGGTGTTGTCAGGGCTGATCCCCTGACCCACTCCTGCCCAGCCCCGAAGGAAAGACCATGTCCGTCAAGGACCGATACCCGGCGTCCGTCAACGTCCTGCCCACCCCCGTCGATGCGGCCGGAGCTTCCGATGGCCAGTAAGTACCTGACCTTCCCGAACCCGGTCAACGAGTACGCCGCTCGATCGGTCGCGGGGATGGTCGTCGTCCTGACCGCGCTGACGCTTGTCCTCCGCAGCGAATGGCTGCTGTGGGCGCTCGCCGTCGGCTTCCTGCTGCGGGTGGCGGCCGGCCCGCGGTATTCGCCCTTCGGCCAGCTGGCGACCAGGGTCATCGCGCCCAAGTTCGGGCCGGCGAAACTGGTGCCCGGCCCGCCGAAGCGCTTCGCGCAGGCGATCGGTGCCACGCTGTCGGCGGCCGCCCTGGTGACCTTCTACGCGGGAGCGCCGACCGCTTCCTGGATCCTCGTCGCGCTGATCACCGTGGCGGCTGTGCTGGAATCGGCGTTCGGAATCTGCCTGGGGTGTTTGATCTTCGGTCGCCTACAGGCGATCGGCGTCATTCCCGCCTCGGTCTGCGAGGCCTGCAGTGACATCCGGCTGCGCCACCCGGCCCGCAGCGCCGCCTGACGGCGCTCGGCTCGGTCGCCGCCCGAAGGCCCTTCGGGTGTGCCGGAGCAGGCGCGTCCTTCCGAGTTCTGCGGGAGCGATCACCGATTTCCCCAGGCCGGGGAGCCGGCGATTGCGCCGGCGTCGCCGGGTACCACGGCTCGTGCGTCCGTCGGCGTAGCGGCAGTCAGCACCCAGAGTGCGTTGCTGCCCGCAGCGGCGGTCGCAGTGGAATCGTTCTTGTACCCGATCTGGCTGCCGTCGGGCGAATACACCGGGCCCTGACTGTCGGAGGTGCCGGCCGTGAGGATCACGGGATTCGAGCCGTCGACATCGACCACCGCCAGTTGGGCGTGCGATCCGACTCGTCGGCTGAAGACGATGTGCTTGCCGTCCGGGGCGAAATCCGGGTCACCGTCGTGCGATCCCGCCGGCGTGATCGCCGTGGGCTCGGCGTCGGCCGCATCGGTGCGCAGGGTGTACAGCCGGCTGTCAGCTGAGCCCTTGGACGTCGGTGACCAGAACACGAGTTGACGGCCGTCCGGCGAGAAGGACAGGTCATCGCTGACCGTCAGGCCGCCTGCGGTGAAGGTCCTTTCCACCTCGCCGCCCAGGCTGACCAGCTGCAGACTGCCCGGCAGTGTCTTCGTGGGCGTACAGGAAACGGCGAGCTGCTGGGTGTTGGACGGATTCCACGCGGGACGCGAAATCTGGCCACAGGTCGACGGCCGGGCGAAGAGCGATCGATCGCCACTTCCGTCGGCCGCCACCGTCCGGATGGACCCACCCGAGGAGTCGGCCTGGAGATAGATGATCGACCCGCGGTCGGGCGAGATCAGCGGGTTCTGCGGGGTGTCGGTGGGTGTGGTGATGGCCGCGCTCACCTTTCCGGTCGCGATGTCGACCGGGTACAGCGCGAACTTGCCCTTGAACTGCCGCGATACCACCGCGGTACTGACGGGTAAGGGCGCCGAATGCGGAAGTCCGGCGATTGGCGTCGGGGACAGGCTGCTCGCGGCTGCCCCCGAGGATCGACCCGTGCCGACGGCGGCAGGCGCTGTGCCGGTTCGCGAGCTTGCCGCGATGGGTGATTGGGCACTGGCGCTTCCGGCGATCCCACTGCGATCCAGCAGGGCAATCCCGGTCACCACCGTGGCGGCGACCAAGACCGCAGCCACCGCCAGCAGCGACCGGCGGCGGGTGCGGGCGCGGCGGCCGATCGTGGTGTCCGGCCCGGCCGATCCTGGTCCGGACCCCGGGGCCAGCAGACGGGAGAGCCCCGGCGGCAGGCTGTCCGGGGAGGTGTAGCCGTGAGCCGGTGACCCCGGCTGTCCGGTGGGGCGGGGGGTGCCGGGGCCGGTCGTCGGTCCGGCCGGCGCGTCCGGCCCTGATCGTCCTGCCGGCCTGCCAGGTGCTGGTTGCCCGGTCGGCCCGGCCGGCCTGCCAGGTGCTGATTGCCCGGTCGGCCCGGCCGGCCGGCCAGGTGCTGATCGCGCGCCCGGAGCCTCGGGTCGAACCGGGTGTTCGTCTGCCATCGAACGGGTCGCGTCGGGATCGGGTGGCGGCATCCGTTCCGTCGAGGTGTTTCCGCGAACCGGGGGGGCCAGCGCCGCTCGGGCTGCGACGGCCAGCTCGCGGCAGGTCTGGTAGCGATCATCCGGCTCGAGTGCCAGCGCTTTGGCGATGACCAGGTCGAAATCGGCGGGAAGGCCGGGGACGACCGTGGTGGGTGCAGGCGGTGGGCGGTGCATCCGGGCATAGATCTTGGCGGCCAGGGTATCTCCGGGGTAGGGGATGCCGCCGGTGAGCAACTTGTACAGAACGCAGCCCAGCGCGTAAGCGTCGCAGCGGCCGTCCAGTCGCTTACCTTCGATCTGTTCCGGGGCCGCATAGTCGAGCGTGGCGACCACGCCGCCAGCGGTGGTCAGAGCGGTTGCCTGCGCCTCTATCTCACCCATGGCCTTGGCCACGCCGAAATCGGTCAGGAAGACCCGCTCGTCGTCCTCGTCGCCGCCGTCGGTCAGGAGGATGTTGGCGGGCTTGACGTCCCGATGTACTACCTGATGGCGATGAGCGAAATCCAGTGCTGCGGCAACCTTTTCGATGATGTGCACGGCCCTGGCAGCCGGCATTCCGGAGTCGTAGGCGTGCAGTGCCTCTGCGGCGGTGGTTCCGTCGATGAAACGCATGCTGATCCACAGCTGGCCCTCGAAGGCGCCGCTGTCGTCGATGGCGACGATGTTGGGATGGTCCAGCCGGGCGACCGTCTCGGCCTCGCGCCGGAACCGCGCGACGAAGGACGTGTCCGCCCCCAGGTCGGTACGCAGCAGCTTGAGGGCCACCCGTCGTGGCAACCGAGGGTGCTGCGCGAGGTAGACGACGCCCATGCCGCCCGCGCCTAGTTCGCGCTCGATGGTGAAGCCGGCGAAGACCTCGCCCGGAGTGAGCGACATGCTGGGCATTCTGCCAGCCCGAGGCGTCTTCCGAGCCGGTTTGCCGCAGTCGAGAACATCGGAGAACATCGGAGAACATCGACCGGATCGCGAACGTCCGCACCCCGACCGAGCCGACGTCCGGGCGACATGTTCAGGAGGTTGATTCCCACCGGATTTGCCCTGCGCGAGTCCGGTGACGTAGGAGACACGCATGACACCGACCGTTTCCGAGCAGGATCATGTGCTGGCCAGGATCGAGGGCCGACTCGGTCATCTGACGCTGAACCGGCCGGACCGGATCAATGCGCTGAGCCTGGCCATGGTGACGGCCGCGTCCGCGGCCCTGACCGACTGGGCCGGCGATCCCGACGTGGACGCTGTGCTGATCGACGGAGCCGGGCCGCGGGGTCTGTGCGCCGGCGGCGACATCAGGGAGGTCTACGAAGGTCTGCACGGCGGCGGGGTCCGGCCCGTCACGTTCTGGGGCATCGAGTACGAGATGAACGCGATGATCGCCCACTACCGGAAACCGGTGGTGGCCGTCATGGACGGCATCGTATTCGGCGGCGGAGTCGGCATCTCGGCTCATGCGCAGGTCCGAATCGTCACCGAGCGTTCGCAGGTGGCGATGCCCGAGACCGCGATCGGGCTCTCGCCGGACGTCGGTGCGCTGTACCTGCTGGCCAGGGCCCCGGGGGAACTCGGCACGCACTGCGCGCTGACCGGCGCCCGGCTGGACGGTCCGTCCGCCATCCACGCCGGTCTGGCGGACTTCTTCGTCGACTCGGCGCTGCTGCCGGACCTGGTCGGTCAGCTGCGGTCCGGGCGGGTGCCCGAGCTGCCAAGCGCGGCACCGAGCAGTCACCCCGGCTGGATCGACGAGTGCTATCACGCGGATACGGTCGACGTCATCGTGGCCAACCTGGAGTCAGCCGAGGCGCCGGCTGCCCGGGCGACCGCACAGACCCTTGCCACCATGTCGCCGACGGCTCTGAAGGTGACCCTGGAGGCGGTCCGCCGGGCCGCCCAGATGACGGTCGACGAGGTGCTGGATCAGGACCTCCGGGTGGGCAGCCGCTTTCTGGCCCACCCGGACTTCGCCGAGGGGATCAGGGCCAGGATCATCGACAAGGACCGGCAGCCGCGGTGGCGACCCGATCGGCTTTCCGGGATCTCTGACGACCAGGTACGTGCCTTCTTCGATCCGTTGGGTTGAGCCGGCGCGATCCGGGTACCTCGCCAGCAGAGCTTTCCATCCCTATCGCCCCACTGTCACAGGCCCATCCCCATTGCCAGGAACAGATCGGATATCGAACATGGTCAGCGTCAAGAGGACGTTCAACGTGAGCAAGCCCATCGATCAGGTGGTCGACTACCTGTCCGACTTCGCACACGCCGAGGCCTGGGATCCGGGCACCAAGAGTTGCAAGCCGGTGGGTACCGGCCCGGTCGCGGTCGGATCGACCTGGCACAACGTGTCCGTGTTCCGCGGTAAGGAGACCGAGCTGACCTACCGCCTCCTGACCCTTGAGCCGAACCGCCTGGTGTTCGAGGGAACCAACAAGACGGCCACGTCGACCGACGACATGTCCTTCGCATCGCTGCCGGCCGGCGGGACCGCGATCACGTACCAGGCCAACATCGAATTCCACGGCATCATCAAGCTTTTCGGCTGGGTCGTGAAGAAGGAATTCGACAAGCTGGGCGATCTGACCGCCGCTCAGATGACCAGGGTCGTCAACGCGCTCTGACCACACTCGTCGAACTGAATGTCAGTTCCTGATCGTCGATGGGCGACCGGAAGAGCTTGGCGTCCTTGCGGTAGTGCTGCCGTAGGCGCCAGGGTGCCCGGTCGCCCTGCAGCGGCAGGCTCCGCAGCGACCGCCGGAAATATCCGGACCGCATGTCGATGAACGGCGATGTCGCCATCGGTTCGGCCGGGAGAACGGGGGTCACGGTGGTGAAGCCCTTCTCCCGCATCGAGCGCAGCAGCCGACTGACGTACGAGGACACCAGATCAACCTTGAGGGTCCAGGCCGCGTTGGTGTAACCGATGGCGAAGGCGAAATTCGGTACACCGTCCAGCATCATGGCCTTGAATGCCACCCGCTCCGGGATGACCACCTCCTCGCCGTCCACCACCAGCTCGATGCCGCCCAGGGCCAGCAGGTTCAAACCTGTTGCGGTGACCACGATGTCGGCCTCGATCACGCCACCGGAGGCCAGCTCTACGCCGTTGTGGGTGAACCGGTCGATCCGGTCGGTGACGACCTCGGCCCGCCCCGACCTGATAGCCGCGAAGAAGTCACCGTCCGGCACCAGACACAGACGCTGGTCCCATGGTTGGTAGCTGGGATTGAAATGCGTGCCGACGTCGTATCCGGTCGGAAGTTGCCTGGCGGCACCGTTGGTCAGCACGGACCGGGCCTTGGCCGGGAACTTCTGACACAGCGAGTAGAGCGCGGTGGACACCTTCACGTTCTTCCACCGAACTGCGGCATAGGCCTGCTTGCCGGGTAGAACCCGGCGCAACACACCGGCGATGGGATCGTGCTCCGGCAGGGACATCACGTAGGACGGGGAGCGTTGCAGCATGGTCACCCGGGCGCCGGCGTCCACGAGGGCCGGTACGAGTGTGACAGCCGTTGCGCCGCTCCCGATCACGACCACGCGCATTCCGCCGAGCCGGACATCGGCCGGCCAGTGCTGCGGATGGATCACCGTCCCGTCGAAGTCGCCCAGTCCGGGCCAGGCGGGGGTGTAGCCCTCGTCGTAGCGGTAGTAGCCGGAGCACAGGTAGAGAAAGCCACACGTCCGCGTCGTCCGGGCGCCGGACGCGGTGTGTTCCACCGTCACGGTCCAGCGGGCCTCGCCACTCGACCACTGTGCCCCGATGACCTTCGAGAGGTAGGTGATGCGCCGGTCCACCCCGTATTCGGCGGCGGTCGCCCTGAGGTAGGCCAGGATGTCGGCCCCCTCGGCGATCGCCTTCGTCCCCGTCCAGGGCCGGAAACCGTAGCCCAGGGTGAACATGTCGGAGTCGGAGCGAATGCCCGGGTAGCTGAACAAGTCCCAGGTACCGCCGCTCCGGTCCCGGGCCTCGAGGATCTCGTACGAGGTACTGGGAGACTCGGTCTGCAGGTGGCAGGCCGCGCCGATACCGGACAACCCGGCGCCCACGATCAGGACGTCGACGTGACCGGCTTCCGATTGGCCGGCGTGGTCGGTGCTCGGGGTCATCGTGCTCCCTGTCGGCGTCGGGTCGTCGCGTTCACCCAGGATGGCACCGCACACCGTGCGGCGCAAAGCACAGCTGATCCCGCCCGGCGACGGCTACCACGGCGAAAGCCCCCGGCCGGACGGGCAGTGGCGCCCTACCGGCCGGAGGCTCTCGCTCCGGTGCGTTTCCGACTCAGCCCGCGAGCTGGCCGATCGCCGCGTGACCGGGGCGAACCGCAGTCGTGGTGGCCGAGATGCCGGCCAGTTTCATCAGCTTGCGGACATCCTCGGCCTGCTCCGGCAGCATCACGGTGATGACCGTGCCGCCGGCGCCGGCGCGCGCGGTGCGGCCGGAGCGGTGCAGGTACGCCTTGTGCTCGGTCGGCGGGTCGAGGTGGACGACCAACTCGACGTCGTCGACGTGGATGCCGCGGGCCGCGATGTCGGTGGCCACCAGGACCTTGGCCGACCCGGTCGAGAATGCTGCAAGGTTGCGCTCGCGTGCGTTCTGCGACAGGTTGCCGTGCAGGTCGACGGCGGGAATGCCGTTCTTGGACAACGCGGCAGCCCACTTCTTGGCGCCGAACTTGGTGCGGGTGAACAACATCCGGCGTCCGCCGCCGATGGCCAGCTGCCGGATGACCTCGTTGCGATCGTCCTTGCTGACCGCGAATACATGGTGCGTCATGGTCTCGACGTGCGAGCTCGCATCGTCGACGGCGTGCACGGCCGGATCGTGGAGGAAATCCTTGACCAGCACGGAGATCCCGTTGTCCAAGGTCGCCGAGAACAGCAGCCGCTGGCCGTCGGGCCGGGTGGCCTTCAGCAGTCGCCGCACGCCGGGCAGGAATCCGAGATCGGCCATGTGGTCGGCCTCGTCCAGCACGGTCACCTCGACATCGCCGAGGTTGCACTGGCCCTGCTTGATCAGGTCCTCGAGGCGGCCGGGGCAGGCCACCACGATGTCGACACCCGCGCGCAGCGCGGTGGTCTGCGGGCCGAATCCGACGCCGCCGAAGATGGTGACCATCTTGAGCCCGGCGGCGGTGGCCAACGGTTCGATGGTCCTGGCCACCTGCAGGGCCAGTTCACGGGTCGGCAGCAGCACCAGACCGCGGGGACGGTGCGGGGTACGGCGTCCACCGGTCAGCCGGGCGACCAGCGGCACGGCGAAGGCGATGGTCTTGCCGGAGCCGGTGCGGCCACGGCCGAGGACATCCCGGCCGGTGAGTGACACTGGCAAGGTCGCGGCCTGGATCGGGAACGGGGAGATCGCGCCGAGAGCCGCGAGCGGCTTGATCAACTTCTCCGGCACCCCCAACTCGAGGAAGCTGGTGTCCGACATCGGGGCGGCGTCGGCGGTGACGGTCTTGGTTGCGGCGAACAGGGATCCGGCGTCCACCACAGTGGTTTCGCCGTCCGGGCGGTCGTAGGTGCGCGGGGCGTGTGCGGCGAAGACGACCGGCGAACGATCGTCGGGGGCGGAGTTGCGCCGACCGCCGCGACCACGGGGGTTGCGGCTCGCATCGGTCGGGCGCTGGCCACCGTCGTTGCGATTCGGGCGATCTCCCCGCGCCGGACGGTCCGTCCGGGCCGGGGCCGCACCGCGCGGAGTGTCCGACCGCCGTGAATCGGTGCGCGGGGCGTCGCTGCGTGCCGGGCGTCGGTCACCCTGGCGGGGGCGGTCGGCACCGCGAGAAGTGGTGCTGTCACGGGTGCTTGCACCATCGGCAGGAATGCTCGCGGCGAAGGCGCCGGTGGAGAACATGCTGCTGGAGGAACTACCGGCCGGGTAGGACCCGCTGGAATAGATGGTGGCCGAACCGGTTCCGCGGGAGTTACCGGAACGTGGTGCACCGGTACGACTTTGGCCGCCGGCGCGGCGTCCGCCCGCGGACCCGTTGGATCCGCGTCCGCGGCCGGAGTTCGATGTGGAGTTGCTGGGTGAAGACATGTTGAGCTTGCGTCCTTGCTGCGCCCTCGCGGGCACGGTGGCACGCGGCCCTGGGCAGCGGCCGCGCTGATGATTGGCCGTAATGCTGACCAACCCGGCTTCGAGCGCACCGGCGGACAAGGAGGCACCTTCCTTGGCGCCTACAGCAACGACCCGAGCGCACCGGTAGTGCGGCTCGACTCGTCCAGTCTAGCCCACAGCGGCCCACGGGTGGGGTTCGCCCGTTGAGATGTGCCACACGGAGAGCGCGGTCGCCCCGGTGGGTCAGGTCAGCGCGTCACCAATTTACCCGGGGGTCCGCCGGCGGGCAGGCGCTTGGCGGCCTCCTCCTCGATGACTGCGCCGGCGAACTGGGCGTTGTACAGACGGAAGTACGCACCCTGTGCGTCCAGCAGCTGCTCGTGATTGCCCTGCTCGACGATCCGACCGGCCTCCATCACCAGGATCAGGTCCGCATCGCGGATGGTGGACAACCGATGGGCGATGACGAAGCTCGTCCGATCGGTCCGCAGCGCGGCCATCGCATGCTGCACCAGCACCTCGGTACGGGTGTCGACCGACGATGTCGCCTCGTCCAGGATCAGCAGCGACGGATCCGCCAGGAAAGCCCGGGCGATGGTCAGCAGCTGCTTTTCGCCAGCGCTGACATTGCTGCCCTCGTCGTCGATCACGGTGTCGTATCCGTCGGGCAGGCTGTGCACGAACCGGTCGACGAACGTTGCCTTGGCGGCGGCGATGATCTCGTCCTCGGTGGCTCCGGGGCGTCCGTAGGCGATGTTGTCGCGGATGGTCCCGCCGAACAGCCAGGTGTCCTGCAGGACCATGCCGATCCGCGAGCGGAGGTCGCTGCGGTCCATCTCGCGGGTGTCGACGCCGTCGAGAGTGATTCGACCGCCATCGATCTCGTAGAAACGCATGATCAGGTTGACCAGCGTGGTCTTGCCCGCGCCCGTCGGTCCCACGATGGCCACCGTCTGTCCGGGGGCAGCCACCAGGGAGAGACTCTCGATCAGGGGGGTGTCCGGGAGGTATCGGAACGACACGTTCTCGAACTCGACCCGTCCGGCCGTCGAACTGATGGCTTTGACCCGGCTCACCTCGGCGCTCTGCTCGGGCTCGTCCAGCAGCTCGAAAACCCGTTCCGCGGAAGCAACTCCCGACTGCAGGACGTTCGCCATCGACGCAACCTGCGTCAACGGCTGGGTGAACTGGCGGGAGTACTGGATGAAGGCCTGCACATCGCCCAGGCTCATCGAACCGCTGGCCACCCGGAGGCCACCGACGACAGCGATCGCCACGTAGGTCAGATTCCCGATGAACATGGTGGCGGGCATGATGATCCCGGACACGAACTGGGCTCCGAAGGAGGCCTCGTAGAGTTCATCGTTCTTGTCCTGGAAGGTCTTCTCCACCTCCGGCTGACGCCCGAAGACCTTGACCAGGCTGTGTCCGCTGAAGGCCTCTTCGATCTGGCCGTTGAGCGCGCCGGTATGCCGCCACTGCGCGACGAACATCTTCTGGGACCGCTTGGCGATCGTGGTGGTGACCACGACCGACAGCGGGATGGCGACAACGGCGATGACCGCCAGCAACGGCGAGATGATGATCATCATGACGAGCACGCCGACTACCGTCAGCAGTGACGTGAGCAGCTGACTCATGGTCTGCTGCAACGACTGCGAGATGTTGTCGATGTCGTTGGTGACGCGGCTGAGCACCTCACCGCGTTGCTGCCGGTCGAAATAGGCCAGGGGCAACCGGTTCAGCTTGTCCTCGACGTCGCTGCGCAGTCGGTACACGGTGCGTTGGACGATGCCGTTGAGCAGGAAACCCTGTGCGTAGGACAGGATCGAGGCCAGCACGTACAGGCCGAGGACGAGCATCAGGACACGGGCGAGCGCGGTGAAATCGATGCCGTGGCCGGGATTGACGTTCATCCCGGAGAGCATGGTGGCGAACGTGCTGTCGCCGCGGGCGGTGGCCGCCGCGATGGCCTGGTCCTTGGTGATGCCGAGCGGCAACTGCTTTCCCACGACACCGTTGAAGATGATATCGGTGGCCCGGCCGAGGATCTTCGGACCCAGAACGGAGAACGTGACACTGAGAATGGCCAGCACCAGGACCATTCCGACGCCAATGCCCTCCGGTCGCAGCCGCCCGAACAACCGCTTCGCAGACGGCCCGAAGTTCAGCGACTTCTCGGCCGGCATACCCATCCCACCGAACGGCCCGCCGCCTCCGCCGGGACCTCGACGGGGCGCGGCATTGCGGATCGTGGCGCGATCCTCGTCCGACTGCTTTCCCTTCGCCGGTGCACTCATGCCGCCACCTCCGCAGTCAGCTGGGAATTGACGATTTCCTGGTATGTCGCGCAGGTTTCCAGAAGTTCTTCGTGGCGCCCGGTGCCGACGATGCGTCCGTCCTCCAGGACGATGATCTGGTCGGCGTCGATGATGGTCGAGACCCGTTGCGCGACGATGATCATCGTGGCCGCCCTGGTGTGGGGTCTCAGCGCGGCCCGAAGCCGTGCGTCGGTGGCCAGATCGAGCGCGGAGAAAGAATCGTCGAACAGATAGATCGACGGCTGCCGGACGAGGGCTCTGGCGATGGCCAATCGTTGCCGCTGCCCGCCGGAGACGTTGGTGCCGCCCTGGGTGATGGTCGAATCCAGACCGTCGGGCATCTCCCGCACGAAGCTCTTGGCCTGGGCGATCTCCAGGGCCAGCCACAGGTCGTCATCGGTGGCGTCCGGGTTGCCGTAGCGCAGGTTGGTGGCGATGGTCCCGGTGAACAGGTACGGCTTCTGCGGAACCAGGCCGACTCTCTCCCAGAGGGTTTGCGGTGCCAGCTCGCGGACGTCGACGCCGTCCATCGCGACTGCGCCACCGGTGACGTCGAAAAGCCTTGGTATGAGAGATATCAGCGTGGTCTTACCGGCTCCGGTCGAACCGATGATCGCGGTGGTGAGCCCTGGCTCCGCAGTGAAGCTGATGCCGCGCAGCACCGGTTCACTCGCGCCGGGATAGCCGAAATCTACGTTGGTGAATTCGAGTCTGCCGGTCTGCCTGGCCGGCATCTTGGACACCTTCGGCGGCCGGACCGAACTCTCGGTGTCCAACACCTCGGAGATGCGCTCGGCGCAGACGGTGGCCCGGGGAATCATGACGGCCATGAAGGTCGCCATCATCACGGCCATCAGGATCTGCACGAGGTAGGTGAGGTAGGCGATCAGCGATCCGACCTGGATCTCACCGGATTCGACCCGGTGGGCGCCGAACCACAGCACGGCGACCGACGCCACGTTGACCACCAGCATCACGGTGGGGAACATCAGAGCCATCAGCCGGCCCGCCCTGGTGGCCGTCTCGGTGACCGACCTGTTGGCCTCGGCGAACCGCTCGCGCTCCTGCGGTTCCCGGACGAACGCCCGCACGACGCGGATGCCGGAGATCTGCTCGCGCAGGACCCGGTTGATGGTGTCGATCCTGACCTGCATCTTGCGGAACTGCGGCACCATCCGCGACACGATCAGACCGATGGCGATGACCAGCACCGGCACGGCGACGAGCAGCAACCAGGACAGCGCGAAGTCCGTCGACAACGCCATGATGATGCCACCGATGCACATGATCGGTGCGGCGACCAGCAGGGTGCAGGTCATCAGGACCAGCATCTGGACCTGCGTGACGTCGTTGGTGTTGCGGGTGATCAACGAGGGCGCGCCGAACTGGTTGACTTCGCGATCGGAGAACTCCCCGACCCGGTGGAAGATGGCCGCACGCACATCTCGGCCGAATCCCATCGCGCTCCGCGCGCCGTAGTACACCGCGATGATCGAGCAGATGATCTGCACCAGGGTGACCGCCAGCATGTAGCCGCCGGTGTGCAGGATGTAGCTGGTATTGCCGGTGGCCACACCGTTGTCGATGATGTCGGCGTTGAGGCGGGGCAGGTAGAGCGAGGCGATGGTGCCGATCAGTTGGAACAGGACCACCAGCATCAAGGGCCGTCGGTAGGGCACGAGATAGGTCTTCAGCAGGCGTAGCAGCATGGCGTCCTCGGTCGGTGGGAGTTTTCGTATTCCGATGGTCGAACACTTCGGGCGGTGGGTCGAACGCATTTACTCCAGCAGCGACCGGCATGCTGGCACCGAGACGGCCCTGACCGCCGTCATGGCGAGTGCATCGCCGGGCTGTGCCCGCGCAGTCCGCCCAGGAGCAGATCGACTATCTCGTCGGGGGTCAGCGGGTCGCCGTCGGTGATGCGTGGATGGGTGCCGGCAAAGGTGACGAGTCGGAGGATCCGGGCCACCTGATGGGAGTCGACCCGGAAGTCGCCGGCGTCGGGTTCGATCAGCGCGACGAGTTCGGTCGGTAGCAGGTCGGTGATCGGATGAGCCGGCAGCGCTGCACGGAACCGGGCGTTCTGCTCGGGTGCGCCCATCATCCGCATCGCCGACATCAACTCCCAGACATTGTCCAGCCGGTCGGCCAGGATCTCGATGGCGGCCTTCAATCTGTCGCGCAGCGGCAGGCCCGGGTCGACCTTGCCGATCTCCTCGAGTGTCGGTGCCGGGTCGAACACCCGGGCGATGGTTGCCGTGATCAGCGAGTCCTTGTCCGGGAAAACCCGGAAGATGGTGCCCTCGGCGATGCCCGCCGCGTCCGCGATCTGTCTGGTCGTCACTGCCTCACCATGCTTGCGCAGCAACGGCAGTGCGGCGTCGATGATCGCCTCCCGCCGCAGCGCAGGTGGCATCGGTGCCGCCCTGACGCCACTTGATCTCACCGGATCAGAGTAACTGAGTGAGGGCTCACTCACCAGAGGTTCCTCCGCTGGCGAACCTGGGTGGGGAAGCGATTGCCCGGTGCGGGCAACTGATCGGTTGCCGGGACGTCAGAAGAGGACGAGGTGCCACCGGACAGTTCGACGAAGGGTATTCCGCAGATGCCGTTCCAAGCCTTTCCCGCCGGCCGTTCGGGCTACACCGAGCGGTTCCCCGCGCAGCGGCTACTGCCGTCGCCCACCGGTATCCACCGACTGACGGCGTTGGTGGCCGCCGTCAACCCATCCTCGTCCCAGGCGTCCTCTTCCGTCCCGCTCGCCGCACCGCGCTGGGTGCCCGCGTTCGGCGGCTGGGCGGCGATTGTGCCGGGCGACTCGTAACACCCCGCGCTGGTCGTCTGGTCGTCCTGCGGGTGCTGGGCCGGTGCTATGGGTGCGGCAGTCGTACAGGTGGGCAGGGCGGCGCGGCTCTCGACCGACCGCTGTCGGGGTGAACAAGCACAATGGCCGGGTGAGTACGAAGCGCGGGGCAGGCAGGGGAGCCGGGTCGGCCGACCCGCCGCCCGCCGCTGCGCTGGACCGGTTCTCGCCGCTGGTGCGTGAATGGTTCACCGCGAGCTTCGCCGCACCGACGCCGGCGCAGGCCGGAGCCTGGGATGCCATCGGCCGCGGGGAGAGCACTCTCGTCGTGGCTCCGACTGGTTCGGGCAAGACCCTGGCCGCTTTCCTGTCGGCGATCGACACGCTCGTCTCGGCCCCGCCCGCCGAGGCCGGCGCCCGCAAGTGCAGCGTGCTGTACCTGTCCCCACTCAAGGCCCTGGCGGTGGACGTCGAGCGCAACCTCCGCTCGCCGCTGGTCGGGATCGGATCGCTGGCCGCGCGCGGCGGTCTGCAGATTCCGGAGATCTCGGTGGCGGTCCGCTCCGGCGACACCCCGTCGGGTGATCGACGGGCGTTCGCCAAGGACGGCGCGGACATCCTGATCACCACTCCGGAGTCGTTGTTCCTGCTGCTCACCAGCCGGGCACGGGAGATGCTCAGTGGCATCACCACCGTCATCGTCGACGAGGTGCACGCGGTAGCTGGTAGTAAACGTGGTGCGCACCTTGCGGTTTCGCTCGATCGCTTGGACGCTCTGCTCGACCGGCCGGCGCAGCGCATCGGGCTGTCTGCGACTGTTCGTCCGATCGAGGAGGTCGGACGTTTCCTCACCGGCGGCCGGCCGGTCACGTTCGTGCGTCCGGTGTCGACCAAGGAGATCACGGTCGATGTCGTGGTTCCGGTGCCGGACATGTCCTCGCTCGGCGAGCCGACCGGCGATCTGACCGGTGCTGCGGCCGGTGAGCAACAACGCTCGTCGATCTGGCCGCACGTCGAGGAGAGCATCGTCGACCTGATCGAGTCCCATCATTCGACCATCGTCTTCGCGAACTCGCGTCGGTTGGCCGAGCGCCTCACCGCCAGATTGAACGAGGTCTACGCCGACCGGCAGGCGCTGGTTCTGGCCACTGGGACGGACGGGTCCGATGCGTCGGTCGATCGAACGGGTGTCGCTGCGCAGTCGCCCGGGCAATCCGGCTCCACGACGGGCGCTCCAGCGGTGTTGGCCAGAGCGCACCACGGCTCGGTCTCCCGGGAACAGCGGGCGCTCATCGAGGACGCGTTGAAGACCGGCACGCTCCCCGCAGTCGTAGCCACCTCCTCGCTGGAGTTGGGGGTCGACATGGGCGCCGTCGACCTGGTGATCCAGGTCGAGTCGCCGCCCTCGGTCGCCAGTGGGCTGCAGCGGATCGGCCGGGCGGGACACCAGGTCGGCGCGCCCAGTCACGGCGTGATGTTCCCGAAGTACCGGGGGGACCTGATCTCCGCCGCAGTGGTGGCCGGCCGGATGAGGACGGGCGCCATCGAGGCGATGCGGGTGCTGTCGAATCCACTGGACATCGCGGCCCAGCAGATCGTGGCCATCTGCGCGATGGATCCGATCACCGTGGACGAATTGCACGAGCTGCTCCGACGGTCGGCCCCGTTCGCCGCGCTCGGGCGGGGAGCGCTCGAATCGGTGCTGGACATGCTGTCCGGCCGCTACCCCAGCGAGCAGTTTGCCGAACTGCGACCCCGGCTGAACTGGGATCGGGTCACCGGTGAGCTGACCGGCCGCCCGGGGGCGCAGCGGCTGGCTGTCACCTCCGGCGGCACCATCCCGGACCGGGGCATGTTCGGCGTGTTCCTGGCCGGCGGTGAAGGGCCGGGTCGGCGGGTCGGCGAGCTCGACGAGGAGATGGTCTACGAGTCGCGGGTCGGTGACGTGTTCGCCCTCGGGTCGAGCTCCTGGCGCATCCTGGAGATCACCCACGACCAGGTGCTGGTGGTCCCCGCCCCCGGTGTTCCGGGCCGCCTGCCGTTCTGGAAGGGCGACACCCTGGGCCGGCCGGCCGAACTGGGTCGGGCGCACGGAGAGTTCGTCCGGGCCATCGGCGGTCTGGCGTCCGGCGATGCGCACCAGCGGCTGACCGGTGACGGGCTCGATGTCTTTGCGGCCGACAACCTGATCGCCTACCTGGAGGAGCAGCGGGAAGCCGTCGGCCTGCTGCCCGACGAGAAGACGATCGTGGTGGAACGGTTCCGGGACGAACTGGGCGACTGGCGTCTGGTACTGCACTCGCCCTACGGCGCCGCCGTCCATGCGCCCTGGGCGCTGGTCGTGGCCGCCCGGATGCGTGAGCGATTCGGTGTCGACGTGCAGGCCATGCACGCCGACGACGGCATCGTGCTGCGACTACCCGACGTGGAATACGAGGGTGACGCGCCGGAGATGCTCGATGCGATCGCCCTCGACCCGGAGACCCTGGAGGCCGAGGTCACCGCGGAGATCGGCGGCTCGGCCGTCTTCGCCTCTCGCTTCCGCGAATGTGCGGCCCGAGCATTGTTGTTGCCACGCAGGCAGATCGGTAAGCGTCAACCGCTGTGGCAGCAACGTCAACGGGCCAGCCAGCTGCTCGAGGTGGCTGCCCAGTATCCGACGTTCCCGATCGTCGCCGAGGCGGTGCGGGAATGCCTCTCCGACGTCTTCGATGTGCCGGCGCTGGTGTCCCTGATGCGGCAGATCGCCGCCCGCTCGGTGCGCGTCGTCGAGGTCACCACCCAGGCGCCGTCGCCGTTCGCCAGGTCACTGCTGTTCGGCTACGTCGCCCAGTTCCTCTACGAAGGCGATTCGCCGCTGGCCGAACGTCGGGCCGCGGCACTCACCGTCGATCCGGCGTTGCTCGCGGAGCTCCTCGGCGGCGGCGACGGTTTGTCCCTGCGGGACCTGCTCGATCCCCAGGCGCTGGCCATCACGGAGGCCGACCTGCAGCGGCTCAGCGAGAACCGGCAGGCCAGATCGCCCGACGAGGTCGCGGATCTGCTGCGGATTCTCGGTCCGCTGACGGTCGAGGAGGTGCAGGTCAGATCGATAAACCTGGACGCGGCCGGCACGCTGGCCGAACTCGAGGCGACGCGCCGGGCCATCGTGGTCCGGATCGGCGGAGTGCAGCGGTGGGCCGACCCCGCCGATTCACCGCTGCTCCGCGACGCCCTCGGCACGGCACTCCCACCCGGGGTCGCGCCGTCGCTGCTCGAACCCATGACTGATCCGCTCGGCCGACTGCTGGGCCGGTACGCACGCACTAGGGGACCGTTCGTGCCCCGTGAGCCGGCATCCGTCTTCGGACTGGGCATCGCCGTGGTCACCGACGCGCTGCGGCGCCTCGCCGGATCGGGTCGGGTCGTCGAGGGCGAGTTCCGGCCGCTCGGCCGGTCGGGGCCGGACCCCAGCACCGACCACAGCGGAGACGGGGCCCGAGAATTCGTCGACGCGGAGGTGCTACGGCTGCTGCGGCGGCGATCGCTGGCCGCGCTCCGTGCCGAGGTCGAACCGGTGCCGGCCGAGGCGCTTGGCCGGTTCCTGCCGGCCTGGAACGGCATCGTGTCGCCATCGAAACCTGTGCAGCGCAAAGGATTCGACCGTGCCGCCAGCTACCCGAGTGCGCCGGTCGCAGTCCGTGCGCCGCGCGGGCCAGACGCTCTGCTGCGCGCCATCGAACAGCTCGCCGGTGCCATTCTGCCGGCGTCGGCGGTCGAGACCCTGGTCCTGCCGGCCCGGGTCGGGGACTACACGCCGGCCATGTTGGACGAACTGATGTCCAGCGGGGAGGTGCTCTGGACGGGGCACGGGGCCCTCGGCGGCGACGATGGGTGGGTATCGCTGCATCTCGCCGACTCGGCGTCGCTGACGATGCCGCTGCGCAACGACGAAGTGCTCGGCGGCGCAACACCGGGCGGCGCCCCACTCGTTGGGGCTGGGCACGACTGGGCGACGGAAGAAGCGCACGGCGAGTTGCACCGGGCGGTGTTGGAGGTGTTGTCCAAGGGCGGGGCGTTCTTCTTCCGGTCGCTCACGGACGCGGTGGCCCAGGAGACCGCGGGCTTCCATTCCGACGAAGTCCTCTCGGAAGTGTTGTGGGATCTGGTGTTCGCCGGGATCGTCACCGGCGATACGTTGGCGCCACTGCGGGCCCGGCTGACCGGCGGTCGGACCACCCACAAGGCCAAGGCGGCGGCGCCGCGGGTGCGTCAACGAGGGGTGTCCGGGCTGGCGCTGCTCTCGGCCGGTCGCCGACAACGGGTCGGCCCTGCGGTGCGTAGAGGCGGCCCACCGGTAGTGGCCGGCCGCTGGTCCCTCATCCCCGAGGTGGAGACGGATCCGACCATCAGGGCCCACGCCGCAGCCGAGGTGCTGCTCGATCGATACGGCATCGTCACCCGCGGTTCGGTGGTCGCCGAGGAGACGCCGGGTGGCTTCGCCGCGGTGTACAAGGTGCTGTCTGCGTTCGAGGAATCGGGAAAGGTGCGGCGCGGCTATTTCGTCGAAAGCCTGGGTGCGGCTCAGTTCGCGACCGCCGGGGCCGTCGACCGGGTGCGGGCCTTCGTCAGCTCCGACGCCGACCGGATTCCGGGTGGGGGACTGGTGCTGGCGGCCGCCGATCCGGCCAATCCGTTCGGGGCCGCCCTGCCGTGGCCGGACCGGGTCGGCGACGACGACGCCAGACACCGGCCGGCACGCCGGGCCGGTGCGCTCGTGGTCCTGGTCGACGGTGCGCCCGTGCTGTACGCCGAGCGTGGTGGCCGCACGTTGCTGTCGTTCTCCGACGACGCAGAGGCTCTGCAAGAGGCGGGCCGGGCGTTGGCGGCCAAGGTGACCAGCGGGGCCATCCGCGCTCTGACGGTCACCAAACTGAACGGCCGGGACGCGGTGTCCAGCAGCGGCTCCGTCGTGGACGCCCTCATCGCGAACGGATTCGCCATGACGCCCCAGGGCTTGCGCCTGCGATCGTCGGGGGTTCGACGTGCCTGACCGCTTCTCCGGCCGCGTCCGGCGCGGCCCGGCTGTCCGCGGAGCCGACAGTGCCTGAGGGTGACACCGTCCTGCGCACCGTGCGTCGCCTCGAGGCCGCGCTGGCCGGCCGCGTGCTGGTCCGGGCGGAACTGCGCTGGCCGGACCTGGGTGACGTCGATCTCGCGGGCCGAGTCGTCGACGAGGTCGCCGCCTACGGGAAGCAGATCCTGATGCGCCTGGACGGAGGTGGAGGCGGGGAGCGATTGACCTTGCGCTCCCACCTGCGCATGGAGGGCAAGTGGGCGATCGCCCCGCCCGGCCCGGCGCACTGGCCACGGGCCGGCGGGGTCAGCGTGCGGGCGGTGCTTGCCAATGCCGACTGGACGGCGATCGGTAGCTGGCTGGGCCTGCTCGACCTGGTACCGACGGGCAGCGAACACACCCTGATCGGACATCTGGGGCCGGACATCATGGCCGATGTCTTCCCCACCGTCGGTCGGGCGGAGTCCGTCAACCGCCTCGCCGCCCGGCCGGATGCAGCCATCGGCGCCGGCCTGCTCGACCAGACCAACGTGGCCGGCATCGGCACCATGTACATGGCCGAAACCTTGTTTCTCGAAAAGATCTCGCCCTGGACCCCGACCGCCGAGGTCGACGTTCCGAAGGTCCTGGACACCGCTCGCCGGCTGCTGCTGCGGGGGGTCCGGTCGGCCGTACCCACCACCACGGGTAATCCGCGCACCGGTCAGAGCACCTACGTGCACGCCAGGTCCGGAAAACCCTGCCTGCGGTGCGGCGCGGTGGTCCGGGTCGCGATGATCGGCCCGAAGCTGAAGGAACGCACGGCCTTCTACTGCCCGGTCTGCCAGCCGGGGCCCACTCCCACCGACGACGGGCGTCCCCAGCGACCGTTGGGCGTCACGCCGCGTAGCCCGGGCGGGTACCGGCGCGACCGCTGAAATTTCAGCTCCGGCGCAGGGACTCCTTGCGGAGCGCCGAGATTCGGATCCAACCGACCGCCGTACCCAGCACCAGCAGGAATGTCACGGCGCCCAGCAGTACCCCGGCCGCGGTCGGCGGCGCGAAAGCTGCCGCCACCAGCAGGATCAAACACAGCACGTGCGAGGCCATGGCGATGGTCAACATGCGGTCGGACCGGGTGGCGCTGTACAGCACGCGTAGTCCGCTGGGTCGCCGGCGCAGCTGGAACGCCCAGGCACCCAGGGTGGCCACGACAGAAATCGGGCCGACCACGTGGCCGAGGCGCGCGGTGGTGGCCGAATCTGCCATCACCCAGAGCCGACCCAGCACCAGGAAGGAACCCCACAGGATGAGTTGCGCCAGCCGGAAGGCGTTCCAGGCGGCGGCCTGCAGATTGTGTCGCGCGACCGCGTCCGTCGGGTCCGCCCGGACCGCGGCCGCGAAACCGATGGCGGCACTGGCGGACCGACCTTTGGCGATGTCGATCCGGGCCAGCTCGCTGGCCACTGCCGAATCGGCGGGGTTGAGTGCTGCCGCCAGACCCAACTCCGCGCTGGCCTCGTCGTAGCGGCGCAACTCGATCAGGGTGCTCCCGAGCACCCGGTGCGCGCCGCCGTCATGCGGCGAGATGGATACCGCCCGGCGGGCCAGCTGCTCGGTCCGGGCGGTGACCCGCCGGGCCTGCAGATCCAGGGCGGCGGCGATCCGATACGGCTCGGAGTGGTGGGGGGCCAACCGGATTGCGGTGTCGATGGCCCGCTGCGACGCCGCAAGATTCCTGCGCTTGCCCTGCACGACGGCGAGCAGCAGCTGCGCGGTGGGTTGGTCCGGAGTCAGGGCCGCCAGTCGCTCGGCGCACGCCAGCGCCTGGTCGAGCTCGTCCAGCTCGAAGTGGCACCAGCCCGCCAGCCGCAAGGCGGACAGATCGTCGGGATGGAGGGCCAGATGTGGTGCCAGCAGCGCCAGCGCCTGACCCGCGCGACCCGAATCCTTGAGCAGCGCAGCGCGTTCTGCCACGTCGGCCGCGTCCATCATGACCGCCAGCCTGCCATGCCGACCTGTGGCCGGTAGATTTCCGGATATGGCCCGCAGCGCTGTTCCTCCGGTCGAATTGGACGTTGCCGGCCGCACCGTGCGGATCAGCAGTCCGACCAAGGTCTACTTCGCTGACCGTTGTCTGACGAAACTCGATGTGGTGCAGTACTTCCTGTCCGTCGGTGACGGCATCCTGCGAGCCCTCGAGGACCGGCCCACCACCCTGGAGCGGTGGCCCGGTGGGTTCTTCGAAGGGGCCAAGCTCTCCACCCGGGCCGACAACCGGGGCGACGCCTTCTACTCCAAACGCGTCCCACAGGGCGCCCCGGACTACGTCGAGTCGGTGTCCATCACGTTCCCCAGCGGCCGGACCGCGGACGAGGTCTGCCCGACGGAGTTGGCTGTCGTCGCATGGGCAGCCAATCTCGGCACCCTGCGTTTCCATCCATGGCCGGTCACCTCGGCCGACGTGGATCACCCCGATCAGCTGCGCATCGATCTCGACCCACAGCCGGGAACGGATTTTTCGCACGCGGCCGCCGTGGCCCCGCGGCTTCGCGAGGTGCTGCAGGAGTTGGGCATGGACGGATACCCGAAGACCTCCGGCGGCCGCGGGCTGCACGTCTACGTGCCGATCGCCCCCACCGCGACGTTCGTCGAGGCCCGTCGTGCCGTCATCGCGTTGGGCCGCGAGGTGGAGCGCCGGATGCCCGACCAGGTCACCACCAGTTGGTGGAAGGAGGAGCGGGGCGAACGGATCTTCATCGATTTCAACCAGATGGCCCGTGATCGAACCATGGCCAGCGCGTACTCCGTGCGCCCGAACAGCCGCGCCACCGTCTCCGCGCCGCTGACCTGGGACGAGGTGCCGGACGTCGGGCCGGAGGATTTCGACGTGCTGTCCATGCCGACCAGATTCGCCGAGGTGGGCGACCTGCACGCCGGACTGGACGGCGAGCGGTACGACATCGCTCCACTGCTGGAGATGTCCGACCGGGACGAACGTGACCGCGGCCTCGGCGACATGCCCTACCCGCCCGAGTACCCGAAGATGCCGGGGGAGCCCAAGCGGGTGCAGCCCAGCAAGGACACCGACCGCCCCCGGTCCGCCGAAGAGGACCGATGACGACAGGGTGCGTCGGACTCAGCGGCGGACCAGGACGTCCGCGAGATTGAACCGGACCGGCCGTTCGAGTTGGGCGTAGGTGCAGGACTCCGGCTCCCGATCCGGACGCCAGCGGACGAACTGGGCCGTGTGCCGGAACCGGGCGCCCTCCATGTAGTCGTAGCGCACCTCGACCACCCGCTCCGGCCGCAGGGGGACGAACGACAGATCCTTGCCCGCGTTCCACCGGCTGGTCTCGTTCTTGCGCGGGGTGCGCTCGCCGTCGTCGTGAGCCGCCCAGTTCCACGGATGTCCCTCGAAGGTGGTCACGTACTCCTGGAGCTCGACGAACAGTTGTCTGCGCACCGCCATCGGGAAGGCGCCGATCACGCCGACGGACGCCAGCACGCCGCGGTCGTCGAGCAGGCCCAGCAGTACCGAGCCGATCGCATCCGGACCGGATTTGTGCACGCGGTAACCGGCGACGACACAGTCCGCGGTGCGTTCGTGCTTGATCTTGCTCATCACCCGCTTGTCGGGCTGGTACGTCAGCTCGAACTTCTTGGCGATCAGCCCATCCAGTCCGGCGCCTTCGAACTCTTCGAACCACCGCTGCGCTTCGGCGATATCGGTGGTGGCGGGCGTGAGGTGGATCGGCGGGCGGGCATCGGCCAGTGCGGCTTCCAGAGCCGCGCGACGCTCGATCAGCGGTCGTGACGTCAGGTCCTCGTCACCGAGCGCCAGCAGGTCGAAGGCCACGAAACTCGCCGGGGTGGCGCCGGACAGCATCTTCACCCGGCTCGCGGCCGGGTGGATCCGTTGCTGCAGGGCCTCGAAATCCAGGGTGTTGCCCTCGAGATTCGCCACGATGATCTCGCCGTCGATCACCGCGCGCTCCGGGAAGTTCGCCAGCACGGCGGCGACCACCTCCGGGAAATACCTGGTCATCGGTTTCTCGTTCCGGCTGCCGATCTCGACCTCGTCGCCGTCGCGAAAGATGATCGAGCGGAACCCGTCCCATTTCGGCTCGTACAGCTGGTTGGGCGGAATCGCGGCAACCGGTTTGGCGAGCATGGGCGAAACCGGAGGCATGACGGGTAGGTGCACCGGACCAGTGTCCCCGGTGGTCGGTGGTTGGCGCGAGACGTATCGGAGGATCTGTGCCGAGATCGGTCCTTCCGCCGCCGAACCGGAGTCAGTGCGCTCGACAGACTGACCGCTCGGTCACGGGATGCGACGTCAGGCGCACCGATCTCCGGTCCGAAGGGTCACCATCTTTTGCTCTTCTTGAGGAACGCCTTCAATTCGGTGAACGTGCCGTCGTCCTGGCCGTACTGCACGACGGTGCGGGCGGTGTCCAGCCAGCCGGAGGTGGACGGCTGGATCTGCGTCAAGGCCTCGACCAGGTCGGCCATGCCGATCATCCGGACCGTTCCCGACCGCACACCGGCCATCATCGCGCTCTCGGTGGCCAGTTCGCACGCGTAGCTGATGTCGGCACCGGACAGGCCGTCGGACCGATTGGCCAACGAGCGGAGGTCGACGCCTTCGACCGGTCGGTGCGCCAGGTTCGAGCGGAAGATGGCCTCTCTGGCCTTCGCGTCGGGCGGGAGTACCAGGACGGTCCGGTCCAGTCGGCCCGGTCGACGCAGGGCCGGGTCGATGTCCCACGGCTGGTTCGTCGCGGCCAGGATGTAGACCCCCTCGTTGTCGGAGGCGATGCCGTCGAGTTCGGTCAGCAACTGATTGACGACGGTGCGCATCGACGAGTTGCGGGTCTGCGTTCGCTTCTGGCCCAGGGCGTCGATCTCGTCGAGGAACAGCACGCACGGGGCCGCCTGCCGGGCCTGCGCGAACAGTTCGTGCACGTTCCGCTCGCTCGATCCGATCCACATGTCAAGGATCTCGGACAGTCCCGCAGAGATGAACGCCGCGCCCAGTTCGCCGGCCAGAGCCTTGGCCAGGAAAGTCTTTCCGCAACCGGGTGGCCCGTACAACAGCAGACCACCGCGCAGGCTCTTGCCGTACAGGCGGCGGAGCTCGGGGTTGCGCATCGGGGCCAGAAACGCGCCTTCGAGGCGCTCCTTCACCTGTTCCATGCCGCCCACGTCGGCCAGGGTGACCGTCGGGCGCTGGGTTTCGAAAGCCTCCGCCGGCTCGGCGCCAGTCGGGTCGGCGTCCTCGTCACCACTGACGAACATCGGAGCCGCGATATCGCCGAGTTGCGACTCTGCCGCATGCCAGTCGAATGCGCCGGCCGGAGGTTCTTCGGCGGCCGGTGCCGCCTCCGGAGCCGGTTCGGGCGAGCCCACGGCATGCGCCTCGTGGTGCGTGCCGGGTTCCTGGGTCGAGGCCGGCGGCCGCTCCTGCGGTGATCCGGCCGGCTTCGCGGGCGCCGGAGCCAGCGCCGCCATCATCAAATCTCGCACGCCTGGATGGTCGGGCTCGGTGGCCAGCAGCGACCCGAGCTCGACGACGGCCTCCGAGCTGCGCCCGGCGCCGATCAGCAGCTGCGCAAGGTGGAGCCGAAGTGCCCCGTCCTCGGGCGCGGCGATCAGCGCCCGCCGGATCGCCTCTATCGCTGCATCGCTTGCCACATCAGCCTCCTGAACGCCGGAGGCGGTGCTGCCGCCGACCATTTGATCGTACAAACTCCCGCTGTGGCCGGCCCGGTGCGGACGCGGCCCGATGACCGTTCGCCGAGAAGTACGGGTAGTTCCCGGGGTGAGGACCAATCTCCGGCCCAGGTCCAGCCGATGGAGGCGAATGCGTCCACCGAGCCGGGCACATCGCGTGGTCCGCGCCGCGTTTCGCAGGTAACCCGACCGCGGGGCGGATACTGCTGCTCATGACCTCGACGCCGGCCTTCGCCCGGGAGCCGCCCACGGTCAGGACCAGCGCGTCGATGGCCGCCCGCGAGCGGGCCAAGGAGTTGGTCCGGGCGCAGCTCCGGGCGGTCGCACGGAGACACATCGCCGAACGCGGCGCTGCCGATCTCTCGCTCCGGGCGGTAGCCCGCGAGCTGGAGATGACCTCGTCCGCCGTCTACCGGCACATCAGCAGCCGGGACGAGTTGATCACCTCGCTGATCGTCGAGTCGTACGACTCGGTAGCCGACGTGGCGGAGAAGGCCGATCGCACCGAGGCGGGCCGGGGCGCGGACGCGGCCGCACGCTGGCTGGCCATCTGCCGGGCCATCCGCGAATGGGCGCTCGAACATCCGCACGAATACGCACTGCTGTACGGGTCACCCATTCCGGGCTACCGGGCGCCGATCGACGTCGCCGAGGGCTCGGCCCGGATCTGGCGGGTGGTGGCCGGGGTGATGGATACGGCCGTCGCCACCGGCGTGCTGCGCCCGCAGGCTCGCACCTTTGACGTGGACGGTCTGGTGACCCCGTACGTCTTGGCGACGGTGGGCCAGCCGGCGGCCCCGTTCTCCGACTTCATCGTGCGTGGGATGGCGTTGTTCTCGTCGTTGATCGGTGGCGTTTCGGCCGAGCTGTTCGGGCACTTCCACGGACTCACCACGGATCCGGATCGGGTGTTCGACCTGGTGGTGGCCACCGGGGCGCAGGGGGCCGGGCTCGAACTCCCGGTCAGCTATGTGGACCGTCCGCAGCGCACCGATCAATAGAGAAGTCCCGGTCGGATCTCGAACCCCAATTCAGCAAGCGCGAGGGGGCCCCGGCCGACTGAGGGTAGGCCGGGACCCCTCTGCGCGGCGCCGGAACCACCGGGGGCGCAACACTGCACCCAGCCGACGGATGCCAGGGTGACGACCTGGACCCATCCGATCCGGCGGTCCTCCTCGCGGGAACGAACCCGTGACGAACCCTGGCGCATCGGACAGCCGCTCACCGCACCGAGGGCGCGAACTGCGGGACCCACATCCGGTGTCACCGTCCGGGGTAGCGGCGTGGAGTCCAGCGCAGATGCCCTGGAACACCCGTCACCGATTGTCCTGCTCGTGCCTTCGGTTCACTTGCGGAACCGAGGTCGACCGTCGGCCGCCCTAGCGCCGTGTTCGAATCCGGATCCATCGCGTGCAACCCAGTCTTACTCTTGCCCGCCGCCCACGTTCAAGACCCTGCGGTATCGGAATCGATCAACCTGGCGGACTCACAGGTGCGGCTCGTACGGCCGACAGGATCAGTGGCGGATGCCGAGCAGACCGCGGTGGGAATTCCAGGCATCGGTGACCGAATGGGCCAGGGAGGTCGCACGGACAGCGACACGACGACCCGAATCGCCCAACCACCAGCGCATCCCGAAGAACCTGCCGGCGCCGACCACGGTGTTGACCGCGAGGATCGCGAGGACGCCGGCTATACCGGTCGCGTTCGGCAATTCGGCGAGCACCAGGGACGTGACGAGCAGACCGACGAGGCACGTCAGGAACGCCGCGACCTGGTCGGATCGATTCCGCTCGGTGCCCCGGACACCGAAGGTGAAGGCGCGATGGGCGGCGTTGGTGACCAGCGTCGAGATCAGCCAGGAAGCCACCGAGGCCACCTGCGCGCCGATGAGGGCGGCACTGACGGCGTAGAGGCCCAGTTGCAGGGCGGTCCCCGTCGATCCGATCAGGAAGAACCGAACACCCTGACCGCTGATCGATCCGGATTCGACGATCGGGGCCGTCACCTCGGATCGGATCGCTCGGGTCAGGGTCGACTGCGTCATGTCTGTTACTTTGCCTTGCTCAATAGTGTCGATGCTGTTCGGCAACTGTGTCGATGCTGTGACTGTGGTGGGCGCCGGGGACTTCGAAGACGAAGTCCTCCTGGGTGGCCGGGCGGACGATGTGGTCCGGGTCGATACGGGGGCGTTGCGCCCGCGGCGCAGGCGGCAGGGCGCTTTTTGCAAGGATGGGCAGGTGCTTCCGCTCATCGATACCCGTGTCACGTTTCCCGCCGGCGGCCTGAGCTCGGAAAGTGTGGTGACCGCGGTGGTACTGCTGTCCGATGTCGGTCCGGACGGCTCGCGCGGGATCGTCACCGAGATCTCCCCGTTCCATCCGGTCGACCCGGGCTGGCCGGACCAGGGTCCGGACAGGGGGACCGTCACGATCGACGGGAGCGTTGTCGAGCTCGTCGACGTCGTACTGGGGGCCACAGACGGTCACAACTTGTTCACCGCAACTAATATTCCGGTGCGCCGTGGCGAACCGGGCTGGGCCTACCTGGTGGTTCACGTACTGCCGCTGGGGAGCCCGTTGCCCAGCGTCGGTCAGCGGGTGGGTCTCGACGTCGATCCGGCCCATCGCGAGGCTCTTTGTTTTGGTCACACGGCGTGCCACGTGGCCGCGCTGGCGCTCAATGGGGCGCTCGCCGATCGGTGGCGAAAGCCGGTCCAGCTCGACGGACTCGGTCGGCCGAACTTCGACCAGCAGGCGCTGGCCAGTTCGCGGATCCATCCCGACGCGGCGACCGACGTCTACCGCTTGGGAAAATCGTTGCGCAAGAAAGGGTTCGACACTGACTTCGCTACCGGGCCGACCCTCGAGTCGGCTGCGGCCGCGGCGAACGAGCAGTTGGCCCGCTGGGTGGCGGCCGGTGCCGAGATCCGGATCGAGGCCGAGGGCCCTGGTCTGACGGACCGCCGCACCTGGGTCTGTGAACTACCGGATGGCGCCGAGCGGATCGCCTGCGGAGGGACCCACCTGACGTCGCTGGCCCGGGTGGCCGCCATCGAGATCACGCTGACCCTGGGCGACGCCGAGCTGGTGATGGACACCAAGGTCACCAGGACCTGAGCGACCAGGCTCGTCAGATCGACGCGACGGCTGCGACATCCTCGGCATCCTGCATCACCCGCAGGATGTTGCCACTCGTCAGGCCGGCCAGTTCGGCGTCGCTCCACCCGCGGTCGGCGAGTTCGGCCAGCAGCGCGGGGTAGGTCGACACGTCCTGCAGGCCGGCGGGGAGTGACTCCACGCCGTCGTAGTCGCCGCCGAGCCCGAGATGGTCCGGCCCGAGCACCTCGCGGGCGTGGTCGAGATGGTCGGCGACGTCGGCGAGCGTGGCGCCCGGAGCGGGGTGTTCGTGATCCCACTGCTGCAGCGCGGCGACCGCGGCCGGATCCGGCAGGTCCTCGCTGTCCTGGGTGTAGACGGTGGTGTTCGGCAGGGCCAACTCCCGGCGTCTGTCGTCCCTGGCCTTCGAGTGGTCGGCGCACGCCTGCGAAACGAAATCGGGGACGAACGTCGCCATCAGCACGCCGCCGTTCTCGGCCAGCCGGCGGAGGACCTCGTCCGGGACGTCGCGGACGTGATCGGTGACCGCGCGGCAGGAGGAGTGCGAGAAGATCACCGGCGCGGTGCTGGTATCGAGGGCATCGAGCATCGTCGACGGCGCGACGTGCGACAGGTCCACCAGCATGCCCAGTCGGTTCATCTCGCGCACCACCCGGCGGCCGAAATCAGCCAGGCCGCCGGCCTCGGGTTCGTCGGTGGCCGCGTCCGCCCAGGCGGTGCCATCCTTCCGCGGGTTCTGATTGTGCGTCAGGGTCAGGTAACCAACGCCGAGTCGGCTCAGGACGCGGAGCACGGCCAGCGATCCTGCGATGCTGTGTCCGCCCTCGGCGCCCATCAGGGCGGCGATGCGGCCGCTCGCCATCACCTCGCGCACCTGGGCGGCCGTTCGAGCGACGGCGAAGTCGCCAGGGTAGCGGTCGAGAATGCTCTGTACACAATCGATCTGCTCCAGTGTGGCCACCACGGCGTCACCGGGTGGCAGGGTGCCGGGCACGTAGACCGAGAAGAACTGGGCGCCGACTCCGCCGGCCCGCAGCCGCGGGATGTCGGTGTGCAGCAAAGGTTGTGGCACCGCGATGTCGCGGGCGTCCAGGTCGTATGCCACCTGTCTGCGCAGCGCCCAGGCGATGTCGTTGTGACCGTCCAGCACCGGGTGCTCGGCCAGCACCGCGGCGACCCGGTCGGACAGGTGCGGTGATCCGAGCGACTCGCTGTTGGTGGTCACGCGCTCATTCTCCCCAACCGGGCGGCGGCCTCGTCGATGATCTCGTCCTGTTTGCAGAACGCGAACCGGACGAACGCCGCCCCGTCGGCCGGATCGTCGTGGAAGACCTGCTGGGGCACCGCCACCACGCCGGCCAGCCGCGGTAGGTCGAGGCAGAAGGCCATCCCGTCGGCCGGTCGACCGAGCCGGGCGGCCACCGGTCTGATGTCGGTCACGACGAAGTAGGTGCCCTGGGGTCGGTAGATCTCGAAGCCCGCTGACGTCAATCCCTGGATGAGGCGATCACGCTTGTGCTGCAGACTTTCTCGAAGTCCCGCCACCCAGGCCATCTCATGGCGCAGCGCGTGGGCGATGGCCGGCTGGAACGGGGCTCCGCCGACGTAGGTCAGAAACTGCTTCGCCGCGCGCACGGCCGTGATGAGTGGTTCCGGGCCGCAGGCCCAGCCGATCTTCCAGCCGGTGGCCGCGAAGGTCTTGCCGGAGCTGGAGATGGTGATGGTGCGCTCGGCCATCCCCGGCAGGGTGGCGATCGGGATGTGCTCGGCACCGTCGAAGGTCAGATACTCGTAGACCTCGTCGGCCACCACGATCAGGTCGTGATCGACGGCCAGCCGGGCGATCTCGGTGAGTTCGGCCCGGGTGAGGACGGTGCCGGTCGGGTTGTGCGGCGAGTTGAGCAGGATCATCTTCGTCCGCGGTGTGATGGCCGCCGTCAGATCGTCCAGATCGAGAGCGAATCGACCCTGCGCTCCCGGCTCGGTGGTCGACATCGGCATCGTGGCCCGGAGCGGGACGGATACGTGCCGGGCTCCGGACATCGCCACCACGGCCGGATACGAGTCGTAGTGCGGCTCCAGCATGATCACTTCGTCGCCGGTCTGCACCAGCGCGATCACGGCCGCGGCGACGGCCTCGGTGGCCCCGACGGTGACCAGTACCTCGGTGTCGGGGTCGAAGTGCTGGCCGCGGTCCCGCAGCCGGCTCTCGGCGATGGCCTGACGGAGTTCGGGTATGCCGGGACCGGGCGGGTACTGGTTGTGGCCGTCCGCGATGGCGCGCTGCGCGGCGAGCAGCATCGCGGGTGGGCCGTCCGAGTCCGGGAAGCCCTGGCCGAGATTGATCGCGCCGGTGGAAAGGGCCAATGCGGACATCTGGGCGAAGATGGTGGTGCGGAAGGGCTGCAGAGCCGGAACCAGGGGCATGGATGCATTCCTACCGCACCCGGGTCCGGGACACGGGCGCCGGTTGCGGGTCGGTCCGGGCGTCCTGTGCGACCGCACGGACAATGAGCGCATGACGACGACGCTGCAGCAGTTGACGCCGGCCGACGAGGAGCGCCGCCGACGGTTGGTGCAGATGAAGCTCATCGCCACCGGGATGTTGGTGGTGATGGCCGGCATCTTCGCAGTCGCGTTCGCACTGCAGGACGAGCACCCGTGGCTCGGGTACGTCCGGGCTGCCGCCGAGGCGGGCATGGTCGGCGCGCTGGCGGACTGGTTCGCCGTCACGGCGCTGTTCCGCCGGCCGCTCGGACTGCCGATCCCGCACACGGCGATCATCCCGAGCCGCAAGGACGCCATCGGCTCGTCGCTGTCCGAGTTCGTCGCCACCAACTTCTTGTCGGAGGAGGTCATCAGGGAGAAGCTGTCCCGGTTCTCACTGGCCGCGAAACTCGGTGGCTTCCTCGCTTCCCCGCAGGGAGCCGAGCGGATCACGGCGGAGCTGGCCACCGCGATCCGGGGGGTCGCCAACGTCCTCAAGGACGACGAAGTGGCCGGTGTGCTCGAGGCCATCGCCCGACGGAAGATCGCCGAGACCAAGGTCGGCCCGCCGATCGGTCGGATCGCTGGCGAGGTCTTCGCCCGCGGCGAGCACCACCCGCTCGTCGACTTCATCATCGACCGGGTCTATGTCTGGATCAGGGACAACTACTCGCTCGTGTCCAGGGTGGTGTCACAGCGGGCGCCGTCGTGGTCACCCAAGTTCTTCGACGGCATGGTCGCCGACCGGATCTACCGTGAGGTCGAGACGTTCGCCTTCGCCGTCAAGACGGACCCCCAGCACCAGCTGCGCATCGCCCTGGACAAGTTCCTGGCCGAGTTCGCGGTGGACCTGCAGGATGATCCGGAGACCATCGCGAAAGCCGAGGCGATCAAGGACCGGATCATGGACAACGATCAGGTGCGGGTGCTCGCCACCGGGGCATGGCGTTCGATCAAGGAGACGTTGCTCGCGGCCGCGGACGATCCGGACTCACCATTGCGTCTCTCCGTCCGCCAGGGACTGGTCTCGTTCGGGCACAAGCTGCAGGACGACAGCGCCACGGCGGCCAAGGTGGATTCCTGGGTGGCCGACGCCGCCGGTTATCTGGCGCGCCACCACGCCCGCAACATCACCGGGATCATCGACGAGACGATCGCCCGCTGGGACGGCGAGGCCACCAGCCGGAAGATCGAGCTACAGGTCGGCCGGGACCTGCAATTCATCCGGATCAACGGCACCGTGGTCGGCGCGCTGGCCGGTCTCGTCATCTACACCCTTGCCACCGCCTTCCTCTGATCCCCTGACGCCCGCATCTCTTCGGCGCGGATCAACTACCGCCGCGCGGATCAACTCGGCCCGATTGGGACGGTTGGGACAGGAGTCAACGAGTTCAGCCGCGTATGCGAAGTTGATCCGCGCGGAGGAAGTGTTCGGTGCGTTGTCGGGGGTCGGGTGCAGGATGACGGCATGACTGAACAGAGCGTTCAAACGCCAATTGCCACCTTCGGTGTCACCGTCCTGGACACTCCCGACCCGCGCCGCCTCGCCGAGTTCTACTGCGCGATCCTCGGGTGGGAGATCAAGGACCTCGACGACGACTGGGTCACCATCCAGGGCACCGATGGCGGCCGGCTGGCCTTCCAGTTGGCGCCCGACCATGTCGCGTCGACGTGGCCGGACAACTCCGTTCCACAGCAGTTCCACCTCGACCTGCACGTTCCGGACCTGGACCGCGGCGAGGAGCAGATCATCGCGCTCGGCGCCCGGGCCACCGGCCATCCAGCACAGGTCTCCGGTTTCCGCGTCTTTCTCGACCCTTCCGGGCATCCGTTCTGTCTCTGCAAGGACTGACCTCGGTCTCTGCAAGGACTGGCCCGGCCACCACAGGCGAACGTCCTCGATCCGGAGCCGGCCCCGTGACTGGCAAGCTGGTCGGGTGCCGTTCACCCCGTTGACCCCTGGCAAGTTGGACGAGGCGCTCGCCGACTGGATCCTGCTGCCGGCCGAGCCGCTCGGCAGCGCCGGCACCGTCATCGGTTTCGACGGCCCGTCCGAGATCGGGACCGTCGACCTGGCCGACCGCGTCGCTGATGGGCTCCGCTCATCCGGGCGTCCGGTGATCAGGGCCTCCGCCAACTGGTGGTGGCGGCCGCCAGCCCTACGACTGGAAATGGGCCGGGAAGACGTCGACATGCTCTTGACCGGCTGGGTGGACTCCGATGCGATCCGTCGGGAATTGATCGCCCCGATCGTCCTGGCCGCGGGCAGTTACATCACCCGGCTACGCGACCCCGAAAGCGGGCGATCGGTTCGGCAGGAACCCCGCCCAGCCCAGCCCGGGGCAGTGCTACTGCTCGACGGCCCGTTTCTGCTGGCCGCTGGTCTGCCGCTCGATTCCGTCGTCGGATTCGCGGTCAGCCGGGGCGCGATCGCTCGGGCTCTTCCTGAGGACCGGACGTGGTGGGGCCCGGCGTTCGAGCGCTATCGGAGCGAGTACGACTCCGAGTCGCAGGCCGATGTGCTGCTCTCGTACGACCATCCGTCCGCTCCCGCTGCGTCGGGACTGCACGCTGCGCCGACCGAGCGCCGACGACAAGCGGTGACGACAAGCGGTGACGACAAGCGGTGACAACAGCGGTGACGACAAGCGGTGACAACAGCAGGAAACAATCCGGTGGCAGGCTGATCGGCAACGACTCGCAGGAGGAGGGCCAGCTGATGGTCACGGACGTTGCCGGAACGAACGCCGCCAGGAACACGACATCGACCGCCGGCGGGAGGTTCCGCGTGCCGACAGTGGACATCTCGCCCTACGTCGAGAGCGGCACCGCCGAGCGCCGCGCAGCTACCGCCGCCGCGGTCGACGCGGCCTGCCGGACAGTCGGTTTCATCCAGATCGTCGGCCACGGGATACCGCAGGCAGCGATCGATGGGCTGACCGGCGCCATGGACGCATTCTTCGATCTGCCGCTCGAGGTCAAGAAGGAGTCGGTGATCGCCGGGGTGAACAGGGGCTATACGGCGCCGAAGAGCGAACAGCTCTCGCTCAGCCTGGGAGTCGAGTCGGCCAGCAGGATGAACGACTTCTTCGAGGCATTCAACATCGGAGAAGGTGTCGACGCCTATCCCGGCCTCCACCTGCCGCCCGCGCACTACGCCGACAACGTGTGGCCCGCAGACCTTCCCGAGTTCCCGGTCGGCGCGCTGGCCTGGTTTGCCGAGGCCGGCCGGGTGGCGAGAACGCTGACGCAGATCTTCGCCGACGCCCTGGGTCTCCCGACCGGCTACTTCGCCGATTTCACGGATCACTCGCTGGACGTACTGCGGATGAACAACTACGCGCTGCCGCCTGGGGAGGTCGATCTGGATGCCGATCTGACCGGGATGGGGGAGCACACGGACTACGGCATCGTCACGGTGCTGTGGGCCGACCGGGTAGCCGGGCTGCAGGTGCTCGCGGATGACGGGTCGTGGCACGACGTGCTGCCCGAACCCGGAGCGCTGCTGGTCAATCTCGGTGACCTGACCGCGCGCTGGACCAACGAGACCTGGCGATCCACTCTGCACCGGGTCAAACCACCGGTGGTGAACGGCCGGATCGAACGCCGCCGGTCGGCCGCCTACTTCCACGACGGAAACGTGGATGCAGTGATCGCCACGCTGCCCGGCGTGGTGCAACCCGGTGACGTCGAGCTGTACCAGCCGGTTACCGTCTCAGACCACATCTCGGCCAAGCTCAACGGCTCTCGAAATCTGGTCAGCAACGAACGCGCCGAACGGGAAGCCGCCAGGGTGGTGAGTTCCTCCGCGCGGATCGCCGCCCCGGCCGGGAGCTAGCGGAAGTAGCCGGCGAGGTCGACGATCAGTGGGGTCCTGCCGGCCCCGCCGTTCCGGACGGACAACGCGGAGCCGCCGGTGACCGCCAGGTCCGCCACCGTCTGTCCCGCCCGGAAGTTCAGATTCGACGTGGCAGGCGCGGGCCGGCCGGTCTGGAACGCGGTGAGCGAGCCGGCCGCGGTCGGGGCCACCGCGCAGATCGTCGTCACCACGCCGGATGCCGTAACCGGTACTGCTGTCCGCACCGCGGTGGTCTGTCCGGGGGCGAGCGCGGTAGCACCAGACCCGGTGTTCAGCAGGCGCACCGGGTTGACCGGTACGTAGGAGCCGACCACCGTCGCGGTGCCGCCGATGACATAGCCGGTGACGTCCACGACGACCGAGACCCCGTTCGGTGAGCCGTTGTAGATCGAGAACTGTCCGGTGGAATTGAGTTGGGCCACCACCAGGCCTGCTGTGGTCGCCCCGGCGCCGAAGTTCACGTTCGATGTGGCTGGGCGGGAGGCCCCAGTCTTGAAGACGGAGAGATAACCGGGGGACCGTCCGCCGGTCTCGGAAACAGTGGCGATCACCGCCGTTGCCGTGGACGGAATCCCGGCTCTTCCGGATACCTGCACGGACCGGCTGCTGGTGCCGGCGAGCTGACCGGCTCCTCCGGCCGGCGTCCTGGTGTCCAGGATGCGGGTGGCGGGCACCGGCCGGATCGCGCCGGCCACAGTGGCGACACCGGGCCGGAAGTAGCCGGTCACATCGACGACCAGATTGATCTGTCCGGCAGAACCGTTGAAGACGTTGATCTGCCCATTGGTGCCGAGCGGCAGGATCGCCGATCCGGCGGTCGTCGACCCGGCTGCGAAGTTCAGGTTCGACGTGCCCGGCCTGGTCTTACCTGTGGGGAAGACGGTCAGGTAACCACCGCTGCCGGGTCCGACGGCGGTGAACGTCACCGCCACGGCCGAGGCGTCGAGTGGCACGCCGCTGTGGCCGCCGAGGGTGACCGATCTCGTCGTGCCGGCCGCCAACGGCCGGGCCGGGATCCGACTGTCCAGCACTCGCACGGGGTCGACGGCCGAAAATGTGCCGGCGGCCGCACCGGCCACCTGCGCCACGGCGGCGCCGGCGTCGACGATGCCGGCGCCGCAGGCCACGGCCGTGCAATTCTGTCGGCCACCGACGACCGGGAACGGAGTGGCGGTATCACGGAGTACGGCCAACACCTGGTCGGGCGTCATCGATCTGACCGACAACATCAGGGCGACCGTGCCGCTCACCTGAGGGGTGGCCATGCTGGTGCCCTGGAGGTAGCCGTAGATGGGGTCTGCAGGCACGGTCGACCCGCTGTTGAGGGTGGACAGGATCTGCTCGTCGTCGTTCGTGTCGTAGGTCGGGTCGTCACCGCCCGGTGCCGCGATCTGCACGTCGCCGGTCCTCGTGCCGAAGTCGGAGTAGAACGCCAGCGATCCGGTGCGACCGGTCGCGACCGTGGTGATCACACCCCTGCAGTTGGCCGGAGTGAACCCGCTCGCGGCCACGCCGCTGTTGCCGGCCGCGACCACGACGACGGTCCCGCGGCTCCGCGCATAGTCGATGGCAGTCTGGTACTCGCTGGGGCAGCCGTCGGTCGTGGCGCCGCCGAGCGACAGATTGATCACCTTGGCCGGATGCAGGTTTGCCGGTACGCCCGTGACGGTTCCACCTGCGGCCCAACGGATCCCGTCGGCCACGTCGCTGGTGGCGCCGCCGCACGCGCCGAGCACCCGCACCGGCTCCAGCCTCACTCCCGGTGCCACGCCACTGACCCCCACGCCGTTGTTCTGGGCGGCCGCGATGATCCCGGCCACGTGTGTGCCGTGCCAGCTGCTGTGTCGGTCACAGCCGAACGCGCTGGAGTAGTCGCCGGGGTCGTGCGCGTCCGGGTCCCGTCCGTCACCATCGTTGGAGATGGCCGGGTCGCTGACCATGTCGTAGCCGTAGTCGACGCCGGCCTGCTTGACGATTTGCGTGTCGAGATCCGGGTGGTCGGTGATGCCGGTGTCGAGCACCGCGACCACGATCGAACTCGAACCGGTGGTCTTCTGCCAGGCCTCGGGCGCGTGGATCGAATACCCGCCCTGGATCGTCGACGGCGCGTCCCACAGCGCCCACTGCCGGCTGTAGTCAGGATCGTTGATCGCGACAGGTGAAGCCTCCACGGCGTGCATGGGCCAGTTCGGCTCCGCCCACTCGACGCCGGGCTGGCTGGCGAGTGCCGTCGACATCGCGACTGCGGCGTCCGCGCTGATCGGTGCGGCCAATGTCAGCACGCTGGCGCCCCCACCCCCGAGGGTGACTCCGGTGACCGACCCCGCGTCGGCTGCCGCCGCCAGGCGTGCAGCCCGTTGCCGGATCGGAGCCGTGACGGCCCGGGCGTCTGCCGTCTTCACGATGAGACTGCTGATGCGTTCGGGCGGAACAGGAGTGCCGGGCGCCGAGCCGGGAATCAGATCCGACGCCGGGCTGGTCTGCTGGGTGAACGCCGGCCGCTGGACCGGGTCGGCGTTGGACTGCGCGGTCGGGTAGACCAGAGCCAGCACCACCGCGGTCACCACCCACCACAGGCGGCGGATAGATCGGTGGAGAGGCTGCCCGATGCCCATGACGATCTCCCTGGTCGTTCGCCGGCGCGGGACCGCGCCCGACCAGGAGCACCCGAGCGGATGCGGTGTTCCTGGACAGTGCAAGGCTCTCACGGCCGAGGTCGGGCCGCGTTAGCTGGTCGCTTGCAATTGCAAGCGGCGCTGACTAGCGTGGCGTACGCCGGACGGCCAGCCCGCCGGTGGTCGGTCGAGGTCGCCGAGATGAGTGTGCAGACAGGAGTGATGGCAATGGATCTCAGTCCGGTGCTGACTCCGGTCAAAGATATCGGCACCTATATCCGGGACCAACGCACGAGCGCCCAGATCTCGCTCCGCGGGCTGGCCGCGAAGGCGGGCGTCTCCAATCCCTACCTTTCCCAGGTCGAACGCGGGCTGCGGCGGCCGAGCGCGGAGATCCTGGCCCAGATCGCCCACGGCCTCTCGATCTCCGTGGAGTCGTTGCTCGCGCGAGCCGGAATTCTGGAGTCGGCCGATGCGCCGGAGGTAGTGCGGGCCATCCGGACGGACGACGTGCTCACCGAACGGCAGAAGTCGTCTCTGATCGACATCTATTCGGCCTTCCGCAAGGAGGCGCAATCCGACGTCGCTCCAGTTCCCACCGAGCCGCCGGTGGCGAGTTCGACGAGAACGTCGGCACCCACCAGGTCACCGAAGAACACCCAGCCCCCGAGCAGCTGACAACCAGCGCCCGCGCCCACCCGGCGTCGGCCGAAAGGAAACAGAAAATGTCCTTGATCACCGATCTCCGCGCGGTGTCCGACAATGCCATCGAGCAGGTCGCCGCCCGCTTCGCCGACCTTCCGCGCCCGCTCCTGGCCGCGATCGGTGCGGGTGACATGGCCATCGAACGTCTCGCCGAGTTGCGCGAGCAGGTCGAGAGCTCGGTGGGCGAACGGGTTGCCGGCACTCCACTGGACGTCAAGGACGTGCGGGCTACGGTGACCGACCTGCCGGGCCGGGCACAGAAGGCCGCGGCCGATCTGCCGGGCAGAGCCCAGCAGGTGGCGGCCGATCTCCAGGGAAGAGCCCAGAAGGCCGCCGCCGATCTGCCGGGGAAGGCTCAGCAGTTGGCGGCCGATCTGCCTGGTAAAGCCCAGAAAGCCGCGGCCGACCTGCCGGCCAAGGCGCAGCAGGTCGCCGCGGACCTCCCGTCGAAGGCTCAGCAGGTGGCCGCCGACGTGGCGGGCAACATCGAGCAGTTCGCCGCCGACGCACCAGGCAAGGCCCAGGACCTGATCGCCCAGCTCCCCGGTCGGCTGGCCGAGTTCCAGGCCGCGGCGAAGTCGCTGTCGCCCGACGCCATCAAGGAGACGATCGAGGCCTACACCCAGCTCGTCGGCATGATCTACGGGAAGCTCGCCGAGCGAGGGGACAAGAGCTGGACGAAGGCTCGTACCATCGGTCTCCATCCCGGCGCCATCGTCGACGCAGTGGCCGCCAAGGCACGCCCGGCGAAGTCGGCGGCGGGCCCGTCGGCAACTGCGGCCGCGGCTTCCGACGGTGCAGCCGCAACCGCCGGTGCGGCTGCCGAGAATGCGCGCGAAGCTGCTGAGACCATCACAGACACGGCCGCCGCAATGGCGGACACGTCGGCCGAACCGGCCGACGTGGCCCCGTCGGCCAAGTCGAAGCCGGCCGCCAAGGTCACCGAACCGACGCCGATCTCTCGTCGGACTCCCGCCGAGACAACGGAATCCGCGGATCCCGACGCCGTGGATCCGTCGCACGTCGTTCCGCCCGGAGCGCACGTGAAGCACGACGAGGACTGACCGCCGTTCTCGCGTGACCCGGTAACCCGCCGGGCGACGGGCGTCGACCGAACGTCCCCGGCGATTTCGTTTCGGCCGTCCGGATGCGCACGTATTCTGGACGGCATGAACTTCGTGACCCCGATCATCACGGCGATCACTCTCGCCCTGGCGATCGGCAGCGCCCTGCTGGGCGTGTTCGCCGCAATCGACGCCGGATCCCGACGTCCGGACGCCTACGCCGCCGCCGACAAGCAGACCAAGGGCACGTGGAGCGGGATCACGGCGGCGTGCGCCGTGGTCTCGGTTCTCGGAGTGCTGGTCGCCGGACCGTTCGGCGTGCTGGGTCTGCTCTGGCTGGCGGCCCTGGTCGGAGACCTTGTCTACCTGCTCGACGTCAGGCCGAAATTGCGCGAGGTGCAGCGCGGCTCTCGCTGGTAGACGGCATCTCTCGCCGCTGCCGTCACTGACCCGGTGACCGTACGGAGGTCGAACAAAGTAGAGGTCGGCCGAAACAAAGTAGAGATCGGACGACTAGTGACCGGGTGCCGGCTCGCCGTTCGCTGCCGCTTCGGCCTCAGCGGCCAGCCGCTTGACCTCACGGCCGTAGGAGATCCGGATCTCGGTCTCGGCATCACCCCGGCCGACCCAGTTCGCGCCTTCGACACTCTTGCCAGGTTCTAGGTCCTTGTAGACCTCGAAGAAGTGCTGGATCTCGAGCCGCTCGAAGATCGACATGTCGCCGATATCCTGCAGATTCGCCTGCCGCGGATCGTTGGCCGACACGCAGAGCACCTTGTCGTCCGGGCCCTTCTCGTCCGTCATCCGGAACATCCCGATGGCGCGGGCCAGGATGAGACAGCCGGGAAAAGTCGGCTCGGACAGAAGGACCAGGGCGTCCAGCGGATCGCCGTCCTGCCCCAGGGTGTTGTCGATGAATCCATAGTCCGCCGGGTACTGCGTCGCGGTGAACAGCGTTCGGTCCAGCCGGATGCGACCGCTGGCGTGGTCGACCTCGTACTTGTTCCTGCTGCCCTTCGGAATCTCGATCGTGACGTCGAATTCCACCGTCTGTACCTTCTCTCGCCTCGTTGCGATCGACCCCGGGGTCGAACACCGCCGGTCGGATGATCGTAACTGCCTTCGTGGAGGCGATTTCAGCGCGCCGACCGGTGAACGATCCCGCCCTTCGGGCGCCGCTTCACAAACTGCCTACACAAAGACTCTAGTCTGGAGCCCGAGTCCGACGGGCCGGTGTGACCTGGTCGCGCCCCCTTCGGGGGCGAGGTGTCGATCACATCGGATGTGCGTCGTCGCTCGTTCCCAGGCTCATCCGACGACAGCGTGCGACGGCGCCGAGCGCCATAGGGAGTGTTGTGGCAGGGAACCGCTCTGGTGGCCGCAAGGCGATGATCGCCGTGCTGTGCGTGGTGCTGGTAGCGGTGGCTGCGACGGCCGCTGTGCTGTTCTGGCCGAAGTCCACGTCCTCGACGGCATCGAATTCGTCCGTCAGTTCGGTGGTGGCGCCCCCGACGATCTCCGCCGTCGACCCGCCGGTGGTGGCCGCCGCGGCGAAGATCACGCCACTGCCGGTGACTGCCGGCAAAGCTCCGACACCGGCCGGCGTGGCCAAGATCCTGGCTCCGGCGCTGGCCAACCCGGGACTGGCCCAGTACACGGGTGAGGTCATCGACGCCGCTACCGGCAAGGTGATGTGGAACGTCAAGTCCTCGACCCCGTCGCAGCCGGCCTCCACCATGAAACTGCTCACCGGTGCGGCGCTGCTGACGAAGGTCAACCCCGACAGCCGTTTCACCACCAAGGTCGTCCAGGGGCCACAGAGTGGAGACATCGTCTTCGTCGGCGGTGGCGACGTCACGCTGTCGGCGCGGGCGGCCGGCGTGAACACCGTCTACGACGGAGCCCCGACGGTGGCAGATCTGGCCGCCCAGATCGTCGCGTCCGGCTACCAGGTCAAACGCATCCTGGTCGACACCAGCTACTGGACCGGCCCGGACCTGGCCGACGGCTGGGACGCCGGGGACATACCGGCGGGCTTCGTCACCCACATGCAGGCACTGATGGTGGACGGCGACAGAAAGGATCCGTCGAACGAGAACTCGTCACGGACCGGGCGTCCGGCGATCAATGCCGGGACGGCGCTGGCCCGTGCCCTCGGCAACCCCGACATCCCGGTCACCGAGGGCACCGCGACGAAGGACGAGAAGGTGCTGGCCACCGTCCAGTCGCAGCCGATGTCCGTGCTGCTGTCCCAGGCGCTCCTCAATTCCGACAATGTGCTAGCCGAGGCGTTGGCCCGGCAGGTTGCGATCGCGCTCGGCGGCGCGCCGAGTTTCGACGGGGCGTCGCAGGCGACGGTGATCGCGCTGCAGGATCTGAAGCTCGACACCATCGGGCTGGTGATGGCGGACGGATCAGGCCTGTCGCACAAGGACCTGGCCCCGACCTCGCTGCTGGCCCAGGTGATGGCGCTGGCGGTCACCGGGAAGGTTCCGGCCCTGCGTGGACTGCTCAGCGGACTTCCGGTGGCCGGGGTGTCCGGCACCCTGAGCAAGGCCGAGGGTCGGTTCCAGACGCCGGCCGCCAAGGCGGGAGTGGGCTGGGTGCGAGCCAAGACCGGGAAGGTCGACGTCACCTATGCGCTCGCCGGGTACGTCCCCGACGTCGACGGTCGGCTTCTCGTCTTCGCACTCAACTCCAACGGTGTCACTGCCGGCAAATCGCTGAACGCCCAGGATGTCTTCGCAGCCGCGCTCCGGACCTGCGGCTGTAGCTGAGCCGGGCCGGTCCGGGACGGGGTTGCACTACCGTTGTCGGCATGGCTGCCGAAGCGATCGACTGGGCCGCCGCTGTCCGCGCCGGGCAACGGTTGGCCCCCATCGGACCGAGCGTTTCACCAGAACAGGCAAAGGCCGCGGTCGTCGATCTGCAACAGTTCTCGGCCAAGGCGGAGTTGATCGTCCGGGACACCACCGGGCTCGGTCACGGGTTGCCGGTCGAGGAAGCCCAGATCGTCGATCGCCCACGGTGGATCGAGGCCACCGCCCAGGGCATGGCCGAGTTGACCGCCCCGCTGGCGGCGAAGCTGGCCGACAAGGTGGGTCAGGGACCGAAGGCGAGGGCAGCGGCCGGTGCGCAACTCGGGGTGGTGCTCAGCTTTCTGTCCAGCCGGGTGCTCGGTCAGTACGACCCGCTCAGTCCCGCCGGCCCGACGGCATCGGACCCGTCGGTACGCGGGCGGTTGCTGCTGGTGGCGCCCAACATCATCAAGGTCGAGCGCGAGCTGTCCGCCGACCCCGTCGATTTCCGGATGTGGGTGTGCCTGCACGAGAGCACCCACCGGCTGCAGTTCACGGCGGTGCCGTGGTTGCGCGAGCATTTCCAGTCACTGGTGGCCGAGTTCGGCGCAGCCGCCGACACGGATGCCGGTGAGTTGCTGGGTCGGCTGGTCTCGGCGGTGACCGGGCGGCGCGGTGAATCCGGCCCGAGGTCGTGGATCGAGACCATCCAGACCCCGGAGCAGCGCGCGGTCTTCGACCAGCTGATGGCTCTGATGACCCTGCTGGAGGGACACGCCGACCACGTGATGGATGCGGTGGGCCCCACCGTCATCCCTTCTGTGGCCGAGATCCGGAAGTCGTTCACCGTCCGCCGCAAGCGTGGTCGCGGTCCGTTCGATCGGATCCTCCGCTCCCTGTTGGGGATGGACATGAAACTCGCCCAGTACGTCAAGGGCGCTGCCTTCGTCGGCGATGTGGTCGACAAGGTGGGCATGGACGCGTTCAACACCATCTGGACCTCGCCGGAAACGCTCCCGACCAGGGCGGAGACCACCGATCCGCAGGCCTGGATGCGCCGGGTCCTGCAGTGACCGTGCGGTCGGTTCGGGAGGCGGTGAGCTCGTGGATGGCTGCTCATGCCGACCCTGGGGCCCGGATCATCGTGGCGTGCTCGGGCGGGGCCGACTCCTTGGCCCTGGCCATCGGGGCCTTCGGTGCCATCGAGGAATCCCGATTGTCCGCGGTCACCGTCGATCACCAGCTCCAGACCGGCTCCGCGGACCGTGCGCTGCACACGGCACGGCAGTTGCACGAGATCGGATACCGGACGGTCCGCATCGACACGGTCACCGTGGGCACCCAGGGTGGGACCGAAGCCGCGGCCAGGGCGGCGCGGTACCAGACCCTGCGCCCGGAAGGGGGCGGTGTGGTGCTGCTCGCCCACACCGCGGACGACCAGGCCGAGACGGTGCTGCTCGGACTCGGCCGCGGGTCCGGTCCGCGATCCATCGCCGGAATGACGCCCTGGCGCCGTCCGTGGGGTCGACCCTTGCTCGAACTGCGCCGGGCCGACACCGAGAATGCTTGTCGTGAAACAGGTATCGAGTTCTGGGATGACCCACACAATGTCGATCCGGCGTTCACCAGGGTGCGCCTGCGCCGCGAGGTGATGCCGCTCCTGGACGACGTGCTGGGTGGGGGTGTGACCCCGGCCCTGGCCCGCACCGCACAGATGTTGGCCGAAGACCTGGAAGCACTCGACTACCTGGCCGCGAGGGTGCTGGCCGAGGTGTGGCAGGCGGGCGGCGGTGTGGATCTGGCTGCGTTGGCCGGCCACCCCGTCGCGCTCCGCCGGCGGGCACTCCGTGTCTGGGCCGGTGCGATCGGTGCGAAGGCCCTGACGGCCGACCACCTCCTCCGACTGGATTCGCTGGCCACCGGCAGCAATCGGAGTGGGGCGGTGCGGCTGCCCGGCGCGATGGATGCGGTCCGCACCGGGGCCATGCTGCATGCGATGCCGGCCGCCCGGCCCTGACGTCGATCCCAGGGCTCCCGGGGCCGGGATGGACGTCACCAGGCCGGGATGGCAGGCTGGCCTCTGTCGCCGGGATGCGGCGCAAACATCCGCCGGTTTCGACCCAGAGCACTCGGGTGCGGACCAGAATTCTTGGGAGACTCGTGTCGGGCAACCCGATCAGTCCAGAGCCGCTGACCACCATCCTCACCTCGGCGGACGCCGTCAGGCCAGGTCCTGAGGATCCGGATCCGGGTCTGGGCCACGGATATCTGGGCGAGATCGCCGCCACCCTGATCACCGAGGAAGTGTTGCAGGCCAAGATCACCGCGCTGGCGGCCGCGGTCGCGGCCAACCACATCGGCGACGTGCCTCCGCTGCTCGTCTGCGTGCTCAAGGGAGCGGTGATGTTTGTCACCGACTTCGCCAGGGCCCTACCCATCCCGTCCGAGCTCGAGTTCATGGCGGTCAGTTCCTACGGATCGGCCACCTCCTCGTCGGGAGTGGTGCGCATCCTCAAGGATCTCGACCGGGACATCACCGGCCGGCGGGTGATCATCGTCGAGGACATCATCGATTCCGGTCTGACCCTGTCCTGGCTGCAGAAGAACCTGCAGACCCGGGGCCCTGCCTCGATCGAGATCGTCGCCCTGCTCCGCAAACCGGAGGCCGTCAAGGTCGAGGTCGAGGTCGGCTATGTCGGTTTCGACATCCCGACGGATTTCGTCGTCGGGTACGGGCTCGACTTCAACGAGCGTTACCGGGACCTGCCGTTCGTCGGCCTGCTCGGCGAGCACATGTACAGCTGAGGTCGCCGGGATCGCTTCCGGGAAGGGCCTCGCCCGGGCGTCTGCCAGCGGTCGGTCGAGCCTCTGTCACGTGTGCGGAACCCCTGATCACGCCCTGCGCTGAAGGCGCCGGGAACCAATCCGGTGCGCGGTACGCTCAACGCAATGGTCGCGTACTGCGATCTCGCCGCAGTTGAACGTGCTCGGGGTTCGTCCCGGGCCGCGATTTCGGTGGGTAGCGGGCGGGACCACCGAACCGACCACGCAAACGAGCAGACCGGATCTCTCGGGTTCTTCTTCCCGGGAAGCCGCCGGCTCGTCTGATTTCTCAGAGAGGGTGGAGGCCGCCCGGCGGCCGAACGCCACATGGACCGTAAGCGCCTGCTCCGCTCACCTCTGCTGTGGGTCGCGGTGATATTCGTGGCCTACCTGCTCTACTCCTACCTGTCCGACGACACCAGAGATTACAAGTCCGAGCCGACCTCTGTTGCGCTGTCCCAGCTGTCGAGCGGCAACGTGTCCGATGCGACCATCGACGACAAGGAACAGCGCCTCCGGCTGACGCTGAAGACGCCGGTCGACGGCTCCAGCAAGATCTACGCCGTGTATCCGGACGCGTCCACGGAAAACATCTTCCAGGACGTCCAGAACGCCAAGGTTCCGACCTACAACACCCAGGTCACCAGTCAGTCGACGATCGTCTCGCTGCTGATCTACCTGATTCCGATCGGCCTGATCATCCTGTTCCTGCTGTGGATGATGAACAACGCCCAGGGTGGCGGCAACAAGGTGTTGTCCTTCGGGAAGTCGAAGGCCAAGCTGCTCAACAAGGACATGCCGCAGACCAAGTTCACCGATGTGGCCGGCGCGGACGAAGCAGTCGAGGAGCTCGACGAGATCCGCGATTTCCTGCAGAACCCCGCCAGATATCAGGCGCTGGGCGCCAAGATCCCCAAGGGCGTGCTGCTCTATGGCCCGCCCGGAACGGGCAAGACCCTGTTGGCCCGGGCGGTCGCCGGTGAAGCCGGCGTGCCGTTCTACACGATCTCCGGCTCCGACTTCGTCGAGATGTTCGTCGGCGTCGGCGCAAGCCGCGTCCGTGATCTGTTCGAGCAGGCCAAGGCCAATTCGCCCGCCATCATCTTCGTCGACGAGATCGACGCGGTCGGCCGCCATCGCGGGGCCGGCATGGGCGGTGGCCACGACGAGCGCGAACAGACGCTCAACCAGCTGCTGGTCGAGATGGACGGGTTCGATACCAAGGGCGGCATCATCCTGATCGCGGCCACGAACCGGCCGGACATCCTCGACCCGGCGCTGCTCCGGCCCGGACGGTTCGACCGTCAGATCCCGGTGGGCCAGCCCGACCTCAAAGGTCGGCAGGCCATCCTGGCCGTTCACTCCAAGGGCAAGCCGTTCGCCCCGGACGTCGACTTCGTCCCGCTCGCGAAGCGCACGGTCGGTATGTCCGGAGCGGACCTGGCCAACGTGATCAACGAGGCCGCGCTGCTGACCGCCCGCACCAACGGCACCCTGATCACCAATGCAGCGCTCGAGGAGTCGGTCGATCGGGTCGTCGGCGGTCCGGCGCGCAAGGGCAAGATCATCTCCGAGAAGGAACGCAAGATCACCGCCTACCACGAGGGTGGACATGCGCTCGCCGCCTGGGCCATGCCCGACCTGGAGCCGGTGTACAAGGTGACGATCATGCCGCGCGGTCGCACCGGCGGTCACGCCCTGGTGGTGCCGGAGGACGACAAGGGCCTGATGACCCGCTCCGAGATGATCGCCCGGCTGGTGATGGCCCTGGGCGGCCGCGCCGCCGAGGAGTTGGTCTTCGCCGAGCCGACCACCGGAGCCTCGTCGGATATCGCCCAGGCGACGAAGATCGCCCGCGCCATGGTCACCGAGTACGGCATGTCGGCCAAGCTGGGTGCCGTGAAGTACGGGACCGGCGACGACGAGCCCTTCCTCGGACGTACCTACGGTCATTCGCCGGACTACTCGATCGAAGTCGGTTCGGAGATCGACGGCGAGGTGCGCGCGCTGATCGAGGCGGCGCACACCGAAGCGTGGGCGGTGCTCAATGAGTACCGGGATGTGCTGGACGACCTGGCCACCAAGCTGCTGGAGCGGGAAACCCTGGACCGCAAGGATCTCGAGGTCATCTTCTCCTCCGTGGTGAAGCGCCCGCGGATCACCACCTTCGATGACTGGGGCCAGCGGACGCCGTCCGACCGACCGCCGATCAAGACCCCGGGGGAGCTCGCCATCGAACGCGGCGAGCCGTGGCCGCCACCGCCGTCGCCGTCGCTGCAGAAGTCGCCGGTCCCGATCGGTGCGTCCGCCATGCAGAACCCGGGTGGACCCGGCCAGCCGGGTCCCGCCTACGGCGGTGCGCAGTATCCGTATCCGGGACAGCCGCAGGGCGTCCCAGTGGGATACCCCTACCCGGCTCCCAATCCGTACGCGTCGCCCCAGCCGGGTGCGACCCCGCCGCCGAACTGGACCGGCGGCGTGCTACCAGGCCCGCTGGCCCCCATGCCCGGCAGTTACAACGGGGCCCCGCCACACGGCGGCGGCAGCCAGAACGGTGGTGCTCCGAACGGTGGCGCCCCGAATGGTGGGTCCGCCAACGGCTGGACCGGGAATGGTCACAGCAACGGGCACCCCTACGGCCAAGCTGCTAATGGTCACGCGGGCAACGGGTCGGCGCAGACGGGCGGCCACCGTGCGCCCGACCCGAAGGACGATCCCATCGACCCGTGGGCGCCGCCGGGCGATCAGCGTCGGTGACGACGGAGACGAGGCCGAAGTTCGACCAGGCCCGCGCCGAGGCGGCGGTCCGTGAGCTGCTGATCGCCGTCGGCGAGGACGTCGACCGGGAAGGTCTGAAGGAGACGCCGGCACGGGTTGCACGCGCGTACGCCGAACAGTTCAGCGGCCTCCACATCGAGCCGGACGAGGTCCTCGGCACGGTTTTCGCCGAGAACCATTCGGAAATGGTCCTGGTCAGGGACATCCCGATGTACTCGACCTGCGAGCACCACCTCGTGCCGTTCTTCGGGCACGCTCACGTCGGCTACATCCCGGGTCGTCACGGGCGGGTCACCGGCCTGTCCAAGCTGGCCAGGGTGGTCGAGGGTTACTCCAAGCGTCCACAGGTGCAGGAGCGGTTGACCACCCAGATCGCCGAGGCGTTGGTTCGTCGGCTCGATCCGTCGGGTGTCATCGTCGTGATCGAGGCCGAGCATCTGTGCATGGCCATGCGGGGAGTTCGCAAGCCCGGTGCGATCACCACCACCTCTGCCGTGCGCGGCATCTTCCAGAGCCAGGCGAGTACCCGGGCCGAGGCGATGAGCCTGATCACCGGCCGATGAGCACGCTGTTCCCGGTCTTCGGGCCACGGGCGTGGGTGTTCGGCGTGCTCAATGTGACGCCGGATTCGTTCTCCGACGGGGGCCGCTGGGATCACACCGACACGGCCATCGAGCACGGGTCGAAGTTGGCGGCCGACGGCGCCGACGTCGTCGACGTCGGCGGTGAGTCGACCCGCCCCGGTGCTCATCGCATCGATGCCGCCACCGAGGCGGCCAGGGTCATCCCGGTGATCGGGGCCCTCAGCGCCGCCGGATTGGTCTGCTCGGTCGACACCACCCGGGCAGTGGTCGCGAAGGCCGCACTGGACGCTGGCGCGCAGATCATCAACGACGTATCCGGCGGTCTCGCCGATCCAGACATGGCCCGGGTGGCGGCGGAGACGGGCGCGCCCTGGATCCTGATGCACTGGCGGGGGCACAGTGCCGAGATGCACCAGCATGCCGGCTACACCGACGTGGTGACCGATGTGCGTACCGAACTACTCCGGCAGGTCGACCGGGCGCTTGCCGCCGGCGTCGACGAACGCAGCCTCATCCTCGATCCCGGACTCGGCTTCGCGAAGGACTCGGGACACAACTGGCGGCTGCTCCGGTACCTTTCGAAGCTCACGGACCTAGGTCTACCGGTCCTGGTCGGGGCGTCGCGCAAGAGGTTCCTGGGTCAGCTGCTCGAGGGGCCGGGCGGAGAGTTCCGGCCCCCCGCCGAGCGGGAGGCGGCCACGGCGGCGGTCTCGGTGCTGGCCGCGGACAGGGGGGCCTGGGCCATCCGCGTGCACGAACCCCGGCCGACCCGCGACGCGCTCGCCGTACTGTCCGCCCTGCATGGCGTCGAAGAGCGTGCGGCCGCTGTTCTGGTGGGGGCAGACGGTGCCGACGCCCGGTTCGGCAGACTGGCCCATGGGAGGGTCACCCATGGCTGACCGCATCACCCTCACCGGGCTCGAGGTGTTCGGCTATCACGGCGTCTTCGACCACGAGAAAAGAGATGGTCAGCATTTCGTCGTCGACCTCACGCTCTGGTTGGATCTGACCGCCGCCGTGTCGACCGACGAGCTCTCGGCCACCGTTGACTACGGCGAGCTCGCGCAGCTGGCGGCCACGGTCATCGCCGGTCCACCGCGGGATCTGATCGAAGCGGTCGCCGGCGAGATCGCCGACACGGTCATGCGGACCTATCGGGTGCACGCAGTGGAAGTGACGCTGCACAAGCCGTCGGCCCCGATCCCACTGGACTTCGCGGATGTGGCGGTGACCATCCGCAGGTCGCTGAAAAGGGGGCCGGCATGAATGAAGGCGGAGCGAGTAGCGATGAGCGCTTGCGCGAAGAGCCGATCCACATGACCACGGCGGTGTTGTCGTTGGGGTCGAATCTCGGCGATCGACGCGGGCATCTCCTGGATGCCGTCGCCGCGCTGGGGGAGTTGGTAGTCCGGGCGTCGTCGGTCTATCGGACTCCGCCGTGGGGCCCGGTGGCCCAGGATGACTACTACAACATCGCGCTGATCGTGCAGGGCGACGGCATCGATGGCTACGGCTGGCTCGAACTGTGCAGATCGCTCGAGCGGGCGGCTGGCCGGGTTCGCGATATTCGTTGGGGTCCAAGGACTCTGGACGCTGATGTGATTGTCGTCGACGGCGAGCTCTCGGAGGATCCCGACTTGATGCTGCCGCACCCGCGGGCTCACGAACGCGCCTTCGTCCTGCTGCCATGGGCGGAGATCGAGCCGGATGCGGTTCTGCCCGGTCTCGGAGCCATTGCCGATCTGCTCAGCGGGCTGGATGTCAGCGAGATCACGATGGTCGGGCATGTCGGCTGACCCGTCCCCCGCCTTCCGGATGGGGCCTACCAGACCGCGCGATCTGTTTGCCGTCGCGCTGGTAGCGGCGATCGCCGCATATGTGTTGGTGCGCCTGAACTACGGAAGCATTCCCGCACTCCCGCGGTTCGCGGGTGTGGCGGCCGCCGTGCTGGGAATAGCCGAGGCGGTGTTCGGGTACGGGCTACGTGCTCGTATCCAGGCCAACAGCACACCAGGGAGTCGGGCCTCGAGGCCACCGGTTCCGCCGCTGACCGCGGCAAGAGCGGTGATGACAGCCAAGGCCAGTGCGCTCGCCGGTGCAGCCCTGGCCGGTCTGTGGTTCGGGCTTCTCGCCTACGTCCTGCCGGACTCCGGCATGATCTCCGCCGCGCGATCGGATACTGCGACTGCTGTGATCGGATTGTGTTGTGCCGCCGTGATGCTGGTCGGTGCGCTGTACCTCGAGTTCTGCTGCCGGGCGCCTGAAGACCCGCCGGACGGTCGGTCCTCGCGGCAGCGACCGTGACCATTCACCCTTTTGCGACAGCGCGTTCTACTCTCGGTGGTCGGCGGAGCCGGGTCGGGCGGGACATTCATGTCACGACCCGGCGCCACGCCCTTGACGCGGCCGGCGTCCGTCGGGGAACCGATCTGATCCCGGTACCCTGTGGGCCATGAGCCCAGCTGGAAATCGCCGCCGCCGAGGCTCCTCGCCTACGGCCCTGCGCGTCCTCCTGGTGCTGGGATTCGTGCTCGCGATCGCCGCCACGATCCTCGTCGTCTTCACCGAAGAAGTGCGCTGGCTGCGTTTTGCGGTGCTACTCGCCCTGTGGGCCGGGCTGATCGCGGCCTTCGCCGTGGCGCGTTCGCGGCGTGATGCGCGGACCGCGGAGCTGCGGGCCGAAGACAGCAAACGCACCTACGAGCTCGAACTGCATCGCGAGATCAGTGCTCGGCGTGAGTACGAGATCGGCGTCGCCGAAGGGGCGCGAGAAGATGCCGAGGCCAGACATCGCGAGGAGTTGGCCGGCCTCCGGGAGCAGCTGGATCGACTGAACACCACGCTGTCGGGTCTGCTCGAGGGTGATCTGCTCTTCGAACGCCTGACCTTGTCGGCGGAGTCGACCAGGGTGCGCCAGGTGGGTGACGGCCGTAACCGGGGCGGCGGCAACGCCGGGCGTCCCGGCCAGATCATCGGCGCACCGGACAACATGGCTCCGCCCTACCTGGGCTCGGTGCCAGGCGGGCGGACAGCCACCGGCCAAGCTCGCGGGTTCGAATATCCGGGGCGCGATGACGACACCGTGCAGTTCCCCAGGGCGACCTTCGGCCCCGGGGCCACGCCGACGCCAGGCGGCCCACTGACGCCAGACGTCGTCGACGCAGCCGCCGCGCATGTGGACATCGCTGCCGCTCGGCCTGCTGAGCCCGCTGACCAGGTTGTCCCGGACCCGCAGCACCTGTCGGAGCCGGAGCGCGCGCCGGAACGGGATGCAGAGCCCGGGCCAGAGGCAGCGCTCGAACCAGAGGCAGGGCCTGAATCAGAGGCAGGGCTGGACGCGGAGCCGACACTGGAATCTGAACCGGAACCCGAAATCGGGCCGGAACCGAAGCGGACACCGGAATCCGTTCCGGAACCCGAGGTCGAGCCGGAAGCGGAGCCGGAGGCGACACCCGAACCCGTTACGGAACACGAAGCGGAGCCGGAGGCGACACCCGAACCCGTTACGGAACACGAAGCGGAGCCGGAGGCGACACCCGAACCCGTTACGGAACACGAAGCGGAGCCGGAGGCGACACCCGAACCCTTTCCCGAGCCGGAACCGACCCCCGAGCCGGAACCGACCCCCGAGCCGGAGCCGGAGCGCGAATCAGAGCCCGCCCTGCCCGGGGCCGGGCACTCGGCGGGGATTTCGGTGGCGGATTTGCTGGCCGCCTACGGTTCGTCGGAGACCGCCCCGCGGCGACGTCGACGCGCGGCCGAGGACTGACCGGCCGGCTAGGAACAGGCGCGGGGCTCGACGGCAGGCAGTGCTGGGGACGTCGTCATTGCGAGGTCCATTTCCGCGCATAGACGTGAGCGCAGGACCTGTCCCCGGTCGGCAAAGGATCGCTGGGCTTGAACATATTCCGCCTTGCCGGCTGCGGTCTCGATGGCGATCGGCTCGTAGCCGAGCGCCGAGAGCTCATAAGGTGACGCGCGCATATCCACCTCGCGGATCTCCCTGGCCAACAGGAAGCAGTCCACCAGCAGCCGGCTGGATATCAGCGGCACGAGGCGAAATGCCCATTTGTACAAGTCCATGTTGGCGTGCAGGCACGCCGGCTGTTCCATTCGGTCTCGAGACATCAGGTCCGGCGACAGCAGATTCCGGGTACTGGCCGCCGGCGTGAAGAACCGGAACGCGTCGAAGTGCGAGCAGCGGATCTGGTGTTGCCGGACCACCTCGTCCGTCCCGGACTGACCCAACCGCAGCGGCCAATCGCGGTGCCGACGGTCCGATTCCTCAAATACCATGGCCCACTCGTGGAGGCCGAAACAGCCGAATTGCGGGGTCGCCGCGGCGGTTCGGCTCAACAGCTCACGAATGAAACCGAGACTCCTGCCTCGGGCCGACGCGAACTCGGTGACGTCCACCACTACCGCGGTGGCGCTGGAGCCAGCGATGCTCACCGTTCGATGAAATCTCCATTCCGAACGCTCCGTGGCGTCTCGCAGGCCAAGGGCAGCGCCTGGATGCCATCGTCGCAACTGCGACGGCCGGAAGTTGTAGTACGTGAACAGGAAATCCTCGACTGGGTGCGCGACGCTTTCTGCAGCACGTGATCGGTGCGCAGTGGTCAGCCGCTCGACCTCGTCGTGATGTTGCTCCTCGAGGGCAATCCACGACGTCCGGTCGAGCAAGTTCGGGGACGGCGACGGCATGAACCCATTGTCCATCAAGCCCGGCAACTCCCCGGGCTACGGGCCACTCGTCAGGCCACGACATCCCCGAGGTCGACAGCAGTGCCGCGGGTGGGAAATTCGCCGCCGCACGGAAGTACCCTTGTCAACTGTGAGCTCAGCAATCGGTGATCCAGAAGATGGCGCCAACATCGACAATCCGACTCCGTCAACGCCATCTGGGTCGCCGGTGAAGACGGCAGATGCTGGAAGCTCTGACACTTCGGGCCGGACGCCCGGGTCCGCGCGAAAAGCCGTCGTGCAGGCCGACGACGACCTTCCCGAACAGATGCGCGTTCGTCGCGACAAGCGTGCGCGTCTTCTGGGCGCAGGAATCGACCCGTATCCCGTTGGCGTCAACCGAACCACCGGGCTCGCGGAGCTGAAGGCCGAGTTCCCCGATCTGGAGCCCGATGTTCGGACCGGGAAGCAGGTCGGTATCACCGGTCGCGTCATCTTCCTGCGCAATTCGGGGAAGCTGTGCTTCGTCACCCTCCGCGAAGGCGGTGCAGGCGAAACCGGTTCGGAGCTGCAGGTCATGATCTCCCTGGCCTCGGTGGGAGCGGAATCGTTGGCCGCCTTCAAAGGCGATGTCGATCTCGGCGACCACATTTTTGCCAGTGGCGAGGTGATCACCTCCAGGCGTGGTGAGTTGAGCGTGCTGGCCGATACGTGGCAGTTGACCGCCAAGTCGTTGCGCCCACTGCCGGTGGCCCACAAGCCGCTATCCGAAGAGAACCGGGTACGGCAACGGTATGTCGACCTGATCGTCCGCCCGCAGGCGCGACGGAACGTCGAAGTCCGGGCGTTGGCCAACCGGTCGCTCCGGCAGACCCTGCACGACCGGGGCTACCTGGAGGTGGAGACGCCGATGTTGCAGGTGCTCCACGGTGGGGCCGCAGCCCGCCCCTTCGCAACCCACATGAATGCTATGGACATCGACGTCTTCCTGCGGATCGCCCCCGAGCTGTACCTGAAGAGGTGCGTGGTCGGTGGTATCGATCGCGTCTTCGAGATCAATAGAAACTTTCGCAACGAGGGGGCCGACTCGTCGCATTCACCCGAATTCGCGATGCTGGAGACGTACGAGGCCTACTCGGACTACAACGGGATGGCCGAGCTGACCAGGTCCCTCATCCAGAACGCTGCCGTGGACATTTTCGGATCCACCACCGTGCAGCACGCCGACGGCTCGGACTTCGACCTGGGTGGGGAATGGCCGAGCATCACCCTGTACGGCGCCTTGTCCGAATCTGCCGGTGAGAACATCGACGTGAACACGCCGATGTCGCGTCTGGTCGAGCTGGCCGGAAAGTTCGACGTGGCAGTCGCACCGCATTACGGTCCGGGCAAACTGGCCGAGGAGCTGTTCGAGGCTCTGGTCGTCGACACCTTGGTCCTGCCGACCTTCGTTCGCGACTTCCCGGCCGAGACGTCACCGTTGACCAGGGCGCACCGGGATACACCAGGTCTGGCCGAGAAGTGGGACCTCTACATCCGCGGCGTCGAAACGGCGACCGCTTATTCAGAGCTGGTCGACCCGGTCGTCCAGCGGGAACGTTTTGTCGACCAGGCCAGGTTTGCCGGTCTCGGTGATGTCGAGGCGATGGTGCTCGACGAGGACTTCTTGCGCGCCATGGAATACGGCATGCCTCCTTCCGGCGGGATGGGCATGGGCGTCGATCGACTGCTGATGGCGCTGACCGGGCTGGGAATCAGGGAGACGATTCTGTTCCCGTTTGTCCGGCCGGGCGACTGACGGTCCGTTCGACCCGCCACCGTCCCAGTGCTTCGCTCCAAAGGCTGTGCTCCAAAGGCTGTGCTCCAAAGTCTCCGACTCACGGGCCGCCGACCAAAGCGGCAATCCGCCAAAGACAAATCGCGACTTGATTGCCCCCCTTCGCGGAGCTGTGACTGGTCGGCTTTGATGAACCGACGGTGCGCCCGTCGTCGCTGTTTGTGTTTAGTCCGATGTTTTGCTGTGAACTTGCCCCGGGATGCCTTGAGTTGTTCGCTGAGGGCCAATGAACATCACACAATCAACAGGGCGCAATCGGAGCTGCCTGTTGGTTATTTACCCATTTGTGATCTACGCTCGTCGTTGAACACAAACGGCCGACATGGCCCTATCAGGAGGAATACTCATGGCCACCATGACCACCGTCAGTCTTGTTGATGATCTTGACGGTACTGTCGCCGCAGAGACCGTCGCTTTTGCGCTCGATGGAGCGAACTACGAGATCGACCTGACGGACAAGAACGCAAAGAAACTCCGCGACGCCCTGGCCAACTTTGTCGACCACGCCCGTCGTATCGACGGTGGACGTCGCGTTGCTGCCGGCCGTGGCGCCAAGACCAAGCCGGCCAAGGCCACCAAGTCCGCGTCGCGCACCGCCCCGGACCGCGAGCAGACCGCGGCCATCCGCGAGTGGGCCCGCGCCGCCGGCCTCGAGGTCTCCGAGCGCGGACGCCTGTCGTCCGCGGTCCTGGAAGCCTTCGAAGCGGCGCACTGACAACAGCGCACCGATCAGTACCGCACCGATCAGTACCGCACCGATTGGTACCGCACCGATCAGTACCGCACCGACCCCCGTCCTGCTGGCCGGGGGTCGGCGGCGTTTCGAGCCGGTCGTCCGCGGAATGCCCCTGTTCGCCCTCGGCGTAGTGCCCTGCCCTGGTGGAACGTCGCAGCCCAGGGCAGCGTTAGAGGGACTGTGGCAGTTCTGGTGCGCAGAACCAGCCTGTGATGAGTGGATGAAGGACCCGGCCTCCGGCCGGGCCCGACTAGACTCGGACGATCGGAGTCCGTGAGGGCCCCAGCAACGATTGCTCGTTGATGGTGCCGTGACGAATCCCGGCCATCTCCCTGCCGCGCACGCTCGTAAGGAGTGCACATGTTCGAGAGATTTACCGACAGAGCGCGACGCGTGGTTGTCCTGGCCCAGGAAGAGGCCCGGATGCTGAACCACAACTACATCGGGACCGAGCACATCCTGCTCGGCCTCATCCACGAGGGCGAGGGCGTCGCCGCGAAGGCGCTCGAGTCGCTGGGCATTGCGCTGGAAGGCGTTCGGGCCCAGGTCGAGGAGATCATCGGCCAGGGCCAGCAGGCCCCGTCCGGCCATATCCCGTTCACCCCCCGCGCCAAGAAGGTGCTGGAACTCAGCCTGCGCGAGGCACTGCAGCTGGGCCACAACTACATCGGGACCGAGCACATCCTGCTCGGCCTCATCCGTGAGGGCGAGGGCGTCGCCGCTCAGGTGCTGCAGAAGCTCGGCGCAGACCTGAACCGGGTCCGCCAGCAGGTTCTGCAGCTGCTCTCCGGCTACCAGGGCAAGGAAACCGCTGCTGCCGAGGGTGGGCGCTCCGAAGGCACACCCTCGACCTCGCTCGTGCTCGACCAGTTCGGTCGGAACCTCACCCAGTCCGCCCGTGAGGGCAAGCTGGACCCGGTCATCGGCCGGGAGAAGGAAATCGAGCGGGTGATGCAGGTGCTCTCCCGCCGAACGAAGAACAACCCCGTGCTGATCGGCGAGCCCGGCGTCGGCAAGACCGCGGTGGTCGAGGGCCTGGCCCAGGCGATCATCCGCGGCGACGTCCCGCAGACCCTCAAGGACAAGCACCTCTATACCCTCGATCTCGGGTCGTTGGTCGCGGGGTCCCGGTACCGCGGCGACTTCGAGGAGCGGCTGAAGAAGGTCCTCAAGGAAATTCGCACCCGCGGCGACATCATCCTGTTCATCGACGAGTTGCACACGCTCGTCGGTGCCGGCGCGGCCGAAGGCGCGATCGATGCTGCCTCGATCCTCAAGCCGATGCTGGCCCGTGGCGAGCTGCAGACCATCGGTGCCACCACTCTCGACGAGTACCGCAAGCACGTCGAGAAGGACGCTGCGCTCGAGCGTCGTTTCCAGCCCATTCAGGTCGGCGAGCCGACGGTGGCCCACACCATCGAGATCTTGAAGGGTCTGCGCGATCGCTACGAGGCGCACCACCGGATCACCATCTCGGACGAGGCCCTGGTGGCAGCGGCCACGCTGGCAGACCGGTACATCAACGACCGGTTCCTGCCGGACAAGGCGATCGACCTGATCGACGAGGCGGGCGCGCGGATGCGTATCCGTCGGATGACCGCCCCGCCGGACCTGCGTGACTTCGACGACAAGCTGGCGAACGTGCGTCGCGACAAGGAGTCCGCGATCGATTCGCAGGACTTCGAGAAGGCCGCTTCGCTCCGTGACTCGGAGAAGCAGCTGCTGACCAAGAAGGCTGAGCGCGAAAAAGCCTGGAAAGACGGCGATCTCGACGTCGTCTCCGAGGTCGACGACGAGCAGATCGCCGAAGTGCTGGCCAACTGGACCGGTATCCCCGTGTTCAAGCTGACCGAGGAGGAGACCTCCCGGCTGCTGCGCATGGAAGATGAGCTGCACAAGCGGATCATCGGCCAGGATCAGGCGGTCAAGGCGGTCTCGCAGGCCATCCGTCGTACTCGGGCCGGCCTCAAGGACCCGAAGCGTCCGTCCGGTTCCTTCATCTTCGCCGGCCCGTCCGGCGTCGGAAAGACCGAACTGACCAAGGCGCTCGCCGAATTCCTGTTCGGTGACGAGGATGCGCTGATCCAGGTCGACATGGGCGAGTTCCACGACCGGTACACCGCGTCGCGACTGTTCGGAGCGCCCCCCGGATACGTCGGGTACGAAGAGGGCGGGCAGCTCACCGAAAAGGTGCGTCGCAAGCCGTTCTCCGTGGTGCTCTTCGACGAGATCGAAAAGGCCCATCCGGACATCTACAACACGCTGCTCCAGGTGCTGGAAGATGGCCGACTGACCGACGGTCAGGGTCGCACCGTCGATTTCAAGAACACCGTCATCGTGTTCACGTCCAACCTTGGTACCCAGGACATCTCCAAGGCCGTGGGTATGGGCTTCTCGCAGGGCGGCGACGAGTCGAACTACGAGCGGATGAAGTCCAAGGTCAATGACGAGCTCAAGCGTCATTTCCGGCCTGAGTTCCTTAACCGCATCGACGACGTTGTGGTCTTCCACCAGTTGACCACCGAGCAGATCATGACCATGGTCGGCTTGATGCTCAAGCGCGTCGAAGGTGCGCTCAAGAACAAGGACATGGGACTCGAGGTCACCGAGGCGGCAAAGCTACTGCTCGGCGAGCGTGGGTTCGATCCGGTGCTGGGAGCGCGGCCGTTGCGTCGCACCATCCAGCGGGAGATCGAGGACAAGCTGTCCGAGAAGATCCTGTTCGACGAGATCAAGCCCGGTCAGATCGTTCTGGTCGACGTGAAGGACGGCGAGAACTCGACGGCCAACGCGGACAAGGTCTTCACCTTCGTCGGCGTGCCGCGTCCGTCCGAGATCCCGGACACCGTCGTCGAAGCGCTGACGGTCGACGGTCCCGGTATCAGCCTCGAAAAGGAATAGGCGCCGGTAGCACGGCCAAATACGGCACCACAGCACGATCGAGCGGGCCGGACGAGTAATCGTCCGGCCCGCTCTGCTTACCCGCACCGTGTCGAGATCCCCGCGTCAGGTCGAGATCCCCGCGCCAGACCGCCCGATTTGGTGCCAGAACGCGACGCGGTGCGGAAGGGGGTAGGTCAGCTGGGCAGCGCGAGACTTCCGTCGACCAGTTCGACGGCGAGTCGGTCCGCTACCAGAGAGGCCACGCACCGCGATCGTTGCTCGGCGTCCGGCCAGACCATGTCGATGGCCGCCCGCGGGACGGGATGGTCTGCTTCGCGCAGCAGCCCCATGATGCGGCCTCGAACCTGGCGGTCGGTGCCGGCCCACGTCTGCACCGCGCGACTCGCCACCGCCGGCGGATAGCCAGCCGCCCTCCAGGCGCAACCCCCGGCAATCGGGCAGTCTCCACATCTCGGGTTGACTGCCGTGCAGAAGAGGGCGCCCAGCTCCATGACGGCTGCCGAGAATCGAGATGCCACCTCAGGTTCGGCCGGAAGTAGTCGTTCCAATTGGCGTCGGTCTGCCGGCGTGGCCGCCTGCCTGATGCTGTCGAGACCGTTGACGGCTCGGGACATCACCCGCCGGACATTCGTGTCGACAACCGGAGTGCGGGCCCCGAAGGCGAAGGCGGCAACGGCTCGCGCCGTGTACTCACCCACACCGGGCAACTCCAGTAAGTTCGGCACGCTATCGGGCACCTGGCCGCCGTGCACTGTGGTGATGGCAGTCGCCGCAGCGTGCAGGCGCAGTGCCCTGCGTGGGTAGCCCAGTCGACCCCAGGCCCGCACGGCATCACCGGGGGAGTCCTCGGCCAGATCGGCCGGGCGAGGCCAGCGGTGCAGCCAGCTCTCGTAGACGGGGAGGACTCGTACCACCGGGGTCTGCTGCAACATGAACTCGCTGACCAACACCCCCCAGGCCCCGGCCTCCGGCCGGCGCCAGGGCAGCTCGCGTCCATGGTCGGCGAAGAAGGACAGCATTGCTGCGGCATCAAGCCCGCGTGGTGTCGGGTCGGGAAGCGGAGGTGACGTCGCCGCGCTGGCGCTGGTCAGTCGGCGAACACCTCTTCCAGCAGCCCGGACTCGACGTCGAAGATGAATCCCCGCACGCCGTGCGTGTGCAGGATGAAGGGGGATTGGCGCACCCGACGCAGGGACTCGCGGACCGAATCGTGCGGGTCCTTGAAGGCCTGGACCGCCCACGTCGGTCGGTAGCCGGCGTATTCGGCCAGCTTCTCGCGAAACGCATCTTCCTCGAGACGCGCCAGCCCGCAGTCGGTGTGGTGCACGATCATCACTTCAACGGTGCCCAGGGCGTGCTGGGAAATGGCCAGTGACCTGATCGTGTCGTCGGTGACCACACCACCGGCATTTCTGATGAGGTGCGCCTCGCCAGGTGTCAGTCCGAAGGCGGCGTGTGCGTCCACCCGGGCATCCATGCACAGGACCATCGCGACGCCGAGCGTTGGTGTCGGCCCGACCCAGTACGGGTGGGAGAGTGCCTTGGCGTGATTGCGTTCCAAGAGCTGTTCGATTGCCGTCATCGCATCCCTTGCTCGAGTGGTGTCGTCGGTCTGCACGGACCGTCGGTCAGGAGAGTGGCTCGCCACGGGTCGGATCCACGCCGATCGGCCCTGCTTACCCGGATTCCCTACCGGTCGAGATTACCGTTCACATCGTGATGCATCCTGTCGGTCCCCGGCCGTCGCAGGTCTACTGGCTCCGGCGGCTCATCGTGGTGGTTGCCGGTGTCGCTGTTCTGCTCGGCGTGATCTTTCTGGTGGCCGGCCGGTCGAAGGGAGCGAGCAGCCAGACCGGGGGGCTTGCGGCCTACGTGAGCGGGTCGACGACACCGTCGTTGACGGGAGTGCTCGCCTCGCAGGCCGATTCGGTGCCGGCAGGTTCTTCGGCTGCCGGCACCGCTACCGCCAGATCTGCGGCCTCGGCGCCGGCCGGAAGCACAGCCGCCAAGACCACCGCGCCGACCGCCGCCACGACCCCACCGAAAACCACCCCGAAAACCACACCGCCGAAGACCAGCGCGTCGACGACTGCCGCGCCGAAGACGACGGCCAAAGCCACCGGATCCGCGGTTCCGACCAGTCCCGGCGCGACCGCCGGGGCGAAGACGGCTCCGAAGCCGATCACCACTGTCCCGGCTCCCACCGCACCGATCGCCACCAGCCCGAACACTTCGAAACCGACCGCCGCCAAGCCCACGAGCACGGCACCGAGCACCGATGCGCAGGGCCGGTTGCTGTGTCCGGACGCCGCGCTGAAATTGACCGCGTCCACCGGAACTCCCGGTTATCCCGTCGGGACCCAGCCCATTCTCGGTGTCTCGGTGGCCAACGTCGGGTCGGTCGCCTGCACGCGGGACCTTTCCGGTGGGCTGCAGGTCTTCTCCGTCTACACAGCCGCGGGAGCGCGCGTGTGGTCCACCGCTGACTGCTTCCCGGGAACCGGCACCGACGTCCGCACCCTGCAGGCCGGCGAAACGGTGCAGTACAACATCAAATGGTCGGCCACGACCTCCAGTCCTGGGTGTACCACCGACCGCATCCAGGTGCCGGCGGGAAGTTACCAGGTTCGGGTGGCGATCGGCTCGCTGCGAGCTACGCCGGCGCCCCTCGCCATCAACTGATCACGCCGTCCACTGATCACGCCGTCCACTGATCACGCCATGACTGGCCACGCCATCAGCTGCCCCCCGACTCTCCTACGGCGCCACTGCCGCTAGAGCGGAGCTCCGTAGCGGTCGACGATCGAAGTCTCCGCCAGACGTGACAGGCCCTCCCGTACCACGCGGGCGCGACCCTCACCCACTCCGTCGACGAGTTGAAGATCCGCCGCCGTGGCTGCGAGCAAACCCTGCAGATTGCCGAAATGCAGGATCAGTCGATCGAGCACGGCAGGCGGGACTCGGGGAATGCCGGCCAGCAGTCGGTAACCACGAGGGCTGATCGGCCACTCCAGGGTGTCCAGCTGCCCGGGGTAACCGAGCACCTTGGCCACCGCGTTCAGGTCGAGGATCTCTGTCTCGTCGAGGCGACGCAGGCTGGCGATGACGTCCTGCACATCGCGGTCGACGTACTCGGGCGGAAGATAGTCGCGGATGAGCAGCTCGCGCATCTCTTCGGTACCACTGACCAATTCGTCGAGCTGCAGGCCGAGCAGTCGCCCGTCGGTTCCGAGTTCGATGGCGCTGCTGGTCAGCTCGTCCGCGATACGCCGGACCATGAGTAGCCGTTGCAGCACCGTCATCGCGTCGCGGAGCGTGGCGAAATCCTCGATCTCGAGAGCCGAGAGCGTGCCGGTGACCTCGTCCAGTCTCGACTTGTAGCGCTGCAGGGTGGCCAACGCCTGATTCGCGCGGCCGAGGATGGCAGACGGATCCGCCACCACATGTCGCAGACCGCCGAAATAGAGGCTGATGATGGCCATGGAATGGCTTACCGCGATTACCGGGAGGCCGGTCTGGATCGCGGCCCGCTCTGCGGTGCGGTGCCGAGTGCCCGACTCCACGGTGGCGATGATCGCATCCGGCATCAGCTGGACATTGGCCCGCAGGATCCGGGTCGCGTCGTCGCTCAACACGACGGCGCCGTCCATCTTGCACAGCTCGCGCAGCCGCGTCGGCGAGAACTCGACATCGAGGGAGAATCCACCGTCGCACATCGCTTCGACGGTGGGGTTGTAACCCAGCACGATCAGCGCGCCCGTACGGCCTCGGAGGATTCGCTCCAGACCCTCGCGGAGCGGCGTCCCCGGTGCCATCCGTGCCAACACATCCCGCTGAGCCACCACGGTCGTGCGCTCGTCGACCACCAGAACCCCCGTTTCAGTTGTCCTCGTTCGGCGCCGATGCTGGAAACCACGTGCGGGCCCAGGCCCAGACACTGGGCCGTGAAGATCGGAGTCAGTCTAGTTGGCCGTGCGGTGCCACGTACTCGGAACGATGCGCCGTGAAAGCGGACTACTTCGCTTTCCGGGACAACCACCGGACGACGCCGTCGTCGTTGCCCAGCGACCGCATGGCGTCGCCCAGATTCTCGGCCCGGTCCACCCGCATGCCGACCGGGCGCTCGAGAGCGTCACCTGCCGGAATGACAGCGTGGTCGAAGCCCAGTCGCGACGCTTCAGCGAGCCGTCGATCCATGTTCTGCACCGGTCGGATCTCCGCGGACAACCCGAGTTCGCCGAACATGATCAGGCCAGGGGCCAAGGGGATGTCCCGGGCGGAGGACCACACCGCCATGGCCAGCGGGAGATCGGCGCCGGGTTCGGTGACCTTGACGCCTCCGACGGTGGCGGCCAGGACCTCGCGCTTGGCGACGTCGACGCCGCCGAGCCGGTGCAGGATGGCCAGCACCATCGCCGCGCGTGAGCTGTCCAGGCCGGACAGGGTGCGGCGCGGCGGTCCGTCGCTGTCGCCCGGTCCAACCAGAGCCTGCAGCTCCACGGGTATCGCGCGCCGGCCCTGCATGGTCACGGTGCTGCAGGTACCGGGAATGTGGAGCTTGCGGCCGGACAGGAACAGGCCTGACGCGTCGCTCAGTCCGATGATCCCGTTCTCCACCATCTTGAAGCAGCCCACCTCGTCGGACGGCCCGAACCGGTTCTTCACCCCGCGGATGAGTCGGAGTGCGGAGTTCCGATCGCCTTCGAACTGCAGCACCACGTCGACCAGGTGTTCCAGGACTCGCGGCCCGGCGATGGCGCCGTCCTTCGTGACGTGCCCGACCAGTACGCAGGCGATGCCCCGCTCCCTGGCGATGGCGGTCAGGGTCGCGGCGACCGCGCGCACCTGCGTCACGCCGCCGGCGCTGCCGTCCACTTCGGAGAGCGACACCGTCTGCACCGAGTCCAGGATCAACAGACCTGGGTTCACGGCGTCGATGTGGGCCAGCACGGCGGACATCTCGGTTTCCGCGGCCAGGTAGAGGTTGGGATGGATGCAGCCCATCCGGTCGGCTCGCATCCGTACCTGGGCAGCCGACTCCTCGCCCGTGATGATCAACGCCGGCGTTCGGTGCGTCGTGGCCCAGGCGTGCGCGGCGGACAGCAACAGGGTTGATTTGCCGACGCCCGGCTCACCCGCCAGCAGGACGACTCCGCCGGGGACCAGGCCGCCGCCCAGCACCCGATCCAACTCGGCGACGCCACTGGGCTGGGCACTGACCTGGCTGGCATCGATGTCGCCGATCGGACGGGCCGGCCCGGTCACCGGACCGGGGGTGACCTTTCGCAGCATCGTCTGCTGCGCACCGACTTCGGCGAGGCTGCCCCAGGCCTGGCAATTCGGGCAGCGTCCAGCCCACTTGGGGACGGAGGCACCACACTCGGTGCAGTGGAAAGCCGGCTTGGCCGACTTCGCGGCCTTCGTCGAGGATCGCGCGGCACCGACGGATGTTCCGGCGGAGCCGGAAGAGAAGGACGAGCGGTTCGGGAAGGACGAGTTTCCGGTCATGATTCGAACACTAGTTCAGGCCACCGACAGCGCCGGAAGGACTCACCGGCCAGGCGTCGATCTGCGGGGAAAGCGCTGGTCAGCCTCCGGCGGATGTTGCCACGGACGAGGACGGTGCGGCCGACCCGTCCGCTTCGCCGGGCTGCCACAGCGAGGTCTGGTCGGGCTCCTCGATGTTGACCTCCTCGCGGCCGGTGGTCCGCACGGGCGGGATCGCGATCGGCACGTTGACGGTCAGGGTTCCGGCCGAGGCGAACGAGAACGTCACCGGCACCGACTGTCCATAGGTGATCGTCGAGGTCAGACCCCTGAGGGTGATGGTGTTGGTGTCTCCGGTGAAGTCCTTGAGCGTCTGGCCCGGAATGCGGGCCACACCGTTGATCACGACCGAGGTGGCCGCGGGTGTCGTGATGCCGGTCAGCGTGTCCGCCTGGATGCCGGTGTTGGACACCCATAGCTCCAGCGGCGCGTTCGCGCCCTTGGCGTAGTCGGCGCCGGTCGTGGTGGCCAGCAAGACGTTCCGGACGCCCATGTATCCCACGGTGCCGTTGGCCCCATCGATTGCGGCCACCTGGTCGGCGGTCTGGGAAATCTGCCCCGCGGCGCAACCGGACAGGGCGAGGGCCGCAACCAGGACCGCGACCACGGGCCGGAGCCCGCGACGTGGCGAGCGGACGAAGCGGGACACGGCGGTTCCCCTTTGGCTGAAGAAAAGATCGTTGGCAAGTGCGCTGGAACCCGGATCGGGGCGACCCCGAACAACCGGAGACCACGATCTCTGCTCAGATTAGTCGGCCGCCGGCCGGACGTGTGCGTCGGGCGCGCACCCTGTCGGCAAATCGGTTCCGGGTCGACGCGCGAGCAACGCCCGAAGGCGTGGCGATACTGGGCGAATTCACATCGAATGCACGCGCAACCATACTTTGTCAAGCATCGGTCAACCCCCTGACCTGCGACAACGAGTCGATGCACGGGTTCAGGACGTGTTAAGATGGCGGTATCGAAAGGGGTACCAGACACATGGTTTTCAAGGTCGGCGAAACTGTCGTCTACCCCCATCATGGGGCCGCTCTGATCCAGGCCACCGAAACGCGGATCGTCAAGGGCGAGGAGCGTCTCTACCTCGTCCTGAAGGTCGCCCAGGGTGATCTGACGGTGAAGGTCCCCGCGGAGAACGCGGAGATCGTCGGCGTTCGTGATGTGGTTGACCAGACGGGATTGAACAAGGTCTTCGACGTGCTGCGTGCGCCGCACACCGAAGAGCCCACCAACTGGTCGCGCCGTTACAAGGCCAACCTCGAGAAACTGGCTTCCGGCGATGTCAACAAGGTCGCTGAAGTCGTTCGCGATCTGTGGCGCCGTGACAAGGAACGCGGGCTGTCGGCCGGCGAGAAGCGGATGCTGGCCAAGGCCAGGCAGATCCTCGTCTCCGAGCTGGCGTTGGCCGAGGGCACGAACGAGGACAAGGCCGAGGGCATCCTCGACGAGGTACTTGCTTCCTGAACTGCGTCGCTACCCGTCACCCCGCCCGCCTGGTTCGTCCGAGACGGACCCGGGCGGGGTGTGTGGATGAGCGTCGTCGCGCTGGTCCCGGCGGCCGGGCGAGGCGAACGGCTGGGTCTCGGCCTGCCCAAAGCGTTTGCCGTCGTCGGGTCCAGCCCGATGTTGGTCCACGCGGTGAACCGGCTGCGCGAGGCCGGGGTGGATCAGGTGATCGTCGCCGTCGGTTCGGCTGAGCTCGGTTCGGCGACCAAGTTGCTCGGTGACTCCGCCGTGGTCGTGGTGGGCGGCTCCGATCGCGTTGCCTCGGTCCGTGCTGCGCTCGAACGCAGTGACCCTTCCGCCAGCGTCCTGCTCGTCCACGACGCCGCCCGAGCCTTTGTTCCGGTCGCCGTGATCAGAAGCGTGATCGAGGCCGTCCAGGGCGGCGCCCAGGCCGTTGTCCCGGTACTGCCCGTCGTCGACACCATCCGCCGGGTGCAGGCAGGTGGCGGCCCGTCGGTGATCGATCGTGAGTCCCTCCGCATCGTCCAGACCCCGCAGGGCTTCGCCCCCGATCTGCTCAGGCAGGCCCACGAACGGGCCCGCCGGGACGGGATCACCGCTACCGACGACGCCGCCCTGGTGGAGCTCATGGGCGTGCAACCCGTCTTCGTGCCCGGCCACCGGGCCGCATTCAAGATCACCACCCCGGCGGACCTCGCGGAGGCCAGACGCATGACGGCAGGCGCGGTACCCCGCATCGGCAGTGGCATCGACGTCCACCCGATCGCCGCCGGTCGGCCCTGTTTCGTGGCCGGTCTCCACTTTCCCGAAGTCGACGGCTGCGAGGGACACTCCGACGGCGACGTCGCGGCCCACGCGCTGTGTGACGCCCTGCTCTCCGCCGCCGGTCTGGGGGATCTGGGCACCGTTTTCGGGACGGGACAGGAACGCTGGTTCGGCGCCTCCGGGACGGACCTCCTGGCCGAAGTGATGAGCAGGGTGACCGCCGCCGGTTTCGTCGTCGGCAACGCCACAGTCCAGGTCATCGCCAACACGCCCAGGCTGGCGCCACGACGGCGGGAGGCCGAGCAGATCCTGTCCGCAGTGGTCGGGGCGCCGGTGTCGGTGGCCGGGACCACCACCGACGGTCTGGGCCTGACCGGTCGCGGCGAGGGTCGCGCGGCGACTGCGACCGCTCTGCTGTTCGCCGGCTGATCGATCCTTGCGGGCGATCGAGCCCCGGGCAACGATCAACCGACGCCGACCGGCGCCAATTCGTCCTCGATGTATCTGGTTCTGGCGGCGGCCAGACCGAAGACCAGATGCACGAGGACCAGGCCGATCAGCATCAGCAGGGGCGTGGTCCAGCCCCCGCTCACGTCATGGACGACGCCGAAGAGCACCGGGCCGATCGAAGCCAACAGGTAGCCGAACGACTGGGTGAAGCCGGACAGTGCCAACGTGCCCCCGGTCGTCCTGGCCCGCTGGCCGATCAGCGTCAGGGCGACCGGGAACGCGCCGGTTCCGATCCCGACCAGAACCGTCCACAGCCAGGTCGCGGTGTCGGCGGCCAGGATCAGGCCGACGTATCCGGCCAGGTAGCAACTCGCCATGGTGATGATCACCGCCACCACCGGTACGTGGGCCAGCAGCGGCGGCACGATCGCAGCGATCACCACGCCGATCAACGCGAGCAGCGAAACATAAAGGGCAGCAATGGTATCCGTGGTACCGGCGCTGGTCAGGATTTCCGGTAGCCAGCCGAACATCACGTATGCCTGGAGGGCTTGGGTACCGAAGAAGCCCACCATCACCCAGGCCAGCCTGGTTCGGGCGAGCTGCCGCGTCCCGATCAGGGTCGGCCGTTTGCGATTGCCGCCCGCCGGCCTCGGAGCGCGCACGGCCAGCCACGGGGCCAGCGCGATTGCCGCAGTGACGGCCCACATCCCGAGCCCCAACCGCCAGGTGCCCCCGGCGGCGTGCTCGATCGGGAGCGTCACGCCGGCCGCGATGGCACCACCGGCGGACAGGGCCGTGGTGTAGACGGCCGTCATCAGCACGATCCGGTCGGGGAAATACAGCCGGACGATGCCCGGCATCAACACATTGCCCACTGCGATCCCGGCCAACGCCACGGCGGAGCCGAGAAACAGAGCGGGTATCCCGGTGAGCACGGAACGCGCCAGTTGACCGACGACCATGGCGCCCAGCGCGAAGACCACGGTCCGGTTGGTGCCGAGCCGGGCCGCTATCGACGCGGCCGACAGGCCGAGCAGGGCGAACGACACGGTGGGTAGCGCAAGCAGTACACCGACCGATGCCCCGGACAGGCCGGTGGCCGCCCGCAACTCCGGAGTGACGGCACCGAGCCCGTTGACGGCCGGCCGGAGGTTGAGAGCGAGCGCGACGACGGCGGCGCTGATCAGCACCCGGCCGCCGGACCGCGGGGCGCCGGGGGAGTCCACCGACCCAGATTAGTGGCCCGGTCGGCTGCTGAATTCCGGGTGCAGGTCGGCATGGCACCCTTGTCAACCATGACGACGATTGGAATTCTCGGGGCAGGCAAGATCGGCGAAGCCTTGCTCGCCGGAGTACTGGCCGCGGGGCGGCCCGCTGATTCCTTGATGTTCACCGAGCGCTATCCGGCGCGGGTTGCCGAGCTGACCGCGAAGTACGGCGTGCGCGGCGTGCAGACCGAGGAAGCCGCCCGTAGCGCGGACGTGCTGGTGGTCGCGGTGAAGCCGCAGGACATCGAACCGCTGCTGACCACGCTGGCCGGATCCATCACCCCCGGCACGCTGGTGGTCTCCCTGGCCGCAGGACTCCCCACGAGCCTCTACGAGCGGCACCTGCCGGCGGGCACCGCCGTGGTGCGGGTCATGCCCAATACGCCGATGCTGGTGGGTGAGGCGATGAGTGCCATCTCGCCCGGTACGCACGCCACGGCGCAGCACCTCCAGCTCGTCGAAGATCTGTTGTCCTCGGTCGGCAAGGTCGTCCGGGTGCCGGAATCCCAGCAGGATGCGGTGACCGCGCTCTCCGGTTCCGGACCGGCCTACTTCTTCTTCCTGGTGGAGGCGATGATCGACGCCGGCATCCTGCTCGGACTGCCCCGCGACGTCTCGACGACCCTGATCATCCAGTCGGCGGTCGGGGCCGCGACCATGCTCCGCGACTCCGGTGAGCACCCGGTCGCCCTCCGGGAGGCCGTGACCTCACCGGGCGGGACCACGATCGCCGCCATCCGCGAGCTGGAGAACCACGGAGTGCGAGCGGCCCTGCTGTCGGCCATCGAGGCGGCCTCGCTTCGCTCTGCCGCGCTGGGCAAGGCGCACGACTGACGGCCCGGTCCTCGACCTGCCCGGGCACAGAACCTTCGGTCACCAAAACTGGTGATTCCGTCACGGCGTGTCACGCTTCATATCGAGTGAAGCAAGAGTAAAAGTCATCATCGCTTTAGTCCCACCAGTAACGCTAGAGTGCACGCAGCACGTGCGTGAGTGTCCACCGGAGGGGAAGCCGGCGGCGCGATTCGTGCCGGAAGACGGTGCCCTATGGCTGGAGAGCCACAAGACCCTGCCCAGCGAGATCCTTCGCTGGCAGAGATGAAGTTTCTGACGGTGGCTGAGGTCGCCACCGTCATGCGGGTATCCCGCATGACGGTGTATCGGCTCGTCCACTCCGGAGAGGTCCCCGCAGTCCGGGTGGGCCGCTCCTTCCGGGTACCGGAACGGGCCGTGCACGACTACCTGCGGACTGCTTACAACGACGTGGGCTGACGCCGGTCCGTTGGATGCTCCGGCAGTCGAGCGCGGCGGCAGGCCGATCGATTTCTCGAGCGGTCCGCTGGTCCGACCTCTCGTGGCCGTTCGCCACGCGTCCTGACGACCGCTGACCAGCCGGTAGGATCAGCTGAAAGTGTCGACGGTCCGTACGCGGCTCGGCTGCGTGCCGAGTCCGTCAGCTGTGGATCACTCGTTCATCAGGCCGACGACAAGCGTCGGCTGGTCTAGGCAAGAAGGTCTGCACATGGGTTCTGTGATCAAGAAGCGTCGTAAGCGGATGGCCAAGAAGAAGCATCGCAAGCTGTTGCGCAAGACCCGCGTCGCCCGTCGCAAGGCCGGCAAGTAAGAGCGTCGTAGTCCTGATCGATCGACACGCGCACGGAACGAGAAGCGTACGGCAGCATCGCCGCGAGCACCGTTCCGTGCGCGTTCGTCATTTTCACGATCGCCGTTTCCACCGGAAGTGAGCTGTCCCACGGGCAGTCGCTTTCCACCAGTCATCGCTACGCCTGGGAGACCCCATGACCGGACTCACCGTGCTGGTCACCGGGGTCACTCGTTACATCGGATCGGCGCTCGCCGGTCGCTTGGCCGCCCATCCTGGTATCGACCGGGTCATCGGCGTCGACGCGGCGCTGCCGGAGCCTGCGGCCAGGGCCCGCCTGGGTGACGCGGAGTTCGCCCGAGCAGACATCCGCAGCCCCATCATCTCCAAGGTGATCGAGGCGGCCGGCGTGGACACCGTCGTACACGCCTCGGCCTCTTCGACGCCGGCCGGTTCGGCCGCGCGGTCGATGGCCAAGGAGATGAACGTCCTCGGCACCATGCAGCTGCTCGCCGCGTGTCAGAGCAACCCCTGCGTCCGGAACCTGATCGTCCGGTCGACCTCGGCCGTCTACGGCAGTTCGCCCCGTGACCCGGCCGTGGCCTTCGAGCACACCCCGGCCCGTTCCGTGCCATCGGTTGGCAAAGCCCGGGACGCGGTCGACATCGAGGGCTACGTACGTGGTTTCGGGCGTCGCCGGCCCGACGTCCGGATCGCCGTTCCCCGCTTTGCCGAGATCATCGGGCCGACCGTGCGGACACCGCTGACCAGGTATTTCTCGCTGTCGCCGCTCGTGCCCGTGGTCGCCGGACACGACACCCGGATGCAGCTCGTCCACGAACTCGACGTCGTCGCGCTCCTCGAGCACCTGGTGCACGGAGACTTCGCCGGGATCGTGAACGTCGCGGGTGAGGGTGCGATGACCGTGACCCAGGCGATCCGTCGAGCCGGTCGGCTGCCGCTGCAGATACCCTCGCCCGCGCTCGAGGGTGTCGGCCGGGTACTGCAGCTCCTCCACCTCAGTGGTTTCTCGGCGGCTCAGGTTCGGTCGCTCACTGCCGGTCGCGTGCTGGACACCACCCGGTTGCGCGACGAGGTCGACTTCACACCCAGCTTCAGCACCGTGGCCGCTTTCGACGACTTCGTCGGTCGGCTGAATCCAGCCATCGACTTCGCCACAGTGCGCAAAGCCGAAATCCGGATCGCCTCGGCGGTCGGCACCGCTGCGCGGGCCGACGGACCGTGGCGCAGTCGGGCCGCCGTCTCGGCCGATGCCGATGCAGTCCCCGTCAGGGACGCTGCCGCGCCCGCCGGGGACGCCGCCCCACCCGTCGGCCCGATGGACTCCGCAGCACCGGTGGCGCCGCGCCGGCTCTTCAGCATCGACGGCGACGCGGTGCGGTCGTCCACCGCTCGAGCACCCCGGCCCGGAAGTAGAAAGAAATGAGCAGCCACAGCAACAACGGTGGTACTGGCGGTACGGGCGATTCGGGTGAGTCGCCCGCCGTCCCGGGTGCCGAATCCCAGTTGATGGCTGAGACATCAACCACGGCAACACCTGCGACCTCCGAGGCGACCGACCGTACTGGTCCCTCCGGCGCGTTCGAGGCGCCCGGCGGCGTCGAATCGGAAGTCGGTTGGAAGCGGAATGTGGCCGGTTCGCTGGCGTTCCTGCGCCGCCGCCTGACGGGGGAGTACGAGATCGACGACTTCGGGTACGACCCCGATTTCACCGAACACGTGGTCCTTCCGCCGTTGCGCCTGCTCTACGAGAAGTGGTTCCGCGTCGAGACCATCGGTATCGAGAACGTTCCGGAGGTCGGTGGGGCGCTGCTGGTGGCCAACCACTCCGGGACCGTAGCCATCGACGCGCTGATGCTGTCCCTGGCCGTGCACGACCACCACCCGGCGCACCGGCCGTTGCGTATGCTCGGCGCCGACCTCGTCTTCGACACCCCGATTCTGGGCCCGCTGGCTCGTCGGGCCGGAAACACGTTGGCCTGCAACGAGGATGCCCAGCGTCTCCTGGATTCCGGCGAGGCGGTCTCCGTCTTTCCGGAGGGATTCAAGGGCGTCGGCAAGCCGTTCTCTCAGCGCTACAAACTGCAGCGTTTCGGCCGCGGCGGGTTCGTCTCCGCGGCGGTGGGGGCCGGGGTGCCGATCGTGCCCTGCGCCATCGTCGGTGCGGAGGAGATCTACCCGATGCTGGCGAACATCAAGCCACTGGCTAGAGCGCTCGGGCTCCCGTACTTCCCGGTCACCCCGACGTTCCCGTGGCTCGGACCGCTCGGTGCGGTGCCGCTGCCCAGCAAGTGGCTGATCGAATTCGGTGACCCCATTCCGACCGATCATCTTCCAGAAGGAGCGGCCGAGGACCCGATGGTGGTCTTCAACCTGGCCGACCGGGTCCGGGAAACCATCCAGCAGTCGCTCTATCGATTGCTGCTGCGCCGCGGCCATCCGTTCCTCGGCTGACAGGCCCCGAGCATTTCCCCGATCGGCGGCTACCGCTGCCGACGGCGTACGGCGAACCCGCCCGCGATCAGACCGCCGACCGCGGCAGCACCCAACACCGACGGCACGCCGATCTTCGCCGCCTTGCGGCCGGACCGGTAGTCGTAGATCTGCCAGCGCCGCCGCCGCGCGATGTCCCGCAACTGCCCGTCGGGGTTGACCGCCACCGCAGTGCCGACCACCGACAGCATGGGCACGTCGTTGATCGAGTCGGAGTAGGCGGTGCACCGCCGGAGGTCGAGGCCCTCGCGCGCGGCCAAAGCCCGCACCGCCGCGGCTTTGGCCTTGCCGTGCAGCAGTTCGCCGACCAGGCGTCCGGTGTAGATGCCGTCCTCGGTCGCTGCCACCGTGCCCAGCGCTCCGGTCAGGCCGAGTCTGCGTCCGATGATCTGTGCGAGCTCCACCGGCGTGGCGGTGACCAGCCAGACCCGCTGGCCGGCATCGAGGTGACGCTGGGCCAACTCGCGGGTGCCCGGGTAGATCTTGTCCGCCATCAGCTCGTCGTAGATCTCCTCGCCGAGCGAGACGATCTGAGCCACGCTCCGCCCGGCCACGAATGACAGGGCCTCCTCCCGGGCGTCCGAAGCGTCAACCAGAGCTTCGCCGCCGATCCGGAACTTGACCTGCCGGACCGCGAACCTGACCAGATCTCCGGTGGTGAAGAACTTCCGGGCGGCCAGCCCACGGGCGAAGTGGAAGACCGAGGCCCCCTGCATCATCGTGTTGTCGACGTCGAAGAAGGCAGCGGCGGTCAGGTCCGCGCCGGGCAGTACGGGTGCCGGTTCGGAGAATTCGTCGCCGACGTGGACCGCCTGGTACGCCGCCTCGGCCGAGGCCTCCCCGGCGATCTCGGCGCGTGCGGCGTCCTCGCGGGACTTCCCTGCTCGCGAGATTCTCACTGCGGTGGCCCCTTCTGCTGCTGGTGTCGGTCCAGACTAGCCAGCGACGCCTGACGGTGTGGCGCAACCGCCGCGGGTGGCGCTCGCGGTCAGCTCGGACGGCCAACGACTATCGTCGGACCGAGTGGAGGCTCCGGGGCGCTGCGCGAGCGTCCCGGCCACCGGACCGCAGCGAAATCCATCGGGGTGAGATGACGTCAGCAAGCAGCACCGAGCGCGGCGCGCCGGCAAACGTGTCCGACCTGCTGCGTACCGCGGGGACGATGTTTCCCGATCGCCCGGCGATTCTCGCCTCCGATAGCATTCGGTCCTGGAAAGAGTTGGACCGGGCGGTGGATCACGGCAGCCGGGCCCTGGTGGCCGCCGGATTGGCGCCCGGTGACCGGGTCCTCGTGTCGTTGGACACCTCGGCCGACCTCATCGCCGCGATGTTCGCGGTATCCAGGGCGGGGATGGTGGCGGTGCCGATCGGGCCGTCACGCGCCGGACTCGCACAGATCGTCGACCGGGTGTCCGCGCGCGGGGCGATCGCCGGCCAGTCAGTCATCGACACGGCCGTGGTCGTTCGCCCGGAGCAGGTGACCGCCTGGTGGGGCGCGGAGGCGGATACGTTCGAGCCGCTCGCCGGCGGGGAGGACGTCGCGATCCTGGCCAGGGCGGCCAGCAGCGATCGGCCGGTGATGGTCTCGCACCGGGCCGTGCTCTCGGCGGTGGCGGCGATCGCCAGCGCACCGAGCCTGCACCTGCGGTCCGAGGACCGGGCCATCCTGGTACTGCCCGCCTACCATCTGGCCGGTTGGGTCACCGCCTTCCTGCCACTGTGCGCCGTGGGTGGGGCCGCCGTCATCCCGGATGCGCCGACGGCCGAACGCACCTGGGTGGATGCGGTGTTGTCGACCATCCGATCCCAACGGGTCACGGTGGTTCCAGGAGCGCCGAGCCTGTATCGGAGGCTGACCAAGGTCCACGGGGTGGAGCGAGCGCTGGCCTCCGTTCGGTTGATGACCTCGGGCGCGGCGCCGCTCGATCCCGGCGACTCGTCGGCCATCCGTGCGCTGACGGCGCAGCCGGTGTGGGAGGGCTACGGGATCTCCGAGTCGGCATCGGTCGTGTCCACCAGCCTGATGACGCCCGCGGCCCGGACCGGCTCCGTCGGTCTACCGCTACCCGGGATCGAGCTGCGGATCGTCGGGGACGACGGCGTGGACCTCTACGCCGGATCCGTGGACGAGCAGTCGGACGAGCTGACCGAGATCGGCTCCGACGATCTCGCGGCGACGGCCGGCGCCGGCGGCGAGGTCGGCCGTGTCCAGATCAGCGGTTCGACCCTGTTCTCCGGCTACTGGCCCGACGGCGCCGATGGGCCGGACGAGGCGGGCTGGTTCGCCACCGGCGATCTCGGTTACCTGGACGACAAGGGCGAACTGCACCTGGTGGACCGGGAATCCGAGACGATCCGGATCGCCGGATTCACGGTGTATCCGCGGGAGATCGAAGACGTCCTGGTGGCCCACCCGTACGTGCGCGATGCCGCAGTGGTCGGTGCGGACGGTCGGGCCGGCGAAGCGGTGGTCGCGGTCCTGGTCCCGCTGTGGGGTACCCATCCGACGACGGCTGACCTCGACGAGTTCGTTGCGGCCCGGTTGCCGACCTTCAAACGGCCGCAGCGTTACCTGCTGGTCGATCGCCTGCCCCGCAACGAGATCGGTCGCATCGACCGGCGAGCGGTCGGCGCGCTCTACCGGACCGGCCGCCCACTCGAACCCGCGGTGACGACCGACGACGAGTCGGCGGAGGTGGCCGCCGAAGCATTGATCATCGAGCCGGAGACCGGGGCCTCGGGTGACTCGGTCGGGGAGACGGTCGACGACGTACCGGCTCCCGAGGTCCGGCCGGAGGCCGCCGCTCCGCTGGAGGAACTGGGCAGTCGACTGCCCGGAACCGGGGAGCGAACTCGGCGCGGCGACGACGATACGGACGACGATCTGTTCTGAGGGCGGTCCGTCCTGCCGGGAGGGACCTGCGCGGGAGTGTGTTCGAGCAGAAAGGTGGCCGCGATGGCCATTCCACTGGCCCCGGCGGCCATCGACCGGGAGCTACCGACCGAAGAGGCGGCCGATCTGCTCGCGCTGACCCGTGATCTGGTGCGCGGCGAACTGTTGCCGCAGGTCAACGCCGCGGAGGCGGACGGGGCGTTCCCGCGTCAGGTATTCACCACGCTGGGCTCGGCCGGTCTGCTGTCGCTGCCCTACCCCGAGGAGTTCGGTGGCGGGGATCAGCCCGCGGTCGTCTATCTGCAGGTGGTCGAGGAGCTGGCCCGGGCCTGGCTCGGGGTGGCGATGGGTGTCAGCGTGCACGTGCTCGCGTGCCACGGCCTGGTCAACTACGGGACGACGGAGCAGAAGCAGCGCTGGTTGCCCGATCTGCTGGGTGGGCAACTGCTGGGTGCCTACTGTCTGTCCGAGCCGCAGGGCGGCAGTGACCCCGGAGCGATGGTCACCAGCGCGGTCCGGGACGGCGACTCCTACGTCATCAACGGGGAGAAGGCCTGGATCACCCACGGTCCGGTGGCCGACTTCTACCTGCTGATGGCGCGCACCGGTGAGCCGGGCCCGCGGGGCATCAGCTCCTTCCTGGTGCCGGGCGGGACGGCCGGCGTCAGCTCCGGTGCGAACGAGAAGAAGATGGGCGTGCGGTCGTCCATCACCAGCTCGGTGCGCTTCGAGGACGCCAGGGTCGATGCCGACCGTCGGCTCGGCGGCGAGGGCAAGGGCTTCTCGATCGCGATGTCGGCATTGGACTCCGGTCGGCTCGGCATCGCCGCCTGCGCGGTGGGACTCGCTCAGGCAGCTCTGGATGTGGCGGCCGAATACGCCAGGACGCGGCGTGCTTTCGGCAGCCTGATCAGCGACTTCCAGGGTGTGTCGTTCCTGCTGGCCGACGCCGCATCGAAGATCGCCTCCGCCCGCCAGCTGTACCTCTACGCGGCCCGCCGCAAGGATGCCGGTAAGCCGTTCTCGACCGAGGCTGCGATGGCCAAACTCATCGCCACCGACATGGCGATGGCGGTGACCACGGACATGGTGCAGGTGCTCGGCGGGGCGGGCTACGTCGAGGACTACCCCGTCGAGAGATATATGCGGGAGGCGAAGCTGTTGCAGATCGTCGAGGGCACCAATCAGATCCAGCGCCTGGTCATCGCCCGCTCGCTCAACAAGATCACGCGTGCCGCAAGAGCGGCTGCAAGCGAGAGCGGCGCCTCGTGAACCCGGCACTCTCATGGCCGGGCGTGAACAGAGCGGCTGCAAGCGAGAGCGGCGCCTCGTGAACCCGGCACTCTCATGGCCGGGCGTGAACAGAGCGGCTGCGAGCGAGAGCGGCGCCTCGTGAAGCAGGTGACGTTGTTGACCAGGCCGGGTTGTCACCTGTGCGACGAAGCCAGGTCCGTGGTGCTGGCGGCTGCCGGGCCGGCGGGTGCGGAAGTCACGGAGATCAACGTCGACGACGATCGTGAGCTCCGCGCCGAGTACGGGGACATGGTGCCGGTAGTGCTCGTCGACGGTGTCCAGCACGGCTACTTCCGGATCGACGGTGCCCGTCTGGAGCGCGCGCTGGGAATCTAGTCTGCACACCGCGACCGGGGGCGGCGCCGGATGGGAGAGGGGTGGGGCGGGGTGCGCGGTAGCGCCACGGTGGACCGTTGCTCCATGGGCCGAATGGGTGGCGGTTCCCGGGATGTGGGATGCGTGCCCGTGACGGAATTGGTTCCTGGTGTTTCGTCTGGCTAGTGTTGCGTGGACAAGGCGACCTAGCACACGGTTGCTGACCCAGCAGCGGCGGGGTATCACCCCGGTGCTCCAGATGTCAATCGGGTGGCACTCATATGACAGGGCAGGCGGGCGGGGATACGGGCGGGTCCGCTCGTCCTGCCCGCTCGCGTGTCATCCCCGAGGCCACGGTGGCCAGATTGGCCGTCTACCTGCGGGTACTGACCGACCGTGAGCCGATACCGGGCGGTGGCCCAGATCATCACGACATCGTGTCGTCCGCCGAACTGGCCGCCGCGGCCGGCGTCAATCCGGCCGGATTGCGTCGCGACCTGTCCTTCCTCGGCAGCCATGGCGTCCGCGGCGTGGGTTACGACGCGGGCACGCTGATCGACGAGATCCGCCGGGTGCTGGGCGCCCACCACGCATTCGCCGTCGCGCTCGTCGGCGTCGGGAATCTGGGTCAGGCACTGGTCGGCTACGCCGGTTTCGCCGGACGGGGCTTCGACATCGCCGCGCTCTTCGACATCGATCCCGAGAAGATCGGCCGCCCGGTGAACGGGCTGGTCGTCCGTCACCTGGCCGACCTGTCGGCGGTCTGCCCGGCCCAGTCGATCACCATCGGCCTGATCGCGACTCCGGAATCCGCAGCTCAGGCGGCGGCCGACGCCCTGGTGGCCGCCGGGATCTTCTCGATCCTCAACTTTGCCCCCGGCATGGTCGTCGTACCGGACGGCGTCGAGGTGCGGCGGGTCGACCTGGCACTCGAGCTCCAGATGCTGGCATTTCACGAAACGTCCCGGATTGCGGGGGTCGCGAGTTCATGAGCCCGTCGCATTCCACTGGTACTTGTAGGCCCAGCGCATGCCGCAGCGGGCTCGACACCGTCGTTCCCGACCGCGCCGTCCTGGATTCGCCCGAGTTCAGCGCTCACCTTTTTATGCAAGACGCACCGCACACCGGTCGGCCTCGTGTCGGCGAATATCGACGTAGTCAGGTAAGGAGCAGGTCATGACCCGCGCACGAAGGACTGGCGGCCGCATCATCTTCGTCGGGGCCGGCCCCGGCGACCCCGGCCTGTTGACGGTGCGCTCGGTCGAGGCGCTCTCGGCTGCAGCTCTGTTGGTCACCGACTCCGATGTCCCCGCCGCCGTGGTCGCGTTGGCGACCAACGCCGAGGTGCACCCCGCGGTCGGCGAGGCGGTAGAGGTCGCCAAGGTGCTCATCGCCGCCGCGAAGACGGGACAGGCGGTGGTCCGGCTGGTCGCCGGCGACGTGCTCACGGTCGACTCGGTCGTCAAGGAGTTGCAGGCCGTGGCCAGGACGGCTGTCCCGTTCGACATCGTCCCCGGCATCTCCGCGGCGTCCGCCGCGGCGTGCTACGCCGGCATCGCGGTCGGCTCGGTCCACACGATCGCCGATGTCCGGTCGACGTCGGACTGGTCCCGCCTCGCAGCGGCGCCGGGAACCCTGCTGCTCCAGGCCTCGGGCGGCCACCTGGCCGACACCGCCGCCTCCTTGGCCGAGTCCGGGTTCGCCGCGGAAACGCCGACCTCGGTCACCGCCGGCGCATCTCTGCCGACCCAGCGCACCATCGACGGCACGCTGGCCGGGCTGGACGGGATGGGTCGTGATCTGACCGGACCGCTGGTCGTCGCCGTCGGGGCCAGTGCTGCTGCGCGGCAACGGTTGTCCTGGTGGGAATCGCGGGCACTCTACGGCTGGCGGGTGCTGATCCCGCAGACCAGGGACTCCAGCGAGCTGATGGTCGACCTGTTGCGCACCCACGGTGCCATCCCGGAACGGGTGCCGACCATCGCCGTCGAGCCACCTCGCACCCCGGCCCAGATGGAACGGGCGGTCAAGGGTCTGGTCGATGGTCGCTACCAGTGGGTGGTGTTCACCTCGATCAATTCCGTGCGGGCCGTCTGGGAGAAGTTCACCGAGTTCGGCCTGGATGCGCGGGCCTTCGCCGGCGTCAAGATCGCCTGCGTCGACAACGCGACAGGTGACGCGGTCAAGGCGCTGGGCATCAATCCCGAGCTCGTGTCCGGTCACCCCGAATTCTCGGTCGGCCTGCTCGACGACTTCCCGGAGTTCGACGACATCCTGGACCCGGTCGACCGGGTGCTGCTGCCCAGGGCGGACATCGCCACCGAGACCCTGGCCGAAGGGCTCCGCGAGCGCGGCTGGGAGATCGACGACGTGACCGCCTACCGCACGGTGCGCGCGGCTCCACCGGCGGCGACCATCCGCGAGGCCATCAAGGCCGGCGGATTCGACGCCGTGTGCTTCACCTCGTCGTCGACCGTCCGCAATCTGGTCGGCATCGCGGGCAAGCCGCACGCCCGATCGATCGTCGCGTGTCTCGGCCCGAAGACGGCCGAGACGGCTCGGGAGTTCGGGTTGCGCGTCGACGTCCAGCCCGAATCGCCGGATCTGGCCTCGCTGGTCGAGGCGCTCGTCGGTCATGCGACCCGGCTGCGCGCTGAAGGTGCCCTCCCGCCACCACGGAAGTCCCCCCGCCGGCGGTAGCGCCGCATCGTCGATCCTCAGGGGTGCCCTCCGTCGGTGACGGTGGGCGCCACTGCCGACCTGAAGGTCACGGCTGGGGCTGCACCGCCGGCCGCCCTGTCGATTTTCCCGGCCATCGGGTGTGATGTTCAGGACCACCCCGAAATGGCCGGTAAGTTCATGCCATGACTTCACCCGGATCCCGCCCGAAGAAGAGCGGCTTCATGGCCAGCATCTCGTCCGCCATGACCCCGGCCATCCCGGTCGACGACGGCCAGCCGATCGTCCGGCCGCGCGCGGTCACCATCGCTTCGATTCTGGTGATGATCGCCGGCGTGATGTTCCTCCTGATCGGCGCGCTGTCCGCGACCAGCACCGGCTCGCAGGCCGCCAGTTACCGGAGCTTCTACAACAGTGCGGTGAAGCAGTGCACCGACGCGGTCGGTGGAATCGGGACGACGGTCCCCACGACGGTGGCCACGCCGACGGCCGGCCCGACCACGCCGTTGGCGCTCACTGCGCTGCCCAGCAGCTGCCGGCAGATCACCGAGCCGACCCTCTCGGAAAGCGCGCTGTCCAGCTACAAGACGACCCTGATCGTCTTCTCCGTCGTGCTGATCGTGGTCGGACTGATCACCGGTGCGGCCGGCTGGTTCATGCGCGAAGGCCGCAAGTGGACGCGGCGCGTGTTGATCGGTGTGGTGCTGATCCAGCTGGTCCTGGCGTTCCTGTTCCAGGTGTCGAACACGATCACCCTGTTCGCGACGCTGTTGATCGTGATCGGGCTGTCGACCACCTTCCTGGGCAAGGCCTCCGGCTTTTTCATGGCCGTGGCGCTGCGGAAGAAACAGCACTGACCGGGCCCGAGCACGACCCGTCGGGTCCGCAGGCCCACCCGCGTCCACAGGACGAGTCGAGTTGGCGGATGGATACCGCACCCCAGGCGGCCATCGATCTGCCGATCTCGCCGACGGAAGCCGGCCGGGCCGCCGGCGACGTGTCGACCGTGCTGCTGGTCAGGTTCGTCGTCGCCGGCCTCGCAGCCGTCCTGCTCCTGGTCGCGGCGGTTCTGCTGTTCCGCCACGGTGTCCGGACGGATCATTTTCCGTCCTTCGTCAGCGGGGTGACCACGAGCATCACCCGCTATTCCGGTCCCTGGATCGGCGCAGCCGCAGGCTTGGCCCTGCTGGCCGGGGTGGCCCTCACTGTCGGCGGGGTCGACTTCTTCCGTTGGCTGCGGTTGCGTCGGACCGAACAAACCACTTCGGTGTCCTTGGCAGGATGACGTTTGCATCACCCGGGACGTTCGTCCTACCAGGGGCACACCCAGAACCTGGAACACTGGTGACGTGTGCCCGACCTCGAAGTCCTGCAGCCGTGAAACCTGCTGCCCCCGCCCGTCTGCCGTGACGCCGGACGTGTCGACGTGAGCCGTACCGTCGTCCATCTGCTGCGGCACGGCAAGGTGCACAATCCGTCCGGCCTGCTGTACGGCCGGCTGCCCGGCTACCACCTCGCTGCCTCTGGCCGCGCCATGGCCAGCGGCATCGCCGATCACCTGTCGTCGGCTGACATCACCTATGTCGCAGCGTCTTCGCTGGTCCGCGCCCAGGAGACGGCGACCCCGCTGGCGGAAGCCAAGGGCCTGACGATCGTCACCGACGACCGGGTCATCGAGGCCGGCAACGAGTTCGAGGGATTGAAGGTCGCGGTCGGCGATGGGGTGCTTCGCCAGCCCCGGTACTGGGCCAAGCTGCGGAATCCTTTCCTGCCATCCTGGGGCGAGCCGTATCTGGACATCGCCCATCGCATGATCGCCGCGATCTACAGCGCGGTGGCCGCTGCCGACGGCCACGAGGCGCTCATCGTGTCGCACCAGCTCCCGATCGTCACGGTACGGCGCTATCTCGAGGGGCTGCGCCTCTGGCACAACCCGACCAACCGGGAGTGCAGCGTCGCGTCGTTGACTGCACTCACCTTCGACGACGGTGTATTCGCCGGGCTGAGTTATTCGGAGCCCGTCGCGCACATCGCCGCGGTCGACGATGTCGGGCTCGCCCAACCGACCGGTCGGGCGAATCGTCCGGATCACGGGATCGCGACATGAGGCGGGTCATCAGGACGTTGCTGCTGGTTGCGGTGGCCGGACTCGTGGCGGTGGGTTGTTCCTCCGGTAACGACGCCACGGTGTACGGCGGTTCCTTCACCTTCACCTCGCCGGGCGGGCAGACGGAGTTCAGCTATCCGGTCGGGGAGCGGAAGCAGGTCGGTGAGATGTCCGGCCCTGATCTGACCGGCAAGAAGACCGTCAGCCTGTCCGACTACCAGGGCAAAGTCGTGGTGTTGAACTTCTGGGGATCCTGGTGCGCACCCTGCCGGGACGAGGCGCAGGGGTTGGAGTCGGCCTGGCAGAAATATCAGGGGCAGGGCGTCCAGTTCATCGGCGTCGACGTCAAGGACACCACTTCCGGCGCCCTGGGGTTCACGGCCGGCAAGCAGATCAGCTATCCGTCCATCTTCGATCCGGGGATGCGCACGATGTTGTCGGTGCGGGGCCTCCCGACCGGGTCGCTCCCGGTCACCATCGTGCTGGACAAGCAGGGCAAGGTCGCCCACATCTGGTTGCACGAAATCACCGAGGGGGATCTGAACGGCGTGATCCCCGGCTTGGTGAAAGAGAGCTGACATGGTGCTAGCGCTCGCGGCCGTCGCCGGCCCCACCCAGACCGTGATCGACGGACCGTTCGTCGTCGCCGCGGGCCTCGCCCTGGCCGCCGGTCTCGTGTCCTTCGCGTCGCCCTGCGTCATTCCGCTGGTACCGGGCTACCTGTCGTATCTCGTCGGTCTGGTCGGGGCCGAGGCCGTCGACCATCCGTCGTCGGGTGGGGCGGGAGCTACCAAGGTCACGGTGCAGGTCCGGGGTCGGGTGGTGGGCGCCGCCGCGCTCTTCGTCGCCGGGTTCACGCTGGTCTTCCTGGCCGAGCAGAGCCTGGTACTCGGCGTGGCGCACACCCTCGCCGTCAACACCGAGTGGCTGATGCGCATCGGCGGGGTGGTGACCATTTTGATGGGGCTGGCCATGCTCGGTGTCATCCGGCCGATGCAGTCGGAGAAGCGCATCCATGCGCGCCCGACCGGCCGTGTGTTCGGCGCATTGTTGCTGGGAGCTTTCTTCGGGCTCGGCTGGACCGTCTGCATCGGCCCCACCCTGGCCGGCGTCATCTCGCTGTCCGTGGCCACCGACTGGAACGGCTCGGCCTGGCGCGGGTTCTTCCTGGTGCTGTTGTACTGCGCCGGACTCGGCGTGCCATTCATGTTGCTGGCCTTCGGTTTCGGCTGGGCCAGCACGGGTGTGGGCGTCCTGCGGCGGCACTCCCGGACCATCCAGGTCGTCGGTGCCGTCATGCTGATCCTGGTCGGCCTGGCCATGGTGACCGGGCTGTGGGGACACTTCATCGCGTGGCTGCAGGTGCAGTTCGCGGGATCCGGGACGGTGCTCTAGATGGTCACCCGCGACACCACCCATCTGTCCGGCGGCCTCCCTGCCGAGGCGCCGGAGCGAACCGAGGAGACCGAGGAGACGGGGCAGACCGCGGGCAGAGGACCCGTGGATCCGCCGTATCGACAGGGGCCGGTCCGGGGCGGCCTGGCGTTCCTGCGGAACATCTGGCGCCAGCTCACCAGCATGCGTACCGCGCTGGTGCTGCTCTTCCTGCTGGCCCTCGCCTCGCTGCCCGGCGCGCTGCTGCCGCAGTGGTCGCTGAACACGTCGAAGACGGCGCAGTACATCGTCGACCACGGCTCCTGGGGCGAACTGCTGAACCACCTCGGATTCTTCGAGGTGTTCGGATCGCCGTGGTACGCCGCGATCTACCTGCTGCTCTTCACCTCGCTCGTTGGTTGCCTGCTGCCGCGGACCTGGGATTTCGTCGGCCAGATCCGGATGAAGCCGGTCAGTACCCCGCGGAATCTCGCCCGGATGCCGCATCACGACAGCGTCGTGGCCACCGGCGGCCAGCAGGAGATCGCCGATCGCATCACCGCGGGGCTACGCCGCTGGCGTCTCGTTCGCCGCACAGAGGCAGACGGCACGATCATCACCATCTCGGCGGAGAAGGGCTTCCTGCGCGAGGTCGGCAACCTGGTCTTCCACTTCTCGCTGCTCGGGCTGCTCGTCGCGATCGCCGTCGGAAAGCTGTTCGGCTACGAGGGCTCGGTGATCATCACCGCCGACGACGGGGCCTCGTCTGCCTTCTGCTCGTCGACGCCGTCGAACTACGACAACTTCCGGCCCGGTCTCGTGGTCGACGGCACCGACCTCACCCCCTTCTGCATCAACGTCGACAAGTTCGCCGCGAGCTATACCGAATCTGGCCAGGCGTCCACCTTCGTAGCCTCGATCCGCTATCAGACCGGTGCCCAGCTCAACACCGATACCTGGAGTTCGCGAGCGCTGGAGGTCAACGACCCGCTCCGGATCCCCGGCGGCCAGCGGCTCTATCTGCTCGGCCATGGCTACGCGCCGTCGTTCACGGTCACCTACCCGGACGGACAGACCCAGACCGGCACCGAACCCTTCCAGCCCCAGGACGCGACCTTCACCTCGCAGGGAGCGGTCAAGTTCACCGACCCGCCCGGGTATGTCGGAGACGCGGTGCGCTCACACCAGTTGGCCATCGTCGGTCTGTTCGCGCCGACCGCCCTGGTGCACGGCGGAATCATGACCTCGACGTTCCCCGCACCCGAGGCACCGGGAGTCGCCATCCAGATCTATCGCGGTGACCTCGGCATGGAGACAGGCAAGGCCCAGTCCATCTTCGCCATCGATTCCGACCAGGTGGCCAACGGCAAGTTGGTCAAGCTCAACCGGGCCAACCTGGCGCCGGGAGAGTCCATGAAGCTGGACGACGGCACCAAGATCACCTTCACCGGCTACAAGGAGTGGGTGTCGCTCCAGACCTCGTTCGATCCGGCCGAGGGCTGGGCGCTGGTCTTCGCCATCTCGCTGCTCGTCGGTCTGATGTCCTCGCTCGTCATCAAGCGGCGACGTGTCTGGTTCCGGATCAGCCCGCAGGGCAACGATTCTGACGCAGTCGGCGGGATCGACGACCCGGCCAGGGCGTCGGGTGATGGCGGGGTGTCAGTGGCTACCCGTACCGTGACGGGTGAAGATCGTTCCAGAGTGGACATCGGCGGTCTGGCCAGGACGGATCAGGCCGGGTACGGCGCCGAGTTCACGAAGTTGGTCGCGTTGGTCGATGGTCCCCAGTAGTGATGTTCCAGCATGTGATATCGATCGGTTCCACGAGAGGCAGCGATTCTGATGGCGGTCAACAACCAGCTCGGTGACATCTCCTACCTGGGTTTTCAGGCTGCGTTGGCCGGCTACATCGCCGCGCTGGTCTGTTTCGGCATCGAGTTCGCATCCTCCAGGGGAGCAACACCCACGGCGGCCGAAGCGGTGAGCATGAAGCTGCGGACCGCGGCCAAGGGTGGCACCGCCCTGCTGGACCGGCCGGGCACGGTGAACACCGGCGGCACGTCCGGCATCGGTCAGATCGTCAAGCCGCCGAAACCGCCACGCAAGTCGATGGCCGCTCTGTTCGGTCGCGCGGGCATGATCGTGGTGACCGTCGGCTTCATCGCCCAGCTGTTCTCGATCGTCACCCGAGGTATCGCCGCCGGTCGGGCACCCTGGGGCAACATGTACGAGTTCACCTCGATGATCTGCGCCGCCGCGGTCGCCGGGTTCCTGATCATCCTGTACCGGACCAAGTCACGTTCCATCGGCTTCTTCGTGATGATCCCGATCGTCATCCTGATGTTCGTGGCCGGTACCAAGCTCTACACCCAGGTCGAGTCCCTGGTGCCTGCGCTGCACTCCTACTGGCTGCTGATCCATGTGCTGGCCGTGTCGCTGTCCACGGGGGTACTGATGGTGTCCGGCGTGGCCTCCGTCATGTACCTGCTGCGGGCCCGGTACGAGCGCAAGCTGCTGGCCGAGCAGGCCTGGGCCAAGGAGTCGGGCCACGAGCTGCAGTTGGCCGCCGATCAGGAGGCCGGTCCGTCGGCCGGTGGGTTCGTGCCGCAGGCCTCGGTCGCGACCAGATCCCGCCTGGCGTCGCTGCCGTCGCTGGCTGCGTTGGACCGCGTCGCCTACCGCACCACGATCGTGGCCTTCCCGGTGTACACATTCGCCGTCATCGCCGGCGCCATGTGGGCCGAGGTGGCCTGGGGTCGCTATTGGGGCTGGGATCCCAAGGAGACCTGCGCGTTCGTCAGCTGGGTCTTCTACGCGGCGTACCTGCACGCCAGGGCGACTGCCGGTTGGCGCGGCACCAGGGCCGCGTGGATCTCCGTACTGGGGTTCATCTCGGTGCTGTTCAACCTGTTCGTGATCAACATGGTGGTGTCCGGCCTGCATTCGTACGCGGGCCTGAACTAGCCGAAGCGGGTCAGCGCAGCCTGGTCAGCCGGACCCGAACGAGCCGATCAGCTGCTCTTGTCCTCGCCGCGGAGCCGGCGGTCGATCTCACGGAGGAATTCCGGGTCGTCGTCCGGCGCCACGGTTCGGGAACGCGGCCGTGTGGGCCTGCTCGGCCGCGCCTGCGGAGTCTGCGCGGACTCTTCGTCCTGTGACGCAGCGCCGATTCCACGCCAAGCGAGCGCGATGACCAGAACGGTCACTGCGATTGCGATGAGCATGTACATCCGGCACCTCCTTTGTCTGGTTCCACAGTACGCATACCAACGTTGGATCGCCGCGTGGTTCGGCGCCTGTGGCCCAGTCGTCGCCGATCTACCGGCGAGCTGATGATGGCCCCCGGAACGCGAGAGGCCCCCCGTCGGGCACCGGGCGGGTGCGGGACGAGGGGCGTCGGATGCAGTGGCTCGCCGGGTGGTCCGGCCGACCGATGGATCAGGCCGTATGACGGGCAGCTTCCACAGTGAGGTCGGCCAGCAGCACGCTGACTTCCGACTCGCGGAATCGGCGGTGGCCGCCCGGCGTCCTGATCGAGCCGATCCGACCGGCAGATGCCCACCGGGTGACCGTCTTCGGATCCACCCGGAACATCAATGCAACTTCACCTGGGGTGAGTAGGCGTTCTGACTTCTCCATGGCGATGTGCCCTCCTGTCTCTCAGGCCCCGACTGGCCTCGTACGCCGAACTGGCGTGTGACCATTGTGCCCCATTCATGCCCTTCGTTCGAGTTGTCATATGAACGTAATATGGGGCTTAGTCTGATTTGTCCGGAAAAGCCGTTTCCCTGCCGGTACCACCGAATGAGTCAAGCCGGGCCGTGGGCCGGGCCGGCGGCGGTCTTTCGCGGTCCGAACTGGGCAAATCTCCTGGGGCTGGCCCCCGAAGAGATGGATAGTCAGATATACAGCCCACGGACGGTCTGAAAAATCACAGATAGGTCACGACTCGCGGAGCGGTGCTCCGATGCCCCGTAAGCCGTGATCGAAACGGCGAACGCATCAGTTTCCTCGACTCGATTCGCAGCAGAGAACCGTTGTCGACCCGCGCCGGGCAACGGCTACGGTAAAGCCCACACGGACCGCCCGGCGGGGCAGGCGCGGCCGTCTGCGCGCAGGAGGTCTCTGATGGATCTGGTCGACCGGCAGCTGATCGACGTCCTTCGTGCCGATGGCCGCGCCAGCTACGCCGAGTTGGCCAGATTGGTGGGCCTCTCGTCCTCGGCGGTTCACGAGCGCGTCGGCAAGCTGGAGTCCTCCGGCGTCATCACCGCCTACCGCGCGGTCGTCTCCTCCCGTGCGATCGGCGTCGGTGTGACGGCGCTGGTGGGGATCGCGCCCGGCGAGAACGGACGGGACGAGGTGATCGCGTCCGCGCTCGAAGCCATGCCGGAGGTGGAGAGTTGCTACTCGGTGGCCGGCGACGATGCCTTCACCGTCATCCTGCGGATTTCGAGCGTCGACGAACTCCACACCTGCCTCGGTCGACTCCGCGCGATCGATGGCGTGGCCAGAACCACGACCACGGTCGTGCTGGCCACCAGGTTCGAAGGCCGTCCGGCTCCGGTGGTGGATCGACCCGGAGCCGAGTCGGCAGATTGACGCATATCCTCGACGAGTGGACAGCGCACGAGATCCAGGGCAGCAGCTGGGGCCTGATGGTTCCGCAAACGAGACGGATGGCGCACCGGTAGCCGGGGCTGCTGTCGTCGCGAGCAATGCTTCGCAAGGCGTGGAGCCGACACCGGCGCTCGGGAAGTGGCTGGTGATCTACTCGGTGCTGCGGATCGGGCTGTTGGTCGTGCTGGCCGCAGGTCTGTCTCTGCTGATGCCGCTGATCCTGGCGCTGCTGTTTGCCATCGTGTTGGCGCTGCCGCTGTCGTGGGTCTTGTTCGCGGGCGTCCGTCGACGCGTCAATGCGGCAATGGCGGTCTCGACAGCCCACCGAAGGCAAGAGCGGGAGCGCCTGCGCTCTGCGCTCGACGGCCAGGAGCAGCGGTGAGCGATCGGCCCATCGGACGATCGGAGACCTCGGACCGCTCGGACCCTGCCGGCCGGGAGTGGGTCGCCCAGGCCGTCCGGAGGATCGAGGCGGACGCGCAGCGCAGCGCGGACACGCATCTGATCCGGTTTCCGCTGCCGGCCGGGCTCGGTGTCGACCTGTATCTGAAGGATGAGTCGACCCATGTCACCGGCTCGCTCAAGCACCGGCTGGCCAGGTCGTTGTTCCTGTATGCACTCTGCAACGGATGGCTGGTCGAGGGCGCCACCGTGGTGGAGAGCTCGTCGGGGTCGACTGCGGTGTCGGAGGCCTACTTCGCCCGGCTGATCGGGGTGCCCTTCGTGGCGGTGATGCCGGCCAGGACGTCACGGGAGAAGATCGCGCTGATCGAGAAACAAGGCGGGCGCTGCCATCTCGTCGACGATCCGGCGACCATGTACGACGTCTCGAGGCAGCTGGCCGATGACGTCGGCGGCCACTACATGGACCAGTTCACCCACGCCGAGCGGGCCACGGACTGGCGAGGGAACAACAACATCGCCGAGTCCATCTTCGCCCAGATGCGTCTGGAGACCCATCCGATTCCGGAATGGATCGTGGTCGCAGCCGGTACTGGCGGCACCAGCGCCACCATCGGCCGGTTTGTCCGCTACCGGGGCCACCCCACCCGATTGTGCGTGCCGGACCCGGAGAACTCGGCCTTCTTCCACGGTTGGTGTGCCTCCGACCCCACGCAGCGGGCGGCGGGGTCCCGGATCGAGGGCATCGGTCGTCCCCGGGTGGAGCCGTCGTTCGTCGGCCAGGTGATCGACCGGATGGTGTCGGTACCCGACGCGTGCTCCGTCGCCGCGATGCGTGGTGTCGAGCACGTACTCGGCCGCAAGGTGGGACCGTCGACCGGGACCAACCTGTGGGCGGCCTTCGGCCTGGTCGACGAGATGGCCGCGGCCGGACGCACGGGGTCGGTGGTCGCACTGTTGTGCGACGGCGGTGAGCGGTACCGAGCCACGTACTACAACGACGACTGGGTTGCCGAGCAGGGCTGGGACCTCCGTCAACCCCGCCAGGACGTGCAGACTTTCCTCGACACGGGGGTTTGGGCCAAGGGCTGACGCCCGCGGCGGTCGGTGGAGTGGCAAGCCCGACCGGGTCAGCGCACGGCCAGGATCCGGGAGCGCAGCCAGTCGAGCACGTTGTTGCGATCGGCGATCAGATGTCGCGTCATCAGGATGTGGTCGGGCGCCAGTTGCCAGGCGTGTTCGGTTTCCACCGGGATCACCGTCAGTCGCAGACGAAACGGGGTGGCGCCCCAGGCCCGGGCGGCCTCCCGGGCTAGTTCATCCAGGCCGTCCTTGGGGGCCGCGTGGGCCCGTTTCACCCGCGGGTCGCTGGAGATCGATTCGGCCCAGAGGTTGGCCCGCTCGTGGTAGATCTGCAGGAGCGTGCGGAGCGATGGTGTGCTGGCGAACGCGAGGAAGCGCGGCGGTCGCAGATCATCGGCAGCGGCCGGACCGACGGCCAGGGCGTGCCGCCACCACCTGGCCCATTCACGGGCGCACTGTTCCTGGTTCAGCGTGTCCGCGAACGGATCGGCAGGGGAGACCAAGCCGGTGGACGGTCGTTGGGCCCAGGCCGGCCAGATGGTGGACGGCGGATCCAGCACGGGAATCTCCTGGGCGGTGAGGGCGGTCAGACCGGCTGCCTCCCGGATGTACAGGGCGACGATCAGAGTCGACGGTTCGTCGACGGAGATCTGGCAGCTCTCCGAACCGGCGATGTACATAACGGACATGGTCCACCGAGAGACAGGATTTTGCACGCACGATGCGTACTCGGGGTGCGAACGTAATTCGGCCGGACCTGACCGGGGACCGGCGGTACCTGTCCGGACCTACCTGTCGAGCACCAGGCCGACGGTCAGCAGCACGGCGTAGACGAACTCCAGCCGACCGATGGCGCCGAGCGACCTGATCAGTGTCGATCCCTTGTCGCCGCCCAGGACCTGGCGGATGGGCGGGATGGCCAGCGGCACGCTGAGCAGCGCCAGGAGGCACCACGGATGACGGAGGCTGATCACCAGCACAGCCAGGTAGGCACCGCCGATGGTCAATACCAGCACCAGCCTGGCGAGCCGGTCCCCCAGCAGCACCGCGAGGGTCCGCTTCCCCGTCACGGCATCGGTCGCCACGTCCCGCAGGTTGTTGACCATCAGCAGCGAGCACGCCAGCAGCCCGACGCCGATTGCGGCCACCACGGCGGTGAAGGTGATCTGCCGGCTGTTGACGTAGCAGGTGCCCAGCACAGCCATCAGGCCGAAGAACACGAAGACGAAGATCTCGCCGAAGCCGGCGTAGCCGTACGGTTTCGGGCCGCCCGTGTAGAACCAGGCGGCGGCGACCGCGGCGATGCCGAACGGCAGGAGCCACCAGGTGGTGACGGCGGCCAGCACCAGACCGGCGACGCCGGCCACCGCGAAGCACCCGAAGGCGGCGAGTTTGACCTGTGACGCCTTGGCTGCGCCGGAACCGACGAGACGCATCGGGCCGACCCGGACCTCGTCCGTACCGCGGATCCCGTCCGAGTAGTCGTTGGCGTAGTTGACCCCGACCTGCAGGGCCAGCGAGACCACCGGGGCCAGCAGCGTCTTCCACCAGGAGAAGTAGTCGCTGGCCGCGGCGGCGCCGGCGCCGACGAGCACAGGCGCGACGGCGGCCGGGAGCGTGCGGGGCCGGGACGCGGAGAGCCACTGGTTTGCTGTTGCCACGTGGATGAACCCTAATGGGATCTGTCGACGTCACGTGCCAGTTGACCGGTGGCCAGACCGGCGGCGGCGATCCGGTCGGGCTTGCCCGGGCCGCGCAGTGGGAGCGACCGGACCAATGCCAGCGACCGCGGTTGCAGTGCCGGGCCGATGCCGGCGGCCGTGCACGCCGCACGCAGATCCTCCAGTCGCGGTGGCTCTCTGGCGTCGGCGGGTACCACCACGGCTGCCACTCGCTGGCCCCACTCGGCGTCGGCGATGCCCACCATCACGACCTCGGCCACCGAGGCCAGGTGGGCGACGGCCGCCTCCAAGTGCGACGGGGTGATCTTCAACCCACCGCTGATGATGACGTCGTCGACGCGACCGAGGATGCGCAGCCGTCCGTCCGTCCAGTCGCCGAGGTCGTCGGTGCGGAAAGTGCCCGCGCCGTCGAAGGCCGGGTGGTCGGGCAGGTTTCGATACCCGCGCCCGACCACGGGCCCGGTGAGCCGGACCCGGCCGTCGGTGTCCAGGCGCGCGCTGACCCCGTCCAGCGGGATGCCGTCGTAGATGCATCCGCCGCACGTCTCGCTCATGCCGTAGGTCGTCACGACGGCCGCACCCGCCCGTCTGGCCTGCTCCAGCAGTGGGGTGGGCGTGGCGGACCCGCCCACCAGCACCGCGGTGAACGTGGCGAGCGCCGTCGTCGCCGCACTGTGCTGCAGCAGCCGGTGCAGCTGGGTCGGAACCAGCGATACGTAGCGGGGGCCGGGCGGGAGTTCTTTCACCGCCACGACGAAACGCTCCGCCGTGAAATGTTCGCCGGTGTCCAGGAGGTGGGGACGTGACCCCGCCACCATCGATCGCAGCAGCACCTGCAGGCCGGCGATGTGGTGGGCCGGCAGCGCCAGTAGCCAGGTCCCCTCCGGGCCCAGCCGTGCCTGGGTGGCGGCCGCAGACGCGGCCAGGGCCGAGCGGGGCAGCAGAGTGCCCTTGGGGGCTCCCGTCGAGCCAGAGGTGGCGATCACGATCGCGGTTGGATCGGTGGGATCGTCCTCGTCCCGTGCAAGAGCCGTCCCGAGACCGAAAGCCTCGGTGAGCAGAGCCATCTGGCGTTCGTCTCCGGCGGCGACGGGCGCCAGGGCAGGTCCCTCTCCGGACAGCGCAGCCGCGATCCGCGGTCGCAGCGCCAGCAGCGCGGGTCCGGTCGGTATCTCCAGCAGCTCGACGGTACGTCTCATGACACGGTCATCCGCTGGACGTCAGAAGGCCCACGGGTACGGGGAGAAATCCGGAGATCTCTTCTGCAGGAACGAGTCGCGCCCCTCGACGGCCTCGTCGGTGCCGTAGGCCAGCCGGGTCGCCTCGCCGGCGAACAGCTGCTGTCCTACCAGTCCGTCGTCGGGCAGGTTGAAGGCGTACTTCAGCATCCGCTGAGCGGTGGGGGACTTCCCGTTGATCTCGTGAGCCCATTGCAGCGCAACGGTTTCCAGCTCGGCGTGCGGAACGACCTCGTTGACGGCGCCCATCTGGTGCATCTGGGCGGCGCTGTATTCACGGCCGAGGAAGAAGATCTCCCGGGCGAATTTCTGTCCCACCATCGTCGCCAGGTAGGCCGACCCGTATCCGGCGTCGAAGCTGCCCACGTCGGCGTCCGTCTGTTTGAACCTGGCGTGTTCGGCACTGGCCAGGGTCAGATCGCAGGTGACGTGCAGCGAATGGCCACCGCCGGCGGCCCAGCCGGGTACGACGGCGATGACGACCTTGGGCATGAATCGGATCAGGCGCTGCACTTCCAGGATGTGCAACCGGCCGGCCCGACCCGGCTCGATGGAATCCGGCCCGTCGTCGACCCCCTGGGTGCCGTCGGCGTACTGGTAGCCGTCCCGGCCACGGATCCGCTGGTCGCCGCCGGAGCAGAAAGCCCAGCCGCCGTCCTTGGCCGACGGCCCGTTGCCGGTGAGCAGGACACAGCCGACCCTGCTCGTCATGCGGGCATGGTCCAACGCCCGGTAGAGCTCGTCGACGGTGTGCGGGCGGAAGGCGTTGCGGACCTCCGGGCGGTTGAAAGCGATGCGCACGGTGGGGAGGTCCACCGTGCTGCCATCGGGGGCGGTCCCGATGTGCCGGTGGTAGGTGATATCGGTGAAGTCGTCGAATCCGTGACCGCGGACGGGCCGCCACCTCTGTGGGTCGAAGATCTCGCTGACGACGGGAGTTGCCATGTCGGTCACCCTACGGCGGGCGGCGTGTCCTGATGCCGTGACCCGATCTTGACCGGACCCGAACACGGCGCCCACCCGGCCCGATCGCGGGAAAGGGATACTCCAGGCGGGGCGGTGGTCGCCGGATCCCGCTCCGCAGTGAGCAGTCAGCAGCCAGCAGGCCGAAAGGGAGTGGCGGTGAGTACACAGGGCACCGGCTTGGCCCGTGGTCTGGTCCTCGTGGTCGAGGACGAGAGCACCATCGCCGACGTGATCCGCCGTTACCTGGTGGCCGCCGGGTTCTCCGTCCAGACCACCGGCCGCGGCCAGGACGCGAAGGCCATCATCCGGCGGGATCGTCCGGTGGCCGTGGTGATGGACATCGGTCTGCCGGACATCGACGGGCTCACCGTCTGCCAGCAGCTACGGGCCGAAGGTGACTGGACCCCGATCCTGTTCGTGACGGCCAGGGACGAGGACGTCGATCGCATACTGGGACTGGAACTGGGCGGCGACGACTACCTGGTGAAGCCGTTCAACCCCCGCGAGCTGGTGGCCAGGGTGCGGACCGTGCTGCGGCGGTCCGGCGCAGCGGCGGTGGGCGGTTCGCCGGTGTTGGTCGCCGGTCGGTTGCGCGCCGACACGTCCCAGCGGCGGGTGTGGGTCGATGCTCGGGAGATCGCGCTCACCGCAACCGAATTCGATCTGCTGATTCATCTGATGAAGCATCCGGAGCGGGTCTTCGACCGGCAGAGTCTGCTCAGCTCGGTGTGGGGGTACGCGGTGGCGTCCGGGTTGCGCACGGTCGACGTCCACATCGCCGCGCTCCGGTCCAAGCTCGGTGATGCCAGCCCGATCCGGACCGTGCGGGGTGTCGGGTATGCCGTCGAAGCCACCTGATCCGGTGCGGCGCACCTCGCTGGCGCTGCGCATCACCGTGCTGGTCGTCAGTGTCGCCATCGCCGTCGCACTGATCGCCGGGGTGGTGGGCGCCGCGATGATCCGCAACACCGCGGTGGACGTGACCAGGAACTACCTGTCGAACCAGGCGGATGTGATCCAGGACCAGATGACCGGCGAGGATCCCGGCTATCGCATCGGCTTGGCCAAGCTTGCGGAGGTGTTGGACAAGCAAGGGATCTCGGTGGTGATCGTCGGGAAGAACGGGCACCTGTCCGGGGCGAACGCCGCCGCGGTGAAGCTGGCCACCGCGGCCGGAGTGGCGGACCTGTCCGACGGGCAATCGATCTCGAGAACGCTGAGGGTGAACGGACGCAGCGAGCTGTTGGAGGCTCGGGGCGCCGCGGCTCGGGGCTTCGCCCTGGTTGCGTCGGCCGACATCGGGGCCGGGACGCAGCAGTCGCTACAGCGCCGGGTCCTGCTGGCGCTGGCGATCGGGCTGGTGGCGGCGGTGATCGGCGGGCTGGTGATCGCCCGACTGGTGACCCGGCCGCTCCGGCGGACGGCGGAAACGGCGCGGGCGATGGGTGCCGGGTCGCGCCAGACCAGAGCACCGGTGGCCGGCCCCAGCGAGGTCGCCGATGTGGCGATCGCCGTGAACGAGCTGGCTGACGCGTTGCAGCACAGCGAGTTGCGGCAGCGGGAGTTCCTCACCTCGGTCTCCCACGAACTGCGCACCCCGTTGGCCGCGATCAGCGGGCAGGCACAGGCACTGAGCGACGGCATCGTCCCGTCCGACGAGGTCCCTGGGGTCGGTCGCACCATCACCGCAGAATCGGCCAGACTGGAGCGGCTGGTCTTCGATCTGCTCGACCTGGCCCGGCTCGGTGCGGACTCCTTCCGGCTGGAGACCGGCCCGTGCGAGCTGACCGCGCTGGTCCGGGACATGGCCACGGTGTGGCAGGTGCGCTGCGATCAGCGGGAGGTCCCGCTGGTGGTCCAGCTCCCGACCGGACCCGTCGTGCTGTCGACGGACGCCCGGCGGTTGCGCCAGGTGCTCGACGGGCTGGCGGAGAACGCGCTGCGGCTGCTGCCGGCCGGGGCGCCGCTGGTGCTCGCCCTGCGGACCGACCAGCACACCGTGATCCTGGAGGTGCGTGACGGCGGCCCGGGTCTGGCGGCCGAGGACTACCCCGTGGCGTTCGAGCAGGGCGTCCTGCACGAACGGTATCGCGGGCGCCGCGCGGTCGGTGCCGGTCTCGGTCTGGCGCTGGCGCACAGCCTCGTCAACCGGCTGGGCGGCACGATCGTGGCCGGGCCGGCGCCGGAAGGCGGCGTCTGCATGACCATTGCGCTACCCGTCGATCCGCAGCCGGTCGGTTCGCCGCCGCTCAGTGGAACTGCGGGATGATCAGGTAGAGGCCGTAGAGCAGGATCAGTCCGGCCACGCCGATGCACAGGTAGCCGGCGATCTTGGCGGACACCGCCGACGCGCCCGCGGCGGCGCGGTTCTCCGCCGTGACGAGCGAAGAGATGCCGACCGAAACAGTCCCGACGACGACCAGGGTGACGGCGACGGTCACGACCGCGACAGTGCCGAGTGAGGCCCAGTCGATTCTCATACGGCCGATACCCCCTTGTCGACGACCTGAGCCGGCTCCGGCTCTGCGGTCAGCGAGACCTCGTCGGAGTCGAGCACGTTGTCGCTGGTGACCGGGGCCCGACGGGAGATCACCCAGATCGCCGAGGCGCATGCGATCAAGGCCAGGCCGACGAAGATGGTGCCCAGCGTCCCGCGTTCCGCGACGTAGGCGGCGAGGCCGCCGACCAGCGCAGCGGCCGGCAGGGTCAGCGCCCAGGCGTAGACCATCTTTCGAGCGGTGCCCCACTTGACGACGGCGAGCTTCTTGCCGAGTCCGGACCCGACGATCGATCCCGAACACACCTGGGTGGTGGACAGCGCGAATCCGAGGTGGGACGAGGCCAGTATGGCGACGCCCGAGGCCGTCTCGGCAGCGAAGCCCTGGGGGGCCCTGACGTCGACGATGCCTTTGCCCATGGTCCGCATGATTCTCCAGCCACCCGAATAGGTGCCCAGTCCCATGGCCAGACCGGCCGAGAGGATGACCCAGAGTTCTGGGCCGGAGCCGGTCGCCTGGTAGCCGGCGGTGATCAGCACCAGGGTGATCACCCCCATCGTCTTCTGGCCGTCCGAGGTGCCGTGTGCCAGCGCGACGAGCGAGGAGGAGACAGTCTGACCGTGCCGAAAACCCCTGGCGCCGGGCCCGTCCTCGGGCTTGCGGACCAGTTTGTAGGCGAGGAAGGTCGCGCCCGCCGCAGCGGCACCGGCGACCACCGGCGCCATCAGCGCCGGCAGGATCACCTTGGACAGCACCACCGAGATGTTCACCGCCGATGTACCCGCGCCCACCAGCACCGCACCGATGAGGCCGCCGAACAGAGCATGCGAGGAACTGGACGGGAGGCCGAAGAGCCACGTGGTCAGGTTCCACAGGATGGCGCCGACCAGTCCCGCGAAGATCATCAACGGCGTGACTTTCGCGTCGACCACGATGCCGCCGGAAATCGTCTTGGACACTTCGGTCGAGAGCAGGGCGCCGACCAGGTTCAACACGGCGGCGATCAGCACCGCCACTTTCGGCTTCAGCGCGCCGGTGGCCACCGACGTCGCCATGGCATTGGCGCTGTCGTGGAATCCATTGGTGAAGTCGAAAGCGAGTGCGGTGATGATCACCACCACGACCAGGAACATCGTCGTATCCATCAGATCTCGTTCCCGTGTCGGCAGACTTCGCCCTGCGAACAGCTGAGGGGCGAACGGTGGTCGTTGAACCCTACTGAGGGCAACCAGGTGAACGATAGGGGTTGTAGGTGAACGACGAGTGAACCGGGGGGTAACGGGGAAAGGAGAGCCCTCTTCGGTTCTCAGTCGTCCTGTTTCGTGCCGAAATCCGGAATCACGATCGAGCCATCGGCGGCGAGCGCAAAGCCCGGATTGTGGGCGATCTCCCAGGGATGGCCGTCGAGATCGGTGAAGTACGCGGCGTAGCCGCCATAGAACGTCTCCGTCGGTGGCCGGGTGATCGTGGCGCCCGCGGCTTGCGCGGCCGCGACGGTCTCGTCCACTTCCGCGACCGACCGCACGTTGTGAGCGAGAGCTATTCCACCGAAACCGGCTGGTCCGTCGTCGGGGAGACCGCAATCGGCCGCGAGCTTCGCCCGGCTCCACAGGACGATGCCCAGACCGCCGGCCTGGATGAAGACGGTCTCGTCGACCTCCTGGCTCGTCCAACCCAATTTCGCGTAGAACGCCCGCGCTCGGGCCACGTCGGTGACGCCCAGGGTGATCAGACTGATGCGCTGCTCCACCGCCCGAAAATACCGCCGGGGGCTGCGCTGCGCTCGTCGCCCCGTTGTCGCTGCCGGTGGCCCCCGTCAGCGGCCGATCTGGTTCAGCTCGGCGAGGTCGATGTCGTCGAGCGGGAGCCCCGCGCCGGCCACGTTCTCGCGGAGATGCGCAGGCGACGAGGTACCCGGGATGAGCAGGATGTTCGCCGACCGTTGCAGCAACCAGGCCAGGGCGACCGCCATCGGCGTCGACTCCCGCCGGTGGGCCACGCCGGAGAGGGCCGCGGACTGCAGAGGACTGAACCCGCCGAGTGGGAAGAACGGCACATACGCGACGCCCGTTTCGGCGAGCGCGTCGATCAACTCGTCGTCCTGGCGGTACGCGAGGTTGTACATGTTCTGCACGCATGCGATCGGCGCGATGGTCTGCGCTTCGGCGACCTGCTCCGCCGTTGCATTGCTCACTCCGAGATGCCGGATCAGGCCATCTTGCTGGAGTTCGGCCAGCGCTCGGAAAGGTTCGGCGAGCGAGCCGGGCCGCGGTCCCTGGGCGTCGCCGAGTCGGAGGTTGACCAGATCGAGCCGCTCGAGTCCGAGGCTGTCCAGATTCTCGTGGACGGAACGGCGCAGACTTTCGGGGTCTCGAGCGGTCGGCCAGCCGCCGCTCTCGTCGCGGGTCGCGCCGACCTTCGTCACGATGTGCAGCGACTCGGGGTAGGGGTGCAGGGCTTCCCGGATCAGTTGGTTGGTGATCCGTGGCCCATAGGCGTTGCTGGTATCGAGGTGGGTGATGCCCAGGTCGACGACTTCACGAAGAACGCGGATGGCGTTGTCGGGGTCGGCCGGCGGTCCCATGACCCCGGGGCCGGCCAGCTGCATCGCGCCATAGCCGAATCGGGTCACGGTCAGGTCGCCCAGCGTCCAGGTGCCACCGGGTGTGGAAGTGGAAAGCATATTGGTATCTCTCGCCTTTCGAATCGAGCGGAGACTGCCCGATCGGATCATGGGTCTGGTGTCCACCGGTCCCTTCGGCCACTATGGAGAGGTAACTTCCTGTTGGGAAGTAGGCACCTCGAAGTGCGTAACGCACTGGATGTGGGAGAACGATGGCAACGTCGACCGCGGCCGAGAAACGGGCGCAGACCAAGTCCGAATACGACGCATTTCTCGCGGGATGTCCCAGTCGTGACCTGCTCGAGCGGATTTCTGGGAAGTGGGTAGCGCTGATCCTCACTGCACTGGGCAGCGACCAGCTGGATCAGCTGGGCTCCCCCTGCGTCGGTGCTCCGCGGGCGATGCGCTACTCCGAGTTGTCCCGCCTGCTGGCCGGTGTCAGTCAGAAGATGCTGACGCAGACGCTTCGCTCGCTGGAGCGTGACGGACTCATCACCCGCACGGCGACGCCGACGGTGCCCGTCACTGTCTCTTACGAGTTGACTCAGCTGGGTCTTTCGCTGCAGCAGATGATGCGCGCGCTCAAGACCTGGGCCGAGGTCAACATGGACGACGTTTTCGCCCACCGCGCGAAGTACGGGACTCAGTCTGCCTGACGGGACTCAGTCTGCCCGCCGGGCTCGGCCGACCCCCGCGGGCAGGAGGAGGGTGGCGATGAAGATCAGTGGGATCAGCACGAAGATGACGACAGCGAGCACGGGCTGCCAGATCGCGACGACGGCCGCCGCCGGGTAGGCGAAGACCGGGATCACCGACTGACGGGCGCGAGATCGCGCGTAGCCCACATCCTCGGCTGCGGTCAGCAGCTCGAGATGACTTGCGGTGTAACGATATAGAGCGATCCAGCCGAGCGGGACGAAAAACCCGATGGTGGCGAACAGCACGGCCGCGATCACTTGGTCGTGGTGATTGCCCAGTCGGAATCCGGCAGCCAGGACGGACGTCGGCCACGGAAACAACGAGGTGATGAACAGCAGGAAGAGGTTGATGCAGATCAGCCTGATATCGACGCGAGCGACCCGGTTGAACAGGTCGTGGTGGTTGATCCAGATGGACGCGATATTCAGAAATGCCGCGAGGTAGGCCAGGTAAGAGGGCCACTGAGCCAGCAGGGTGTGACCGAAACCAGTCGCATCCTCAGGCACCTTGAGATCCAGGACGAGCAGGGTGATCGCAATGGCGAACACCCCGTCGCTGAACGCCTCCACTCTCGTGCTCTCGGCCAACCTCGGACCAGCGGGAACATTCATAGCTGGCAGTCTGACAGCTGCCCGGTCTTTGCTCCGGACCCGGCGAAGAGTCGACCGTCCTGTCGCACCTCGATCGGTCCCGGATCGTCGAGCCCGAGCATCGAAGCCTGGCATTCAGCTCCAACGGGATCATCAGGTCCCCGGTGCTCGTCGGCGAGTTCGCCGCGCCAGGGCTGATCCGCAATGTGCGGCTCGGCGAGGTACTGGGCCGACCGACGCGCCCGACGTTGGGCAGGGCACGATCGGTTGGTGAACATCGCCGATCTCCTCGCCACCACCCTGGTGTTCAGCATTCCCCTGCACGATCGATTCCGGGGGATCACGGTGCGCGAAGGGGTCCTGCTGCAGGGTCCGGCCGGGTGGGCCGAGTTCGCCCCGTTCCGCGACTACGACGACGAGGCGTGCGTGCCCTGGCTGCAGGCGGCGCTCGACACCGCAGAGCGCCCCTGGCCGGCCGTGGTCCGGCAGCAGATCGAGATCAACACCACGGTCCCGGTGGTGACGCCGGCGAGAGCAGGCCGGCTGGTGGCGGCGTCCGGGTGCCGCACGGCGAAGGTCAAGGTCGGCGGGCTCGACGGCAGCGTCCGATCCGGTGCCGCAGGCCGCAACGGTCTGGACGATGACGCCGAGCGACTGTCGGCGGTTCGTGCGGCGCTCGGACCAAGCGGCCGGATCCGGATCGACGCCAACGCCGGGTGGACGGTTTCCCAGGCGCTGCAGGCGATCCCGGTGCTGGATCAGGCGGCCGACGGCTTGGAGTACGTCGAGCAGCCGTGCGCGTCGATCGAGGACATGGTGACCGTTCGGCGGCGGGTGGCGGTACCGATAGCGGCCGACGAGTCGATCCGGCGCGCGGAGGATCCGATGCGGGTGGCCCTGGCCGGCGCGGCCGACATCGCGGTGATCAAGGTGGCGCCGCTGGGTGGCGTGCGCCGGGCCCTCCGGATCGCCGAGGTGACCGGGCTTCCGATCGTGGTGTCGTCAGCTGTCGACAGTGCGGTCGGCCTCGCCGCCGGGCTGGCCCTGGCCGGCGCGCTACCCGTCCTCGACCACGCCTGTGGACTCGGCACGGCGAGCCTGCTGGTCCGGGACGTCAGTTCGAACAGTGCCAGACCCGTCGACGGCTGGCTGGCGGTGCCCGAGACCGCCCCGGAGCCCGACCGGTACGCCGACTGCGCCGCTGACGGCGACACCACCCACTACTGGCTGGCCCGGCTGGCCAGGGTGGCTGCGCTGCTGGATGTGGCCAAGATGTGAACGGTGGGACCGGAGTCGTCGAATTCGTCAGCGCCGACGAAGTTGATCAGCGCGGCAAGCGGGCTCGAGGCGCCCGAGAAGACTGACATGCCTGAGATGATGGCCGGGTGAACCCGTCGACCGCGTTGGCCAGGGTGCTCCTCGACGAGCTGATCGCCGGCGGCGTCACCGATGCAGTACTGGCCCCCGGGTCCCGCAATTCGCCGCTGTCGATGGCCCTCTTCGACGCGGACGCGGTCGGTCGTCTCCGTCTGCACGTCCGCATCGACGAGCGTACGGCCGGGTTCCTGGCCCTCGGGCTGGCCCGCACTACCGGTCGACCGGCGGTGGTGGTGACCACCTCGGGTACCGCAGTGGCGAATCTGCATCCCGCCGTACTCGAGGCTCACCACGGCGGCGTTCCGCTGCTGGTGCTGTCCGCAGATCGGCCACCGGCATTGCGTGACGTCGGGGCGAACCAGGTCATCGACCAGCGCGGTGTTTTCGGCTCCGCACTACGGTTCTGGCACGAATTCGGGGTGGCGGCCGAGCGGCCGGGGCAGAACGCCGTCTGGCGCGCGATGGTGTGCCGGGCGCTGGCGCACACCCAGGGCGCCGGAACGGGTTTTCCCGGCCCGGTCCAACTCAACGTGCCGTTCGTCGAGCCGCTCCTGCCGGCCGGTGATCTGTCCTGGCCGGAGGCGTTGGATGGTCGGGTAGACGGCGACGGTCGTGCGACCAGCTGGACGGCCATCGATACCGCTGCTCCGGACGAGGTGCTTTCCGGCGCGGATGGCACCGCTGTTCCGGCGACGTCGATGATCCCCGCTCCGGCCGACGGCGAGCGGGTGCTCTACGTGGGAGACCTCACCCATCCCGCCGCCGGGCCGCTGGCCGCCCTCGGGCATGTGGTCATCTCGGAGGCCGGCGGTGCGGCGGGGTCGGCCGTGGTCTCGGCCGGCCTGCACCTGCTGGCCGTACCCGGGTTCCTGGAGCCCGCGCTGCCGGATCGGGTCGTCGTACTCGGCCGGCCGACGCTGTTCCGGCAGATCTCGGCTTTGCTGGCCGATTCGATGATTGCGGTCGACGTGCTCGCCTCGCCGTTCAGCTACGCCGACCCGACGGGCAAGGTCAGGCGGGTCGCTCCGGTGCTCGCGCCGCTGACGGGCCCGGGCGACACCGACTTCGTCCGGGTCTGGCAGAGCGCGCAACGGATTGCGGTGGAACAGGTTCGGGCCGTCGTCGAGGAGATGGACATCGCCTGCTCGCCGAAGCTCGCTGCCGGACTGGTGGCGGCCCTGCCGGACGGCGCAACCCTGGTGCTCGGATCGTCCCAGTCGCCCCGCGACGTCGGTCTGGCCGCTGCACCCCGGGATGGGCTCCGCCTGATCGCCAACCGCGGCGTGGCGGGCATCGACGGCACCATCTCGACCGCCGTCGGCGCAGCGCTCGGGGCCGGGCCGGACAGTCCGACGGTCGCGCTGATGGGCGACCTGACGTTCCTGCACGACATGACCGGACTGGTGATCGGCCCGCACGAGCCGTGTCCTGATCTGACCATCGTGGTATCCAACAACGGCGGTGGGGGCATCTTCCATACCCTGGAGCCGGGAGACCCGATGCACGCCAGCGCTTTCGAGCGTGTCTTCGGCACGCCGCATGACGTGCAGCTCGCCGGATTGGCGGAGGCGGCCGGCTGGGAGCACCTCCTCGTGTCCAGCGACGACGAGCTGCTGGGAGCGCTGGCCGATCCGGCCGGCATCCGCATCGTCGAGGTGCCGACGGGACGAACCGATCTGCGCGAACTCCACGCCCGCATCCGCGCGGCGGTGTCGCGGGCGGTCCGCGGTTGACCGTCGGCCACCCGGAGTTTCAGTGCTGAGCTTCGAGGGCGTCGCGGATCGGGATCATCTTGATCTGCGCCTCGCGCGCCTCGGTGTCCGGGTCGGATCCGGCCACGATGCCGCATCCGGCGATCATCCGGACCGTGTGGCCGGAGACCGACGCGCAGCGGAGGGCGATCGCGAACTCGCCGTCGCCGGACGCGGAGAGCCAGCCGACCGGTGCGGCATAACGGCCGCGAGGCGCCGGTTCCAACTCCCGGATGAGCTGGCGCGCAACATGAGTCGGTGTCCCGCCGACGGCGGCGGTGGGGTGCAGCAGGGCCGCCAGGTCGAGTGCGCTCGGACCGTCGGCGGGAAGGCTGCCGGTGATGTCCGTAGCCAGATGCGTCAGATTGGCGAGCGGCAGCGGGTGCGGCCCACTCGGGACTTTCAGGTCGGAGATGACGCCGCTCAGCGTCCTGGCTACCGACTCGACGGCAAAAGCGTGCTCGGCCAGATCTTTTCGGCTCACCATCAGGCCGGCGGCAACCCGGTCGTCGGCATGTTCGGCCCAGGCCGTACCGGCCAGAACCCGTGAGGTGATGGTGCCGTCGACTCGTCTGATCAGGGTTTCCGGGCTCGCGCCGACGAGACCGTCGACTGCATAGGTCCAGCAGCTCGGATAGGCCGCTGACAGTTCACGCAGCAGGTATCGCTCGTCCACCTCGTACTCGGTGGTGGCCTCGAGATCGTGGGCCAGCACCACCTTTTCGAGCTCACCGGCGGCAATCCGGGCGGAGGCCTGCGCCACGGCCGAGGTGAACCCGGCGACCGACAAGCCGTAGTCCGCGTAGCTGACCCGGCCCGGGGCCTGCACCGGTACCGGCTCCGACGGACCCGGATCGCCGATCTCGGTGATGAACGAGACACCGTCACGGACGCCGATGGTCACCGCCGGCACCACCGCCACCGAGACATCGGTCTCGTCGAAACCCAGCGAGACGAAGGCGATCGGGCCACTCCCGGGGAGCGACACGTCATCCTGGACGCACAGGTCGGCCACTACGGCCTCGAACCAGATGCTGATCCGGGCGGCCGCGTCCGGGCCGACCGCGGTGATCCTGGCGTGCTCCCCCCAGCCGACCAGGCCGTCGCCCTGCTGCAGAAAAGCCAGTGCGCCATGCGGCGACGGGGCCGCCGCGATCAGGTCGACAGGCGCCGGCAGCAGGCGCGTGACGACCCGGAGCTGAGGCGGGGCGGATGGAGAGGCGGACACGATGCTCCAGGGTAGACCGACCTGAACGACGAACGGGGCGCTGAGACCGGGACCACTCGGCCCATAGAATCGGCCGGTGCCCGACGACGTCCCAGGGCCGGTCCGTCCGGCCGGCAGTGCCGATCTCCGGGCGCCGTCAGGGTGGATCGGCCGGCGGCCGCGCCTCCCCGGGGCCGGCTGGTTGCTGGCGTCCCGGATCGTGCTGCTCGTGATGGGGGCGATCATGCTGATGGTGGTCGCCCTCGCCGTTGGCATGCGTCTGGACGATCGGCAGATCGAGCGTCATGCCGGCACCGCCACGGCCACGGTGTTGTCGATCTCGCCGTTGCGGACCGGTATCGAGTTCGTCGACGGGTCGGGGGTCACGGTGCGGCCGGCCAACGGCGTGCTGTATCCGGGTCTGCTGTCCGTGGGCCAACAGTTCAAGGTCGAATACTCGACACTGGACCGGTCGGTGGTCCGGGTGGCCGGCCGCACCGCCGCGGTCGGCAACATCTCTCTCGGCGTGACCCTGCTGGTCACTGCGGTGCTGGGGCTGGCCGTCGTCTGGTGGCTCCGCCGCCGGTTCAGCCGGTTCGGCTGACTGCTCGATCGTTCCCGTTGACCAGTGCGACGACCTGGTCGACCACCTCGGGCGCTGCGACGATCAGGCCGTCCAGAGGTAGCACGCCGGGGTGACCGTCCAGATCCGTCACGCACATGCCGGCCTCCGACGCCAGACTGAGGGCTCCCGCGACGTCCCAGACGTGATAGCCGGCCGACGGCAGCACCGCGGCCGTGGCCCGGCCCAGTGCCACCTGGGTGATGGCCAGGGCCGAGGACCCGACCATCCGCAGACCCGCATGCGCCGCTCGCGTCCGGGTGATCAGCGGCGCCAGGTCGGGGCGTTCGCCCGGCTTGCCGGGCTCGGCGAAGATCAGCGAACCGGCCAGCGTCGTGGTCGGCCTGGCCGGCACCCGCCGACCGTTGGCGCGCAGGCCCAGGCCGCGCGCGGCGGCATAGATCTGCCCGAGGTAGGGATCGGCGATCACCCCGACCAGGGGTCCCTGGGCGTCAACCAGCGCCAGCGAGTAACAGCACCACGGGATGCCGGCGACGTAGTTGGCCGTGCCGTCGACGGGATCCACGATCCACAGCAGATCAGGAGCGCCGGGCTCGCCCGGGAGCGCCAGCGGGTCGTCGCCGGCACTGGAGCTGCCGTATTCCTCGCCCAGGACCGCGCTGCCCGGGAACTCGGCAGCGATCACCCGCCGGGTGTGGCGTTCCAGCGTGCGATCGGTTTCGGTGACCCAGTCGAACGGGTGGGTCTTGGCGCCCGGCGACGCCAGCCGGCCGGCCGTGGCGGTGATCACCTCAGCGGCGTCGTTGGCCAGGCGTCCGGCCAGGTCCAGCGCCCGGGAGATCAACCCCACCGGCAGTGCGGCAGTGGTCGCATGGGCAGCGGGGGAGCTCATGCGACCAGCATGCCGAACGGGTGTGACGTTGCGGTCACCCCAGGGTGAACCCGGAGTGCCGATCAGATGAGCAACAACCTCGCGGGGAAGCTCGGTAGGCTCTTGACCCATGGGACGCGCAGGGCTGGAGAAGAACCCGCAGCAGGTCGCGGCGATGTTCGACGGGGTGGCCAGTCGGTACGACCGGACCAACACCCTGCTGTCCTTCGCACAGGATCGGCGATGGCGCAGGCACAGCGTGCGCGCTCTCGATCTGGTGCCGGGGCGCAAGGTGCTGGACGTGGCCGCCGGTACGGCGGTCTCCACCCAGGAGCTGGCGCAGACCGGCGCGTGGAGCGTGGCTGCCGACTTCTCGCTCGGCATGCTGACCGCGGGAGCGTCCCGTTCGGTGCCGAAGGTGGCCGCGGACGCGATGAACCTCCCTTTCGCCGACCGGACCTTCGACGCCGTCACCATCTCGTTCGGCCTGCGGAACGTGCAGGACCCCGGTCAGGCGCTCGCCGAGTTCGCCCGGGTCACCAAGCCGGGCGGTGAGCTACTGGTCTGCGAGTTCTCGCAGCCCCGACCGGCCCCGATCGGTTGGGTCTACCGCTGGTACCTCGCCAACGTGCTGCCCAAGCTGGCCGGGCGATTCTCGTCCAACCCCGAGGCGTACACATACCTCGGCGAGACCATCAACTCCTGGCCGGACCAGCCCGCTCTGGCCCGCATGATCACCCGTTCCGGCTGGAGCGAGGTGGCCTGGAAGAACATGACATTCGGTGTGGTCGCCCTGCATCACGCGGTCCGTAGATCCGCCTGAAACAGCACGGTGGATCCGGCTGGAACAACACGGTGCGGCCCGACCCGACGGAGCCGATCTGTCCACCCGTGGCCGCACTGCCCCCACCGTCCACCATGAGTTGTGAGCGGTCTTACACTGGGACCACGCTACTTCGTGAACAGATTCACAATCTCGTTCTCGACGTCGATCCGGGGCCTGCCGCCGCACCACCCCGAGGCCGACGGCAACATCTGCGTGAAGGGAAGAGAACTCGCTGTGACCGCTCAAGACCCTGGTTCGCCAGCACCCAAGCACCCCGACACCAGTGCGGACGTCATCATCGTCGGCGCCGGCCCGGCCGGCTCGACGGCCGCCACGTACCTCGCCCGGTCCGGCGTCGACGTACTCCTGTTGGAGAAATCGGTTTTCCCGCGCGACAAGGTCTGTGGTGACGGGCTGACGCCCCGCGGGGTCAAGCAGGTGCTGGCCCTGGGTGTCGACGTCTCCGGTGACGACTGGCTGCGCAACAAGGGCCTGCGCGTCGTCGGCGGCGGAACATCGCTCGAACTCGACTGGCCGGTGCTGCAGGACTATCCGGATTTCGGGCTGGTCCGGCCGCGGCGCGACTTCGACCAGATGCTGGCGGACATGGCCGTGAAAGCGGGAGCCCGGCTGCACGTGGGCACCAACGTGACCGGCCCGATCCAGGACGAGCAGACCGGCCGGATAGTCGGGGTGCAGTCCAAGACCGACGGCGGTCCGGTCTCGTACCACGCTCCGCTGGTGATCGCCGCCGACGGCGTGTCCGCCCGGATCGCGCTGGGTATGGGCATCAACAAGCGGGACGACCGCCCGTTGGGCGTCGCCGTCCGCCGCTACTACCACTCGCCGGCGAAGACGCACGACGACTATCTGGAATCGCACCTCGAGCTGTGGGACCGGTCGAACGCGTCAGAACCCAAGCTGCTGCCGGGTTATGGCTGGATCTTCGGTCTCGGTGACGGGACGGTGAACGTCGGGCTCGGCATGCTGAACTCGTCGAAGGCGTTCGGCAAGACCGACTACCGCAAACTGCTGAAGACCTGGTTGGACGGCACTCCCGAGGAATGGGGACTGCGCGAGGAGAACGCGATCGGTGGCATCGGCGGGGCCGGTCTGCCGATGGGATTCAACCGGACCCCGCACTACAGCGACGGTCTGGTGTTGCTGGGCGACGCCGGGGGTTCGGTGAATCCGTTCAACGGCGAAGGCATCGCCTACGCGATGGAGTCGGCCGCACTGGCCTCGGAGTACGTGCTGCAGGCGCTCGGCCGCGCCGACGGGCCGAGCCGCGAGGCGGCCCTGCACGGTTACGCGACGGCGATGAAGGATCACCTCGGCGCCTACTACCGCCTCGGCGGGATGTTCTCGACGCTGATCGGTCACCCGTCGATCATGAAGACCGCGACCAGGCTGGGACTGCCCCGCAAACGGCTCATGTACCTGGTGCTCAAACTGCTGGCCGGGCTGTACGACAGCCGCGACGGCGACTGGGCGGACAAGGTCGTCCGCACGCTGACCAAGGCGGTGCCCAGTGTGTAGTGCGGGCGAGAGGGCGCAACGCCGCACCCGCGAGCTGGAGGAGTCGACGTGAGCGCGTATCTACCGATCATCATCCTGCTGGTGGTGGCCGGCGGGTTCGCCGTCACCAATGCCACCGTCGTCACGGACCTGCTGGGTCCCCGGCGCTTCAACCGGGCCAAGCTCGACGCCTATGAATGCGGGATCGAACCGACGCCCCTGCCGCAGGGCACCGCGGGTCGCTTTCCGATCAAGTTCTACCTGACCGCCATGTTGTTCATCGTCTTCGACATCGAGATCATCTTTCTCTACCCGTGGGCGCAAAGTGCCGTCCCTCTGGGGGTTTTCGGGCTCGTCGACATGGGTTTGTTCATCGTCACAGTGTTCGCCGCCTACGTCTACGTCTGGCGCCGCGGCGGCTTGGACTGGGATTAGCAGCCTCTGGTCCGCAGTGTGTTCCAGCCGACGACGGTTGGGTCTGTAGTTGGCAACGATGCCGAGCATCCGAAGGGAAATAGCCTCATGGGTCTTGAAGAAAAGCTCCCGAACGGCATCCTGCTGACCGGTGTCGAGAAACTGGTCAACTGGACTCGGAAGGCCTCGCTGTTCCCGGCGACCTTCGGACTGGCCTGCTGCGCGATCGAGATGATGACGACCGGCGCGCCCCGGTATGACCTCGGACGGTTCGGTATGGAGGTCTTCCGGGCCTCCCCCCGGCAGGCCGATCTGATGATCGTCGCGGGGCGGGTGACGCAGAAGATGGCGCCGGTGTTGCGGCAGATCTACGACCAGATGGCCGAGCCTAAATGGGTCATCGCCATGGGCGTCTGCGCTTCGTCGGGCGGGATGTTCAACAACTATGCGGTGGTGCAGGGCGTCGACCACATCGTCCCGGTGGACATGTACCTGCCCGGTTGCCCACCCCGCCCCGAGATGTTGATCGACGCCATTCTGAAACTGCACGCGAAGATCATGGACGAGCCGATGGGCCCCGTTCGGGCCGGCGAGATGGCCGGTGAGCGAACGGATCTCGTTCCGTCGTCGGTGCGATACGGGCGCAACGGCGTGTTGCACGGCCAACGGTCGCCCAGTGATGCGCAACTCGCCGCGTCCGCTGAAGCTGTCGAGAGTGATGCCTGGAAGGTGATGCGGCCGTGACCGGACCCGATCAGCCCACGGCGGCGGCTGCGGAGAAGCAGCCGGGCAACTTGGCGCCCGGGGCCGTCTCCTCCGTCGACTCGCCTGCTACGGCGCCCACTGGCGGCACGACGGACGCCTCGCACCAGAACACCGCAGGTGGAGCCGATCTCGCCTCGACCGCCCTGCACGAGCCGACCGGCCCCGGGCTGGATCCGGTCGGTGTCCAGCGCACCGGCATGTTCGGCGTCGAGGGCTCGGGTGACACGTCCGGGTTCGGCCTGCTGGTCAGTGCGCCTTATGCGCCGGCGCCGGCGGAGCGGCCGTTCGGTAGCTACTTCGATGAGGTGGCGGATGCGCTGGCGGCGGCGATGGTCGAGCGGTCCATCCCGGCCTCGGCACTGCTGCAGACCACGGTCGCCTTCGGCGAGATCACTTTCTACTTTGCCCGCGAACATCTCTCGGCGATCTTCTGGGCGGTCCGCGACGATCCCTCGCTCCGGTTCGAGTTGGCCTCGTCGATCTCCGGTGTCGACTACGGCCCCGAGGTCCCCCGGCGGCTGCATGTCGTCTACGAACTGACCTCGATGACCTACCGGCGCCGCATCCGGCTGGAGGTGGCTGTCGGCATCGACGATCCGCATGTGCCCAGCGCGGTGGCCACCTATCCGACCGCCGACTGGCACGAGCGTGAAGCCTGGGACATGTTCGGCATCATCTTCGACGGCCATCCCGGGCTGACCCGCATCATGATGCCCGACGACTGGGAGGGGCACCCGCAGCGCAAGGACTACCCACTGGGCGGCATCCCGGTCGAATACAAGGGCGCCGAAATCCCCGCACCCGATCAGCGGAGGTCGTATTCATGAATGAGCGCCCTGGATCCCCCTTCTACACCGAGGATTTCCTGCCGGATGATGTCCGCGGCGGCCCCGAGCCGCGGGAGGCGCGTGGCACCAGCACCACCGAGGGCCGGGTCTTCACGGTCACCGGCGGCGACTGGGACGACATGCTCGCCGAGGGCAACTTCGGCAGCCGCGACGACACGGCCGACAGCGAAGAACGCATCATCGTGAACATGGGGCCGCAGCATCCGTCCACCCACGGTGTGTTGCGCCTGATCCTGGAGATCGAGGGCGAGACCGTCGTCCAGGCCCGCTCGGTGATCGGCTACCTCCACACCGGCATCGAGAAGTCGTGCGAGTACCGGACGTGGACCCAGGGCGTCACCTTCGTGACCAGGGCCGACTATCTTTCGCCGGCGTTCAACGAGGCCGCCTACTGCATGGCTATCGAGAAACTGCTGGGGATAGAGGTTCCGCGGCGCGCGCAGGTGATCAGGGTGCTGCTCATGGAGCTCACCCGGATCTCCTCGCACCTGGTGGCCGTCGCCACCGGTGGCATGGAACTCGGCGCGCTGACCGGTATGACCATGGGCTTCCGCGAGCGGGAGGAAGCACTGCACCTGATGGAGTTCCTGACCGGTCTGCGGATGAACATGGCGTTCATCCGGCCCGGTGGCGTCGCCCAGGAACTGCCGGTTGATTCCATCGATCGGATCAACGCGTTCATCAAGGTGATGGAAACGCGGATGCCGGAGTACGACAAACTGCTGACCGGACAACCGATCTGGAAGCTGCGTACCAAGGGTGTCGGGATCCTGCCGCTCGAGGCCTGCATGCAGCTCGGCATCACCGGCCCGGTCCTGCGGTCGGCCGGCCTGCCATGGGATCTGCGAAAGACCATGCCGTACAGCGGATACGAGGAGTACGACTTCGAGGTGCCGACCTCCACCGATGCCGACTGCTATGCGCGGTACGTGCTGCGGGTGGCCGAGATGCACGAGTCGCTCAAGATCATGAAGCAGGCAGTCGTGAAGTTGGCCGAGCCCGGTCCGGTGATGGTGCAGGACAAGAAGATCGGCTGGCCCGCGCAGTTGTCCATCGGTGCCGACGGAATGGGCAACTCGCTCGACTACATCAAGAAGATCATGGGTAGCTCGATGGAGTCGCTGATCCACCACTTCAAGCTCGTCACCGAGGGTTTCCAGGTGCCGGCCGGCCAGGCCTACGTCGCTATCGAGAACCCGCGGGGGGAGCTGGGCTGCCACGTGGTGTCCGACGGCGGGACCCGGCCGTTCCGCGTACACCTGCGGGACCCCGGATTCGTGAATCTGCAGGCGATGCCGGCGATGAGCGAAGGCAGCCTGATCGCCGATGTGGTGGCGGCCGTGGCGTCGATCGATCCAGTGATGGGCGGGGTGGACCGATGAGCAACACCAGGATTGGCGTGCCAGAGTTCCTGGCCACCGATGTCGTCTTCGACCAGCTGACCCGGGACCGGGCGGCGGAGATCATCGGCCGCTATCCGGAATCGCGGTCGGCCCTGTTGCCGTTGCTGCACCTGGTGCAGTCGGTGGAGGGCTTCGTCAGCCAGCCCGGGATCGAGTTCTGCGCGGCGCAACTCGGTCTGACCTCGGCCGAAGTGTCGGCGGTGGCGACGTTCTACACGATGTACAAGCGCAATCCGTGCGGGCAGCACCTCGTGAGCGTCTGCACGAACGCGCTCTGCGCGGTGCTGGGTGGCGACGCCATCTACGCGACCCTGTCCCACCATCTGGGTGTCGGTCACGAACAGACGGCCGGCGAACCGGGCACGGTCGGATCGATCACGCTGGAGACCGCCGAGTGCCTGGCCGCCTGCGACCACGGGCCGGTTCTCCAGGTCAACTACGAGTACTACGACAACCAGACCCCCGATGCCGCGCTGGATCTGGTGTCCGCGCTGCAATCCGGCCGGAAGCCGAACCCGACCCGCGGGGCGCCGCTGACCGACTTCCGCACGGTGGAGCTCGAGATCGCCGGCATCATGACGGATCTCGCCGCCGAGGTCGATGGACCGTCGGCCTCGGTGATGACGTTGCGAGGCTCCACGTTGGCCGAGCAGACCGGCCAGACCGCCCCGGCCATGCCCGACCACATCGATTTCCCGCCGCTCCCCGAGAAGAAGTGACCCGATGACAACTGCTGACTCGGCCACGCGACCACCGGAGGGTCCGGCGCGGATGACGCCCGTCCTCACCAGGCGTTGGGCATCGCCGCAGTCCTGGTCCATCAAGACCTATCGCGGTCTGGACGGGTATCAGGCGCTTCCATTGGCGCTGGCCGTCGATCCCGGCCGGATCGTCGAGTTGATGAAGAATTCCGGGCTGCGCGGCCGCGGTGGTGCCGGTTTCCCGACGGGGCTCAAATGGTCGTTCCTGCCACAGGGTGACGGGAAGCCGCACTACCTGGTCGTCAACGCTGACGAGGGAGAACCCGGTACCTGCAAGGACATCCCCTACATGATGGCCGATCCGCACGCCCTGATCGAGGGCTGCATCATCACCTGCTTCGCGATTCGCAGCGAGTTCTGTGCGATCTATGTCCGCGGCGAGGCCATCCACTCGCTTCGCCGGCTGACCAACGCGGTCAACGAGGCCAAGGCGGCCGGATTCCTGGGGAAGAACATCCTCGGCTCCGGCTTCAACCTCGAGATCGTCATCCACGCCGGCGCCGGCGCCTACATCTGCGGTGAGGAAACCGCACTGCTGGACTCGCTCGAGGGTCGTCGTGGTCAGCCGCGCCTCAAGCCCCCGTTCCCCGCGGTGGCCGGTCTGTATGCCTGCCCGACGGTGGTCAACAATGTCGAGACCATCGCCTCCGTACCGGCGATCGTGCTGGGTGGCAGCGACTGGTACCGGTCGATGGGCACCGACAAGTCGCCGGGCCCGAAGATCTATTCGTTGTCCGGACATGTCACCCGTCCCGGCCAGTACGAGGCCCCGATGGGCACCACCCTGCGGCAGCTGTTGGATTCGGCGGGCGGCATGCTGGACGGCATTCCGCTGAAGTTCTTCACCCCTGGCGGCTCGTCCACGCCGATCTTCACCCCGCAGCATCTGGACGTACCGCTGTCCTTCGACGACGTGGCCGCCGCCGGCTCGATGCTCGGCACCACTGCGCTGATGTGTTTCAACGAAACGGTTTCGGTGCCGTGGGCGGTGTGGAAGTGGTTGGAGTTCTACAAGCACGAATCGTGCGGCAAATGCACTCCGTGTCGTGAGGGCACGGGCTGGCTGGTGCAGATCCTGCGCCGTATCGTTTCCGGGAGTGGGACCATGGAGGACCTGGACACGATGGCCGACGCGGCCGGCAACATCGCCGGACGGTCGTTCTGCGCCCTCGGTGACGCCGCGGCGACGCCGATCCTGTCCAGCTTCAAGTACTTCCGCGGCGAATTCGAGGACCTCGTCACCGGCCGGACCGCCCCCGTGGTGGAGTCCCGACTCCTGGTAGGGGCGCACTGATATGAGCACAGCCGCAGACGCCCGCTCCGTCGCTGTGCCCGCGCCGGACGAGAGGCCGGTCCCGGCCGGGCATGTCCGGCTCACCATCGACGGCGTGGTGATCGATGCGCCGAAGGGTGAGTTGGTGATCCGGGCGGCCGAGCGCATCGGCACCGCCATCCCCAGGTTCTGCGATCACCCGCTGCTGGAGCCGGTCGGAGCCTGCCGGCAGTGCCTGGTCGAGGTCGAGATGGGCGGCCGGCCGATGCCCAAGCCGCAGGCGTCCTGCACCCAGACCGTCGCCGACGGGATGGTTGTCCGGACCCAGATCAGCTCACCGGTGGCCGCGAAGGCCCAACGCTCCAACCTCGAATTCCTGCTCCTCAACCATCCCCTGGACTGCCCGATCTGCGACAAGGGCGGCGAATGCCCATTGCAGAACCAGACGCTTGCCAACGGTGCCGCGGAATCGCGCATGCACGAGGCGAAGCGGGTCTTCACCAAGCCGATCGCCATCTCCACCGAAATCCTGCTGGACCGTGAACGGTGTGTGCTGTGTCAGCGCTGCACGCGGTTCTCCGACCAGATCGCCGGCGATCAGTTCATCGATCTGCTGGAACGTGGCTCCGCCCAACAGATCGGCATCAACTCGGCCGAGCCGTTCCAGTCGTACTTCTCGGGCAACACCATCCAGATCTGTCCGGTCGGCGCCCTGACCTCGGCTGCCTACCGGTTCCGTTCCCGCCCGTTCGACCTCGTCTCGACGCCCACCATCTGCGAGCACTGCGCCGACGGCTGCGCGCAGCGCACCGACCATCGGTCGGTCGGCGTCACCCGGCGGCTCGCAGCCAGCGATCCGGACGTGAACGAGGAGTGGAACTGCGACAAGGGTCGTTTCGCCTTCACCTACACGGGTGTCGGTGACCGGATCACCCGGCCGCTGATCCGGGGGGCTGACGGGCAACTGGCTCCGGCGTCCTGGACCGATGCCATGGCCGCGGCGGCGGTCGGCCTGGCCACAGCCCGCGACACCGGCGGGGTCGGCGTACTGGCCGGCGGTCGGCTCACCGTCACCGATGCCTATGCCTACGCCAAGTTCACCCGACTTGCTTTGCACACCAACGATATCGACTTCCGGGCCAGGGTGCATTCCGCCGAGGAAGCCGACTTCCTGGCGACCAGGGTGACCGGCGTGACGCCGAAGACCGGTGGCGTGACGTTTGCCTCGCTCGAGAAGGCTCCTGCCGTCGTGTTGATCGCGCTCGAGCCGGAGGAAGAGTCACCCATCTTGTTCCTGCGGCTGCGCAAGGCGTCTCGCCGAGGTGTCCCGGTTTTCTCGGTCGCTCCGCTGCGGTCCCGCGGGCTGGAGAAGATGGACGGAACGCTGCTGTCGGCCGCGCCCGGTGACGAGGCTGCGCTACTCGCCTCGCTGGCCGACGAGGGTTCCGCCGCGGTCGGCGTCACTGACGCGGCGGCACACAACAGGGCGGCTGCCGCGGTGCGCGCCGCCGGTGCGGTCGTGCTGGTGGGGGAGCGGGCCGCCGAGGTTCCGGGGCTGCTCGAGGCAGTCGCCGATTTCGTCGATGCCACCGGGGCCAAGCTGGCCTGGGTGCCGCGCCGGGCCGGTGACCGTGGCGCGCTGGACGCCGGAGCCATCGGCAACCTGCTGCCCGGCGGCCGACCGGTGACGGACGAAGTCGCGCGTGCCGAAGTGGAAAGTGCTTGGGGCGCATCCGTTCCCATCACGCCGGGCCGTGATACCAGCGGAATCCTCGATGCCGTCGGCGAGGGCGGCCTGGCCGGTCTGCTGATCGGCGGCGTGGAGATCACCGATCTGCCCGATCCGGCCGCCGCGCTGGCAGCCGTCGCGGCCGCCGGGTTCGTGGTCAGCCTGGAGCTGCGTGCCAGCGCCGTGACCGAACTCGCCGACGTCGTCTTCCCGGTCGCTGCCGTTGCGGAGAAGGCCGGCGCCTTCGTCAACTGGGAGGGTCGGAACCGGGCGTTCGGTGCCGCCGTCGCCGAGTTCGGCACTCTCGACGAGGGCCGGATCCTGGACACGCTCGGCGTCGAGATGGATGTCGACCTGTACACCCAGACCCCGGTGGCGGCTCGCGCCGACATGGGACGGCTCGGCGTCTGGGCGGGCCGCGCGGATGAACTCGGCGACTCCCGTACCACCAGCGGGACGGCGGCCGACTTCGGCCGCGCGAGGCACGTTGATCCGCGCGGGGGAGCGGGCTTCGTGCTGGCGAGCTGGCGGATGAACCTGGACGGAAGCCGGGGACTGGACGGTGAGCCGCACCTGGCCGGCACGGCCAGGCCCGAGGTCTGCCGGTTGTCCGCGGCCGACGCGGCCCGCCTCGATCTGAGCAACGGCGACCAGGTCAGCGTCGCCGGTCCGTCCGGCGGGATCGTCTCCCTTCCGCTGGCGATCACCGAAATGGTCGACGGGGTGGTCTGGCTACCGGCCCGGGTGCGGGAAACACCGTTGGGCGCGCTGCTCGGTGTCGGTCTGCGTGACAGGGTGCAGGTCGGTCCGGCGCTCCTCACCTCTGCAGAAGGGCCCTCCATGAACTCCACGCAAGGGCACGGTGCCTGATGATGGGTATCGCCTACCTGGCCGACAGCAGTCCAGGAGTCAGCAATGACGGATCCACACAGGCGCTGCTGGCCGGCGACCCCTGGTGGCTCATGCTCTTCAAAGCCATCGTCATCTTCGTGCTGCTGCTGCTGCTGACGCTGTTCGCGATCTGGTTCGAGCGCAAGGTCGTCGGCCGGATGCAGCATCGGCCCGGCCCGAACTGGAACGGACCGTTCGGTCTGCTGCAGTCGATGGCCGACGCCCTCAAGCTCATGTTCAAGGAGGGCATGATCCCGACCAGGGCCGACAAGTTCGTCTTCATCGCGGCTCCGATCATGTCGGCGATCCCGGCGTTCCTGATCTTCTCGATCATCCCGATCGGTGGCCAGGTGTCGATGTTCGGCCACCAGACCGCCCTGCAGATGACCGACCTGCCCGTCGGAGTGTTGGCCGCCCTGGCCTTCTCGTCGATCGGTGTGTACGGCATCGTCCTCGGCGGCTGGGCCTCCGGGTCGACCTACCCACTACTCGGCGGGCTGCGATCCGCCGCCCAGCTGATCTCCTACGAAGTCGCGATGGGGCTCTCCTTCGTCGCCGTGTTCCTCTACTCGGGCACTCTGTCCACCTCGGCCATCGTCAACCAGCAGGCCGGCGGCTGGTACATCTGGCTGCTCCCGGTGTCGTTCATCGTCTACTGCGTCTCCATGGTCGGTGAGACCAACCGCGCGCCATTCGACATGGCCGAGGCCGAGGGCGAACTCGTCGGCGGGTTCAACACCGAGTACACCTCGATGCGATTCGGACTGTTCTTCCTGGCCGAGTACATCAACATGATCAACGTCTCGGCGATCGCGACCACCTTGTTCCTCGGCGGCTGGCGGGCACCGTGGCCGGTCTCGCGCATCCCGGGTGCGAACGAGGGTTGGATCACGCTGGTCTGGTTCTTCATCAAGATCCTGCTGTTCATGTTCGTGTTCGTCTGGCTCCGCGGTACGTTGCCGCGCATCAGGTACGACCAGTTCATGACGCTCGGTTGGAAGATCCTGGTGCCGATATCGCTGGTCTGGATCGTCCTGGTCTCCACCGCCCGGGTGCTGAACTCCGCCACCAGCCTGTCGACGCGGCAGGTGCTGCTGTACATGGGCATACCGCTCGCGGTGGTCCTGCTGGCGGCGGCCTTCTGGCCACAGAAGAAGACTGCTGTCGACGATGACGACGACGAGGACGAGGACGACCTGCTCGCCCTCGAGCGGGACCAGGTGCAGGGCAGCGTCATCAACCCGAGGCTGGGGGCCTACCCGGTGCCACCGATGGATCTGCAGGTCCCGATCCCGCCCATTCGGAGCTCCCGGCCGGCCCTGCCCGCCGGTAGCACCGCCGACACCAGCGAAGGAGCCAACAGTGTCGTTTCTTGATCCCGTCAAGGGTTTCGGCGTCACCTTCGCCACCATGTTCCGTCCGGTGGTCACCGAGGACTACCCGCGGAACCCGTTGCCGACCGCGCCGCGCTATCACGGACGCCACCAGCTGAACCGTCACCCCGACGGCTTGGAGAAGTGCGTCGGCTGCGAATTGTGTGCCTGGGCCTGCCCGGCCGACGCGATCTTCGTCGAAGGCGGTGACAACACCGAGGAGGAGCGCTACTCGCCCGGCGAGCGGTACGGGAAGAACTACCAGATCAACTACCTGCGCTGCATCGGGTGCGGGCTGTGCATCGAAGCCTGCCCGACGAGGTCGCTGACCATGACCAACGAGTACGAGATGGCCGACGACGATCGGCAGCGGTTGATCTTCACCAAGGACCGACTGCTGGCGCCGCTGCTACCCGGTATGGAGCAGCCGCCGCACCCGATGCGGCTCGGCGACGAGCAGGACTACTACGTGAAGGGCCCGGAGCTGTTGCGGGACCCGACCTTCCGGCGCTCGGGCGAAACACCGGCCCACGACGGGGGTTCACGATGAGTCTGTTGTCGGCGGCCGCGGGAGACGCCGCCACCACCGTCAATTCCGGTGGCGGCGAACAGATTGCGTTTTGGATCCTGGCCCCGCTGGCCCTGGCCGGCGGGCTGGGCATGGTCTTCGCGAAGAACGCCGTGCACTCCGCGCTGTGGCTGGTGCTCACCATGTTGAGCCTGGGCTGCCTCTACATGGCCCAGGGTGCGGAATTCCTCGGCTTCGCGCAGATCATCGTCTACACCGGCGCGATCATGATGCTGTTCCTGTTCGTGCTGATGCTGACCGGCCGTGACGCCGGCGACTCGGTCATCGAGGTGCTCCGCGGCCAACGGCTGAAGGCCGGCATCCTGGGCGTCGGTTTCGTGGGTCTGCTGATCGCTGCCCTGGTGCATGCCCTCCGCGGCGCAGTCTCAGTCGGCCTCGGCCCGGCGATGGTGGCCCGCGGTCCCATCGGGTCGATCGCCAATGCCATCTTCACCAGCTACCTGTTCCCCTTCGAACTCACCAGCGCGTTGCTGATCACCGCGGCGGTCGGGGCGATGGTGCTCGCCCACATCGAGCGGGCGCCGGGCGAGAAGAAGACCCAGCGGCAGCGCGTCCAGGAACGGATGCGCTCAGACCGGATGTCGCCACTGCCCGGTCCGGGTGTCTTCGCCACCTCGTCGTCGAACGCCACACCGGCGCTGCTGCCGGATGGTTCCATCGCCCCCGGTTCGGTGTCCAACCTCGTGGAGCGTGGCGAAGCGGTGCGGGTCGCCACCCGAAATTCCGAGGGCCGTTCGCTCGCTATCGTCGAGACCGCCGACCACCCACAGCGGTCCGAAGGCACGTCCTCGAGCGAGGCCCCTCCGCCCGAACACCTCGACCACCTGGAATCCAGTGAGATCGGGGAGCACCGGTGAGTCCGAACCACTATCTGGTCCTGTCCGCCATGCTCTTCGGGATCGGCGCCGTCGGCTTCCTGATCCGCCGCAACGCCATCGTGGTGTTCATGTGCGTCGAGCTGATGCTCAACGCCGTGAACCTGTCGCTGGTCACCTTCGCGCGGATGCAGGGCAACCTCGACGGGGTCGTGATGGCCCTGTTCGTGATGGTCGTCGCCGCGGCCGAAGTCGTCGTGGGGCTGGCGATCATCATGTCCATCTTCCGTAGTCGCCGGAGCGCCTCCGTCGACGACGCGAACCTGCTGAAGTTCTGACGGGGCGAGGAATCCACCTGTGACATCTCATCTGCTCGGCGCTGAGCTCTTGACGAGCGCGGCTCCGCTGATCAGTCCGGACACGGCGGTCACTCCGGCCACCGGTGTGTCCTCGCTGGCCGGATTGCTGCTGCTGATCCCGATTCTCGGCGGCGTCGTGCTGCTGGTCGGCGGCCGGCGCCTGGACAAGGTCGGACACATCATCGGGTGTGCGACGGTGATCGTCACGTTCCTGCTCGGCCTGGCGATCTTCCTGTCGACCACGATGGCGGACTCGGCGGACCGGGTGCATTCGCTGCAGCTCTGGTCCTGGTTCACGTCCGGTTCGTTGAACGTCGACCTCGGGCTCCGGCTGGATCCGCTGTCGCTGACCTTCGTCCTGCTGATCACCGGTGTCGGATCGCTCATCCACGTCTACTCCATCGGGTACATGTCGCACGACCCCGATCGTCGGAAGTTCTTCGCCTACCTGAACCTGTTCGTCGCCGCGATGTTGCTGCTGGTGCTGGGTAACTCGTTCGTCTCGCTGTACTTCGGGTGGGAGGGCGTCGGCCTGATGTCCTACCTGCTGATCGGGTTCTGGTCCGATCGGCCGGCGGCTGCCACCGCGGCCAAGAAGGCCTTCCTGATGAACCGGGTGGGTGACGTCGGACTCCTGCTCGCCATCTTCCTGATGTACAGGGAGCTGGGAACCACCTCGTACGAGGGCGTTTTCGCCGGCATCGGCCAGGTCTCCCCGGGCACCATCACGGTGATCACCCTGCTGCTGCTGCTCGGTGCGTGCGGGAAATCCGGTCAGGTTCCCCTGCAGGCTTGGTTGCCCGACGCGATGGAGGGCCCGACTCCGGTCTCCGCCCTCATCCACGCCGCGACGATGGTAACGGCAGGTGTGTACCTCATCGCCCGCAGTTCGCCCATCTACGATCTGAGCCCGGACGGTCGCCTGGTGGTCGCCATCATCGGCACGGTGACGCTGCTGGTCGGTTGCATCGCCGGTTGCGCGAAGGACGACATCAAGAAAGTTCTGGCGTATTCGACGGTTTCGCAGATCGGTTACATGTTCCTGGCCGTCGGCCTCGGCCCGGGCGTGTATGCGCTGGGCATCGTGCACCTGCTCACCCACGGCTTCTTCAAGGCCGGCCTGTTCCTCGGGGCCGGCTCGGTGATGCACGGCATGAACGACGACGTCGACATGCGTCATTTCGGTGGCCTGGCCAGGAAGATGCCGATCACCTTCTGGACCGTGATGGCCGGATATCTGGCCATCATCGGATTTCCGTACTTCTCCGGGTACTTCTCCAAGGACCCGATCATCGAGGCCGCTTTCTCCGCGGGTGGCGCCCGGGGTGCAATCCTGGGCGGGGCCGCACTGCTGGGCGCCGGTCTGACCGCGTTCTACATGACCAGGCTGATGATCATGACGTTCTTCGGCGACGCCCGCTGGAAGAATCTCAAGTCAGCAGACGGCCGTGACTACCACCCGCACGAATCGCCCCTGGTGATGACCATCCCGATGATCATCCTGGCCGTCGGTTCTGTTGCAGCCGGCGCATATCTGGTCTACGGCAACAGGTTGGTGGACTGGCTCAGCCCGTCGGTCGGGCCGTACGAGGAGCCGCACCCGCCGGTGGCGAAGATCGTCATCACGCTGGCCACGCTGCTGATCGTCGCGCTCGGCGTGGTGGTCGCCTACCTGCTGGTCGGTCGGAAGCCGGTGCCGGTGACCCGACCCGAGCCGGTCAGTCCACTGGTTCGTTTCGCCAGGGCCGATGCGGGCGGCAACGCGATCAACGAAGCTCTCGTGGCCCGGCCGGGTATCTGGCTCGGTGGCGCGCTGGTCTTCGTCGATGCGCGCGGAGTTGACGGTGCGGTCAACGGATTGGCTGCTGGTCTCGGCGGACTGTCCGGACGATGGCGGCGCTGGCAGAACGGATTCGTCCGGTCGTACGCCCTGTCCATGTTGTCCGGCACCTTCCTGGTGATCGCGGCCCTGCTGGTGGTGAGGTTCGCATGAACGGGTTCCCGTATCTTCTGATCCTGGTCTTCCTGCCGTTGGTCGGCGCCGGAGTGGTTGCGGCCATGGGGAAGTCACCAGCCCGCGTGGTGAAGCTGACAGCCATGGGGTTCTCCCTGGTCGAACTGGTCGTCGCGGCTGCACTCTGGGTCGCCTACCGGCACACCGAGACCGGGTTGGGCCACGGGGCTGCGTTGGTCCCGAACACCGGTCCGTCCTTCACCCAAACCTTTTCGGTGGACTGGATTCCGATGTTCGGGATCCGCTTCTCCCTTGGTGTGGATGGCATCTCGCTCGTCATGATCGCGCTCATCGCGTTCCTGGTCCCGATCGTGCTCGGTGCATCCTGGGAGGAGAAGCTGCCCGAGGGCCGTACCATCGGTGGCTACTTCGCCCTGATCCTGGTGATGCAGGCGGCGATGACCGGCGTCTTCGCGGCCACCGACGTCTTCGTGTTCTACGTGATGTTCGAGGTCATGCTGATCCCGATGTACTTCCTCATCGGCGCCTTCGGCGGAGTGCGTGGCACCTACGCGGCGACCAAGTTCTTCCTGTATTCGCTGATCGGTGGCCTGCTGATGCTGGCCTCGATCATCGGGTTGTTCGTGGCGTCCGGCCGGGTGCCGTCCCGAGTCGCGGCGGGTCTCGGCGGGACGCTCGACTGGACGACGCTGCGCAACATCGCGCACGAGATCCCCCTCTCGACCCAGTTGTGGATCTGGGCCGGGTTCGCCATCGCCTTTGCGATCAAGGCGCCCTTGGTGCCACTGCACACCTGGCTGCCCGACGCCGGTTCCGAGGCGCCGGTGGGAGCGGGAACGTTGCTGGTCGGTGTGCTCGACAAGGTGGGCACCTTCGGATTCCTGCGCATCTGTCTGCCGCTGCTGCCGGCCGCCTCCGCGAAACTCGCCTGGCTGATCATCACCCTGGCGGTCATCGGCATCATCTACGGTGCGATCGTCGCGGCGGGTCAAAGTGATCTGAAGCGGTTCGTCACCTATACCTCGATCGCCCACTTCGGCTTCATCGCGCTGGGCATCTTCGCGTTCACCACCCCGGCGATCAGCGGGGCGGTGCTGTACATGGTCAACCACGGTCTCGCGACCGCACTGCTGTTCCTGGTGGTCGGCATGCTGACCGCCCGGGGCGGCTCGAGGAATATCCGCGATTATGGCGGCGTCTGGAAGGTGGCCCCGGTACTCGGCGGCTTCTTCCTCATCGGCGCCCTGGCCACCATCGCCATGCCAGGTACCAACTCGTTCATCTCCGAGTTCATGGTCCTCATCGGAACGTTCAGCCGACATCCGGCCTGGGCCAGTGTGGCCACCGTGGGCATCGTGCTGGCCGCCGTCTACATGCTCTGGATCTTCCAGCGCACCATGACGGGCCCGATTCGGGGCGACGCCGTGGTGGAGCCCGACGGCACGATCGAACCCGGCGGGAGCTCGACGGCCCGCGATGGGAACTCCGGAAATCCATTCCTTCCCGGTGATGACGGACCCCTGGGTAGCGGGTCGCCCGTGCTGACCGCTCCGGCGCCGGCGGCCGTGGCCCTCAAGATCCGGTTCGGCGATCTGAGCAAGCGCGAGATCGCCGTCCTCGCTCCACTTGTCGTCATGGTGATCTTCCTCGGCCTGTACCCGAAGCCGGTGCTCGACGTCATCAACCCGACGGCAGCCCGCACGGTGACCGAGTCCTGCCACACCGATCCGGCCCCAGCGCATCTGCCCGCGTCAGGCGCGTACTCCAGCACCCTGACCATCACGGAAGGAACGTGCTAGTGAGCGCGCACCTGCACGCAACGTCCCTGGCGGCTGCGCCCAGCGATCCGATCCATGCGCCGGCCATCGACCTGAATGCCGTGATGCCGGTGCTGATCGTGCTGGGCGCAGCCTGCGTGGCTGTGGTGGTCGAGGCTGCGCTGCCCCGCGCCCAGCGGTACGTCGCGCAGGTGACCCTGGCGGTGATCGCAGTCGTGGCGGCCGGCGCCTGGACGATCTGGGGCGGCATGAACCACCGCTACGCGGTGACGTTCGCCGGGGCCATCGCGGTGGACGGCGGGACCTACGTGATGTGGGGGGTGCTGCTCGCCCTCGCCCTGGTGTCGGTGCTGCTCATGGCTGACCGGGTATCGGAGCCGGGCGGGGCCTTCGCCGCGCAGGCGTCGGTGCGGGTCGGCTCGGCGCGGGACCGCACCCAGACCCTGGTGGCGCTACCCATGCAGACCGAGGTCTTCCCGCTGACCCTGTTCGCCATCGGCGGCATGCTCGTATTCCCGGCGTCCTCGGATCTGCTGACCCTGTTCGTCTCGCTCGAGGTGCTTTCGCTGCCGCTGTACCTCCTGTGCGGCCTGGCCCGGCGGCGTCGGCTGATCTCGCAGGAAGCCGCGGTCAAGTACTTCCTGTTGGGCGCCTTCACCTCGGCGATCCTGCTGTACGGCATCACGCTGATCTATGGCTACGCCGGTTCGATCAAGTTCGCCGATATCGCGGCCAAGGCCAGCGCGGGTGGCAGCAGCGATGTCCTGCTGATGGTCGGCATCGGTCTGCTGGTCGTCGGCCTGCTCTTCAAGGGCTCGGTCGGCCCGTTCCATCTGTGGACCCCCGACGTCTACCAGGGGGCACCGACCCCGGTCACCGCGTTCATGGCCGCCTGCACGAAGGTCGCCGCCTTTGCAGCGATGATCCGGGTGTTCCAGGTCGCCATCGGCCCGATGGCCTGGTCGTGGCGCCCGGTCATGTGGGTGGTGGCGATCGCCTCGATGATGATCGGCGCGATCCTGGGCATCACCCAGACCGACATGAAACGCATGCTGGCCTATTCGTCGGTCGCGCACGCCGGCTTCATGTTGCTCGGCGTCATGTCCCTGAGTCAGAACGGTGCGTCTGCCACGTTGTTCTACCTGCTGACCTACGGGTTCGCGACGGTCGGCTCGTTCGCCATCTTCACCATCGTCCGCAAGGGCAACGGTGAGGCCTCGAACCTCTCGGACTGGGCAGGGCTGGCCAAACGTTCGCCGATGATCGCGGCCGCGATGAGCCTTTTCCTGCTGTCCTTCGCCGGGATCCCGCTGACCAGCGGCTTCATCGGGAAGTTGAGCGTGTTCTCCGCGGCCACCGAGGCCGGGATGGCGCCGCTGGTCGTGGTGGCCATGATCGCGACCGCCATCACCGCGTTCTTCTATCTGCGCATCGTGGTGCTGATGTACTTCTCGGCCCCCGCAAAGGGCGTCGATGCAGGTGGCGTGGTGACGAGCGAGCCGTTCGTCGTGCTGCCGGGGGCGTTCACGTCCATCGTCATCGGCGTCAGCGTGTTGGTGACCATCGTGCTCGGAATCTTCCCCCAGCCGTTCCTGGAGGCGTTGCAGGTCCCGTGGCCGCTCCTGTCGTGAGTGCCGCACACCACGTGAGCAGGGACGGCGTCCGTTCTGCCGTAGGGTCGTAGGCGTGAACGCACCGACCATCCTCGCCGGTATCGAGCTTGCCGACCCGGCCCTGGCCGCCCGTGTTGCCGACGGTCTGGCGCGCGTCGAGGAGGTGCTCGAGCGTGAGATGGCCAGCGAGTTCGACTTCGTCACCGAAGCTGCTTCGCACCTCATGCACGCCGGCGGCAAAAGGTTCCGGCCTCTGTTCACGTTGGTCGCGGCGGGAATCGGGCCGAATCCCGAATCCGAGAACGTGATCATCGCCTCGGCGGTGGTCGAACTGATCCACCTGGCCACGCTGTATCACGACGACGTGATGGACGAGGCGGACCTGCGCCGAGGTGCATTGTCGGCAAACGCCCGGTGGGACAACTCGATCGCGATCCTCACCGGAGACTTCCTCTTCGCCCACGCTTCGCGTCTGGTTGCGGATCTCGGACCGGATGCGGTGCGGATCATCGCCGAGACATTTGCCGAACTGGTGACCGGTCAGACCCGAGAGACCGTGGGTCCTCGTCCCGATGCCGACCCGATCGCCCACCACCTGACGGTGCTGGACGAGAAGACCGCAGCGCTGATCGACACCTGTGCGCGCTATGCCGGCATGTTCTCCGGAGCCACCCCGGAGCAGACTTCGGCGCTGCGCCGCTTCGGTCGTGCGGTCGGGGTTGCCTTCCAGATCTCCGACGACATCATCGATGTCGCCTCGGACGAGTCCGGCAAGTCGCCGGGAACCGACCTGCGCGAAGGCGTCCCGACCCTGCCGGTGTTCTACACGCTGGCGGACCCGACGGCGGATCCCCGACTCGTCGAGCTCGTCTCGGGCCCGATCGAATCCGATGCTGATCTGGCCGAGGCACTGACGCTGCTCCGGGCGTCGGCAGGGCTGGCGCAGGCCCGGACGACGCTCGACGGCTACGCCGCGACGGCGCTGGCCGAACTGGGCAGTCTCGAGCCCTCCGCTTCCCGCGACGCCCTCGTGTCCCTCACGCATTTCGTGGTGGCCCGCACGCGCTGAGCGGCAACCTGCCAGGCCGACTGCGTATCCCGTGTTCCGGCCTGGTTGCCGGCCACCGTCGAAGGCTTGGGCGAGCTCGAAGAACTCCACCGGCTGCGGCCGGCTACGGCACGGCAGGTTCGTTTCGGGGTCGGTGTGGCTCAGTAGCTCGGTGTGGCTCAGTAGCAGTGCCTACCGAAGGCGGCGGCTGGCGGTGCAGGACGCGGTTCGAGCAGTTGGTCATTCTCGTCGGTCCACCTGCGCCCCTGTGGCCCTCCCGAGCACTATCCAGACCCTCCCGAGCACTATCCAGAACTGAGGACCGCGGTCCGCGACGACCGATTCGCCACACTCCTGGCCTGCAGCAGGCCGCCGAGCGACAGCAACGCCAGGGCCATCCAGATCAGCCCGAAGCCGATCCAACGGGCGGCCGACATCTGCTCGTGCAGCCAGAGGACGCCGATCAGGAACTGGACCGTGGGCGTCAGGTATTGCAAGAGGCCCAGGATCGACAGCGGAAGTGCCCGCGCGGCCGCCCCGAAGGCGAGCAGCGGTACCACTGTCACGACCCCGGAGACCATGAGCAGCACATCGTGTCCGCTCCCATGGCCGGCCAGGGTCGATGTCCCGTGCAGCTGCTGATAGGTCAGGAAGCCGAGCGCAGGGAGCAGCAAGACGACGCCCTCAGCGGTCAGCGACGCCGTCGGCTGGAGCGGAACCACCTTCTTGACCAACCCGTAGAGCCCGAAGCTGGCCGCGAGAATCACCGCGATCCATGGGAAGTGTCCGCCCGCGACCGCGATCAGCAGCACGGCCGACGCACCCAGCCCGACGGCAGCCCATTGCAGGCCGGTGAGGTGCTCCCGGAAGATCAGGACGCCGAGCAACACGCTGACCAGTGGGTTGATGAAATAACCGAGCGCGGCGTCAACCACGTGGCCACTGTTGACGGCGAAGATGTAGACGCCCCAATTGATCGAGATCAGGATCGAGCCGGCCATCACCAGCAACCAGGTGCGGCCCGCCATCCGGCGGATCTCGGACCACTGCCGGAGCACCGTGACGACCAGGCTCATCACCACCAGCGACCAGACCATCCGGTGGGCGAGGATTTCGCCGGCGGTGGCCGGTTCCAGCAGCGGCCAGTAGAGCGGGAACAGCCCCCACATCAGGTAGGCGGCGACCCCGAAGAACACCCCGCGGCGCATCAGGCGTGGTCGTCCACGACGCTCGGCCGATCCAGCAGGGTCGACAGGACGATGCGCGATTCGGTGCGGGAAACGCCGTCCGCGGCGCGCAGACGTTCCAGCGCCTGCTCGAAGTGCGCCATGTCCGCCGCCCGTAGGTGAACCAGTACGTCCGCGTCACCGGAGACCGTGTAGGCGGCCACGACCTCGGCGATGGGATGCAGGATGGCCCGGATCCGGGTCGGCGTGATGTTCCCGCCGTAGGTGACGGCGACGAACGCCTCGGTGTGCCAGCCCACCGAACCCGGATCGACCCGGGCAGTGAATCCGGTGATCACGCCCTCGGCGCGCAACCGATCCACCCGCCGTTTGACGGCCGGCGCGGAAAGCCCGACCGACTCGCCGACTTCGCGGAAGGAGGAACGCGCATCTTCGATCAGGCACGAGATGATGTGATGATCGATCGGGTCCAGCTGCAAGGGACTGTCCCTCTACCGGTAGTTGGTGAACTGCAGCGCAACCTCGAGGTCGGCGCCCTTGAGCAGCGCGATGACGGCCTGGAGGTCGTCCCGCTTCTTGCCCGAGACTCGGAGTTGGTCGCCCTGGATCTGCGCCTGGACGCCCTTGGGGCCCTCGTCCCTGATCTTCTTCGAGATCAGCTTGGCCTGATCGGAGGCTATGCCCTGGACGAGCTTTCCGCCTGCCTTGTAGATCTTGCCCGACTGGGCGGGCTCATCCATGTCCAGCGCCCGCATGGAGATACCCCGCTTGATCAGCTTCTCCTTGAAGACGTCGATGGCGGCCAGGCACCGCTCCTCGGTGGACGAGGTGATCGTGACGCCCTCCTCGCCGGCCCAGACGATGGTGGAGTCGGTGCCCCGGAAGTCGAAACGCTGGCTCAGTTCCTTGGCGGCCTGGTTCAGCGCGTTGTCCGCCTCCTGGCGGTCGACCTTGCTCACGATGTCGAATGACGGATCTGCCATGTTCGGCGCCTCTCTGTACGCGTCGACCCGGAACGGGCCGTGACTCGTGCCCGACGGTACCCGGCGGCCTTACCCACCGGGCCGACGCCCGATCCGCGCAAGTCCGCACCACCGGATGTGCACGAATTGGGATCTTGGCGATGCGCCTAGTAATGTTCACGCGGCAGTACGGGCCGAAAGGCCCCTGGCTAGGCAGGTTGCCCGAGTGGCCAAAGGGAGCTGACTGTAAATCAGCCGCGCAAGCTACGGGAGTTCGAATCTCTCACCTGCCACCGCACGGTCAGGCCCCGCTTCCTCGCCGAGGGAGCGGGGCCTGACCAGTTGACCCCGGGCGATGCTGCCGGATGGGGGCCTTGTTCGCCTCCCGGGCAAACCGAAGCCACCGCCCAAGTCACCGCCGCGAAGACCGAATATGCACAAAACGCCTATTTCCAATGAATTTTTCCCGCCAAAATGGCTAACGCGTGCTCGAGAAGTTACGCTCTGCTGACGTCGAGCGGTGAGCCGTGCGCCATCCCGCCCGGCCGCAGCGCTCGGCCCACCATTCGGCGGCTCCAGCCCGTCGCCCGTCGTGACCGCGAAAGGCGCCGAAGTGCCCAACCGATCGCACCGGACGTACCCCAGCCACCAGGTGTACGCGGCTGTTGCCGCCGCGAGCACGGTAGTCGCGGTCGTGCTGTGGTACTTCGCCATTCGGTTCAACACCGTGCACGTGTCCGGTACCGCACTGGTGGTCGGGGGCACGGTCCTGGTCGCTGCGTTCATCGGCAGCGAAATGCTTCCGTTGCGGGTGGAATGGAAGCGCGAGACCTTCCTGGTCAGCCTGTCGGAACTACCCGCGGTCTACGGATTGCTGGTTCTCCCCGGCTGGGTGGTGGGTGCATCCCACTTCGTCGCGGCACTGATCGTCTACCTGGCCCGCCGAGACACCGCCAGTTCGATCCGCCTCAATCTGTCCCTGGTCGCTGCCGAATCCGGTGTAGCGGCCGTGATCGCAGCCACCTTCCCCTGGGGCTGGGATCCTGGCCATGTCAACCCCATCCTGGGTGCCGCGCTCGGCGGAGTGGTGGCGGCGCTGTGCTCGACCCTGTCGGTCCGGGCGACCTACTGGCTGATAGGGACGGCCGAGCCGCTCGGCCGGATGGTCGCCAGATGCCTGGTGGCGGCCGGCACGTGCGCGATCTTCGCGCTGGTGGCCTTCTCGCTCTGCTCGTCGTCCGCACAGCCTCGCGGCTATCTGCTCTGCGCCGGGCTGGCCGTGGTCATCGCCGTGCTCTATCGGACCTACTCGAAGTTCCTGCGGCAGCACACCGACCTCACCCGGATGTATTCGTTCGGTCGGCGAGTCACCGTGGTCAATTCCGACCCGGCCGACTGGCGCGCCCTGATCGAGCAGATCCGCGACCAGCTGAACGCGAAGGTCGCCCTGGTCCACCTGAACGAGCCGGCCAGCGGATTCCAGACCATCGCGGTGGGTCCAGACGGCGCTCTCGACCTGCCGGCCCCCCGGCCGGACGACCCGCTCCTGATGCTCGCCGCCTCGGCCGGACACGTTCAGGCCTCGACCGATCAGACTTCGGACCCGAACATCCTGCGGGCCCTGGCGAGTCGCGGCGCGTGGGACGTGATGATCGTCCCGCTGCGCTCCGGTGACCGGAACCGCGGCTACGTCGAGGTGCGGGATCGGCTCAGCCGCTGGGGCCGGTTCCGGGAGGACGACCTGACCCTGCTGGAGACGCTGTCCAGCCATGTCGCCACGGCGCTGGACAATCTGCGACTGTTGGAGACGCTGCGACACGAGGCCTATCACGACGAGATCACCGGGCTGCTGAACTGGCGCGGTCTCGCCGTCGAGATCGAGGCCTCGCTGGCCACCGACGCCATCGGCGCGGTGATGCTCGTCCAGCTGGACATCCTGCCCGAGGTGAACAACGCCATCGGGCACGACCGAGGGGAGCAGTTGCTCACCGCGGCCGGGTTGCGGCTGGTCAACGCAGTGGGCCATGACCGGATGGTCGCGCACATCGAGTCGGATCGATTCGCGGTTCTGCTGAGGAACTTCACGGCGCTGTCGCTGCAGGACACGGCTGCCGAGTTGCTAGAGATCGTCGGCCGCCCGTATTCGCTCGACGGCATCGAGGTGGAACCCCACGCCCATGCCGGGATCGCCCAGGTCACCGTTCCGGGGGAGCCCGACGTGACCTCGCTGCTCCAGCGGGCCGAGATGGCGTTGATGGCGGCCCAGTCCTCGGACGAGCCGATCCGCACCTTCGGGGCGAGCATGGGGCAGGTCTTCCGGCGACGGTTCCAGCTGGTGACGCAATTCCGCCGGGCCGTCGACGAGGGTCTGATCACGGTGCACTACCAGCCCAAGCTCGATCTCAAGGACAAGGAACTGATCGGCGTGGAAGCGCTGGTGCGGTGGACCCACCCGGAGTTCGGCCCGGTGTCGCCGGCCGAGTTCGTCGAAGCCATCGAGGCGACCGGTTCCATCGACACGTTGCTGCGGCACGTGCTGGACATCGTGCTGACGCAGCTTGCGGTCTGGCAGGCGCGACACATCAAGATCAGCGCCGCGGTGAACCTGTCCGTCCGGAACCTGTCCGGACCGAACTTCCCGGAGACGATCCAGGCCGCACTGGCCAAACACGGGGTCCCGCCCGAGTTGCTGACCTTCGAGATCACTGAATCCTCGGTGATGGCCAACCCCGAACGATCCCTGCCGATCCTGCGAGAGCTGCACGCCATGGGTATCCGGCTCTCGGTCGACGACTTCGGCACGGGCTACTCGTCGCTGGCGTACCTGCGTCGGCTGCCGATCGACGAGATCAAGATCGACAAGTCGTTCGTGCAGGGGATGGTCACCGACCTGTCCGACCATGCCATCGTTCGCGCCATCATCGAGCTCGGCCACTCGCTGGGACTGCGGGTGGTGGCCGAGGGCGTCGAGGAGGAGGCGGCCAGGGACGCGCTGCGGGCGCTGACCTGTGACGAGATGCAGGGTTTCCTGCTGGCCCGACCGATGCCGATCGAGAAGTTCGAGGCCTGGTTGACCACGCGCATGACCAGGACTCCTTCGGTCGGCGCGCAGGCGCAGGTGCTGCGACTCTCGGGCTGATTCGAGCGCGCGGTCGGCCTCCAACCCCGCCCCGGGCTCTTCGAGGTGCCGATCAGGCGTTTTCGCCACAGGCGGGGGGTGAGGTACAGTTGCCGAGGCTCTCAGGCGGGCAGTTGTTCCACCTGGGAGGAGTATCTTGTGGTTTTACTTACCGGCAGTGTCATTGCAGTGCAGGCCCCTTTAGCTCAGTCGGTAGAGCGTCTCCATGGTAAGGAGAAGGTCTACGGTTCGATTCCGTAAAGGGGCTCGGAGATGTCCATCGGCGCCTTGCCGGCTGACATCGGCGAGAACGTACCGTTGGTCCTGCGGTCGTAGGACACGACTACGGAACAAGTGGGGTCACGGTGTCGTTCTCCTTGGCGGTGTAGCTCAGCTGGTTAGAGCGAGCGACTCATAATCGCTAGGTCGCCGGTTCGAGTCCGGCCATCGCTACCACGGTCGCTTCTGTGGCGTTCATAGGACAGAGTGGCTTTTTCAACAGGTCGCCTCGCGCGACCGCATGCCCGAGAGTGCGCGACTTTCCGTCGTCTGCTCGTACCGCTCCGCAAGAAGAGAAAGAGGCAGCTAACGTGGCCGCCACCGACGTTCGTCCGAAGATCACGCTCGCGTGCGAGCAGTGCAAGCACCGCAACTACATCACCCGCAAGAACCGTCGCAACGATCCCGATCGTCTCGAGATCAAGAAGTTCTGCCCGAACTGTGGCGTCCATCGCGCGCACAAGGAAACCCGCTAACCGCCCCTGCGGCACGTTAGCTATTCCCGTGGCTCTGGATCAGTCGTTCGTCGGCCGTAGCTTCCCCGCAGGGGAGCCGTATGTCGTCGGCATCGAGAAGATTCGCGAGTTCGCGGCGGCGATCGGTGACGACAACCCGATCAGCCACCAGACAGCGGCAGCTGCAGCCGCTGGACACGACGCCCTGGTCGCGCCGCCCACCTTCGCCATCGCGGCGGTGGCGCGCGCTCAGGATGTTGTCGTCTTCGACCCCGCCCTCGGGCTGGATTTCTCTCGCGTGGTGCACGGTGACCAGCGCTTCGTACATCACCGCGCGATCCTGGCCGGCGACGTGCTCCACTGCACCGTCATCGTGGACGCCATCCGCGCCCTCGGCGCCAATGACGTCCTGACGTTGCGCGCCGAACTCACCCTCAGCGACGGCACCCCGGTCACCACCGCGACCTCGTCGCTGGTCGCTCGAGGAACCGCCTCGTGACCGTCGACTTCGCCGCTCTCGCCGTGGGTGACCGCCTCCCCGACACCAGCTATCCGATCACCCGCGAGCGGCTCGTGCGCTACGCCGGCGCTGCCGGCGATTTCAATCCGATCCATTGGAACGCCCGGGTGGCGACCGAAGTCGGCCTGCCCGACGTGATCGCGCACGGGATGCTCACCATGGCTACGGCCTGCCGCGCTGTGACCGACTGGACCGGCGATCCGGCGTCGGTCGTCGAGTACTCGGTGCGCTTCACCAGAACGGTCGTCGTTCCTGATGACGGCGTGGGTGCCACCGTCGAGGTCTCAGCGGTCATCGGCGAGCTGGACCCAGCGGCCCGCACCGCCCGCGTCGACCTGACCGTCAAGGCCGCGGGCGTCACCGTGCTCGGCAAGGCCAGGGCCGTCGTCCGTATTCCGTAGGTCGCCCTGCGGCCCTGGGGAGGCCGCCCCGCGACCCTGGGCGGGCCGCCATCCCGGGCCGTTCGCCCCGCACGGTGGCCGACGCCAGGTGCGAGCCGGCATCAGTCCTTGGCAGTGCGGAGGAAGTCGCCCATCCGGCGTACCCCGGTCTCGAGGTCCTCGTCGCCCAGCGCGTAGGAGAGCCGGAAATAGCCGGGTGTGCCGAACGCCTCGCCGGGGACGACGGCCACCTCGGCGTGCTCGAGGACCAGTGCGGCGAGCTCGGCGGATGACGACGGACGGACCCCGCCGAAGTCCTTGCCGATCAATCCGGCTACCGAGGGATAGCAGTAGAACGCCCCCTTCGGCTCCGGGCAGGTGACGCCGGGGATCTCCGACAGCAGTCGCACCATCAGCTTGCGGCGACGGTCGAACGCCGACCGCATCATCTCCACCGCGTCGAGCGGTCCGCTGACCGCCTCCAGCGCCGCGCGCTGGGACACGTTGGCGACGTTCGACGAGAGGTGCGACTGCAGGTTGGTGGCCGCGGTGATGACATCCTGCGGGCCGATCATCCAGCCCACCCGCCAACCGGTCATCGCGTAGGTCTTCGCGACCCCGTTGAGCACCACGCAGCGATCGGCGATCTCCGGAGCCACCACGGGCATCGAGACGTGCTCGGCCCCGGCGTAGGTCAGGTGCTCGTAGATCTCGTCGGTGACCACCCAGAGGCCCTTCTCGGCGGCCCAGCGGCCGATGGCCGCGACCTGGTCCGGCGGGTACACGGAACCCGTCGGGTTCGAGGGTGAGCAGAAGAGCAGCAGCTTGGTGCGATCGGTGAGCGCTGCCTCCAGCGCGTCGATCGAGACCAGGTAGTCGGTGGTCTCGTCGGCGACCACGGGCACGGACACGCCGCCGGCGAGCGCGATGGCCTCGGGGTAGGTGGTCCAGTAAGGCGCTGGTAGCAGCACCTCGTCGCCGGGGTCGAGCAGCGTGGCGAACGTCTGGTAGACCGCCTGCTTGCCGCCGTTGGTCACGAGGACCTGCGAGGCCTTGACGTGGAAGTTGGAATCACGGGCGGTCTTGTCGGCGATGGCCTGACGCAGCTCGGGCAACCCGGCGGCGGGCGTGTACTTGTGATTGGCGGGGTTCCAGCACGCATCGGCCGCCGCCTTCACGATCGGCTCCGGCGTCGGGAAATCGGGCTCACCGGCGCCGAATCCGATCACCGGTCGACCGGCGGCCTTGAGGGCCTTGGCTTTCGCGTCGACAGCCAACGTGGCCGACTCGGCGATGGCGGAGATTCGGGCAGAGATCCGGGATGTTGTGCGCTCGCTCACGACGGTTGATCCTTCCACATCGCTTCGGCACCGCCTCCTGACGGGCGTTCCGGGCCCCGTTTCACGCTGCATCGAAGCCGTCCGGTCGGCCGAACGCAGAGAGCCGGTGCCCCAACGGGGTACCGGCTCTCTGCGTATTCACTCCCGCTGACCTCCGCGCCGGAGGCCAGCTTCGGGTCAGCTCAGGCCCTGCGCCTTGAGCCAGTCGTCGGCCACCTTCTCGGGATCGGTACCCGAGGCGACCTTCGCGTTCAGCTCGACCAGCGTGTCGGTGGTCAGCTTTGCGGACACCGCGTCCAGAGCAGCGGTGACGGTCGGAGTCGCCTTCTTGGCGGAGATCAGCGGCAAGACGTTCTGCGCCGTGTAGAGGTTCTTCGGATCACCCAGGACGACGAACTTGTTGGCTGCGATCGACGGATCCGTGGTGAACACGTCGGCTGCGTCCACCTGGCCGTTCTTCAGCCCCGCGACGGTGAGGGGGCCGCCTGCGTCCAGGGTCTTGAAGGTGCCGAAGACGACGTCGTAGTCGGACTTGAGGCCCGGGACGCCATCGGCGCGCGTCTTGAATTCCGGCGCGCCGCCCAGAGTCAGATCAGCGGCATGGGCCTTCAGATCGGCGATCGTCTTCAGGTTGTACTTGCTCGCCGTCGCCTCGGTGACCGCGATCGAGTCCTTGTCCTGGGCCTGCGACTGGTCGAGCACCTTCAACTCCGACCCGATGGCGGCCGGGAGGGCCTTGTAGATGTCGTCGGAACTGGCGGCGGTCGAGTTCTTGTCGAAATACGCCAGCAGAGTTCCCGAATACTCGGGAATGAGGTCGATCGATCCGTCCTTGAGGGCGGGAATGTAGACCTCGCGGCTGCCGATCTTCGGCTTCTCGGTCACGGTGACCCCCTTGGCCTTCAGGGCAGCGCCGTAGATGTCGGCGAGCAACACCGATTCGGAGAAGTTGGCTGACCCGATGGTGATCGACTCGGATCCGCCACCGGCGGGGGCGGCCGACGACGCGCCGGATGCGCCGGAAGCGGCCGGGGCCGCGCTGGAAGAGCCTGCGGACATCGCGGCAGGTGCGCTGGCGGCTGCGCTCGACGAGCTCGTCGCGGCGGCACTGGTGGTGCTGGAGCTGGAGCTGCCGCAAGCGGTCAGGGCCAGTGCTCCGACCGCGAAAGCGGCGATCACTGCGGTGGCGCGAGTGCGATTCATGTTTCCTTCTCCTCGTGAGGGCTCGGCAGGGTGCGTTGCCCGGGTCGGAATTTCCTCGGTACAACCAGATCGCGGTGGTCGCTATCTGGCTGGTGCCTCGGTCGGCATAGCTGCGCTCGGTGTCGGTTGTGCGGGCCCGCCGTCGGGATCGGAATTTTCGATCACGGCATTCGCGGGTCCAGGAAGGTGGGACTTCCGGTAGCGACCGGTTATTCCGCGCGACGTCGAGTAGCGCTGAATCGTTGCCAGAATGAGATCCAGCAGCAGCGCGAGCGCCGCGACCAGGAACGCACCGGACAACAGCTCCCCGGTGGCGATCTGACTCTGCGGATTGTCCTGGAAGGGGCCCTGCTGGGTGCCTTCGTAGATCGGCGCACCGAGCCCGCCCAGGCCGATGTAGGCGCCGATGGTGGCGGTGGCGATCACTTGCAGGGTCGACGCCCGCAGCCCGGACATCATCAGCGGGAACGCGTTCGGCAGCTCGACCTTGACCAGGACCTGCCGGCCGGTCATCCCCATCCCGTACGCCGCGTCGCGCATGGCCGGGTCGACGGACTGGACTCCGGCGTAGGTGTTGGACAGCAACGGCGGGATGGCCAGCAGGAGCAGGACGAATTCGACCGGCAGGATGTACGGCAGGTTGGTCTTGCCGGTGAAGTGCGGCGCGATCCAGATGTAGAGCAGCACCATCAGTCCGAAGGTCGGGAGCGCGCGACTCGCATTGACTGTGCCGACCACCAGCGTCGACCCCTTGCCGGTATGGCCGATCCACAGGCCGAGCGGGACCGCGATCACGATGGCGATGGCGATGGCGACGAAGGAGTACGCGATGTGGTCGACGATGTTGGCCCACAGGCCCGACTTCCCGGTCCAGTTGGCGCTGGTCGTCATGTAGGCCCACCAGTCGCTGATCATGACTTGGCCACCGCCCGACGCCATGGTGTGAGCAACCGGGTGATGAGCTGGACCGCTGTGTCGAGGATCAGGGCCAGCACCACGGCCAGGATGATGCCGATGAACAGCGGGTCCTGCCAGGGGCCACCGGTCTGGCTCGCTGCGAGCCCGTCGCTGATCAGGCTGCCCAGCTGCTGGGTGCCGATCAGGGTGGCCACCGCGACCAGGCTGACGTTCGACACCACGGCGACCCGCACGCCGGCGGCGATGACCGGGACGGCCAGCGGGAGCTCGACCGCGAAAAATCTGCCGGCAGGCTTGTAGCCCATGGCTGTCGCGGCCTGTTTGGTTTCGAACGGGACCGATCGCAGGCCGTCGGCGACCACCCGGACCAGCAGCGCCACCGCGTACACGGACAGCGCCACGATGACGTTGATGACGTCCAGGATCTGCGTGCCCAGGATGCCTGGCATGACCACGAACAGCACGAGCGACGGAATCGTGTAGAGCAGGCCGGCTACGGAAACGATCGGTGGGTAACTCCACCGGAGGCGGGCCGCGACCCAGCCCAGCGGCAGCGACACGATCAGCCCGATGATCACCGGAATGATCGAGAGCTTCGTGTGCGCCCAGAACAGACCCCAGATCTCACTGGAGTTCTCGTTGAAATAGGCCAGCATCAGGCAGTCACCGCAGGGGTCGTGCTGCGCGAGGTCGCGGCTCTGGCCTCGATGCGAGCGATGACATCGGCCGTCGTCACGGTGCCGAGCAGACGGGAGTCGCCGTCGACGACGACACCTCGCCCGGACGGTGAGGACAGGGCCGCGTCGAGCGTGTTGCGCAGCGTGCCACCTTCGGTGGCCAGCGTCCCGCCCAGGTTGAGCAGGGCCGGCGTGACCTGGGTTCCACCGGGGAATTCCCCGTGGTTGACGTTCAACCAGCCTTGCGGGCTGTTCGAGGTGTCGACCACCAGCACCCAACCGTCCTCGGCCACCCGCACCGCATCGGTGACGGTCGCGCCCAACGTGACGGTGGCTTCCGAACGAACCGGGACGGTGTCGTTGGCGAAACCCAGTGCGCGGTACCCGCGGTCACGGCCCACGAAACCGGCGACGAAGGCGTCGGCCGGGCGGGACAGCAGTTCGGCGGGGGTGGCCAGCTGCGCGAGGATGCCGCCCACGTTGAGTACCGCCACCTGGTCGCCGAGCTTGATGGCTTCGTCGATGTCGTGCGTGACGAAGACGATCGTCTTGCCGAGCTCGGACTGCAGTCGCAGGAATTCCTGCTGCAGTTGTTCGCGCACCACCGGATCGACCGCCGAGAAGGGCTCGTCCATCAGCATCACCGGGGGATCGGCGGCCAGCGCCCGGGCCACACCGACCCGCTGCTGCTGCCCCCCGGACAGCTGGGCCGGGTACCGCTTGGCGAACCTGGCCTCCAGCCCGACCCGCTCCATCAGCTCCATTCCGGTCGCCCGGGCCTTGCGCTTGTCGTCACCGAGAAGCGCCGGCACCGTGATGATGTTGTCCAGGATGGTGCGGTGCGGGAACAGCCCGGCATGCTGGATGACGTAGCCGATCCCGCGCCGCAAAGTGGCGGGCGCGACTTTGGCGGTGTCCTGGTCATCCAGCCAGATCTTCCCCCCGGTCGGCTCGATCATCCGGTTGATCATCCGGAGCGAGGTGGTCTTTCCGCAGCCCGACGGCCCGACGAACACCGTGATCTGGCCGGACGGCGCCACCAGGTCGAGCTTGTCGACCGCGATCGTCCCGTCCGGGTACTGCTTGGTCACCGAATCGAACCTGATCATCCGGACACCGCCATAGTCGCTCCTGTTCGGGTGGGACCGCCCGGTCCGATCTGAGCGACCGGGCGGTGACCTGTTCGTGATTGCCCTGCTGGACGTACTGCGAACTGCTGGCTCAGTGCCGTTGCCTCGGCGGCGACCAGGGTGCCGATCGCTGCGGCCTGCTCGTCATCGATACGGTAGGTGGGGCCTACGACAGAGAGGGCTGCGATGGCAATTCCCCCGGCGCCGGCCCGGCACACGGGTGCTGCGACGGCGGTGACGTCAGGCTCGACGGCCGACCGCATCACCGTGTAACCGCCGAGGCCGATCTCGCCTCGGAATGCTGCACCGGCGGCCGAGCCACGCAGCGGGATGCTGCGGCCCACCCAGCTGGTGTGCCGGACCGAATGCAGGCCCTCGACCATCCCGGCGTAGACGGCGGTGCCGGACGGCCCCAGCAGGCAGAGGTAGGTGGACTCGCGGCACCCATCGACGATTCTCCGCATGCCCGGATCCGCCCTGGCCACCAGCGATTGCCTCCCGAGCGCGGCCGCGCCGAGCTGGACCAACCGCAGGCCGGCCTGGAAGAGTCCACGGTCGTCCCGGCTGACCAGCCCGGATGTCTCCAACGTCCGCAGCAGCCGGAGTGCGGTGCTCGGAGCGAGACCGGCTCGTCGCGCACAGTCGGCCAGGCTGATCTCACCCTGGTCACAGACTTCGGCGAGGAGGTCCATGGCTCGCTCGACGGCGCGCGTGGACGACAGGGTCCCGCCGGGGATCGTGCCGCCGGACGGGGGTCGGTCACCGGATATGGTGCTCACACCCTTCGGAGCTTGCCGACTGACGGAAGAACATTGCCGGTCGGTGAAACCCTGGCCCGCCCAGTGGGAGCCGTCAAGACCTACTGTCATTTGTGATTTGCGTGTTACCTCGCGGTCATCGACTGCGACCAGCGAACCACGGGAGGAAGGCGGGTAGCGCAGTTGCCAGGTGACGACGACTCGGCGCCTCGTGATACCGACCCGGCGCGGCGTGACGACGAACTGGCGCTCTTCGACGACCACCCGGCCGCGACGCCGGTGGTGTTGCTGGACGGCCGGCATCTGACGATCGCGGAGATCACCGACGTCGCCAACAGGGCCGCCGCCGTGCGGTTGTCCGACAGCGGGCTCGCCAGAGCGGCCCGGTCGCAGAACTACGCCGACGAAACCGCGCGGAAGCGACCGCTCTACGGCCGGGCGACCGGCGTCGGGGCGAACCGAACCGTGGCCATCAGCGGTGACCTCGACCAACACGCGTTGTCGTTGCTTCGCAGTCACGCGACCTGCGCGGGTCCCTTGCGTCCGGTCCAGCGGGTGCGGGCCATGCTGGTCGTGCGGTTGAACCAGCTCGCGACGGGTGGCAGCGGCGTCGACCCGGCCATTCTGCGGGCGCTGGAGCGGATGATCGACGCGGATGCCCTGCCTGCGGTGCTCGAACTGGGGAGCATCGGGACCGGGGATCTGCCCGCGCTGGCGGCCACCGCCCTGGCCCTGATGGGGGAGAAGCCGACATCGGCGCCGCTCGGCGACCCGGTCGGCTTCGGCGCAGCGGACGCCCTGGCCTTCATCTCGAGCAATGCGGGCGTGCTCGGCGACGCGGCTCTGGCGCTCTCGTCGCTGACCGAGTCAGTGCGGGCCGCGGTCACCATCGGGGCGTTGACCTTCGACGCGGTCAGCGGCAATGGCGAGGCGTACTCGGAAGCAGTTCTCCGGGTGACGCCGTTCCCGGGCGCCGCGTCGGTCAGTGCCGATCTGCGCCGCCTCGTCGGGGCCGACCGGTCCGGTATCCGGCGAGACGGGGCCGGCGAAGTGGTGGCCCCAGCCCGCATCCAGGACCCATTCGGTCTGCGCGCGATCCCGCAGGTCCACGGGCCGGTGCTGGATGCGCTGATCAGCGCGGACGCCGTGGTCGCCGGGTTGGTGAACTCACCCGCCGAGAACCCGCTCCTGCTGGTCGACGAGGCCGATCCCGACGGCGGGGTGGTTGCCCATCACGCGGGGTTCCACTATGCGTATCTGCAGATGGCGTTGGATGCCTTGGCGCTCGCCGTCGCGCAGAGCGGGCCACTGGTCCTGTCCCGGCTCGCCATGCTCATCGAGCCCGGTTTCACCGGCCTGACGCCGTTCCTCGGGGACGGCACGCCGGGAGCGTCGGGGGTGATGATCTGCGAGTACGTCGCAGCCTCGGCGCTCGGCTCGATCAGGGCGGCTGCGACGCCGGCCGGGCTGCAGACGGTGGCGCTGTCCCGGGGGGTCGAGGAGGACGCCAGTTTCGCCTCCCTGGCCGCGCAGCAATGCCTGACGGTGGCCACGCACTACCGCGAACTGCTGGCCTGTGAACTGGTTTGCGCAGTCCGCGCTCACCGCATCCGCTCTGCGCATCGGTCGGGAGGGAGCAGCGTCGGCCTGATCGGCGAGGCTCTCGACCTCTGTTCGGCGCTCCCGTCCGCACTCGTCGACCGCGACCTGTCCGATGATCTCGCCATCGCGCGGGAACTTCTGCCGGCTCTGGCGAGACTGCTGCCGAGCGAAGGATGACGGCTACCGGCCGCTGTCCTCGGCCGGCTCGTCCAGCGGTCGCAGTTCGTCGGCATACGAGACCGATCTGCGCCGCAACATTCCGGAGCGGCTGACCGTGTACTGACCCATCCGCCACAACGGGGGGGAGTACGCGTGTATCGAGACGCTACCGGCATCACGGCCGGTCAGCCGGTGGATGTGGTCCGGCCCGAACGCGAACACCATCCCGGCCTGGACGTCGGTGGACATGGTGGGGACGCCGATGGCGAGATTGTGTTCGGTCAAGCAGCCGCGGGCCACCGCCACGGCGCCCGACGAGATGTCGTGATCGTGCCAGCCGGTGTCGTTCTGCGGACCCCAGCACAGCACCCAGATGTCCACGTGGGCGTCGCGGTAGAGCGAGACGTAGTGCCGCCCGGCGTCGGAGAAGGCGACGTGTGGGGACCATTGGCCCGGATCGTCGGCGATGACGGCGGCCAATGCGCGTAGTTCGTCGACCTCGAGGTCCCGGGCGGGAAGATCCGTCATCGTGAGACGCGCATCGGGGCCTGCATGTGCCAGAACCGCGCCGATGGGTAGTGCGCCGTTGACCGGCCGATGCTGTGGCGAGGTCAGGCCGACGAGCTGGGCCGTCCGGCCGATGTCTGCCTGGCGGTCGCCCTGGTTGGTGGCGATAGCTGGAGTTCGGGTGGTCGGCACGGTCGTCCCTTCCTGTGAAGCGCATCAGTGATGCGATTCAGTGAATCGCTTCACCCAGGGTCTGTCAAGGTCATGAGGGCATGATCGCGCGGGTCCCAGAAATCGAAACAGGCGGGACACAAGGGCGTCACGCCCCGGACGTCGGTCGAACGCCGGATTCCGCCGTCGGTCCGTGCGGCTAGGTTTGGGTGATGACCGAGCGCCGTCGCCGGCCGACCCTCAAGGACATCGCGGGCGAGACCGGCCTGTCCCCAGCGGCCGTGTCCTATGCATTGCGTGGGCTGCAGGTGCCGGTCGAGACCCAGGAGCGGGTCCGGGAAGCGGCAGAGCGGCTCGGCTACCAGGCTGATCCCATCGCCCGAGCGCTGGCTTCCGGGCGGACCGGGAATGTGGGCCTGCTGTGCGGGTCTCTCGAGGATGTCTGGCAGCAGGGCGTGGCCGCCGCTCTGGGGCGTGGCCTGCTGGGCGCCGGGCGGCAGGCGCTGATCGTCGACGCCACCAATGACCCCGAGTTGGAGCGCACACTGGCCCGCCGGCTCGTCGACCAGCGGGTGGATGCGCTGATCACCATGCCGATCGACCCGCGCGCCGCGCACTGGGCGGGCATCGCGGAGCGGGTGGTTCTGGTGTCGATCGGCGACGGTCTGCCCGGCGCCGCGACAGCCGCCGAAGTGGTGTTCGACAACGAAGCCGCGGTGGCGGATGCGTTGCGCGAGTTGGCCAACGCCGGGCATCGGCGCGTCACGGTACTGACCTCGATGGCCGAGAGCACCCCGGATCGGCCGGCTGAAGCTGTGGTGCATCGTGTCGGTCCGGCGCTGGGACTCGACGCTGCGTTGGTGACGGCACCGCACGATCTGACGGGTGCCACCGCGGTGGCGGTCAAGATCCTGAACGCACCGGATCGGCCGACTGGCGTGCTGTGCCTGTCGGACTCCCTCGCGTACGGCGTTTATGCGGCCGCGCGGGAGTTGGGCCTCGAGCTGCCGGCGGACCTATCCGTGATGGGTTTCGACGACCATCCGCTCTCGGCTTTGCTGACCCCGCCGTTGTCCAGCTATCGCTGGCCGGTCGACGAACTGGTCACCACGGTGGTGCAGCGCACCGTCGAGGCCATCGAGACGGGTGGTTCCGGACGGCGTCGGGTGCTGGTGGCCCAGCCCAGACGTCGCGGATCTGTCGAAGCACCGCGGACTTCCGAGCCCGGCGGGTCGCCGTCCCGGCGCCGAGCGGTGCTCGGGGGCGAGGCGGAACGGTAGCGAGGAGCCCGCGGGCCGTTGCCACCGTTCGCCCCGCACTGCCGCTGTGCCTTACACTGGGCCCTCTGGGGTGTGCTGCTGCTTGCCTGTGACCGCCACCCGGCAGTCAAGTCTGCGCCGACCAGCCCAGAAATGCCGCACAGCAGGACACGCAGGGCCCGAGTCATGTTTTTCGCGAATGACAGGTAGTACCGGAGTGGGGGACCTGCCGTACCCGGTCCGCGCAGTTGCAGTGAAGCAGTAGCAGCGCAGTGCAGCAGTAGCAGTGTGGAGCAGTCAGAAGTGGAGCAGTACAGGATCGGAGTAGTGCAGAGGGGCGTGGCTCAATTGGTAGAGCAGCGGTCTCCAAAACCGCAGGTTGCAGGTTCAAGTCCTGTCGCCCCTGCATTCGTAGTGATCACCCGAGGAACACGGTGCGACTCTTTGTGCCGGTGTTCCAGTAGACGAGACGAGGACCATCAGTGAGCGACGAATCCGAGGCAGGCGAAGGCCGTCAGGTGCCTGATGCCGCTGGCGACGCCGTTGACGGTGTTGTCGAGGATGCGACGAGTAGCGATGCGGTCGGCGCCGACGAAGGTGCAGACGATGTCAGCATGGCCAAGTCGGATGGTGTGATCGACGGTGACTCGGCCGAATCGGAGGGTTCGGTACGCGAGTCCGCTCTGGTCGGTGCGGCGTCAGCCGGGTCAGCTCGGGCGGCGGCACGTCGATCGGGCGTGCGGGCCGGTACGACTGCGGCCAAGGGTGCCGCAACGAAGCAGCGCGATTCCGGTCGCGAGGTCCGGGCTAACTTCTTCACCCGTCTGCGTCGTTTCCTGCGGGAGGTCGTCGCGGAACTGCGCAAGGTCATCTGGCCGGCCCGCAACCAGATGGTCACCGACACCATCGTGGTGATCGTTTTCGTCGTCTTCATGGTCGCGCTCACCGCCGGCCTGGACGTGTTGTTCGCCAAGGGAGTGCTGGCGGTCTTCGGCTGATCGTTCGCTCGGCCGAGCCGGACCGTCGAGTACGACCAGTTCAGCAGGCTGTCCGAATATCCACACCGATGTCAGCGTTCCCCTTCGCAGTTAGTCAATCCAGATGAGGAAGTGGCCAGTACCGTGTCGAGCCCTGTCGATTCCACCGGCGATGTCGAGGCGATCGACGATCTGTCGACCCTCGAGACATCCGCCGAGGCCGAGCTCGTTCTCGAGAGCGACGAGGCCGGTCAACCGTCCGAGGTCGTGGTCGATGCCCCGGACATCGACGCCGAACCCGTCGACCCGGTTGCCGAGCTGAAGGCGTCGCTGCGCCGGGCCGATGGCGAGTGGTACGTCGTGCACTCCTACGCCGGCTACGAGAACAAGGTGAAGACCAACCTCGAGACGCGGATCAACTCGCTCGAGATGCAGGAGTTCATCTTCCAGATCGAGGTGCCGACCGAAGAGGTCACCGAGATCAAGAACGGCCAGCGCAAGCAGGTCCAGCGCAAGGTCTACCCGGGCTACATCCTCGTCCGCATGGAACTGACCGATGCGTCCTGGAGCGCCGTCCGGAACACTCCCGGCGTCACCGGCTTCGTCGGTGCCACCGCGCAGCGCCCGTCCCCTTTGTCGCTCGACGACGTCGTGAAGATCCTGGTGCCGGCCGCGCCGAAGAAGGCCGCCGCCGGCGCAGAAGGATCGACGGGCACCGGCAGCAGCGCCCGTACCGAGGTCGACTTCACCGTCGGCGAGTCGGTCACCGTCATGGACGGCCCCTTCGCCACCCTCCCGGCCACCATCAACGAGGTCAACGCCGACGGCCAGAAGCTCAAGGTCCTGGTCTCCATCTTCGGCCGCGAGACCCCGGTCGAGCTGTCCTTCTCCCAGGTCGCCAAGATCTGATCGATTTCGCACCTTTGCCCGGCCCCCAGGCCAGGCTCCGGTGCGAGAACCCCCGCACCACACACCCAGCAGAAATCAGGAAGAGAAATGCCTCCGAAGAAGAAGAAACTCGCAGCGGTCATCAAGCTGCAGATCAAGGCCGGCATGGCCAACCCGGCTCCGCCGGTCGGTCCTGCGCTCGGTCAGCACGGCGTCAACATCATGGAGTTCTGCAAGGCCTACAACGCCGCGACCGAGTCGCAGCGTGGGGACGTCGTCCCGGTCGAGATCTCCGTGTACGAAGACCGCACGTTCGACTTCAAGCTCAAGACCCCGCCCGCTGCCCGGCTCTTGCTCAAGGCCGCCGGCGTCGAAAAGGGATCGGGTACCCCGCACACCACCAAGGTCGCCAGCATCACGGCTGCCCAGGTGCGTGAGATCGCGACCCTCAAGCAGGTTGATCTCAACGCCAACGACATCGACGCCGCTGCCAAGATCATCTCTGGCACCGCGCGCTCGATGGGCATCACTGTCAAGGGCTGACCTGTCACCAGGCAGCACCAGTGGGAGAGCCACGCGCTGGCTCGTCAACCACGAACTCCACAAGCACACAGATTCAGGAGAAGGAAATGAAGCGCTCCAAGGCCTACAAGGCCGCAGCAGAGCTGGTCGACCGCGAGAACCTGTACAGCCCGCTCGAGGCCGCCGCACTGGCACAGAAGACGTCTGCCACCAAGATGGACAGCACTGTGGAGGTCGCCCTCCTGCTGGGTGTCGACCCCCGCAAGGCTGACCAGATGGTCCGTGGCACCGTCAACCTCCCCCACGGCACGGGCAAGACCGCCCGTGTCGTCGTCTTCGCCGTCGGCGACAAGGCCGCCGAGGCCGAGGCCGCCGGTGCCGACGTCGTCGGCAGCGACGACCTGATCGCCCGCATCCAGGGTGGCTGGACCGATTTCGATGCTGCTATCGCGACCCCGGACCAGATGGCCAAGGTCGGCCGCATCGCCCGGGTCCTCGGACCGCGTGGCCTGATGCCGAACCCGAAGACCGGCACGGTCACGGCCGATGTGGCTAAGGCCGTCACCGAGATCAAGGGCGGAAAGATCAACTTCCGCGTCGACAAAGCCGCGAACCTGCACGTCGTCATCGGCAAGGTGTCGTTCCCGACCGAGAAGTTGGTGGAGAACTACGCTGCCGCGCTCGACGAGGTCCTGCGTTCGAAGCCGTCTGCGGCCAAGGGCAAGTACCTGAAGAAGATCTTCTTCTCGACGACGATGGGCCCGGGCATCCCGGTCGACCCGTCGAAGACGCGCAACCTGCTCGAGAACGAAGAGGTCTGACACGCGGCGGTCGCTGGGGCGCCCGCACCCGTGATGGGTTCTGCTTCATCTGCATGGCCCGACAACAGCCCTCGACCTCATGGTCGGGGGCTGTTGTGCGTCCGCCGGCCGTTCGCCGCGGTGCACCGGTCCGACCTACTCACCATGACTCAGCTATCGGAATCAGCTATCGCGCAGGAGGACCTGGAAGACATGGACGACCAAGACATGGACCACCAAGACATGGACCACCAAGACATGGACCACATCGCAAGAGGTCAGCTCCACCAGCACACCTCCGCTCTGCCCAAGAACCGGGCGGGTGGATGCGGAGGACGTCCCGCGGTCGGGAGGCGTCGGCAGCGGCTCCTGCTCACACCGGTGCTCGCCGCCGCATTGGCGCTGACGGGCTGCGCCACCACCATCTCGGGGACGCCGGCCCCGGCGGCATCTCCTACGGTGCAGGCCCCCAAGGTCGTCACTTCCGGTGAGACCAGCGCGCCGTCCATGGACAGCCCGACCTCGAACAGCGCCGAGCCGAGCCGGACTTCTGCTCCCAGCAGTGGTTCGAGCGACTCGCAGCCCGCGGCCGTGTCGATCGATCCGGCTGCCTTCAGTGCGAAGATGCAGGCCGCGAACGCCGGAATCAAGACCATGCGCGGTTCGATCTCGGTGACCGCCGGTCCGCTGAGCGAGGAGGGTACCTTCAGCGAAACCCTTTCGGGTGGAAAGGCTTCCGCGATCGACATGGCGTTGTTCATCAAGACCAACGGACAGAGCATCCCGCTCAAGGTGCTGATCGTGGACGACAAGGTCTACCTCGGCGGCAGCGAGATGCTCAGTGCCCTGAACGCCGGTGGGAAGAAGTGGGCACTGGCCAGCGCGTCGTCGGGCAACACCACGCTGCGAACGCTGGCCACCACGATGCAGGGAGTGCTGGAGTCGGCCAGCGCCAATCAGTACCAACTGTTCGCCGAGGCAGCCAAGTCGATCAGCGACGAGGGAGCCAGCAAACTCGGGCAGGTCGACGCCCACAAGTACGTGATCACCGTCGACGTCGCCAAGCTCAGTACCCTGCTGACCGGCACGACCAAGAAGTCCATGGAAGCGGTCCTGGCCGGCGGCCTCGAGACGATCCCCAGCACGATCTGGCTCGACGGTTCCGGTCGCGTCGTCCAGACGACGACCAAGGTGACCGCCGGCGACATCACCAGCGACACGCTGTTCAAGGTCATCGCCTACAACACGCCGGTCGTGATCAAGGCGCCGGCCGACACGGACGTCTATACGGGCTGACCCGAGCGATTTGGCGGGCGGCAGCCCGGTCGGGTATCTTTAGGTTGTTCCACCGAAGACCGTCGGCTCCTGCCTGCCCTGCATTGGGGCGAGCGGGTGAAGGTCCGCGAAAGTTGCGGGCGCCCACGCAGGAGGACGAGGTCAAGATCAGTGGGCACTCTTTTTCTGTCGCCCACCTTTGCGCCCCGTGCCCTTGCGGCCGGGGCGTTCGTCATTTTCGATCGGCCTCCATGTGCCCGTGCGTGCTTCCGGTGATCACGAACAAACCGAGAACCACGAACGAGGAAGGAGGCGAGAATGGCAAAGTCCACCAAGGTGGCAACTGTCGCAGAGATCGCGGACCAGTTCCGCAGCTCGTCCGCCGCGGTCGTCACCGAATACCGCGGCCTGACGATGTCGCAGCTCACGACGCTCCGCAAGTCCCTGGGCAGCGACACCGCCTATACCGTCGCCAAGAACACCCTGGTCAAGCGGGCAGCCGCTGACGCAGGTGTCGAAGGACTCGACGATCTGTTCACCGGCCCGACGGCCGTGGCGTTCATCAACGGCGAGCCCGTCGACGCTGCGAAGGTGCTGCGCGATTTCGCCAAGGCGAACCCGCTGCTGGTGATCAAGGGCGGTCTGCTCGATGGCAAGGCGCTCGACGCCAAGGAGGTCAGCAAGCTGGCCGATCTGGAATCCCGCGACGTGCTCCTGGGCAAGATGGCCGGCGCGATGCTGGCCACCCTGACCAAGGCCGCGATCGTGCTGAACGCCCTTCCCTCCCAGGTGGCGCGGCTCTCCGCGGCTCTGGTGGAGAAGCGCACCGCGGAGGAAGGTGCTCCGGTCGTCGAGGAGGCACCGGTCGACGAGGCAGCCGAAGCACCTGCAACCGAGGAAGCGCCCGCAGCGGAAGCTGCGAGCACCGAAGAAGTGACGGAGACGGCTTCCGAAGCCTGATTCGACCAGCACCACCCGGTCGGATCGACCGGTACGACCCGTACATCCATCACCGAGAGCCCGACGCGTCACCAGACGCGGCGGGACACAGAAATTGAAAGGACGCCCACCATGGCGAAGCTCACCACCGACGAGTTGCTCGAGGCCTTCAAGGAGCTCACCCTCATCGAGCTCTCCGAGTTCGTGAAGCAGTTCGAAGACACCTTCGGCGTCACCGCCGCCGCCCCCGTCGCCGTTGCCGGCCCGGCCGGCCCGGCTGCCGCCGCTGAGGTGGCCGAGGAGCAGGACGAGTTCGACGTCGTCCTCGAGTCCGCCGGCGAGAAGAAGGTCCAGGTCATCAAGGCCGTCCGCGAGCTCGTTTCGGGCCTCGGCCTGAAGGAAGCCAAGGACCTGGTCGACGCTGCCCCGAAGGCGATCCTCGAGAAGGCCACCAAGGAGGTCGCCGAGGCGGCCAAGGCCAAGCTCGAAGAGGCCGGCGCCAAGGCGACCGTCAAGTAACTCTGCGCTTGCGCAGGTGGTCGGAAGATCACCGCCCCTGACGGGGTACCTGCATCAACTCGCTGGGGCGGGTCCACTCACGTGGACCCGCCCCAGCTGCGTCTGTCCAAGCAGCGCTGATCGCCGGCGAGCGGCGGTGGGAGAGCGACCGTAGCCTTCGCGGACGAGGTGACTGTGAAGGGCGAGAAGGCTTGAGGGACAATAGATCTAGGGCATCTCCATCGTCTCAGCGCCGGCGATCTCCCGGAACGCGCGGTCCAGTTGGACCGAGAGGGACCGACGCCCCGCCGGTAGCAGGTCCGCGATCAGCAGGGGTGCGTGCCGGCAGTACTGCGCCGTGGTCGGTACCGTGTCCGGGATCGCCGCGGCGCCCGCTCCGCCCTCTCGGCCACTGTCCAGCGCTCCGCCGGCCAGGTCGGGATCGAGTGCCAGGTCGGGATCGAGCCAGTCCTCGGCCCCTGGCCGGCCAGTGGTGGATCCGGCCGCGGATGGTCCGATGATCTCGCGGTAGGTCACCCCCGGCTCGTGGATGCCCAGCGCACCGGAGAGCACCGCGACCAGCGTGGCGACTTCGATCTCCGTCGGCGGGAGCCAGGTTGCGGCGTCCTGGTAGCAGTGCGAGAGCACCTGACGGATGTCGTCCTCGTCCAGCCCGTCCACGTGTCCGCCCTCGAGCAGCTGACGCACCAACGCGCCGAGGACGAGACCGGTCTGCTCCGGCGGAAGAGCGGCCAGCGCTGTCGCCGACGCATCGAACTCCGTGCGGTCCCGGTCCAGGATGGCGTCGACGGCACCGCTGACGGCCACGCCAATGGTGCGGGCCGGCCCGAGCTGATCACGCCAGGACGTCACGTGGGTCTCCTTCTGGCGATCGGACTTGTCCCGTCCATCCAACCCCGGGCTTACGGGCCGGCCGAACCCCGCACCCGTTGTCGCCGCACAGCACCTGCGGGAAGTGATCCGCTGGTGTGGGGTGGCAATGCGGAGTGTGCGGCGGCGCGCGCTGAACGGGTCATCTCCCCAGCTCCAGGACGATCCACCCGTCGGGGGGTAGTGGATGTCGCGCAGAAAGTTGATCGGCCAGTCGTCTTGACGGATCGGCCCGAGCGGGCCACGCTTGGTGTGCGACGTCGACCGACCCGATCTTCCTGTCGAAGATGTGGGCGTTCGTTTCCTGACGAGCAGGAGCTGTGCGGCTGGGCCAGTCGGCCCCCCGGCTCCGGCTTGACAAGGCACGTCTGGACAGTTCTGTCCGTTGCTGCTAGGCTGTGTGTTTGCGCTGCCCGCTTTCTGCTGCCTCCACTCAGCCCTCGCTCCCGTCAGGGGGCGAATGCTGCCTGAACAGCGGAAATGTCGGCAGCCGCGTCGAGTCAGCAGCAAACATGCAGCACGGTCGTCACGCTAGCCAGTCGTCATCTGAAGGGGGTCCCCATCACCAAGCGCTCGGGATCCCGTTCAGATGGCGACTTTTGTGTGTCCGACGGTAGCCCGTGTAGGCCGGTGTGTGGGCGATTCATCCACATCCCCGGCGCGTAAGGCATCAGACCTCTTGTGTGAAGCCTGACCGGCAGTTGAGCGACGAGCAGTTGCAGTACAGGTATCAAGCAGTTGCATCAGAGGCAGTAGGCAGTTGCATCAGAGGCAGTAGGCAGTTGCATCAGAGGCAGTAGGCAGTTGCATCAGAGACAGTAGACCGACGGCGCTTGTCCTTGGAAGGACGCATCTTGGCAGTCACGAGTACGCCCAAGACCACCACTTCGACCTCAGGCGGGACCACGAAAAGGGTCTCCTTCGCGAAGCTTCGCGAACCGCTGGAGGTACCGAATCTTCTCGCCCTGCAGACCGAGTCCTTCGAATGGCTCGTGGGCGCGAAGTCCTGGAGGGATCGGCAAGCCGATCCCACTCCGAGCGGACTCGACGAGATTCTCGAGGAGATCTCGCCGATCCAGGATTTCTCCGGGAACCTTTCTCTTTCGTTCATGGATCCGCGGTTCGACGACGTCAAGGCGAACGAGGAGGAGTGCCGCGACAAGGACATGACCTACTCCGCGCCGCTCTTCGTCACCGCCGAGTTCGAGAACGAGACCACCCGCGAGATCAAGTCCCAGACCGTCTTCATGGGTGATTTCCCCATGATGACCAGCAAGGGCACCTTCATCATCAACGGCACCGAGCGGGTCGTCGTCTCGCAGCTGGTCCGCTCCCCGGGCGTGTACTTCGACCGGACGTTGGACAAGACCGCCGGCAAGGAGGTGTTCGCCGTCAAGGTGATCCCGTCCCGTGGTGCCTGGCTCGAATTCGACATCGACAAGCGCGACACCATCGGTGTCCGCATCGACCGCAAGCGTCGCCAGCCGGTCACCGTGCTGCTGAAGGCGCTGGGCTGGGACACCGAGCGCATCCGCGAGAAGTTCGCCTGGTCGCCGGTGCTGTTGGCCACCCTCGAGAAGGACCACATCGCCGGCACCGACGAAGCGCTCCTGGATATCTACCGCAAGCTGCGTCCCGGCGAGCCGCCGACAAAGGAATCCGCGCAGGCCCTGCTGGAGAACCTGTTCTTCAAGGACAAGCGCTACGACCTCGCCAAGGTCGGTCGGTACAAGCTGAACAAGAAGCTCGGCCTGAACTCGCCGATCTCGGTGGGCACGCTGACCGAGGACGATCTGATCTCGACCGTCGAGTACCTGTTGCGTCTGCACGAGGGCCAGGATTCCTGGACCGTCCGTGGCCAGAACCTGCCGGTCGAGACGGACGACATCGACCATTTCGGCAATCGTCGCCTGCGCACCGTCGGTGAGCTGATCCAGAACCAGATCCGGGTCGGCCTCTCCCGCATGGAGCGCGTCGTGCGCGAGCGGATGACGACCCAGGACGTCGAGGCCATCACGCCGCAGACCCTGATCAACATCCGGCCCGTCGTCGCCTCCATCAAGGAGTTCTTCGGCACCAGCCAGCTGTCGCAGTTCATGGACCAGACCAACCCGCTCGCCGGTCTGACCCACAAGCGTCGCCTCTCCGCCCTCGGGCCGGGCGGTCTGTCCCGCGACCGCGCCTCCCTCGAGGTCCGCGACGTCCACTCGTCGCACTACGGCCGGATGTGTCCTATCGAGACCCCGGAAGGCCCGAACATCGGCCTGATCGGTTCGTTGGCCACCTTCGCTCGGGTCAACCCGTTCGGTTTCATCGAGACCCCGTACCGCAAGGTCGAGGCCGGCTCCGTCACCGATGAGATCAACTACCTGACCGCTGACGAAGAGGACCGCTACGTCATCGCCCAGGCCAACGCCAAGCTCGACCCCTCGGGTCACTTTTCGGAGTCTCGCGTTCTCGTCCGTCGTAAGGGCGGCGAGGTCGATCAGGTCACCCCCGACCAGGTCGAGTACATGGACGTCTCCCCGCGGCAGACGGTCTCCGTGGCCACCGCGATGATTCCGTTCCTGGAGCATGACGAGGCCAACCGCGCGCTCATGGGTGCCAACATGCAGCGCCAGTCCGTCCCCCTGCTGCGCAGTGAGTCTCCGCTGGTCGGCACGGGTATGGAAGCCCGTGCCGCGGTTGACGCCGGCGATGTCGTCATCGCCGAGAAGTCGGGTGTCGTCGAAGAGGCGACCGCCGACTACGTCTCGGTGATGGCCGACGACGGGACCCACCGCACCTACCGGCTGCACAAGTTCCGCCGTTCCAACCAGGGCACCAGCTTCAACCAGAAGCCCATCGTCGACGAAGGACAGCGGGTCGAGGCCGGCGACGTGCTGGCCGACGGTCCCTGCACCGACGGTGGCGAGATGGCGTTGGGCAAGAACCTGCTCGTCGCCTTCATGCCCTGGGAAGGTCACAACTACGAAGACGCGATCATCCTGAGCCAGCGCATCGTCCAGGACGACGTGCTCACCTCGATCCACATCGAGGAGCACGAGATCGACGCCCGCGACACCAAGCTCGGCCCTGAGGAGATCACCCGGGACATCCCGAACGTCTCCGAAGACGTCCTGGCCGACCTCGACGAGCGCGGGATCATCCGCATCGGCGCCGAGGTCCAGGACGGCGACGTGCTGGTCGGGAAGGTCACGCCGAAGGGCGAGACCGAGCTGACCCCGGAGGAGCGCCTGCTGCGCGCCATCTTCGGCGAGAAGGCCCGCGAAGTCCGCGACACCTCGCTCAAGGTGCCGCACGGTGAGACCGGCAAGGTCATCGGCATCCGGGTGTTCAACCGCGAGGAGGACGGCGCGGAGCTCGCTCCCGGCGTCAACGAGCTGGTCCGCGTCTACGTGGCCCAGAAGCGGAAGATCCAGGACGGCGACAAGTTGGCCGGCCGTCACGGCAACAAGGGCGTCATCGGCAAGATCCTGCCCCAGGAAGACATGCCGTTCCTGGCCGACGGCACCCCCGTCGACATCGTGCTCAACCCGCACGGTGTGCCGCGACGGATGAACGTCGGTCAGATCCTGGAGACACATCTGGGCTGGGTGGCATCGCAGGGCTGGGACATCGAGGGCACCCCGCAGTGGGCGCAGTACCTCGAAGACTCGGCCCGCAGTGCGAGTGCCTTCACCCGCACGGCGACGCCGGTCTTCGACGGCGCCACCGAGGACGAGATCATCGGCCTGCTCGGCTCCACCACGCCGACCCGCGATGGTGACCGCCTCGTGGGTACCGATGGCAAGGCCACCCTGATGGACGGCCGCACCGGAGAGCCGTTCCCGTACCCGGTGGCCGTCGGCTACATGTACATCATCAAGTTGCTCCACCTGGTGGATGACAAGATCCACGCCCGGTCGACGGGCCCGTACTCGATGATCACCCAGCAGCCGCTCGGCGGTAAGGCCCAGTTCGGCGGCCAGCGCTTCGGTGAGATGGAGTGCTGGGCCATGCAGGCCTATGGCGCGGCGTACACGCTCCAGGAGCTCCTCACCATCAAGAGCGATGACATCGTCGGCCGCGTCAAGGTCTACGAAGCCATCGTCAAGGGCGAGAACATTCCGGAGCCCGGCATCCCCGAGTCGTTCAAGGTGCTCCTCAAGGAGCTCCAGGCGCTCTGCCTGAACGTGGAGGTGCTGTCCTCGGACGGCGCCACCATCGAGATGCGCGATACCGACGACGACGATCTCGAGCGGGCTGCGGCCAACCTCGGAATCAACCTGTCCCGCAACGAGTCGGCCTCGGTGGACGAACTCGTGAATTGATCTGGAAGCCCCTGCACCAGGTGATGCGGCGGCCGGCTGGAAACCAACCGCCGCACCACCTGGACAGGATTTTCACCACTTCCAACCCCGGGCGCACCGCAAGTGCCACCGAGTCCAACGGCCCGAGAGGCCCGCGGGCGGTGCCCCACCCTTTTGACAAGACAGGGACGTGCAATCAGTGCTCGACGTCAATTTCTTCGACGAGATCCGGATCGGCCTGGCGGCCGCGGACGATATTCGTACCTGGTCCCACGGCGAGGTCAAGAAGCCGGAGACCATCAACTACCGCACCCTCAAGCCTGAGAAGGACGGACTCTTCTGCGAGAAGATCTTCGGCCCGACCAGGGACTGGGAATGCGCCTGCGGCAAGTACAAGCGGGTTCGCTTCAAGGGCATCATCTGCGAGCGTTGCGGCGTCGAGGTCACTCGCGCCAAGGTGCGTCGTGAGCGGATGGGCCACATCGAGCTGGCTGCTCCGGTTACCCACATCTGGTACTTCAAGGGTGTCCCCAGCAGGCTGGGTTACCTGCTCGACCTGGCCCCGAAGGATCTCGAGAAGATCATCTACTTCGCGGCCTACCTGATCACCTCCGTCGATGACGAGCAGCGTCACAACGACCTGCCGACCATCGAGGCGGAGATGTCGGTCGAACGCAAAAATCTCGAGAACCTCCGGGATGGTGACATCGACGCCCGCGCCAAGAAGCTCGAAGCCGATCTGGCCGAGCTCGAGGCCGAGGGCGCGAAGTCTGATGTCCGCCGCAAGGTGCGCGAAGGTGGCGAACGCGAGCAGCGCCAGATCCGTGACCGTGCGCAGCGTGAGATCGACAAGCTGGACGAGGTCCTCGACCAGTTCAAGAAGCTCAAGGTCCGCGACCTGATCATCGACGAGATCGTCTACCGCGAACTGCAGGATCGCTTCGGCGATTACTTCCAGGGCGGCATGGGTGCCGAGGCGCTCAAGAAGATCATCGCCGACTTCGACATCGACAACGAGGCCACCTCGCTGCGCGACACGATCAAGAACGGCAAGGGCCAGCGCAAGATCCGCGCGATCAAGCGTCTGAAGGTCGTGGCCGCGTTCCAGTCGACGAACAACTCCCCGCTGGGCATGGTGCTGGACTGCGTCCCGGTCATCCCGCCGGAGCTTCGCCCGATGGTGCAGCTGGATGGTGGCCGCTTCGCGACCTCCGACCTCAACGACCTGTACCGCCGCGTCATCAACCGCAACAACCGGTTGAAGCGACTGATCGACCTCGGCGCGCCCGAGATCATCGTCAACAACGAGAAGCGGATGCTCCAGGAGGCCGTCGACGCGTTGTTCGACAACGGTCGTCGTGGGCGGCCGGTGACCGGACCGGGCAACCGCCCGCTCAAGTCGCTGTCCGATCTGCTCAAGGGCAAGCAGGGCCGGTTCCGCCAGAACCTGCTCGGCAAGCGCGTCGACTACTCCGGCCGCTCCGTCATCGTCGTCGGCCCGCAGTTGCAGCTGCACCAGTGTGGTCTGCCCAAGCTGATGGCCCTCGAGCTGTTCAAGCCGTTCGTGATGAAGCGTCTGGTCGATCTCAACCACGCGCAGAACATCAAGTCGGCCAAGCGCATGGTCGAGCGCCAGCGGCCGCAGGTGTGGGACGTCCTCGAAGAGGTCATCGACTCGCACCCCGTGCTGCTCAACCGCGCACCGACCCTGCACCGTCTGGGCATCCAGGCGTTCGAGCCGATGCTCGTCGAGGGCAAGGCCATCCAGCTGCACCCCCTGGTCTGTGCCGCCTTCAATGCCGACTTCGACGGTGACCAGATGGCCGTCCACCTGCCGCTGTCCGCCGAGGCGCAGGCCGAGGCGCGGGTGTTGATGCTCTCGAGCAACAACATCCTGTCCCCGGCTTCAGGGAAGCCGCTCGCGATGCCTTCTCTGGATCTCGTCACCGGCCTGTACTACCTGTGCGGGCTCGACGAGAATGCGATCGGTTCGCACCACATCCTCGACGACGGCACGCTCGAAGAGGCCAAGGGCAAGCTGCGGTCGTACTCCTCGTCGGCCGAGGCGCTGATGGCGCTGGACCGGGGCGAGATCTCGGTCCGCACGCCGATCAACATCCGGCTGCACGGTGTCATCCCGACCCCCGGTTCAGAACTGCCGGAGGACTGGAAGACGGGCGATGCCTGGACGGTCAGCACCACCCTCGGACGCGTCCTGTTCAACGAACTACTGCCCGCCGGGTACCCGTTCGTCAACCAGGAGCTGCCGAAGAAGGTGCAGGCCGGCATCGTCAACGATCTGGCCGAGCACTACCCGATGTCCCTGGTCGCGCAGACCCTGGACAAGCTCAAGGAAGCCGGCTTCCACTGGGCTACCCGGTCCGGCATGACCGTCGCCATCGGCGACGTCATCATCCCGGCGTCCAAGCCCGCCATCCTGGCCAAGTACGACGGCCAGGCGGAGACGGTGGAGAAGGCCTACCAGCGAGGCAACCTCTCGCCGGAAGAGCGTCGCGAAGATCTGGTCAAGATCTGGGAGGCGGCCACCAAGGAGATCGAGGCGGCCATCCCGCCGGCCTACCCGAAGGACAACCCGGTCTACACCCTGGTTGCCGCCGGTGCCGCTGGTAACTGGATCCAGGTCCGGTCGCTCGCCGGTATGAAGGGCGTCGTCGCCAACTCCAAGGGCGTCCAGATCCCGCGGCCGATCCGGAACTCGTTCCGCGAAGGTTTGTCGGTGCTGGAGTACTTCATCAACACCCACTCCGCTCGTAAGGGCCTCGCGGATACGGCACTGCGTACCGCGGAGTCGGGTTACCTGACCCGTCGTCTGGTCGACGTGTCGCAGGACGTCATCGTGCGCGAGTCCGACTGTGGGACCGAGCGCGGCGTCGATCTGCCGATCGCGGCGCTGTCCGCGGACGGCACGCTGCGTCAGGACGAGTTCGTCGAGACGTCGATCCAGGCCCGGGTGCTGGCCGTGGACGCTGTCGACGCCAGCGGAAACGTTGTCGTCCCAGCCGGCACCGACATGCGGGAATGGCACGTGGCGTCGGCCGTCGAGGCCGGCATCACCACCCTGAAGATGCGTTCGGTCCTCACCTGTGAGGCAGCGATCGGCACCTGTGCCGTCTGCTACGGCCGTTCGCTGGCCACCGGGTTGCTCGTCGACGTCGGTGAGGCTGTCGGTGTCGTTGCCGCGCAGTCCATCGGTGAGCCGGGTACCCAGCTGACCATGCGTACCTTCCACACCGGCGCTGCCTCGGGGTCCTCGGACATCACCCAGGGTCTGCCTCGTGTGCAGGAGCTGTTCGAGGCCCGTATCCCGAAGGGCAAGGCGCCCATCGCGGACGCCGCCGGACGGATCAGGATCGAGGATGCGGACAAGTTCTTCAAGATCGTCATCACTCCGGACGACGGCAGCGAAGAGGTCGTCTACGACAAGCTGCCGAAGACGCAGCGGCTGGCCACCATCTCGGTCGATGGTTCCGAGCGGCTGCTCATCGACGGTGACTCGGTTGCGGTCGGGCAGCACCTGCTCGAGGGCAACGTCGACCCGCACGAGGTCCTCCGCGTGATGGGCCCGCGCCGGGTGCAGCTGCACCTGGTCCGCGAGGTCCAGGAGGTCTATCGCTCCCAGGGTGTGTCGATCCACGACAAGCACATCGAGGTCATCGTCCGGCAGATGCTCCGTCGCGTCACGATCATCGACTCCGGCTCGACCGAGTTCCTCCCCGGTGCGGTCATCGAGCGCAAGGAGTTCGAGGCGACCAACCGTCGCATCCTCGCCGAAGGTGGCGAAGCTGCCGCCGGTCGTCCGGCCCTGATGGGTATCACCAAGGCCTCGCTGGCCACCGACTCGTGGCTCTCGGCCGCCTCCTTCCAGGAGACGACCCGAGTACTGACGGACGCGGCGATCAACGCCAAGTCCGACAAGCTGGTGGGTCTCAAGGAGAACGTGATCATCGGCAAGCTGATCCCGGCCGGTACGGGCATCGCCCGCTACCGCGACATCTCGGTGCAGCCCACCGAAGAGGCTCGCAGTGCGGCCTACAGCATGTCTTCCTTCGACGACACCTACTACGGTGCCGACACCTTCGGTGTCGCCGCCGGTACGTCGGTGCCGCTGGACGACTACGACATGGGTCGCGACTACCGCTGACCCAGCTGTTTCGCAAGAGAACGGGCCGGCCCCGTCCACCTCCGGGTGGACGGGGCCGGCCCGTTTTGCATCAGTCGGCTACTTGTCTCGTGCTGCTGGCGCTCCTGCGGCGACGCCCTGGCATGGGCCACCGGTCCTGACAACAGCCGGGGCTTGCCAGCACAAGCCGGGCCTGGCCAAGATGGGCTCGAGCCCGGTGAAGATCCGCCGTCGCGCCGCAGCCGGACTACCACCGGACCGCCACTCAGCCGGCGACCACGTTCCCGCTCTTCACCTCGACGGTGACGGTGGGGAGCGGCGACGGTGCGGGACCGTTGAGCACCGCCCCGGTGAGAGCGTTGAACTTCGACCCGTGGCACGGGCAGTCCAGCTCGGCTCCGTTGACCGCGACCGTGCAGCCCATGTGCGTGCAGATCGCGCTGAACGCAACGGCTTTGCCCGCCGTCGGCTGGGCGATGATGATCGGTTTGCCGTTGGCATCGCTGGCCGCGACGGCCCCACCCACCGGCACCTTGCTCAGCACCACCAGGGTGTTGGCGGAGGAGGCCGCTCCGCCCGCAGCGGCCGCGGAGGAAGTCGCGGCGGCCGGGGAGGAAGCTGCCGGCGGAGCAGCGGCTGATGACGCGGCGCCGGTCGACGCCGGAGCCGCTGCACTCGGCGCTGCGGCGGCGCTCGACGGGGCGGCGGCACTGGGTGATGCGGCGGCCGCGGCCGACGACGGCGCCGGGGCGGCGGTCGGTGTGCTCGAGCTACCGCAGGCGGCCAACGTCAACGCACCGGCACCGAGACCGACGGCGACCAGGGCCTGCCGGCGATTCGACAGGTGTGGCCCACGGTCAGAGGCGGGCAGATTCGGGTCCTCGTGATCCTGGTCGGTGGCGGCTTCGGCTGGAGCGATCGGAGTAGTCGTCATGATCATCGGAACGACGCCTCCTCCGAAAGGGTTCAAGCAGGCGGATCCTCGTCGCTGTCGCTCGTTCGGGTTTGAACCGATGACCCAGCTGTGGCGTGCGGTTGATTGAGGCGAAACGACCAGTCCACCCAGGCAGGTCAAACCAGGAGGAGTCAGGATGAGCACAGCGGTGGGCACTCGACCGGCCCGGTCAGCGAACCTGTCCATGCTCGGGCGGGGAGTGGCGGCGGCCGGCGTGCTGCTGTCCGCCGATGTCCATCTGGTGCTCTACTTCGACGGGTTCGGCGACATCGAAGTCATCGGTCCGGCGTTCATGCTGAACGCGATCGGTGGCATCGTCATCGGCATAGCGGTGTTGGTATGGCGGCACTGGCTTCCGCTGTGGGCCGCTGTCGGGTTCGGTGTCTCGACGCTGGCGGCCTTCTACATCTCCGCCACGGTGGGTCTGTTCGGGGTGCACGAGACGCTCGGCGGGAACCAGGTGGTGCTGGCCGAGATCGCGGAATGGGTCGCGATAGCCGGCGCAGTCACCGCTCTGCTCGCGGAGCGCAAGAGGGTCTGAGCCGGGCACGACGAATCGGGCATGCTCAGTGGATAGACCAGGCAGGGGTAGTGCGGAGGTGGCGATGGCGGAGTCGGGCGCGGATCTGATGCGTACCCTGCACGACGAGCATGCCGCCGCGCTCTGGTCGTTCGTCCTCGGTCTGACCAGTGGCGACCGTGGCCGGGCCGAGGATGTCGTGCAGGAGACGTTACTGCGCGCCTGGCGCCGGCCGGAACTGTGGCAGCCGGACGTAGCCGGCCACCAGAACACGTCGGTCCGCAGCTGGCTGTTCACGGTGGCGCGGAACATCGTGGTCGACCAGTGGCGGGCCGGCCGCCGTCGCCCGGAATCGCTGATGGACGCGGTCCCCGAGCAGCTCGAGCCGGACCGGACGGACGCCGCCCTGCAGTCCATGCTGGTGGGCGAGGCCCTGGGCCGGCTCACGCCGGAACACCGGGCGGTCCTGCTCGAGTGCTACTACCGCGGCAGCACCGCGGCGCAAGCCGCCCACCGACTGGGCATTCCGCTGGGCACCGTCAAATCACGAACGCACTACGCGCTGCACGCGCTGCGGCTCGGACTACAGGAGATGGGAGTGGTGACGTGAGTACGTCGCAGTCATCATCACCGCGCCCCGCCTCGGCGATCTGCATGGACGACGCTGCCTACGTCCTCGGCATCCTGTCGGCGACCGACCGGCAGGCGTTCGAACAGCACCTGTCCGACTGCCCGTCCTGCCGGACGGCCGTCGCCAGACTCGCCGGCCTGCCCGGGCTGCTGGCCCTGACCTCGGCCGACGAACTCGAGGGCGATCCACCCCCGGTCCCGGAAACCCTGCTGCCGAAGCTACTCACCGTCGCGGCTCGCGAACGCCGGCGCCGGCGTTGGATCTGGACCGGAACGATGTCCGCCGCCGCTGCGTGCGTCATCGCCCTCGTATTGATCCTGGTGGCACGGCCGGATGCCGCCTCCGGGACCGTCGCGCTTCCGACCGCCGTGACCATGACCGCGCTGGTGCCCGGCCCGATGGACGTCTCCCTCCAGCTGGTCGACAAGCAGTGGGGGACCAGCGTCGTGGTCAACTGCCACTACAGCGGCACCCACGACGCGGGCGACGACTACCAGTTGGTGGCCTTCGACTCCACCGGTAAACCGCAGAACCTCGGCTGGTGGAAGTCGGTGGCCGGCGGCGGCTCGACGGTCACCACGGCCAGCTCGCTCCGACTCGCCCAGATCGCCCGACTCGAGGTGCAGTTGCCGAACGGGACGCCGCTGCTCTCGGCGGTGCCCCGCCACGGCTGACGAGGTACCGCGAGGCTGGAGGGCCGGCACGACCCAGGGTCAACGACCGACAGCGCTGACCAGCTTCTCGAGCGTCGCGCGGGAACCCACGGTGTACAGCGAGTCCAAGGTCTGCGAGTAGGTCTCGACGAACCTCGGATCGTCCACCAGATCTCCGAAGAGCTCCCGGTCGGAAACGAACGCCAATGGCTCGTCACGCTGTCTGGAAGCATTGGCGCGCAGTCGCACTGCCAGTCGATCGACGATCTCGATCGGCTCGCCCTGCTCGTCGACGCCGTCCGAGTACCGCGCCCAGCTGGCGACCACGGCGGTCGACAGGGCGATGGGACCACCGGTCGCGAGCTGCTCGCGGATCACCGCGAGCAGCCACTTCGGGATGCGGTCCGAGCTCTCGGCGCAGAGCCGGGCCACCGTGTCGCGGACCTCGCCGTTGGAGAACCGGGCGATCAACTCGTGCTTGTAGGCATCCAGATCGATACCGGGAACCGGCTCGAGGGTCGGAGTGGCTTCGAGGTCCATGTAGGCCAGCAGGAATCGCGCAAACAGGGGGTCCTGGGCCACCTCGTGCACCAGCCGGTATCCGGCCAGATACCCGAAATAGCAGAGTGCCTGATGGCTGGCGTTCAACAGTCTCAGCTTCATCAACTCGTACGGTTCGACATCGGCCACCAATTGGACCCCGACGTCCTCGAAGGGCGGCCGGCCCAGGCTGAAATTGTCTTCCAGGACCCATTGGGTGAACGACTCGCAGACCACCGGCCACGAGTCCTGGATGTCGAATCGTTCGCTGATCTCGGTGCGGTCCTGGTCGGTGGTCACCGGTGTGATGCGGTCCACCATCGAATTGGGGAAGTGCACCTCGGCCGCCACCCAGTCGCCCAGGCTGCGGCCCTGCTCATCATCGGCGCGGGCGGCGCGGAGCTGGGCGAACGCGGTGAAGACCTCTTTCGCAACGTGCCCGTTGCCCTGGATGTTGTCGCAGCTCATGATCGTGAACGGCGGCAGGCCACGGGCTCGGCGCCGGACCAGCGCCTCGGTGATCAGCCCGAACGTGGTGGTGGGTACCGCACCCGGCACCAGATCGGCGGCCACGGCCGGATTGGTCTCGTCGAACTTCCCGGTGACGTGATGGAAGTTGTAACCGCCCTCGGTCACCGTCATCGAGACGATCCGGGTGCTCGGATCGGCCATCTTCTCGATGACGGCCTCCGGATCGTCGGGCGCGTAGAGGTATGCCGCCATCGACCCGATGACGCGCGGTTCCCAGGTTCCGTCCGCATCCTTGAGCACCAAGGTGTACAGGCAGTCCTGCGCCTTCATCACCTCGTGCATCTTGGCGTCGAAGGGCATCACACCGACGCCGCAGATACCCCAGTCCAGCGCCTTGCCCTCGTTCATCAGCCGATCCAGGTACATCGCCTGGTGAGCCCGGTGGAACCCGCCGACACCGAAGTGCACGATCCCGGTCGTCACCGCACTGCGGTCGTACGCCGGGATCGGCACTGTGCCCCCGATGTGGTCGAGGGTCGCAGTATTCAGCTCTGGCATCGCAGTGTCCTTGTCTTGCTCGAGGAATTCTTTTTCAGTGATGCGGGCCGAGGACGGGGCCGCGGCTACTTGACCGCGCCGAGCGACAGGCCCTGGACGAGCTTGTCCTGCGCCGCGAAACCGGCCACCAGTACTGGGATCGACACTGCGAAGGCGGCGGCGGATACCTTAGCCAGGAACAGGCCCTGCGAGGTGACGAAGCTGGTCAGTAGCACCGGTGCCGTCTGCGCCTGGTCGCTGCTGGTGAGCAGGTTGGCCAGCAGCAGCTCGTTCCAGGCGAAGATGAAACAGATGAGCGACGTGGCCGCGATACCGGGCATGGCGATCGGGCCGACCACCCGGGTCAGCGTCTTGATCAGGCCGGCACCGTCCAGCGAAGCGGCCTCGAACAACGCCGGCGGGATGTCGGCCAGGAACGAGCGCATCATCCAGACCGCGATCGGCAGGTTCATCCCGATGTACAGGACGATCAGGAACCAGACGTGGTTCAGCGCACCGATCTTCACTGCGATCAGGTAGATCGGCACCAGGCCGGCCGCGATCGGCAGGAACTTGGTCGACAGGAAGAAGAACATCACGTCGGTCCACTTGCGGACCGGCTTCACCGACAGCGCATAGGCCGCCGGAATGGCCAACACCAGCACGAAGAACGTCGAGATGACCGACGTCAGGACTGAGTTGCGCAGATACGGCCATGGGCTCTGCCCGGTCTGCGACCCGAAGAACTCGCGGTACCCGTCCAACGTCAACGGGACGAAGATGTGCGGCGGATTGAGCGAGGCCTGGGCCTCGGTGTGAAAGCTGGTCAGCACCATGAAGAAAACCGGGGTGATGAAGATCAGGCCGATGATCCAGGCGGCGATCGCGGAGATGATCCCGCCGACCTTCATCTTCGACTTGCCGTTGGCCTTGATCGGCTTGCGGGTCTTGGCAGTGGTCACTGGCGCTGCGGTCGTCGTCATCGTCCCGCCTCCTCTTTGAACAGGCTGGACACGGTGCGCAGCGCGAAGGTCGCGATGATGATGGTGCCGATCACGATGATCACGCCCTGTGCGGAGGCCAGGCCGTTGTCGTTGGCACTGAAGATCGTCTGGTAGATCGCGTTCGGCAGGTTCTCGGTATCGACGTTGAGCGGCGTGATGATGAAGACCGCGTCGAAATTCTGGATCAGGTAGATGGCCCCGAGCAGACCGGCGAGTTCGAGGTACTGCCGCATGTGCGGGAGGGTCAGGTTGGTGAACTGCTGCCACGGGGATGCGCCGTCGACGGAGGCCGCCTCCAGGACCTCGCCGGGCCGGGACTGCAGGCCGGCCAGCAGGATCAGCGTCATGAACGGGGTCCACTGCCAGATCAGGGTGATCTCGACCGCCAGCATGGGGTGGGGGCCGATGAAGTCGATCGCCGATGCCGTGGCGCCCGGGTCGAACCACCGGTGCACCATCGTGATGATGCCGTTGAGCAGGCCGGTGTTGGCGTCGAAGATGCCGAACTTGAAGAACAGTGCGGCCGCCACCGGCACGATGAGGAACGGCGCGATCATGAAGGTGCGGACGATGCCTCGGCCGGGGAAACTGCGGTTGAGCAGCAGCGCGATGCCCAGCCCGAGGATGAGTGACACCACGACGACCACGACGGTCAGTTCGACGGTGTGCCAGACGTCCTTGAGTAGTTGGGAGTCGCCGCTGAAGACGCGTTTGTAGTTCTTGAAACCGGCCCAGCCGTAGCGTTCGGGATGGTTGGTGTTCCAGGTACGGAACGAGATGATCAGCGTCGCCACGAACGGCAGCTGGGTGACGACGATGGTGAAGAGCATCGCCGGGAGCAACGGACCGCGGCGGACCCAGGCCTCTTTCCTGGCCCGTCTCGTCGCATCTCGAACCGCTGGGTCGTTGGCGTTGGGCACGGCCCGTTTTTCTTCGGTGACGGTCATCTGGGAACCATTCTTCTCGCGGGTTCGGCTCGCTCGCATCGGCCGCTGTTGGAAATGCGGACCGCCGTTGGAACGGGGCCCGGCGCGCCTCACGCGCCGGGCCCCGGGGGTGCTACTTGTAGCTGTCGCCGACCTGCGTGGCCAGGGACTGGCCCTGGTTGAGTGCATCGTCGACCGAGCCGTTGCCCGCGATGACTGCCGAGAGCTGCGCCGTCACCTTGTCACCGAGATCGGTGAACTCCGGGATGTCCACGAACTGGATACCGGTGGTCGGCCGCGGCTGAACGCCCGGGTTGGTCGGGTTGGCCTGGCTCAGCGCCAACAGCGTGGCCGGGGCGAAGGCCGCAGCGGCCTTCTGGTAGTCCGGGTTCGCGTACGTCGAGGTGCGCTTGCCGGCCGGCACGGTAGCCCAGCCGTCGGTGGTGCCCACCAGATTCTCGTACTGCTTGGACGAAGCCCAGGAGATGAACTTGTAGGCCGCGTCCTGGTTCTTGGAGGCCTTCTCCATCAGCCACGACCAGGCGTAGAGCCAGCCGGCCGACTTGGTCAGCTTGACCGGGGCCTGGGCGTATCCGATCTTGCCGGCGACCGGCGAGCCGGCCCCTTCGAGGCTGCCCGCGGCCGAGGTGGCGTCGTACCACATGGCGACCTTGGACTGCTCCATGGCGGAGAGGCATTCGGTGAAGCCGGCGGTCGAGGCGCCGACTTCGCCGTGTGCCTTGACCAGGTTGATGTAGAAGTTCGCCGCGTCCTTGAACGGCTGCGCGTTGACCTGGGCGTTCCAGTCCTTGTCGAACCAGGTGCCGCCGAAGGTGTTGACGACAGTCGTGAAGGGGGCACCGAACTGGCCCCAACCCGGCTCGCCGCGCAGGCAGATGCCCTTCATTCCCGGCTGGGCTCCATCGGCCTTGGCCGCCAGCGCGGCGACCTGGTCCCACGTCGGGTTGGTCGGGACCGTCAGGCCCTTCGCCGCCATGACGTCCTTGCGGTACATCAGGAAGGAGGACTCGCCGTAGAACGGCTCACCGTAGATCTGCCCGTTCTGGGTCATCGAGGCGGTGATCGCCTTGATGATGTCGTTCTGGTCGAATCCCGGATCCTTGGCGATGTAATCGGTCAGCGGGGCGAGCCAGCCGTTCTTGGCGTAGATCGGCACCTCGAAGTTGGACAGCGTGGTGACGTCGTACTGGCCGGCCTGGTTCTTGAATTCGAGCGAGGCCTTGTTCCGCATGTCGTTTTCCGGCAGCACCGTGTACTTGACCGTGATACCGGTCTGATCGGTGAACGCGGCCGTGTGCTTCTGCAGCGCCAGCATCTGCGGGTTGTTCACCATGAGCACGGTGATCGTCTTACCCGAGTCGGACTTGTCGATGTACGGGTCCGGCGCCAGCGCCGCACCTGAACTGCTGCTCGCCGCCGGCATGGACGCACTCGCAGCAGGCGCGGCGCCACTGGCCGCCGGTGCCGAAGCACTGGCCGCCGGTGCCGACGCACTGCCGGCGGGTGCTGCGCTGGCCGCCGGGGCGGGAGCGCTCGTGGGCGCGGAGGTCGGCGACGATGACGCCGTTCCACTTGAAGTGCTGCTGCACGACGCGGTGACGAGCATCGCGGCGCAGCCGGCGGCGATTGCCGCCTTGTGTGACCAGCGCATCTGGTGTGGTTCCTTTCGGTTGTTACTGCATCGGTGGCGACTGCACTTGGGCGTGACCGGGCTGGTCACGGGTGCGCTTCAACGCCCGGCGACCATGCCGTCGGTGTCGGTGGTTTCTGTTGTGCCAGGCCGCCCGTCGGCGTCCTGGGGTGCGCTCAGACCCTGATGACCTGCGGGCCGAGCGCGCTGTACCGGTGGGCTTCGTGAGCGGTGAGAGTGGTGTCGGTGATGAGGGTTTCGAAATCGGAGACGTCGGAGAACCGGCAGAAGCTGGTGACTCCGAACTTGGTGTGGATGCCGACGAACACCTTCCGCCGGGAGACCGCCATGGCTTTGGCCTTGACCGCGGCCACCGCGCTGTCCGGCACCGTCAGTCCGCGATCCCGGGTCAGTCCGTTGGCGCCCATCACCGCCAGGTCGATGACCAGATCGGACAGCATCGCCGTGGCCCAGTGATCGACGGTGGCCAGGGTGCGGCCGCGGACCCGGCCGCCGAGCAGGATCACATTGATGGCAGACGAGGCGGCCAGAATGCCCGCCGTGGCCAGCGACGAGGTAACCACCGTCAGGGGCCGGCCCAGGGTGACGAGCTCTTCCGCCACCAGCTGGGGAGTGAAACCTTCGTCCAGGTAGACGGTTTCGGCGGGACCGAGCTGGTCGGCGGCGGCCGCGGCGATACGCCGCTTCTCCGGAACCCAGGATTCCGACCGGTACGCCATGTTGCTCTCGAACCCGGCGCCTTCGACCGGATAAGCACCGCCGTGGGTGCGCCGCAGCAGGCCGTGATCTTCCAGCATCTTCAGGTCCCGGCGCACCGTCTCGGCCGCGACATCGAGCTCATCGGCGATCTCGGTGACTGCGACATGCCCCGAACCCCTCGCGTGCGCCAGGATCAGCCGGCGGCGCTCTTCGCCCTGCTTTGCGTTCATCGTCCCGACCTCCTCGTCTTTGGGGGGTGGTGTGGCTGGTGAAATTGGGGGGTGGTGTGGCTGGTGAATTCGAGCGTCTGGTGGGTTCCGCCACATCCGCTTTCGGACACTCATATGAGTACGCCTGCCGATTGGTGTGCGTCCAGTCACAAACGGCGCAACCCGTGCCCGGTTGATGTGGGCAACCGGGCATCGGTGGGTGCGCATCGAGGGCTCGGCCAGGCCAATGTGGGAGACGCATGTGCCTGAACTGTGAGTGCCAGGAGCCCGTTTGGTGTGGCATTGGACATTTCGCGGTCAGCTCTCGGCCATGTCTCGGCCGCGCCGATGCCTGATCGACATCAACTCAGGCGGTGCCACCAGCGGAGTCGTTCTTCTGCACGTGAGGATCTCGACGAACGGGGGTTGTTCCGTCACATGAGGAGCCGGCTGGTCCTCACGGTTGGTCACAGTCCGATAACGGGCATCTCCGATCTGACCGGCCCGTGTCGGCGGGGCCATCCGCGAGTGGTGCGGACGCGAGCGGTCAGCGGCACCGTTGGCGGCCCGGCACCTCGCTGATCTGCGGTACCATCGACAGGAACCCAGCGCTGACGTCTGGCTTGCCCCTCGCTTCTCTCGTGGATTTTCACGGCGGGATCGGGACCGGGAGCCGGGCCGGTTGCCAGTCGGGAGCGGACGGTCGATGATCGCCGCAACCATCTGGTGGCTCAGCTTTGGATCAGGCAATGATCGTTTGTCGCTCCGTGCTCATGTGCGGTAGCGTTTCGATCAGCCCGGTCCAGCTGGGTCATCGTTGTGTGCTCGGCGCGCTTGGCCCACGGGTGTCCTTCGTGGTTGGCGATCCGGTGCGCGGGGCGATCCCCGAGTCACGGGGGCAGTGCCCGCTGCCGGGCACGCTGCGCCAACCTGCGGAATTCATCGCGTCCGGGTTCACAGCCCGGACGTCGGATCGTGCAGGTGTGCCCGCTGTTCCGCTGGCAGCACACGTTGACCGCAAGACCCACGAAATCAAGGCAGAAAGAAGTCGCCAGCACATGCCAACTATCCAGCAGCTGGTCCGGAAGGGCCGGCAGGACAAGAGCAGCAAGACCAAGACACCTGCTCTCAAGGGAAGTCCTCAGCGTCGCGGTGTCTGCACCCGCGTCTACACGACGACCCCCAAGAAGCCGAACTCCGCTCTGCGCAAGGTTGCCCGCGTCCGGCTGACCAGCCAGGTCGAGGTCACCGCCTACATCCCGGGAGAGGGTCACAACCTGCAGGAGCACTCCATCGTGCTCGTGCGTGGTGGCCGGGTGAAAGATCTTCCCGGCGTTCGTTACAAGATCATCCGTGGCTCGCTGGACACCCAGGGTGTCAAGGGCCGCAAGCAGGCTCGTAGCCGCTACGGCGCCAAGAAGGAGAAGAGCTAATGCCCCGCAAAGGTCCCGCGCCGAAGCGGCCCCTGGTCGCCGACCCGGTCTACAACTCCCCGCTGGTCACCCAGCTGGTGAACAAGGTGCTGCAGGACGGCAAGCGCTCCATCGCGCAGGCCATCGTGTACGGCGCTCTCGAAGGATGCCGCGAGAAGAGTGGCACCGACCCGGTGGTCACCCTCAAGCGCGCGCTGGACAACGTCCGTCCGTCACTGGAGGTGCGCAGCCGTCGTGTCGGTGGCGCCACCTACCAGGTGCCCGTCGAGGTCCGCGTTCCGCGCCAGACCACGCTTGCGCTGCGCTGGTTGGTCGGTTACTCCAAGGCTCGTCGTGAGAAGACGATGACCGAGCGGCTGATGAACGAACTGCTGGACGCCAGCAACGGCCTCGGCGCCGCGGTCAAGCGTCGCGAGGACACGCACAAGATGGCCGAGTCGAACAAGGCATTCGCGCACTACCGCTGGTAGCCGACACGGCCCGGCTGCGGTGTAGATCGTCGCCGCGCCGACCGGAAATTCTGTGTGCCGGCGGACGTTGTACCAGTCAGCTGGTCGGCGGCTGGAATACAGCCCGTCGGTAGTGAGTACGCTGAAGGACACAAACCCCGGCGCGGCAGAGGCGGAGACCCCGCCCTGCCGCGCCAGCATGCTGTGAGCCGCAGGTCCGGATCGATACCAATTGGTCCAGCGCCGGCCCGGCATGTACAGGAACAGAGACGAGGAAGAACCGCACGTGGCTCCCAACGCCCTTGAGAAGACCCGGAACATCGGGATCATGGCGCACATCGACGCGGGTAAGACCACCACGACCGAGCGCATCCTGTTCTACACCGGTATCACGTACAAGATCGGTGAGGTTCACGACGGCGGCGCCGTCATGGACTGGATGGAGCAGGAGCAGGAGCGGGGGATCACCATCACCTCCGCCGCGACGACGACCCACTGGAAGGGTCACAAGATCAACATCATCGACACGCCCGGCCACGTCGACTTCACGGTCGAGGTCGAGCGATCGCTGCGTGTTCTTGACGGCGCGGTCGCGGTCTATGACGGTGTCGCCGGTGTCGAGCCGCAGACCGAGCAGGTCTGGCGGCAGGCGGAGAAGTACCACGTGCCGCGGATGTGCTTCGTCAACAAGCTCGACCGCACCGGTGCCGACTTCTTCCGTTGTGTCGACATGATGGTCACCCGGCTCAACGCCACCCCGGCCGTGCTGCAACTGCCGATCGGCGCCGAGGGCGACTTCATCGGTGTCGTGGACCTGCTCAACATGCGAGCCCTGACGTGGCGCGGCGAGACCGCCAAGGGTGAGGACTACGCCGTCGAAGAGATCCCGGCCGACCTGATGGACCAGGCCGTGGAGTACCGCGAGAAGCTCGTCGAGACGATCTCCGAGAACGACGACGAGGCCATGGAGGCCTTCCTGGTCGGCGAGGAGCTGACCGTCGACCAGCTGAACGCTGCGCTGCGCCGCGCCACCATCGCCGGCAAGGTCAACCCGGTCACCTGCGGTTCTGCCTTCAAGAACAAGGGTGTGCAGCCGATGCTGGACGCCGTTGTCGCTTACCTGCCTTCCCCGATCGACGTCGGTGCCACCCACGGTCTGCTGCAGGACGGCGTGACCGAGGCCGTCCGCGAGCCCGACCCCAAGTCGGACTTCTCGGGTCTGGCCTTCAAGGTCGCCACCGACCCGCACCTGGGCAAGCTGACCTTCGTCCGGATCTACTCCGGGACGCTGAACTCGGGGACCCAGGTCGTCAACGCGACCAAGGACCGCAAGGAGCGCATCGGCAAGATCTACCAGATGCACGCCAACAAGCGTGAGGAACTGGCCTCGGCGGCGGCCGGCGACATCGTCGCCGTCATGGGGCTGAAGCAGACGACAACCGGCGACACGCTGTCCGATCCCGCACACCCGATCGTGCTCGAGTCCATGTCCTTCCCGGACCCGGTCATCGAGGTGGCCATCGAGCCGAAGACCAAGGCCGACCAGGAGAAGCTGGGTGTCGCCATCCAGAAGCTGGCCGAGGAGGATCCGACGTTCAAGGTCCACCAGGACGATGACACCGGCCAGACCGTCATCGGCGGTATGGGCGAGCTGCACCTGGACATCCTGGTCGACCGGATGCGTCGCGAGTTCAACGTCGAGGCCAACATCGGCAAGCCCCAGGTTGCCTACCGCGAGACCATCCGCGGCAAGGTCGAGAAGTACAGCTACACCCACAAGAAGCAGACCGGTGGATCCGGCCAGTTCGCCAAGATCCTCATCACGGTCGAGCCGCTCGATCTGGCTGCTTCCGAGGGCGCGACCTACGAGTTCGTCAACGCCGTCACCGGTGGTCGGATCCCGCGGGAGTACATCCCGTCGGTCGACGCCGGTGCTCAGGACGCCCTGCAGTACGGCATCCTGGCCGGCTTCCCGATGCTCGGGGTCAAGCTCACCCTGATCGACGGTGCCTACCACGAGGTCGACTCCTCGGAAATGGCGTTCAAGATCGCCGGCTCCATCGCGATGAAGGAAGCGGCCCGACTGGCCACTCCGGTGTTGCTCGAGCCGCTGATGAGCGTCGAGGTCGTCACCCCGGAAGAGAACATGGGTGACGTCATCGGCGACCTGAACTCCCGTCGTGGCCAGATCCAGGGCATGGACGAGCGCTCCGGCGCCCGCGTCGTGACCGCTCTGGTCCCGCTGTCGGAGATGTTCGGTTACGTCGGCGACCTGCGATCCAAGACCGCCGGCCGGGCCAGCTACTCGATGGTGTTCAGCACGTACGCCGAAGTTCCGGCGAACGTCGCGAAGACCATCATCGCGAAGCAGAACGGCGAGTAAGACGAATCTGAGGTTGGTGCGGATTGGCTCCGCTAGGAGCCAGTCCGTACCCTCCAACAGGTTTGTATTCATCCCAAAGCTCGGTGTGACGGTCACAAGCCGGTGCACCAAGGGTCCTGATTGAACATCGATCAGGTCCAGATCCACCCAACAACGCCCTGACGACAAGATTTGGTCGCTCGGCGCATCATCAAAGTCCTGAGGAGGACCTGCAGTGGCGAAGGCGAAGTTCGACCGCAGTAAGCCGCACGTCAACATTGGCACCATCGGCCACGTTGACCATGGCAAGACCACGCTGACCGCGGCCATCACCAAGGTGCTGGCTGACAAGTACCCGACCCTGAACCAGGCGTCGGCGTTCGATCAGATCGACAAGGCGCCGGAAGAGCGCCAGCGCGGCATCACCATCAACATCGCGCACGTCGAGTACCAGACCGAGAAGCGTCACTACGCCCACGTCGATGCGCCCGGTCACGCTGACTACATCAAGAACATGATCACCGGTGCTGCCCAGATGGACGGCGCGATCCTGGTCGTGGCCGCCACCGACGGCCCGATGCCGCAGACCAAGGAGCACGTGCTCCTGGCCCGCCAGGTCGGCGTCCCCTACATCCTCGTCGCGCTGAACAAGTCCGACATGGTCGACGACGAGGAGATCCTGGAGCTCGTCGAGCTCGAGGTCCGCGAGCTGCTTGCCGCTCAGGATTTCGACGAGGACGCCCCGGTCATCCGCACCTCCGGCCTGAAGGCTCTCGAGGGTGACCCGAAGTGGGTCGAGACCGTCGTCGAGCTCATGAACGCTGTCGACGAGTCCGTTCCGGAGCCCGTCCGCGACGTCGAGAAGCCGTTCCTCATGCCCATCGAAGACGTCTTCACGATCACCGGTCGTGGCACCGTCGTCACCGGCAAGGTCGAGCGCGGCATCATCAACGTCAACGCCACGGTCGAGATCGTCGGCATCAAGCCGAAGTCCTTCCAGACCACGGTCACGGGCATCGAGATGTTCCGCAAGCTGCTCGACACGGCCCAGGCCGGCGACAACGCCGGGCTGCTCCTGCGTGGCACCAAGCGTGAAGATGTCGAGCGCGGCCAGGTTGTCGTCAAGCCGGGCTCGATCACCCCTCACACGGAGTTCGAGGCGCAGGTCTACATCCTGGGCAAGGACGAAGGCGGCCGCCACACGCCGTTCTTCAACAACTACCGCCCGCAGTTCTTCTTCCGCACCACCGACGTGACCGGCGTCGTCACCCTCCCCGAGGGCACCGAGATGGTCATGCCGGGCGACACCACCGAGATGACCGTCGCGCTGATCCAGCCGATCGCCATCGAGGAAGGCCTCCGCTTCGCCATCCGCGAAGGCGGCCGCACCGTTGGTGCCGGTTCGGTCACCAAGATCGTCAAGTAATCCGGTCTCCGGCTGACCGGAGGTGCTCTGCTCGCTCTGGTTCGCCATGCAGCGAGATGTATGACCAGCTGGGCCCCGACGCCACTCGCGTCGGGGCCCAGCTTTTTGCGGTTCAGGGAAATCCTTGGGCCTGAGCGCCACGTGCCGAAGTGGCGACCTCAGATCCGTTGTGCCGATGCGTCTTCCGCGCCGATCGAAGACCTGGCACTGCAGCTCTGGCACGGCGAACCAGGGCTGACGCATGAAGATCCGCAGCCGCGATTCGCCGACGCTCTCGGATTTTCCATCCGCCGGGACCACGGGCGGTCCGTGGGGGACGGCGGCCGAGGGTCGTGTCCAGAGGCTCCTGCGGCTTCGTCCATGGGCACGAGGCTCCGGCAGCTTGGTCAGCTGCTCACGAGGAATGTGGTCAGCTCACGACGTGTGGACGACCGCAGGCGCTGGACTGGAGCCCACCGCAACCTGCAGGATCCATGTGCCACTCTCTCGGAGTGGTCCGGCGGGTGGGACGTGACGACAGCCGCCGCGCAGTGCCGGCGTGGTAAGCCAGGCCGAGGCCGAGGCCGCAGCTCGGCCGGCCGGGCTTCCGGAGCGGTGTGATCCACTCGATTTGAAGTGGATGGCCGATGTGAGGCATACTCGTCAGGTTGCCCTCGCCGGGTGGCTGCTGTTTGCCGCCGGTGAGCACTGCAGGTCCGACAGAATGACCACCGGACTACGAACCCAGCAACCACCAGCAAGGCCAATAGTTCCAACCGAACCATGTGCTCCTCGCGAGCGCGGCCGTTCCACCATGCTGCACCACAGGCATGCGCAGTGGGTGCGACACGCCCGACCGCGTGGACCGGAGTACCTGAGACAGATGAACAGTGGCGAGCATGACTCGCTCCGCGAAACGTCGGCCAGCCGACGGATTGCGGAACTACGCCCAGCAGCACGGGCGTGCAGCAGTGCACGGACAGACCAGACAGAGCAGCAACAACCCAGAAGGACGGCAAGCGTGGCGGGACAGAAGATCCGCATCAGGCTCAAGGCCTATGACCACGAAGCGATCGACGCCTCAGCGCGCAAGATCGTCGAGACGGTGACCCGGACAGGCGCCCGTGTAGTCGGCCCGGTGCCGCTGCCGACGGAGAAGAACGTGTACTGCGTCATCCGCTCGCCGCACAAGTACAAGGACTCGCGCGAGCACTTCGAGATGCGGACGCACAAGCGCCTGATCGACATCCTCGATCCGACCCCGAAGACGGTGGACGCGCTCATGCGCATCGATCTGCCTGCTTCGGTCGACGTCAACATCCAGTAGGGATCTCCTCCGACCCCTCGGGTGAACAGATCTCGAGGAGATGGGTTTTCAAATCATGGCTAACACGATCAAGGGAATTCTGGGCCACAAGCTCGGGATGACCCAGGTCTTCGACGAGACGAACCGGGTTGTCCCGGTCACCGTCATCGCCGCCGGCCCGGTCGTCGTGACCGCAGTCCGCACCCCCGAAGCCGATGGCTACTCGGGCGTTCAGCTGGCCTTCGGCGCGATCGACCCCCGCAAGGTGACCAAGCCGGTCACCGGGCACTTCGCGAAGGCGGGTGTGACGCCTCGCCGTCACATCGCCGAGCTGCGCACCGAGGACGTCTCCGGCTACGAGCTGGGACAGGAACTGACCGCGGAGCAGGTCTTCGAGGCCGGCATCCTGGTCGACGTCACGGGCACCTCCAAGGGCAAGGGCACCGCCGGTGTCATGAAGCGGCACGGCTTCAAGGGCCTGTCGTCCTCGCACGGTGTGCACCGCAAGCACCGTGGACCCGGTTCCATCGGTGGCTGCTCCACCCCCGGCCGTGTCTTCAAGGGCATGCGCATGGCGGGCCGGATGGGCCATGAGAAGGTCACCATCCAGAGCCTCACCATTCACGCCATCGATGCCGAGAACGGCCTCATCCTGATCAAGGGCGCCATCCCCGGCCCCAAGGGCGGCGTCGTCTTCGTCAAGTCCGCGGTCAAGCACCTCGGCAATGCAGCTGTGAAGGGGGCCTCCAAGTGACCACCGTTACGATCACCACGCCGGCCGGCGACAAGGGCGACTCGATCGTCCTGCCCGACTCCATCTTCGGAGTCCAGTCGAACATCGCGCTGATGCACCAGGTCGTCGTCGCGCAGCTTGCGGCCGCTCGCCAGGGCACGCACAGCACGAAGACCCGCGGCGAAGTTTCCGGTGGCGGCAAGAAGCCGTACCGCCAGAAGGGGACAGGCCGCGCTCGTCAGGGCTCGACCCGCTCGCCCCAGTTCGTCGGTGGCGGTATCTCCCACGGACCGGTCCCGCACAAGTACCTGCAGCGCACCCCCAAGAAGATGAAGGCTGCTGCCTTGCGCGGTGCACTCTCCGATCGGGCCCGCGGCGGGAACATCCACGTGCTGTCCGCGCTCGTCGAAGGCGGCAAGCCGTCGACCAAGGTCGCTATCGGAGCCCTGGCTCAGGTCTCCACAGCCAAGAACGTGCTCGTCGTCATCGCCCGTGAGGACGAGGCCGGCTGGAAGAGCCTGCGCAACGCCGACAACGTGCACCTGATCGCCAGCGACCAGCTGAACACCTACGACGTACTCAAGAGCGACGACGTGGTCTTCACCGAGCAGTCGCTGAACGACTTCCTGGTCTTCGCCAGGGTCCAGGCCGCGGTCATCGAGACCGAGGTCGAGGAAGCTGTCGAGCTGGCCATCGAAGAAGCCGTCGCCGAGGTCATCGTCGAGGAAGTTCTCGAAGAGGCCATCGAGGAGGCAGTCGTCGAGGCCGCTCTCGAAGAGGTTCTCGAAGAAGAGGCTTTGGAAGATACAGCTGCAGAGCAGCCTGCCGAGAAGGTCAGCGCCAAGAAGGCTGCCAAGAACGTAGATGAGGGGGAGTCCAAGTGATCTCCGATCCGCGCGACATCATCCTCGCGCCGGTTGTCTCCGAGAAGAGCTACGGCTTGCTCGAGACCGGCCGGTACACCTTCCTGGTGCACCCGGATGCGAACAAGACCCAGGTCAAGATTGCCATCGAGAAGATCTTCGATGTCAAGGTGACCTCGGTGAACACGCTCAACCGGCAGGGCAAGCGCAAGCGCACCCGGGCCGGCTTCGGCCAGCGCAAAGCAACCAAGCGCGCGATCGTCACGCTGTCTCCGGACAGCAAGGCGATCGAGATCTTCACCGGCGCCTGAGGCGAAGAGGACTAGAGGACAATGGGAATCCGTAAATACAAGCCGACCACTCCCGGTCGTCGTGGGGCCTCGGTGGCCGATTTCGCCGAGCTCACCCGTACGACGCCCGAGAAGTCGCTGATTGCTCCGCTCCACTCCAAGGGTGGCCGGAACGTCCACGGTCGGGTCACCACCCGACACCAGGGCGGTGGCCACAAGCGTGCCTACCGTCTGATCGACTTCAGGCGGGCCGACAAGGACGGTGTGCCGGCCAAGGTCGCTCACATCGAGTACGACCCCAACCGCACCGCGCGCATCGCGCTGCTGCACTACGCCGACGGCGAGAAGCGCTATATCGTGGCGCCGAACAAGCTGGCGCAGGGTGACACCGTAGAGACGGGTGCCGGGGCCGACATCAAGCCCGGTAACAACCTGCCGCTGCGCAACATCCCGGTCGGCACGGTCATCCACGGCATCGAGCTCCGCCCCGGTGGCGGCGCGAAGATCGCCCGGTCCGCCGGTACCAAGGTGCAGCTCGTCGCCAAGGACGGCCCTTACGCCCAGTTGCGTATGCCGTCCGGCGAGATCCGCAACGTCGATGCCCGCTGCCGCGCCTCCATCGGCGAGGTGGGTAACGCCGAGCAGGCGAACATCAACTGGGGCAAGGCCGGCCGTATGCGTTGGAAGGGCAAGCGCCCCTCCGTTCGTGGTGTGGCCATGAACCCGGTCGATCACCCGCACGGTGGTGGCGAGGGCAAGACTTCCGGTGGTCGTCACCCGGTCAACCCGGGCGGTAAGCCCGAGGGTCGTACCCGCCGGCCCAACAAGGCCAGCGACAAGTTGATCGTGCGTCGTCGTCGTAAGGGCGGCAAGAAGCGTTGATCACCTCACAGCCACTGGCCCCCCACAACATTCACACCGAGAACTGAGCAGGAGGACAAGAGATGCCACGCAGTCTCAAAAAGGGCCCGTTCATCGATGACCACCTGCTCAAGAAGGTGGACGTCGCCAACGACAAAGGCTCCAAGGCCGTCATCAAGACCTGGTCGCGCCGCTCGACGATCATCCCCGACATGCTCGGGCACACGATCGCCGTGCACGACGGCCGCAAGCACGTCCCGGTGTTCGTCACCGAGTCGATGGTCGGTCACAAGCTCGGCGAGTTCGCTCCGACGCGGACCTTCAAGGGCCACATCAAGGACGACCGTCGCGCTCGGCGCGGCTGAGTAGGGACAGGAATATTTCATGAATGCCAAAAAAGCCGACGTAGCCGCTGAGGTCCCGCGCACCAGGGCCCAGCTCAAGCACTTGCGGATGACGCCGATGAAGGCGCGCCGCATCGTCAACCTGATCCGTGGGACCGATGTGGCTGCGGCCGCGTCGATCCTGCAGTTCTCCCCGCAGGCGGCCGCTGAGCCGGTCGCCAAGCTGCTGGCCTCGGCCATCGCCAATGCGGAGAACAACCAGGGGCTCCAGCGCGATTCGCTCTTCGTCGACACGATCTACGTGGACGAGGGTCCGACTCTCAAGCGCTTCCAGCCGCGTGCCCAGGGCCGCGCCTTCCGGATCCGGAAGCGTACCTGCCACATCACCATCGAATTGGTGTCGCTCTCCGGAACCCCGAAGACCGGCGTCACCGAAGCTCGGCGCGGCACCCGCGTCAGCCAGAGCGCGAAGGGAGGGACCCGCTAGTGGGTCAGAAAGTCAACCCGCACGGGTTCCGTCTCGGCATCACCACCGACTGGACCTCGCATTGGTACGCCGACAAGGCGTACGCGGAATATGTGGCCGAAGACGTTGCCATTCGCAAGCTCATGTCCAAGGGCATGGAGCGGGCCGGCATCGCCAAGGTCGAGATCGAGCGCACCCGTGACCGGGTTCGCGTCGACATCCACACCGCTCGTCCGGGCATCGTCATCGGTCGCCGTGGTGCCGAGGCCGATCGCATCCGTGGCCAGCTCGAGAAGCTGACCGGCAAGCAGGTGCAGCTCAACATCCTCGAGGTGCGCAACCCCGAGTCCGACGCGCAGTTGGTCGCCCAGGGCGTTGCCGAGCAGCTCTCGAACCGGGTGTCGTTCCGCCGTGCCATGCGCAAGTCGATGCAGTCGGCCCAGCGCAGCGGTGCCGTCAAGGGCATCCGTATCCAGTGCTCGGGTCGTCTCGGCGGTGCCGAGATGAGCCGGTCCGAGTTCTACCGCGAGGGTCGCGTTCCGCTGCACACCCTGCGCGCCGACATCGACTACGGCTTCTTCGAGGCCAAGACGACGTTCGGTCGCATCGGCGTGAAGGTCTGGATCTACAAGGGCGACAAGACCGGCAGCCTGGCCGAGCAAAAAGCTGCAGAGGCTCTGAATGCTCAGCGCAGTGCCGGTGGCCGTGCCCCGGCCGCCGACCGCAGCGATCGTCCGGCCCGTCGCCGCTCCGGCGCCAGTGGGACCACGCCGACCTCGACGGACGCCGGCCGCGCAGCTGCCGACGACGCTCCGGTGACCGAAGCCCCCGTGACCGAAGCCCCCGTGGCCGAGGCCGCAGCTCCGACGACGACACAGGAGGGCTGAGTCACATGCTCATCCCGCGCAGGGTCAAGCACCGCAAGCAGCACCGTCCGCACCGCACTGGTCTCGCGACCGGCGGTACGCAGGTGACTTTCGGCGACTACGGCATCCAGGCTCTCGAGCCCGCCTACGTCACCAACCGGCAGATCGAGTCCGCTCGTATCGCCATCAACCGTCACATCAAGCGTGGCGGCCGTGTCTGGATCAACATCTACCCGGACCGCCCCCTCACCAAGAAGCCGGCCGAGACCCGCATGGGTTCCGGTAAGGGCTCGCCGGAGTGGTGGGTGGCCAACGTCAAGCCCGGTCGTGTGCTCTTCGAGATGAGCTACCCGACCGAGGCCATTGCCCGCGAGGCCCTGCGCCGCGCGATCCACAAATTGCCGATGAAGTGCCGCATCGTGACCCGGGAAGGTGGGGAATCCTGATGGCAAGCGCTAACGACATGCGCGAGCTGGGCGCCGAGGAACTCGTCGCCCGCCTTCGCGAGTCCAAGGAGGAGCTGTTCAACCTCCGCTTCCAGATGGCCACCGGCCAGATGGACAACAACCGCCGGCTGCGCACGGTTCGGCACGACATCGCTCGCATCTACACCGTCATGCGCGAGCGCGAGTTGGGTCTTTCCACCGGACCCGACGGAACCGAAGTAGAAGAGGGTGCCGCGTGAGCGAGCAAGAAGCACAGGAAGTAACAGCCCCAGTGTCCGACGCCGCACAGGTGCGCGGCGATCGCAAGCTCCGTGAGGGCTTGGTCGTCTCGGACAAGATGGAGAAGACCATCGTCGTCGAGCTCGAGGACCGGGTGAAGCACCCGCGCTACTCGAAGGTCATCCGCCGCACCTCCAAGGTGAAGGCACACGACGAGGCCGGCATCGCCGGCGTCGGCGATCGGGTGCTCCTGTCGGAGACCCGCCCGCTGTCCGCGACCAAGCGCTGGCGCCTGGTCGAGGTCGTAGAAAAGGCCAAGTAGGCCGTAGGCCCACTGGGCCTGGGCGGTGTGCAGTGCAGCAAGACATGGGACCTGCAGGTGTCATCACCTCGTTTCCCAGGAGATCCGGTCGGAAATCGGTGATCCGAACAGCAGTAGAGAAGAAGAAGCGGTGGCCCAGGGCTTGCCCCGGGCCGGCGCACATTTGCGAAGGTTGGGATTGACGTGATTCAGCAGGAGTCCAGGCTCCGCGTCGCCGATAACACCGGCGCCAAGGAAATCCTGTGCATCCGCGTACTCGGTGGCTCCGGCCGTCGCTACGCGGGGATCGGCGACATCATCGTCGCCACGGTCAAGGACGCGATTCCGGGTGCCGGTGTGAAGAAGGGTGACGTCGTCAAAGCCGTCATCGTGCGCACCGTCAAGGAGCGCCGTCGTGGCGACGGTTCCTACATCAAGTTCGACGAGAACGCCGCCGTGCTGCTCAAGGCCGACGGCGACCCGCGTGGTACTCGCATCTTCGGGCCGGTCGGCCGCGAACTGCGCGACAAGAAGTACATGAAGATCATCTCGCTGGCACCGGAGGTGCTGTAGTCATGGCTATGAAGGTGAAGAAGGGCGACACCGTACTGGTGATCGCGGGCAAGGACAAGGGAGCCAAGGGCAAGGTCATCCAGGCCTACCCCGAGCGTGACCGCGTCCTGGTCGAGGGCATCAACCGGATCAAGAAGCACACGAAGGTCTCCACCACCCAACGTGGCGCGAAGACCGGCGGCATCGTGACCCAGGAAGCTGCCATCCACATCTCCAACGTGATGGTCGTCGACGGCGACAACAAGCCGACGAAGGTCGGCAAGCGTGTTGACGAAGAGGGCCGCAACATCCGTGTTGGCCGGCGCTCCGGTAAGGACCTCTGATGACCACGACTGAAGCAAATACGAAGGTCTCGCCCCGGCTGAAGACCCGCTACGCCGCCGAGATCAAGACGGCTCTGCACGAGCAGTTCGCCTACCCGAACGTCATGCAGATCCCGGGCGTCGTCAAGGTTGTCGTGAACATGGGTGTCGGTGAGGCTGCGCGTGACGCGAAGCTGATCGAAGGCGCAGTGCGCGACCTGGCGCTGATCACCGGGCAGAAGCCCGAGGTCAAGAAGGCCCGCAAGTCCATCGCCCAGTTCAAGCTGCGCGAAGGCATGCCGATCGGCGCGAAGGTCACCCTGCGCAATGACCGCATGTGGGAGTTCCTCGACCGGCTGGTGACTATCGCGTTGCCCCGTATCAGGGACTTCCGCGGTCTGTCGCCGAAGCAGTTCGACGGCAACGGCAACTACACGTTCGGTCTGAACGAGCAGTCGATGTTCCACGAGATCGACATCGACCGGATCGATCGCCCCCGCGGTATGGACATCACTGTCGTCACCACGGCCACCACCGATGACGAAGGACGGGCGCTGCTCAAGCTCCTGGGCTTCCCGTTCAAGGAGATCTGACCATGGCGAAAACCGCTCTGATCATGAAGTCGAAGCGCAAGCCGAAGTTCGCGGTGCGCGGCTACACCCGTTGCAACCGTTGCGGTCGCCCGCACTCGGTGTACAAGAAGTTCGGCCTGTGCCGCATCTGCCTCCGCGAGATGGCGCACGCCGGCGAACTGCCCGGCATCACCAAGTCGAGCTGGTAGGTCTTTTCACCAGCTTGGACGCCGGTGGGCCGCTTGTTGCAGCATCACCAAGTCTTCGTGGTGGTCACCAACTCAGCTGGTGTCACCACCAGCTGAAATGCTCTAGAATGACCACCAGCAAGGCCAGGAGAACTACCGAGGATTCCTCGGCAAGCTCCTGGTCTTTTGGTGCGTAGTACGCAGCCTTTCCAGGTGCGTACTGCGCAACGCATCGGTCCTGACGCATCCGTCCGGACCCCGGCCGCGCCCTCATCGGCGCGCTACATCGTCACAGGCCAGTACCGCGCATGGCGGCTGCTGGAACCGGGCGAGAGAGGCACTACCAGTCATGGTCATGACAGACCCGGTAGCGGATTTCCTGACTCGGATCCGCAACGCCAACTCGGCCTACCACGACGAGGTGGTGATGCCCTTCTCGAAGCTGAAGGGGAACATCGCCGACATCCTCGTCAAGGAGGGCTACATCGGCTCCTGGACCACCGCCGACGCCACCGTCGGCAAGTCGCTCGTCGTCACGCTCAAGTACGGCCCGAACCGTGAGCGCTCGATCGCCGGCGTCCGACGCATCTCCAAGCCCGGCCTGCGCATCTACGCGCGTTCCACCGAGCTGCCGAAGGTCCTCGGAGGCCTCGGCGTCGCTATCATCTCGACCTCGACCGGTCTGCTGACCGACCGGCAGGCCGCCAAGAAGAAGGTGGGCGGGGAAGTCCTCGCCTACGTCTGGTAAGGGATCAACCTCATGTCGCGAATCGGAAGACTGCCGATCCCAGTTCCTGCTGGGGTCGACGTGACGATTGACGGTCGCACCGTGACGGTCAAGGGGCCCAAGGGCACCCTGTCCCACTCGGTGGTGGAGCCAATCATCATCTCCAAGGAAGACGACGGCACGCTCGCCGTCACCCGCCCGGACGACCAGCGGGACTCCAAGTCCCGCCACGGTCTGACCCGGACCCTGGTCAACAACATGGTGATCGGCGTGACCGCCGGTTACTCCAAGCCGATGGAGATCGTCGGTGTCGGCTACCGCGTCGCCGCGGAGGGCAGGGACCTGGTGTTCGCACTCGGTTACTCCCACCCGGTACCGGTGAAGGCGCCGGAAGGCATCTCCTTCACCGTCGAATCCCCGATCAGGTTCAAGGTCGAGGGAATCGACAAGCAGTTGGTCGGCGAGGTCGCCGCCAACATCCGCAAGTTGCGCAAGCCTGACCCGTACAAGGGCAAGGGCGTGCGGTACGCCGGCGAGGTCGTGCGGCGCAAGGTCGGAAAGACGGGTAAGTGATGGCAGCCAACGTTTCACAGAAGCGCGCCGAGGCGCGTACGAGGCGGCACTTCCGTCTGCGCAAGAAGGTCACCGGTACGGCCGCCAGGCCACGCCTGGTCGTCACCCGCTCCTCACGGCACATCGCCGTGCAGGTGGTGGACGACACCATCGGCCAGACCCTGGCGTCCGCCTCCACGCTCGAGGCCGACCTGCGGTCCGCCGACGGCGACAAGAGTGCCAAGGCCAAGAAGATCGGTGAGCTGATCGCCGAGCGGGCCAAGGCAGCCGGTGTGTCCTCGGTCGTATTTGATCGGGGCGGCGACAAGTACCACGGCCGCATTGCGGCTCTGGCCGACGGCGCCCGTGGCGCCGGGCTGGAGTTCTGACATGAACAACTGTGCAATCGAGAGGGACATCTGATGCCCGGACAAGCTAGGCAGGGCGGCGGCGGCTTTGGCGGCCAGGCCGGTGGCCAGCGCGACGGCGGCCAGGGCGGCGGAGACCGTCGCGGCGGTCGCGATCGCCGTGATGGCGGACGCCGTGACGCGCCCGTCGAGAAGAACCCGCTGTTGGAGCGCATCGTCGTCACCAACCGCGTCGCCAAGGTGGTCAAGGGTGGACGTCGTTTCTCCTTCACCGCACTGGTAGTCGTCGGTGACGGCGACGGCACCGTCGGCGTCGGCTATGGCAAGGCCAAGGAAATCCCGGCCGCCATCGCCAAGGGCGTCGAAGAGGCCAAGAAGAACCAGTTCAAGGTTCCGCGCATCGCCGCCACCATCCCGCACCCGATCCAGGGTGAGGCAGCGGCCGGCGTCGTTCTGCTCCGTCCGGCCAGCCCCGGTACCGGCGTCATCGCCGGTGGTCCGGTGCGTGCCGTGCTCGAGTGCGCCGGAATCCACGACGTGCTGTCCAAGTCGCTCGGCTCGGACAACCCGATCAACATCGTCCACGCGACGATCGCAGCACTGAAGGGCCTCATGCGGCCCGAGGAGATCGCGGCCCGTCGTGGCCTGCCGATCGAGGACGTGGCTCCGGCTGCGATGCTGCGGGCGCGTGCTGGACAGGGAGTCTGACATGGCCCAGCAACTCAAGATCACCCAGGTCCGCTCGACGATCGGCAACAAGCCGAACGCTCGCGAGTCGGTGCGTTCCCTGGGTCTGAAGAAGATCCACCAGGTGGTGACGGTTCCGGACAACGCCGTGAACCGTGGCTACCTCAAGTCGGCTCGTCATCTGTTGACGGTCGAGTTCGTGAAAACGAGCGAAGAGAACCAGGGGAGTGACCAGCTATGACAATCAAGGTCCACCACCTCCGCCCGGCTCCCGGTGCGAAGACGGCCAAGACCCGCGTCGGCCGTGGCGAGGGCTCCAAGGGCAAGACCGCCGGTCGCGGTACCAAGGGCACCGGCGCTCGCAAGAACGTTCCGGCCTCGTTCGAGGGCGGCAACCTGCCCCTGCACATGCGTCTCCCGAAGCTGCGAGGCTTCAAGAACCGCTTCCGTGTGGAATTCCAGGTCGTCAACGTCGGCCAGATCGTCACCCTGTTCCCCGAGGGCGGCTCCATCGGCATCAGCGAGCTGGTCGATGCCGGCGCTGTTCGGGCCAACCAGCTGGTGAAGGTGCTCGGCGACGGCGACATCGCCGGCGTCAAGCTCGACATCACGGCCAATGCCTTCTCCGGTTCGGCGAAGGAAAAGATCAGCGCTGCGGGCGGTTCCACCACCGCTGTCTGATCCAGCTGTTCGACCCACGCTGTTCTCTGATCCATGTGGGCCTGCCGGCTGTATCGACAGGCCTTGTCTCACCCCGCTCCACCCGCTCCCTCGGGAATCCTGCAGCAAGGCTCCACCCGCTCCCTCGGGAATCCTGCAGCAAGCTCCGTCATCGACGGGCCAGGACCCGGGGGAGTGGTGCGTTACAGTCTGATCAGCAGGGTGCTCTTCTTGCTGCCCTGGCGACCTTCGTGGTCGGTGGCATTGCTGCCGGGGATCGTCGGTCGTCGACCAACGCCTGGCCCCACCTGTGGCTGGAGCGCCACGTCGCTGGCTGCTCACTCGTATTCGTGCCATCAGTACCAGCAGCGCATTTGTCTCATCAGCAGTTGACACCGCAAGATCTGGCTAGACCCAGTGCCGACCAGGCGCTGGGGCGAAGATATCGCCGCCGCTCCCTGGCAGCAGGGGCCGGCGACGACAGGAGGACCATTGCTCGCCGCATTCGTATCGGCGCTGAAGACACCTGACCTGCGAAAGAAGATTCTCTTCACGCTGGCCATGGTCGCCGTGTACCGGCTGGGTGCGACCCTGCCTTCGCCAGGTGTCGACTACCAGGTCATCAACGCCTGTGCCGCCGGCTCGGACAGCTCGCTGAACACCGTGCTGAACCTGTTCTCCGGTGGCGCACTGCTCAAACTCAGCGTGTTCGCGCTCGGCATCATGCCGTACATCACCGCATCGATCATCGTCCAGCTGCTCACCGTCGTCATCCCGCGGTTCGAGCAGCTGAAGAAGCAGGGCCAGCCCGGCCAGGCGAAGATGACGCAGTACACCCGCTACCTCACCATCGGGCTCGGCATCCTGCAGTCGACCGCGTTCGTCGCACTCGCCATCAACGGTGGCCTGCTGACAGCGTCGACCGCCTGCCCCGATCCGAAGGCCGTCATCCCGGACACCAGCCCGTTCACGCTCATCGTGCTGGTCCTGACCATGACCGCCGGCACCGCGATGATCATGTGGATGGGTGAGCTGATCACCGATCGCGGTATCGGCAACGGCATGTCCATCTTGATCTTCACCTCCATCGCCGCCCGCATCCCCGTCGAGGGCCAGCAGATCCTGGCCAGCAGCGGTGGCGTCGTATTCGGGGCGATCATCGTGATCGGTCTCGCCATCATCGCTGCGGTGGTGTTCGTCGAGCAGGGCCAGCGGCGCCTCCCGGTGCAGTACGCGAAGCGGATGATCGGCCGCAAGATGTATGGCGGCACCTCGACCTATCTACCGTTGAAGGTGAATCAGGCGGGTGTCATCCCGGTCATCTTCGCGACTTCGCTGTTGTACATCCCGTCGCTGTTGGTACAGCTCATCGGTGGCTCCACCAACGCCCAGGGCCAGGTCCAGTACTCCGGTCTGACCCAGTTCCTCACCGTCTACGTCGTGGACCCCGGTAACTGGTTCCACAACCTGATGTATTTCGCGCTGATCATCTTCTTCACCTACTTCTACGTGGGCATCACCTTCAACCCGACGGAACGCGCGGACGAGCTCAAGAAGTACGGCGGGTTCATCCCGGGCATCCGGCCGGGGCGTCCGACGGCGGAGTACCTGCAGTACGTGTTGTCCCGCATCACCCTGCCCGGCTCGCTGTACCTCGGCTTCATCGCGATCCTGCCGAACCTGTTCCTGACGCTGACCGGAAACGGTGCCAACCAGCAGAACTTCCCCTTCGGTGGTACGTCGGTGCTCATCATGGTCGGCGTCGGACTCGACACGGTGAAGCAGATCGAAACCCAACTCATGCAGCGCAATTACGAAGGGTTCCTCCGCTGATGCGTCTGCTCATCGTCGGTCCGCAGGGCGCTGGAAAAGGCACCCAGGCAGCGTTGCTCGCGGAATCGTTGGGCATTCCGCACGTCTCCACCGGAGACCTGTTCCGCGCCAATCTGGCGGGCGGGACCGAGCTGGGAATGTTGGCCAAGAAGTACATGGACGCCGGCGAGTTGGTGCCCGACGAGGTCACCCAGGAAATGGTGGCCGATCGTGTCGGCCAGCCGGATGCCGAATCAGGGTTCCTGCTGGACGGGTTCCCGCGCAACGTTCCGCAGGCGGACTGGCTGACGGGCATGCTGGCCAAGCTGGACAAGCCGATCGACCTGGTGGTGTTGCTCTCCGCGCCCGACGAGGTGCTGTTGGATCGGATGTTGGCCCGTGGCCGGGCCGACGACACCGTCGACGCGATCAGCAGGCGTCTGGACATCTACCACCGCGAGACCAAGCCGCTGATCGACTACTACGACACCCGCGTGGTGCACGTCGACGGAGTCGGTTCGGTCGACGACGTCCACGAGCGGGTGCTCCAGGCGATCCAAGATCGTAAAAATGGCTGAACGGGGCATCCAGTACAAAACCCGCGGCGAGCTACAGGCCATGCGGGCGTCGGGTGTGATCCTGGCAAGGGCGATCGCAGCCGGGCGCGCTGCGGTGAGACCGGGAGCCACCACCGCCGACGTGGATGCCGCCGTCGCAGCCGTGATCGCCGAGGCCGGTGCGGTGAGCAACTTCCTGAACTACGGATCGCACGGGGGAGCCGGCGGCTTCCCGGCCACCATCTGCGCCTCGGTGAACGACGAAGTGGTGCACGGCATCCCCGGCCCCCGGGTTCTCGTCGAGGGCGATCTTCTCTCGATCGACGCCGGCTGCGTGCTGGATGGGTGGCACTCCGATTCTGCAGTGTCGGTCCACGTCGGCGAACCACCGTCGATGGCGGAGGTCGACCTGGTGAATGCGACCGAGCTGGCCATGTGGGCCGGTATCGCGGCGATCAGAGCCGGCGGCCGGCTCGGCGACGTGTCGTGGGCCATCGAGACATCCGGGGACAAGTCCGGTGCGCAGGACGGTCGGCGCTACGGCTCGGTCGCCGGGTACGGCGGTCACGGCATCGGCACCGCCATGCACATGGAGCCGTTCATCCCGAACCAGGGCAAGCGGGGCAAGGGCTTGCGTCTGGCCCCCGGCATGGCGCTCGCCATCGAGCCGATGCTCACCCTGGGCAAGCCTTCGACCAAGGAATTGGACGACGGCTGGACCGTGGTCACCCGTGACGGCGCCCGGGCCGCCCACTTCGAACATTCGGTCGCCGTCTGTTCCGACGGAATCAGTGTTCTGACGGCGCCCGATCGCGGGGCAGCGCAGCTCGCCCGGTTCGGTGTCCAGCCGATCTCCCTCGACTGATCCGCCCTCACGCGTCGGTTCGTCCGGCTGAGTTGGTTCGGGCAGGCCAGACGGCGTACAGTTGACCTTCGGCGTGCGTGTCGTGCCGGTTTGCTGTGGCCGCAAACTGGTAGCTGACTTCCTCTAGTGCGCCTACGGATGGTTTCGGGTATGCCGGCTGACTGACGCCGATCAGGACCGATCTCATCACGACCCAGCGACATCACGTCCGCTGGGTATGGCTGTGCCCGCAGTCAGGGCGCTGCCAGGAAGCGCAGTAGTCAGGCAGCACGACCAGCAGTACTGGCAAACAACAGCAACGGATTGCGGAGTGTATGGGCAAGAAGGACGGGGCCATCGAGGTTGAAGGCCGCGTGGTCGAGCCGCTTCCCAACGCCATGTTTCGGGTGGAGTTGGAGAACGGGCACCGCGTACTGGCTCACATCAGCGGGAAGATGCGGCAGCACTACATCCGCATCCTTCCCGAGGACCGCGTGGTCGTGGAGCTCTCGCCCTATGACCTCACCCGCGGTCGGATCGTGTACCGCTACAAGTAGGTCGGCGGTATCAGCAGGAAACGCAGGAGATGCAGTGTGTGAGGTAGGCAATCCGTCTACCTCGCGAGCAGCCGGGCCCGATGGGCCCGGTCCGCGAGAAGTCGCACCACCCACGGGTGGCGCAGGAGAGTAGATCGAACATGAAGGTCCAGCCCAGCGTCAAGAAGATCTGCGACAAGTGCAAGGTGATTCGCCGGCACGGTCGCGTCATGGTCATCTGCGACAACGTTCGTCACAAGCAGCGCCAGGGCTGATTTCCCCTGCTGCTCGATTCGCGTCGAACAGGCACCAACTGCCCGCCGGAAGCGGCGGGCGCATCATCGCGACACCAGCCGCTCTGCCTCGTCTCCTCGACGCAGAGCGGTACACCCCCGGACTTCAGGCCGGGGCCCGGGTTCTCGTTCTACGGCTCCCCGCCGATGGGGAGTGTCGGGGCCGGAACGCCAACCGGGACGGGTCGCGACCGACACCTGAAGGAACAACCGAAGGAGTACCGCGCCGAATGGCACGACTCATGGGTGTTGATCTTCCCCGCGACAAGCGGATGGAAGTAGCCCTGACCTACATCTACGGGATCGGTCGCACTCGCGCCGCCGCCCTCCTGGTCGCGACCGGCATCAGCCCGGATCTGCGCTCCAAGGACCTGACCGACGAAGACGTCCTCGCGCTGCGCGAGCAGATCGACGCCGGCTTCAAGGTGGAAGGTGACCTGCGCCGCGAGGTGCAGGCCGACATCCGCCGCAAGATGGAGATCGGGTCCTACCAGGGCCTGCGTCACCGTCGTCACCTGCCGGTGCGTGGACAGCGCACCAAGACCAACGCCAGGACCCGCAAGGGCCCGAAGAAGACCATCGCCGGCAAGAAGAAGGCCAGGTAATCCGCCATGCCACCGAAGACCCGTACGGGTGCAGCCGGCGTCAAGAAGATCCGCCGCAAAGAAAAGAAGAACGTCTCCCATGGGCACGCCCACATCAAGAGCACGTTCAACAACACGATCGTTTCGATCACCGATCCCACCGGGGCCGTGATTTCGTGGGCCTCCGCCGGCCACGTCGGTTTCAAGGGCTCGCGCAAGTCCACTCCGTTCGCCGCTCAGATGGCTGCCGAGAGTGCGGCTCGCAAGGCTATCGAGCACGGCATGCGCAAGGTCGATGTGTTCGTCAAGGGCCCGGGTTCGGGTCGCGAGACGGCCATCCGCTCCCTGCAGGCAGCCGGCCTCGAGGTCGGAGCAATTTCGGACGTCACCCCACAGGCCCACAACGGAACCCGGCCGTCCAAACGGCGTCGGGTCTGATCCGGCGAAAGGAAAGGCTCAGTAATGGCTAGATATACCGGTCCCATGACCAAGAAGTCCCGTCGTCTGAAGACCGACCTCGTCGGTGGAGACAAGGCGTTCGAGGCTCGTCCCTTCCCTCCCGGGCAGCACGGTCGTGCGCGCACCAAGGAGAAGGAATACCTGACGCAGCTGCAGGAGAAGCAGAAGGCCCGCTTCACCTACGGCGTCATGGAGAAGCAGTTCTCCCGCTACTACAAGGAAGCATCGTCCCGCCCGGGTAAGACCGGTGAGACCCTGCTGCAGATCCTCGAGTCGCGTCTCGACAACGTCGTCTACCGTGCCGGCCTGGCCCGGACCCGTCGGGCGTCGCGTCAGCTGGTGACCCACGGCCACTTCCTGGTCAACGGCCACCGCGTCGACGTCCCGTCCTACCGTGTCGAGCAGTACGACATCATCACCGTGCGCAAGCAGTCGGTGGAGAAGTTCCCGATCGAACTCGCCCGCGAGACCTTCGGTGACCGTCCCACCCCGGCTTGGCTGCAGGTCGTCCCGAACTCGCTCCAGGTGCTCATCCACCAGCTGCCGGTCCGGGCGCAGATCGATTCCCAGATCACCGAACAGCTGATCGTCGAGTACTACTCGAAGTAGTGCTCGAGCGGCTGCGCGGATCAACTGGGCCCGTTTGGGACTGGTGTGGCAGAAGTCATCGACTTCCTACGCGCCGAGCTAGTTGATCCGCGCGGTCGGGTCCGCGGAAGGTACCAGCAGTGCCCTTGTGTGACGTCAAATAGCGGTCGTCACCTGTAGAAGAAGGAGCTCCACCATGCTGATTTCTCAGCGCCCGGCCCTGACCGAAGAGCCAGTCTCGGCGAACCGTTCGCGGTTCGTCATCGAGCCGCTGGAGCCAGGTTTCGGCTACACCCTCGGTAACTCGTTGCGCCGCACCCTGCTCTCGAGCATCCCGGGTGCCAGCGTCACCAGCATCCGCGTCGACGGCGTGCTGCACGAGTTCACCACCGTGCCCGGTGTGAAGGAAGACATCACCGAGCTGATCCTGAACCTCAAGGAACTGGTCGTCTCCTCCGAGGACGACGAGCCGGTCACCATGTACCTGCGCAAGCAGGGCCCCGGCGACGTCACCGCCGCCGACATCGCCCCGCCGGCCGGGGTGGAGGTCCACAACCAGGACCTGCACCTGGCCACCCTGACGAAGAAGGGCAAGCTCGAGATCGAGCTCGTCGTCGAGCGTGGCCGCGGCTACGTCCCGGCTTCGCCCAACAAGGTCGTCGGCGCCGAGATCGGCCGTATCCCGGTCGACTCGATCTACTCGCCGGTCCTCAAGGTCACCTACCGCGTCGAGGCAACTCGCGTCGAGCAGCGGACCGACTTCGACCGTCTGGTGCTGGACGTCGAGACCAAGCCGTCGATCACCCCCCGGGACGCGCTGGCCTCCGCCGGTACCACCCTGGTAGAGCTGTTCGGTCTCGCCCGCGAGCTGAATGTCGACGCCGAGGGCATCGAGATCGGGCCGTCGCCGGCCGAGGCCGATCACATCGCGGCGTTCGCGCTGCCGATCGAGGAGATGGACCTGACCGTCCGCTCCTACAACTGTCTCAAGCGCGAAGGCATCCACACGGTGGGCGAGCTCGTCTCGCGTACCGAGGCCGACCTGCTCGACATCCGGAACTTCGGCCAGAAGTCGATCGACGAGGTCAAGATCAAGCTGCACGGCCTCGGCCTGTCCCTCAAGGACTCGCCGGCCGGGTTCGATCCCGCTGCCGCTGCTGCCGCCTACGGCGACGCCGAGTGGAGCGATTCGGACGACGACTTCGGCGGCGCCGTGGTGCTGCCGTCGGCTGACGGTGGCTACGACGCCCCGGCCGGGGTCGCCGACGACACCGACTACGCCGAGACCGAGCAGATCTGACCTCCGTACCAACGCAGTCCGGTCCACCCGCGCGACAGCGGGTGGGCGGCGGTCCGGCTCAGCGCCAGGTCGCCGAACGCAGATAGGAAACCGTCGGCCCCGGGGAGTTAGCTCCCCGGGACCGCCTCACCCGCAGCGGGCAGACGCCTGTGTGCGGACACGATGAAAAGGGAAATCTCATGCCTACTCCTCCCAGGGGTCCCCGCCTCGGCGGTTCGCCGCAGCACGAACGGCTGATCCTGCGCAACCTCGCGCAGTCACTGTTCGAGCACGGGAAGATCACCACCACCGAGACGAAGGCCAAGCGCCTCCGGCCGTTCGCCGAGAAGCTGATCACCCACGCCAAGCGTGGAGATCTGCACGGCCGTCGTGAGGCCCTCAAGGTCATCCGCGACAAGAACGTGGTGCACAAGCTGTTCGCCGAGATCGGACCGTCGTTCCTGACCCGCGACGGCGGGTACACCCGCATCGTCAAGACCGCCCCCCGCAAGGGTGACAACGCGCCGATGGCCATCATCGAGCTCGTGGTCGAGGAGACGGTTTCCTCCGCCGCGAACCGGGTTGCGCGCCGTGCCGCGTCCACTCGCTCGACCACGACTGCGGCCGCCCCGGCCGCCGCCGAGGTGAACGAGGCGGATCAGCCCACGCAGGCCGAGCAGGCCGTGGACGAGGCTCCGGCCGAAGGTGCCGTCGACGTGGCCGACGAGGCTGCTGCCGACGAGGCTGCTGCCGATGAGACCGCTGCCGACGAGACCGCCGAAGCCACGCAGGCCGAGCAGGCTGTCGACGAGGCCCCCGCCGAAGGGGCCGTCGCTACGGACGACGTCGAGGTCGACGAGAAGAAGTAGTTCCTGGCACGACAGATGCGGCGGGTACACCGGAGACGGTGGGCCCGCCGCTTTTGCGTCGAGCAGAAGCAGTGTCGAGCAGAAGCAGTTCCGACGGTTCGTCGTAGGAGGCCATCATCAGCAGCAGCTCGGAGTCGGCTCCGACCCAGCCACTCGTCCGGCTGCGGTTGGACATCTCGTACGACGGCACCGCATTCTCCGGGTGGGCGGCACAACCCGGCCGTCGTACCGTGGCCGGGTGCCTGCTGCACGCCTTGGAAGTCCTGTTTCGGCAGTCGGTTCCGCTGGTCGTGGCCGGGCGCACCGATGCCGGGGTCCACGCCATCGGGCAGGTCGCCCACGTCGACGTAGCGCGGGCCGGGTTGCTCGCTCTCGCGCCTCGGGGGCGCAGCGTCGAATTGCCGCCAGGGACGTCCCGCCAGGACTCCGACACGGAACCGGAACCGGAACCGGAACCGGACCCGGACCGGCTGGGCCGGCTGGGTCTGCTGCGCCGGTTGGCCGGCCTTCTACCGCCCGACATCCGGGTCCGGCGCGTCACCAACGCCCCGCCTGGCTTCGATGCCAGGTTCTCCGCCTTGCGGCGCCACTACCGGTATCGGATCGGTGCGGCCGAGTGGGGGGTGGAACCGTTGCAGCGCAACGATATTCTGGCCAGGCGGCGACCGTTGGATGTGGACGCGATGGCGCGGGCCGCCGCCGCGCTGATCGGTCTGCACGACTTTGCCGCGTTCTGCAAGCCGCGCGAGGGAGCCACCACCATCCGCGAGCTCCAGGCGCTGACGGTCACCGGTGACCATGATGAGGTGACTGTCGAGGTGCAGGCCGACGCGTTCTGCCATTCGATGGTCCGGTCGCTGGTCGGGGCCCTCATCGCGGTGGGGGAAGGCCAGGTACCGATCAGTCGGCCGGCGGAGCAGCTGGCCGGCCGGTCGCGCGCCGCGGGGGTGCACATCGCTCCCGCGCTGGGCCTCACGCTGGTCGCAGTCGACTACCCGCCGGACGACGAACTCGCCGGCCGCGCCGCGTCCACCAGAGCGTTCCGAGAGCTTCCGTCGCCATGATGAGCCGTGGGGGGCGCGCCGGCCCGACCGATTTCGGGGTACGAACGGCGGCGCGCCGACTGGACGTCGACGGCGGCGCGGGTCCGCATTTTGACCAGATCGCCGCGGCACGGTAACCTCGATAGTCGGTGTGCCGCTAGTTCCTGTCCGGAGCAGCTAGGCCATCAGTTGTGTTGTGCGCCGCCTCACGAACGTGAACCTTTCGGATGTCGTCCCGGATCATTCTCCGGGCCTGCCCGCTGGATCATGACAGCGGGGATCTTCGGCGGTCGGCGCAGCATCGACAACTGGTCGCCATACGGCGCCACTCGCCTCGGGGAGTACCACCCGAGGCGTGAACAAGACTGGTAACAGACCGTATTTCGAGAGACAGAGGCATATCCGTGCGCACGTACAGCCCCAAGCCCGGCGACGTCACCCACGCCTGGCACGTGATCGACGCGACCGACATCGTGCTCGGCCGGCTGGCCAGCCAGTCCGCTCAGCTCCTTCGCGGCAAGCACAAGGCGATCTACGCGCCGCACGTCGATACGGGTGACTTCGTCGTCATCATCAACGCGGAGAAGGTCGCGATCTCCGGCAACAAGCGGGACACCAAGTTCCTCTACCGGCACTCGGGCCAGCCCGGTGGCCTGCGCAAGCAGACGGTCGGCCAGCTGCTGGACACCCGTGCCGACCAGCTGGTCGAGAAGGCCATCATCGGCATGCTGCCGCACAACTCGCTGGGCCGCTCCATGGCGCGCAAGCTCAAGGTCTACGTCGGCCCGGAGCACCCGCACACCGCGCAGCAGCCGCAGCCGTTCGAGATCGTCCAGGTTGCCCAGTAGGTCAGGCCCGACCAGTCGGATCGCCCAGCGGCTTTCGTTCGCAGCGCGGTTCACGTTTCACCGTGACGTCAAAATCTAATACCCGCAGCAAAAGACATTGAGAAGAGCGAGTCAGTGAGCGAAACCCCTGAGATCGTCGAAGCCGACGAGGTCGACCTGGATGCGTCCGGCGACGACGGCGCGACCGAGTACACGAGCGAGTCCGACGACGCGCCCGTCATCGTGCCGGCCGTGGTCAAGGTGGCCGTCGACCGTCCGGTGCAGACCGTCGGTCGTCGTAAGGAGGCCGTGGTTCGCGTTCGCCTGACTCCGGGTACCGGTGTGTTCACGCTGAACGGCCGCACCATGGACAACTACTTCCCGAACAAGGTGCACCAGCAGCTCATCAAGGAGCCGCTGGTCCAGCTCGAGAAGGACGGCATCTACGACGTGCACGCCAAGCTGCACGGCGGTGGCGTCTCCGGTCAGGCCGGTGCCCTTCGTCTCGGCATCGCCCGCGCGCTGATCGAGCTCGACCCGACCGACCGTCCGGCGATGAAGGCCTCCGGCTTCCTGACCCGTGACGCCCGCGCCACCGAGCGCAAGAAGTACGGCCTGAAGAAGGCCCGCAAGGCGCCCCAGTACTCGAAGCGCTGATCCCCCGCGCATGGGACGGCTCTTCGGAACCGACGGTGTGCGAGGTCTGGCCAACGCCGACCTGACGCCTTCCATTGCGCTCTCGCTGGCGACTTCTGCCGCTCGTGTCCTGCTCCAGCCATCGTCGCTGGAGCCGGGCCGGGCGGCAGAGGCGTCTACGGGGGTCGTCGTCGACGCGGCCGGGAGGCGCCCCACCGCGGTGGTGGGGCGTGACCCGCGGGCGAGTGGCGAAATGCTGGAGGCCGCAGTGGCCGCCGGCCTGGCATCGGCGGGTGTCGACGTGTTGTTGCTCGGCGTCATTCCCACCCCGGCCGTCGCCTTTCTGACGGCGCATCTGTCGGCGGACATGGGTGTGGTGATCTCCGCCTCGCACAACGCCATGCCGGACAACGGCATCAAGATCTTCGCGGCGGGCGGACTCAAGCTGGAGGACTCGGTCGAGGACGCGATCGAGTCCGGGATGGGCCTGCCCTGGGCGCTGCCCACTGGCGCCGCTGTCGGCCGGATCCGGTCCGCGGCCAGTTCCATCGACGCCTATCTGGATCACCTGCAGGCCTGTACGCCGCACTCGCTCGCCGGGCTACGCATCGTGGTCGACTGCGCCAACGGCGCCGCCTACTCGGTGGCGCCGGCGGCCTACCGCCGGGCCGGCGCGGAGGTCATCGTGATCGCCGGCGATCCTGACGGCCTGAACATCAATGACGGTGTGGGATCGACCCATCTCGACGTGCTACGCGCCGCAGTGCTCGAGCACGGCGCGGATCTGGGCATCGCCCACGACGGGGACGCCGACCGTTGCCTGGCCATCGCTGCCGACGGCTCGGACGTCGACGGTGACGCGATCCTGGCCATCCTGGCGACGGCGCTCGACCACCGCGGAGAACTGGCACATTCCACCGTTGTCGGCACCGTGATGGCGAACATCGGGTTCCACCAGGCCATGGCCGCGGCCGGCATCACCGTGGTCACCACCGGCGTCGGCGACCGCTATGTCCTGGAGGGCATGCGTGACGGTGGGTTCAGCCTCGGCGGTGAGCAGTCGGGCCATGTCGTGCTCGCCGACCAGGCCACCACCGGCGACGGGGTGCTGACCGCCCTGCATCTGCTCGCCGAGGTGGCCGCGACCGGCCGCACCCTGGCCGAGCTGGCGTCAGCGGTGGTCCGCTTCCCGCAGGTGCTGATCAACGTCCGCGTCCACGACAAGGCCGCGGTAGCCCACTCGGACGCCGTGGCGGCGGCCGTGTCGGCCGCGGAGGCCGAGCTGGGTGATTCGGGTCGGTTGCTACTGCGGCCATCGGGCACCGAGCCGCTGGTCCGGGTGATGGTCGAGGCGCGGACTTCTGCGCAGGCCCAGGCCGTCGCCGACCGGGTTGCAGCGGTCGTCGCCGCAGCCTGACCCCGCCCGGTTCGGTCGATTCATCGAGCCGGTCGCCGGGTCCTACTCCGGTCGCGCGGCTTCGAGTTCCTTCTCGCGCAGAGCTTCGAGTTCCTTGGTGCGCAGCGCGTCCAGATCCTCGAGAGTCGTGCCCTTGACCTTGCCCTCGAGCTCTTCGGCCAGCTGATCCTGGTCGGTGAGGTGCCGGAGCAGGAAAGCGGTGGCGAGTAGGCGCACGACCTGCTGGATCCGCTTCTCGTCGCCGGACCGGCTGACGGTCGTGGTCCAGTGCGACCCTTCGGCAAGCCCGAGGTGGCTGGTGCCCTTGACGGTCCGCAGTTGGGCCGGCCCGGCCCAGGATTCAGCGATCGAAGCTCCGTCGCCCTCGGCCATGTCGTCGTCGCTGCCCACCAGATGCAGCCCCGGGACGGTGACCCGGCTGGCCGCCTCGACCGCCGACGGGGTGGTGGCGGCTGCAGTCACCGTCACCACGGCGCCGATGGCGGGGTCGGCCGCGGCGGCCAGCACGGCCGCGCCGCCGCCGATCGAGTGGCCGATGACGCCGAGTTTGCGATCGTCCACCCGGACCCGCCCGTTCCCGAGCTTGGCCGCGGCCACCAGGTGCAGCGCGGCGGCCAGATCGAGGGCCATGGCGCCGTGCGAGGGGATGGCACCTCTCTGGGTGTCCGGTGCGACCACCACGAAGCCCCACGACGCCAGATAGCGCATGGTGTCGGCGTAGCGACGGGCCGGCTGGAGCCAGCCGTGGGACAGCGCAACCGCCGGCAGGCCGCGTCCGGAGACCGGCGCGAACACCAGACCGGCGATGCCGCCGTCGGCCAGGTTGCCTGCCGCGACCCGGTGCGGACCGAGGTGGGCCAGGTACTCCAGAGACGGCCGTTCCACGCTGATCACGGGCTTCTTGGTGAACAGCGGCATCTGGTCCTCCGGGTGCTCGTCGCGCGACGCCCCAGGTGGGCCCGGCGCTCTCGTACAGTATTGCCGACGGCGGCCGTCGTGCAGTATTGCCGACGGCGGCCGTCGTGCAGTATTGCCGACTGTGGCCGTGGTGACGCGGGCAGTGGCCGTGACGCGGGCTGTGGCCGTGACGCGGGCTGTGGCCGTGACGCGGGCCCCGGGCGGGGGAGAAGCAGACAGGGAGCCGAGTATGGCGCAGGAACCAGTGGCCGAGAGTTTTTCCGGCACGTTGCGAAAGCTGATCCAGGCCAGGTTTCCGCTGCTGTCGATCGGGACGGCCGAGGAATCGCGGGTGCTGAGCGAGATCGCCTCGGTGCTCGGAGGCCGGGCGCTCGTCAGTCCACCCCGCCAGGTCTACCTGTGGTCGACGAGCAACGGGTTCGCCGCCCTGGGTCAGCCCGGCAATCCCGACACCAGGACGCCGTTGGCCGGTCTGACGGCGGCCACCGCGCTGACCAGTCCGAGCGCCGTGGTGATGCTCGATCTGCACCCTTGGCTGGGCACCAACAACCAGCCACCGGACACCCAGGTGGTGCGCGCTCTCAAGGACGCCGTCCGGCTCTTCCGGGACGGTGCGGTGCCGCGCACCCTGATCCTGATCTCGCCGACGCCCCGCATCCCGTCGGACCTGGAATCGCTGGTCACCGTCGTCGACTACCCGCTGCCGACCGAGGTGCAGGTGCGGGCCCTGCTGGACGCGATGATCAAGCGGAACACCGAATCCCGCGCGCTGACCGTCGATCCTGCCGACGACGCTCTGGAGCGGCTGGCCAAGGCGGCGCTGGGTCTGACCGCTTTCGAGGCGGAGAACGCTTTCGCGAGGGCGATGGTCGACGACGGGCACCTGTCGGCCGAGGACGTGGCCATCGTGCAGCAGGAGAAGGGTCAGATCGTCCGCAAGTCGGGGGTCCTGGAGATGATCACCTCGACGGTGCGGTTGAGCGACGTCGGCGGTCTGGGCAACCTCAAGACCTGGCTGACCAAACGTGCCGGCTCCTGGCTGGACGAGGCGCAGCTCTACGGATTGCCGGCGCCGAAAGGTGTGCTGGTGACCGGTGTTCCGGGGTGCGGCAAGTCGCTGACGGCCAAGGCGATGGCCAGCGCATGGTCATTGCCGTTGGTACGGATGGACATCGGCCGGATCTTCGGTGGAGTGGTGGGTGAGAGCGAGGCGAACATGCGCTCGGCGCTCCGGACCGCCGAGGCCGTCGCGCCCTGCGTGCTCTGGATCGACGAGATCGAGAAGGGTTTCGCGGCCGGAGCTTCGGGGACCGGGGATTCCGGTACGTCCGCGCGGGTGTTCGGGACCTTCCTGACCTGGATGCAGGAGAAGACCTCGGCCGTCTTCGTGATGGCCACCGCCAACAACATCGGGCTGCTCCCGCCGGAGTTCCTGCGCAAGGGCCGGTTCGACGAGATCTTCTTCATCGACCTGCCGACGACGATGGAGCGCCGGGAGATCTTCGGCCTGCACATCAGGGCCCGGCTCGAGGCCGGCCCGGCGCTCGGCGGGCTGGTCGTCGACGACGCCCTGCTCGATCCGTTGGTGGCCACGACCGAGGGCTATTCCGGCGCCGAGATCGAGCAGGTGGTGATCTCGGCGTCCTTCGACGCCTTCGACGGCCGCCGGGCGCTGACCGCCGACGACCTCCAGCGGGCCATCACCAACACGGTCCCCCTCTCGGTGACCCAGGCGGAGCAGATCGATGCGCTGCGCGCCTGGGCCGATGTGCGGGCGGTGGCGGCGTCCGCTCCGGAGGCGCGAACCGGGTATCTCACGCCGACGTCCGATTCGGCCGTGCCGCCGATCGATCCGGACGCGGCCAGGTCCCGGGGCGGCCGGCCGGTCGACGCCTAGCTCTGTGCTCTGAGTGGGCGCTCACTCGACAGGGGTCTCGATCCGCCCGTCGCCGGTGCCGCGACCGGTTAGCCTCATGGTCATGTGTGGAATTGTCGGATACACCGGTCCCCGTCAGGCGCTCCCACAGATCTTGGAGGGTTTGCGCAGGTTGGAGTACCGGGGTTATGACTCCGCCGGAGTCGCCATCCTCGACAGCGAGGGTGAGCTGCACACGGCGAAGAAGGCCGGTGTGCTGGCCAATCTGGAGGCCTACATCGGCACCGGTGAAGTGGCCCTCGAGGGCACCACCGGTATGGGTCATACCCGCTGGGCCACCCACGGCGGACCGACCGACCGCAATGCCCATCCGCACACCGACGCATCCGGCCGTACCGCCGTCATCCACAACGGCATCATCGAGAACTTTCCGGCTCTGCGGAACGGGCTCGAGCGCGCCGGCATCGAGATGGCCAGCGACACCGACACGGAAGTGGTCGCGCACCTGCTCGGAGCGGCGTTCGCCGACGGCCCGACCGCGGGCGACCTGCCGGCGTCGTTGGCCAGCGTCTGCCGCCGCCTCGAAGGAGCGTTCACGCTGGTCGCGACCCATGCCGACGTGCCGGACATGCTGGTCGCAGCCCGTCGGAACTCCCCGCTGGTGATCGGGGTGGGCGACGGCGAGATGTTCGTCGCCTCTGACGTCGCCGCCTTCATCGCGCACACCAGGGAAGCCGTGGAACTCGGGCAGGACCAGATGGTGGTGATCACGCCGGGCGGCTATGAGGTCACCTCGTTCCGGCCGGGAGAATCGGCCACCACCGACTACCGCCCGTTCCACGTGGACTGGGACCTCGCCGCGGCTGAAAAGGGCGGCCACGACTTCTTCATGGACAAGGAGATCGCGGAACAACCGACGGCTCTGGCCGACACCCTCCGCGGTCACTTCGACGGCACCAGGATCGTGCTCGACGAGCAGCGCCTGGGCGAGGACGAGCTGCGGACCATCGACAAGGTGTTCGTCGTCGCCTGCGGGTCCTCCTATCACTCGGGCCTGGCGGCCAAGTATGCGATCGAGCACTGGACCCGGCTGCCGGTAGAGGTCGAGCTGGCCAGTGAATTCCGTTACCGCGACCCGGTCCTGGACCGCGACACGCTGGTGGTCGCGATCACCCAGTCCGGGGAGACCGCGGACGTGCTCGAAGCGGTGCGGCACGCCCGGCGGCAGCGGGCACGCGTGTTGGCCGTCTGCAACACCAACGGCTCGCAGATTCCGCGGGAGTCCGACGCGGTGCTCTACACCCATGCCGGGCCCGAGGTCGGCGTGGCGTCCACCAAGGCCTTCCTGGCCCAGGTCACGGCCAACCTGCTGGTCGGGCTGGCCCTCGCTCAGGCCCGCGGGACGAAGTACGCCGACGAGGTGGCCCGCGAGTTCGAGTCGCTGTGCGAGATGCCCGACGCCGTGGCGCAGACGTTGACCCTGATGGATCCCGTCCGCGAACTCGGTCGGGAGATCGCCGACTCCAAGGCGGTGCTCTTCCTCGGCCGCCACGTGGGGTTTCCGGTCGCGCTGGAGGGTGCACTCAAGCTCAAGGAGCTGGCGTACATGCACGCTGAAGGTTTTGCGGCCGGTGAACTCAAGCACGGGCCGATCGCGTTGATCGAGGACGGGCTGCCGGTGGTGGTGGTGACGCCGTCGCCGAAGTCGCAACCATTGCTGCACTCCAAACTGCTGTCCAACATCATGGAGATCAAGGCGCGCGGCGCTCGGACCATCGTGATAGGCGAGGAGGGTGACGACACCGTGGCGCCGTTCGCCGACTTCCTGGTCGAGTTGCCGCGGGTGCCTGCGCTGCTGCAGCCGCTGGTGGCCACCGTGCCGTTGCAGATCCTCGCGGCGGAGATCGCCAGGACCCGTGGCTACGACATCGACAAGCCGCGCAACCTGGCCAAGTCCGTCACGGTCGAATAGCGCCGCGAACCCATGACCTCGGCCGTCCCCGCCCTCCCGTCGGTCCCCGCCGGGCATCTGGTGCTCGGCGTGGGCATCGATGTCGTTGCGGTGGACCGCTTTGCCGCGACTCTGGCGCGAACGCCGGCCCTTCGGGACCGGCTGTTCGCGCCGTCGGAGTTGGTCAGCTCGTCCGGTTCACCGCACCGGGCCGTGTCGTTGGCCGGACGTTTCGCGGTCAAGGAGGCGGTGGCCAAGGCGCTCGGCGTGCCCCGCGGCATGCAATGGCATGACTGCACGGTGATCTCGCTGCCGTCCGGCCGCCCGGAACTGCGCACCACCGGCACCGTGCTGGCCGCCGCCGAAGCGCTCGGGGTGACGACCTGGCGGCTCTCGCTCTCGCACGACGCCGGCATCGCCGCCGCAGTAGTCCTCGCGCTGGGTTCATCCGATCGGAGTTCGAGTTGATCGCCGCCTACACCGTCGAGCAGATCCGTGCCGCGGAATCCGTTGCTCTGCAAGGTGATCGTGATGACTTACTGATGAAGCGCGCCGCGTACGAGGTGGCCGCGGTGGTGCTGGACCGACTGGACTTCGTGGTCGGGCGATCTGCCGTGCTGCTCGTCGGGCCCGGGAACAACGGCGGTGACGCACTTTTCGCCGGCATGACGCTCCGGCGTCGGGGTATGGCCGTCACGGCCATACTTCTGGACGGGCAGCGAGCTCATCCCGCCGGCTGTCAGGCACTGGTGCGAGCCGGTGGCCGGCTCCTCCCGGCGGCGGAATCATCGGCGGACAAGGTGATCGCGTCGGCCGACGTGATCATCGACGGCCTGCTCGGCTTGGCCGCCAGACCGCCGCTGCGGGCCGGTGTCGTAACGCTGGTCGAGAAGGCAAATGCAGCCGTGGCGCTCAAGGTATCCGTTGATCTGCCCACGGGTATCGACCCGGACTCGGGCCATCTCGACGATGCGGCCTTCGCGGCCGATGTCACCGTCACGTTCGGCGGGATGAAGGTGGGTCTGCTGGTCGCGGAATCGCATGTGGGCCAGATCGTGGTGGCTGATCTGGGCTTCCGGCCCGAGGGCGCCCAGGTCTTCGCGATGACCGATCTGGACGTGCGCGGCCACCTGGCGGATCCCGGCGATGACGACGACAAATTCTCCGGGGGCGTACCGGGCATCGTGGCCGGGTCGGCACGTTATCCGGGCGCAGCCATCCTCTCGGTCGGGGGCGCCGTGAACACCCGTCCCGGCATGGTGCGCTACGCCGGACCGCAGGCGACCACCGTGGTGACCCGGTGGCCGGAAGTGGTGGCCGGCGCCGATCCCGAGTCCGTGGGCCGGGTCCAGGCCTGGGTCGCGGGTCCGGGGATGGGCACCGACGACGAGGCGCAGGCCGCCCTGCGGTTCGTGCTGGCTGCCGATGAGCCCGTGCTGGTCGACGCCGACGGGCTGACGATGTTGGCCGATCGGATGTCGCTGCTCGGGGCCCGCCGGGATCGGGTCACCCTGCTCACCCCGCACGCCCGCGAATTCGCCCGGCTGTTCCCAGACCTCGACCCGGTGGATCGGCTGGCCTCGGTCCGGGCGGCCGCCGCGACATCGGGTGCGACCGTCCTGCTCAAGGGCCACCGCACCCTGATCGCGGACCCGTCCGGGCGGGTGGCTGTGAACACGACCGGGTCGTCGTGGCTGGCCACGGCGGGTTCGGGCGACGTGCTGTCCGGCGTCATCGGGTCGCTGCTGGCCACGGGTCTGCCGGCCTGGGAGGCGGCCGCCGTGGGAGCGCACCTGCACGGCCGGGCAGGTGAACGCGCAAGTCACGACAGATCGCCGGGCGCGGAGGCCCTGTGGGGCAGGATCCGGGTGCCGGGGTTCTGATCCACCCGCAGGTATGTTGAAGAGGATCGGACGCCACGCGTTCGGCTGAACCTGCTGCCCACCGGCCCGCTGCCGTCACGGTGACGACGTGCGACTGGCCGCTACGGCCCGGACGAGTTGAGGATCGACTTGAGCACAGTGGGCAGGGTCGTGGGCGCCGCATCGATTGCGACCGGCGTCCTGGCCGCTGCGGCGCTCGGCGGGGTCACCGCGCAGCGCCGTGCCGTCCGCAAGTACCGCGCGACGGCGGGGGTGGACCCACAGGGCTACGACTCGCTGGCCGCCGACCGGACCTATTCCGTGGTCGGGGACGACGGTGTGGTGTTGCACGTCGAGGAGGTCGGAGAAGAGAACGCCGAGTTGACGGTCGTTTTCGGGCACGGCTGGACCCTTCGTTCCGGGGCCTGGCACTATCAGCGGATCGGGTTGGCGGGCAAGGGATTCGGCAGTGGGAAGGGACCGCAGGCCCGTCTGGTGTTCTTCGACCAACGCTCGCACGGGAAGTCCTCGCGGGCGCACGCGGACCACGTGACGATGGTCGACCTGGCCGGCGACCTGGCCGCCGTGGTGGCCACCGCGGCGCCGACCGGACCGGTGGTCCTGGTCGGTCATTCGATGGGCGGCATGGCGCTGATCACACTTGCCGGGTTGCGGCCGGATCTGTTCGCCGACCGGGTGGCCGGGGTCGGCCTGGTGTCGACCTCGGCGAGCGCGCTGTCGAAGGCCCAGATCACCCGGAGCCTGATGTCCACCAGCGGCCCGCTGCTCAAGCTGGCCAGCCGGGCTGCGTCCAGATACCCGACGTGGATCGAGCGTGGACGGTCGGGCAGCCGTGATGCGGTGTGGCTGCTCACCAGATCGCTCGGCTTCGCCCAGAAGGACGTGCCGGGTGAACTGGTCGACTATCTCGACGAGATGATCTCGGCCACGCCGGTCGACGTGATCGCCGACTTCGCGCCCGCACTCGTCAGCCTGGATCAGACGGCAGCGCTGCCGGTGCTGGCCACGCTCCCGGTGGTCATCATCTGCGGCGACGCCGACCGGCAGACTCCGCTGACCCGATCACTTGCCATCTCCGAGGCGCTGCCGAATGCGCAACTGGTGATCGTGAAGGGGGCCGGCCACATGGCGATCCTGGAGAGTCCGGACGTGGTGAACGACGCACTGCGGGAACTGTTCATCCGGGCCGTCAGCTATGCGCGTTCGTCGGCGCGCAGATCGGGTTGAGCACCATGACGACCACCACGAGAGAGCTCACTCTGCCGACGCTGGAACATACGATGGCGTTGGGTCGGGCGCTCGGTGCCGCTCTGCAGCCAGGGGATCTGGTCATTCTCGCCGGGTCGCTCGGCGCCGGAAAGACCGCGCTGACCAAGGGGATCGGTGCCGGGATGGGCGTCGCGGGGACGATCACCTCACCGACATTCGTACTGGCCAGGGTGCACCCCGGTATCGATGGCGGGGTGGGGCTGGTGCATGTGGACGCGTACCGGCTCGCGGGGACCGTCGAGCTGGACGACCTGGACCTCGAGACCGACCTGACGGCCGCGGCCGTGGTGATCGAATGGGGTGAGGGGGTGGCCGAACAACTCTCCGACCACCGATTGGTCGTGCACCTGGAACGTCTGCCGGATGACACCCGACAGGCCAGTCTCACCGCGGTCGGGGGTACCTGGGCCGAGCGGCTGGACAGCCTGCCCGGCTGAGGCGTCAGCGCCGGGACGTTCGGAGACCGAGCACCAGCAGCACCACGCCGACGATCGCAATCAATGCGCCGGCATAGATCCAGAAGTGGTCATTGGTCATCGGGCTGCCGTGGACCAATCCACTGCCCTGCAACAGAAACAGCAGGCCGAGCACGGTGACGACACCACCCACGCCGATCAGTACGTTTCGCATCTACCCACGGTAGCGCGAAGCGCCCGATTCGCCGAGGACCGACAGGGGCCGGCGTCACCGGCTACTACAAGATGACGGAGCCGGTGCGTCGGGTGGTCAGGGTGATGGTCGAGGGAAGTGTCGATTCCGGTGTGCCGGAAGCGGTCTCGGCGATCGCCCCGTGGGTGGGGGCCGCGGTCGCCTCGACAGCTGAAGCCATCGGAACCGCGAGAAGCAATGCGCCGGCGGCCATTCCGGCCGTGATGGCGGCACGCAGTCGGCCGACCTTGCGACCGGCCCTGGCCGTGTCCGCGGCGCCGGGCGCCGGACTGCTCTGAGTTGCTGCCAGTAGGTCCTGGGTTACCTCGTATGCGGTCATGACTGAACCCTGAGGCCTCGACCAAGGTGCTGCCTTTGCCGATCCTGGATGCTTCCTGTGAGGACTCCCGGCACAGTAGCGTCGGCGAGATCGACGTCGATCGATCGACTTGAGAGGAGCCGGGAATGGGTTGGACGGACCACGCGATCTTCTGGCACACCTATCCGCTGGGCTTGGCCGGCGCATCGATCCGGGGAGCGCACACGTCCGGCCACGGCCTGCGGGCGGTCACCGATCTCCTCGACCACGTCGTCAGGCTCGGAGCGAACGGGGTGCTGCTGGGCCCGGCGTTCACCTCCGCCAGCCATGGTTACGACACCATCGACCACTTCGCGATCGACCCGCGGTTGGGCACCGACCAGGATTTCGACGATCTGGTCGCCGCCTGCGGGCAACGCGGCCTGCGCTTGGTGTTGGACGGAGTGTTCAACCACGTCGCCGAGGGTCATCCGGCCGTGCCGGACCTACAGGCCCTCGACGCGGACGGCCGACCGCAGGTGTTCGAGGGGCACGGGGCGCTGCTCAAGCTGGATCACGCCCGACCGGAGACTGCCGACCTGGTGGTCGAGGTGATGAACCACTGGTGCGACCGCGGCGCCGACGGGTGGCGGCTGGATGCCGCGTACAGCGTCGACACTGCTTTCTGGGCAACGGTTCTGCCGCGGGTGCGGAAGCGGCACCCGCAGGTATGGATCGTCGGCGAGGTGTTGCACGGGGACTACAGCGGATTCGTGACCGCAGCCACAGTCGATTCGGTGACCCAGTACGAGTTGTGGAAGGCGATCTGGTCCAGCCTGGCCGAGAAGAACCTGTTCGAACTGGACTGGGCCCTGCAGCGCCACAACGAGTTCCTCGACACCTTCCTGCCGCAGACCTTCGTCGGCAACCACGACGTCACCCGGATCGCCAGTGCGGTGGGCGCGAACGGAGCCGTCGTCGCCCTCGCCATCCTGATGATCGTCGGAGGTATCCCCTCGATCTACTACGGCGACGAGCTCGGCCTGACGGGCATCAAAGAACAGCGGCTCGGCGGAGACGACGCGGTGCGACCGCCCTGGCCCGGCACCGACGGGCCGCCGGCGGCCGCCATGTTCGGCATCCACCAGGACCTGATCGGGCTGCGGCGACGCCACCCCTGGCTGGTCCGGGCCCGTACCCGGCTGCTCGATCTGACCAACACCCACGCCACGCTTCGGTCCACCTCCGCCGACGGCGCCGACCACCTCGATGTCGAGATCGATCTCCGCGACCGAGCCCGGGTCGCCGTCCGGGACGCGCAGGGGCAGACCCTCTGGTCGTCCCCCGATCAGCGCTGACGTGCCTCGGCGCTGATCGCTACAGCGTTCTGGCCGCTTCGGTCAGGCCGGGAGTGCTCGCCCTGACGACGACTTCGCCGGCCACGGTGACGGCGACGGGCGGCTGACCATCGAGCTGGTCCAGAGCCAGTTCCAGTGCGCGGCGGCCGATCTGGACCAACGGGAGTCGGACGGTGGTCAACGGGGGTTGCACGTCCCGCAGGGTGGCGATGTCGTCGAAGCCGGCCAGGGCCATGTCCTGCGGCACCTGGTGTCCCTGCTCCCGGAGCGCCGCCATCGCCCCCACCGCCATCACGTCGTTCACGGCGAACACCGCCTCCACCTCGACGTCGCGGTCGAGCAGTTCCGTCATCGCCACATAGCCACCATCGCGAGTGAGCTGGGTTCCGATGATGTTCTCGTCGGGCAACTCGTGTCCGCATTCCGACAGACCCTCGCGAAAACCGTTGAGCCGCTCCTCGCTCGTCAGCAGCGACTCCGGGCCGGCCAGCACGGCGAACGAGCGGTACCCCAGACTCCAGAGCACCCGGGCCAGACGCATTGCGCCAGCACCGTTCTCCAGCACCAGGGTGTTGACCGGCAGCGCCTTCTGTCCGATGGCGGAGACGTGACCGCCGGCCGTGGTGATGCCGGCGACCTCCGCCGCCAGTCGTTCCTGGAGGACCGGATCCGCGAACCGGGATCCGGCGAGGATCACCGCCCGCGCGCGCTGCCGGCGTAGCGCCTCCACGTGCCGGATCTCGGTCTCCGGGTCCCACATCGTGGATGCGATCGTCACGATGAGGTCCCGTTCGGCGGCGACCGCCATCACCCCGGAGGCCACCGCCGCCGCGAACGGATCGGCGATGTCGTGGACGATCAGCCCGACAGTGGTGGTGGTGCCCCGCACCATTGCCTGGGCGTTGGCGTTGGGGGAGTAGTTGAGGTCGGCCGCGGCCTGCAACACCTTGGCCTTCAGGTCGGCGCGAACGGTCCGGCCGGCGGCGCCGCTCAGGGCCCTGGACGCAGTGGCGAGCGAGACGCCGGCGGCGCGCGCCACGTCGGCGAGGGTCACCAGTTCAGCCACGGAGCCGTCCTCTCGCCGGTCGGAAGGGCGTGCGCCGTCCCCGAGTGACTGTAGAGGGAGCGGACCTGGATCGAGCGGACGAACTGCCCAAGCCGGGCACCGGGCGTGGGCGCCATAGGATGCGAGTCGTGCTGCTGCTCGCGATCGACACCTCGACCCCCACCGTGACCGCCGGCGTGGTGTCGTTGTTGCGCCCGCACGAGTACGCGGCACAGCGGGATCAGGGCATCGATCCCAAGCCCGTGGAACTGCTGTCGGAGCACCGGCTCACCAACGCCTTCGCCCACGCCGAGCAGCTGATGCCGCTGGTCCATGCGGCCCTCGCGCAGTCCGGACATCGGCTCGCGGAGGTGGAGGCGGTCGTAGTCGGTCTCGGGCCGGGCCCGTTCACCGGGCTCCGGGTCGGGATCGCCACCGCGGCCGCGCTCGGCGACGCGCTGGACGTCCCGGTGCACGGGGTCGGATCGCACGATGCGGTGGCCCACTCCGACTCCATGTCAACGCCCCGGCCGCCGGCCGGTTCTTTCCTGGTCGTCACCGACGCCCGCCGCCGGGAGGTGTACATGTCGGCCTACGACACGGCCGGTGCCCGCACGCTCGGACCGAGCCCGGTAGCGCCAGCCGCTGTCCCGGACTGGCTGGCCGCCGCCGGAGTGGCGCCTACCCGGCTCCTCGGCGCCGGCGCCGATCTGCTGACCGCCGCCCTGCCCGATGTCGGGATCGACCGGCAGCCGCGGTCGATCTCGCTCGGTCTGGTCCACGGTGCGCTGCGGCCGCTGCTGACGGGCGCCGTTCCTGGACCATTGGCTCCGCTGTATCTTCGTCGCCCCGACGCCACGGAGCCGGGTGCCCGCAAATCGGTGTTGAGCGGATGAGCCACGTCGCTCCCGGTCGGCCGGTCCGCACGCTCCCGACCGCGATGAGGTGGTGGGACATCGAGCAGGTCGCGGACCTGGAGACGGTGCTGTTCCCGACGGACTCGCCGTGGACCCCGGCCATGTTCTGGTCGGAGTTGGCAGCCGGTCACCACTACGTGGTGATCCGAGGTGACCGGGATCGGGTCGACGGCTACGCCGGGTTGTCGCGCGTCGACGACGTCGCCGAGGTGCAGACCATCGGGGTGCGCCCGGAACAGCAGGGACACGGGATCGGTCGGGCCCTGCTCGAGGATCTGATCGTGGCCGCCGGCAGTCGCCGCATCCTGCTGGACGTGCGCACCGACAATGCTCCGGCACTGGCGCTCTACGCGTCGGTCGGCTTCGCCCGCATCGGGATGCGCCGTCGCTATTACCAGCCCAGCGGCGCCGATGCCTACACGATGGAGAGACGGTCATGACGAGCGGCGCAGGTCAGTTGATCCGTCTGGGGCCGGGTGCGGTCGTCCTGGGGATCGAGTCATCCTGCGACGAGACCGGGGCCGGCCTGGTCCGACTCACCGCCGAGGGCGCGCCGGAGCTGCTGGGCCACGAGATCGCCTCGAGTTCGGATCAACACGCGCGGTTCGGCGGGGTGGTGCCGGAGATCGCGTCGCGGGCGCATCTGGAATCGATGACCCACACCGTCAGGACGGCCTTCGCCAGGGCCGGGGTGCCCTGGGGCGAGATCGACGCCCTGGCAGTGACAAGTGGGCCCGGTCTGGCCGGGGCGCTCCTCGTCGGGGTGGCCGCCGCCAAGGCCTACGCCGCCGCCTGGGAGGTCCCGCTGTTCGGCGTGAACCACCTCGCCGGTCACGTCGCGGCGGACACCCTCGAACACGGATCGTTGCCGAAACCGACTCTCGCCCTTCTCGTCTCCGGTGGTCACACCCAACTGCTGCGCATCGACGACCTGGCCGGCCGGATCACCGAGATCGGCACCACCGTCGACGACGCGGCCGGCGAGGCCTACGACAAGGTGGCCCGGTTGCTCGGCCTTGGCTACCCGGGGGGGCCGATCATCGACCAATTGGCGGCGGCCGGGGATCCCGCGGCCATCCGCTTCCCCCGCGGCCTGACGGGTCCGCAGGATTCGAGGTACGACTTCTCGTTCTCCGGTCTCAAGACGTCGGTGGCCCGGTTCGTCGAGAGCATCGAACGATCCGGTGGGTCGGTCCCGGTCGAGGACGTCTGCGCGTCGTTCCAGGAGTCGGTCGCCGATGTGCTGACGGCCAAGACGGTCAGAGCGGCCCAGGATCTCGGGATCGGGACGGTGGTGGTCGCCGGTGGGGTGGCCGCCAACGGTCGACTCCGAGCATTGGCGCAGGAACGTTGCGCTGCCGCCGGCCTCGCCCTGCGGATCCCACGGCCGGGGCTCTGCACGGACAACGGCGCCATGATCGCCGCCGTCGGCGCCTACGTGGCGCAGGAGGGTGCGCGGCCGTCGAGCCCGTATCTGACCGGCAACCCGGCCATGCCGGTGAATTGCGTCCTGGCGCAGTAGGCAGCCACGGTCCGGTGAACAGCCGATTTCGGTGTCGCCGGGCCACCGAGGGATCCACGGAAGGGAAACAGCAATGACCGCACCAGGTTTCGATGTCTTCGGTGGCGACGCGGCGCGGGCCTTCATCCGCGAGCTACGGGAGGCGTCGCCGACAACCGTGGGCGACTCGATCTCGGCTGCGCTCCGCGCGGTCGGCCAGGCCGAGACAACGTTGACCCAGACGCAGGTCGAGCGGGCGCTGGCCGCGCTCGCCCTGCTGTTGTCGTCCTTCGACCCTGCTGTGCTGCGCGGGGCCGGCGGCGACGACTTCCGATCCTGGTTCGCCGACCTGGAGGTCGAGCTCAATCCGGCCCGTCGTCAGATCGCCGGCGCTGCCGTCGACCGCATCCTCCTGCCGGCCGAGAACGCGTGGTATGCGGAATTGTCCGAACCTGGTGGCCGCGGGCCGACCCTGGTCGACGTCCATCGGCTTCGCGACCTCCTGACGGATTCGGCGGCGCAGGAGTAGTTCCGGCGGGCGGTTGCGCGGCCGAACTCGTTGACTCCAGTCACACGAGCCCCAATCCGGGGTACTTGATCCGCGCCGTGGAAGTTGATCCGCGCGGGCAGTTCGACCCCCGGGTTGAGGACTGGCACTCTCGTGGTTAGAGTGCTAGTTGAACGGTGCAGCGACGGCCCGGCTCCCGCGACGACGGGTCCGCCCCTGCGGCGTTCGGCAGAGCTTTCAAGGACATCCGCAGAAACCTTTCACACCCCAGAAGGGGGAGATCCATCGTGGCGAGCGTGAAGATCCAGCCGCTCGAGGACAAGATCCTCGTTCAGGCCAATGAGGCCGAGACGACGACCGCTTCCGGCATCGTCATCCCCGACACTGCCAAGGAGAAGCCCCAGGAGGGCACCGTCCTTGCTGTCGGACCGGGCCGGGTCGACGACAACGGCAACCGGGTTCCGGTTGACGTGGCCGAAGGCGACGTAGTCATCTACTCCAAGTACGGCGGCACCGAAGTCAAGTACTCGGGTCAGGAATACCTGATCCTCTCGGCCCGCGACGTGCTGGCCAAGGTCACCAAGTGATGTGTGGCGGGGCCGACCAGAGCGATCTTCGCGTTGGCCGGCACCGCCAGTAGTTGATTTGCCGGCGCCCCGATTTCCGCACACCGCGGGGTCGGGGCGCTGGTGTTCGTACTCCTGAGCACAAACAACCTGACGAAGGACTGGCATATCCATGGCGAAGCAGATCAGCTTCGATTCCGAGGCCCGGTCGGCGCTGCAGCGCGGCGTCGACAAGCTGGCCGATTCGGTCAAGATCACCCTCGGCCCGCGCGGCCGGTATGTGGTGCTGGACAAGAAGTTCGGTGGACCGACCGTCACCAACGACGGCGTCACCATCGCGCGCGAGATCGATCTCGACGATGCGAACGAGAACCTCGGCGCGCAGCTGGCCAAGACCGCGGCGACGAAGACCAATGACGTGGCCGGCGACGGGACGACGACGGCCACCGTGCTGGCCCAGGCCCTGATCACCGAAGGTCTGCGCAACGTCGCGGCCGGCGCCGATCCGCTGGCTCTGCGCTCCGGCATCTCGAAGGCCGCGGACAAGGTCATCTCGATCCTCGAGTCGCGGGCCACTCCGGTGGTCGGTGACCGCGGGGCCATCGCCCAGGTCGGCACCATCGCCTCCCGGGACACCCACATCGGCGACCTGCTCGGCGAGGCCATCGACAAGGTCGGCGCGGACGGCGTCGTCACCGTCGAGGAGCACGGCGGCCAGACCATCGAGCTCGAGTACACCGACGGTGTGCAGTTCGACAAGGGTTACATCTCACCGCATTTCGCCACCGATCCGGAGGCAGCGGAAGCTGTCCTGGAGAACGCCGGCGTGCTGTTGGTGCGGGACAAGATCTCGGCCCTGGCCGACCTCCTGCCGCTGCTGGAAAAGGTGCTCGCCGAGTCGAAGCCGCTGCTCATCATCGCCGAGGACGTCGAGGGCGAGGCCCTGTCGACGCTCGTCGTCAACGCCATCCGCAAGACGTTCAACGTGGTTGCGGTGAAGTCTCCGTACTTCGGGGACCGTCGTAAGAACTTCATGCAGGATCTGGCCATCGTCACCGGCGCGGAGGTCGTCTCCCCCGAGGTCGGGCTCAAGCTCAAGGACGTCGGTCTGGAGGTGCTCGGCACCGTTCGCCGGGTCACCGTCACCAAGGACAGCACCACGATCGTCGACGGGGCCGGCTCCAAGCAGGCCATCACCGATCGGGTGTCGCAGATCAAGGCCGAGATCGAAGCGACCGATTCCGACTGGGACCGCGAGAAGCTCCAGGAGCGGTTGGCCAAGCTGGCCGGCGGCGTCGCAGTGATCAAGGTCGGCGCGGCCACCGAGACGGAGGCCAAGGAGCGCAAGCACCGCATCGAGGACGCGGTCGCTGCCACCAAGGCGGCGGTGGCCGAGGGCATCATCGCCGGCGGCGGTTCGGCGCTCGTGCACGCGTCCCTCGAACTGGACGAGCTGGAAGCCGAGCTGGGCGGCGACGAGGGCACCGGGGTGGCCATCGTCCGTCGGGCTCTGCGGGCTCCGGCCTACTGGATCGCTGCGAACGGCGGCAAAGAGGGTGCGGTGGTGGTCAATCGCACCGCCGAACTGCCGGTCGGCCAGGGCTACGACGCCTCCGCGGACGAGTTCGTGGACCTGATCGCCGCGGGCATCATCGATCCGGTCAAGGTCACCAAGTCGGCAGTGGCCAACGCCGCCTCGATCGCCGGCATGGTGTTGACCACGGCGAGCACCGTCACCGACATCCCCGAGGAGCAGGCTGCCCCTGCCGGGCAAGGCGGGCACGGACACCAACACTGAGATGACGGCATCGCCACGCCTCCGACAGGGCGGGGCGGTGGCAGAACCTGCAGGCGGGTGGTCCCGGACTATGTTCCCGGGGCCACCCGCTTCGTCGTTCCTGGATGTTCGGCGGGTCGTTGCCGGGCGTTCAACAGGCGGGGCGGGCCCGGCTTCGTTCCGTACACCCGAATGGCGGTCCGCTACTCATCAGGGCAGTCGAGTGCCGTCGTTCGTGCGTCATGGCCGCCCTTTATCCACGACTGAGCGACGCGATCGGACAATCTTCAGCTGATGGGGTGACAGACCGACGCGCGATGGGGTGACAGCATGCCCGCAGTCGTCTAATCTCCTTGCAGGCCGACTGAATCGGGCGTTGGGGGGGAAATGAACAGCAGCGACAAAACGGATGCCGCCTCGGTGACCGGGGCCGTCGGGTCGGTTGGGCCCGCGGGAACGCCTACGGGAAACGGCTCCCGGTGCAGGGCCGACGGTCGTCGTTCACCCGGCCTGCACCGAGACGGCAAGCAGCTGTTGACGCTCACCCTCGGACAGGCCTCCCCAGATGCCATATGGCTCATGGACTTCCAGCGCATGAGCGCGGCAGGCGAGCATCGCAGGGCAGTCGTGGCAGACCGCTTTGGCGCTCGCCTCGCGCCGGGCGCGGGCTGGCCCCCGCTCGCCTTCAGGATGGAAGAAATAGGAACTCGCCATGCCGCGGCAGGCCGCATGCAACTGCCAGTCCCACACGTCGGCATTCGGCCCGGGAAGACGCCTGGTATCGGCCATGGTGATGCCCACCTCCGTCACTCGCCTCCGTCGACGCGCGCACATGAGGCAAGCATCGGGGCGTGCTACTGGCCCGATTCCGGTCGCATCTGCATTGATATCGACGCTGCTGTGATCATGACCCTAGGCCCGTTCGGCGAGCGCATCAAGAGCGGACTGGTGATCTTCGGTGATCAATGTCGTGTACCCCGAGCACGGCAAACGCCGCCGACACAGACGTTGATCCAGGGCGCGCGTCGGGGGCACCCCACCGCTGATCGCTCGACCGTTCCGATGAACGGGTGGCGCACGGCCCGCTGTGAGAAGAACCGAGCGCGCTCCGTGGTCACGATTCCGCATCAGACGAGCGATCCGTCATACGTAGAGCAACAGCTCAATTACACTCCGTCAAAAGTTGCTGAGTTGATCGCCATTTTGATGCTTATTCGGCCCGTTGTGGACGCGAGTTCCCCGAATGGGTGCCACCAGATGGTGTCAGTCTGCAAAGCTGCCTCTCGATCGACACCGAGTGCTCGCTGGTTTCGGGTCGGCGGGGCCGATGCACACCGGCCCCGACGATGAACATCCAAGAGTTGGAAAGAAGGTTGCCGTGACCACCGTGCTGATCTGCGACGAGCGTCGGAGTGCCCGCGACGGTTTGAACCGGGTGATGGCCTCGGTGCCGTCGGTGACCGGCATCGATTGCGTCGGCGGTGGGGATGAGTTGCTCGGGCGGTACGGTCGGGAAGCGGCCGACGTCGTCCTCATCGGCACCCAGCGTGCCCTCACCAGCGGCATCGAGGCCACCCGGAGACTGTTGGCCATCCATCCGTCAGCCGTCGTGATCGTTTTCGGTTCGCCGGACGACACCGCCTCCATCGCCGCCGCCATCGCCTGTGGAGCGCGGGGGTTCCTGCGCTGGGACGCCACCCAGCCGGAGATCGTGGCCGCGCTCGCAGACACGCTGACCAGTCCCCGGATCCCGTCACCTCGAGACGCCGTGGACGGGCAGGCCCAGCTGACCGAGCGGGAACTGCAGGTGCTGCGCGGAATGAGCCAGGGGCAGTCGAACGGTGAGATCGGGAAGGAGCTGTTCCTCTCCGAAGACACCATCAAGACGCACGCTCGTCGGCTGTTCCGCAAGCTCGGCGCCAGGGACCGGGCGCAGGCTGTTGCGGTCGGCTTCCGGCGTGGGCTCGTAGCCTGACGGCAATCCACTCCGGTGGGCTGCTGATTGGCCGGCGGGCTCCCGATCAGCGTGTGCCGGGTAGCAGAAGGTAGTCGAATGGGGCGCCGGCCCCGGCAAGATCACCGGATCGGTGACTGAACCTGCCCGATTGATGTGATGAGCCACTGATCCGGTTACGATCGACCGACGCGGCTCGACCGGGTCGCGAAGCAGGCCTTCGTGCTGGACACGAATGGCTGACCCCGCCGGGAATGCCTGCGGGCTGTGTAACGGACAGGCCTGTTACAACGATGGATCACCTAGAGGATGCAGCCGACAGCGCTGGGTTCGAGGCCTTCGTTGACAGTGCGGTGGGCGGGAATCGAGAAGCGCTGGCTCTGCTACTCGCCCGGATTCATCCGCTCGTAGTCCGCTACTGCCGTTCACGACTATCCGCCGGCCACCGTTCTCTCTCGACCGCTGACGACGTTGCCCAGGAGGTGTGCATGGCTGTACTGACGGCGCTGCCCACCTATCGGCGAGACGGTCGGCCCTTCCTTGCCTTCGTCTACGGCATCGCCGCCCACAAGGTCGTCGATGCACACCGTGCAGCCGGCCGATCGAAATCCGTGCCCGTCTCGGACGTGCCCGAGCGGATCAGTACCGACCTCGGACCCGAGCAGAGCGCGGTCGACGACAGCGTCGCCGGCACGATGGCTGCACTACTGCTGATGCTGCCCCCGAGTCAGCAGGAAATTCTGCGGCTACGGGTCGCTGCGGGCCTGTCGGCCGAAGACACCGCCGCGGCGCTGGGGATGACGGCCGGCGCCGTCCGGGTCGCGCAGCACCGAGCGCTCGCCAAGCTGCGCGGCGTCCTAGAGGGCGACCTGGGTCTCTACGAGCAGGTGATCTGATGGGTCGTCACAGCTCGCCTGACATCTTTCCCGCGCCGCCGACCAGACGCCTGCCCGGTCCGCGGGCCCGGCCGGCCGGCGACAGAACAATTCCAGGGGTGCGCTTTCCGATCGTCGACGATCTCTCGCAGATCGCTGCCGACGATCGTCTGCTGGATTACCTCGCGGCCGGCAGGTCGGACTTCGGGGATGTCTTCGCCGGGGCTTCCGGATTCGCTGACGACCGGTCGAGAAGTTCTTCCGTGGGGGCATCGGGTTTTGCCGGATCGGTCGCTTCGAGCGGATCGGCGGCTACGGCTCTCCCGCTTGCTCCGCTGCTCGCCACCTGGCGATCCGAGATCGTCGACCCACCACTGCCACAGCTGCCGAGCATTCCGGCGCCCCGGCGCGTCATGCGGGGCCCGGCGGACAAACGCGCCACGCGTTCGGTCAAGCCGATCCTGGGTGTGGTCGCCGCCATCGGTGCCTTGCTGCTGGCTTCGGCGGCGGTCGGTGCGCAGTCTGCCCAGCCGGGTGATGCGCTGTGGGGCCTGACGAAGGTGCTCTATTCGTCACACGCCGAGTCGGTACAGGCCAAGATCGATGTCAAGAATTCGATGGTGGTGGCCAAGGGATTCCTGGCATCGCAAAACTCTCAGGAAGCCGTCAAGGCGGTGGTACCGCTCAGTTCGGCCGACGTACAGATCAAGCACGTCGACCCGTCGGATGGTCAGGAAGGCCTGCAGTCGGACCTGGACACCCTGTGGACCGAAGTGCACATCAAGACAGGTCGATCGGTGCCTGCGTCTGCGGTGGACGCTTCGACCTCGGCAGCGCAGGCTGCGGGCGGCCCTGTCGCCGCAGCCTCGGCCAAGAACAGCAGTGGAGCGGCCAAGCAGAGTGCGTCATCCGCCGCCCGCAGCAGCACCGGGGCCGGTGCGACCGCCGGTAAACCCACTGTGACCTCAGCAAACGGCCCGTCCAGCCCGTCCGGCCCGGCAACGGACGGACGGCTCTCGCCGACTGTGCCGGGCGTGATCCTCCCGGTCGTCCCGCCGACCGCCCCGACGGTCGGAAACCCGTCGAATCCGGGCACCGGTACCGGGGCGCCGGCACCGAGCGCCCCGGCGGTGCCCGGCACAGATTCGGCGACGACCCCCGCGGGTCAGGATCAGCCGACCAGCACCACGAGCCAGACCCCGGCGCCGGTCACGACGGAGACGCCGACCACGTCGGCACCCAGCGCTACCGCGGATCCGTCGACCACTTCACAGATGCCCAGCGCGACGGCCACGACAGCCGATGGCGGCGGAGTTCAGCAGAACAACGGGCCGGCGTCGGTGGGGAACGCGCCAGCCAGCCAGTGAGCCTGGCTCGCCTAGACTCAGCTCCATGCCACGTAGTCCAGTTTTCTCCAGCGATGCTGACGGCGATTCGTTCGACGACAAGTTCTCTCTGATCGGTCTGACCTACGACGACGTGCTCCTGCTGCCCGATGCCTCGGATCTGGTGCCCAGCGAGGCAGATACCCGGACCCGGCTCACCCGCAACGTGTCGCTGAAGATTCCCCTGGTATCCAGCGCGATGGATACCGTCACCGAGTCCAGGATGGCCATCGCCATGGCTCGGCAGGGCGGGATCGGGGTGCTGCACTACAACATGCAGCCGGAGAACCAGGCCACCCAGGTGGAGATCGTGAAGCGGTCCGAGGCCGGGATGGTGACCGACCCGATCACCTGCTCGCCGGATGCCACCATCGGCGAGGCCGACGGCATGTGCGCCATGTTCCGCATCTCGGGGGTCCCGGTCACCGACGCGCAGGGTCACCTGGTCGGCATCATCACCAACCGGGACATGCGGTTCGAGGTCGACATGGAGCGACCGGTGCGCGAGGTGATGACACCGATGCCCCTGGTCACCGCCCCAGTGGGGTGCACGGCCGAAGTGGCGCTCGGACTGCTGCGCAAGCACAAGATCGAGAAGCTGCCGCTCGTGGACGGCGACGGCAAGCTGCGCGGACTGATCACCGTCAAGGATTTCACCAAGACCGAGCAGTACCCGAATGCGACGAAGGACCGGGACGGTCGGCTGCTGGTCGCGGCGGCGGTGAGCGTCGGAGACGCCGCCTACGGGCGGGCGATGGGCCTGGTCGACGCCGGAGTGGACGTGCTCATCGTCGACACCGCGCACGGCCACTCCCGCGCGGTGGCCGACATGGTGGCCCGCCTGCAGAAGGATGTCGGTGCCCGGGTGGACATCATCGGCGGAAACGTCGCGACGCGAGCGGGCGCCCAGTCGCTGATCGATGCCGGCGCTGATGCGGTGAAGGTCGGGGTGGGTCCCGGATCGATCTGCACCACCAGGGTGGTCACCGGTATCGGCGTACCCCAGGTGACGGCGATCCACGAGGCAGCCAAGGCCTGTCGCCCGGCTGGTGTCCCGTTGATCGGCGATGGTGGGTTGCAATTTTCCGGTGACATCGCCAAGGCCATCGCGGTCGGGGCGGACTCCGTCATGCTGGGCTCGCTGCTGGCCGGCGTCTCCGAGTCTCCCGGCGAGTTGATCTTCGTGAATGGCAAGCAGTACAAGACCTATCGGGGCATGGGTTCACTCGGTGCGATGCAGTCCCGTGGTGAATCGAAGGCCTACTCCAAGTCTCGCTACGGGCAGGACGACGTGCTGTCCGACGACAAGCTCGTACCGGAGGGGATCGAGGGGCGGGTGCCGTACCGGGGCAAGCTCTCCGATGTCACCCACCAGTTGATCGGTGGCCTGCGGGCGGCGATGGGTTACACCGGCTCGCGGACGATCTCCCGGCTACAGGAGGCCAAGCTGGTGCGGATCACTTCCGCCGGGCTGAAGGAGTCCCATCCGCACGACATCACCATCACCACCGAGGCACCGAACTACTTCGACCGCTGACCGCGGCCCTGCCCTCCAGTACCCTGCAACGCCCGACCTGGATGACTCCGGCCGCGCCTGTAGGAGCATTGAGCGTCATACCGGCACGCCCGCGTCCTGCAGGTGGGGCGGGTGGCACCGCGACCGATGTACGTCATAGACCAGATGTCACCGATTTGGATGTCACCGACAGGAGCACGCCTTGAACGAGACCGTTGAGATCGGCATGGGCCGGACCGCCCGACGCACCTTCGGGCTGGACGACATAGGCATCGTGCCGTCGCGGCGCACCCGGTCGTCGTCGAAGGTGTCCACCGCCTGGCAGATCGACGCCTACCGCTTCGAGATCCCGCTGATCACGGCGGCGTGTGACGCCGTGGTCTCACCGTCGGTGGCGACGGCGGTCGGTCGGCTGGGTGGGCTGGGCGTCATCGACGGCGAGGGATTGTGGGCGCGTCATGCGGACCCGCAGAAGGTCATCGACGGAATCGTCGCGCTCGGGCCCGACGCTGATGCGACGGAGGTGCTGGCCAAGCTCCAGGCCGCCTACTCGGCTCCGGTGTCGGAGGATCTGTTGGCCGAGGCGATCGGCACGCTCAAGGCCGGCGGTTCGACCGTCGCGGTGCGACTCTCCCCGCAGAATGCCGCCACCTGGGCGCCCAAGGCGATCGCAGCGGGTGTCGAACTGCTCATCATCCAGGGCACCATCGTCTCTGCGGAGCACGTGCAGGTCGGGGGAGAGGCGCTCAACCTCAAGTCCTTCATCGCCGACCTCGACGTGCCGGTGATCGTCGGCGGCGCGACCAACTACCAGACCACCACCCACCTGATGCGTACCGGCGCGGCCGGCGTGATCGTCGGCACCGGCAGCGGCGCGCACGCGACCACCGCCGAGGTGTTGGGCATCTCGGTCCCAATGGCGACGGCGATCGCCGATGCGGCCGCCGCCCGCCGGTCGTATCTCGACGAGACCGGCGGACGGTACGTGCATGTCATCGCCTCCGGCGACCTGCACACCAGCGCCGACATCGCCAAGGCCATCGCCTGTGGTGCCGACGCCGTGATGCTCGGTGAGCCGCTCACCGAAGCCTCCGAGGCTCCCGCCGGCGGCTGGTTCTGGCCGACGACGGCAGCGCACCCGGTGCTGCCACGTGGCTTCGCCGGGCCGTGTGGATTCGCCGACGTACCGCTGGCACAACTGCTGATGGGGCCGGCCGTCAGTGCCGACGGCACCAGCAACCTGTTCGGTGCGCTCCGCCGGGCCATGGCCAAGTCCGGTTATTCGGACCTCAAGGAGTTCCAGAAAGTGGGTCTGACCGTCTGCGGCTGACGCGGAGGGGGATCCAGTTCGCTCTAGATCCAGTCCTTCCTCCGGAGCGTCACGAAGAGCGTGGTGACGGCCGCGATCATGACGACGAACGCGATCAGGAAGCCGGTCTCGGACTGGAAGCCGGGGTAGGGCACGTTCATCCCCATGAACCCGGTGATCAAGGTCGGAACAGCGATGATGGCGGCCCAACCGGTCAGCTTCTTCATGACGGTGTTCAGATGCACATCCGCCAGCGCGAGATTGGTCTCGTACATCGACGAGATCACGTCGCGCAGCCCATCGGCGGCCTGGGCCGCATGGTCGGCGTGGTCGGAGACATCCGAGAACTCGCGGACGCTCCTGGTGCCCAGGAGGGCCTCGGCGGCGTCCGTCGGCGTGGGGTCGGCGGTCAGGTGCTTGGCTGCGGCCCGGCCGGCCGCATTGGCCAGTCCGGAGGCCACGTTCCGCATCGGAGTCGTCGACCGTCTCAGCTGGGCCAGAGCCCGGCGCAACCGGAAGGCATCGAGTTGTTGGTCGCGCTGGAGCGGCCGGTCGTCGAACAGCGTCTCCGAGAGTTGGTCCACGGCGTCTTCCATCTGTTCCAGGACGGCCGAGTAGCCATCGACGATGTGGTCGATGACGGCGTGGATCGCCGCGGGAATGCCCTCGGCGACGATGACTTTCTCGGCCGCGTCGAGGACGCCGCACAGTTCCGCCCGCATGGCGTCGTCGGCCAGCACGATCATCGCCTGCGGGCCGGCCAGGATCGAGACCGGTACCGCCGCCAGGTCGGCGGCCGCCGCATCGAAGGCCACCGCCCTGATCACCGCGATCATCGACGTGCCGATCCAGTCCAGTTTGACCGGCTCCCGCTCGCCGACGAGGTCTTCGATGGCCAGGGCGTCGATGTCCAGCAGGCGGGCGGCCTCGCCCAGAGCCGTGCTCTCCTTGCGGGGGAGGAAGAACCAGGCCTTCACGTGGTCGTGGGCCGCGATGGCTGCGCGCACCTCGGCCGGTGTCGCCCCGCGTTCGGTCATCCCGCCGGTCGTCCAGACCCGGCCGCCTCCGGTGGCCTGGTGGGGTGTCTCGCGGATGTCGGGTTGCGCGGTCATGGTGTCATCATCCTGCTCGTGATCGTGCCCGCGCCGCGGGGCGGTGCAGCGCCACCCGGCCGATCCGTCCGGTGCCATTTGCGCCGGCCCGTACGATCGGTGCCGATCTGCGCGGATCGGTCCGATGACGGGCAACATCGATCACGCCCCTACATTCCGAGGAGACGACACGTGAAACCGGTGGTCGCGGCGCTGGACGTCGGTGGCACCTCGATCAAGGCGGCGCTGATCGATCGCGACGGACACGTGAGGTTCGAGGTGCGCCGGCCGACCGGCGTCGAGCTCGGTCCGACCGCTGTCGTGGAGGGGATCGTGCAGTTGGCGCAGGAGCTGGTGCGCACCGAGGACCGGGATGTTCGTGCCGTCGGTGTCTGCGTCCCGGGGACTGTCGATTCGGTGGCCGGGATCGCAAGGCACGCAGTCAATCTCGGATGGCACGACGTACCGCTGGTCGCCCTGATAGCCGAGCGCGCCGAGGTGCCGGTCGCGCTGGGGCACGATGTCCGGACCGCCGTGCTGGCCGAGGCACGATCCGGCGTGGCGGCACCGGGTTCGATGTTCTTCGTCGCGATCGGCACCGGCATCGCCGGCGGCATGGCCCGTGACGGGATCGTCGACGACGGCGCGTCCGGTCTGGCCGGCGAGGTCGGCCACCTGGTGGTGCGACCGGACGGGCCGCTGTGTCGTTGCGGCAACCGGGGCTGCCTGGAGACCATTGCGTCCGCCTCCAGAATCTCCGACCGGTACGCGGCACTGACCGGGCGCGACGGCATCTCGGCCCAGCAGATTGCCGAGCTGGTGCGCGTCGGAGAGCCTGCCGCGCAGACCATCTGGGATGAGGCAGTGGCCGCGCTGGCTGATGCGCTGGCCGCCGTCACGGTGTTGATGGACCCGAGCAGATTCGTCATCGGAGGGGGCCTGTCGTTGGCCGGTGCGACCTTGTCCGAGCCGTTGGGCATCGCGTTGGGTCAACGGTTGACCTTTCGGGTCGCGCCGCCGATCTCGCTGTCCGTGCTGGGTGACCACGCCGGTGCTCTCGGCGCCGCGATCCGCGCCTGGGATCACCTGGACGCCGTCCAGGGGCAGGCCGGATGAGTCTCCGACTGCACGGGGCGCAGGTGGTGACGCCGACCGGAGTGGTCGACCGCGGCACCATCGTGGTCCGCGACGGTTCCATCGCCCACGTCGGTGGGCCGGACCTGACCGCACCGGCGGTCGGCGACAGTGTCGATCTGTCGGGCCTCGTCGTACTGCCCGGGTTCATCGACCTGCACGTGCACGGCGGGGGCGGCGCCACCTTCGACGACGGGGGCGAATCCATCGCCACCGGCCTGGCCGCTCATCGACACCAGGGAACGACCCGATCGCTGGTCTCGCTGGTCACGGCTCCCGTGAAGGACATGGAGTGCAACATCGCGGCCGCGGCCGAGTATGCCGCCACCGACCCCACCGTGCTGGGTCTGCACCTGGAAGGCCCCTTCCTGTCCGTCGACCGGCGCGGGGTGCACGATCCGCGGTCGTTGTTGGTGCCGGATCCTACTGTGCTGCAACGCTTTCTCGACGTCGGCGCTGGCCGGGTGGCGATGGTGACGGTCGCGCCCGAACTCTCCGGCGGTCTCGACCTGGTCCGGCAGTTGGTGTCATCCGACGTGGTGGCGGCAGTCGGCCATTCCGATGCCGGCTACGACATCGCGATGCAGGCGTTCGAGGCCGGCGCGGGGGTGGTCACGCACGCCTTCAACGGGATGCGACCGCTGCACCACCGGGACCCGGCGATCATCGGTGCGGCCATGGACGCCGGAGCGGTGCTGGAGGCGATCAACGACGGCGTGCACCTGCACCCGGCCACCGTGCGACTGTTGCGCTCGATCGCCCCGGGACGGGTTGCGCTGATCACCGATGCGATGGGCGCCACCTGCGCATCCGACGGCCTGTACAAGCTCGGCGCTTTCGACGTCCATGTCCACGACGGTGAAGCGCGGTTGGCCGACGGCACCATCGCCGGCTCCACCCTGACCATGGGACTGGCTGTGCAGCGAGCGGTCCGACTGGTCGGCATGTCACTGGTCGAGGCGTCGAACGCGGTTTCCCTGGTGCCGGCGACGGTGCTCGGGGTCGCCGACCGGTTCGGTTCCATCCAGGTCGGCCGGGCAGCGGACCTGGTCGTCGTGGATCCGCACCTGAACGTGCGGGCCGTCATGGTCGCCGGCGGATGGGTCCGTTCGCTCTGAGCCGGCCGACGCCGAGGACTGGTCCTTGACGCGACGATCTTTCTTCGGCTGCCGCAACCCGCCCGCCTTCAGCCGGCGCAGCAGCTCGCGGGACTCGACCACGAGCGCACCCGCCTGCACGACGCCGGCGTAGCGCTCCTGGGGCACGTCGTAGTGATCGTGGTCGAAGCCGCGCGCCGGGATCCCCAGTTGCGAGGCGAAGGCGTGCAGCTCGTCGTAGGAGGTGTCGCTGACCAGATGCGACCACAACCGCCCGTGCGCCGGCCAGCGCGGCGGATCGATCAGGATCGTCATCGTCGAATTGTGGCGTGTGAGCACCACTACAGCGAAACGTAGGCAGTTGCTCCGTTTCGTCGGGTACCGTTGTCCAGGAAACGGAGTATGAGACTCCATTTAGGAGATGTGATGACCAGCACGGAGATCGACCGCCCCGGAATGGGGGACGCGCCGGCGACGGCAGCAACTGGTGCCGGTGCGAACCCGCACCACGAGCGCCGCTGGGCGATCCTGGTGGTGCTGGCCATCGCCCAACTCATGGTGGTGCTCGATGGCACCGTCGTGAACATCGCGTTGCCTTCCGCGCAGCACGCCCTCGGCTTTTCCAACGGGGACCGGCAGTGGATCGTGACGGCCTATTCGCTGGCGTTCGGCAGCCTCTTGCTGTTGGGCGGTCGACTGGCAGACCTGCTGGGCCGCAAGCGAATGTTCCTGATCGGACTGGTCGGCTTCGCGCTGGCCTCCGCCGTGGGTGGGGCGGCGGACGGCTTCGGGCTGCTCGTCGCGGCCCGCGCCGTACAGGGCGCCTTCGGCGCCATGTTGGCCCCGGCTGCGCTCTCGCTGCTGACCACCACCTTCACCCACCCGAAGGAGCGGGCCAAAGCCTTCGGCGTGTACGGCGCCATCGCCGGCGGCGGCGCGGCCGTCGGCCTGCTGCTGGGCGGCGTGCTCACCGAGTACCTGTCCTGGCGCTGGTGCATGTACGTCAACCTGATCTTCGCCACCATCGCCTTCGTCGGCGGCATGGCCTGGCTGCACAACCAGCGAGCGGATCACCGTCCGAAGCTCGACATCCCCGGCATCGTCACGGTGTCGGCCGGTCTGTTCAGCCTGGTCTACGGCTTCTCGCACGCCGAGATCGGCGGCTGGGGCAATTCGACCACGGTCGGCTTCATCATTGCCGGCGTCCTGTTGATCGGCGCGTTCCTGGTGATCCAGACCAGGTCGGCCAACCCGTTGCTGCCGCTGCGCATCCTCACCGACCGCAATCGTGGTGGCTCGTACCTGGCCATCTTCATCGTCGGCGTCGGTATGTTCGGGATCTTCCTGTTCCTGACCTACTACCTGCAGACCACTCTTGGCTACAGCGCGGTCATGACGGGTCTGGCCTTCCTGCCGATGACCGCGTCGATCATGCTGGCCTCGATCGTCGGCAGTACCTTCCTGTCCAGCCGGATCGGTCCGCGCTGGATCATCGGGCCCGGCATGCTCATCGCCGCCGCCGGGATGGCGATGCTGACCGGCATCGGACTGACCTCGAACTATGCCCTGCACATCCTGCCCGGCACCATGGTGATGGGAGTCGGCATGGGCCTGATCTTCTCCTCGGCGATGAGCTTGGCCACTGCTGGAGTGCAGTCCGAGGACGCCGGTGTCGCCTCGGCCATGGTCAGCACCAGCCAGCAGGTCGGTGGCTCCATCGGAACGGCGCTGCTGAACACCCTGGCGGCCAGCGCCGTCACCAGCTTCATCGCCGCCCATCTGACCGAGGCCAAGGGCGCCGTGGCCCAGGCCTCGGTACACGGCTACACCACCGCCTTCTGGTGGTCGGCGGGTATCTTCGCCGTCGGGGCCCTGCTGTGCGGGGTCCTGCTCCTTCCGCAGGTTCCGGTGATGGATCCGGATGTCGAGATCGTGCACGTCTAGCAGGACGGGAGTCGGTCATGACCAGTGGAATGGTCGGGGTAGAGCGGGCGGGTGACAAGCCGGTCCGCAAGGATGTCGCCCGGAACCGTGCGCTGCTGCTCTCCTCCGCCGACGAACTCTTCGGCGAACGTGGTGTGGAGGTGACTCTGGATGACATCGCCCGGCACGCCGGTGTGGGGGTGGCCACCGCATACCGCCATTTCGACAGCAAGCAGGCGCTACTGCAGGCATTGCTGGAGGGCCGGATCGAGAGGATCGCGGCGAACATGGTGGAGGCCGAGAGCCTCGCGGACGCCCGGGCGGCGTTCGAGACCTTCCTCTATGGGGCCTGCGAGATGCAGGCCAAGGACCGGGGCATGCGCGAGGCAGTCCGTGCCCACCAGGGGCTACCCGCCGGCGCGTCGTTTCGTGCACGGTTGGAACCCATCGCGCGTCGGATCGTCGACCGCGCGAAGGCGGCCGGAGTGGTACGGCCGGAATTCGATGTCGCGGACATCCCGATGCTGTTCGCCTGCGTCGGTGCGGTCAGCGACTACGCCGGGACCATCGAGCCGCAGCTGTGGCGGCGCTACCTCGACTTCTTCCTGGACGGGGTGCTGACTGCCGGCACGGCGCACCGGACGGTGTCGGTGCCGCCGTTGGCCTCTGCGCAGGTCGAGCTGGCCGTCGAGAACTGGCACCGGCCCCGGACCGGGGCCTGATCCGGTCCGCCGGCCGATCCGATACAGTTTTACCCGAGCAGACCGACGACAGTGGCTAGGGTTCCGTCCTTCACCCGGGTGGAGGGGCAGGTCCGAGCGCCACATGCGTCAGGGGTGAATGTCGCGCCTGACCGCACACCTCCGGGACAAAAGCCCAGGGAGGGACCGGTTCGCACACGAGCGCACCAATCGTGTGCCGACACCGTCCCACTGGAAAGGTAGTCCCGTGACATCAGATCCGAGCTCTGCGAAAGACCGCAACGAACTTGAGGCGCATCCCGTCCTCGTCGTCGACTTCGGCGCCCAGTACGCCCAGCTCATCGCCCGTCGGGTTCGCGAAGCGGCGGTCTACTCGGAGATCGTGCCCTCCTCGATGTCGGCCGCGGACATGCTGGCCAAGTCGCCGGCTGCCATCATCCTGTCCGGGGGTCCGTCGAGCGTGTACGCCGAGAACGCCCCACAACTCGATCTCGCCCTGTTCGACGCCAACTTGCCGATGTTCGGGATCTGCTACGGATTCCAGGTGATGGCCACCGCCCTCGGCGGACGGGTGGACAAGACCGGGCGGCGTGAGTACGGCGCTACCGAGCTGACCGTCACCGATCCGGAATCTTCGCTCCTGCAGGGACTCCCGCGAAACATCGGGGTGTGGATGAGCCACGGTGACTCGGTGGCGGAGGCGCCGCCCGGATTTGCCGTCACGGCGACCACCGCGGACACCCCGATCGCCGCGTTCGAGAATGTCGAGCGGCGGCTGGCCGGTGTTCAGTACCACCCCGAGGTCGTGCACTCCGCGCACGGGCAGGAGGTGCTCCGTCGGTTCCTGGTCGACGTGGCCGGCATCAGCCCGGATTGGACCGCCGCCGAGATCCTGACCGAGCAGGTCGATCTCATCCGGGCCAAGGTCGGCACCGACAAGGTGATCTGTGCGCTGTCCGGCGGGGTCGATTCCGCCGTCGCGGCCGCACTGGTGCACAAGGCCATCGGTGACCAGCTGACCTGTGTTTTCGTCGACCACGGGCTACTCCGCCAGGGCGAGCGCGAGCAGGTCGAGAAGGACTATGTCGCGGCGACCGGCATCAAGCTGATCACCATCGACGCCGCCGATCGGTTTCTCGGCGCCCTCGCCGGCGTCACCGACCCGGAGACCAAGCGCAAGATCATCGGCCGGGAGTTCATCAGGGTCTTCGAGCAGGCTGCCGCCCAGGTCTCGGCCGAGGCCGGCGGCGTCAAGTACCTCGTCCAGGGCACGCTGTATCCGGACGTGGTGGAGTCGGGCGGGGGCACCGGTACCGCGACGATCAAGTCGCACCACAATGTCGGCGGTCTGCCGGATGACCTGACGTTCTCGCTGGTCGAGCCGCTGCGAACGTTGTTCAAGGACGAGGTCCGGCTACTGGGGTACGCGCTGGGCCTGCCGGCGGCCATCGTCGGTCGGCATCCGTTCCCCGGTCCTGGACTGGGGATCCGCATCATCGGCGAGGTGACGCATCACCGGCTCGAGGTGCTCCGCGCTGCCGACGCCATCGTCCGCGAGGAGATGACCGCGGCCGGGGTCGACGCGCAGATCTGGCAGTGCCCCGTTGTCCTGCTGGCGGAGGTCCGGTCGGTCGGCGTGCAGGGCGACGGCCGTACCTATGGTCATCCCATCGTGCTGCGGCCGGTGTCCAGCGAGGACGCGATGACCGCAGACTGGTCGCGGTTGCCCTACGAACTGCTGGCGAAGATCTCCGGCCGGATCACCGGGGAGGTTCCCGAGGTCAACCGGGTCGTGCTGGATGTGACGAGCAAGCCGCCGGGGACCATCGAGTGGGAGTGACCCCTCGCGGGTCTCGGCGGCGTGACTCCGGCGGTGGTACCTGGCTGCTGGTCACGCTGGGAGCGCTGTCGGCGTTCGGTCCGCTGTGCATGGACATGTACCTGCCGTCGCTGCCCGAGCTTGCCACGTCACTGGATTCGACCGCGGGTGCGGCGCAGCTGTCGCTGTCGGCCTGCATCGTCGGGCTCGGACTGGGCCAGCTCGTGGTCGGCCCGTTCTCGGATCGCCTCGGTCGCCGCGGCCCGCTGCTGGTCGGGCTCGCGCTGTTCATCGTGACCTCCGCGCTCTGCGCGGTCACCTCGTCGATGACGATGCTGATCGTGTTGCGGCTCCTGCAGGGTGCGGCCGGCGCTGCCGGAATCGTGCTCTGCCGGGCGATCGTCGCGGATCGCTTCACCGGAAAGGCGGCTGCGGCCTACTTCTCGACCATCGCGGCGATCAACGGCCTCGCGCCGATCCTGGCGCCGGTGATCGGCGCCCAGGTCCTGCGGCTCGGCACCTGGCGCACCGTCTTCTGGGTCCTGACGGGTATCGGTCTGATCCTGCTGGTGCTCGCGCTGCTCTTCGTACGGGAGTCGCTACCGCCCGATCGGCGGTCCACCGCGGGTGTGTCGGGGACGTTCCGAGCATTCCGGACGCTTCTCGCCGACCGCGTCTTCGTGGGCTGCGCGATTGCCGGATCGATGGTGTGTGCCGCCATGTTCGGCTACATCTCTGCGTCACCGTTCCTGCTGCAGGACGGGTTCGGGCTGTCGCCACAGACCTTCTCGTTCTGCTTCGCGCTCAACGCCTTCGGCATCGTAGCGATGAGTCAGCTGGGTCGGATGCTGTTGCGGCGCACCGATTCTGTGGCCCTGCTCAAATGGGGCGTCCGGCAGTGCGCAGTGGGAGCGGGCCTGCTGGCGGTGGCGCTGCTGGGCCACATGTCGTTGCCGTTCGTGCTGGCGGCGTTGTTCGTCATGGTCTCGTCCGTCGGGTTTGCGCTGCCGCACTCCTCGGTACTGGCGATGGACCTGCATCGACAGATCGCCGGGTCGGCGTCCGCGCTGCTGGGCGCGGCCCAGTATGCGTTCGGCGCGGTCACGGCCCGACTGGTCGGCTTCGGCGACAAGACCAGTGGCACCGCCCTCGCGATCACGGCCGTCGGGGCCGCCGCCCTGGCGTTCGGCGGGCTGCTGATGGCGACGCGTCGCACCAGGCAAGGTGTCGCCGAGTTGGCTTGACCGTCACGGTTTTCCGCAGCGGCGCAAAGGCGACTGGAAGAACATCCGCGGAAACCACAAGCGGCCCGGACACCAGGTACGTGTCCGAGCCGCTCGTTCGAGTGCCGTCGAAAGGAATCGAACCCTTCGCATCGCCCGTGCTCGACTGCCGCGCCCGGGGGCGCCGTCTGCCGATGGAAACCACCTACGCATCCAGGGCCGGCACCTCATACTAACAGTGCAAAGAGCCCGGACATTCCCGTTCGACCTGCACGGGTGCGGCTCCTGTGGCGGTCAGCGTCCGCGGTTTCGTCGCGCGCCGGGCAGTGCGGTCGCGAGCAGCCCGAGGCCGACCAACGCGATCGCTCCGGCGACCATCCAGGTCGCGGCGGTATCGACGAACCACCACGGGTTCCCGGTCAGGCCGACGATCGAGACCGTCATGAAAGCCAGGGACAGCACGACACCCAGGACGTTGGTCCGGCGCCGGACGGGAGCAGTCGTCTCAGCCACCGTTGTTCACCTCCGCAAAGCCGGCGTTGACCTTGACGTCGAGGTTCAGCGTGCCGGACTGGGCATTGCCGGTCGTCGTACCGGTCGAGGCTCTTCGCACGCCGTCCGACGTATTGCCCAGGCAGTCCGTCTGGCCCACCTCGGCCGCGCAGGTGGCGACGACATTCATCCCATCCGGCACCACCACCTCGGCGTGACCGCCCTTGAGGTCGACCTCCACCGTCTTCGTGACGCCTTTCGGGATGCTCACCGACGATAGGTCGAGTCGGAGCTCGCCGGCGTTCGATGTGTACGAGTTCTGCAGTTGTGCGTACGTCGGCGTCAGGGTGGTGGCCCCGAATCCGGTGGTACCGCTGATACCGGTCACCGCGAGAGCGAGGGTGACCAGCGACAGGAAGATGCCCGGCCCGATCAGCGAGTAGCCACGGCCCCGCAGGGCCGAGACGAGCAGGCCGACGGCCAGCACACCCAACGCGATGGCGGACACCTGCGCCCAGGTCAGGGTCCACCAGCCGGCCAGCACTCCGACGGCGGTCAGGGCGCCGACCAGCAGTGTCGCGCCCATGGTCACCCGGCCGACCACACCGGAAGCACTCCGACTCCTCGGCGGCGGCGTTGTCGGCAACGGCGTCGGTTCGGGCAGATCCCAGGCGAACGGCGCGACTCCCAGCGGGTCCCACTCTGGAGGGGTGGTCCGCGGGGTCGGAACCTCGAACGTGGCCTGGTACTGGTCAGCAGCAGGGGCCGCCTGCTTGGTCATGTTCACGCCCGGGTCGGTCGGGTCGGTCGGTGCCGCCCGGTCGGCCCCGGAATCCGTTGCGGGCTGCTCCCAGAACGGCGGCTGCTCGAAGGGCGACGTTCCGGTCTGCGCGGGCGTCGGCCCGGTCGGTCCAGCCGCCGACCTCATTGGTCCAGCGGTCCATCCACCCCACGACCCGCTCCTGCGGGAACCGCAGCCCTGCCACTGGCCGTGCCAGTTCCCGCTCTGCCAGCTGCCCCGGTACTGGCGCGCAGCACGCCCGGCTTCACGAGCCTCGGCCGCCCACTGCTCCATCTTCGAGGTCCACTCCTGCGTGTTCTCGGCGGGCCAGTGTCCACGCGACCAGCCACCGTTGCCCCAGCCTGCGTGGTGGTCGTGGCGTCGGCGCTTGCGCATGATGGCGAGCACGATCACGCCGCCGATGGCCAGCGGCAGGAACGGCAGTCCCCAGGAGAACATCGAGAAGGCGGCGATGACGGCCACGATGCCGAGCCCGACGGCGAGCGGCGGCGGGACAGACGAGCGGCCTCTGCCCAGGAGCGCCTCGGCGGCCGACACCTCGTCGCCATCGGCCGGCAGCAACAGCCAGCCGAGGACGTAGAGAAGACCACCGAAGCCGCCGAAGATGGTCAGGACGACGAAGGCCACCCGGATCAGCACCGGATCGACCCCGAAGGCCCGGCCCAGACCGCCGGCGACGCCGGCGATCTTCCGGTCGCCCGTCGAGCGGCGGGGGCGTCGAAGCCATCGCTCGCGCGGCGAGCCGTTACCGGACGAATTGTCCCCACTGCTGTTCGAAGCCGACGGGTCCTGCACCCAGGAGCCGTTGTTCCGCTGATCGGTCATACCGACCACGATGCCTTCCCGGGGCGCAGAGAACCATCGGGGATGACCCTGGTTCCGACGGCTCAGGGTGATCCCCGATGCCGAATTCGTTCGTCTCGTGTGACCCTGGTGGGGTGAGTTCGTCCAGCTCTGCGTCCAGACCGGTGACGTCCGGTCCATCGGCGCCCCTGGATGCGCCTGACCGGGTCGACCTACCCGCACCGGTGGGCTTGCCCGCAGGGGCTGCACACCGCCCCGACCAGGAGCCCGCCGGTACCGCCGGCACCGAGCCGATCGGGATCCAGTCGGCGAACGCTGCGTTGGGCGACCCTTTGCTGGTCGGCACGGATCTGACTCCGGACGGCATTCCGCGTCTGACCCGCCGTCGCGACGGCTCGATCGTGGGCGGCGTCGCGGCCGGTATCGCCGATCACCTGCGGGTGCAGGTGCTCTGGGTGCGGGTGGCATTCGCGCTGATGGCCGTCGTGGCGGGGGCCGGTGTGCTGGCCTACGCACTGCTCTGGATCTTCGTGCCGCCCGGTCCGGATCGCACCAGGAACGACGTGTCTGCGGCGCGAATTGCGTTGGAACGCCGACAGGCCATCGGCATTGCGGCGCTGGGAATCGCGCTGATGATCGTCGCCACCGCGCTCGGCATCGGCCGGGCACTGGGTTGGGTGCTGGGTCCGCTCGGCCTGGCCGCACTGGGCGGCGCCTTCATCTGGCGCGAGGCCGACGACGCCAGGCGGGCCCGCTGGCGGAAGACCGCGGCCGGCATCGTCGGTCCGAGCCGGGGGACGGCCTGGCGGGTGGGCGGCGGCGCGGCGTTGGTCATCGGTGGGCTGTCGGTTTTCGCCCTGGGCCAGCTGGACTTCACTGCGGTCCGGTCCGCGATGATCGCGGTGCTGCTCACGCTGGTCGGCGTCGCGATCATCACCGTGCCGTGGTGGATCCGATTGATGCGGGACCTGGGCGACGAGCGCCAGGGTCGGATCAGGGAGCGGGAACGGGCCGAGATCGCAGCGCACCTGCATGATTCGGTCCTCCAGACGCTGGCCCTCATCCAGCGGCAGGCCGGCGATGCCCGAGAGGTGGTGCGGTTGGCGCGCGGACAGGAACGCGAATTGCGCACCTGGCTGTACGGACCGGCTGGCTACGCCGCCGCAGGAAGTGAGACACCCTCTCCCGCAAGCACTTTTGCGGCGGCACTGGCAACGGCCGCCGGGGACGTGGAAGACACCTATGCGGTCGCGGTCGCGCCGGTCGTCGTCGGCGACAGCGTGATGGATCCGCATCTGGCCGCGCTCGTCGCCGCGGCCCGCGAGGCGATGATCAATGCCGCCAAACACTCCGGCGCCACCGAGATCAGCGTCTACGCCGAGATCGAGGACGGCACGGCGTCCGTCTTCGTCCGCGACCGCGGTACCGGCTTCGAGGTCGGCGACATTCCGTCCGATCGCCGGGGGATCGTGGAGTCGATCCGGGGGAGGATGGAGCGGCACGGTGGTCAGGCCGTCGTGCGCTCGAGTCCAGGGGAGGGCACCGAAGTGGAGTTGCAGATGCCGATCGCCAAGCTGGTCGCCGGCGGGGCGCCCGCCGAGCCCGGCCGGCCCGGATGACCGCACCGATCGCGTCGGACCCGCCGAGGCCGGTCACGATCTTTCTCGTCGACGATCACGCGCTGTTCCGGACCGGCGTCAAGGCCGAACTGGCCGGCTTGGGGGACGACCGTATCCAGGTGGTGGGCGAGGCCGGGTCCGTGGCGGAGGCGGTGGTCCGGATCACGTCGGATCCGCCCGATGTGGTCCTCCTGGACGTCCACATGCCTGACGGGGGTGGCCGCGCCGTGCTCGAGCAGGTCCATCCCCATCTTCCCGCCGTGGTTTTTCTCGCCCTCTCGGTCTCGGACGCGGCCGAGGACGTCATCAACGTGATCCGGGCCGGTGCCCGCGGATATGTCACCAAGACGATCTCCGGCCGCGAACTTGCGGACGCCGTGGTGCGGGTTTCCGGTGGTGACGCCGTGTTCTCGCCGCGGCTGGCCGGTTTCGTGCTGGACGCCTTCTCGGATCGGCCCGGCGCCGCACCGGTCTCCGACCCGGAGCTGGACATGCTGTCGCCGCGCGAGCGTGAGGTGCTCAAGCTGTTGGCCCGCGGCTACGCCTACAAGGAGATCGCCTCGCAGCTGTTCATCTCGGTCAAGACCGTGGAAACACACGTGTCGGCGGTCCTGCGCAAGACCCAGAAGTCCAACCGCTACGAGCTCAGCCGCTGGGCCACCGACCGCCGCCTGGTCTGACCCGCGCTGGTCAACGTCCGTCGCGCGGATCAACTAGCACGGCGCTGATCAACTACGCCGATTTGGGACTGGTGGTACAGGAATGGACGACTTCATCCGCGCCTCCGAAGTTGATCAGCGCGACCCGGCTGTTTGCGACGAAGCGCTGGGGCCCTACTTGCGGCCGAGGCGTCCGCGCCCCATCGACAGGAGCATCATGCCCAGATCGGTGCCGGCCGGTCCGAGCGAGCGGAAGCGCTCCAGGATGGCCATCTCCCGGCTGTAGACGATCCGCGGTCCGCCGAGGGACTTCCGGGCGGTTCCGATGGCGTGCGAGATCGCCGTGCGTCGCTGGATCAGTCGAACCAGCTCGGCGTCGATGGCATCGATCTCCAGACGCAGGCCTTCGATGCCGGCCTGGTCCTCCGGCACCGGGACTTCTCCGGCGGGATCGACCGAAGGGTCGGCAGAGTCCGGGGAGGAGGTGTCGATTGCGGGTGCGGAACCACTGGTCATGATGTTCTCCTTGTGCCCAGTTCCATCAATCCCGGCAACAAAAAACCCCGGGGTCCTGATGGACCTCGGGGGCTCGTCTGAAGCGGATTGGGTCAACCGCTGACGGGCACCGGGATCCGGTACCCGTAAAAAAACTGGCGGGATGACATGCGGCAAGTACATCACACCCCGGCCGGCGCTGCCCAGCCCCGATCTCCTCGACGGCGGGTGTCGCACTCTTCGTGCGATAGGGTCTCCAGCGAAGGGGAGTAGCCCGACACCTGACCGTCGACATGCTGGCGCTGTTTTCATGGCGCCCGGCGGCAGGGCCTGACTGTGATCCAGGTGGGCGAGACCTTCGACCAACGACGACACGCGTGGGTGACCGCGCGCGAACATGCGTCGGTCGGAGATGTCCCCTGAAACCTCAGGCGTCGCTTCCGCTCGTCGCGGAGGACTGCATGGCTCTCACCCTTGTCCTGCTGCTGGCTGCGGCCGTGGCGATCTACCTGGCTTGCGAGTGGTTCGTCAACGCCGTCGAGTGGCTCGGATCGCGGCTGAACGTCGGCACCATCGCGGTCGGAAGTGTGCTGGCCGCAGTCGGAACCGCTTTGCCGGAATCGGTGGTCACCTTCGTCGCCGTTGGTTTCGGTAGCTCGCCGGAACGCAAGGAGATCGGCGTCGGCGCGGCCATGGGTGGGCCATTGGTGTTGTCCACCATCGCTTATGCCGTGGTCGGCGTAGCTCTGATCGCCGTCCAGCATTCGGCCCGGGTGCGGCCGGCCGGCGCATCGAACCTGCTCCAGGACCAGACCTGGTTCCTGGTCATCTTCATCGCCAAACTCGTTCTCGGGCTGTTGGTCTTCAGTTGGAAACCCTGGCTGGCCTGGCTCTTCCTGATTGCCTATGCCGTCTACGTCGTCCGTGAACTGAGGGACGCCAGCGCCGACGGCGGCCACTCGTCCGAGGACCTCGAACCGTTGAAGCTCCAGCCTCGCAGGGCCGCCCCGTCGGGCTGGGCGATCGGCGTGCAGACCGTGCTGACGCTCGGGGTGATCTTCGCAGCGAGTCAGCTGTTCGTGGGCCAGCTCGAGGACCTGGGACCCCACCTCGGTCTCGCGCCCGCCGTCGTCGCCGTGCTGCTGGCACCGATTGCGACCGAGCTGCCCGAGGTGCTCAACGCGGTCATCTGGGTACGTCAGGGGAAGTCGGAGCTGGCGCTGGCGAACGTGTCCGGTTCGATGATGATCCAGGCCACGATTCCCTCGGCACTGGGTATCGGCTTCACGCCCTGGCTCTTCAGCCCCACCATCGTGCTGGCCGGGGTGGTCACGCTGGCATCGATCACCCTGATGATCCTGCTGGGCAAGGTGGGCAAGCTGACGTCCGGCTCGCTGCTGAGCGGATTCGGGCTCTACGGGGTGTTCTTCGCCGGCATGCTGATCCTGAACTGAGCCGGGTTCAGGCGGCGAGCAACATCGCCAGCACAGCCGTGTCGGCGTCGTCCATCGGATCGATACCGGCGAGACCTCGCATACTGCAGACGGCCCCGGTGTGATCCGCCTCGGCCCAGCCGGCTCGGTGGTCGAGTCCGAGGTGCGGCAGACCCGGCAGCAGGACACATCCCGACGCGACGCCGTCGTATTCGGGCAGCGACGGTTTGGTCTCCGACGGCGGGTGGAGCACGAGCAGGCCGGATGGTTGCGGATCGGAGAACTGGCCCGGGCTCAGCGCTCGCTCGCCGATCAAGGTGCCCTCGGCCAACACCAGTCCGACGGTGCCGGGTTGCGGTTCGTCGGGAAGTTCCTCCCGGACCCGGAAGACGGTGGTCATCGGCAGCAGGCCGGGCACGCTGGCGACTCTGACCGCGATGACCAGGAACTTGACCCATTCCAGGGTGTTTTCCGGCCATCGCCCCGAGACGACGAATCCGCTGAGTGCGCCTGCTGATTCGAGGGCAGACACCTGCACCGAGCGTGATGACGATTCGTTCACGACGACCTCCGATCGCTGGGTGCCTCGGGAGGAGCTGGGGTGCGTGGTGATGATCATGTTGCCTGGGGGCACTGGCACACAAGGGGAGGAGAGTGCCAGGTTGGTGCAGTTTGTCACCCCACTCCGGACGCTGGTGGGACATCGGCGCCGAGAACGGCCGGTGTTGCCCGGTGACGGTGGCCGCCACCGGTGTCGGTGCAAACCGGTAGTTTGAACGACGATATGGAAAGCCTTTTCGACCTGCCGTCCGACCTGCCCGACTCCTCGACCCCGAGTGGAGCGGGCCGGCCGCGGGCGGCTTCAGCGACGGCCGGCTCCGGCACGGTGCATCAGCGGATGGCCGCGCAGGCGCACCGCCAGGCGGCCGAGTCCCGGGAACGTGCCGAGAGGGAACGCCAGAAGGTCGCCGAGGAACTCCTGGAGGGGTTGAATCCACCGCAACGGGCTGCCGTCGAACACCGGGGTGCGCCGCTGCTGGTGGTGGCGGGCGCCGGGTCGGGCAAGACCAGGGTGCTCACCAGGCGGATCGCCTATCTGTTGGCGGCCGGCGGCGCACATCCGGGTGAGATCCTCGCGATCACCTTCACCAACAAGGCGGCCGCCGAGATGCGCGAGCGGGTCGCCGAGATGATCGGTGCCAGGTCGAGGGCGATGTGGGTATCGACCTTCCACTCCATGTGCGTCCGGATCCTGCGGGCCGAGGCCGTTCATATCGGAGTCCGGTCCAGTTTCACCATCTACGATTCGGCCGACTCCCAACGCCTGGTGCAGATGGTCGCTTCCGACCTGAACATCGACACCAAGAAGGTCTCCGCCCGCACGCTGGCCGGCGCCATCTCGAATCTGAAGAACGAGTTGATCGACCCGGCCTCGGCGGTCGACAGAGCCGAATCCGATCTCGACAAGATGGTGGCCGAGGTCTACACCGGATATCAGACGCGACTCCGGGCAGCGTCGGCCTTCGACTTCGACGACCTCATCATGGAGACCGTGACGTTGCTCCAGGCCTTCCCGGCGGTCGCGGAGCACTATCGGCGGCGTTTCCGGCATGTGCTGGTAGACGAATACCAGGACACCAACCACGCGCAGTACATGCTGGTCCGCGAGTTGGTCGGCGGCGCCGACGAGATGAACGAGAAGTGGACCGACGACGGTGTTCTGGTGCGGGGGGCTACGTCGACCGTCCCGGCGGCCGAGTTGGTGGTGGTCGGCGACGCGGACCAGTCGATCTACGCCTTCCGTGGTGCGTCGATCCGCAACATCACCGAATTCGAACGCGACTATCCGAATGCCAGGACCATTCTGCTCGAGCAGAACTACCGGTCCACACAGACCATTCTGTCGGCCGCCAACAATGTGATCTCCAAGAACCCGGAACGTCGCGCGAAAAACCTCTGGACGGCGCAGGGCAGCGGGCAGTTGATCGTCGGCTACGTGGGCGACAACGAGTACGAGGAAGCACAGTTCATCGGCAAGGAGATCGACTCACTGGTCGACGAGGCCGAGGTGCGATTCGGCGACGTGGCCATCTTCTATCGCACCAACTCGGCGTCCAGGGCGATCGAGGATGTATTCGTCCGAACAGGAATGCCGTACCGCATCGTCGGCGGGGTGCGGTTCTACGAGCGCCGGGAGATCCGGGACGCGCTCGCCTACCTGCGGGCGATCGCCAATCCCGATGACGAGGTGTCGCTCCGCCGGATCCTGAACACGCCCAAGCGTGGGATCGGTGACCGGGCCGAGGCTGCCGTCGTGGTCTTCGCCGAACAGGAGCGCATCGCATTCGCCGACGCGCTGGTGCGGGTGAACGAAATGCCATTGATCGCAACACGTTCGGCCAAGGCCGTCACGTCGTTCAACGAGCTGCTCAGCGGGCTCAGGTCGTTGGTGGCCACCGGCGCCGAACCGGCTGAGGTGCTGACGGCCGTGCTCGACCAGACCGGTTATCGAGCCGAACTCGAGGGTTCGGAGGATCCGCAGGATTTCTCCCGGCTGGAGAACCTGGACCAGCTGGTCACCGTCCTGCGCGAGAACGCCGAGCTGTTGCTCGGCGGTGGTGGTGCGGTGATCGCGGGCGAGACGGATGCGCCTCCGGTCGACCCGCCGGCGCCTGGCAACGAACTGCTGGCGGCGGTGTTGGAGCAGATCTCGCTCGTCGCTGACGCCGACTCCATTCCCGACTCGGCCGACGGCGTGGTTACCCTGATGACCCTGCACACGGCCAAGGGCCTGGAGTTTCCGGTGGTGTTCCTGACCGGCATGGAGGACGGGATCTTCCCGCACCAGCGCGCCTTTTCCGACGAGCGCGAACTGGCCGAGGAGCGCCGGCTCGCCTACGTCGGCATCACCAGAGCCAGAGAGCGTCTCTACCTTTCCCGCGCGGTCACGAGATCAGCGTGGGGGCAGGCGAATTCGTATCCGGCGTCCCGGTTCCTCGACGATGTGCCCGAGGAACTGATCGATTGGCGCCGGTTGGCGCCGGATCGTGAACCGTACGTGGCGGGCTCGGCCGACTACCGATCGTCGAACTGGGGATCAGGCGGTTCGAGCAACTACAGCGGCTACGACTCGCGCAGCCGCTCGGCGCCGGTGTCCGCATCCCGGTTCGGCCAGGTCGGCGGCGTCCGGCAGGCCCGCCCGCCGCTGCAGCTGGTGGTGGGCGACCGGGTGTCGCACGACAAATACGGTCTGGGGAAGGTCACGGTCATGTCCGGCTCGGGACCAACGGCCACAGCGACCATCGACTTCGGAACGGCCGGCACCATCCGGTTGATGCTGATCGGCGGCGTACCGATGACCAAGCTCTAGCGGGTCAGGAGACGTTCACGGGCCGGAACTGGATACTCACCCGCGGTCCGACCGGCTTGGCCGTCTTGGGGATTGAATGCTCCCAGGTGCGCTGGCACGATCCACCCATGACGACGAGGTCCCCGTGTCCCACCGGCACCCGGAGGCCGGCGCCGCCGGACCTCGGTCGCAGGTGCAGCGGCCGAGCCGAGCCGACCGACAGGATGGCGACCATGGTGTCCGAGTGCGAACCGCGGCCGATGGTGTCGCCGTGCCAGGCCACGCTGTCGCGGCCGTCCCGGTACAGGCACAGTCCGGCCGTGACGAAGGGTTCGCCAAGTTCCTTGCCGTAGTAGACGTTCAGGCTGTCCCTGGCGGCGGTCAGCATGTGGTGGGGCAGCGGATCGCTGTCCTGATACCAGCTCAGCAGCCTCGGCACGGCGACCTCTCGGTCGTACATCTGCCGTCGTTCGGCCCGCCACGGGACGTCTGCGAGCAAGGTCTCGAGCACCGAGTCCGACCCGGCCAGCCAACCGGGTAGCCGATCCAGCCAGGCGCCGTCGGTCAGTGCGATCCGCTCGACCTGTCCGTCGAGCACGCGTAGCCGGGGCTCATCGCCGAGGTCGAACATCGACGGCTGGTAGGCCACGTCCATAGGGGCATCCTACGCTCACTCGAACGTATGTCCTACGGCTTGTCGGTGGGGGTGAATCCTGATCGCTTCGAACCGGAACTGGACCGTTGGGGTGCCCGGGGTCAAACTGGGGTACGGTCCGACCCACAGGGGATGACCCACAGGGGATGACCCACAGGGGATGACAATGAGAGTATTCCGCGCGATCGGCTCGTTCTTCGATTTTCTGCGCTCGCCCCGGCACCCCCGTTCGACGTCGCCGAACCTGCAGCGGGAGGCCGAGCAGGCCCGCGCCCGTCTCAGGAACGGCCGGGAGCCGGGTCCGACCGGCATCGGCGGCTGGTAGCCGCGTTTCTGCGCGGGCTGGGGTCACGTCGAATCCTGCGGTTTCACCGCGATGAAGATCAATTCGGGACTACCCGGGGACACCGCACTCCGGTCCCAGTCGCCCCACAGATTCTCCACGGAAAAGCCGGCCGCCTCGAGTGCGGCGACCACGTCAGCCCGGGTGCGGAACCGGAGCGTGCTCGCCGAGACAGACGACTCGCCGCCCGGTTCGAACTTCGTGTGCCCGTCGAACCGCACGATGTCCCCGGCGACGTCCGTGACCTCGACCCAGGAGAGAAATGCCTGCGCACCGTCCGGGCTGAATCGCTCCTCGGTCTGGACCCGCGTCCACTTCGTCCACCCCGCCGCATCCGGATTGCGGGTCTCGAACGTGAGCCGCCCTCCGGGCCGCAAGGCGCGGAACAGATGCGAGAGGACCTGGTCCCATTCGGCGTCTCCGACGAACACCTGGGCGACGTGTCCGGTCATGATCGCCAGGTCGGCGACGCCGTTGCCCAACTTCGTTGCGTCCCCCTCGATCCAGGTGACCAGCTCGGCACCTGTCCGTCGGCGCGCAACGTCCAACATCGCCGCTGCCGGGTCGACGCCGGTGACACCCGCGCCGGTGGACGCCAGGTCGCAGGCCAGCACGCCCGTGCCGCACCCGAGGTCGACGATCACCTCGGCGGACAGCTCCGCGGCCAACGTCAGATAGAAGTCGATGTCCTGCCGTCCCGAGTTCTCGGCGTCATAGATCGCGACGAGTCGGGGGTCGGTGTACTGCCGGTCCAGCTGCATGACCGGCAGCGTATCCGGCCGGTCAGACCGCATCTTGCGTTGAATCGACCTCCGCGCAATGACGTCCTCTACCCGTCGAGGGGTGATGGAAGTAGCAAGTCGACGACGTAGTCAGCCGCCCCGACGACCAACTGATCGGCGGGGTCCGAGCTACGGCTGCGGACAGGAGTGCCTGCTCGATTCGAGGGGCTCGAACACGTTGACGCGCTGGCTCAGTCGTCCTCGCCGGGCAGGATCGGTGGGTGTCCGGGCCAGACGATTGGTTCGTAGCTCACCGCGGTGCGCAGCACGATGTCCTGGATCGACCGTCGTTTGCGTGGGTCGAACACCACCCAGAACAAGCCGAGGGGAAACAGCGAGCAGAAGATGGCCCGCAGGAAGGCGACCAACCAATTGACCCGCCCGCCGCGGGTGGTGTGCACCCGCACGCCGAGAAGTGCGCTGCCCACCGTCGTACCGCTGGTCGACCAAAAGAAGGTCAGGTAGGCCACCGAGACGAACAGGAATGCGGCGGCGGAGAAGAACACATCGAAAGCCGGCCAGCTGAAGTCGCGTGGGTGTAGCAGCAGCCGGACGAAGACGAAACCCAGGTAGACGCCACCGACGAGCGCGACGACCACGACCACATCGACGGCAGCGGCAATGGCTCGGGAAAAGATGCCGGCCGGTCGGGTCGGTACGACGACATCGTGGGGACGAGGCGGGATCTGGCCGACGGCCGGCTCGCTCACGACGACGACACCACGGTGGTGGAGTCGCCTTTGCCGAACAGCCGTCCGACGAAGGCGGCCATGGCGTCATCGGCCGTCCGGCTCTGCGACCGGATGCCTTTGACGGCGTCGGACGAGAGGGCACCCGTCGACTGGCGGATGATCCGGGGCAGGTCGATCCCATCGATGATCTCGGCGGCGATCGTCAACACGTCGACCCTCGCGATGACGGCATCGATGTTCGTTCGCTGGATGATCGGATCCACGTCGATCCGGGTGGCGATGTGGTTGAGGTCGATGCGGCCGATGATCTGGTTGAGGTCGATGCGGCTCGCGACCTCGTCGATGTCGACCCGATCGATCACCCGCTGGATGTCCAGCCGGTCGACGATCTGGTCCAGATCGATGCCGGCCGCGATGGCGTTGATGTCGAGCCGGTTGACGATGGCATCGAGGTCGATCCCGGCGGCCAGGCCGTCGATATCGACGTGTTCGCGCACGATCTGGTTGAGGTCGAGCTCGCGCAGGGCGGCATCGACCACGACTCGAATGGTCAGCCGGAGGGCGGCGTCGGCCGTTGCGGCCGTGGCGGACTCGACGGCGGTGGTGCTCTGGTACAACGCGTTGAACGTTGCCTCGACCGGCGCGGTCACGATCGGGATCACCAGTGCGACCCCGTTGCCGACGGCGCGCACGGATCCGGCGGTGAGCTGCAGAGATGACCGGAGGGCGGCAGCGACGCCACGACCTATCCAGCCGCTCATGCTCGGCTCACCGGCCCTGTTCGGTTCGTGCGGGGAGTCCGGTTGGCCCATCGGGTGATCATTCCACACGATGTTCCTGCCTGGCTCAGATCACATCACTACCGGGCAGTCGACCGTCGGCGATCGCGGTCAGTAATTCGGCGTGGTCCGAGCGGGTCGCCGCTGCGTAGCGCTCGGCGTAGACAGCGATGGCTCGGTCGAAGGTGTCGGAGGTGCCGAGGTACCCACTGATCATCGCCGGGTCGCCCGACCGGGCGTGTGCCCTGGCCAGTGCCCAGGCGCAGAGGGTGGCATGTTCGTTCAGCCCGCGCCGAGTCATCGTCGTCAGATCGGAGCGGCCCTTCTGGTCCCACAACTGCCGCACGTAGTACTGCTGGCCGGTGACCGGCGCCGAGCACCAGCCCAGAAAGGAATCCGTCGGTCCCTGGGTGAGCCGCTGGCCCGCCACCACGCGGCGGCCGGCGTGCGCGATGGTGGACGGATGCAGGTAGGGCTCGAGCGCAGACGGCTGAGCCTGCTTGACCTGCAACACGATTCGGTCGTCCGGAGTCCCGGATTCGCCTTCCAGCAGGCAGATCCACACCTTGGTGCCGACGCTGCCGACCCCGACCACCCGCCGGGCGATGTCCAGGATCCGATAACGGTCGACCAATACCCGTTTGTCGTCGAGAAGAGACTCGCGGTAGGACTCCACGGTCTGCAGGGCCTCGGTCATCTCCGCGCCGGTGGATTCGAAGTGGACCTGGACCGGCGGGTCCTCCCGGAACCGAACCCGCTGCTGCGATGTTCCCCCACTGCCCGGGGTCCTGGTGTCCTCGACGGTCACGGTGAGTTTGTCGATCGCCCGCGCGTGCTGACGACGGGAGGCCTTTTCGACGTCGCGTTCCACCTGGGTGCGAGCGCTCTTGGTGTAGTGCGCAAGGACGTCGTCGACACCCTTGAGGTCGTACCAGACCTGCAGACTGGTCATCTCCGCGTAGCTCGCCAGCCGTTGCCGGTACGCGGCCACGGCCGAGATGACCAGCCGCTCCGCGACTTCCGGGCTGAATCGGTTTTCCTCGGCGACGACGTACAGACTGGCCGCGAACCTTTTCACGTCCCATTCCCACGGCCCCGGAAGGGTCTCGTCGAAATCGTTGATCGAAAAGGTCAGATTTCGTTCGGGGGTGGCGAAGGTGCCGAAGTTCCGGATGTGCGCATCACCGCACAGCTGCACCTGTATCCCGGTGGACGGTGTGTCCTGCAGGTCGGCGGCCATGACGGCAGCGGCACCCCGAAGGTAGGCGAATGGACTCTGCGCCATCCGGCTGTGGCGGATCCCGATGATCTCGGGAACCCGGGATTCTGCCTGCTGCGCAAGGATTCCGATCGGATCACGACCCGTTCCCGCGTCGGCATCCGCATGTGACGAGCGCGGGATCCGCTCGCGCAGGGCCCGGCCGACTTCCCGCCGCTCGGCCGAGTTCCGACGAGGGCTGTCAATCTCGGGCACGACGGTCTCCGGTCCTTCTGCGCCAGCAGCAATCTGTAGATTCCTGCTGTCGCAGGAGCGACCGGCATCATCTCATGTGAGGATCAACCGGACAGCTCGTGGTCAGCACCGGAGGTTCGCAGCGAATCAGTCCTCGGCCCCGGGCCGGGTGTACCAGAGCCACATCAGGCCGAGCACCGGCAGCAGGATCGGAAAGTACCCATAGCCACTGCCGAAGCGCGACCAGACGGTGTCGTGGGGAAACGCCGCCCGGTCGATCAGGGAGGCCGTCCCGATGGTCACCACCCCGACCAGTTCGGTACCGATGGCCGCCCAGGCGAGCCCGCGGGCCCAGGGCCGGTCGCTGATCAGCCCGATGGCGGCGGCCAGGTAGATCACGCCGGAACACAGCGAGAGCACGTACGCCAGAGGTGCCGAATGGAACGTCGTGGCGAGCTGGACCACACCGCGGGAGATCGCGGCCAGGGCGAAGACAAGGTAGAACGCGATCAGGATGCGGCGGGGACCGGTGGGTGGCGGTTCGCGCAAGATCGGTGCCGGATCGTCGGTGCCGTCCTTCGGCGCCCCGGGGGCGTCTGCTGACTCAGCCAAGGTCCGACCGCCAGATCTGCAGTAGACGAAGCGTCATCACGCCGACCACGACCGCGGTGAATCCCAGCGTGATCGATCCCCAGCGGGTGCGTTCGATGCGCGCCAGGTAGAAGCCGAGCGGTAGCGGGAGCAGGATCCCGATCGCGTAGGCGAGGAACGTGACCGGCTCCGACAGATGGGCCGAGCTCAACCTGGCGATCCCGATGGCGGACTGGACGACCAGTCCGGCCTCCAGGACGATGGCCGCGATCATCAGCGCGTCGTCGGTCGGGCGGTTGCGGTAGGCCTGCGCACCGCACCAGATCCCCAGTAGCAGACCGACGGCGACGAGCCCGTACGCCAGCACGTCGATCACCGGGTCACCGCGGTTCTGTCTGGGGCATCTCGGTGCTGGCCACGGCGGATTCCCTCGCGGTAGGTCGGCGGCTGGACAGGAGTACTTCGGCGTGGGGCGGTCCGGACGAGTAGTTCGTGTCGAACTGACCGTCCGAGGTGGATGTGGGCGAAGATGTCGTGGGGCGACCAGTGACGGTAACCGATGATCGGGCCGCGTCGTTGCTACGGTCGTCGGTGTGAGTGGTGGACTGTGAGCGGTGGACACGGGGGCCGGCTGTACCGGCGCGGCACCGAAGCGAGGTCGGGATGACCACGGCGAGTGCCGTGGCGGTGCGTGGTTTCGCTCTGCGTTCGGCGCTCGGATCAGCAGCAGCTCTGTTGGTGGGTGCCGTCCTGGTCGGTGTGGCCTCGTTGATCGGGGTCGCCCACACCTACGACGGTTCCGCGCTCGGCATCGCCCACGGCGCGGTCTGGGTGGTCCTGCTGCCCGGTCTTCTCGCGGTCGTGCTGGCCGCTTGGAAACCGGGCCTCGGGCTTGCCTTCACCGCTGGTGCCGGAGTGGTGTCCCTGGCCCGCCTGATTGCGGACCTGCCCGTGCTGACGGCGCCGAACACCGTGATCCGGCCGGAGCTCTTCTTCGAGGTCTCGGCCCGAGCCCAACCGTTCAGCGGGGCGCCCGGTGGCATCCTGCTGCTGGTCGGTGACCTGGTCATGGTGGCCGCCGGCGTCTGGGCCGCGCGCAGACTCGCCGGGAGCCTCACCTTCGCCGCCGAGCGGATCTTCGACGCCACTCCGGTACGACCCGCCGCGTCGTCCGCCGGCCCGACCCTGCTGGCCGAGGCGTTGGATTCCGCGGATCTGAGCGAGGCGAGTGCGGCCGGCTCCGTCCCGGTGGAGGCGCCGGTGGCGTCCAGCCGGAACAATCTGCTGATCTTCGTCGGATTCGTCGGGGTTCTGGTCCTGCTGACCGCGTCACTGGGACTTCCGTACAGCGGCGGATACCTGGCCGACCGCTATCTTCCGCCAGAACTCGGGCTGTGGGGCATCGGGGCGGCCCTCGCGCTCGCCGTGGTCGGTGCGGTCGCCGTGCTGGCCGCTGCGGTACTGCCACGACAGATCGCGTTCGCACTGCTCAGTGGCGTCGCGCTGGGCGCGGCGGTGCCTTTCCTGACGGCCTTGGCCGTCCGGTCCGCAGGTGTACCGGTCACGCTGAACCCCGCGGTCGCCCTGGGCCTGGCCGGCGCAGTGCTGCTGGCCGCGTCCGGCCTGCTGGCGCGGGCGAAACTGGTCCAGGCAGAGAATGGCCCTGCGGAGTCGTTCCCCGTCGCGACTCGTCGGCTCAACGTCATCGGCGCCGTGCTGAGTCTGCTGGTGGCGGCCTCGGCCGCTGCGGCCTGGCGCCTGCCGCAGTTGCGGTACAACGGCGGGGCCGATCCCAGGCTCGCCGACGGGTACTCCATCTCCTCCCCGTTGTCGCTGCCGTTCGCGGTGGCCATGATCGTTCCGTTGATCGGTGGCGTGCTCTGGCTCGTGCCGGCTCTGGCCAGGGCCGGCCGTGCGGTCGCCGTCATCGGCTGGGTGGCGCTGGTCTACGCCGTGGCCCAGTCGCTGTGGGTGTTGGGCACGGTGGTGGCCAGCGCGGCCGTGCCCAATGGCGGTTTCGCCCCGCCGAACTGGTCCGCCGGTTCGGGGCTCTGGTGCGGCATCGTGGGGATCGGACTCGGCATCGCCACCCTGGCGGTGGGGGTGGCCACCTCCCGCGGGGCCGCTGACGAGTCACTGTCGGTGCCGGACGAGGATTCCCTGGCGGCGGCCAGGGCGTTCGGATCCGTGGTCGCCGTTGTCCTGACCGTGCTGACCGTCGTCGCACTCGGGCTGCCGGTCTATCGGTCGTCGTCGGGCTCGGCCGCGACCTTGCTCGTCGGCTTCCAGGTCAACTCCTGGGGGGTACTGGCCCTGGCGGCCGGGATGATCGCCGCGGCGTGGGCCGGAGGCCGGGCCACCACGGTTGCCCAGGCCGTCGCGTTCCCCCTGGCCGGCGCCGCGATTCTGGTGGTCCGGCTGGTGGTCCCGGCCGCGGTGAGCGCTCAGGACGGATTCGAGAAGGCCGCCGGCCTCTTCGCCGGGTACGCGACCCTGGTGGCGTTCGTGGTCGGCGCGCTGGCCTTGGCCGCTTCGAGCAGAAGGATCACCATGAGCGAACTCTCGCCCGCACCAGTGCGGCGCCCACCAGGAAAACGACCGGTGTCGTCCGGAACCGGCGGCGGGCCGACCAGGAAAGGCAAGAGATGACGTCCGAGGACGGGCCCGGCCCGGCCCACGATTTCGGAGTGGCGGAAGGTCTCACTGCCGCAACGGGTTCGGCGCGGCCGATCCGGGTCATCGTGGCCAAGCCGGGACTCGACGGTCACGACCGCGGGATCAAGGTGGTGGCCCGGGCGCTGCGCGACGCCGGCATGGAGGTCATCTATACGGGTCTGCACCAGACTCCCGAACAGATCGTCGCGGCCGCGTTGGCCGAAGATGCGGACGCTGTCGGTCTGTCGGTGCTCTCCGGGGCGCACATGACGCAGTTCCGGCGCGTGATGCAGCTGTTGGCCCAGGCCGACGCCGCGGACATCGTGGTCTTCGGCGGTGGAATCATCCCGCCCGAGGACATCGCCGAACTGGCGCAGATCGGGGTGCACGGGATCTTCACCCCGGGCGCGCCGACGACGGAGATCGTCGGCTGGTTGCGTGGGGCGGTCGCCGAGCGGGTGCACTCGTCCGGCTGAGCACACTGCGGCCCAGATCACGGTGGTGGGATAGCTCACCAGGGCGGATGTACTCCGACAAATGCCAGGCCAGTAGGGTCACTTGACGGTCCACGACGTGCCCGGGAACCCCGGTGTGCGCCGCCGGACCGGAGTGCACGCTGTCTGACGCAGCGACCACCTACGACGCAACACCGTCGAGTTCTCGGGAGCAAACGTGGATCTGTACGAGTACCAAGCGAAGGAACTCTTCGCCAAGCATGGCGTCCCGGGCACGCTCGGTGAGACGGCCACGACAGTCGAAGATGCGGTCGCGATTGCCGAGAAGTACGGCAAGGCTGTCATGGTGAAGTCCCAGGTCAAGGTCGGCGGCCGGGGCAAGGCCGGCGGGGTCAAGTTCTCGCCCGATGCCGCCGCCGCCCGCAAGAACGCCGAGGCGATCCTGGGCCTGGACATCAAGGGCCACATCACCCGCACCGTGCTGGTCACCGAGGCCGCGGACATCGCCGAGGAGTACTACGTCTCCTACCTGCTCGACCGGTCCAACCGCACCTACCTGGCCATGGCCAGCAAGGACGGCGGCATGGAGATCGAGGAGCTCGCCGTCGAGCGCCCCGAGGCGCTGGCCCGGATTGCCATCGACGCGATCACCGGGGTCGATGCGGCCAAGGCCCACGAGATCGCGGTGGCCGGCCGTTTCCCCGAAGAGGTCCGCGACCAGGTCGAGAACGTCCTGATCAAGTTGTGGGACGTCTTCATCTCCGAAGACGCCACGCTGGTCGAGGTGAACCCGCTGGTCAAGACGCCCGACGGGCTGGTGCTCGCCCTCGACGGCAAGGTCTCGCTGGACGACAATGCGTCGTTCCGTCACCCCGACCACGAAGCGTTCGTCGACAACGCCGCGGAGAACCCGCTCGAAGTCGCCGCCAAGGAGAAGAATCTCAACTACGTCAAGCTCGACGGACAGGTCGGGATCATCGGCAACGGTGCCGGTCTGGTCATGTCCACGCTCGACGTGGTCGCCTACGCGGGCGAGGCCCACGGCGGGGTCAAGCCGGCCAACTTCCTGGACATCGGCGGCGGGGCAAGTGCGACCGTGATGGCAAACGGACTCGAGATCATCCTGGGTGATGAGGATGTGCGCGCCGTGTTCGTCAACGTCTTCGGCGGCATCACCGCCTGTGACGCGGTGGCGAACGGGATCGTGCAGGCTCTCGAGATCCTCGGTGACGAGGCGAACAAGCCACTCGTCGTGCGCCTCGACGGTAACAACGTCGAAGAAGGCCGCAGGATTCTGGCCGAAGCCAACCACCCGCTGGTCACGCTGGCCGACACCATGGACGAAGGGGCCGACAAAGCAGCCGAGCTCGCTTTCGCGGCCGCGAAGTAAGGGACGAGAACACTTATGTCTATCTATCTGAATGCCGATTCCAAGGTCATCGTCCAGGGCATCACCGGCGGCGAAGGCACCAAGCACACCGCCCTGATGCTCAAGGCGGGCACCAAGATCGTCGGCGGCGTCAACGCCCGCAAGGCTGGCACCACCGTCACGCACGGCGAAGTAGTCCTGCCGGTCTACGGCACCGTCGCCGAGGCCGTCGAGAAGACCGGCGCCACCGTCTCGATCGTCTTCGTGCCGCCGCCCTTCGCCAAGGACGCCGTCATCGAGGCCATCGACGCGGGCATCGAATTGCTCGTCGTCATCACCGAGGGCATCCCGGTGCAGGACTCCGCAGAGTTCTGGGCCTATGCCATCAGCAAGGGCAGCAAGACCAGGATCATCGGTCCGAACTGCCCCGGCATCATCACCCCTGGTGAGTCGCTGGTCGGCATCACCCCGGCGAACATCACCGGTAAAGGACCTGTTGGTCTCGTTTCCAAGTCGGGCACCCTGACCTACCAGATGATGTACGAGCTCCGGGATCTCGGATTCTCCACCGCGATCGGCATCGGCGGCGACCCGGTCATCGGAACCACCCACATCGACGCGCTGGCGGCCTTCGAGGCGGACCCCGACACCAAGGCCATCGTGATGATCGGCGAGATCGGCGGCGATGCCGAGGAGCGGGCGGCGGCCTTCATCAAGGACAACGTCACCAAGCCGGTCGTCGGCTACGTCGCCGGTTTCACCGCACCCGAAGGCAAGACCATGGGTCACGCGGGCGCCATCGTCTCCGGTTCGGCCGGGACGGCACAGGCCAAGAAGGAAGCCCTCGAGGCGGTCGGCGTCAAGGTCGGCAAGACGCCGTCCGAGACCGCTCGCCTGCTGCGTGAGGTGCTGGCTTGATCGGCTGACATTCTCCTCTGCATTTGCAACGAATAACCCATGACCGTGCACCGGGCCGGGAATCTCCATGAGAGGTTTCCGGCCCGATGTTGTTGATCGGCAGGGTGTTTGGCCGCCCGGGCGCAATGGGACCAAGAGGCAGGTAATGGACATTGCCTTCTCGTGATCGGCCGGTACAGAGAACCGTGGTTCCCCGGGTGTGAGCTAGATTCGAAGCCAGGAAGCACGATCGACCACAGCGGTGAAGAAGAGCAGTAGAGGCAGTAACGACGAGCGAGGTGGAGAAACATGAGCAGCCCATATGGTCCGCCGGGCGGACAGCAGGGATCCGGCTCCTACGGTGGCCCCGGCGGTGCTCCCTGGACACCGGGGCCGAACGTGCCTGGTTACGGGGCCCGGCCCCAGGGTGGTCCCGGCGGCTACGGCCAGGGGTCGCAAGGTGTCGGCCCGGCACCGGGTCAGGGCTATGCCCCGGCCTACGGCAGCGGCCCTGAGCCTCGCGGTTCCGGCCCCGGCGGTCCGGAAGGCGATGGGCAGGACGCGCCCCGTCGCAGGCCGGCAAAGCCCGGAACCGCGCCCGACCTGGCCCGCATCCTTCCGCTGGTGGTGGGCGGACTCGGCGTGTTGGCCTTCTTCTTCGGATTCCTGTCGGCCTGGAAGCTGGACCAGCAAGGCAGCGATGCCAGCATTTCCGTCTACGCGACGGCCGGCGCCTACCTCCCCATCCTGCTGTTGCTGGTCGGGGTCCTGGCCGTCGCCCCGCTCATTCCGAAGGGCCGGAAGTACACGCTTCCGACGGCTCTGTTGGCCATCGTCGGGTTCCTGGCTGCACTGACCCAGCTCATCTCGGGTGACGGCAGCTACGGCGCGAACCTCTCGGTCGGTGCTGGGTTGATCCTGTTGATCCTCGTCGCGCTCCTCCAGGCCGCAGCGGCGACGTATGCCTGGCTCACCGAGTCCGGGGTCATCAAGCTGCCGACGTCCGGGCAGTCCAGGACCAGGACGAAGAAGCCCGCCGCCGAGCCGACCTCGCCCCCGCAGTTCGCCCCACCCAGCTCGGCGGCCCCGCAAACCGGCGCACAGTCGAGTTACGGCGGCGGGTACGCACCCGGCGCCTACCCGGCCGGCGGATATGCGCCGCCGGCCGGTACGGCCGCCTCCGATGCGCCCGCATACGGCGGTTACCGGCCGAACCCGTACAGCCCGAGCAGTCCTGCCGACGAGCCGCGCAACCCGTACGCGACCGGGGCGCCCGCGCCGCAGCAGTTCGGTACCGGTGCCACCCCGACCGTCGACCCGGGCCCACTCGACGATTCGCCCTACCGCCCCGGCGGACGCTATTCCGAGGCGCCGTCCACTGGTCCGAGCGCGGGGCAACACGGACGCAACGACGGGCCGTCACCGGACGAAACCCAGCAGGTTCGCTTCTGAAATCGGACGTCTTGGCCTGAATCACCACCCATCTGAGCGGAAACGGCGTGGCTGACTGTAGTCAGCCACCCGTACGTGTGAGGCTGGTCGACATGTCCATCACCGACGTCGACACGGGTGTGGCTGACGTGGCCGCCGGACGCGGGCGCCGGAGCAGCACCCTGACGGTCGTGGTCTACACGGGGACCAAGACGCTGGTTGCCGCCGTGTCCGGTCTCCTGCTGACCTGCAGCCTCGGCGTGGTGATCTGGGCGATCACGCCAAGTTCCGGGAACGGTCCGCTGGCCTTGATACGCGCCGGTGTGGCCGCATTCAGTGCCGGCAACGGGATGACCGTCACCATCGGGACCACGGCACTGACGCTGCCTCCGTTGATGATCACGCTCGTGGCCATCGCTGTCCTGACGACGATCAGCGGTCGAGGCCGGGTCTCTGCCGGTGATCGCCGGCAGGAGTTGGCGGTCGTACTCGTGGCGGCTGCCACCTATGCCGGCGCGGTGGTGTGTTCCGGCGTCCTGATGGGCCCCCGGGGTGCGGTCCAGACGGACCAGTGGTGGCGACCGGCGCTGCTCGCGCTGGCCGTGGTCGGATGTGCGACCGTGGTCCGCGGTCCCGGGTGGCGCCGTTATCTGCTCCAGCGACTCCCGGTGTGGGTGCCCGTCTCCATCAGGCTCGGCGCCGTGGGAGTCGCGACGCTGCTGGGCGGGGGCGCGATCGTGGTGGCGACCGGGTTGGCGCTCTCGTTCCACGACGCCTCGACGGTCCAGTTGCTCGCCGCGCCGAGTGCGGGTGGCGGCTTCGGCATGGCGTTGTTGGGGTTGGCCTACCTCCCCAATGCAGTGGTCGCCGGAGCGGGATACGCCACGGGCGTGGGGTTCACCGTCGGCAGTGGGACCTACAGCCCGTTCGGGTCCGCGCCGACCGAGCTACCCGCGATGACCCTGCTGGCTGCGGTGCCGAACGGGGCGATCTCCCCTCGTTCCGTCCTTCTGGTCCTGCTGGTGCCGCTATTGGCGGGAGTGCTGATCGGTCGAGGGACCGTCGGCCGCCTGGCCCGTCGCAGTGATCGGCTGCTCGCCGTCTGCGGCGCGGCTGTGCTGGCGGGCGCGGTACTCGGTGTTACCGCCCTGGTGGCATCCGGCGGGGTGGCGGGCGGGGAGTGGGCGTCGACCGGTGTCCCTCCCGTGCTGTTCGGAGTGACGGTCACCGTTGGAATCGGTGCGGTCGGTGCCGGGGTAGCGGCTCTGGGACGGGTCGGTGCAGCCGGAGCTGACGGACGGGGATCGAACACCGACCGGTCCGACGCCCCGGAGACGTCGATCCCACCGGCAACAGACGAGCCGATCGACGCCGTCATGATGCAGGAACCGGAGCGGGCAGATGACGAGGTCACCGACACCGGCGACGAGGCCGATGAAGACGCCGAGGACGGTCACGGCCAGAACGGTGACGATGAGAACGGCGACGATGAGAACGGCGACGACGTCATTGGCACCAGCGACGAGACGGGCGACGACGGTGCGACCGACGAGGACAGCGGGACCGACGAGGACAGCGGGACCGACGAGGACAGCGGGACCGACGAGGACAGCGGGACCGGCGAGCCGGTCTCCGCGGTCACCGAGGTGGAGGTCGAACTCGAAGACCTCGAGCCCACCGCCGGGTCACCCGACTCCGCTCCGTCGGGGCCGAACCGCGGGCGGGAAGAGGATCTGATCGCCGCCGACGCGGCCGAATCAGACGCTGAGCTGATCAGCGACCTGAGCAGGCGTCCGGCACCGCGACAGGTCGGGTAAACCTCGGCCCGAGGGAAGCTCTACCCTTGGGCGGGCCCGAACCGTCCACGACGAAAAGACTCCAGGTGCATTCCGACCGCACGGCAGAACCACCCGACACGGACGTACGTCCGCCAGCCATCGATCACTTTCCGCCGAACCCGGACGGCTTGCGGGTGGTCGTCCTCATCTCCGGTGGAGGGTCCAACCTGGCCGCTCTGCTGGCGGCGCCGGATGTGGTGGACCAGCGCGTGCGGATCGTCGCCGTGGCGGCCGACCGGCACGCCGCCGGTGGCCTCGCCCATGCGGTCGGCGCGGGGGTGCCGACCTTCGTGGCCCGGATCAGCGACTATCCGGACCGCGATGACTGGGACCGGGTTCTGACCGAGCAGACGGCCGGCTACGAGCCTGATCTGGTGGTGTCCGCCGGCTTCCTCAAGCTGGTCGGACCACGCTTTCTCGAGCGGTTCCGGGGTCGATACATCAACACCCACAACGCGCTGCTGCCGGCATTTCCCGGTATGCACGGACCCCGGGATGCGCTGAACTACGGCGTCAAGATCGCCGGCGCCACGCTCTTCGTCGTCGACGCCGGTGTGGACAGCGGTCCGATCCTGGCGCAGGTCAGCGTTCCGGTGCACGGCGACGACACCGAAGAAACCTTGACCGAGCGGATCAAGGAAGCAGAGCGAGCACAGCTCGTCGAACAGGTATCGCTGATGGCCCGCCACGGCTGGACCATTCACGGCAGAAAGGTCTCCACTCCATGACCCCCCAGACCGAACCGGCCGACGTCGCCGCCCCCGATCAGAGCCGCAGGCCGTTCCGCCGGGCCCTGTTGTCCGTCTCCGACAAGACCGGCTTGACCGAATTGGCCACTGCCCTGGTCGGGCAAGGCGTCTCGCTGGTTTCTACCGGAAACTCGGCGGCGGCCATCGCCAAGGCCGGTCTCCCGGTGCAGAAGGTGGAAGAGGTCACCGGGTTTCCGGAGTGCCTCGACGGGCGGGTCAAGACGCTGCATCCAAAGATCCACGGCGGGCTGCTGGCGGACACCCGCCTGCAGAGTCACCTCGACCAACTGCAGGAGCTGGGAATCGAGACGTTCGATCTGGTGGTGGTCAACCTCTACCCCTTCCGGGCCACGGTCGCCTCCGGTGCGTCTGTCGACGACTGCATCGAGCAGATCGACATCGGCGGTCCGGCGATGATCAGGGCCTCGGCAAAGAACCACCCGAGCGTCGCGACCGTGGTGGAGCCGGCCGACTACACCGACGTCATCGCTGCTGTCGCTGCCGGCGGATTCAGCCTGGGAGAACGGCAGGCCTTGGCGGCCAAGGCGTTTGCGCACACAGCGTCGTATGACGTCGCGGTTGCGTCCTGGATGAACGCGGTCGTCTCGCCGGGTGAGGACGGATGGCCACGCTGGACCGGGTCGACCTGGGAACGGCAGTCCGTGCTGCGGTACGGCGAGAACCCGCACCAGCGGGCCGCTTTGTACCGGCACTGGCGCGACGGCCTGGCCGGCGCGCAACAACTGCACGGAAAGGAGATGAGCTACAACAACTACGTCGACGTCGACGCGGCATGGCGCGCAGTGAGCGATTTCTCGGATCCAGCCGTGGCGATCATCAAGCATGCGAACCCATGTGGCATCGCCGTGATGTCCGGCGGCGATGACGACGCCATCGCGCAGGCGCATCTGAAGGCGCTGGCCTGTGACCCGGTCTCGGCATTCGGCGGGGTCATCGCAGTCAACCGCCGCGTCACCGCGGCGCTGGCCGAGCAGATTGCCGACGTCTTCACCGAAGTGTTGCTGGCACCCGGCTTCGACGAGGCCGCGTTGGCCGTCCTGACCAGGAAGAAGAGCATCCGCCTGCTGGTCATGCCGGCCGGCGTCGAGGCCGACCCGCTCGAGTTCCGCGGCATCTCCGGCGGCATCCTGGCGCAGACCCGGGACCTCGTCGATGCACCGGGCGACGACGTCTCGACCTGGACGCTGGCCGCCGGCGCAGCGGTCAGTGCCGATGTGCTCGCCGACCTCGACTTCGCGTGGCGGGCCTGCCGAGCGGTGAAGTCCAACGCCATCCTGCTGGCCAGCGGCGGGGCTTCGGTCGGCATCGGGATGGGCCAGGTGAACAGGGTCGACTCCTGCCGGCTCGCCGTCGAACGGGCCGGCGGTCGGGCGGCCGGATCGGTCGCCGCGTCGGATGCGTTCTTCCCCTTCGCCGATGGTCCCGAGATCCTGTTCGCTGCCGGGGTCAGGGCCGTGGTGCAGCCGGGTGGTTCCGTCCGCGATCCCGAGGTGATCGCCGCGGCCGAAGCTGCCGGAGTGTCCCTGTATCTCACCGGCACCAGGCACTTCTTCCACTGAGCCACGGGGCAGAGCTGACCGGCCCCGCACATCATCACCGGAATTGAGCACTGATGTCGTTCGTACTCACTGAAACGCACTACACCGGCGAGGATTTCGTCGAGGTCGATCTGGAGGACGCGGAACTGGGCGATGTCGAGTTCATCGACTGCGACTTCTCGGGGGCGGTGCTGGCCGGTGCCGTGACGGCACGGACGAAGTTCACCAATTGCCGGTTCGTCGGCGCCGAGATGTACTCGACGTCCCATGCCGGCAGTTCCTTCGTGGGGTGCACCTTCGAGCGCACGTCATGGGCGAACGCCGAGCTGACCGGCTGCCGACTGCTGGGCAGTACCTTCACCTCGTGTCGGCTCACAGGAATCCATCTGACGGACTGCGACCTGACCCTGACCTCGTTCGCGGGGGAGAACCTCGCCGGCGCCGACCTGTCCGGCTTGCGGCTGCGCGAGGCCAACCTGACCGGGGCCAACCTGAGCGGATGTGACCTGCGTCGGGCGGACCTGGCAGGTGCCCGCGCCGGCCGGGCGGACCTGACCGGTGCGGATCTGCGCGGGGCGATCGTCGACCCCGGCACCTGGGTCGGCGCCAGGCTGACCGGCGCGATCATCGATGTCGACCAGGCCGTGCTGTTTGCCGTCGCGCACGGACTCACACTGGCGGCGTCGCTGGATTGAGTTCGGGGAGCGAAGGCGGTGGGCCGGGCCTTCCCTCATGGCAAGATGAGTTCTCGTGACGGCGACGATTCTGGACGGCAAGGCCACCCTCGCAGCGGTGAAGCTCGAGCTGCGGGGTCGGATCGCCGCGTTGGCCGCCCGCGGCGTGGTTCCCGGCCTCGGTACGGTACTGGTCGGGGACGATCCGGCCAGTCAGTGGTACGTGCGGGCCAAGCACAAGGACTGCGCCGAGATCGGCATCAACAGCATCGCCCGCGAACTGGCGAGCGGCAGTTCGCTGGCCGACGTCCTGAGTGTGGTCGACGAGTTGAACGCCGACGTGGCCTGCACCGCCTTCCTGGTCCAGCAGCCGACCGGGCTCGACGAGTTTGCCATCCTCTCCCGGGTGCAACCGAGCAAGGACGTCGACGGACTGCACCCGTTCAACCTCGGCTCGCTCGTGCTGGGGCAGCCGGGTCCGCTGCCGTGTACGCCGATGGGCGTGATCGAGCTGCTGCGTCGATACGAGGTACCGATCGCCGGCGCGCATGCTGTGGTCGTTGGCCGCGGTCTGACCGTCGGCCGGCCGCTCGGTCTGCTACTCAGCCGGCGCAGCGAGAACGCCACGGTCACCTTGTGCCATACCGGAACTCGTGACCTTTCGAGCTATGTGCGCCAGGCGGACATCGTGGTCGCAGCCGCCGGCGTACCCGGCCTGATCACTGCCGACATGGTCAAGCCCGGCGCCGCGGTCCTGGACGTCGGGGTGAGCCGGGTGGACGGGAAGATCAGTGGCGATGTCGCCGCCGATGTCTCCGAGGTGGCCGGCTTCGTGGCGCCCAACCCCGGAGGCGTCGGCCCGATGACGAGGGCGATGCTGCTGTCCAACGTCGTCGATGCCGCCGAGCGTCTGGCTGACGGCGGGTGACTGGTGCGGACGGGCAGCGAGGCCGACCCGTCCGGCCGTTGCCGGTGACTGATCGTCGCCTGGTCCGGGCCGTTCCGCTCACCGTGGTGCTGCTGGTCGTCGCCGCCGGCATCGTCGTGATCGCCACCGGACACTGGCGGCGCGGTGCGGCCGTACTGGGGGCGGCCGCGGCGATCGGGGCGGTTCTTCGATTGGTCGTGCCGGAGGGCGCCATCGGACCGCTGGGGGTCCGCGGCCGGGTCTTCGACGTGTCGTTCCTGGCTGCGATGGCCGTCGTGTTCCTGGTCGGATCGACCGTCGGCTTCTAGCCACGTCGACGCCTTGGCCGACGACCGGCTGTGGTCGACCGGTTCGTCAGAACAGCGGCAGCGCCTCGGTGAGCGCAGGCGCCAGGTGATCGCTCGGACGCCGACGACCGGCGCTCAATTCGATGAATTCGTCCGGCTCGAGCTGCGAGGCAGCAGCCACGGCCTCCACCGGGTTGCCGGCGGTTTCGGTCAAGAGCTCGCGGAGCACGCGGACGACGCGTCGCTTCGCACTGGGTAGCACCGTCGGGCCTTTGCGCTGCGGCAATGACCTGGCCAGATCGCCGCAGTGCACCACCAGCTCGAGCAACCGGGTATCGAGGAAATCGGACAGCAGGATCGGACCCCGTCGGGCCAGCACGACCCGATCAGCGCCACCGAGCTCGTCGAGCCTGGCGTGCGCGGCCCTGTTCGACCGATCGAATTCGGTGATCAGGTCGGCACCCGCTGACCTGGTCTTGTCCCGTGCCAGCTGTCCGATCTGCTCGGCCGCCGCCGCGTAGTTCGAAACATAGGAGGCGATACTCATCGGCTCGGTGTCGGCCTCGGCCGCTCGTAGAACAGAGATGCTGTCGCCGGTGCCGGCCAGATGACCGACCAGATCGGCCATCGTCCACCCAGGCAACACGCTGGGCGATGCCAGGTCGGCGGGCGCCAGCTGGTCGACCCAGACGCGGAGCACCTCGAATTGCGCGGAGTAGGTGAGGTCGGGCAGTGACAACGCTGGGGTCCTCTCGGCCGGTAGCGGGCCGATCGACCGCGCCGCAACACCATCATCGCGGACAAAGGGCGCAGAAGTCGCTGAGGCGGAGCCGGTGCAGCGCTCCCAGAATTCAGCGGCCGGCCGTCGCGTGGGGGAGTGGATCTGCCGGGATGACGCCGAGCCGACCGGCCTGGTAGTCCTCGAACGCCTGGATCAGCTCTTCCCGGGTGTTCATCACGAAGGGCCCGTAGATCGCCACCGGCTCGCGGATGGGCCGGCCGCCGAGGATGAGCAACTCCACACCGCCCGAGTGCCGGACGTCCTGGCTGTCCTCCGCGGTCACGGTCAGGCTGTCGCCGTTGCCGAACACGGCCAGCTGACCGTCATGCAACGGGCGACGGTCGGACCCGACGCCGGCTCGGCCGCCCAGGTTGTAGACCAAGGCGTTGTAGTCGGCGCGCCAGGGCATCGTCAACGTGGCCCCCGGGTGGATGGTGGCGTGGATCAGCGTGATCGGTGTGTAGGTGGCGCCCGGGCCGGCATGGCCGTCGACCTCACCGGCAATCACCCGAACCAGGCTGCCGCCGTCGGCGCTGGTCAACAGGGCCACTCGCGACGAAGCGATGTCCTGATAACGGGGCGTGGCGAACTTCGAGTCGGCCGGGAGGTTGACCCAGAGCTGGAAACCGTGGAAGAGGCCGCCGGAGGCCACCAGCGCCGCGGGCGGCGTCTCGATGTGCAGGATGCCGGCACCTGCGGTCATCCACTGCGTGTCGCCGCCACCGATCAGGCCGCCGCCGCCCAGGGAGTCGGAGTGCTGCATCTGGCCGTCGATCATGTACGTCACGGTCTCGAAGCCCCGGTGTGGATGCCACGGGGTGCCCTTGGGCTCGCCCGGTGCGTATTCCACCTCCCCCATCTGGTCCATGTGCAGGAAAGGGTCCAGATCGGTGACGCTCACCCCGGCGAAGGCCCGGCGGACGGGAAACCCCTCACCCTCGAAGCCCTTGGGTGCGGTGGTCACCGACCGGACGGGCCTGGGTGTGGACGAAGCGGGGTCCGGCGCTGCGATCCGCGGCAGGGCCAACAGGTCACTGACAGTGGTTGCGGGCATCAGGTCCTCCGGTCTCGGTGGATTTCAGCCTACTCGAACCAATTCCATGCGGCCGCATGATCATTGTTCAAATCGGCTGGTCATCGTGCATGAAGTTGATGACCAGCCGTTACTGCTGGGGGTCTGCCGGCGGCGGCCCGCTCAACCGCCGGAAGACCGAGGCCAGCACGGCCGCCTCCCCGTCGGAGACCCGCCGGCCGAATTCCCGGTCGATGCCGGCCATGTGCACCTTGGCGGCGGAGCGCAGCGCGGCCCGACCGGAACGGGTGAGCTTCACGATGACGCCGCGGCCGTCGTTCGGGTCCGGCTTGCGTTCGACCAGGCCGGCGGTCTGCAGGCGCTCCACCTTCCGGGACAGCCCCGGCTGCGATATGACCAACTGGTCGAGCAGGTCGCGATGGCGCAGTGCACCACCTGCCTCGGAGAGCTGGACCAGGACGTCGTAGGTGTCGAAGGAGACCTGACCCGCCGTGTCCAGATCCTGGGCCAGCCGTCTGATGATCTGTGCATGAGCATGGAGGAACCCCACCCATGCATCCATCCGCTCCGGCTCGATCTTCATCGGACCAGTCAACCCGCACCTCCCCGTCTGTCGGTGCATTCCTATCACTGCGCCACCCCGTCCGTGGTCAGAACAGCACTTTCCGTCACCAGGGATTTCTGACCTGGCCGCAGGCTCGGACCGGTGCTGGCGGTAGCGTCTGCAGGCGGCAGAGGCGGCTATCCGGCCGGCTAGCAGTACGCTCGTACTACATAGGTGCACACAACACCTGATTGCTCCAGGAGTGGGCGACGGGTGCGACCGACCGGGACGGCAGCGTCCGGGCATGTGAACAAAGGAGAGACGTTTCGATGTCGAAGATCAAGGTGACGGGGAAGGTCGTCGAACTGGACGGCGACGAGATGACGCGAATCATCTGGCAGTTCATCAAGGACAAGTTGATCCTGCCGTACCTGGATGTCGACCTGGAGTACTACGACCTGTCGATCGAGAACCGTGACGCCACCGACGATCAGGTCACCGTCGATGCGGCCAACGCCATCAAGAAGCACGGCGTGGGCGTGAAGTGCGCGACCATCACGCCGGACGAGGCGCGGGTGGAGGAGTTCGGGCTCAAGCAGATGTGGCGGTCGCCCAACGGCACCATCCGGAACATCCTCGGCGGCGTGATCTTCCGCGAGCCGATCATCATCTCCAACATCCCGCGACTGGTGCCGGGCTGGACCAAGCCGATCATCGTCGGCCGTCATGCCTACGGAGACCAGTACCGCGCCACCGACTTCAAGTTCCCGAGCGCGGGCACCCTCAAGGTCATCTTCACTCCCGACGACGGGTCCGACGTGATCGAGCGCGAGGTCTTCCAGGCCCCCAGTGCCGGCATCTCGCTGTCCATGTATAACCTGGACGACTCGATCCGCGACTTCGCCCGGGCTTCGTTGAACTACGGCCTTGCCCGCAACTACCCGGTCTACCTCTCGACGAAGAACACCATCCTGAAGGTGTACGACGGGCGCTTCAAGGACATCTTCCAGGAGGTGTTCGATGCCGAGTTCGCGGACAAGTTCGCGGCAGCCGGAATCACCTACGAGCACCGACTGATCGACGACATGGTCGCCGCGTCGCTCAAGTGGGAGGGCGGATACGTCTGGGCCTGCAAGAACTATGACGGCGACGTGCAGTCCGACACGGTGGCCCAGGGCTTCGGTTCGCTCGGCCTGATGACGTCCGTGCTGTTCACCCCGGAAGGCGACGTCGTCGAGGCCGAAGCGGCTCACGGCACCGTCACCAGGCACTATCGGCAGCACCAGGCCGGCAAGCCGACCTCGACGAACCCGATCGCCTCGATCTACGCCTGGACCGGCGGACTCAAGCACCGCGGCAAGCTCGACGGCACCCCGGAGGTGACGGCGTTCGCCGAGGCCCTCGAGGACGTCATCATCAAGACGGTGGAGAGCGGCAAGATGACCAAGGACCTGGCCGGCCTCATCGGTCCCGACCAGGCCTGGCTGACCACCGAGGACTTCCTCGCCGCACTCGATGAGAACCTGGCGGGCCGCCTCGCCTCTTGACGCCCACCAGCTGATGGCGAAGCCCGGGCTCGATCGATCTGAGCCCGGGCTTCGCGCGGATCAACTCCGGCCGCGCGGATCAACTCCGGCCGCGCGGATCAACTCGTTGACTCCCGTCACAATGGTCCCAAACAGGGCGAGTTGATCTGCGCCGCCGGGGTCCCGGGGGTCAGGCCTCAGGAGATCAGGCCTGGGCCGGGGCGCGCAGCTCGCGGCGCAGGATCTTGCCGGAGGACGACTTCGGGATGAGCGAGATGAACTCCACCTGACGCACCTTCTTGTGCGGAGCCACATGGCCGGCCACGTAGGCCATCACCTCTTCGGCCGACAGCTCCGCACCGGCCTGGAGGACGACGAAGGCCTTGGGGATCTCCTCGCCGTCGGCATCGTTGACCCCGATCACCGCAGCGTCCGCGATCTTCGGGTGGGTGAGCAGCACCGCCTCGAGTTCGGCCGGCGGCACCTGGTAACCCTTGTATTTGATCAGTTCCTTGACCCGGTCGACGATGCTGACGTAGCCCTCGCTGGAGACCGTGGCGACATCACCGGTGTGCAGGTACCCGTCGGCGTCCAGGGTGTTGGCGGTGGACTCCGGGTCGGCCAGGTAGCCCACCATCACGTTGGGCCCCTTGCACCAGAGCTCACCGGGCGGGCTCACTCCCGACGACGGCTGTTCGATCTCTTCACCGGTCGCCGGATCAACGATCTTGCACCGCATGTTCGGCAGCGTCACACCCACTGTCCCCAAGGGGATGTCGTCCCGATCTTCGGGGATGGTGTGACTCACGGGGCTCATCTCGCTCATTCCGTAACCCTGCCGGACGGTACAACCCAGGCGGGCGGCCACCGCCTGCCCGAGTTCCTGGTCCAGCGGTGCCGCACCGGAGAAGATGATGCGGATCGACGACGTGTCGTACTGGTCCACGATCGGATGCTTGGCCAGCGCCACGGCGATCGGCGGGGCGATGTAGAGGTAGGTCGCGCGGTACTCCGCGATGACGCGGAGGAACTCGACCAGGTCGAACTTGGGCATCGTGATGATCGGCGCCTGCCGGTAGAGGGCGCCGTTCATCAGCACGTTCATGCCGTAGATGTGGAAGAACGGCAGCACGGCGAGGATCTTGTCGTCCCGGGTCACCCCGATCACCGGTCCGCCCTGGGCGATGTTCGCCACCAGGTTCCGGTGGGTCAGCATCACGCCCTTGGCCCGTCCTGTCGTTCCCGACGAGTAGGGGAGCACGGCGAGATGCGTTGCTGGGTCGAGGCTCAGCTCCGGAGCCGGAGCTCCGGTGGTCATCAACGATCGGAGGCTGGTGCGGTCGGGTTGGACGCTCGGCGAGCCGTCGATCAGCACCACGTTCTCCGCCGGAATGCCGGCTGTTGCGGCCGCGGCATCGGCCTGCGGCAGGAACATCGACAGGGTGAACAGGTGGGTCGCCCTGGAATCCTGGAGTTGCTCGGCGATCTCGTGGGCCGTGTACAGCGAGTTGATGGTGGTGGCCGTCCCGCCGGCGCGCATGATGCCGTGGAACACGGTGACGAAGGCCGGGATGTTCGGGCACAGGATCCCCGATACCTCGCCGATGCCAAGACCTCTCGCCCCCAGGCCACCGGCCAGGGCCAGGATCTGCCCGCGCAGCTCGCCATAACTGGTGGAGGTGCCTGTGGAACCGTCGATCAGGGCGACGTCGTCCGCCACCGCGTCGATGTCACCGAACAGGTAGTCGAACAGCAGTACGTCGGGAATCTCCACGTCGGGGAAGGGACTGCCAAAGCTCATGTCAAGACCTTTCGAAGGGCGTCGTCGACCTCGGATTTTCCTCACAGTACGTGAGCGGGCGGTTGATGGCATCGGGGTGAATCCTGACGCCTTTCACCCTTTGACAGGTGTCAGCAGGGGGGCCTAGATTCTCTGACAGGTCACGAGTTCCAACGAGATGCCCTGGCATGTTGGACGGCAACCCTCCAGTCACGGCGGGGTGCTCCAGGTGAGGACCCGGCACCGTCGACAACGACGGTGCAAGCGTGGCTCTCGATCCGCGAGAGCCGAGTCGGCGATGGGCGAGGTGAACGCTGATGACGGCAAGGCCTTCGGGATTCGGTACGGCGTCTGCCCGCCGGACGAGCGCTCACCGCCGCCACGTGGACTTCGCCAGGGTCTCGAGTGCGCTCTGTTGTCCGGAATCCGTCTGTAGCTGAGCCCTGCGCGCTCACCCCGCGACGAGGCCCGATGTCGTGGCCTGATGTCGTGGGGGGCGGTGGGGCGGTCGGTGTCACACCGGCACGTTGCCCACCAATTCTCCGGCATCGCCATTCGAAGGAACCCGTAGTCATGACGCTCATCGCAGAACCCCCGACTCCTTTTGTACAGACCATCGAACGAAACGGTCAGGTCCCCGCCGAACAGGCGAAAAGTGTTGCCCTGGTAGATGGTTCGGTCACCATGGACAGCCTGCCCGGCCGAGATCTGGACGCAGCCGAGCTTCTTGAGCTCGCCAGTTCGATAGCTTCCGATCCGTCCCGTTGGCGCAGGCACGTGGCTTTCTCGGACGACCAGCGGCACTATGTTTCGCTCTACCGCGATACCCACGTGGACGTCTGGGTGCTCTGCTGGACACCGCAGAACGACACCGGATGGCACGACCACGACATCTCCTCGGGTGCAGTCGCTGTCACTCAGGGACGCCTGGTCGAACACAACCTCTCGATCGACGGCAGCGCCCTGCAGACCGAGATAGGCGAGGGAAAGGTGTACAGCTTCGGACCGGAGCACATCCACCGACTCACCGGGCTGGACGCGGGCAGTGTCTCGATCCACGCCTACTCGCCACCGCTCTGGCGGATGGGTCAGTACTCGGTCACCGGTGGGATGCTGCGACGGAAGTCGGTCTCCTACGCCGACGAGCTCCGACCGTTGGACGACATGGCCTGAGTCGGCGACAGCCGTGGCAGGCTACTTCAGGCCGACCGAGGCGAGCCAGTCGTCGGCCACCTCCTGGTAGCTGCCCTGCCCGGTGGCCACCTTCTTGCGCAGGCCGCGGAGGGCCGAGAGGGTCAGTTTGGCCGATACGGCATTCAGGGTCGCCTTCATCGCCGGGGTGATCCGGTGGCCGCCGACCAACGGGATGAAGTTCTCGGTCAGGAACAAGTGCTCCGGGTCGGTCAGCGCGACGAACTTGTCGTCATCGATCTGGTACTGACTTGCCGCCATGAGTCCGACCGACGGGGTCGATTTGATGGCCGCGATGGTCCTGGCCCCGGCAAAATCAGTGGTTTTCGTGGTGGGGAAGGTGAGGCCGTAGTAGTTGGCCAGCCCATTGGCGAAGGACTTCGCCGACGGGTCATCCGGCAGGAGGAGCGTGACGCTCGCCAGGTGACCGGCCAGGTCGGCGATGGAATGCAGACGGTACTTGGCCGCGGTCGACGCACTGACCGTCAGCACCACGTCGTCCTCCGCAGGGGTGGAGGCGAGGACGGAAAGACCGGTGGGCAGCTTCGCGGCAATCGCGGTGTCCACCGCAGACTGGCCGGTCGCCTCCGAAGCGTGGTCCAGGTAGGTCAGCAGGGCGCTGTTGTACTGCTGCACCAGGTCGACCTGTCCGCTCCGTAGCGCCGCTACCTGGTCGGCCGCTGCAGATATGGTGCGGATGCCTACCTGTACGCCAGTTCCCACCAGGGCTCTGGCCCAGATCGTGGTCACCATGATGCTGACCGCAAACCCGTCATCGGCCATCACGATGGTCGGCCCAGGGGCGCCGGTCGGGGTGGTCGGAGCCGACGAGGTCGTGGCGCCCGAGGGTGGTGGGGGCGGCGGCTCGTTCGTCGAACGGTCCTCGATCGTCGACAACGACGACGGCGGCGCACTCGACTCTGTGGAGGGGCCAGCCGACGACTGGGTCGTCACTTCCGAAGCGGTGCTGAGTCCGGTCGCAGATGCTGCCGAGGCCTGCACCGACGCCACGGCGGCCTGGTTGGGCTCGGCGCTACCGGCCACCTGCTGGCAGGCCGACAGCAGGACTCCGATGGTCGCTACCATCGCCAGCCAGCTGAAGAATCGCCGCCGTTCCATCACCGTGCACCGCCCCGTTCCCGGGCCCGCCCGTCGGCCATGTAGCCCTGAACCACAGTGCTCGGGGTCGAACCTGGACCACACGCTACGTCAGCACGGTCCGTTCGGCAGTGGTGCTCAATGGTGCTGCCGATATACGCGCTGTCGAGACCGGGACCCGGGCCGGGCAGCCACGCGCACAGGGATCGGGTTGGTCACACCGGCACCGTAGGATCAGCGTTCGTGGGACTGCCGTTGCCCGAGATCGCCGGGACGCTTGTCGGGTACCGAACGCGCCGCAAGCACCGGCCGCGCTGATGGGTGTCCTGCTCGAGGAGATCGGCCTCGTCGCGCTCTTCATCGTGATCGGTGGTTGCTTCAACGCGGCCGAGATCTCGATGATCTCGCTCCGGGAGAGCCAGGTCCGTCAGCTCGCCGCCAACCACGGCGCCCGGGGTCGGCGCCTGGAACGCCTGGTCTCCGACCCGAACCGGTTCCTGGCGGCGGTGCAGATCGGCGTCACCGTCGCGACCATGTTGTCCTCCGCGTTCGGTGCCGCGACGGTCTCCGAGCGGGTGGCGAATTGGTTGGTCAGTCGGGGTATGGAGGAAAGTGTCGCGACGCCGGTCGCGCTGATCGGGGTCACCCTCATCATCTCCTTCTTCTCGCTGGTGCTCGGTGAGCTGACGCCGAAACGCCTTGCCCTGCAACGTCGCGAGTCCATCGCCTTGTTTGCGTCCGGACCGCTGTCGGTGTTGGCCAGGCTGTTCCGGCCGGTGGTCTGGCTGCTCGGCCGGTCTACGGACGTCATGGTCCGACTGCTCGGCGGAAATCCGAATGCCTCCGGTGACGAGATCACCGCGGAGGAACTGCAGTCGCTGGTGGCGGCGCACGAGTCACTCACCTCGGTGGAGCGACGGATGATCGCCGACGTCTTCGACGCGGAGGACACGCACGTCAGGGCGGTGATGGTGCCCCGACCGGAGGTCGATTTCCTGGCGGCGTCGCTGACCATCTCCCGGGCCGCGCGGCTGGCCCTGGCCCATCCGCATTCGCGGTTCCCGGTGATCGGGCGGGATGCCGACGAGGTGTTGGGCGTGGTCCACATCCGGGAACTGCTCGTGCCCAACCATGCGCTCGGCAGGGCGGCGACGGTGGGGGACATCGCGACGCCCGTGTCGGTGATTCCGGGTACCAAGGGCGTCCTCGATGCCCTGCACGAGATGCGAAGTGCCGGCCAGCACCTCGCCGTGGTGGTCGACGAATACGGCGGAACCGACGGCATCGTCACGCTGGAGGATCTGGTCGAGGAGATCGTGGGAGAGATGACGTCGGACAAGCCCGGCGATCGGGACGGCGTCCGGCCGGCGGCCAAGGCCGGCGAGGTGGACGGGTTGCTGAATCTGGACGACTTCTCGGACGCCACCGGCGTGGAACTTCCGGCCGGGCCGTACAACACCGCCGCCGGCTATCTGATGTCACGCCTGGGCAGGCTTCCGATGGAGGGCGACACGGTGGTCGTCCAGGGGCGGACGCTGACCGTGGCCTCGATGGACTCGCGGCGGGTGGCCAGGATCAAGGTCGGTGCGCTGGTGTCGTCGCTGCCACCTGTCGACGAGGCGGCGCACGCCAGCTCCGGAGAATGAAAGGATCGGAGCATGGTTTCCGCTGCCACCGACCCCGCCGCCGCTCGCCCTGTGACCTCCGTGCCCGCCGCACTCCCCGGGGCGCGGCGTCCCCGTGTGCTCTCCGGTATCCAGCCGACCGCTGACTCGTTCCACGTCGGCAACTATCTGGGCGCTCTACGTCAGTGGGTGGACCTGCAGGCGACTCACGAGACGTTCTATTCGATCGTCGACCTGCACGCGATCACCGTGGAGCACGACCCGGCCCTGCTGCGGCAGCGCACCCGCGTCGCTGCCGCCCAGTTGATCGCTCTGGGGATAGATCCGGAGCGGTCCACCCTGTTCGTCCAGTCCCAGGTGCCGGCGCACACCCAGCTGTCGTGGGTGCTCGAGTGCCTGACCGGGTTCGGCGAGGCCGGCCGGATGACGCAGTTCAAGGACAAGTCCGGCAAGGGCGGGGTGACCAGCGTCGGCCTGTTCACCTATCCGATCCTGCAGGCGGCCGACATCCTGGCCTATCAGGCCGACGCGGTCCCGGTCGGCGAGGACCAGCGCCAGCACCTCGAGTTGACCCGAAACCTGGCTCAGCGCTTCAACTCCCGATTCGGCGACACCCTGACGGTGCCCGAGCCGTACATCCTCAAGGCCACGGCCAAGATCTACGACCTGTCGGAACCGTCCGCGAAGATGAGCAAGTCGTCGCCGGGCGGGTCATTGGACCTGTTGGCGGACGTCAAGTCGTCGGTCAAGAAGATCAAGTCTGCGGTCACCGACACCGAGCGGGAGATTCGCTACGACGAGGAGCGCAAGCCGGGCGTCTCGAACCTGCTGTCGCTGCTGTCGGTGTTCACCGGGACCTCGATCCCGGACCTCGAGGCCTCGTACGTCGGGAAGGGCTACGGAGACCTCAAGGGCGACCTGGCCGGAGTCTGGACCGACTTCGTGACCCCCCTGCAGATCGAGGTCGCACGCCAGCTGGCAGATCCGGCCGAGCTGGACCGGGTCCTCGCGGCCGGGGCCGTCCGGGCCTCCGTGGTGGCGGCCGAGACGGTCGCGCAGGTGTACGAACGGGTGGGCTTCCTGTCCTGATCGCCGAGCCGGACGCGCATGAACGCGGGCGGGTCCGGGCATAGTCCGGATGAATGGGAGTGTGGGGGCCAGCCGGCCGCGTCGCCGCTTCGAACCAGTTGGGTACGTTCGCCGATCGGGAGGCACCCTTGGCCACCGCAGTTGACCTCAACAAGCGTGATTTCGACAAGCGTGATCTCGAGAAGCGCGATCTCAAGAAGCGCGACAGCCCGGATTCGGCCCCGAGTCTCGGCCGGCGGATCCAGGCCATCGTCCTGCGGCTGAAGGCTCGGAAGTTCGTCCAGCACTGGATGCGCGCCTTCGCGCGGTTCGGCGAGCGGCTGGGCAGCCAGTTCGCGGGCGCCATCACCTATTTCTCGTTCCTGTCCCTGGTGCCGATCCTGATGGTCGCATTCTCGGTGGCCGGATTCGTGCTGGCCAACCAACCCGACCTGCTGCAGAGTCTGGAAGAGGGCATCGCCAAGCAACTGCCGAACGGGTCGGCGGGGGCGTCCGACACCATCAACAAGGTGATCGAGACGGCGGTCAACGCCAGGGTGACGGTGGGCCTGATCGGTCTGGTGATCGCCCTGTACTCCGGCATCGGCTGGATGGGGAACGTGCGCAGTGCGGTCCAGGCCCAGTGGCGGCCCGACTTCGACGACCACCAGGAAGTCCGCGAGGACAGCTTCATCAAGAACCTGCTGCGCAACCTGGGGTCACTCGCCGGACTGGGCCTGGCCATCGTCGTCTCGTTGGCCCTGTCCGCCAGTGGGGCCTGGGCCTCCTCAACTGTGCTCAAGTGGCTCGGGCTCGACGACATCGCAATCCTCAAGCCGATTTTCACCACGGTGCCGATTCTGATCGCGATGGCTGCCGACGTCCTCATCTTCATGTGGGTCTATACGATCCTGCCGCCGCGCGACCAGAAGGGCACGCGCAAGGCGCTGGTCCGCGGGTCGATCATGGCCGCCGTCGGTTTCGAGATCTTCAAGTTTGCCCTGACCTGGCTGCTCCCGAACGTCACGAAGTCGGCGACCGGCCAGATCTTCGGATCGATCATCGGTCTGCTCTTCTTCTTCAACATCACCGCGACCATGGTGCTCATCGTCGCCGCCTGGATCTCGACCGCCGACGGTGGGCCGCGCAAGCGCGACATCGACCCGGCCGACAGTGCGGAGGTGCCCCCACCGGCTGTGGTGGTGCGCGAAGCGATCTCCACGCCGAAGGTCGCCGGGTTGCTGAGCGTCGGGGCGGTCCTGGGTTGGGGATGGTCGCGCCGCAGGCGGTGACTGCCGCTGGTGCATCATCTTCCAGGTGAACCCGATCGAACCCACCCTGGACCACCTTGTCTATGCGGTCCCGGACCTGGCTGCCGCGATCCGGGAGTTCGAAGGCCAGACCGGACTGGTACCTGCCGACGGCGGGCGTCACGTCGGCCGGGGCACCAGGAACTACCTGGTCGGACTCGGGCCGACCTCGTATCTGGAAATCATCGGCCCAGACCTGGAACACCCGGCCGACCAGGGCGCGACTATGCCGTTCGGGCTGGACCGCCTCTCCGAGCCGCGACTGCTCACCTGGGCCACGCATCCGGTCGACATCGGTCGGGCGGCGCTCCACTCGGCCGCCGCCTGCGCGGATCTGGGCGAACCTGTCGAGATGAGTCGACGTACTCCGACCGGGACGATCCTGCGGTGGGTGTTGGCCTCAGTGGTGCCGTTGCCCTTCGCCGGTGTGACGCCGTTCCTCATCGACTGGGGTGACAGCGTGCATCCGGCGGCAGACCCGGCAATACCGCAGGCGACGCTGCTCGAATTCACCGGCACCCACCCGAACGTGGTGGGTGCCCAGAAGGTGCTGGCGGCCCTGGAGGTGTTGCTCCCGTTGACCTCCGGGCCGCCGGCACTGCAGGCGAATCTCGATACTCCGCACGGCGTGGTCCGACTGGGCTGATCCCTGCCGTCAGGCGAGCGCCGGAATGAGGCACCGCTGGACGCGGTGACGCCTACGCCAGCGGGACTGCGGCTCAGATTCGGCGGAACATCAAGGCACGCTTGACTTCCTGGATCGCCTTGGTGACCTGGATACCACGCGGACAGGCGTCGGTGCAGTTGAACGTGGTGCGGCAGCGCCACACGCCTTCGGAGTCGGAGAGGATCTCCAGCCGCTCCTGGGAAGCCTGGTCGCGCGAGTCGAAGATGAACCGGTGGGCGTTGACGATCGCTGCTGGTCCGACATAGGCGTCCTCCGACCAGTACACCGGGCACGACGTGGTGCAGCAGGCGCAGAGGATGCACTTCGTCGTATCGTCGAATCGGTCACGGTCGGACTGCGACTGGATCCACTCACGGCTGGGTTCGTTGCCATGGGTGATCATGAACGGCTTCACCGTGCGGAACGCCTCGAAGAACGGCTCCATGTCGACGATCAGGTCCTTCTCCAGCGGGAGGCCCTTGATCGGTTCGACGGTGATCTCGGTATTCTTCGCGGTCACCACATCTTTGACCAACACCTTGCAGCCCAGCCGGTTTCGACCGTTGATCCGCATCGCGTCCGAACCACAGATGCCGTGGGCGCAGGACCGACGGAAGGTCAGTGTGCCGTCGATGTACCACTTGATGTAGTGCAACAGGTTCAGGATCCGGTCGGTCGGCAGCGCCGGAATCAGGTACGACTCCTTGTGCGGGGCATCGTCGACCTCCGGGTTGTACCGCTGGATGTGCACCGTGACCATGATCGCGCCGTCGGGCACGGGGGGCAGTGGTGCCGGCCCCTGACCCGATGGTGCGGGGGAGTTCTCGAGGGTGATCGTCATCAGTACTTGCGCTCCATCGGCTGGTAACGGGTCATCACGACGGGCTTGTAGTCGAGCCGGATGTCGGTACCTTCGATACCGTCGTCGAGGGACGGCATCTTGTACGCCATGGTGTGGCGCATCCAGTTGGTGTCGTCCCGGGTCGGATAGTCCTCCCGGGCGTGCCCGCCGCGAGATTCCTTACGGGTCAACGCACCGACCACCATGACTTCGGCCAGATCGAGTAGGAAGCCCAGCTCCACGGCCTCCAGCAGATCGGTGTTGTACCGCTTGCCCTTGTCGTGCACGGACACCTTGGTATACCGCTCCTTGAGCGCCTGCACGTCGTGCAGCGCGGTCTTGAGCGTTTCCTCGGTGCGGTACACGGCTGCGTTGGCATCCATGGTGGCCTGCAACGCAATCCGGATGTCGGCGACGCGCTCGAAGCCGGTCGAGGTCAGCAGACCCGATACCATGCCGTCGACATAGGCGGCCGGGGAGTGGTTCTCCTCGGTGGCATCGTGGACGAACTCGGTGGAATTGGCGTAGGCGGCGGCGGCGATACCCGCACGCTTGCCGAAAACGTTGATGTCCAAGAGGGAGTTGGTGCCGAGACGGTTCGACCCGTGCACCGATACGCAGGCGCACTCGCCGGCCGCGTACATACCCGGCACAGTGTGGGTGTTGTCGCGCAACACTTCTCCGTGCACATTGGTCGGGATCCCGCCCATCGCGTAGTGCGCGGTCGGAAACACCGGAACCGGCTCGGTCACCGGGTCGACACCGAGGTAGGTGCGGGCGAACTCGGTGATGTCCGGCAGCTTGGTCTCGAGAACTTCGGCGCCCAGGTGGGTGCAGTCCAGCAGCACGTAATCCTTGTGCGGCCCGGCGCCGCGGCCTTCGAGTACCTCCATGACCATGGACCGGGCCACGATGTCGCGGGGAGCCAAATCCTTGATGGTGGGGGCGTACCGCTCCATGAACCGCTCGCCGGAGGCGTTGCGGAGAATGGCGCCCTCACCGCGCGCGCCCTCGGTGAGAAGGATCCCCAGACCGGCCAGGCCGGTCGGGTGGAACTGGTAGAACTCCATGTCCTCCAGGGGAAGTCCCTTGCGCAGGACCACGCCCATCCCGTCACCGGTCAGCGTATGGGCGTTCGAAGTGGTCTTGAAGACCTTGCCCGCCCCGCCGGTCGCGAAAACCACCGCCTTGGCGTGGAAGACGTGGATCTCGCCGGTGGCCAGCTCGTAGGCGACTGCGCCGGTACAGACCGGACCGTCATCGGTCTGGGTCATCATCACGTCGAGCACGTAGAACTCGTTGAAGAACTCGACGCCCTGCTTCACGCAGTTCTGGTACAGCGTCTGGAGAATCATGTGGCCGGTACGGTCGGCGGCGTAGCAGGCCCGGCGGACGGCTGCCTCACCGTGGTTCCGGGTGTGGCCGCCGAAGCGGCGCTGGTCGATGCGTCCCTCGGGTGTCCGATTGAACGGCAGACCCATCTTCTCCAGATCCAGGACCGCGTCGATGGCTTCCTTGCACATGATCTCCGCGGCGTCCTGGTCGACCAGGTAATCACCGCCCTTGACCGTGTCGAAGGTGTGCCATTCCCAGTTGTCGTCCTCGACGTTCGCCAGGGCCGCGCACATGCCGCCCTGTGCGGCTCCGGTGTGGGACCGGGTCGGATAGAGCTTGGTGAGCACGGCCGTGCGGGCGCGCTGGGTCGATTCGATGGCTGCGCGCATGCCGGCCCCGCCCGCACCCACGATCACTACGTCATATCGATGGAATTGCATAACGCTCCGTATCAGCCGGTCATGTTCGGATCGAAGGTGAAGATCACAAAAGTACCTACGCCCAAGGTCAACAGAACGGACGCAGCCAGCAGGACCGTCAACCAGAATCGGGTGCCGGGCTTGCGCGAGTAGTCGTTGATGATGGTGCGCAAACCGTTGGCGCCGTGGATCTCCGCCAGCCAGAGCATGGTCAGGTCCCAGATCTGCCAGAACGGCGAAGCCCAGCGTCCGGCGACGAAGCCCCAGTTGATCCGGTGCACGCCGCCGTCCAGCACATTCATGATCAGCAGGTGCCCGAGAACCAGGACCACCAGCACGATGCCGGACAACCGCATGAACAACCACGAGTACATCTCGAAGTTGGACCGGCGACCGGCGACGCGCTTCTTGGGTGCCCTCGGTGCTTCGATGCCTCGGGTGGCCGGCGGATCGTAGGCGGCGGTCATGACGCGTACCCGCCTTTTTCGATGATCCGGCTTTCCATGGTCCGGAAACCCACCCGCTCGCCAGGTTGCATAGGTAGAGACGTCACGACGCGTCCCCGAACGTCTTGCGGATGGTGAACTCGAGCATGAAGTAGACGGCCGGCACCATGACCACGATCCAGGTGGCGACGACGATCCAGAGCATCTGGCGCTGGTAACGCGGGCCCTTCGACCAGAAGTCGACCAGCATGATCCGGATGCCGTTCAGCGAGTGGTAGAGCACTGCGCCCACCAGCCCGACCTCGAGCAGGTTGACCAACGGGTTCTTGTAGGTGGCGATGACCTTGTTGTACGAGTCGGGGCTGACCCGGACCAGTGCGGTGTCCAGGACGTGCGCAAACAGGAAGAAAAAGGTCAGTACGCCGGTGATCCGATGGGCGACCCAGGACCACATGCCCTCCGCGCCCTTGTACACAGAGCCGCGGCGTGGCTTCGGGATGCCACTTCCCCCCGGACGGAGGACGGTGGATGAGGACATGGTGGTTGCGACCTCCAGGAGTGTCCGAAGCGAATATCGCTGCGTTTGCCTAACCCGTTGCCCAACCGCCGACAGCAGCGTCGGGGTGAAACAAAACAAGATCAACGGCTTGAGCGATGCTAACCCCGGCTTCACGCCGGTAGCGACCGGGCGCGATGTGACCCTGTTGACACACAGTGTTCACGGAAGGGGGTTTCTCGCCGGATTCACTGGTGCCAGCACACACGGATTCACTCGCCGCAGCACACGCAGACCGCAGCCGTGCGGCGGGCGTTCGGGTGATTTCACCGGAGGCCAGTTCCCCCCAGTGGCGGTCGGACGGAAGATTTCCGGCCCCGTACCCATTTGGAGCACGATTCGGTTACAGAGACCTTCCGGGGGTCGCCGCCGGAGCGGGCTCGATGTAGCGTCCGACCGATATCGCTGTCGTCGGCGTTGACGCCTGATGTGCACGCGCGCCCTCGACCGGGGGCGCGCTGAAGAGAAGAAGGAGACCACGTGCTTCGCGCTCGTAACTTGTCACTGATTGCCGGGGTCGCGGCTGCGGCCCTCGTGCTGACCGCCTGCGGCTCCAGCAGCACCGCTGCTACTTCCTCGAGCGCGGCTACCTCCGCCGCATCGTCGGCTGCGGCGCCGGCATCGTCCAGCGCGATGTCCTCCGCCGCAGCGTCGGGTGCGATGTCTTCGGCCGCGGCGTCGGGTGCGATGTCCTCCGCCGCCCCGTCCGGCGCGATGTCCTCGGGGGCAGTCTCCTCTGCCGTCGCGTCGCAGGAATCGAACTACCCGCCCATCACCTCGGGTGCGTCGACGGTCAAGCTGGGCATGGCCTACGACGGCCCGAAGGGCGACCTGTCGTTCACCGACTCGGCCTACCGCGGGGTCCAGGCCGCCGAGAAGCAGGGCGTCGTCCTGGTCGCCGAACTGGCGGCCACCGTCGGCGAGCCCGATTCGGCGAAGGTCAATCGGCTCAACCAACTCGTCCAACAGGGCGCCAACACCATCGTGGCCGTCGGCTACGACTACGGCACCGCGCTGACGACCGTGGCCAAGGCCAACCCGAAGGTGCACTTCGCCATCGTCGACTCCGTCGTCGACGGTGTGTCCAACGTCGCCTCGTTGACGTTCGCCTCCGAGCAGGACTCCTACCTCGTCGGAGTCGCGGCGGCGCTCAAGTCCAAGACCGGGCACGTCGGCTTCATCGGTGGCGTCAATGTGCCGCTGATCCAGCAGTTCCAGGCCGGCTTCGACGCGGGTGCAAAGGCGGCGAACCCGAAGATCATCATCGACGACAAGTACATCACCCAGCCGCCGGACAACAGCGGTTACAGCTCGCCGGACAAGGGCCAGACCATCGCCAAGGGTATGTATGACGCCGGCGCCGATGTCATCTTCCCGGCGGCCGGCGGATCCGGCACCGGCGTGTTCCAGGCTGCCAAGGCTGCCGGCAAGTACGCCATCGGGGTCGACTCCGATCAGTACCTCTCCCCGACGCTGTCGGCGGTCAAGGACGTCATCATCACCTCCGCGGTGAAGAACGTCGACGTGTCGGTCTACCTGTTCGCCTCCTCCGTCGCCGCGGGCAAGCCGCAGACCGGTGTGCAGACCTTCGATCTCAAGAACAACGGCGTCAGCTACGCCACCTCCGGTGGCTTCATCACCGCGTACGTCCCGGAGATCAACGACTACAAGGCGAAGATCATCGCCGGCACCATCGTCGTCCCGACCACCGTCGGCGGCTGATCGCAGGAGCGCTACCAGGGTCCGGCGGCAGCGAGGTTTCCACCTCGCTGCCGCCGGACCCTTCTTCGTGGTGACGGTTGGGCCTTCGGATGGCCCATCTGATTGTTTTAGCCGTCCCCGTCAGCGATCATCGGGGGCGTCCCCCCGCCGGAGTTCGATGGAGGTCGTCGCAATGGGTCCGTATGTCGCCTGAACCAGAGATCGCCGGGGTCACCGACCGCCCGGTCGCCGTGCGACTGTCCGGCATCACCAAGCGGTTCCCAGGGGTGGTTGCCAACTCCGACATCAACTTCACCGTGCACGAATCGACGGTGCACGCTCTGGTCGGCGAGAACGGGGCGGGCAAGTCCACCCTGATGAAGACGCTGTTCGGGTTGCACCAGCCCGACGAGGGCACCATCGAGATCTACGGCCAGCACAAGTCGTTCCATTCTCCCGCCGATGCCATCGCCGCGGGGATCGGAATGGTCCATCAGCACTTCATGCTCGCCGACAACTTCACCGTCTGGGAAAACATCGTGTTGGGCGCCGAACCCATGTCGGGCGGTCGGTTGAACGCAGCGAAGGCCCGTCGCGAGATCACCGACATCGCCGACCGCTACGGCCTCGGGGTCGACCCGCGAGCGCTCGTCGAGAAGCTGGGGGTGGGCGCCCGGCAACGGGTGGAGATCATCAAGGTGCTCTACCGCGGTGCCAAGATCCTGATCCTGGACGAACCGACTGCAGTACTCGTCCCGCAGGAGGTGGATGAGCTGTTCGGTAACCTCCGGGAGCTCAAGTCCGAAGGTCTGACGATCATCTTCATCTCGCACAAGTTGGACGAGGTGCGTTCGGTGGCGGACGAGATCACCGTCATCCGACGCGGTACGACGGTGGGCACCGCAGATCCCAGGACCGTCACCAACCGGGCACTGGCCGAGATGATGGTCGGGTCGGAGCTGCCGGTGCCGGAGCTGCGCGACTCGACGGTCACCGACCGGGTGGTGCTGTCCATGAACGGCGTGACCGTTCAGGGACCGGCCGGGCGGCCGTCGCTGTCCGACGTGAGCCTGACGATCCATGCGGGCGAGGTGCTGGGTATCGCCGGCGTCGAGGGCAACGGGCAGAGCGAACTGGTCGACGCCATCATGGGCCTGGAACCGATCGTCGAGGGGACAGTGAGCCTGTCCGGCACCGACATCACCAAGCTGAGCACGCTGGCTCGACGGGAGTCCGGGATCGGGTTCATCCCCGAGGACCGGCACCGGCAGGGCCTGATGCTGGAGGCGAGTCTCTGGGAGAACCGAATCCTGGGTCACCAGACGAGACCGCCGGCGTCCAGAGGAATCTTCGTCGACCGGGCCGGCGCCCGGGACGACACCCGGCGCATCGTCGACGAGTTCGACGTCCGTACGCCCGGTATCGACGTACTCGCGGCAGCTCTGTCCGGCGGGAACCAGCAGAAGCTGATCGTCGGACGGGAGATGAGCGGAAATCCCGTGCTGCTGATCGCTTCCCACCCCACCCGCGGGGTGGACGTCGGGGCGCAGGCGGCGATCTGGGAACAGCTGCGGCGGGCCAGGGAGTCCGGTCTGGCGGTGTTGCTCATCTCCGCCGATCTGGAAGAACTGATCGGCATGTCGGACACCCTCACCGTGATCCTCCGCGGCAAATTGGTGGGCACCTACGATCCACGAGTCGTCACACCGGAATCTCTGGGCGGCGCGATGACCGGCGGGGACCTCGAAGAAGGGGAAGTGGCCTGATGCGGAACATGACGTGGCGCCGGTTCGCTCTCGGCGCGCTCGCCCCGGTGGGCGCGCTGGTGGTGTCCGCGGTGATCTGCAGCATCATCCTGATCGTCACCGGTCACAATCCGTTCGCGGCGTTCGCCAAGATGGGCGGTGCGTTCAGCGACATCAGCATCATCGTCGGCGCTCTGAACACCACCGGCTCCTACTACCTGGCCGCCGTCGCGGTGGCCATCGGGTTCAAGATGAACCTGCTGAACATCGGCGTGGACGGCCAGTACCGGATGGCGGCGATGATCTCGGCGGCCCTCGCCGGCGCGGCCTGGATGACGAACCTGCCCGGCTTCCTACGGGTGGCGATCACCCTGGTCTGTGCGATGTTGGTCGGTGCGTCCTGGGCCGGCATCGCGGTGTGGCTCAAGGTCACCCGCGGGGTCAGCGAGGTCATCAGCACGATCATGCTCAACGCGATCGCGACCTCGGTCATCGCGTACCTGCTCACCGCCAAGCGGCTCGGTGTGCTCAACGGCAACAGCATCGGGACGAAGGTGATCACCGGACCCGGCATGGTCCCGACGCTGTCGGTCGGCACCTCGATCGTGCCGCTCTACACCCTGAACATCATTGCGATCGTGGTCGGCATCCTCTATGCACTCCTGTTGTCGCGCACCGTTTTCGGCTTCTCCATCAAGGCGACGGGCCTGAACCCCTCGGCCGCGGTGGCCAGCGGTATCAGTGCCAAGAAGACCGCGGTGATCACCATGCTGATCTCGGGTGCGGTGGCCGGCCTGGTGGGCATGCCCGAATTGCTCAACAACGCCACCCAGTACTCGATCAACTTCCCCTCAGGGCTGGGGCTGACCGGTATCGCGATCGCCCTGCTGGGTCGGAATCATCCCATCGGAATGGCGTTCGCGGCATTGCTCTGGGCCGCGCTGGACGGTTCGGCGAACGCACTGCAGGGCATCAACGTGCCCAGCCAGATCGTGGTGATCATGCAGGGCACCATCGTGCTGTCCGTGGTCATCGCCTACGAGCTGGTACGCCGATATCGATTGGTACTGGAACAGAAGGCTGTGGCCGGTGCGCTGGCCGGGTCCCCGACGCCGACCCAGGCGGTGGCCGCATGACGAACGCGCTGATCCAGTCGCCCCCCACCTCCGCCCGCAACGGGCGGCTCAGCCCGATAGCCTGGCTGGCCATCATCGTCGGCAGCCTTGCGCTGGTGTCGGCCATCCGGTCGGCGACCGGAGCCCAGAACCTCACGTCCTCCGGCGCGATCGAGGCAGCCATCATCTCGGCGGTACCGATCGCGCTGGCCGGCCTGTCCGGACTCTGGTCGGAACGGGCCGGCGTGGTGAACATCGGGCTCGAAGGAATGATGGTGCTCGGCACCTTCGGCTGTGGCTGGGCCGGGTACCAGTGGGGGCCCTGGGCCGGTGTGGTGGCGGGGATCCTCTGCGGCCTCCTGGGTGGGCTGTTGTTGGGGCTCGCCGCGGTGACCTTCGGGGTCGACCACATCATCGCCGGTGTCGCGATCTCCATCGTGGCACCCGGTCTCGCGCTCTATCTGGCCCAGTTGTTCTTCGCGAACGCCCCCGGCGGTGGAGCCCAGCAATCACCGCCGGTCGCCCAGGTGCAGCTCATCACGGTGCCCGGACTTTCGCCCTGGCTGGCCACCGTCGAGGGCAAGCACTGGTTCTTCGTGTCGGACATCGCCGGAATCCTGGGTGGCATGACCACCTCCTTGTCCCTGCTCACGGTGCTCACCGTGATCCTGATCGTCGCGTCCGGGTTCATCCTGTGGCGCACCCGGTTCGGCCTACGACTGCGGTCGGTCGGTGAGGCGCCGTACGCCGCCGAGTCGTTGGGTATCAACGTCATCCGCTACAAGTACATCGGCGTCACCGTCTCCGGTGCGTTGAGCGGGCTGGCCGGCGCGTTCCTGGTGGTGGGGCAGCGATTCCAGAACGGGCAGACGGGAGGTCGTGGGTTCATCGGCCTGGCCTCCTTGATCTTCGGCAACTGGCGCCCGGGCGGGATGGCCATGGGTGCAGCTCTTTTCGGCTACACCGACGGCGTCCAGCTCTACGACTCGACCAACCTGGCCATGCATGCCTTCCTGCTGCTGGTGGCGGCCGGCATGGTCGTGGTCGCGGTCATCCAGTTCCGGGCCGGAGCCCGCCTGGTCGGCGTGGTGGCCATCGTCATCGCTCTGTTGGCGGTGCTGTGGTTCGCGGAGACGACCGCGCTTCCGGCTGAGTTGGTCAGTGCGTCGCCGTACGCCATCACCCTGCTGGTGATGGGGCTGGCCTCGCAACGACTCCGGCCGCCGGCTGCCGACGGCATTCCGTACCGGAAGGGCGGCGGGCGGTGACCTCCACTGTCGAGGTGAACTGGGAAGCGTTGCGCGCGGTGGCTGTCGAAGCCGCGTTGCTGGCCTACTGCCCGTATTCGGGCCTGCAGGTCGGGGTGGCCGCGATCGCGGACGACGGTCGCATCATCACCGGCTGCAACGTCGAGAACGCTTCCTACGGGCTGGGTCTGTGTGCCGAGTGCACGATGGTCGGGCAGCTGCGGCTGTCCGGCGGCGGCCGGTTGGTGGCTGTGGCCTGCCGGTCGGGCCAGGGTGATCTGTTGATGCCGTGCGGCCGGTGCCGCCAGGTGATCTACGAGTTCGGCGGTCCGGACCTGTTGGTGGACACGCCATCGGGCATCCAGCCGATGTCCTGGGTGCTGCCCGACGCGTTCGGCCCCGAGCACCTGCCGACATGACGGAACGGTCGGCAGGGTCGCTCGGTGCGGTGCGCCTCTGGGACGGCAGGGCCGACCTGGGCGCCCGCTCGCTGGCCTGGTCGAGCGGCACGTTCACCGAGGTGGGGGAGGCATCGGGCGCAGCCGAGTACAGCGTCATCCCCGGACTGGTGGACACTCATGTCCACCTCCTGGGGTATGCGGGCGGCCGGGCCAACGCCAAGGGGTTCGATACCTTCACGTGGCCGCTCGTCACGATCCGGGAGGAACAGACGCTGCACGCGGTGGCAAATGCTCAGCGCGCCCTGCGATTCGGAGTGACCACCCTGCGGGATCTGGGCGCCGACGAGTCGCAGGCAGCGGTGGCCAGGGTCTTCGACTCGGGCATTCTCGCCGGCCCGCGGCTGCTGGCCTCCGGTCCGGTGGGCATGACGGCCGGCCATCTGGACCTGTTCACCCCGCGCGCGGTCGCGGAACGGCCGCCGACTGCGGACTCCCCGGATGCCTGCCGCGCCCTGGTCCGTCGGTGGGCCCGGGCCGGCCTGACCGGAATCAAGACCTACACCAGCGGCGGCGTGCTCTCGATGGGCGACAAAGTGGCGTGGCGCAACCAGACTCGGGCCGAGATTGCCGCCACGGTCGACGAGGCCCACGCTCTCGGGATGTTGGTGGCGTGCCACACCCACTCGGCGGAAGGGATCCAGATCGCCCTGGACGAGGGCATGGATTCGATCGAGCACGGCACCGGGATGACCGCGGACCAGGCCCTGGTGCTGGCCGACCGGAAGATCCCGGTCGCGCCGACGTTGCTGATCAACGACATGATCGCCAGGGCCGAGGTTCCGGTCAGCGCGGAGGCGCAATCCATTGCCGCGGAGCTGGTGTCGTCCCGGGATGCGCTGCTGCGCTCGGCGGCGGACGCCGGCGTCCGGTTCGTCCTGGGCACCGACGCCAACGGCTACTTCCTGGAGTTCGGCGACCAGTGGCGGGAACTCGGGCGGATGGTCGAGGTGCTCGGCTACTCACCGGCCCGGGCCCTGCAGGCGGCCACCTCGGACGCCGCTGCCGCAGTCGGGCTCGGCTCGGTCGTCGGCCGCGTCGCTCCGGCTTTCGGAGCGGACTTCCTAGTCATGCGCGGCCGCCCGTGGCAGGAGGCTTCGGCGCTCTCGGCCGACAACGTCGTCGCGGTGGTCTGCCGCGGCCAGGTGGTCGCCGGAGCGTTGCCAGGCTGATTCCGACCTACCGGGCCGACGCTGGCCGGCGTCGGTGCTCAGCTCCCGTTCGCGCTGAGCAGGAAGGCGGGAGCCGACCAGTAGTCGGCCAGGGGCCGCACGACGACGTCGTGGAAGCCGGCGTCCTGCACCTGCTGACGCCAGTGCTCGGCCGGCTGTTCCCAATTGGTGCGTTCGGCGTCGGGGGAAAGCTGTCCGAGTAGTACCGGCATCAGAAAGCCCTGGGCCACCAGGTCTCTCGTCTGGTCATATTCGGCCAGCCCGTGTTCGTAGCGGGCGGCCAACGACGTCAGGTGGCGGTGACTGCCGGTCTTCTCGTCCGACACGTCGAAATCGACGATGACGAGTCGGGCGACCCTCGGCGCCAGGGCGGCGAGTGCGGCCGATCGCTCGGTCGGTTCGATGGACTGCAGCGCAAAGGTCGACTGGGCCAGGTCCCAACGATGTTGCGCCGGTGCGGCTGCCAGGAACGCGGCGAAACCCATCTGCCAGCCGGTGATCGCGACGGGCAAGCCGCTCTGCTGCAGGGCGGCCACACAGCCGGCGAGAAGTTCCTCGCCCGGCTCCACCAGATCCAGCCGGCTCGGCACAGTGGGTGACTGTTGCAACGCGGGGACGAGAGCCAGCCCGTTGCCGCAGCCGATATCCAGCAGCGATCCGACTCCGGGGTAGGTGCCGCTCAGCGCGGCGCCGGTCCTGCGGTAGAGATCGACGTTGCCGCCGCCCGCGATGAATGCCTCGAAGGCAGCCGGATGGTCGTAGACGTCCCTCTGCCTGGACGACCGAAGATAGGTGGACAGGGCGACGCCCAGTAGTGAACCATCGTCGGCGGCCTTGTCGGCGAGTTCGGCCGCGTCTTCCAGGTCTCCGCGGGCGGCCGTGGCCAGACTTTCGGCGTTCCACTCGATCCACTTCGAATCGATCGACTTCGAATCCGTCATCTGCCGTCCTCACTGAGTGTTCCGACCCGGGTCCTTCTCGAATGCTGGTACTGCCAAACTGATCAGGCCGATCGACCCGCGACTCTCCACCCCGAGGATGCCAGATGACCACGACCGATCGCCCGGCCGACCTGGCCATCACCGACGTCACCGCACTGGTGCATGATGCGGATGGGGCGGTCCAGTTCCTGGCCGGCGCCACCATTCTGATCCGTGACGGACTCATCCTCTCGGTTCTCGCAGGTGCGGCGCCGGCGGGCGTCGAGACGCTGGACGGTCGTGGCCAGGTCGCCATGCCGGGCCTGATCAACTGTCACAGCCACTCGCCGATGGTGATGTTCCGGGGCGCGGCCGAGGATGTCAGCACCTCGGACTGGTTCAACAAGAAGATCTGGCCGATGGAGGTCAACCTCACCGAATCCGACGTCACGCTGGCCGCCCGGCTGGCCTGCGCCGAGATGATCGCGAGCGGGACCACCACGTTCGCGGATCACTACTTCATGATGGACCGGATCGCGGACGTGGTCGACGAGACGGGTATGCGGGCGAATCTGGGCTGGACCTATTTCTCCACCGAAGGGTCTGCCGGGTTCGACCGTGGTCTGGACTTCGCGGTGGAGCGGAGCGGTTCGGCGGCCGGCCGGATCACCACCTCGCTGGCCCCGCACGCCGAGTACACGGTGAACGACGAGGATCTGCGGCGCACCGCCAGGGCTGGACTGGATCACGATCTGCTGGTCCACATCCACGCGGCGGAGAGCCGGATCCAGACCCGGCAGAGTCGTGCCCTCCGGGGGATGAGTCCCATCCAGGTGCTCGCCCAGACCGGGATCCTCGACGGCCGGACGCTGATCGCGCACGGAAAGGGCATCGTGCCCGAGGATCTTCCGCTGCTGGCCGCCGCCCGAGGTCGGGTCGGTGTCGGCAGCGCACCCAAGGGCTACCTCAAGGCCGGCGAGGAGACCACCCCCATCCGCGCACTGTTGTCGGCGGACGTCGCGGTGGGCCTGGCCACGGACGGGGCGGCCTCGAACAACACGCTGGACGTGTGGGAGTCGATGATGATGACGTCTCTCGTGCAGAAATACGTCGAGCAGGACGAACGCTGGATGACCGCCCGGCAGGTGCTGGGGATCGCGACGCTGGGCAGCGCGGCAGCGGTCGGATTGGCCGGGGTGATCGGTTCGCTGGCCCCCGGACACCAGGCCGACATCATCCTTCTCGACCTCTCCGGCCCGCACACCCAGCCGATCCACGACCTGCCGGCCACACTGGTCTACAGCGCCAGATCAGCCGACATCAGCACCACGATCGTGGCCGGCCGGGTACTCATGCGGGATCGTCGACTGCTCACGGTCGACCTACCGACGACGCTCGACGCGTTGGCCCCACGGTTGCGAGAGCTCACCGACACCAGCCACGGGAAGTCCATCCAGGACTATGGTTTCTAGCTCGGGCCCCGGACCCGCCCGGGTCAGACGTAGAGCGGAATCTGGGTGCCCGCCGGCGCGCCCGCGTAGCGGTCGACAACCTTGTTCAGCTCGACCTGTAGATAGAACGAGTTCAGTCCGAGGGCGAACGCGAGTACCCAGGACAACGTCGGCGAACAGGTGGGCTGCAGCCCGGCCGACCGCTGGGCGTCTCGGACGCGTGCTCCGGCGTTGTGGAAGCTGATCAACGGTGCGATGACCGTCCAGCCCAGGAGCAGCACGACGAGTACCGGACCGGCCACCGGCACCGAACGCCGGCGGTCGAATTTCGCCATTTCCTTGTGGATCTGGTAGTACCAGACGTAGAAATAGATACCGAGGGTGATGATCGGCAGGCCCAACCAGACAGCCCAGGGATTTCGCCTTTTCATGGCCAGACCGCCGGCCACGACGGCTTCGGAGTTCGGTGGCGGTACGACGATGGGCATGGGCCTGGGCGCAGGGACCGCAGGCGGCAACTCCTGTCCTTGCGGCTCTGCCGTTTTCGACAGAATCACGGGCACCGCCCCGCCGACTGTCGCAGCAGTTGGTTCGGCCTCTTCAGCCACAGAACCAGTCATCATTTCCCCCAGAGAGTGATACACAGAATCCGCCACTTCAATTCTCCGGAACAGGAGAATTCGAAAAGACTCGAACGGTGGGAGATTACCCAGTACGCTATCGGAGCGAACCATCGCCGGCAATGTGTTCGTTCATCGTTCCGTCGAACGGGTGAAGCATGTCACGGGCCGTGCCCGGCGCCCGACCGGCGCGTATCAGCCGGGCAGGGCCACGTCCAGATACGCCCGCACGAGACGGACGGCTTCGATCGCCAGTCGGTCCATCAACCGTGCGCCCAGTTCTGCTGTGGCCGGTCGGGGATCACCGAAAACCCCTGAGATGGAGAGCTTCTCGAGTCCGGTCAGGACAGCTGGAAATGTCGGCGGGTACTGCGGGTACTCCGCGACGGCGAGGTCCATGTTGACGTCGTCAGGGCGCAGCAGCAGCACCAGGGAGGTCTCGAACTCCTCGGCGTGATAGAGCCCGAGGCCGGCCGGCTCGGTGGTGCACAGCTCGGCGGCGATCTCCGCCATGCCGGGGTAGTTCACCACCAGCACGTCCACTCCCAGTTGCTCTTTGACCTCTCGTGCGGCCTGCCGGAGCGGTGCCTGGTTACCGAAATCTCCGTTCACGATGACGAACGTCCGTGCGCCCTGCGCGGCCAGCGCGCCGGCGATGTCCCTGGCCATGGCGCGGACCGTGTCGAAGCCGAGGGTCAGCGTGCCCGGGAATGCGGCGTTGTCGGACGTCTGGCCGTAGGCGATGGCAGGCAACAGGATTCCGTCGACTTCGGCGGCAATTCGACGAGCCAGTCCGTCGGCCATGATGGTGTCCGTGGCCAGGGGGAGATGAGGTCCGTGTTGTTCTAACGCACCAAAGGGCAGGATCGGAACCGCCCCAGCGGTGAGCAGGGCGCCGAAGTCGGCCGAACTGATCGCCGCCGCCTCGTGCATCATCGGCTCAGCCCCGCAGCGACCGCGACCCGGGACATGTTCTCGAAGCACTCTTCGCGTTCCTTTGCACTGAGGTGTTCCGATCGACCGAGATGGTCGGTGACCGTCAACAGGGTCAGTGCTTCACCGCCCTCTGCCGCAGCCGCTGCGTAGAGCGCCGCCGATTCCATCTCGACGGCGAGAGTGCCGTGGGCCACCAGTGCTGCACTGGTCTCGGGGCGGGTGGCGTAGAAGTGGTCGGAGGAGAAGATCGGTCCGACCCGCAGGGGTAGGTTCGACTCCCGCGCCGCTTCGACCGCTGCGGCGAGCAGTGCAAAGGTCGGAGCGTGGCTCATCGAAACGCCCGGGATGCGGGCGTTGGCCATCGCGGAATCGGTGTGAGCAGCGGATGCGGCGATCACGTCGCCGAGTCGCAGGTATTCCTGCATGCCACCGGCGGTCCCGACCCGGATGATCCGGCGGACGCCGAAGAACCGGTACAGCTCGGTGGCGTAGATGGTGATCGACGGGCAGCCCATGCCGGAGGCCAGTACCGAGATCGGCCGGCCGCCGAAAGTGCCGGTGTAGCCGAGAATCCCGCGTACCTCGTTGACCAGACGGGGCGACTCGAAGAGCGTTTGGGCGATCAGGGTTGCGCGCCGGGGGTCGCCCGGCATGAGTACGACCGGGGCGAAATCGCCCGGCTCGGCATCGATGTGCGGAGTGGCCACGGGTTCTACCTCCAGGTCGGGTGCGTCAACTGAAGGCTATCCGGCGGGGGGACGCGGGCTTTCCGCGTGTAGATCGTTGCGGACCCGCCGGCGGTCGGCGCAGTCCTGGCCGCGGCGCGGTGGGATCGGCGGCTGCCCCGACGCGCGCGTCACGACGGGGTCGATACTGGAGGCGGTGCGTCGCCCGGTGCACGCCTGCCCGACTCGATGACAGGGAGTTTCGATTGCCTGCGTTTGCCGCCGTCGACGTGATTGCCGCGAAGCGCGACGGTCATCCACTGACCGAGGCCCAGATCGAATGGACGATCGGGTCCTACACCCGGGGTGAAGTCGCCGAGGAACAGATGTCGGCGTTGCTGATGGCGATCCTGCTCAACGGCATGAGCTTCGCCGAGACCTCCAGCTGGATGGCGGCGATGATCGCCTCCGGCATCCGCCTGGATCTGTCGGGGGTGGGGCGGCCGACGGTCGACAAGCACTCGACCGGCGGTGTGGGGGACAAGATCTCGCTGCCGCTGGCGCCGCTGGTGGCGGCCTGCGGTGCGGCCGTGCCGCAGCTTTCGGGTCGGGGACTAGGCCACACCGGTGGGACCCTGGACAAGCTCGAATCGATCGTGGGCTGGCGGGCCACGTTGTCGCCCGCCGAGATGATGGCCCAGCTTGGTACCACAGGTGCGGTGATCTGTGCGGCCTCGGCCGATCTCGCTCCTGCCGACCGCAAGCTCTACGCCCTGCGGGATGTGACCGCGACCGTCGAATCGATCCCGATGATTGCCGCGTCGATCATGAGCAAGAAGATCGCCGAAGGCACCGACGCGCTGGTACTGGACGTCAAGGTTGGCACCGGCGCCTTCATGAAATCGGCTGGGCGGGCGGCCGAACTCGCTCGCACGATGGTCGAACTCGGTGCCGCGCACGGGGTTCGGACCTCCGCTCTGCTGACCGACATGTCGACGCCGTTGGGTGTTGCGGTGGGTAACGCGCTGGAGGTTGCCGAAGCGGTCGAGGTGCTGTCCGGAGGCGGGCCACCGGACGTCGTGGAACTGACGCTGACACTGGCCCGGGAGATGGTGGCACTCGCGGGTCTGGACGTCGATCCGGCAGAGGTGCTGGCCTCGGGCGCCGCGATGGATTGCTGGCGGGCGATGATCGCGGCTCAGGGCGGCGATCCCGACGCTGCGCTGCCGACCGCCCGCGAGCGCCAGGTCGTGGTCGCGTCCTCTGGCGGGGTGATCACCCGACTCGACGCCTTGGCCGTCGGTGTCGCTTCCTGGCGACTGGGTGCCGGGCGGGCCAGAAAGGAAGACGCCGTGCAGGCCGGGGCCGGTATTCGCTGCCTGGCCAAGCCGGGAGACACGGTGGTCGTCGGACAACCGATCTTCGAACTCCACACCGATACCCCGGAGCGGTTCACCGGGGCGCTGACCGACTTGGACGGGTCTTTCGACGTCGATGTGACCGCAACAGATCTGGCCGCCCGAACACCGCTGGTCATCGAAGTCATCAGGAGATAGCTGGGGGTGACCGCACGGCAGATACCTGGGGGTGACCGCACGGCGCAGTGCGTGCTACCGCAGGGCGCTCCGGAGGTACTGCCGGACGGACAACGGCACGAAGACGAGCAGCAGGATGACCACCCAGATCAAGGTGTACGCCACCGGATTCTGCAGCGACCAGACCTTCGGCACCACCAGCGACTCGGCGGTGTTACCGAACAGGTTGCGGCACGCCTGGGTGATGGCTGAGACCGGATTCCAATTGGCGATCGTGCGGAGTACGGGCGGGAAATTTCGGGTGGGGACGAAGGTGTTGGCGATGAAGGTCAACGGGAAGATGACGATGAAGCTGGCGTTGTTGAACACTTCCGGAGTCCGCACCAGCAGGCCGATCAGCGCCATCACCCACGAGATGGAGAACGCGAACAGCAGCAACAGCAGATAGGCCCCCAGCGCCTCGAAGAAGGACGAGTGGATGCGCCAGCCGACGATCAGGCCGGTGATCGACATGACCACCACGGAGACGATGTTCAATCCGACGTCGGCCACTGTCCGGCCCACCAATACCGCGGACCTGGCCATCGGCAGGGACCGGAACCGGTCGACCAACCCCTTCTGCAGGTCGTCGGCCAGGCTCGAGCCGGTGACCGTGCTACCGAAGATCACCGTCTGGACGAAGATTCCGGGCAGGAGAAACTCGGCGTAGGTGATGCCCGAGATGGGAATCGCGCTGCCGAAGACGTAGACGAACAGCAGCACGAACATGATCGGCGACAGGGTGGCGAAGACGATCAGGTCCGGCACCCGCTTGACCTTGATCAGATTGCGCTTGGTGATGGTCACGGCGTCGGAGATGGTGTCGACCATGGTGCTCATCGGGAGGCCTCCTGCGTCTTTGTCTTCTTCTCGTCGACTTTCACTTCTTCTTCTGCCCCATGGCCGGTCAAGGTGAGGAACACGTCGTCCAGGTCCGGTCGGCGAAGCCCGACGTCGATCAACTCGATGCCGCTACCGCGCCATCTGTCCAGCGCGGTGGCCAGATCATCCGCGCCACCGGAGACCGGAACACTGACCGTCCGCGTCTGCTCGTCGACGGTCGGGGTGTCGACGGCCAGCGGCGCGAGCAGAGCCGAGATGGCAGCCAGATCCTCGGTGCGGGCGACCGTGAAGACCAGTCGCTGTCCACCCACCTGAGCCTTGAGCTCGTCGCCGGTCCCGCGGGCGATCACCTTTCCGTGGTCGATCACCACCATGTCGTTGGCCAGCCGATCGGCCTCCTCCAGATACTGGGTGGTCAGCAGGATCGTGGTGCCCTCGCTGACCAGATCGGCGATGAACTCCCACATGCCCTGCCGGCTACGTGGATCAAGCCCGGTGGTCGGTTCGTCCAGGAAGAGGATCCGTGGCCGGGCGATCAACGAGGCGGCGATGTCGAGTCGCCGACGCATGCCGCCGGAGTAGGTCTTCGCGGGTCGCCTGGCCGCATCCGTCAGGTCGAAACGTTCCAGCAGCTCGTTGGCCCTGGCCCGCGATTCGGTCTTGCCCAAGTGGTAGAGCCGCCCCACCATCTCCAGGTTCTCGAAGCCGGTGAGGTACTCATCGACAGCAGCATATTGGCCGGTCAGGCCGATGATGGCCCTGATCTCGGGCCCCTGGGTGGCGACGTCGAGCCCAGCTACCTCGGCCCGTCCGCCATCGGCTCCGAGCAGAGTGGTCAGGATCCGGACGACGGTGGTCTTGCCGGCACCGTTGGGTCCGAGCAGGCCCAGCACGGTTCCTTCCGGCACCGACAGGTCCACCCCGTCGAGCGCCGTCGTGTCCCCGAACTTCTTGACCAGCCCGCGCACCACGATGAGGTCTGTCATGGTTGGAGACGCTAGACGAAGGCACCGACAGCCGCCTCCGGGTATGTCCTTTGCTCGACGTCAGGGCCCCGTTTACCGGCGCTTTGGGTCCTGGCCAACCGGTCCGGGTAACGTCGTCTGATGCCCACCCCGAACACCAGCACCGACACCATCGCTCCCGGATCACCGGGCGACGACCCCGCCGCGGTTGCCCTGACTGCGGACAGCATCCGATCCGCCCCGAAGGTCCTGCTCCACGACCACCTCGACGGCGGGGTACGCCCGGTCACGCTGATCGAACTGTCCGAGCAGCAGGGCTATGGGGACCTACCCAGCCACGATCCGGCCGCGCTGGCCCGCTGGTTCTCCGAGTCCGCCTATTCGGGTTCTCTCGAGCGATACCTCGAGACCTTCACCCATACGGTCGGCGTCATGCAGTCACGCGAAGCCTTGATCCGGGTCGCGTCCGAGTGCGTACAGGACCTGGCGGCCGACGGGGTCGTGTACGCCGAGGTACGGTTCGCGCCGGAACTCCACGTGCAGCAAGGGCTGGATCTGGACGAGGTGGTGCAAGCCGTCCTGGACGGCTTCGCGGCCGGCACCGCCGCCGCCCGGGAGGCGGGCTCCCGGATCCGGGTGCGTGCTCTCCTCACCGCGATGCGGCACGCGGCCCGTTCGCGGGAGATCGCCGACCTGGCCGTGAGATACCGGGATCAGGAAGTAGCCGGCTTCGATATCGCCGGCGCCGAGGCGGGTTTCCCACCGACCCGTCATCTGGATGCTTTCGAGTATCTGCGCCGGGAGAATGCTCATTTCACGATTCACGCGGGTGAGGCTTTCGGGCTTCCGTCGATCTGGGAAGCGTTGCAGTGGTGCGGAGCTGACCGACTCGGCCATGGCGTGCGGATCGTCGACGACATCTCGCTGGCGTTCGACGGCACCGCCCAACTGGGACTGCTGGCCGCCTATGTCCGGGACAAGAGAATCCCGCTGGAAATGGCGCCGACGTCGAATGTCCAGACCGGTGCGGCCGAGTCCATCGCCAAACACCCGATCGGGATTCTGAAGGACCTGGGATTCCGGGTCACCGTGAACACCGACAACCGCCTGATGAGCGGTTGCACGATGACGAGCGAGATGCTCGGCCTCGTCGAGGCTTTCGGTTACGGCTGGGTGGATCTCCGCTGGTTCACGATCAACGCGATGAAGTCCGCCTTCCTGCCCTTCGACGAGCGTCTGGCCATCATCGAGAACGTCATCAAGCCCGGCTACGCTGCGCTCCTGCCCACTGTTGGACCCTCGAGCCCCCCGCCCCGATGGAGCGAATCGCATCCGGCTTGAACGGTCAACCCGAAGACCGTGCATGGATCAACGTCGCTGTTCTGGGACCGGTGAGACGGAAGTCGTCACTTTCGTCCCTGCGTGCGAAGTTGATCCATGCAGGGGGTCAGGCGGGCTGGTTGTCCCAGTCGAGCGTGGCGGCGAACGTGTCGACCAGGATCGTCCAAGCTGCGACTTCGTCGTCGAACGGTGGGGCCGGGGCCATCCGGTCGGCGTCGGGCTTGATGATGGCGCTCGTCAGGCTGGCCAGGGGGGTGGCACTGGACAGTGCGTCGGCCGTCTCGTCGTCCTTGCGGGCGGCGGCCGCGTCGGTCAGCAGTTCCACCGCGAGTTCCAGCTGGCGGCGGTTGACCGAGCCGGGGCCCGATCGGAGGTCGTCGGCGAGACCGTCGAGCACGTAGGTGTTCTCAGGCCCGGCGACGACGACGGCATCGCCGCCGTCGATGGCTTCCCGAATTTCGGGCCACACCGCGAGCGAGGCCAGCTTGTGGTCGGCTCCGGCGTCGGTGAGGTAGTTCTCGAGCTTCTCGTCGGACGAGAAGATCTGGATCCGGTTGGCCTTCGAGAGGAACACCGGTTGGTCGTCCAGGTAGCAGCGAAGGGTCCATCCGCTCTGACCGCCCACGGTGATCTCGATGCAGTCGATGCCGATCTCGTCCCAGAACTCCAGCTCCGGGTCGCGCTCACCCTCTTCGAGCTCGGCGACGATGTCCTCTTCTTCGTCCTGGACGAGAACGGCGTTGGTCGCGACGGCTTCGGCCTCGGCGACCTCCAGGGCAGCTGCGTCCACCTCCGGCGTCGTGACGAGGGCGTCGAGCGCCTCCACGACCTCGTCCCACCGTTCGACCACCACGGCGCCGATACCGTTCCAGAGTTTCTCGCCCTGCCGGCCGGTGAACGCCTGCTCGCCGGCCGAGAGCAGCGAGAAGCCGTCCGCGGCGCCGAGCACTTCTTCGACGATCGGGATGTCGCACACGTCGGCGAGCGAGTGCAGGATCGCCACGGTGTCCGCCAGCTCCGCCAAGGTCCAGATGTCGGGGGTCTCGCTCACCAGCTCCGGCACTCCGACGATGTCGAACCGGTGATCGTCGTCGGGGAGCAGCTCGTCGGTCATCGCCTCCGACGCAGCATCCCACTCGGGATGGTCGATCAGGTCGTGCTCGTCGTTGGTGCGGATGAACGCGGCCAGGTGCGCGGGGGTGGGGAAGACATACAGGTCGTCGCCGTGGCCGAGGAAGGCCTCCCACTCGTCGCCGTCCTCGCGCCACCGAGGTGCCCACAGCGTGAGTCCGTTGCCGGCCGTCAGGCCGAGCTGGATGGGGATGATTTCGGCTGCCACTGGGTGGTCCTTTCACAACTGGGATCGAACTGCCGCGTCAGCCTATCGGTCGAAGCTGAATTCTCCCTGCCGGGACGAAGTAGGCCTGTGGGGGACCAGAGTGACAGAAATCGACGACTTCATCCCTGCCTGCGAAGTTGATCCACGCAGCAGGACGGAGGGGGCCGGCGGGCTCAGAGGGCGCGGACGGCTGCCTCCAGGACGTCCAGACCCTCGGCCAACAACTCCTCGCCGATGACCAGCGGCGGCAGGAGGCGGATGACGTTGCCATAGGTGCCGCAGGTGAGGATGACAACACCCTGGGCGTGGCAGGCCTTGGCGACGGCGCCCGCCGCCGCGGCGTCGGGTTCCAGCGAGCCGGCCACGGTGAACTCCAACGCGAGCATTCCGCCGCGACCGCGCACCTCGCCGATGCGCCCCGTCTCGGCTGCCAGCGCCTGCATGCGTGGGACCACCAACGACTCGATGCGACGCGCAGCCGCGTTGAGGTCCAGTTCCTCCATCGTCTCGATCGCGGCCAGCGCAGCCGCGCAGGCGATCGGATTGCCGCCGTAGGTCCCGCCGAGCCCGCCAGGATGTACCGCGTCCATGATCTCGGCCCGGCCCGTGACCGCCGCCAGCGGGAGCCCGCCGGCGATGCCCTTGGCGGTGGTGATCAGGTCGGGCACCACGCCCTCGTGATCGCAGGCGAACCAGGATCCGGTCCGGCAGAAACCGGACTGGATCTCGTCAGCGATGAACACCACACCGTTCGCCGTGCACCATTCCGACAGGGCAGGCAGGAAACCGTCGGCCGGAACGATGAAACCGCCCTCGCCCTGCACCGGCTCGATCAGTACGGCGGCGACGTCGTCTGCGCCGATCTGCTTCTCGATCATCGAGATCGCACGGGCCGCAGCATCTTTGCCCGTCATGCCCTCGACATCACGGAACGGGTAGGACATCGGCATCCGGTAGACCTCGCCGGCGAACGGGCCAAAGCCCTTCTTGTAGGGCATGGCCTTGGCGGTCAACGCCATGGTGAGGTTGGTGCGGCCGTGATAGGCGTGGTCGAACGCCACCACGGCTGTCCGCTTCGTCGCTACCCGGGCGATCTTGACGGCGTTCTCCACCGCCTCCGACCCGGAGTTGAACAGCGCCGTCCGCTTCGCATGGCCGCCGGGCGTCAGGGTGTTCAACTTCTCCGCGACGGCCACGTAGTCCTCGTAGGGCGTGACCATGAAGCACGTATGGGTGAAGTGCTCCACCGCTTCGCGGACCGCGGCGACCACCCGGGGCGCGGCGTTGCCGACGGAGGTGACGGCGATGCCCGAGCCGAGGTCGATCAGCGAGTTGCCGTCGATGTCGACGATCACGCCGCCGCCGGCATCGGCGGTGTAGACCGGCAGCGTCGACGCCACCCCGGCCGCCACCGCCGCCGTCCGGCGGGCATGCAGTGCAACCGATTTCGGGCCGGGGATAGCGGTGACGAGGCGACGTTCCTGAACGATGTCGGTACGGAACGCGCTGAATGCGGTGGTCATGTCCCTGCCTTTGCAATCGTCTTTTCGATCATGGGGTGAGTCCTACTCGGCCGATCCGATAGCGGACATGACGTGCTTGATCCGGGTGTAGTCCTCGAGGCCGTACATCGAGAGATCCTTCCCGTAACCGGAGTGCCCGAACCCGCCGTGTGGCATCTCGGCCACCAGCGGGATGTGGGTGTTGATCCAGACGCAGCCGAAGTTCAGCGCCCGCGACATCCGCATGGCCCGGCCGTGGTCCGCGGTCCACACCGATGACGCGAGACCGTATGTGGTCCCGTTGGCGTAGGCGAGCGCTTCCCGCTCGTCGGTGAACTTCTGCACCGTGATGACTGGTCCGAAGATCTCGTTCTGCACGGCCTCGTCCTGCTGACTCAGGCCCGAGACCACCGTGGGCTCGTAGAAGTAGCCCGCAGTGCCGATCCGGTGGCCGCCCGCGTTCAGCGACGCGTGGTCCGGCAATCGGTCGATGAATCCGCCGACGTGGGCAAGCTGGTTCGCGTTGTTGATGGGGCCGTACAGCGCGTCGGCGTTGGACGGCGGCCCGGTGACCGTGTTCTTGGCCTGCTCGGTCAGCGCGGCGACGAAATCGTCGTGTGCGCCCGGGGCAACCATGACCCTGGTGGCGGCCGTGCAGTCCTGTCCGCCGTTGAAGTAACCGGCGAGGGCGATGGCCTCGGCGGCCGCCGTGATGTCGGCGTCGTCGAAGACGATGACCGGCGCCTTCCCGCCGAGTTCGAGGTGGACCCGCTTCACGTCGGCCGCGGCCGCGACGGCGACCTGGATGCCCGCCCGGATGCTCCCGGTGATCGCCACCATCGCCGGAGTGGGATGCGACACCAGGGCCGCGCCGGTGTTGCGGTCGCCGGTGACCACGTTCAGCACGCCCGGGGGCAGGAATTCGGCGCACAGTTCGGCCAACAGGAGCGTGGAGGCCGGAGTGGTGTCGCTGGGCTTCAGCACGATCGTGTTGCCGGCAGCAAGCGCCGGTCCGATCTTCCAGATGGCCATCATCAGCGGGTAGTTCCACGGGGTCACCTGCCCGACCACGCCGATCGGCTCGCGGCGGATGAACGAGGTGTGTCCGGCCAGGTACTCACCCGCAGAACGACCCTCGAGGACCCGGGCCGCGCCGGCGAAGAACCGCAGCTGGTCGACGGCCGGCGGCAGTTCTTCGGAGGCAGTGAGCCCCAGGGGCTTTCCAGTGTTCTCGCTCTCGACGGCGACGAATTCGTCGGCCCGGGTCTCGAGTGCGTCGGCGATCTTCAGCAGCGCCCGCTGACGCTCCGACGGCGTACTGCCGCCCCAGGATTCGAAGGCGGTCGATGCCGCCGAGTAGGCCGCATCCAGATCCGGCGCTCCCGAGACGGGCGCGGTCGCGTAGGACTCGCCGGTGGACGGGTTGATCACGTCGCTGGTGGCACCATCCACCGCGTCGACGAATTCGCCGTTGATGAAGTTGCGCAGCACGCGCAGTTCAGCACTCATGTGTTCCCTCTCTCGGGCCGCGCCGGACGTCGTCGTCCGGAGCGGTGTCTGACGCTCCAGCATTCACCGTCGGCTCACCCCGGCGCCAGTGGGGGCGAGGTCGATCGCACTGGTGCGGGATATCGGGTGGCAGGGCCGCCCGTGGGCAGGCGATGATGGGGGCGAAGATGGACCCAGCAGAGCCGGCGCGAAAGACGCCCGGCCGTGACCTCCAGGAGGCAGCCATGGCCGATCAGTCCCCGAAGACGCCCACAGCACAGACACGAGAGAAGACCGCAGCGAAGCCCGCAGAGACGACTCCGGAAGGGCCGGCCGCGGAGTCCACGACGGCTACGGGGGCCACGGGGGCTACCGAGGACACGAAGGCTACGGAGGCCGCGGGCACCGCCGAGCCGCACGTACCGGTGACGGAGGACGCAAAGTCCAAGTTCGCGGCCGCGCTGGAGCGAAAGAAGCAGACGGGTCAGGCCCGGGCCGCGCATCTGGACGGGCACAGTGGGGTTGGTGGAGCGACCTCGAGTCACAAGGCGACGCGGACGTTCCGTCGGAAGTCCGGCTCGGCCTGATCCACGTCCTCGCAGGATGCCGACTTCCGGGGACAAGGGAATGCGCGAAATGGACAGTCGGACCCGGCGACAATTCTGCCGAGACAACCGCGCAAATTCGGGCATTGCAGCCGATGTCCCTGAAATCTCGCCCCTGCACGGCCGCGGTCTTCACCAGCGGTAACCTCTTGGCTACCGCATGGGGCGGGCATGGGTAGTGCTGCCCATTGCTCGCCTGTCTGCCCGGCCGTACCGTCAGCGTCAGTTCGCTATCACTCTTTCGGTTGGATCGGTCCGTGGCCGGGCGCAATGGCGTAGTCCCGGTACTTCGATATGCGAAACTGGCCACCATTCGGCTTTACTTGTCAGCTCCCGGGGGGTGTTCATGGCGCCGTTTTTCGGTTCGGCGGATGGACGGCCCGACCAGCACGTGCGTCCGGACCGCGTTCGGTGATCCAGGTCAGCTGGGGCAGCGCGACGCATGTCGGCCGGACGCGCGCGGTCAACGAGGATGCCTTGCTCGCCGCGCCGCCGATCTTCCTGGTCGCCGACGGTATGGGCGGGCACGCGTCGGGCGGGACCGCCAGTTCGATCGTCGTCGAGGAATTCCGGGCACCCGCCGACGCGACATCGGTCAGCGCGCAATGGGTACTGGATGCCTTCCGCCGCGCCCACGACCGGATCCGGCACGCGTTCAACGGCGGCACCACGGTCGCCGGCCTGGCCGCTGTCCAGCAGAACGGTCAGCCGTACTGGCTGATCTTCAACGTGGGCGATTCGCGGGTCTACCACCGGTCCGCCGGTGCCGTCGCGCAGATCAGCGTCGATCACTCGGTCGTGCAGGAGTTGATCGACAGCGGTGAGCTGTCGGTGGACAAGGCGCGCACGCACCCACAGCGCCACATCATCACCCGGGCCGTGGGATCGCCGGAGGAGATCCGCCCGGATTTCTGGCTGCTGCCCGCCGTGACCGGGGATCGTCTGATGATCTGCTCGGACGGAGTGACCAGCGAGATCGGGCCGGACGAGATCAACGAGCTCACCAGGAGCGAGGACGGGCCGCCGCAGCAGGTTGCCGACGCCCTGCTCGAGCTGGCCCTGCGCCAGGGTGGCCGCGACAACATCACCGTCGTGGTGGTCGACGTGCTGGCGGTCGAGTCGGAACCGTCGAGCGCCACCGCGGAAGTGATACCGGAACCGCGGGAGGCGATCGACACCGACCGCACGCTGCCGCGTTTCCCGGCGATCACCCTCGTCGGCTCGGCCGAGGCCGCATCACCAGGCGCCGCATGACCGGCCGCTACCGCTATCAGGCGGGTAGCTCTCACCTGGTCATCGGACCCGCAGGCGGAGTGCTGACTCCCGACGCGGCGACCGCACTTCGGCTGTGGCCCTTGATCAGTCGTGGCGCTCCTCTGGCCGCTCTGCTCGAGGATGCCCTCATCGACGGGCTAGCCCAGCTGCCCGACCTGGTGCTCTTCGAGGTCGACGCCGAGGCTCTGCGGGTTGTCGTCCGCGGGAAGGTCGGCGTGCAGGTGCGGACGGCCGTGGGCGACACGGTCGAGACCGACGGCCAAGCCGTCCGAAGCTGGACCGAGCAGCTGTTCTCGGCACCGGTGACCTTCGGCGCCGGCGACCGAGGCCCCGACGGGCTGCCAGTGACCGGCGGCGTCGTCATGGCCGGTGGGTTCCAGTGGACGGCTACCCCGGACCCGGATCAACAACCGGGCGTCAGACCGGCGCCTGCGGTGATCGAGGCGGCCTCCGTCGAGCCCCCGGCCCCCCTCGAGGCCCCGCCGCCGTCGGTCACGATTGCCCCTGCCGAACCCGATGTCCCACAACTTCGTGACACCCGGATCGAACCCATCGACGATTCGTTCGAGCACCTCTTCGAATCGACCATCATGCGCAGCGTCGAAGATGCCGCTGTGCGCGCGCCGGAGGACGACGAGTCATTCATCTCGGCCGTGCCCAGGCCGGTGGCTGACATCCTGTTCCATGAGTCCCGGGCCCAGGAAGGCGAGCCCGCCCAGCCGGACATGGTCCGGCCCGGAGACCACGACGGTTCCACGATCATGGCGGGACAGCTGGCCTCCGTGCTCGCCTCCACCGGAGACCCGCAGGCGCGGCCGGTCAGCACCTCCGCGGTTTCGGTGACAGCCCCATTGACCCTGCTGCTGTCCACCGGGAAGACCATCGGCCTGGATCGAGCGGTGGTGATCGGCCGGCGGCCGCAGGTGGACCGGGTCTCCGGCAGCGCGATCCCGCATCTGATCACCGTTCCCAGCCCCCAGCAGGACATCTCGCGTTCGCATGTCGCCATCCGGCCGACGGTGGCCGGCTGTGTGGCAGTTGATCTCGGCTCGACCAACGGCAGCATCATCCGTCGCGCAACCGGCGAGACCGTCGACCTCCGGAACGGCGCCTCGATCGATGTGCAGCCGGGTGACGTGATCGACCTCGGCGACGGGATCACCGCCGAGTTGCGCGGACCCTCGTGACACGGCCCACGGTGTCGCCTCCGGAGATCCCCGGGCTGACCCTGGTGCGTCGACTCGGCGGCGGCGGATTTGCCGACGTCTATCTGTACGAGCAGAAGGCACTGGGTCGGAACGTCGCAGTGAAGGTGTTGCGCGCCAATGCCTCCACGGAGGATGTGCAGCGCCAGTTCACCGCAGAGAGCCGATTGATGGCGGCACTGTCCGATCACATCAACATCGTCACCATCCACGACGCGGCGATCGCGTCCGACGGACGGCCGTATCTGGTGATGGCGTACTGCCCCGGTCTGAATCTCGCCGACCGCTACAAGTCGGAGCAGATTCCGGTGTCGGAGGTGCTGTCGATCGGCGTGCAGCTGGCGGGAGCGGTGGAAACCGCTCACCGGCAGGGGATCTTACATCGGGACATCAAGCCGGCCAACGTGTTGACCGCGGCGGGCGGGCGGCCTGCGCTGACCGACTTCGGGATCTCGGTTGCCATGGGCGTGCTGCACGAGGAGGAGTCGGTCGGGCTCTCGATACCGTGGTCACCCCCCGAGATGCTGAGTGACGCACCGACCGGCGATCACCGTGCCGATGTCTATTCCTTGGCGGCGACCGTCTACACGTTGCTGGCCCGACGTTCGCCGTACGAACTGCCCGGTCGGTCGAACGACCAGATCGATCTGGTCACCCGCATCCAGCGGGTCCAGCTGACGGCGACGGGCCGTGCCGACGTCCCGCGTGCGCTCGAGGTGGTGCTCGGTACCGGGTTGGCCAAGGACCCGGCCCGCCGCTACCAGAGCGCGCTGGATCTGGCCAGGGCACTCCAGCGGCTCGAGTCGGAGAGGGGTTCGCCCGTCACGCCGGTGGACATCTCGGCCGAGGATCCGGTGGCGACCAGGGCCGAGATCGCTCCCCGGGACGACGGCCACACCCGCATCCGTCCATTGCTGACGATACATGCCCAGACACCGTCGACCGCGCGGGCGGCGCCAGCGGTCGACCGAACTCAGTTGCGTGGCACGACCGGCCCGACGGTGGCCACTGCCGAGCATACGCAGTTGCGCGAAACCAATGGCGCCAGAGCCTATCTCGCATCTTCCTACCTGGCGTCCCCGCCGCCGACGGCCGACACCGCAGCCCGGACCCCCGGGCCCGCGGTTCAACCGGGGCCGGCCCAGAAGCGTTCCCGGACCCCGAAGATCATCGGCGCCGCGGTCGTCCTGGTGCTGGCCGCGGTGGTCGGCGTGCTGTTCGCGATGCGGGGGACCGCACCCGCAGCCGGGCCTGGCCCGACCGCGGCGGCGTCCACCCGGCCGAGTCTGGTCCAGGAGGATCTCCCGCCCACCCCGGTGAACGTGACAGGGAAGAAGGATGGCAGCGATATCGCCTTCACCTGGACGAATCCCGCGCCGGTGAAAGGCGACAGCTACCAGTGGCGCCGGACCGACCAGGACGAATCGGCCACCGCTTCGTGGACACCGAGCGAGACCACGAGCGCCACCGTGTCCGGGGTGGCCCGAGCCTGCATCGAAGTGATGACCATCCGTGCCAACTCGGCCCTGTCAGATGCCGCGACCAGCTGCTTCCCGAAGGGCTGAGATGAGCATCCAGGTCGAGTTCTGCGGCGAGTGGTTCACCCCTGATCCGGAGCGGTCCTTCGACATCGGCCGGGATGGCGACCTCCAGGTCGACGACAATCCCTACCTGCACCGGCGTTTCCTGACGCTCGAATTGTTGGACGACATGTGGTGGTTGACCAATGTCGGTGGTCAGCTCTCGGCCACAGTTTCCGATCGCACCGGGGCGCTGCAGGCCTGGCTCGCCCCCGGAGCCCGACTGCCGATGGTCTTCTCGGACACCACGGTGCTCTTCACTGCGGGCCCGACCACCTATGAGATGACGATCGTCAACGACGAGGCGTCGTTCTCCCTGTCCGAGGTCGGCACGTCGGAGAACGGCGAGACCACCATCGGGCCGGTGACGCTCACCCCGTCGCAGAAATTGCTGATCATCGCGCTGGCCGAACCGTTGCTGCGCCGGGAGGGCACCAGCATCAGCTCGATTCCTTCGTCGAAAGAGGCGGCGGCCCGGCTCGGCTGGGAGCAGACCCGGTTCAATCGCAAGCTGGACAACGTCTGCGACAAACTCGACCGGCGCGGCATCAGAGGACTTCGCGGCGGCGTCGGTCAACTCGCGGTCAATCGCCGGGCCAGGCTCGTCGAGCACGCGGTGGCCACCCGGATGGTGGTCCCGGACGACCTGCGATTCCTGGATTCGGCCGAATTAGGATCCGTCGAGTGAGGGGCCGCCGATGTGACGCCGGCCGTCATTCCAGCGATTCCCTGAAGGAAATTCAGTGATCTCGTCTCCGGCCAACTGGTCCCGCGCCCAGCGCGGCATCGCGATCGTGGTGGCGGCTGTCGTGGTGGCGGCGACGGTGATCGCCTTCGCGGTCCGCTCACCGGGCTACGCGCAGACCGATGTGGACCTGTCCACCAGCACCGTCTGGACCACCAACAACACCGAGTCCGTGGTCGGCCGGGTCAACATGCAGATCAAACAATTGAACTCGGCGCTCAAGTCCAACCCCGACTTCGACGTGCTGCAGGGCGATGACCAGGTTTTCGCCGTCGACCGGACGAAGAACCAGATCAAGACCATCGATACCTCGACGGTCACCACCGGGGCACAGATCAACCTTCCGAAGAGCGCCGGCGTCGCCTACGGCGGCGGCGTCCTCAGCATCGTCGCCCCGGCGACCGGAAAGTGGTGGGCGGGCACCCCGCAGGTGCTCTCCGGGCTCGATCCGGCCACGGCGCCACCGCTGCTGACGTTGCCGGCGAACGCCGTCACCGGCGTCTCGCAGTCGGGCACTGCCTTTGCCGTCGCACCCGGATCGGACAAGCTGTGGTCGCTCTCGTTCGGAGCGGACGGACTGCCGACCGGATGGCCCAGGGACAGCAAAGGCAAGGTCGTCGCACCGACTCCGGCCACCCTGTCCGGGGGTGCGCTGTCGGCGGTGGCACCGTCTGCTGCGCTGACCGTCGGCCGGTCGGGCATCTCCCTGACCGTCGTCGGCGATACGCCGGTGATCCTGGACGCGACGGCCGGAGCGCTGGTGATCCACGACCGGCGCATTCCGCTCGCCGACGCTGCCGGCGCGGTGTTGCAGCAGCCGGGTCCGGCCGCGGACTCCGTGCTGGTGGCGACGACATCTCAACTGCTGCAGTACCCGCTGACCGGCGGTGCGCCGAAGGTGCTGTCCACCAGCGGAGACGGGGCAGCCGTCGCGCCGGTTCTGCTGGATGGTTGCGCCTGGGCTGCATGGAACGGCCCCTCCACCGTCGAAGCGTTGGCCTGTGATGGTGGCGACGCCCAGTCGGTCACCCTGCCCGGCGTCGGCAAGCGTGATCCGGTCTTCCGGGTGAACGGTCACGCCATCGTCCTCAACGATCGGATCTCGGGCACCATCTGGTCGTTGGATCGCAACATGACGGTGACCACCATCGACAACTGGGAGCAGGTGAAGCCGGAGGATCAGAGCAACAGCGACGACAACACCGACGGCGCGAAGACCCAGTCGACCGAGATCGCTGCCTCCAGAGCCGACTGCGCGAAACAGGGGCCCGCGAAGTCCACCGCGAAGAACGCCAAGTATCAGGTGCGCGCCGGGCGGTCGACGGTACTGCCGATCCTGGACTACGTCACGGCCGGGGACTGTGCCGCAGTCGCCGTCGGCAGCGTCTCGAAGCTGCCCGGCGCCGACGGTTCGGTGGATGTGGTCAACGCCGGCCAGGCCGTCCAGGTCACCGTGCCCCAGGGTGCGTCCGGACCGCTTCCGGCCTTGGTCTACACCGTGAACGACGGGATCAATCCGGCGGTACAGGCCACGTTGTCGGTCACCGTGGCACCCGCCGGCCAACCGGGCGACGTCAAGAAGCAACGGGAATCATCGACCGAGGTGGAGATCAACGGGTCGGTCGGTTACAACGTGCTGCCCGACTACTACTCGACCACCGGCGACGACCTCTATCTCACCGGCGCCACCGCGACCACCGCGGCAGAGGGAGACACGGTCGACTTCACCCCGGCCGGGCAGATCACCTTCCACGACAAGGGTTCGTCCGGGACCGGCAATCACGAGGTGCTGTTCAGCATCACCGACGGCAACGTGGTGAGGGCCGGAAAACTGACGGTGAACGTGAAGGCCGACGGGGACACCCAGCCGATCGCCTCGGCCGTGGTGAGCCAGACATTGGTCAACGTGCCGATCACGGTCAAGCCACTGGACAGCGTGTTGTCGCCCAGTGTCGAACCGTTGCGCCTGGTCAACGTCGCGCCGAAGGGGGGAGCGAGCAAGGCGACCGCTGCGGTCCACACCGACGACGGCACCGTGACCCTGCAGTCCGGTGTGGCCGGCACGTACTACTTCACCTACAACGTCGTGGCCGGCGACGGAAAGTCGACGGGAGTTCTTCGTTTCGACGTCGGCAACCCGCCGGCCAAACCCGCGCCGCCGATCGCCACCGCGGACGTTGTGTATCTACCCGAAGGCGATTCGGTGCGGGTGGACCCGACGGCAAACGATCTGGATCCCAACGGGTCCGGGCTGGCTGTGGCGCAGGTCGTCGGTAACGGGGCCGGCGCGCTGACCGTCACCGATACGGCCATGCAGACACTGCAGATCGCACCCAAGGGCTCGCTTGCCGGTCCGGTGGTGCTGCCGTACGTGGTGTCGAACGGGGCGGGCTCCGCGAACGGGCAAATCCGGGTGGTGCCCGTCCCTCCTCTGGATGATCCACCGTCGCCGGTGGCCAATCCGATCTCCCTGACGGTGCGTGCGGGTGACGCGATCACCCTGCCGGTGTCGCGGTTCGCCAGCGACCCGCGGGGAGAGGTACTGACCCCGACGGTCGTCCAGAGCAGCGACGGCGCCGCCGTCCCGGGCGTGCTCTTCGCCACCAGCACCGGGATCCGCTATCTCGCACCCACAACGGCTCCGGCCGGCCCGGTCCGGTTCAGCTACAGCGTCACCAACACCACTGGTCAGACCTCGGCTGCCGCGTCGGTGACGTTGACCGTGGCTGACCGCAATCCTGCCGTCAACTCGGCGCCCAACACACCGGCGACCGTCGTCGGCAGGGTGTTCACGGGCCAGTCCGTCACCGTCGCACTGCCTCTCGACGGCATCGATCCCGATGGCGACTGGGTCACCGTGACCGGAATCAACGGGAGTGCCAAGGGTCTCGGAACCGCTGCGGTGGGCGGCTTGTCGTCCATCACCTATAACGCGCTGGCCAAGCCCGGTGTCGACACCGTCACCTACACGGTGTCCGACCCCTACGGGAAGAAGACCACCGGTTCGGTCACCATGATCGTGGTGAGCACGCCCAATGTCGTACAGCCGCCGGTCGCGCCCAACCTGGTGGCGTCGATGCGTCCCGGCAAAGCCGTTGCGGTGCATCCACTCCAGTCGGGGGTCACCGGCGAGAACGTCAAGCTCGCCGATCCGGCGATCGACCAGGTGGCCGGCTGGCAGGCGGTTGCCGACGGTGACGCTCTGGTGATCAGTGCTCCGGGAAAGACCAGCGACTCCGAGCCGTTCAACTACCACGTCATCGACGACCGAGGTCTGACCGGAAGCGGTGTCATCAGCGTCACCATTTCGCCGACCGCCCCGCTCGTTCCGCCGGTCGCGCAGGACGTGGTGGTCACGGGCGCCATGGTCACCGACAAGGTGAACGCGTTGGTCGATGTGAGCGGCTCGATCCAGAACAACACCGGCCGGAATTCCGACCTGCTGGTCGGTCTGACCGCTCGGGAATCCGCGACCCTGGCCGCACGCACCGTCATCAGGATCCCGCTCACCGTCAATCGACAGGTGTTGGCCTACACCGCGACCGATGGTGAGAGTCAAGCCGCCAAGGCCTTCATCGTGGTGCCGCCGAAGGCCGACCTGGTGACGACTCCGCAACCGCCGCAGCAACAGCAGAAGCCGGATCAACCGCCGGCCCCGAAACCGTCGGGTCCGACCATCACCGTGGACGCGGGTGCGACGGCGACCGGTCGCATCGCCGACTATGTAGATGTCGCCGCGGGCAAGACGGCACAGATCCCGGCCGGCTCGTCGATGTCGGCCACGCAGGGCACCGGGCAACGGGTGAACGCAGGGACTTTCAGCTTCACCGCGTCGAAGACCGGCAGCGGTCGGGACGTTCTGGGGGTGACCGCCTCCGACGGCGGTACTGCGACAGTTCGGGTCAGCGTCCCGATCAACATCATTCCGGCCACCCCGGTGCTGAACAGCACGAGCCTGAACGTCGAAGTGGGGACTTCGGGAACGGTGAATCTGGTCAGCCTGATCAGCCCCGCGAACTACCCCAACATGTCGTCGCTCACATTCAACGCGAGCAGCCCGGGAAACGGCTTCGACGCCACCCGTAGTGGCACCGGCCTCACGGTCGCGGTCGCCAATTCGGTGAGCAAGGGGGCCACCGCGCAGGTGCCGATCAGCGTGACCGACAGCAAAGGCGTCACGGTCAGCGCCTCGGTGACGGTGACGGCGACCGGCACCACGAAACCGCTGCCGACGGTGGGCGATCAGGAAGAGGTCGGCCGGCCCGGTGTCGGCGCCCAATTCGACGTGCTGAGCGGAAGTTCGGACCCCTACGGCGCCGGCCTCACCGTGCTGCCGGGTCCGAAGATCCTGCAGGGTAAGGGAACAGCCTCGCTGTCCGGCTCGCGCGTCGTGGTCACGCCCGCCGCCGGGCAGATCGGCGACCTGGTCGTGCAGTACACGGTCGGCGACGGCACCAGGGACCCCTCGCGTGATGTGTCGGGCAAGCTCACGCTGACCGTCAAGGACAAGCCGCACGTGCCCGGACAGCCGACTCCGGTGCCCAACTCGGCGACCGCCAGCTCCGTCACGCTGACCTGGGACTGGCAGCAGAGCTGGGCCAACGGCGGGACCATGGAGCCCTTCGTGGTCAGCGCGGCCGGCGTGCCCGACACCAACTGCCCCAGCAACAGTTGCCAGATCGGGAACCTGACGCCGGGCCGCAGTTATGCCTTCACCGTGACGGCCACCAACGAGGATGGTTCGGCCCGGTCCCGACCTTCCGCGTCGGTGACTCCCGATGCCAAGCCGCCGGTGCCGGCCACGCCGGCGGTCACCTTGTCCAGCGACAAGCAGTTGACGGTGACCTGGAAGATCGAAAAGGATGACTCGTCCTACAGTCCGGTCAGCTCGGCGACGTTGACCCAGGTCGTCAACGGCAGCGACAGTGGCGAGACCAGGATCAACCCGTCGGGGTCCGGGACGAAGACGTTCTCGCAGCTGGACATCGACTCGACGTACTCGTACTACGTCACCGTCACCAACAAGAAGGGCACGGTCCAGTCGGCGTCCAGTACCGCGCAACACCCGAACACCACTCCCGGGCCGGCTACTGCGGTCTCGCTGGCCTTCGCCCCGGACAGCCACACGGTCACCGCTTCCTGGACCGCCCCGGCGGCCAGTGCCCAGCGACCGGATCCGGACGGCTACACGGTGACGTACACCGTTGATGGTGCCGCGAAGACGGTGACGGCAGCCGGCGACGCTGCGTCGGTGACGATCCCGGACCCGGTCGATGGCCGAACCTATTCCGTGACGAAGATCCTGGCCCACAACAAGTTCGGCAACGGGGACGCGTCCGGCCCGTCCAGCGACTCGGTGAAGCCGTTCAGTCGGCCCGGCGCGGTGACCGCGGTTTCTGCCACCGCGACGGGCGCGGACAACACCGTCAAGTTGGATGGTGTGGCCGGTGGCCAGGCGAGCGGCCGAGATGGATCTGACTTCTATTCGACCGACCAGGGGAGTAGCTGGAAGGGCTTCAATTCGGGCGATTCGGTGACCACCGATTCGGCCGGCGGGCAGTTGGCCAACGGCACGAAATACACCTTTGCCGTTCGCGTCTGCTACCCCGACGAGGATCCGTACACCTCCGCTCAACTGTGCGGCGCCCCCGGAAACTCGCCGGAGGTCGTCCCGTACGGCCCCGTGGGCTCCGTGACCAACATCGGCCAGTCCGGCGGTGACTCGAAGAGCATCACCTTCACCTGGACGCCCGCCCCCGACAATGGCAGACCCGCCATGACGACGAAGTACAACATCGACGGTGCGGGCTACGTGGACGCAGGGCAGGCGAAGTCGGTGACCAAGTCGGGCTGGTCGTGCGGTGATACCCACCGGATCACGTTGCAGGGCTTCGATTCCGAGGGCCATGCCGGCCCCGAGTCCGCGGCCTTCAGTGGCTCGACCACCGCGTGCCCCGCGCCCGGGGCGCCGACCAAGCCACAGGCGATCGACCACAATCAAACGCAGATCAGGTTCACCTGGAATGCGCCGGCCGACAACGGAAAAGGTCCGCTGCGGACCCAATACGACATCGGCAATGGCTGGCAGGATGCCGGCGCCGGCAGCGCCAACGTGGTGGTCGGCGATTGGAAGTGCGGGACGTCCCACGACATCACCGTCCGGGCCATCGATACCACCGGACTGACCGGAGCCACCAACTCAGGCAGCGGATCGACCGCCGACTGCCCGCCGGCGCAGCCCAGCATCCAGGCCTACGTCTACGGCGATGCCAACGGTCACGACGCTGGTACGCCGGGATCCACCAGATGTGTCACGCAAGGTAACAATGTCTGCAAATTCATCGGCGTCCACCTGCTGAATTACCCAGCCGGCCAGAGCGTCGGCTGTCGATTCGAGAGCAACTCGACCAAGACCGTGACGACAGATGGATCGGCGAGTCAAGACGTGACCAATGGCTGGTACAGCGGTTTCCGCTCCGCAACCATCACCTGCAACGGCACTCCGTACACAGTTACCTGGTAGAGGAAAGAACATAAAATGACCATGACACCCGAGCATGCACAGTGGTTTTCGGAGACCTTCGCGAAATTGGTCGGCAACGTCGGTCAGGTCGTGCTCGGCAAGCCGAGAACCATCGGCCTGGCGTTCACCTGCCTGTTGTCCGAGGGGCACATGCTGCTGGAGGATTTCCCCGGCACCGGGAAGACCTCACTGGCCCGAGCCCTGGCGGCGACCGTGCAGGGCACGACCAACCGGATCCAGTTCACGCCGGATCTGCTGCCCAGCGACGTCACCGGCGTGACGATCTACGACCAGCAGACGGGCCACTTCCAGTTTCACCAGGGCCCGATCTTCTCCTCCATCGTGCTGGCGGACGAGATCAACCGGGCGTCCCCGAAGACGCAGTCGGCGCTGCTCGAGGTGATGGAGGAATCGAAGGTCACGGTTGACGGGGTGACCCACGAGGTCGGCAACCCGTTCATGGTGATCGCCACCCAGAACCCGATCGAGCAGGCCGGCACCTACCGACTGCCGGAGGCGCAGCTCGACAGGTTCCTGATGAAGGCGTCGCTGGGTTATCCGGACCACGCCTCGACGGTGCAGATCCTCGGGGCCATCGGTACGCGCAGCCATCAGAAGACGGTCACCCCGATGATCACCAGCGCGGCCGTCGTGGACATGATCGAGCTGGCGTCCACCGTGCACGTGGATCCCTCCGTGCTGGAATACGTCGCGCACCTCGCCGAGGCCACCCGCACCGCGCCGGAGACGACGCTGGGGGTCTCGGTCCGTGGGGCGTTGGCGCTGGTGCGGGCGTCGAAGACCTGGGCTGCCGCGAGCGGTCGCCACTTCGTGACCCCCGACGATGTCAAGGCCTTGGCCGAACCGGTGCTGGCCCACCGGATCCTGTTGGACGCGGAGGCCGAGTTCGCCGGGACCACCGTGACGGACATCCTCGGCCGCGTCCTCACCGAGATCGCGCCGCCGCAGCACCGCGGCTGACCCACGCAGTCACCGCATTCGACCAACGCACCGAGACCAGGAGCAACAGACCGTGAGCCTGCTAGCCGATCGAGTCGATAGCGCCGACCCGACCCCGGAGCCGGGACCGTCGAACGGACTGTCGTCGACCGGAGCGCCGCCGAAGACGGCCGGTACTGATGGCTCGGCGGCTCGAAAGCGTCGGATCAGCACGATGTTCCACGTTGTCACTCCGATCGGCTGGACGGCCGTCGGTGCCGCAGTGGTCTGCTTCGTGGTGTCCCGATGGACCGGCTGGCAGGAATTGGCTGTCGTCTCCGTGGCGTTGGCCGCGGCACTGCTGGTGGCGGCGTTGTTCGTCATCGGGCGCTCGAAATACCGCGTGCTGCTCGATCTACGCACCCAGCGGGTGGTGGTCGGCGAGCCGGCCAGCGGCCGGATGCTGGTATCCAGCAGTTCCAAGTCGCGCCTGCTGCCGGTCCGGATGGAACTTCCCGTCGGCGCGGCCGTCGCCTCCATCGGGGTGCCGAGTCTGACCAAAGATGCCGTGCACGAGGAGCTCTTCGTCATCCCGACGGCTCGTCGGGCCGTCATCACGGTCGGCCCGGCCAGGTCCGTCCGTGGCGATGCCTTCGGTCTACTGCGCCGCACGGTGCGCTGGACGGACCCGGAACTGCTGTACGTCCACCCGCGGACGGTGCCGCTGCAGGGCGCCAACCCCGGGTTCATCCAGGATCTGGAAGGTCAGGCCACCAAAGAACTGTCGAACAATGATGTGTCCTTCCACGCGCTGCGCGGCTATGTTCCGGGCGACGATCGCCGCTACATCCACTGGAAGACCACGGCTCGAACCGGCATGCTGATGGTCCGCCAGTTCGAGGAGACGAAGCGCTCGCACCTGGTGGTCGCGCTGTCGACCAGGTCGTCGGACTATGCCGGTGACGAGGAATTCGAGACGGTGATCTCGTGCGCTGCCTCGCTGGGCCTGCAGGCGTTCAAGGAGGAGCGACCGACCTCGCTGGTGCCCGGGGGCACGGTCTTGCGCGCGCCGACCGCGCGCCGGCTGCTCGATGGGGCATCCGGTATCGAGATGTCCGACGATTCCGCCCCGGTCGCCCTGGTTGCCCGGAACGCCTGCGCCGCGGTGCCGGAGGTGTCGGTGGCCATCGTCCTGTGTGGCAGCGGCCCGGCGCCGAGTGAGCTACGTTCGGCCGCCGCGGCCTTTCCGATCGGCGTGCGGGTGTTACTGGTGCGGGCGGTGGAAGGTGCACCAATCTCAATCCGGCGCATCGGTTCGACCCCGATGGTCACCATCGGAGACCTTGGCGATCTCCCGAGGGCGCTGCGGGCGGTTCGGGCATGACGGCGACAGCCTTCCGTACCCCGACTCGCCCCCGGGACGGCACAACACGTTCCGCTCCTGCCGGTCAGCTCGCCGCCCTGGCGCAAGCGCTGGCCCTGGCTGTCCTGATCGTGGTCTGCGCGCTGGCGTTCGCGCCGGCCTACGGCGGCTACCGGTGGTTGGTGGCTGCCGTCGGCGGTGCCCTCCTGGGCACGCTGATCGCTTGGGGGACTTCTGTCCTTCGATTGCATTGGGCTTTCTCGCTGCTTGCCGCGGTGGTGGCCTACCTGCTGTTCGGCGCAGCGTTGGCGACTCCCGATTCGGCCATCGGCGGCGTTTTCCCGAGCCTGGAATCCGTCCGACTGCTGACCCTCGCCGTCCTCACCTCGTGGCGGCAGATGCTGACCGTTGCGGTGCCGGTCGGGTCTTCCGGGGCGCTGCTGGTGCCGGTCTACCTCACCGCACTGGTGTTGGCGCTGGCGGCGACCACGGTGATCTGCCGGACCCGTCGACCGTTGTTCGCCCTGCTGGCGCCCGCCGGGATGCTCGTGATGGCCGCCCTTTTCGGCACCACGGAGTCTCACCTGCCGCTGGTTTCCGGCGGCGTGCTCGCGATCGGCGGCTTGCTCTGGGCGTCGGCTGTCGGGTTAGCCGGGCCCAATGGAGCGAGACTGGACGTGCGAAGGCCGGTCTCAGGGGTGTTGGTGATCGTCGCGGCGGTCACAGCCGTACCGCTGGTTTCGGGTCCGGTTGCACCGGTAGGTCCGCGGCTCGCGCTGCGGACCTCCGTCATCCCGCCCCTGGATCCGCAGGTGTACCCGAGCCCGCTGTCGGGGTTCCGCAATTACGTCGGCTCGGATGCCCAGAAAAAAGTGAAACTGTTCACGGTGACCGGACTTCCGGCCGAGACCAAGATGCGGTTGGCCGCGCTGGACCAGTACGACGGGGTGGCCTTCACCGTCACGTCCGACACCGGGGCATTCCGCAGGGTCGGCGACCGGATCGCCGAGGATGCGGTAGGGCCGACGGTGTCCGGGCAACTGACGGTGGAGCAGTACCAGGGCGTCTACCTACCCGCCGTCGGCTACCTCACCGGGATCAAGTTCGGTGGAGACCGGGCATCGACCCTGACCGAAGACTTCCGCTACGCCACCGGAAGTGCCGTCGGAGTTGATACCTCGGGCCTGCGTGAGGGTGACTCCTACGACTTCGACGCCGTGGTGCCACCGGTACCCAGCGGGGCCGACCTGACGTCGGCCGTGGTCAACACGGCCACCGGACTGGCCGCGCCGGCCAAGATCGCCGATGCCGCCCGGACCGCGGCGACCAAGTACGCCGACACCGCCGATGGCGCCTACGCCAAGGCGATGGCCATGGCCAACGGTCTGAAGGCGGCCGGCCACCTCAGTCACGGCTCGAAAACCGAAACGCTGCAGTCGGCTTCGGGCCACGGCATCGACCGGTTGACCAGGCTGCTGAACGATCCCCAGGTGATCGGTGACCAGGAGCAGTTCGCGCCGGCGCTGTCGATGATGTTGTGGTCACAGGGCATTCCGAACCGGGTGGTGATGGGCTTCACCACCGGCAAAACCGTCGGCCAACCCGTTACCGTGACCGGCGGCGACGTGACGGCGTGGGTCGAGGTGCCTTTCGTCGGGCAGGGTTGGTTGGCGTTCGACCCGACGCCCGACCAGACCTCGAAGGCGCCGCAACCCAATCCGAAACAGCAGGCCGCGCCGAAACCGCAGGTGGTGCAACCGCCGCCGCCCCCGCCGCCCCCCGGGCAGGCCAAGACCTCGGACGTCGACCAGAGCAAATCGGATCCGAAGAATCCGGACGAGGACAAGAAGAAGGACGACCGGGCGACCGTTTCGGGTCGCAGCGCCTGGTGGGGTGTCGGTTTCGGCGTCGGCGGGCTCCTGCTGCTGGTGGCCGCGTCGGTTTCCCTGGTGCTCTGGCTCAAGGCCCGCAGACGTTCCCGCCGTCGACACGCGCCGACCGGACCGGAGCGCATTGCCGGTGGCTGGAATCAGATGCTTGACGGCGTGGTCGATTTCGGGTATCCGGTACCTGCCGGGCTGACCCGTGCGGAGACTGCAGCGACGATCGACGCCACCATCGGCGGCGGGACTGCGCTTCTCGCGCGGCAGGCCGACGCCCGCATCTTCGGCCCGGCAGACGTGGACGAGGCCGAGGCGGAGAGATTCTGGGGTGAGGTCGACGAGGCGCTGCTCGGACTGACGTCCGGCAGGAGTTGGTGGCGCCGTACCAGGGCCAAGCTGTCCCTGCGGTCACTGCGGCGACGGGATCCGAAGGTATGAGGCTCCGATTCACCCTGCTGCGCCCGGGCGGGGAGGTCATCGACATGCAGGCCACGGTGGACGCAACCGTGACGGTAGGTGAACTGGCGTCGGCCCTGGACCGGTGCGACCCGACCAGGGGTGACCGACCGGCCACTTTGTCCGCCCGCGGGGCGCAGCTGAGTCTGCGAGTACACCCGGGGGCGCTGTCCGGCCAACTCACGCTGCTCTCGCCCACCCTCCCGTTGGCCGTCAGCGGAATCCGCTCCGGGTCGATGCTGTCGATCGGTGCAGTGACCGAGCAGTGGCAGAACCCGGGGGGCAACGGTCGGGTCGCGGCTGCCACGCTGACAGTGCTCACCGGACCGGATGCCGGCCGGAGCTTTCCGTTGCGGGACGGCACCAGTTTCCTCGGGCGTGACCCGGCGTGCGAGATCCGCCTGACCGATCCGCTGGTGTCGAAGAAGCATGCGCGGATCACCATCGGTGACACGGCCGAGATCCACGACCTCGGGTCGGCCAACGGCCTGGTGATCGGCGGCTCGACGGTGCCCAGGGCGGTACTCCGCCCGCAGGACCGGGTGATCGTCGGCGACACGGCCATCAGCATCACCCTGCACCGGAGCCCGGCAGCGGCGCTGGCCGCCACAGTCGATGTCGACTTCAACCGTTCGCCGCGGCTCGATCCTACCCATCCGGGGATCGTGTTCGAGGCGCCGGAACCGCCGGAACCGCCCCGGCGGTCACAACTTCCGGTGATCGCGCTGCTTGCACCGCTGTTGATGGGTGCGGTCCTCTACGCCTTCACCAAGAGCGCCTTGTCGCTGATCTTCGTGGCACTGTCTCCGGTGCTGATGCTCGCCACCTACTTCGATGAACGGCTGCAGAACCGCCGAAACCAACGCGAATCCATCGCGGCCTTCGCCGAGTCGGTCCGGGTGATGAAACTGGAGATCGACGAAGCACTGGCTGCCGAGCAACAGGGCCGGCTGGCCGAGGCGCCGTCGACCGGTCAGGTGCTGGATGCGATCCATCGACAGACGCCCCTGCTGTGGACCCGGCGCGCCGAGCACGCCCGCTTCCTGACCGTGCGGCTGGGCACCGGGTCGATGCCGAGCCGGCACACGGTCGAGATGCCGGCCAGAGCCAAAACCCGTGCGGAGCACTGGCGGATGCTCCTCGAATTGCAGTCGCAGGCTGCGGTGGTGGTCGGGGTGCCCGTCGTCGCGGACCTTCGTGAGTGTGGAGCCATCGGCATCGCCGGGCCGCGGATGGCCTCCGGTGGCGTCGCCAGAGGCGTCGTCACGCAGCTGGCCGCCCTGCACTCGCCGGCCGAGCTCTCGATCGCGGCGATCGCCTCCAGCGACAGTGGCCGTGAATGGGACTGGCTGAAGTGGCTGCCGCACAACAGTTCTCCGTATTCACCGCTGCCGGGATTGCATCTCGCCGACGAGTCCGGGGCCGGCACCCGGCTGGTCGCCGAGATCGAGGAGCTGATCGCCCGCCGAGCATCCGGCCCGCAGCGTGCGGGGGTCGACCTGCCGGCGCTGCTGGTGGTCATCGAGGACGACTGTCCCGTCGATCGGTACCGGTTGGTCGGGATCGCCGAAAGCGGACCGACCGTGGGGGTCCACGTACTCTGGGTGGCTCCGTCCCAGGAGCGGCTGCCGGCGGCCTGCCGCACCTATCTGTCGGTGGACGCCGACACAGGTGGAGCCGCAGCTGGCTTCGTCACCTCTGCCCTCGGTGTCGCGCCCGTCGCCTGCGAGGCCGTCGACCGGCCGGCCGCCATGCTGGCCGCCCGGGCGTTGGCGCCGGTGTCCGACTCGGGTGCCGGAGTGGCCGATGAATCCGATCTACCGCGCTCCATCCCGTTCCTGACGTTGCTCGGCCCGGACCTGGCCAAGGACCCGGGGGCGGTGCTGGAGCGCTGGCGGGAGTCGGAGTCGGTGATCGAACGCGGTGCGGCACTGCCGATCCGGCGCAAGACCACCAGCCTTCGGGCCGTCGTCGGCCAGGCGGCCGGCGAACCGTTGACCCTCGATCTGCGTTCCCAGGGCCCGCACGCGCTGGTCGGTGGTACCACCGGTGCCGGCAAGAGCGAGTTCCTGCAATCCTGGGTGCTCGGTATGGCCGCCGGCTATTCACCGGACACCCTGACGTTCCTGTTCGTCGACTACAAGGGTGGCGCCGCGTTCGCGGATTGCGTGAGGCTCCCGCACACCGTCGGCCTGGTCACCGACCTCTCGCCGCACCTGGTGCGTCGCGCCCTGGCGTCGCTGAATGCCGAGTTGCGTTACCGGGAGCACATTCTCAATGCCAAGAAGGCCAAGGACCTGCTGGAGCTGCAACGGCGCGGCGATCCGGAGTGCCCGCCGAGCCTGGTGATCGTGGTCGACGAATTCGCGGCGCTGGTGCAGGAGGTCCCCGAGTTCGTCGACGGTGTGGTCAACGTGGCCCAACGCGGGCGATCTCTCGGGCTGCACCTGATCCTGGCCACCCAGCGGCCCGCCGGCGTGATCAAGGACAACCTGCGGGCCAATACCAATCTGCGCATCGCTCTGCGGATGGCCGACGAGAGCGACTCGACCGACGTGCTCGGAGTTCCGCTGGCCGCCGGCTTCTCGCCCGACATTCCCGGCCGTGGGGCCGCCAAGACCGGTCCCGGCCGGATCTCCGGGTTCCAGACCGGCTACGCCGGCGGCTGGTCCGAATCGTCGGCGCCACCCGCCCAGCTGGACCTGGGGGAGCTGACCTTCGGTCCGGGGCGGCTCTGGGAGGAGCCCCAGATCGCCGACGCACCAACCGATCACGACCTGGGTCCGTCCGACATCGAACGTCTGGTGCAGACGATATCGGTGGCCGCCGGCCGGGCGGAGATCCCACTGCCACGCAAGCCGTGGCTACCTGACATGGCGCCGACCTACGATCTGCAGTTCCTGGGGCAACGCCGCGATCGCGAACTGGCCATCGGGGTCGTCGACGATCCCGATGGCCAGGAACAGCGCACGGCCTATTTCTACCCGGACGCGGACGGCAACATGGCCGTCTATGGGACCGGTGGATCGGGAAAGTCGACGTTGCTCCGAACCCTCGCGCTGGCCGCTGGAATCACGCCCCGGTCCGGTCCTTGCCAGGTGTACGGCATGGACTTCGGGTCGTCGGGACTGCGGATGCTCGAGTCACTGCCGCACGTCGGAGCCGTCGTCTCCGGTGACGACGACGAGCGACTGACCCGGCTGATCAGATGGCTGAAGACCGAGATGGAGGATCGGGCAGATCGTTACGCCGCGGTGCGGGCCGCGACCATCACCGAGTACCGCGACATCACCGGCCAGCACGGCGAACCGCGGATCCTGCTGCTGGTCGACGGGCTGGCCAACTTTCGCCAGCAGTACGAGAGTCATGCCGTCGCATCCATCTTCACCGTTTTCAACCAGCTGGCCGCCGACGGTCGGCCGGTCGGTATCCATGTGGTCATGACGGCTGACCGCACCGCGTCGATACCGAGTTCATTGCGCGCCTCCATCCAGCGGACCGTCGTGTTGCGCCTCTCCGATGACGCGGACTACGGCTATCTGGGCGTGTCGGCGGATGCCCTGGACGGGGGTTCGCCGCCCGGTCGGGGAGTACTCGACGGCCTCGACCTGCAGGTCGCCGTCCTCGGCGGCAGCGCGAATCTCGCCGTCCAGTCGAAGGCGGTGGATGACCTGGGTCGCACGCTCCGGGCCAGAGGCACCGGGCAGGCCCCCGCCGTCGGCCGGCTCCCGAGTCGCGTCGTGCTGTCCGAACTGCCACGCGGGACCGGGGATGTTCCGCTCGGGATCGCTGGAAATACGTTGGCTCCCATCGGCTTCCAGCCGGACGGGTTCTGGGTGCTGGCCGGGCCGCCCGGCTCCGGCACTCCGGACGTCCTGGTCGGGCTGGCCGCCGCGCTCGCCCGTGAGCGGCCGCACACCCAGCGGGTGCTGGTCTCCGGACGAAAGTCCGTGGTGGAATCGGCCGGTCTCTGGACCGACGTCGTCCGCACCGCAGAGGATGCCGATCGCTGGCGTAGGGCGGTCGACACCGATGGCGCGGAGATCGTGCTGTTCATCGAGGACACCGGAACGCTTGCGACGGGTCCGCTCGAGCAGGACGTGATGAGCCTGGTGCAGGCGATCGGGACCAACGCCGGCGGCGTCATCGCGGAATCCGAGACCGGTAGCTGGTCCCAGTACAGCGATCTGCTCAAGATGCTCAGGGGCCAGCGCAAGGGCTTCCTCGTCCAGCCGGACCAGGGGGACGGAGATGCCCTGCTGCGCACCGACCTGCCGCGTACCCAGCGCAAGGACTTCGCCACCTGCGGAGGTGTGTTGGTGCTCAACGGTTCTGCGACCAAGGTCCAGTTCGTCGAGGCAAGCTGATGCGTGCGCCCCGATGGGTAGTCCTCCCCATTGCCCGATCTCACCGTCTCAAATAGCTTTGTTCCAGGCCCACCGGGGGCGGAACTTTTCTTCTAGAGGCTCTCGAAAGGAGCACATCATGGCGCTCATCGGAATGGATCCAGCGGTCGTCCGCGGCATCGGCAAGGACCTGGGTACGCAGGCCACCAACATCCAGACGGCGATCGGTGCGATCAACGCCGCGCTGGCCAAGGCCAAGGAGAACTGGAAGGGCAAGGACTCCGAGCACTTCGAGCAGCTCTGGACCGGCCAGTACCACGCCCAGCTGAAGAAGATCCAGCAGGACATCGAAGATCTGGGCAAGGCGGCCATCAAGAACGCCGGCCAGCAGGAAACCACCTCCAGCAACTACTGATCGGCGTGTGCCGATCAGATCACGACGAGTGAGGGGCGGTGGTGACGATGGCATTCGTCGGAATGGATGTGCTGGCGATACGCCAGGTCGGTAACGATCTGAAGACCCAGGCCGATCAGCTGCGCAAGATCGTCGCCACCGTCGACAGGCTGTCGGGTCGCGCCGAGCACGGTTGGCGTGGACCGGATTCGCACCAATTCACCCAGCAGTGGCGGGCTCAGTACCGGGCCATCATCGACAACCTCGCCCGCGAGGTCGACGAGCTGGGCGGCAAGGCACTCTCGAACGCCGACGACCAGGATCAGACCAGTGCCTCCTACGAGGGGGGATCGGGCGGCACCGGTGGTTCGGCCACCGCGTCCGGCGATGGGGGTACATCAGGGCCTGGTCAGACCTACGTCGAGACCTCCGGCAGCGGGAACCTCGGGCCCTTGAACTACAGCGGTGAGGCCGGCGCGGGGGCCCAGGCCGGCGCCAGTTCGTCGGGGTCGATCGACGGAAACTCCATGCAGGGCTCGGCGGATGCACACGCCAGGGCCGGCGCGTGGGCGTCCGGCGGCGCGAACATCGCGGCCGGCCCGCTGGCCGCCGCGGTGACCGGCACTGCTTTCGCCGGGGCCATGGCCGGCGCCGGAGCATCCGGGAGCATCGGCCCGGACGGCGCCACCGGCCAGGCCAATGCCAGCGCAATGGCCGGCGCGCAGGTCGGCGCGGACGGCACGGCCTCCCTCGGCTCGGTGGCTTCGGTATCGGGTCACGCCGGGGCCATGGCCGGAGCGACCGCCTCCGGCTCGGTGAGCGGAACCATCAACGACCACCAGGTCTCCGGCGCGTTCGCCGGTGATGCGTTCGCCGGAGCCCGGGCAGATGCCAGCTATACCACCGACGTGTTGGGTGTGAAGAGCACGTCGAACGTCGGCGCGATGGCCGGCATCGGGGCGAGCGCATCGGGAGACCTGGCGGTCGGCTACGACGAGGTACACCTCGGTTTCGATGCCGGCGCCGCGTTGGGGGTCGGGGTCAGCTTCGGCGGCGACCTGAGCTTCAGCCCGAAGGAAATGGTGGACGGCATCAACGACACGGCGGGTGCTCTGGAGCACGCCGGTGGCAGTGTGCTGCACGCCTTCGGTATCGGATAGTCAACCCCTGCTCCAGCTACAGATGAACTGAGAGGCCGTCGACATGACGAACGAGACCATACGTTTCCCCAGCGAGAGCTTTCCGGCGTTGCCCGGGATATCGCTGACCCTGCCCGATCTCTGGTCCGGGACCCTGGTGCCGGCCACCCTGCTGGCAGCCCACCGACAGGTGGACGAGGGGCAGTTCATCTCCAACGTGATCGTGCGGACCCAGCGGGTGGCGCAGTCCGTCGATCTGGCGGCTGCGGCCACGATCGTCGACAACGGAATTGCTGAATTGGCCGAGGTCGAGGACATCTCGCGCACCGTGCTGGAGACGGGAGGACGTCAGGTCTACTGCCGCGAGTTTGCCTTTCGTCACCCGCAGCTGGGAACCCTGGCGCAGGCCTGGCGGGTGATAGCGGTGGCCCATGAGGGCGTCACGGACCTGTTCGAACTCGTCGGCACCATCGCCCCTCCGCGGATGGTCGATCTCGCCGAGGTCCGACGGCTGATGGATTCCGTGGAGATCAGCGATGTCGTTGCCCTCGAACAGCACTGACCTGGGTGCCGCTCTCCCGACCAGATGATGGAGCGGCACGCGTCCGGCGCGCTCCCGGAGACGCAGGTCCTGGCCACCGGTTGGGCGATGTCGCTGGCCGTGACCACGCCGACCATGCGCTGGACGGTCACCCTCGACGATGGACGACAACTCGCCCTGGACCGCCCTACCGTCTTCGGACGTGATCCGTCGGTTCTGCCGGGCGAGAACGGTGTCGCGCTGCTGGCCGTTCCGGACGAATCCCGGACCGTGTCCAAGACCCATGTCAAACTGGAGCCGGCGGCCGGCGCGGTGCTGGTGACCGATCGTCATTCGACGAACGGAGTCGTGGTCATCACGGCGGGGGTCGCCACCAGATGCCGTGCGGGCGAGCCGATGGTGGCCCACCCCGGTTCGGTGGTGAGATTCGGGGATCGGGAGATGCAGGTGCGCCGGGGATGACCTTCGTGCTGTTCAGTCAGGTGACCATGCTGGGGGAGGTGCGGTCGCCAGGGGGTGGGCGACCGACCATCGATCCGGCCGGCGAGCCGGTGCCCGAGCAGGACGACGGCCGCACACCCACCCGGTTGGGGCTCGGCTCCGTATCGGCCGGATTCGTGACGGCACCGGACGACGGTGGCCAGACTACCTTCAGCAGCACCGGACTCGAGGTCGAGCTGACCTGCACCGACAGTCGACTGGTGTTCGTGGCGCACAGCGAAGCCGCCGGCCAGTGGGTCGGCCAGGTGCCCAGCCGGTCGATCACCGACGTACTCGTGCGGGCCAGGGCCGGCCGGCGGGACCACGGCCGCGTGCGCTTGCTGTTCCTCGAACCTGGCGCCGAATCCGGTTCTTCCATCCGGCATTTCGTGGATCTGGTGCCTGCCCGGCGAGCGTCGGCCGACGAGATCGCCTGGGCCATCGTCGATCGCGCCGCCTATGACCGGCACCGTTGGATTGCACCGAGCGCCGCAGCCGACCACCAGGCCATCGAGGCGATCCGCAGCCGGGGACCGGTGGGGGAGCCGGGCTCGTACTGGATTCCGGCCGCGGCAGCCCATACCGCGCGGGTGCCGGTCGAAGCGGATGCCGACGCGGTCGAGCAGACCATCCGACTCGCGCGGGCCGCGGTCGACCACTCCGTGCCGCTGGACCGGTCGCCCTGGGCGCCCCCCATGGAGGCGACCGAGTCACGCGCTGCCGGAACGCCCCTCCCGATCGACGGGATGATCATGTCCGTTCCCGGAGTCACCGGCGCGCAGACTTCGACCCCACCCGATCCACGACCCGGCCCGTCGATGGCCGAGATTCGAATCGAGTTCGACACCGGCGAGACGCTGACGCTGACGTCGCCGACGCTGATCGGCCGCGACCCGGCGGCTCTGCCCGGGGAAAGTGTTGTCCTGCAATCGATTCCTGATCCGAGCTTCAGCTTCTCCAAGACCCACCTGCTCCTCGAGCCCGCCCACGGCCAGATCACCGTCACCGACCGTCACTCCACGAACGGAGTGATCGCCGAAGATTCGGCGCAGATCGTCACCTGCGCGCCCGGGGTGCCCCAGCAGCTCGATCTTCCGGTCACCCTGCGGATCGGTACCCGTCGGCTGCAGGTCAGCGCGATCCACTCTCGGTGACGGGCGAATCAGCTCGCGCTCTCCGGGCCCGTAGCGCCGGTCGTATCCGACCGACCCACCGCAGTGGCGCCGTCAACCGCCACGATGTTGACCCGAGGATCTCTTCTGTTCGGGCCACGGCCGACTCGGTGGCCAGGTTCGCTGCCAGTTTCGCCGCAACCATCTCACTGGTCATTGCGACGAGCTGATGTTCGCACTCCCGGTTGGTCAGCTCGGAATCTACGAGCCTGGCCCTCTCCGCACCCAGGGACGATGCCAATCCCGTCACCTGTTCTCCCAGTTCTGCGCTTTCGGTGAGAGCCACGGTCAGCTGCGCTCGGACATGCGCGTTCTCGCCCTCGAGCTCTATGACGCGCAGACGTTCTCCGTCCAGTTCCGCGCGCAGCTGCTGGATCTCCTGTTCCGGGCCCGGCGGCAGTCCCGGCCCGGTTCCGCTTCCCCGCTCGGCCATCCGCGGCCACGAATGCACGTCCGAATTGTGGTTGTCGACGTCGTGCACGGTGATGTCCAGGCCGGCCCTGCGCAGCGCGTGGGGAAGTGAGAGTTGGTCGCGTCGTGAGTATCTGAGCAGCTGCTCCCACCAGATCGTCATGGCGGCCCGCACCGACGGATCGTGGTGCCGGCGGAACAGCATCCCACCCCAGAGTGCCGGTGCGGAAAGGCTTTCCGGTGCGGAGAGCAGATAGTGCTGCAACTGCTCCTCGAATACCCAGCGAGCGTCCCGGCCGATCTGGGTGACCACCTCGAATTCATCCCGCACCGTGTCACGGAAGCTGTGCCGAAAAATAGCCATCGATGCATCATCCCGGAGGAACCGGGCGATGATCGCCCGTGGATCGTCGATCAGCAGCACCGTGTTGTCGATGTACAGGCTGACGTCGTAGTCCGGGAGATACTCGTGCGCCAGGATCTTCGGCCGTCGGCTGCTCCGATTGGGATCCGTCGCCAGCGTCGGTTCGAACCGCCGCAACTGCCAGGTCTTGGTCGAGATGGTCATGTCGTCGGTGAAGCAGATCAGATCCACGCCCCCACGGGCCGCCACCGGTTGCTCGAGCAGGCGCTCGTAACCGCCGACGAGCACGGTGTAGACACAGATCCGATCTGACATGTCGATGAGTCTAAGCAGCCCGGCGTGCCGGTATTGTCCGCATGGTCAGCCGCGGCATTCCGCTCGGCCATGGGAATCTGCATCGTGCACGGGAAGAGGACACGCGGATGACGGTCATGGTCGGCATCATCGGGCTCGGGCATGTCGGCCGGTTGACGGTGCAGGCTCTGCAGATATCGGCAGTGACGGTGGGATACGACGTTGCCCTCGCCGAGCCGTACCCGACGGCGGAGCTCGCGGCCTGCGATTTCGTGGTGGTCTGCGTGAACACCCCGAGTGCGCCCGACGGCGCAGCGGATCTGTCCCAGGTCCGTTCGGCCCTGGCCGCGCTGCCCGGCGAGCAGCCGGTCATCCTGCGATCCACGGTTCCGCCCGGCACCACGGAGGCCCTGCAGGAAGAGTTCGGGCGGGAGGTCTACTTCTGGCCGGAATACATCGGGGAGACAAGATTCGTCATCTCCACTTTCGACGTGCTGTCCGACGTCGACCCATTCCTGGTCGTCGGCGGCGACAGATCTCCGGGATTCGGTCGCTGGATCGATTTCCTGGCCCAGAACTACGGGCCGCTGACCCGCATCCATCAGTGCACGAGCCGCGAGGCGGAACTCGTGAAGTACATGGAGAACGCCTACTTCGCGATGAAGACGACCTTTGTGAACGAGTTCCGCCGGTTGAGTGAGGCCGTCGGCGCCGACTGGCATACCGTGCGCGAAGGTTGGCTGCTGGACCCGCGAGTGGAACGCGATCATTCGGACGCATTCAAGGGTGCGCCGGGTTATGCGGGCAAATGTCTGCCAAAGGACACGGCCGCCTTGATCGCCTTCGCCAGAGCCGCCGACATCCCACTCCCACTCCTGGAGAGCGTCCGGGACATCAACGACGGTGCAACCGAACTGGCGCGCTGAAAACGCGAAGAACTACAGCACGACCACGCTGCGCAGCACTTCGCCGCGGTGCATCTTGTCGAAGGCGGATTCGATGTCGGTGAGGGCGATCTCCTCGGAGACGAACTTGTCCAGCGGCAGCCGGCCCTGCAGGTAGAGGTCGGTCAGCACCGGGAAGTCTCGGGAGGGCAGGCAGTCTCCGTACCACGAGGATTTGAGCGAGCCGCCGCGGCCGAAGATGTCGATGAGTGGGATCTCGAGCATCATGGTCGGATTCGGTACACCCACGAGCACCACGGTGCCCGCCAGGTCGCGGCCGTAGAAGGCCTGCTTCCAGGTCTCCGGGCGGCCGACCGCGTCGATCACGACGTCCGCGCCGAACCCGCCGGTGAGCGCCTGGATCGCTTCCACGACATCGCCGGCCGAGGCGAGGATGGTGTCCGTGGCGCCGAACTCCCTGGCCCAGTCCAGCTTTCGCTGGTCCATGTCGATGGCGATGATCTTCGAGGCGCCGGCCAGCCGAGACCCGGCGATGGCCGCGTCACCGACGCCGCCGCAGCCGATCACCGCGACGCTGTCGCCGCGGGTGACCGCACCGGTGTTGATGGCCGCGCCCAGGCCCGCCATCACGCCGCAGCCGAGCAGGCCGGCGACGGTGGCCGGGGCGGCGGGGTCGACCTTGGTGCACTGACCGGCGGCGACCAGGGTCTTTTCGATGAAGGCGCCGATGCCCAGCGCGGGGGAGAGTTCGGTGCCGTCCTCGAGTGTCATCTTCTGCTTGGCGTTGTGGGTGTTGAAGCAGTACCAGGGCCGGCCCCGCAGACACGCTCGGCAGGACCCACAGACCGCGCGCCAGTTCAGGATCACGAAGTCGCCAGGAGCGACGTCGGTGACGCCCTCGCCGACCGCTTCGACGATGCCGGCGGCCTCGTGGCCGAGCAGGTCCGGATAGTCGTCGCCGATCCCGCCGACCTTGTAGTGCAGATCGGTATGGCAGACCCCGCAGGCCTGGATCTTGACCACGGCCTCGCCGGGACCGGGGTCAGGAACGAGGATGGTGACCAACTCGACCGGAGCGTCCTTCGCCCGCGAAATGACGCCCTGGACCTTCTGCACCATTGCTGTTCCTCCTGCTGCTCAGAGAGCGCCTGCCGACAGCTCTTCCTGGGCAGGGTAACCAGCGCGAGCCGCCGCATGCACACCGGCGGTTCCCGGTTCACCTACCGGGTGCCGGCGACCTGGGTCATCTCTTCACGCGAGTGCAGCTTGATGCGCTCCCGGCTGGCCGGCTCGCCGAGGGAGCGCTCGTGCGCGTCAAGTCGATCCCAGCCCTCGAAATCGGTGACCGGCAACGACTTCGACGCCAGCAGCGCATGGACGGCGCCGCGGTCGCGCACCGGCGCCTTGGCCAGGGTCGGCCCATCGGCGAGCAGGTTGGCGACGGTCTCGGCAGCGTCGGACTTGGTGTGGCCGATCAGGCCGACCGGTCCGCGCTTGACCCAACCGGTGGCGTAGATCCCCGGCAACTGCTCGCCGTTGAGGTCCAGGACCCGCCCGGCGCTGTTCGGGAGCACGAAATTGCGGGTGTCGAACGGCAGATCCTCGATGGCCTCGGAGCGGTAGCCGACGGCCCGGTAGACCGCCTGCACGTTCCAGGTGGTGAATTCACCGGTGCCGCGGACAGTGCCGTCGCCGGTCAATTCCTGGTGCTCGGTGCGCAGACCCACCACCTTGCCGTCCTCGCCGACGACCTCGATCGGGTTCTCCAGGAAGTGGATGTGGATACGGCGGTTGAAATTGGGGTCGGCATCGCGGATGGCCCACTCGGACAACACGTCGACGACCATGCGAAGCGACTTCGACTTGCTCAGCGCTTCCTGGGAACCGGCGTCGAATTCCATGCCCTCGGGCTGGACGAGCACCTGCAGGTTGGGGGAGTGGTCGAGCTCGCGGAGCTCGACCGGGGTGAACTTGGCCTGGGCGGGACCCCGGCGGGCGAACATGTGCACGTCGGTGACAGCAGAGTTCTTCAGAACCGCGTGGACGTGCTCCGGGATATCGGTGTAGAGAAGTTCGTCGCCGGTGCGGGCCAGCATCCGGGCGACGTCGAGGCCGACGTTGCCGACGCCCAGAACAGCCACCGAATGGGCGCCGGTCAGGTCCCAGGACTTCTCCCGGTCCGGATGCGAGTCGTAGAAGGCGACGAAGTCGGCCGCCCCGTAGGAGCGGTCCAGGTCGATGCCCGGCAGTGTCATCGGGCGATCGCGCTCGGCGCCGGTGGCGAAGATGATGCCGTCGTAGAACTGTCGGAGCTCGTCCACCTTGACGTCGACGCCCACGTGCACGTTACCGATGAAGGCGATCCGGTCCGACTCCATCACCCGGTGCAGCGCCACGATGATCTGCTTGATTCGCGGGTGATCAGGGGCGACGCCGTAGCGGATCAGGCCGTACGGGGTCGGCAGCCGGTCGAAGATGTCCACCGTGACGTTCGGGTCCTGCTTGGTCAGAATGTCTGCGGCATAGATGCCCGCCGGTCCCGCGCCGACAACGGCGACGCGCAGGGGCACAGAGCTGGAGACGGGCAGCGCAGAACTCACAGGGTTTCTCCTAGATGGGGGCAACCATCCAAGAATACGGCAGGTGAGGGTGCCCTTCCTTACATGGTGAGCAAGCTCGCAACTCGTCTCACCCGCGCAGGCGCCTGTTTCCGGACCGCCTAGTACCCTCCACCGCCGGCCAACGAGACCGCACCCGTCGGGTGCCAGACGGTCTTCATCTCCAGGAACGCGCGCAGGCGGGCGGTGCCCGGCGCCTTGCGGAAGTCCGGTGCTGTCGGTGCGTAGACCCGCTTGACGGTGCCGGCCGCGGCCCGTTCCAACGCCGTTCGCAGCTCGCCGTCCGTGCCGGTCAGGTCGAGCGCGTTCACATCGCCGTGCGTGGCCAGGTGCGGCGCAATTTCGGCCGGGTCACCGGTCAGGATGTTAAGGACTCCGCCCGGCAGGTCCGAGGTGGCCAGCACCTCGGCCAGCGCAACGGCGGCCAGCGGTCGACGCGCAGATGCGATCACCACCGCGGTATTGCCCGAGGTGATGACGGGAGCGATGACGCTGACCAGTCCGAGTAGCGAATCATCCTGCGGTGCGACGACAGCCACCACGCCCGTCGGCTCCGGGGTGGAGAACGAGAAGAACGGCCCGGCAACGGGATTCGCGCCGCCGAACACGGCGGCCAACTTGTCGGTCCACCCGGCGTAGTGCACGAGTCTGTCGATGGCCGCGTCGACCGCGCCGGCGGCGTCGGTTTCCCCGGACGCGGCGAGCAGTTCGACGAACTGCGCACGGCGACCTTCCAACATCTCCGCGATGCGGTAGATCACCTGGCCCTTGTTGTAGGCCGGGGCGCCGGACCAACTACTGAAAGCCTTGCGGGCAGCCGACACCGCGTCCCGGGCGTCCTTGCGGGAGCCTCGGGCAGCATTGGCCAGGAACGAACCGTCAGCCGCCGTCACCCGGTAGGTGCGGCCCGACTCCGACCGCGGGAATGCGCCGCCGATGTACAGCTTGTAGGTTTTCGCGACCGCGAGCCTGGCGGTGTCCGCGACCCCATGATTCGAGACCAGATCGTCGGCCATCAGTACGCCCCCTCGTCGTCGGTGTTGAGGTACGCCGCCAGTCCGGACCGGCCGCCCTCGCGTCCGAAGCCCGACTCCTTGTAGCCGCCGAACGCCGCCGTCGGGTCGAACCGGTTGAAGGTGTTGGCCCACACCACACCTGCGCGAAGTGCTGCGGCCATTCCCAGGATGCGGGAACCCTTCTCGGTCCAGACTCCGGCCGACAGCCCGTACGGCGTGTTGTTGGCCTTGGCGATCGCCTCGTCCGGGGTGCGGAAGGTCAAGACCGACAACACGGGGCCGAAGATCTCCTCCCGGGCGATCCGCATGGACTGCGACACGTTGGTGAAAACGGTCGGTGCAAAGAAGTATCCACGGTCGGGGACCGGACACGGCGAGGTCCACCGCTGCGCGCCCTCGTCCTCGCCCGTGGCCGCCAACTCGGTGACCCTGGCCAGCTGATCGGCCGAGTTGATCGCCCCGATGTCGGTGTTCTTGTCCATCGGATCGCCCAGGCGCAGCAGTGCGATGCGTTCGTGCAGCTTGGAGATCACCTCGTCGGCGATCGATTCCTGCACCAGCAGGCGGGATCCCGCGCAGCACACATGGCCCTGGTTGAAGAAGATGCCGTTGACGATGCCCTCGACGGCCTGGTCGATCGGGGCGTCGTCGAACACGATGTTCGCGGCCTTGCCGCCGAGTTCCAGGGTGAGCTTGCGGCCGGTGCCGGCCAGCGACCGCTGGATCTGCTTTCCCACTTCGGTGGATCCGGTGAAGGCGACCTTGTCGACCCCCGGATGGTTCACCAGGGCACGGCCGATATCGCCTGCCCCCGGCAGGATATTGACCACACCCGGCGGAAGGTCCGCGTCCGCCAGGATTTCTGCCAGCACCAGGATCGAGAGCGGCGTGGTCTCAGCCGGTTTGATGACCACGGTGTTGCCGGCGGCGAGGGCCGGGGCGATCTTCCAGGCGGCCATCAGCAACGGGAAATTCCAGGGGATGACCTGCCCGACGACGCCCAGCGCCTTCGGGTCGGGTCCGAACCCGGCGTAGCCGAGCTTGTCGGCCCAGCCGGCGTGGTAGAAGAAATGCGATGCGGCGGTCGGGATGTCGACGTCGCGCGATTCCTTGATCGGCTTGCCGTTGTCGAGAGTCTCGACGACGGCCAGTTCCCGGGCCCGTTCGGCGATGCCGCGGGCGATCCGGAACAGGTACTTGCCGCGCTCGGCACCGGAGAGGCGGGACCAGCTGCCGTCGAACGCGTTCCGGGCGTGACCGACGGCGGTGTCGATGTCGCCGACCGAGGCGGTGGACACGACGGCGAGAGACTCGGCGGTGGCCGGGTTCAATGTCGTGAGATCGTCGCCCCGGCCGTCGACGAACTCCCCGCCGACGAACATCTGGTAGCGATCGCGGACCCGCCCGATGGCCGCGGATTCCGGCGCCGGTGCGTACTCCCAGTCGGTCAGTGCCCGCGCGCCGCGGGTGTGCGGATCGACTGTCTTACTGGCCTTCTGCTTTCCCACGCTAGTCCACCGTCACATAGTTGGGGCCGGAATAGTGCCCGTCGGTCTGGCTGCGGCGCTGCATCAGCAGATCGTTCAACAGCGAGGATGCGCCGAAGCGGAAGAGGTACGGATCGAGCCACTCCGGCCCCGCGACCTCGCGGACGGCCACCAGGTAGCGCAGGGCGTCCTTGGTGTTGCGGATGCCGCCGGCCGGCTTGACCGCCCGGCGCTCGCCGGTGAGGCGGTGCCAGTCGTGCACCGCCTGCAGCATCACGTGGATCACCGGCAATGTCGCCGCAGGGGCGATCTTGCCGGTCGAGGTCTTGATGAAGTCACCGCCCGCCAGCAGCGCCAACCACGACGCGCGGCGGACGTTGTCGTAGGTGGCCAGCTCCCCGGTCTCCAGGATGACCTTGAGCCGGGTGTCACCGCAGGCCGCCTTGATGGCCACGATCTCGTCGAAGACCTTGCCGTAGTTACCCGCCAGGAAGGCACCGCGGTCGATCACCATGTCGACCTCGGTCGCGCCGGAATCGATGGCCAGTCCGGTGTCTGCCAGCTTCACGGCCAGCGACGAGCGCCCGGACGGGAAGGCGGTGGCCACCGAGGCCGCCCCCACCCCGGTTCCGATCAACTCGGCGGCGGCGATCCCGACCATGTCCGGGTAGACGCAAACGGCTGCCACCGAGGGGATTTCGGGATGTTCGGGATCCGGACGGCGGGCCTTGGCGGCCAGCGAACGGACTTTGCCCGGAGTGTCGGAGCCCTCCAACGTGGTCAGGTCGACCATCGAGATGGCCAGGTCGATGGCCCGCAACTTGGCCGTGGCCTTGATGGATCGGGTGGCCAGCGCCGCAGCGCGGGATTCGACACCGACCGGATCGACGCCGGGCAGTCCGTGCAGAAAGCGCCGGATCGACGACTCATCTGCGGTGACGTCGGCGAGCCCGACGGGGCCGGCCGAAACCGACAACGGTACGAGCGGGGGAGCGGTACTCATCTCACCGATCCTATGCGCCCGGCTCCGACCCGCTACCGTTCTGCGGGAGCCGTCCGGCGAGCCCGTGAACCGCCAGCAGAAGGTGAGTGCAGCGCCATGCCACAACCCCACGAGATTCCGGCAGGCCTCGATGTCGTGGTGGTGGATCATCCACTGGCCGCCTCCCGCCTGTCCACCATGCGCGACGCCAGGACGGACAACGCCACGTTTCGCGCCGCTCTGCGCGAGCTGACCCTGATGTTGATCTACGAGGCGAGTCGCACGCTGACCACCGAGAAGCTGCCCATCCACACACCGGTGGCGCGCACCTCCGCGGTGCGGTTGTCGAACCCGCCGCTGCTCGTGCCGGTGCTCCGGGCCGGGCTGGGAATGGCCGACCAGGCGCACGCCCTGATCCCCGAGGCGCAGATGGGCTTCGTCGGGCTGGCCCGTGACGAGCAGACCCTGCTGCCCACGCCCTACATGGTGTCGCTGCCCGAGTCACTGGCGGGGAGGCCGGTCTACGTGCTCGACCCGATGCTGGCCACGGGCGGCTCGATGGTGCACACCATCGAGTTGCTGCAGGCCCGGGGGGCAACGGACGTGACAGCGATCTGCGCACTCGCCGCACCTGAAGGCTTGTTCACCCTGGCTGCAGCCGAACTCGGGGTCCGGGTGGTGACCGCCTCCGTCGACGAGCGGCTCAACGACTCCGGCTACATCGTTCCCGGGCTCGGCGACGCCGGAGACCGCCAGTTCGGCGCCGTCTGAGGCTCCGATTCGCCTCGGGCCTTCACAACCCGTCGGCGACCTGCGCCGTCGCCTCCAGCCAGGCTTCCCGAGATGCCGTGGAGAGGGCCTCGACCCTGATCGGGCCGCCGGAGACCAGGGCCGGGTCGAAGGGCACCTGGACGACCGCCCGGGTGAGCAGGCCGAAGTGATCCTCGAGCCGGGAGGTCAGCGCGGGATCGGGCCGCAGGCTCGGGGCGGCCAGGATCGTCACGGCATTGGCGACCTTGTCGGAAAAGCCCTTCTCGTGCAGCCCGTCGGCCACCCAGGCGGCCGACTGGGCGGTGTCCTCCCTGATCGTCGATACGATGACGATCTGGTCGGCGGCATTGACCGCGGCGTCCCAGTTGGAGGCACGCATGTTGTTGCCGGTGTCCACCACGATCATTCGGTAGAAGCGAGAAAGGCTCTGGTGCAAGGCGTTGAACGCCTCCGCGTCGATCGATGCCGCGGAGGCGGCATCCTCGTCGCTGGCCAGCACGTCGAATTGGGCGCTCCCCTGGCTGCGGACGAAATTGTCCAGATCACCGACGCGGGCCGATCGCGCATCCTCGAATCGATCGAGCTCGCGCAGCAGGTCGACCGCGGTGTTGGTGTGCCGGCCCTGGTTCGCCCGCCAGCCCATCGTCCCCCGGGTCTCGTTGTTGTCCCAGGCGAGCGTGTAACCGCCCCGATGGATGCCGAAGGTCGCCGCCAGCAGGAGGGTGGCCGTCGTCTTGTTGGCCCCGCCCTTGGGGTTGATCACCACCACGGTCTTCGGGCCGGACAGGCTCCGTTGCACGGCGGCGATCGCCTGCCGGTGCGTGATCTCGGCGGTGCTGGGGCCCAGCGTGATCGCACCGCCGGTGGCCTTCCGCAGGCCGGCCCGCCAGCCCAGCTGGGCCGGCCCGGCCGGCGGTGGTGGGCGGGTGGCCAGCAGGTCGTCGAGGGTCGGTGGCACCCACGAGGAGGCCGGAACGAATGGTTCCGGTTCGGGATCCGCCGCTTTCGACGTGCCCGCACGCGGCATTCCCGTCGGTGGTGGGCCGGTGATCAGCGTCGGACTCCTGCGGGGAGCCGGGCCCTCCGCGGCATGACGACGACCCGAGCGGGCGGCTGCGGGGGGCTCCTGTTGGTCGATCATTCGGGGCGCCGGCTCTGCGGTCGGCTCTGGCCCGGTCACTGTGCTGGGCAATGTGCCGGGTGACGGGCTGGGCGCGACGAGCAACGAGTGGCCGGAACCCGGAGCCGCCTGGTCCGGGAGCTGCGGCTCCGGGCTCGGTCCATCGGGTGCCGCCGCGTCGATCGGCCCTGCCGTGGTGATCGGCCCTGCCGCGTTCGTCCGGCCCTCATCAGGGTCCGCCGGCGTCGCCCGCCCGTTGGGATGCACGTGGAGCCAGTATTCGGCGGGTGGACCGATCGTGTCGACCGCGTGGGTGAGGACCGGGACGCCAACCTGCTGGGCGTACGGCACCGTCAGGGCGATGCAGGCTTCGTGGATGGTGGTGTACGCGCCGCGAGTCACGACGTGGCCGTTGACCGTGCCCTCTTCATGGCTGTAGGTCAGAATTTCGATCGGTAGGACGACATTGTCGAGCGACATTATTCTCCCTGGCGGACTCTGACGAGGGTTGACCACTGATCAGTTCGGTCGGGTCGCGCCGCAGTATTCGGTGCCGAGCCGTCTCGTGTGCCACGGGCGCGGCGACCTGGGGTCGGCCCGGCGTGACCTCCGTGTTGGGCGCTCATCGCCACGATCGTAGGCTGACAGGCGGTGGACGAACCAGTTCAGCGGCTCCTGCGGGACATCGGATCACCCCTCGACACGGCTGGATCAGGCCTGGATCAGGACTGGATCAGGCCTGGATCAGGACTGGATCAGGACTGGATCAGGACGGAGACTTCCTCGCGCAGCCGGGCCATCTCGGTGGCCGCCGCTGCGTGCAGCGACGTCAGGTCCACGGTGCCGGCCGGCACCGGTGTGACGATCTCCAGATAGCACTTCAGCTTCGGTTCGGTGCCAGAGGGCCGTACGACCACCCTGATGCGATCGGTGGCCAGTCGCACGCCGTCGGTCGATGGCAGCAGATCCTCCGCGGTGACCACCTCTTGGCCGACCAGGGTGGTGGGCAGGTCGGCCCTGAGCCGGCCCATCCAGTCGGCGATCCGGGAAACATCTTTCACCCGAAGGGAAACAGCGCCGGTGGTGTGCAATCCGTGCGTCCGGGCCAGGTCGTCGAGCGCATCGTCGATGGTGCGACCGGCGGCTTTGAGGGTAGCGGCGATGTCGCACGCCAGGACCGCGGCCGAGATCCCGTCCTTGTCGCGCACGGCATCCGGATCGACCGCCAGGCCGAGTGCCTCCTCGTAACCGAAGACCAGGCCGGTCCCGTTTCCGTCACCGGCCCGGACGATCCATTTGAATCCGGTCAGCGTCTCGTCGTACCGAACGCCGCGGAAGGCCGCAATGCGTCCGAGCAATTGCGACGAGACGATCGTGGTGGCTACCAACGGATCCGGCTTTGCAGCCGGATCCAATCGGGCCAACAGCTCGTCACCGAGCAGCGAACCCGCTTCGTCGCCGGTGAGCATTCGCCACCGGCCGTCGGGGCCGGGAACGCCGATGCTGCAACGGTCTGCGTCCGGATCGTTGGCGATGGCCAGATCGGCGCCGACCGCAGCGGCGAGCGCCAGCAGATGGTCCGTCGCTCCACGCTCTTCCGGGTTCGGAAAGGTCACGGTCGGAAAGTCCGCATCCGGCAGCGCCTGGTCCTGGACCACGTGTACGTCGAAAAACCCGGCGAGATGCAAGGCTTTCACGAGGGTTTCACCCCCGACACCGTGCAGCGGAGTTGCGGCGACACGCAGATTGCGGGCCGTGCCACGGGCTACCCCCGCCGCTCGGGCCAGATACCGATCGACGAGATCTTCCGGCCAGGCCAGTGGGGTGCCCGAACTGTCTATCCGGACAGCCGGTCCGGCGGCAGAAATGTCCGCTTCCATGGCCGCATCGGCCGGACTGACCAGTTGGCTTCCGCCCTGCAGATAGACCTTCAGCCCGTTGTCGTCAGGCGGGTTGTGCGAGGCAGTGACCTGCAATCCGGCCACGGCACCAAGATCCCGCACGGCGAAGGCGGTGATCGGCGTGGGCAGCGCCGAGGGCGCCAGGAGGACGTGGAAGCCCAGTGCAGCAAGGACTCTCGCAGCATCCTGGGCGAACTCAGCGGAGCGGTGACGAGCGTCGAATCCCACCACGACGGTTCCGCCCGCACCGCCCTGTGCGAGCAGATAGGCGCCGATGCCGGCGGCGGCGCGTCGCACCACGGCGAGATTCATGCCGGCTGGTCCGGCCCTGAGCGGTCCCCGCAGCCCGGCGGTTCCGAACGTCAACGGAGCGCTCATCCGGTCGGCCAGTTCGGTGATGGCGGTCACCGAGCCTGCGACCGCATCGGCCAGGACCTGCTGCAGCTCCGCCCGGTCGTCGGGCGAAGGATCGTTGGCTATCCACCGCGCCGAAGCCTCCTGAAGCGACGCCGACAACTGTTCACCCGCGATCATGGTCTTCGGCTCCTCGCGCAAGCGCTCGTGCCTCGCTGCGCTCCGCGCTCGTGCCTCGCTGCGATGCCCACTCATGCTTGTGCGACGACCTCGGCCAGCAGGCGACCCATGCGCCCGGCAGCAGCCCGCCCCTCGGCGAGCACCTCGGCGTGGTCGAGGGGCTCGCCCGTCATGCCGGCGGCCAGGTTGGTGACCAGGGAGAGTCCGAAGACCTCGATGCCCGCTTCCCGGGCGGCGATCGCCTCGAGCACCGTGGACATTCCGACCAGGTCCGCACCCATCGTTCTCAGCATCCGGATCTCGGCCGGAGTCTCGAAGTGTGGTCCGGGCAGCTGTGCGTAGACCCCTTCCTCCAGGCTCGGATCGATCTGGGCGGCCAGTGCACGAAGCCGGGGAGAGTAGAGATCGGTCAGATCGACGAAGTTGGCCCCGGCGATCGGTGAGACCCCGGTCAGATTCAGGTGGTCGGCGATCACCACCGGCTGCCCGGGCGACATGCCGTTCCGGAGGCCACCGGCCGCGTTCGTCAGCACGATCAGCGTGGCACCGGCCGCTGCCGCCGTGCGGACCCCGTGGGCCAGGGCGGCCACGCCCTTGCCCTCGTAGAGATGAGTGCGCCCGAGAAAGACCAGTGCCCGCTTGTCGCCGATCGGGATCGATCGGATGGTACCGCCGTGCCCTGGCACGACCGGAGCCAGAAATCCGGGCAGATCACCCATCGGCACCTCGGCGGTGGCCTGGCCCAGCGCGTCGGCCGCCGGGGCCCAGCCAGATCCCATCACCAGCGCCACGTCATGGTGCAGCACTCCGGTCGCGCGGGCCAGTGCGACCGCCGCTTCCTCGGCGTTGGCGCGGGTATCGGTCGATGCGTCCGGTGACATGCCGCGGAGCTTAGTCAACGTGCCTCCGGGCAGCTATCTGCCCAGTTGATCGGCGAACGCCGTGGCGATCGGCAGGCCGTTCTCCAGATGCGCGATGGTGCGGACGCCGAAATAGCCGGCGATGGCGGCCACCAGAGCGACGAGGAGTGCCAACGCCGCGAGGGCAGCCTTCCGTCCCGGGGTTCGCACCGGAGCGACGACGGGTATCGGCTTGAGCGAGGCAGAACTGGTCTGCGCCCACGGGGGCGGGGGCAGGGGAGCGGCCAAGGGAGCCGCCGCGGATGTGGCCCACGGTGGCGGCGGCAGCCGATTCGGCTGTGGCGCAAGCCGTCCGGGGTAGATGACGGGCGGCGGCTGGGGTAGTGCGGGCCGAGGTGCCGTCGGCGCCGGGCGGGCGGACTGCGGCGTCCAGGCATGCGTCACCAGCCGTCCCGAGTCGGCCGCGACCCGCAGCATCGCCTGGTGTGCCGTCCCGACGGACATCCGCACGGCCGGGTCCTTGACCAGCAATCCGCGGATCACGCCGCCCAGCTGTCCGGAATCCGGGTGCGGCGGGACATCGTCCTGGACCACCGAGGTGAGAGTGGCCAATGGAGTGCCGCGGTCGAAGGGGGGCACGCCCTGGACGCAGGCGTACAACATGGCGCCCAGTCCCCAGGCGTCGGACTGTGCGTTCGCCGGGCGGCCGGATGCGACCTCGGGCGAGATGTAGGCCGGCGAGCCCAGCAGCAAACCGGTGGCGGTGATCGACTGTTCGCCGGTGCTGCGGGCGATGCCGAAGTCCGTCAGCTTGATGCGGCCGTCGGCACAGACCAGGACGTTGCCGGGTTTGACGTCGCGATGGGTGATGCCGGCCGAGTGGGCGGCCAGCAGACCTGATGCCACGGACAGCCCGACGGTGGCGGCATCGGAGTCGGTCATCGGTCCGTCGACAGCCAGCACCTCGGCCAGTGATCGTGCGGTCAGCAGTTCCATCACGATCGCCGGGCCGTGCGGCAGGCTCAGCAGGTCGTAGATGGTCACCACGTGCGGATCGGAGACCGAGGCGACGGCCCTGGCCTCCCGCATCGTCCGCTGGGCCAGTTGATCGACCTCCGAGGCGGGCATGCCCGGCGGGAAGTCCACCTCCTTGATGGCGACGGGCCGGTTCAGTACTTCGTCGTGCGCGGCCCAGACCCGTCCCATCGCGCCCCTGCCGACGATCCGCTCCAACCGGTAGCGGCCGCCCAGCAACCGACCGGCGTCGGTCGAGGGTGAGGACATGGAGCGATTGTCCCAGGCACCGGCCCTCCTCTGCACCCGCGCCGGTCTGGCGTCCCCGGGCACGCCCGCGATCTGATGGAATCAGGGCCATGACCATCTCGACCGAGCAGGGCAAGCGTCCTGCCCGGGGTCGACTGCGCGTCTACCTGGGCGCCGCTCCGGGTGTCGGCAAGACGGTCGCCATGTTGAGCGAGGGTCGCCGCCGCTTCGAACGCGGCACGGACGTGGTGGTCGGCATCGTCGAGGACCACGGCCGCGCCTTCACCAAGGAGAGCGTCGGTGGCCTTCCCATGATCGGCCGCCGCCATGTCGAACATCGTGGTATCAGCCTGTCGGAGATGGATCTGGCCGCCGTGCTGGCGCGCGAGCCGAGCGTGGTCCTGGTCGACGAACTGGCCCACACCAACGCGCCGGGTTCACCGCACGCCAAACGTTGGCAGGACGTGCAGGAGCTGCTGGCCGCCGGGATCGACGTGGTGACCACGGTGAACGTCCAGCATCTGGAATCGCTGAATGACGTGGTCGCCGGCATCACCGGCGTCGTGCAGGCCGAGACCGTGCCCGACGAGGTGGTGCGGGCCGCCGATCAGGTCGAACTGATCGACATGACACCGCAGGCCCTCCGTCGGAGGATGGCGCACGGGCACATCTACCCGGCCGGGACGATCGACATCGCGCTGGGCAACTATTTCCGCGAGGGCAACCTGACCGCCCTGCGGGAGTTGGCCCTGCTCTGGGTGGCGGACCGGGTCGACGAGGGCCTCGAGCGGTACCGCCGGGAACACGGCATCACCGGCACGTGGGCGGCCCGGGAACGGATCGTGGTCGCGCTGACCGGCGGTCCGGAGGGTCCGCTGTTGTTGCGGCGCGGGGCCAGGATCGCCGGCCGGGTGACCGGACGAGATCTCGTCGCCGTTCACATCGTCCGGTCGGACGGCGCGATCGGCGCCCCGTCCGGGGAGATCGAGCGGCAGCGGCTGTTGGCCGAAAGCCTCGGTGGCAGCTTTCATCTGATCGTGGGTGACGACATCGCCGCCGCGGTGCTGGACTTCACCCGCGGGGTGAACGGAACCCAGATCGTGGTGGGTGCGTCCCGGCACGGCCGGTTCACCCAGCTGGTGCGGCCCAGCACGTCGATGGCCATCGTGCGCGGCTCGGGTGACATCGATGTGCATGTGGTGACCCACCAGAGCGCACCGCGCACACGGCGGGTCGGTCCGGTGCAGGGGGCCCGGTCGGGCCGCAGGGGCCGCACGACGTTGGCCTGGGCCGCCGCGGTCGTCGTTCCGCTGGTGCTGGCGGCCCTGATGTTGCTGGTGAGGTCCGGTCTCGGCCTGCCCACCGTGCTGTTGGTGTTCCTGCTGGGCGTCCAGGCCGCGGCGCTGATCGGGGGTGTGCTGCCCGCGGCGGTCACTGCCGTCATCGCCGGCCTGTTGGCCAATCTGCTGTTCACTCCGCCGTACGGGTCGCTGACCATCGCCGAGCCGCAGAATGTGTTCGCACTGCTCGTGTTCGTGATCGTGGGTGTCACCGTGGCGACGATCGTCGATCGCTCCAGAACCGCTGCCGAGCAGGCCTCCCGGGGGAAGGCGGAAGCTCAGTTGTTGGCCTCGGTGGCCAACACCATGGCGCTGCCCGGCAACCCGCTGTTGGCCGTTCTCGACCAGGCACGGATCGGTTTCTCGATGAACAGCGCGCTGCTGCTGAACGGTGGTGAAGCCGGTCCCGGCGCGCGCACAGTGGTTGCCGCCGTGGGTGACCCGCTGGTGGGGGGCGTCGATCCGCTGGCAGCCGCCGACGTCACCGTCACAACCGGAGCTGACGACGAATGGGTCCTGGCGTTGTTCGGGCACCCCCTGGTCGCGGCGGATCAGCAGTTGGCCGAAGTGGTTGCCGCGCAACTGGTGCTGGCGCTGGAACGGAACAAACTCGCGACCCAGGCGGCGCAGACCGAACGCCTGCGGCAGACCGACGTGGTGAGAACCGCCATCCTGGCAGCCGTTTCGCACGACCTGCGGACTCCTTTGGCCACCATCAAGGCTTCGGTGTCGAGCCTGCTCGACGAGTCGATCCCCTGGTCGGACCAGGACCGCGCCACGTTCCTCACCGCTACCGACGCCGCTGCCGACCAACTGGACGGACTGCTGTCCAACCTGCTCGATCTGAGTCGACTGCAGACCGGCGTGTTGGCCCCCGTTCGTCACCCGGTGTCGCTCGACGAAGTCGTCTATCGCGCTCTGATCGGGCTTCCGGCTTCGCGGGTCGAGGTGGACATCGCCGAGGACCTGCCGCTGGTGGACACCGACCGAGGGCTCCTGGAGCGGGTCGTCGCCAACATCGCGTCCAACGCCATCGGTCATTCGCCCGCGGGTACCCCGGTCCGCATTCTCGCCGGCGAGATCCCCGGCCGACTGATGCAGATCAGGGTGGTCGACCACGGACCAGGGGTGGCGCAGGCCGATCGGGAGACGATGTTCGCCCCGTTCCAGCGACTCGGCGACGCACCGGCGGGATCCGGAATCGGCCTGGGTCTCGCCGTGGCGCGCGGACTTGCCGAGGCGCTGGATGCGACGATCGAGGTCGACGACACTCCCGGCGGCGGGCTGACGATGGTCATCACCGTGCCCATCGCCGACGGGTCGGACGCGGACCAGGGGGCAGCGTGGTGAACCGGGTGCTGGTGGTGGACGACGACCACGCCCTGGCCCGCGCCCTGGGGATCAATCTTCGCGCCCATGGGTACGACGTGACGGTGGTCCACGACGGGAGGTCAGCCCTCGATCGGGTGGCGCACCTGCATCCGGCTGTCGTGATCCTGGATCTCGGCCTCCCCGATATCGACGGAGTCGAAGTCCTGCAGGGGATTCGCGGCTGGTCGGCCATTCCGGTCATCGTGCTCTCCGCTCGCTCCACCTCGGCAGAGAAGGTCGAGGCTCTGGACGCGGGCGCGGACGACTACGTCACCAAGCCTTTCGGTATGGCCGAGCTGCTGGCTCGCGTCCGGGCCGCCGTGCGCCGGGGAACTCCTGCGACCGGCGAAGTTCTCGAGCCGGTGGTAACGCCGGACTTCACCGTCGATCTCGACGACCACCGGGTACTGCGCAACGGCGAACCGGTGCGGCTCACCCCGACGGAGTGGTCGATGCTGGAGGTACTGGTGCGGCACTCCGGAAAGCTGGTGCCGGGCAGGCAGTTGTTGGTGGACGTCTGGGGACCCGCCTACGAGACCGAGACCCACTACCTGCGGGTCTACATGGCCCAGTTGCGCCGGAAACTCGAACCGGACCCGGCGAAGCCGCGCTACCTCATCACCGAACCCGGCGTGGGCTATCGCTTTCAGCCCTGACCCCCTGGTGTCCACCGGTACGACCTCGCACCCAGTCGTCTGGTCGTCGACCGTCATCCGGGTGCGTGCGGCTCATCCGGGTGCCTGGGCCTCATGCCGATCGGGCGGGGGCGCGTTGCCCGAACACCCAAGACAGCCAGCTCTGCATCTGGGATGATGGGGTCGGTACGGCGCACGTTCTGATGACCGCGCCGTCAGCACGACCGCGCCATCGGCACGTCAGTGCACTGTGGACTACGGGGCCAGGGAGGGATTGCTGCACATGGACGGAGTCCTTGCGCTGGCGCTGTTCGGCTTGTGGGTCTTCTGCGTGGTCGATGTGCTGTTCACCCCGGCCGACCGCTGCCGGGGGCTGCCCAAGCTCGCCTGGCTGGCCATCGTCGTCCTGCTCTCCTGGCTCGGCTCCGCCGTGTGGTTGCTGGCCGGTCGGCCCCGACGGACAGTGGCCGTGGTCATGTCCGCGGACGCGGACAAGGGCCCGAGCCAGGCACCGCGCGACGCACTCGGATGGTCGAGTGTGGACGACGCAGACTTCCTCGAGCAGTGTCGGGACCGAGCCGAGGAACAACGCGCCAGATACCGCCGGAGCCAGCGCGACGACGAGGCCTGACCGAATCTGGCGCAGGTGTCCGCTGGGCTCCGGCCGGATCCTGCCGGGCTCAGCGAGCGTCGCCCGGCCGGTCCTGGTCGAAGGCGGCCAGCAGTTGATCGGCGGCGGCCGGGGCCGAGAGTCGACCGTCGGCGACCGCTCCGGTCACCTGGTCGCGGATGTCCGCGACAGCTCTCGAGTGTCCGAGCCGCTGGTCCAGCTCGTCCCGGACGAGCGCCCAGGTCAGCTCGACCTGCTGCGCCGACCTCTTGGCCACCAGCCCGGCCCCGCCCAGGTCATCCCGATGCCTCAGCACCGCGGACCACAGCTCGGCCAACCCGTCGCCGGTCATGCCGGAACAGGTCAGCACAGGCGGCACCCAGCGGTCGTGGCCCCGGACCAATCTGATCGCCCCCGTCAGTTCGCGCGCCGTGGTCGCGGCCTCCAGCACGTGTTCGCTGTCGGCCTTGTTGACGGCGATGACGTCGGCCAGTTCGACGACGCCCTTCTTGATGCCCTGCAGCTGGTCGCCGGTTCGGCTCAGGGTGAGCAGCAGAAATGTGTCGACCATGGCCGCGACGGTGGTCTCGGACTGACCGACCCCGACGGTCTCGACGATCACCACGTCGAATCCGGCTGCCTCCAACACGGTGATCGCCTGGGCGGTGGCTCTGGCCACTCCACCGAGGGTGCCGGCGTTGGGGGACGGCCGGATGTAGGCCTGTGGGTCCGCCGAGAGCTGCGGCATGCGGGTCTTGTCGCCCAGGACCGATCCGCCCGTCCGCGAGCTCGACGGATCCACCGCCAGCACCCCTACCCGGTGGCCGCTACTCGTCAGGGTGCCGCCCAGCGACTCGATCAACGTCGATTTGCCCGCCCCCGGCGCGCCGGAGATGCCGACCCGGACTGCTCCGCCCGCGTGTGGCGCGAGCAATCCGTACAGGTCGCGGGCGGCGGCGCGGTGGTCGGGTCGCGTGGATTCCATCAATGTGATCGCCCTGGAGAATGCGGTTCGCGCGATGCCCGTGCCACTCCCGCTGACGATGGCCGCGGCCAGAGCCGATGTCTGGGACCAGGTCGGCGCAGTCATCGGACAGCGGCCAAGTGTGCCAACAGGCCGAGTACCTTTGCCGGCTCGGCGAGATCTCCGGGTCCGGTCGGCCAGAGCACGATGTCCGGCCGGCCGGCGGCCGCCAACGCGTCCCGTAGGTGGTCGCTCGCCGGGGCAGCGTGCTCCCGCCGCAACCAGATCGCATGGACGTCCGCGTCGATCGCCTGAGCCGCAACCCTTTCGGCCGTCGCAGCTGCGGGGCCGACGTCGGCATCGAATCCCATCCGGGCGAAGGCGACGGCGGCCTCTCGGGCGTCGTCAGTGCCTGGGACGTCCGGAAGCGGCGTAGTGCCCGGTGCCGTCGCGACGGCACGCTGATCAGCGAAGGTAGCGATCAGGATCCGCGGTCGCCGACCCTGTGCGACTTCGAACCGTGCGCAGGCGGCCACGACGGCGGCCAGATCTATGGTGTCGGCCACCCTGTGCTGGTCGTCTCGGTTCATTTCGGTCGCTACGGCAGGTCCCAGGTGTGCACCGGTTCATTGGAATGCATGCCCTGCGAATAGAGACGCAGCATTTCGGTCAGTGCGGTATCGCGACTCATGCCTTTGTCTTCCAGGCGTTGCACCGTCTGGCTCTGCCACCAGGCGCCGTTGCGGCGCAGCTTGCAGCGGTCTTCGACAATTCCGAGATATCGGTCGCGACTCGCGGCCGAAACCCCCCAGCGATCGAGCCCTTCGTCAGCGAGTGGAAGTAGGTGCCGCAACAGCAACTCGTCCCAGGTGACCTCGCCGAATCCGGGCCAGTAGAAAACGGCATCCGCACCGTATCGGGCGCCGGCGTCGAAATTCGCCTCGGCCGCGTCGAATGACATCTTGGTCCAGACCGGACGGTCTTCGCTGGAGAGCATTTTCACGGCCCCGTAGTAGAACGCGGCATTGGCCAGGACGTCGACGACGGTGGGACCTGCGGGCAGCACCCGATTTTCGACCCGCAGGTGAGGAATTCCGTCGACGACGTCGTACACCGGGCGGTTCCATCGGTACACGGTGCCGTTGTGCAGTCGAAGTTCCTGCAGGCGGGGCGCTTTGCCAGCGGCCAGCACCGCCTCCGGATCCTCGTCCGTGGTCTCCGGAAGGAGGGCCGGGAAGTAGCGGACGTTCTCCTCGAACAGGTCGAAGATCGAGGTGATCCACCGTTCTCCGAAGAACACAGGTGGTCGAACACCTTGGTTGCGCAATTCCGGTGACCTGGTGTCCGTCGCCTGCAGGAACAATTCGGTTCTGGTCTCTGCCCAGAGTCGCTTCCCGAAGAGAAATGGTGAATTGGCCCCCAGGGCCAACTGCGGCCCGGCCAATGCCTGGGCGGCGTTCCAGGTGGCGGCGAAGTCGGCCGGAGAGACCTGTAGGTGTAATTGGACAGAAGTGCATGCCGATTCCGGGGCAATGGTGTCGGCAAACATCTTCAAACTCTCGACGCCGGTGATGTCCAACTCCAGATCTTCCCGACGGTGCGCGAAGATGGCTTCACTGAGCGCGGCATATCGAGGATTCGCGCTCATCCAATCGTCGTGGAAGTGCTCGGGCCGGAGGGTGGGCAGGATTCCTATCGAGATGATCTCCGAGCCGGACTCGTTGGCCCTCGATTCGGCGTGGTTCATCGAATCGCGGAGCATCTTCTCCAGGTCCAACAGCGAATCGCCGGTCAGCGGGCCCGGCGGAACGTTGAGCTCGATGTTGTACTGGCCGAGTTCGGTCTGAAAGGCCGGGTCGGCGATCGCCTCCAGCACCCTCGCGTTGGCCATGTCCGGCTGCCAGTCCTGGTCGACCAGGTTCAGCTCGATCTCCAGGCCGGTGAGCGGGCGATCGAAGTCGAAAACATGTTCGGCCAGCATCTTCTCGAAGACGTCGAGACACCGGCGGACCTTCTCCCGGTACCGCTGCCGCTGTTCACGGGTAAATGAGCCGCTGGAGATGTCGTCGCCCATGGTTCCTCCACCAGTTCCGTTCGCGGACACCGCTGCGGTGTCCGCCCTGTCAGCCTCGGCCCGGTCGGCCGTTGGCTCGTTGTCCGAGCCGGGTGCGTCGTCGTCGCCATGCTTGCGGCGCAGGTCACAGCCAACCACACGGGTAACGTGACCCGCGGGACGGACCGGCTCGAGCACGTGGTCGGCTTCCCTCGAGTGCTCCAGAGCCGGCAACGAAGACGGTGACAGACTGATCAGATCGGTGACCACGAACACATGACTTCACCCGCGAAGACGACGCTCCAGGCCCCGATGGACCTCGGGTCGGGTCGTGGACCGCAATGGCTCGACGACTACCTGACGATCGAGTTGCCGGCCCTGCTGGCCATGCGACGCGATGTGCACGCCCACCCGGAGCTGTCCCGTACCGAGTCCGCGACGTCGGCCTTGATCCTGCGGTCGCTCGCGCAGGCCGGGATCAAGGGCACGCTGCTGCCGACCGGAACCGGCGTGGTCGCCGATATCGGAAGCGGCGACCGGATGATCGCGTTGCGCGCCGACATCGATGCGCTGCCGCTGCGGGAGGCCTCCGGGCTGCCATTCGCCTCGACGGTCCCAGGTGTGTGTCACGCCTGTGGTCATGACATCCACACGGCGGCATTGATCGGTGCGGCTCAGGCGCTCGCCCGCTCGGACGGTTTCGGCGGACGGGTGCGCCTGCTGTTCCAGCCTGCTGAGGAGGTCATGCCGGGTGGGTCGCACGACATCGTCGACGCCGGCCTGATGCATGGTGTCGAACGGATCTTCGCCATCCACTGCGACCCGCGGCTGCAGGTCGGCAAGGTCGGGCTGCGGGTCGGGCCGATCACGTCCACCAGTGATGTCATCGAGTTGCATCTCACCGGGCCAGGTGGGCACACCGCTCGGCCGCACCTCACAGGCGATCTGATCTACGCGCTCGGTCTGGTGATCACGGGGCTGCCGGGGTTGCTCACGCGTCGGATGAACCCGCGCTCGGTTCCGGTTCTGGTCTGGGGCAACGTGCACTCCGGCGTGGCCGCCAACGCCATCCCGGAAGCGGGGGTCCTGCTGGGCACCCTGCGCCTGATGGACCGGGCCGGCTGGGATCTCGCCGAACCGCTGGTCGCGGAGCTGATCACGGGGTTGCTGGCGCCGACCGGAGTGGGTTTTACCCTGAACTACCTGCGAGGCGTACCGCCGGTCGACAACGACGCTCGCTGCACCGATATCTTGCGCATCGCCACGTTGGCCGCGGGCGGACCCGATGCCGCTGCGGTGGCGGAACAGTCAACGGGCGCAGAGGATTTCGCAATCTTCCTGGACCATGCACCCGGTGCGTTGGCCCGGATCGGCGTGTGGGACGGAGTCGGCAAGCAGGTCGACCTGCACTCGCCGGGTTTCTGGGCCGATGAACGTGCGCTCGCGTTGGCGGTGCGGTTGCTGGTCAATACGGCCCTCGAGGCCCTGGCCGCACCAAAACCGTAGAACCCGCGCGCTGCTGGCGCGGCCCTGCTGAGCCATCTCGCCCGCGGAGGGGCTCGACGCGATCCTTCTGCGGTGTCTCAGCTGCCGATCGATCGGCAGGGGCGATGTCGGAGCTCGAGGACGTATTCGGTGGGAGCGTCCGCGGCTTCGGCTGCGTCCGCGATGACGCCGAGATAGCGAGCCGACGGGATGCCGCCCTCGAAGGCCTGCAGGGCGTACAGCCAGGCGAGTTTGTCGCCTTCCAAGGTGTGCACCCTGAGGCGGATCTTGGTGTACAGCCCGAGATCTGCGCCCTCCCAGGAGTCCAGCGTGCGTTCGTCGGACGACGCCATGTCGTAGAGCACGACGAAGACGCTCGAGCCAGGCTCCTCGACCACGGTGGCCAGCGCACCCTCCCAGCCCAGATCCTCGCCGCCGAAGGTCAGCCGCCAGCCCGGCAGCCAGCCGGTCCCCGCGACCGGTGAGGATGGGCAGCGCTGCAGCATCTGCGCCGGGTCCATGTTCGACCCGTACGCCGCATAGAGAGCCATGATGGGCAGCCTATCGGGCGCACGAAGCGAGCAATTCCAGTACGGCTCGTGCACGCGCTCGCGTGATGCCGACGTGCGGGGATGATTTTCGACGAGGTTGCTACCGAGCAGGGTCGGCGTCCGGCCCGCAGGGCTGCATCAGCCACCGGTGGGCTCGGGCATGCGGACGCGACTGATGGCGATCCGTTGGATTCTGCGGAGGGTGTGTTCACGGGTGTCGGCGCGGTTGATGCGGTAGGGCACGATGTCGATGCTGCCGGGGTGGGGGATGATGTCGGGGACTTCGAGTTCGGTGTGGGGTTCGGTGTGATCGAACCCGGCGGCCAGGACGGGGATGGTGGTCCGGGCCCGGTCGGGCCGTTGATCACCGGCAGTACCTGTTGCGCGGCAGCTGTTCCGGCGGTACTGCCCGTGCTGTGGGCAGTCTTCTCCGGTGTGTCGGGACCTCTTATCGGGGATGGGTCCGCTGGGGGTGTTGGCCGATCACCAGGGTCGAGGCGGGGAGTGCCCTGATGTAGGCGGTGCCGGTGGCTGCAGCCGCACTGAAACTCAGCCGCGGCCGTTCGGCCCGGCGACCCCCGCGACGACCGCAGGTTCGGCTTCGGGGTCGGCCCTGCCACTGGGAGCGATTCCTCCGGATCCCGAGTGGGTCCAGCCCTTCCAGATCCGCGCCCTGGCCGGCCGGACCGCCGGAGCCCCGGCACTCGGGGCAGGTTCCGCTAGGCCGCGGCCTTCGGTGTCGGCTGACGCCAGGGCGCGACGAAGCAGAGGCCGGTGGAGCGCGCGTCAGCGGGGCGAGCCGATACGGTAGGTCGGTCGGGCAGGCACTCGAGACGGACGAGAAGTGGGGACCGATGACCAGGATTGTGATCATGGGCGGGGGACCGGCCGGCTACGAAGCGGCCCTGGTGGCAGCCCAGTACGGCGCCGAAGTCACCCTGGTGGAGACGGACGGCGCCGGCGGTGGATGCGTCCTGTACGACTGCGTCCCCAGCAAGACGTTCATCGCCTCTGCCGGCGCCCGCACCTCGGTCCGCGAGGCGGGCGAACTGGGGGTCAACGTCCCGCCCCAGAAGGTGGACGTCGACGTACTGGCGGTGCACAGCCGGGTGGCCGGTCTGGCTCTCGCGCAATCCGCGGACATCGGCGCGAAGTTGATCTCGGAAGGGGTCACCCTCGTCGAGGGCCGGGCAGAACTAGCTGATTCTGCGCACGGGCTGGCCGAACACCGCGTGGTGGTGACGGCGAAGGATGGCACCGCATCGGTCCTGGAGGCCGACGTGGTGCTGATCGCCACCGGCGCGTCCCCGCGCGTACTGGACACCGCAATCCCTGACGGCGAAAGGATTCTCACCTGGCGCCAGGTCTATGCGCTGACCGAGTTTCCCGAGCACCTGATCGTCATCGGCTCCGGAGTCACGGGCGCCGAATTCGCCTCTGCCTATGTGGAGATGGGCGTCAAGGTCACCCTGGTGTCCAGTCGGGACCGGGTACTACCCAGCGAGGATGCCGACGCGGCGGCCGTGATCGAGGAGGTCTTCACCGCGCACGGCGGCGTGCTGGCCAAACAGTCGAGGGCCGCCTCCGTCACCCGTGACGGGGACGAGGTGATCGTCACGCTGACCGATGGGAGCGAGATCCGCGGGTCGCACGCCCTGATGACGGTGGGATCGGTGCCGAATACAGCCGGCATCGGCCTGGAGAAGGTTGGGATCGACGTGCCGGCCAGCGGGTTCATCCCCGTCGACCGGGTTTCCCGCACCTCGGTGGCCGGGATCTATGCGGCCGGCGACTGCACCGGGGTACTGATGCTGGCCTCGGTCGCGGCGATGCAGGGCCGCATCGCGATGTGGCACGTACTGGGCGAAGGGGTCCCGCCGCTCCGGCTGCGCACGGTCGCGGCCAACGTCTTCACCCATCCGGAAATCGCCACCGTCGGAATCTCGCAGGCCGAAGTGGACGCCGGAAAGGTGCCCGCCCGCACCATGACGATGCCGCTGTCGACCAATCCGCGAGCAAAGATGCAGGGCATGAAGGATGGTTTCGTCAAACTGGTGATCCGGCCTGCGACCGGCATCGTCATCGGCGGGGTGGTGGTGGCCCCGGCGGCGTCGGAGCTGATCCTGCCCATTGCCATGGCGGTGCAGAACGGTTTGACCGCAAAAGATCTCGCCTACACCCTCAGTGTGTACCCGTCGTTGTCCGGCTCGATCACCGAGATCGGCCGGCGCCTGATGCACTACGACGGCGACCTCGGCTGACGAGAGCGGGCGGGGCGCCCCTCGGCATGCCCCGCCCGCTTCACTCCAGTTCTACCCGGAATCAGTCCTCGTCGACCCAGTCGAAGGTCTTGGTGACGGCCTTCTTCCAGGATGCATAGGCTTTCGCGCGGGCGCCTTCCTCCATGTTGGGCTCCCAGCGCTTGTCCTCGGCCCAGTTGGTGCGGATGTCCTCCTCGGTGGCCCAGAATCCGACCGCCAATCCTGCGGCGTAGGCGGCACCGAGCGCCGTGGTCTCGGCGACCACCGGCCGGACGACCGGAACCCCGAGAATGTCGGCCTGGAACTGCATCAGGGTCTCGTTCTGCACCATGCCCCCGTCGACCTTGAGTTCGACCAGGTCGACGCCGGAGTCCGCATTCATCGCATCCAGTACTTCCTTGGACTGGAAGGCGGTGGCCTCCAGGACAGCTCGGGCGATGTGACCCTTGTTCACGTAACGGGTCAGCCCGACGATCGCGCCCCGGGCGTCGGAGCGCCAGTAGGGCGCGAACAGACCCGAGAAGGCGGGAACGAAGTAGCAGCCGCCATTGTCGTCGACTGTCTTGGCCACGTCCTCGATCTCGGCGGCGTTGGAGATCAGGCCCAGGTTGTCCCTGACCCACTGCACCAGTGAGCCGGAGACTGCGATCGAGCCCTCCAGTGCGTAGACCGTCGGCTGGTCGCCGATCTTGTAGCAGACCGTCGTCAGCAGGCCGTTCTTCGACGGAACCTTCTCGGTGCCGGTGTTGATCAACATGAAATTGCCGGTGCCGTAGGTGTTCTTGGCTTCACCGGGGGACAGGCAGGCCTGCCCGAAGGTGGCAGCCTGCTGGTCACCGAGGATGCCGGCGATGGGCACCCCGGCCAGCACGCCCCGGGGTCGAACCTCGCCGTACACCTGCGACGACGACTTGATCTCGGGCAACATGGACATCGGAATCTTCATGTCCGCCGCGATGGCCGGGTCCCACGTCAGCGTGTCCAGATCCATCAACAGGGTGCGCGAGGCGTTGGTGGGCTCGGTGATGTGCAGACCGCCCTCGAGGCCACCGGTCATGTTCCACACCACCCAGGTATCCATGTTCCCGAACAACAGGTCGCCGGCCTCGGCCTTCTCCCTTGCGCCCTCGACGTTGTCGAGAATCCACCGCACCTTCGGCCCGGAGAAATAGGTGGCCAGCGGCAGTCCGACCTTGTCCTTGTAGCGCTCGGCGCCGCCGCCGAGGGCTCCCAGCTGCTGGCAGATCGCGTCGGTCCGGGTGTCCTGCCAGACGATGGCGTTGTAGACCGGCTTGCCGGTGGTCTTGTCCCACACCATGGCGGTCTCGCGCTGATTGGTGATGCCGATCGCGACGATGTCGGCCGCGGTCAGATCGGCCTTTGCCAACGCGCCGGCCGTGACGGCCCGGACGTTCTCCCAGATCTCGACCGGATCATGTTCCACCCAACCGGCTTTCGGGAAGATCTGCTGATGCTCCTTCTGGTCCACGGCGACCACCCGACCTTCGTGGTTGAAGATCATGCATCGGGACGACGTGGTGCCCTGATCGATCGCGGCTACGAACTGCTCACTCATCTGGACTCTCAAATCCTTTCATCACTGGCGACGTTGGCGTGGATGTGTTGGCGCAAAACGTTTCCCAGGCTCAACTCGACCTGGTGAGAATCGGCTTGACGGCCTTGATCAACTCGCTCGCGTCCGTGGCCTTGAACAGCAGGGTGGCCAGTACCGCGCCGACGAGTGGTGCCACGACGGGGATCCAGGCGTAGCCCCAATCCGACGAGCCCTTGCCCTTGATGGGCAGCACGAAGTGGGCGATGCGCGGACCGAGATCACGCGCAGGGTTGATGGCGTACCCCGTCGGGCCGCCGAGCGAGGCGCCGATCCCGACGACGACCAGGGCCACGCCGAGCGGACCCACGGCGGTCGGGGTGCCGCCTGCCATGAGGACCCAGAAGATCAGTACGAAGGTGGCGATGATCTCCGTCAGGACATTCCAGAGTGGCGTGCGAATGGCCGGGCCGGTGGAAAACACGCCGAGTTTCTTTCCCGGATCCTCCTCGGCGTCGAAATGCTCGCGAAATGCCACCCAGCAGAGCACCGCGCCGATGAAGGCGCCGAGCATCTCGGCGCAGAAATAGACCAGCGCCTGTTTGGCGGAGATGTTTCCCATCATCCATTGCGACAGGGTCACCGCGGGATTGAGCTGGCCGCCGGTCGGGAAGGCCACGTAGACGCCGACGTAGACGCCGAGCCCCCAACCGAAGGTGATGAGGAGCCAACCGCCGTTCTCACCCTTGCTCCCCTTGAGGATGGCGGTCGCGACCACGCCGCAACCGAGAAGCAGAAGTAGTGCAGTGCCCATGGTCTCGTACACGAAGATGGTGCCCAAGCTGACCGTACTCAACTAAGCCCTCCATTGGACCGGTCCGGCGTCGTTGCCGGAGGAAGTGCTGCAGAATTCGAGCGCAACGAGGCGTTGCGCACACAGGACTGACGCTGGGACGAGCAGGGGCACTGTCCGGTGGGGCGCGCCCGCTGCGACATCCGATCGCTGTCGGCGTCCACTCCGGAGGGCGCATCCGGCTACAGACCTTGATCGACTTTGCCCTGACCCGGCGCGGCTGGTTCCACCGAACCACGCTCGTATTCACCCTCCGCTCCCACTCTGACCTCCGGTGCGCCCATCCGAGCTGCGTCGGCGGTGCGGTCGTCGGGCATCCGCTGGGACTCGATCTCGGCCTTCACCCGGGACCGGTAGTGCTCGACCTCGTTGGCCACGGCCGCCTCGTTCCAGCCGAGCAGCGGCGCCACCAGATCGGCGACCTCCTGGGCGGCAGCGTCACCTCGATCCCAGGTGTCCACCGAGATGCGGGTCCGGCGGGCCAGGATGTCGTCGAGATGGAGCGCGCCCTCGTGCGACACCGCATACACTGCTTCGACTTTCAGGTACTTCGGGGCGCTGTCGAGTGGATCGCCCAATTCTGGACGCTCGCCGATCAGGGCGACGATCTCGCGGATGAGACTGCCGTAGCGGCCGAGCAGGTGCTTGACCCTGGGCTCGTCCAGGTTGACCTCCACGGCCAGCTTGCCCTGGTTGTTGGCCAGGGCCTGGTACCCGTCCGCGCCGATCAGTGGGACGCGGTCGGTGATGGACTTGCCCACCTTGCCCGGTAGCTGCTCGACCGCCTTGTCGACGGCGTCCTCGGCCATCACTCGATAGGTGGTGTATTTACCACCGGCCACGATGACGAGTCCCGGAACGGGGGAGACGACGGCGTGCTCACGGGAGAGCTTGCTGGTCTGGTCCTCCTCTCCGGCGAGCAGCGGCCGTAGACCGGCGTATACCCCGACGACATCGTCACGGGTCAAGGGTTTTTCCAGCAGCCGGTTGGCGTGGTCCAAGATGTAGTCGATGTCCGACCGACTGGCCGCCGGGTGGGCCAGGTCCAGGGTCCAGGGGGTGTCGGTGGTGCCGATGACCCAGAAGTCGTCACTCCACGGGCACGGGATGATGAACAGCAGGCTCTTCTCGGTCTCGGTGATCAGGCCGGTATCCGAATCGATGCGATCCCGCGGGATGATGACGTGCACACCTTTCGAGGCCGTGACGCGGAACTGCCCCCGCCCGCCGATCATCTGCTGGATCTCGTCGGTCCACACGCCGGCGGCGTTGACCGTGGTCCTGGCCTTGACCTCGATCTCGCGGCCGGACTCCAGATCTTTGACCGTGGCGCCGATCACCCGCTGACCGCTACGCAGGAATCCGGTCACCCGCGCGCTGGTCACCACCACGGCGTCGTAGGACGCGGCCGTGCGGGAGATCATCATGGTGTGCCGGGCGTCGTCCAGTTGGCCCTCGTAGAACATGATGCCGCCCTTGATTCCGCCGACCTTTCCGGCGCGGAACGACTGCAGCGTCTTCTTTTTTGACAGGTGACGCAGGTGGCTCGGTACCCCCCGACCGGCCCCGAGCACGTCATAGACGCCGACGCCGGTGCCGACGTAGGCCCGGTCCCAACCCGCCTTCTCCAGCGGATAGATGAACTTGACCGGCCGGGCGAGATGTGGGCACAGGGTCTCCAGGATCAGCTTGCGTTCGCGGAGCGCCTCGAAGACGAGCGAGAAATTGAGTTGTTTGAGGTAACGAAGCCCGCCGTGCACCAATTTCGAGGAACGACTGGACGTGCCGGACGCCAGATCCCTCGCCTCGACCAGCGCGACCGTGAGCCCTCGGCTGGCCGCGTCGAGCGCGGCGCCTGCTCCCACCACCCCGCCGCCGATCACCAACACGTCGAACTCGGTCTCGGCCAGCTGATCCAGGGATCGGGCACGATTTTCCGGACTCAGGGCAGTGGACAGAAAGCTCATAGAGGATCCTCACTGATCATCGGCAGTGCACATCGGGCGCTGGTCGCCCCAGATGGAGCCTTTTGCTGCCGAACACATATTTACTCTCTTGCGAACCTATCCACCCGTTGAACGGCGGGACAACGGCCGGCGTTCGGCATCGCCGAACGCCGATTGGTTCAGCATCGCCGAACGGTGTGACGGAGCCTGAGTAGGCTGCCGCTGGTGTCAGCCACTGTGCAGTCGGTCGAACGGGCCGCGTCGATCCTGCGCCTGCTCGCGGACGAGATCGAGCCGGTCCCACTCGCGCAGATTGCCGCAGCGCTGGGCCTGGCCAAAGGCACGGCGCACGGACTGTTGCGCACGCTGCAGGACGTCGGCTTCATCGAACAGACCTACCCGACCGGGCCCTACCGGGTGACCCCCGAGGTCTTCCGTCTCGGCTGGGCCCGCCTGGATCCCAACGAGCTACGGTCGAAGGCGCTGAACTGGACCGATGCGCTGGCGGCCAGAACCGGCGAGTCGGCCCGGGTGGCAGCCTTCCACGACGGCCGCGCCGTCGTCGCTCACCACGTGTTCCGGGCTGGCCGCAGCGACCAGGCCCTGCTCACCGGAAGTTCAGTTCCACTGCACGCCAGCGCGCTGGGAAAGGTGCTGCTGGCCTTCGATCCCGGTGCGGCCCGCAGCGTCATCGGCCAGGAGTTACCGAGCTACACCTTCCGGACCATCACCGATCGGGTGGCGCTGCAGCGCGAACTGGCGACCGTCCGGGACCAGGGCTGGGCGGCGTCGGTGGAAGAATCGGAGCCGGGTGCGACCGCCATCGCGGCACCGATCCGAGACGGTGGGGGCTATGTGGTCGCCACGGTGGGCATCGAGGGGGAGACGGATCGGATGTGCGACGAGAGATCCCGGCCACGAGCGGTGCTGATCTCGCAGGTGATCAGAACCGGGCGATCCATCTCCCGAGAGCTCGGCCACGGGCGCGAGGCGTGACCGGCACCTACGTCGCCGCGCTCGACCAGGGCACCACCTCGACCCGCTGCATGATCTTCGACCACCACGGCACCATGGTGGCGATGTCCCAGCGGGAACACCACCAGCACTACCCGAAGCCGGGCTGGGTGGAGCACGATGCCGGCGAGATCTGGTCGATCGTCCGGCAAATCGTTCCGAACGCGCTCGACGATGCCGGGGTGGGGCCCAGCGAGATCGTGGCGCTGGGGATCACCAATCAGCGCGAGACCACGGTGGTCTGGGATCGGATCACCGGGCGACCGGTCGGCCGGGCCATCGTCTGGCAGGACACCAGGACGACGGATCTGCTGCCGCAGATCGCCGAGGACATCGACCCGGCGGACATCACGCAGCGCACCGGGCTGCCGCTGACCGGGTATTTCTCCGGGCCGAAGTTGCGCTGGATCCTGGATCACGACCCGGCGGTGCGCGCGCGGGCCGAGCGCGGTGATCTGCTGTTCGGGACGATGGACTCCTGGATCACCTGGAACCTGACGGGTGGCCTGGACGGCGGGCTGCACGTCACCGACGTCACCAATGCCAGCCGGACGATGCTGATGAATCTCGAAACCCTGGACTGGGATCCGGTACTGCTTGCGGCCCTGCGGATACCGCGGACGATGCTGCCGGAGATCCGACCCACCATCGGCCGGTTCGGGAGCACGGTGGCGCCGGTGCCGGGGATCCCCATCGGAGCGTTGATCGGCGACCAGCAGGCGTCGCTGTTCGGGCAGACGGCCTTCGACGCCGGTGAGGCGAAATGCACTTTCGGCACCGGGAGCTTCCTCCTGCTCAACACCGGGCCGGAGATCGTCCGATCGGGTCACGGCCTGATCACCACTGTCGCGCACAAGATCGGCGACGAACCGGCCGCCTACGCGTTGGAGGGCTCGGTCGCGGTGGCGGGTGGGCTGGTGCAGTGGTGCCGGGACAGCCTCGGCCTGATCAGGACCGCCGCCGAGATCGAGACCCTCGCCGCGTCGGTCCCGGACAACGGTGGTTGCTATGTGGTGCCGGCGTTCTCGGGTCTGTTCACGCCCAGGTGGAATCCGTCGGCCCAGGGGCTGATGGTCGGCCTGACCTCGTTCGTCACGAAGGCACACATCGCCAGGGCCGTGCTCGAGGCGACGGCGTGGCAGACCCGTGACGTGATGGATGCGATGAATGCCGATGTTCGCACCGCGGTCCGGAGCCTGGCCGTCGACGGCGGGATGACCAGCGACAACCTGTTGATGCAGATGATCGCCGATGTCCTCGACCTCCCGGTGGTTCGACCGATGATGGCCGAGACGGTGGCGCTCGGTGCGGCCTACGCCGCCGGCCTGGCTGTCGGTTACTGGCCGGACCGCCAGGTGCTGCGGCGCAACTGGCAACGGGCGGCGGAGTGGCGGCCGACCATCGACCCGGCCCGCCGTGAGGCGGAGTTGGCCTGCTGGCGACAGGCGGTGGCACTGGCCGACACCTGGGGATACCGACAGAGCGTCGGTCACCGCGATGGCGAGAACCTCGGAGGGACAGCCCAACTGCCGACCGGCGTGTAGGACGAACGGGCAGATTGTGGGGACACCGCCCAGCTGTCGGGGTGATACGCCATGATCGTTGACGACGACATGACCGAAGGCTCGAGCGATGACGGGGGGAGGGCAGTGGCGGTGACGCGGAAGTGGGCCACCCCGACCGCTACGGCACGCATCGGCCTGCTGGTCGCCGCCGGCGTGGTGCTGGTCGGTGCAGCCTTGTGGGCCGGGTCCGTCGGGCCGTGGGTCGGTCGGCCGGTGGCGAAGCAGGGTCGGGTGGATCTCCCGACCGTGACCAACCTGCCCACCCCCCCGACCCTGCCCACCGTCCGCCCGCCGCAGGGCCGGGCGTCCGCGTCATCGTGGGATCCCAGCGCCGTGCTCTACGCGCTGGGTTTCGTCCTGTTGCTGGCGCTGCTGCTGATGGTGGCCGCGCTGCTGCGGAGCAGAGGTAGGGCGGTCGCGACCACACGGCCGGCCGCGGCAGAGTCGGCGAAGGTCGACCGACTGCTCCCGACGCCGGATGCGGACCGCCCGTTCGACGCCCGGGAGGCCGCGGACTACGTGATCGCCTGCTGGGAACAGCTGGAGGGGCAGGCCGCGCAGCGTGGGCGGGGGCGGCGCGCGGAGCAGACCCCCACCGAATTTCTGGACGGACTGCGCAACATCTACCCGATCGAGACCCAGGCATCAGCGGAGTTGTTGAGCCTCTACCAGCGCGCCAGGTTCGACCACGTCCGCCTGCTGCCCGATACGGCGGTGCGCGCCCGGGCCTGCGTTGATGTGGTGCTGGCCGGCCTGTCGTCGAGCTTGGCCGGGCCGTGACCTTCGATGCCGACCCCCGGTCCGGGGCCAGGACGCCCCCTCGCACCTCGGTGGCGACCCACCTCTGGATCGCATTCGGCGTCGGCCTGCTGTTCGCGTTCTTCCTGTTCTTCGTCCGCGCGCCGGTTCCGCGAGTGGCCGGTGGCGGCGTCGTCATCGCCATCGTGGCGTTCGTGCTGCTCCGGGCCATGGACGTGGGGCGGATCGACTGGCCCGCTCCGCCCACGGGCCGGGTCGGCGCCATCGACCGGATCCAGCGCTGGCGGCTCAACGGGTTCGACGCGGCCGTCGACAAGGTGCCCGGGTTCAGCCCGCACCTGGCCGTGCGCCTGGCGGCGTTGGCCACCGCGATCCTGGCCGACCACGATCTGCGGCCCGGCTCTCCGGACGCCATCGCCATGCTCGGCCCACGAACCCACGAGTTGCTCTTCCCGCCGCGTCGGGAGCCAGGGCAGGACCGACCGGACGATCCGGTCGACGACGAACTGCTGCTACTCATCGACCGATTGATCGAGCTCAGCGCCGAGCAGCACGCGCCCAACAGGAAAGGCGACACATGACAGCACCACCCCCGCCGGGTTCCACCAGATCACCGGCGAGCGGTCACGCGTCGGCCGGCTTGGAATCACCGGCCGGCATCGCGTCTCCGACCGAGATCGCCCATACGGCCGGTCGTCTGGCCGAGGCCGTCGGCACCGCCGTGGTCGGGAACGGGTATCCGTTGCGGCTCGCGCTGGCTGCCATCCTCGCGGGTGGTCACGTCCTGTTCGAGGACAATCCGGGGCTGGGGAAGACCCTGCTGGCCCGTAGTCTCGCCGGCGCGCTGGGTCTCGAGTTCCGGCGGCTCCAGTTCACTCCCGATCTGCTGCCCTCGGACATCACCGGGTCCTACCTCTACCACCCGGGGAAGGCCGAGTTCCATTTCCAGCCCGGACCGGTATTCGCCGGGCTGTTGTTGGCCGACGAGATCAACCGCACCCCACCGAAGACCCAGTCGGCTCTGCTCGAGGCCATGCAGGAAGGTCAGGTCAGCGTGGAGGGCAACACCCACCTGCTGCCCCGGCCGTTCCACGTCATCGCGACCGCCAACCAGATCGAGTACGAGGGCACCTACGCGCTGCCCGAGGCCCAGCTGGACCGTTTCCTCATCCGGACGCGGCTCGGCTATCCGCCACCCGCGGCCGAGGCGGCGATGCTCCGCCGCCGCATCGCCAGAGCCGCGGGAGACCAGCCGGTCGCCCAGGTGACCGACCCGGCGCAGTTGCTCCGGCTCCAGGCCGGGGTGGAAGCGGTCGACGCCGACGCCGATATCATCGGCTACTGCGTCGATCTGGCCACCGCGAGCCGCCGGCATACGGCGGTGGAGGCGGGCGTCTCGCCGCGGGGCACCCAGTCGCTGCTGCTGCTGGCCCGAGCCTGGGCGGTGCTGGATGGTCGTGGGTATGTGTTGCCGGAGGACGTGAAAGCCGTAGCCGTGGCCGGCCTCGGGCATCGACTGGTGCTCAGCCTCCAGGCCAACGCCGAGTCCGTGTCCGGTGAGGATGTGGTGCGGCAGCTGCTCGCGACCGTCCCGACGCCACCGACCTTGCGTTCCGTTGTCCGCTGACCGCCGGCGACTCCGGTGATCGGGTCCGGCTGGCGTCCCACGGCGGCGCTCTACCGGGGAGTCGCCTTCGCGACGTTGGCTCTCGGGCTCGGGATCGTTTTCGGCCGACCGGATCTGGCTGTCCTGGGCATCCCGGTCGCGCTCGGCCTGGTACTCGCCTTGTCCGCCCGGCAGCCAGATCGAACGACCGTACCGCTGGCCCGGTCGCGCACCACGGGCGACGTCTTCGGCAACCGGCCCACCGTGGTCGAGACCGATGTGTCCGAGTTGGCCGGGGTACAACTGCTGACCGTGCGAACCCCCGACCAATTCGGCGATCCTGCGGGCGGTGCCACGACGGTCGCGGGCGGTGGCGACACCACGTTCCGGACGCTGACAAAGTCTTCGCCGTGGGGTGAGATGCTTCTGGCCCGACCGGATCTGCTGACGGCCAGCGCCGACGCGCTCTACCTGGCCGGGCCGATCATCGGCCCGGAACTGCGCGCCAGCGTGGCCCCGTCGGTGGAAAAGGTCGGCGGCCTGCAACTCCCTCCGATCTTCGGGGGTTGGGCGGGTGAGCACCGCAGCCGCCGCGCGGGTCACGGCGGCGACCTGATCGATCTGCGCGAGTTCGCGCCCGGAGATCGGCTCCGCAGCATCCATTGGCGCGCCTACGCCCGGCATCAGCGGCTCTTCGTCCGGCGGACCCAGAGCGACGCCGATACCGAGTTCGTCCTGTGCCTCGACACCCGGTACGAGATCCTGCCCAAAACCCGGGCGCCGTTGACCGATTGGCAGCGCTATCGGGCCGGTCTGGCCGGCGCCTGGGTCCGGTGGCGGCGATTCTTCGTCGGTCTGCGGGAAGTGGGAGTACCCACCGACGGCCCCGACCCTGGAACTCCGGTGTCGAGCATCGATCTGACGGTCGCGGCCGCGACCGCAGTCACGGCTGCGCAGCTCAAGAGCGGAGACCGGGTCGGCATGCTCGACCTCTCGGCGGTGCGTCGACACGTGCGGATGGGCAGCGGATCACGTCACCTGCAACGCGTCCGGTTTCAGCTGTCACAGGTGCACGCGTCGGGTTCCCGCTGGATGCCCAAGCCCGAACTCTGGGGGCTGCCGTCGTCATCCGCGGTTGTCGTGTTGTTCTCCCCCTTGATCGACGACGTGGCGATGCAGGCCGCCGTGGATGCGTCCGGCCGGGGTCACCAGGTCATCGTGGTGGACGTCCTGCCCGCCGGTCAGCTGTTGGCCGCCGCTGACCGGGATCCCCACCCGCATGCCGTCAAGGAGGTCCAACTGCTGTTGGCCGAACGCGAGGTCAGGCTGGACCGGTTGCGCGCCAAGGCGATTCCCGTGCTCGGATGGGACAAGGGGCAGATCGCCACAGAGCTGGCCCAGGCCAACCAGCTGCGGAGACGACGATGACCGCGGCGCTGCAGCCGGACAGGACCGGGGTGCTACCGGGCGGCGGCAGCTGGTTGCGGATCGCCCTGGCCCTGGCCGGTCTGACGACGATGTTCGCACTCTGGGTGCCCGGACAGGCCGGTGGGCAGGTGCTGCTCCAGGTCGTGGTGATGGCCTCGATCGAACTCTGGCTGGTGGCGCGGCCCGGATCGGCGGCGCCAACCGTGTTGTTGATCGGGGCGCTCTGCCTCCGCACCTTCCTCGGACATCCCCAGCTGGATGCCTCGTTGATCGAGCTGGTGCTGCTCCTGCCGCTGGTCCACCAGCTGGCCTCGCTGTCCGCGGTGGTGCCCGTGCGTGCGAACGTGCAGCTGGCCGCACTGCTCCCGACGGTGGTCCGCTACTTCGGGGCCGTGCTCACCACCGTGGCCGGTCTCGCTGTCAGCCACCTGCTCGGCTGGTGGTGACGGCCAGGGTGTCGGCTGGGCCCGCGCCCGACTACCGGTGGTCCGGCCGCTTCCAGCCGTCGCCCCAGACACTGCCGGCGATCGTCGAGATCAACGGGACGAGCAGGAACCACCACCACATGCCGGTAGCGAAGAACAGCACGATGGCGATGATGCCCGAGGACGCAGCGGCCGCACCGACCAACTTCTGCATCCGGCTGCGGTTGTCCGCGCTGGCCTGCAGTTCGGCTGCGGAGGGGACGGCGCGCACTCCCGGGGTGACCCGGCGAGCCGGGACGGCCGCGGGCTGGTCGCCTGGTAGCACGGGGTGCGGGGCGGGTAGGTCGGCGAACAGTGCGTGCAGGTCACCCACGGTGCGGGCGGTGTTGGCCAGAGCACTACGGGTGCCGTACTCGTCCAGATCGAGCCGGCCGGTCGTCATGTGTTCACCCAGTGCATCGACCGCGGCGTTGCGGTCGGCGTCGCCGATCCGGACCTTCTCGGGGTCGGCGCCGGACTGCTCACCGCCCGGCCGAGTCGGATCGCTGGTCGTCATCGATGGATTTTAACCGGCCCGGTTCCTGCGGCGAATGCATCCGGGTGCATCAGCGGGCGCGCCACAGCTCGGTCACCGATACGCCCACGTCTCGGAGCAGCCGTCGGGTCAGTGGCAGTGAGATTCCGATGACCGACGAGTGGTCGCCGTCGAGACCGTCGACGAACCAACCTCCGTAGCCGTCGATGGTCAGCCCGCCGGCCACCAGGAGCGGCTCCCCGGTGGCCAGGTAGGCGGTGATCTCCGCTTCCGACGGCACGCCGAAACGGATGCCCGTACGTTCGTGCCCGGATGACCGACCGGTCACCGTTCCGTCCCGCAACGCGATGATCGCGTGTCCGGTGAGCAGATCACCTGTGCTGCCTGACATCTCGGCCCAGTCGCGGCGTGCTTCAGCATTGTTGGCAGGCTTGCCGCGCAGCCGGCCGTTCATCAGCAGCATCGAATCGCAGCCGATCACCACTGCATTCGGATGCGGGCCGCTCACCCTGCCCAGCACCGCGTCCGCTTTGGCCATCGCCAGGGCCGTCACGATGCCGGCCGGTCCGAGCGCCGCACTCGCGGCCTCGATCGCCGGCTCGTCCACGCCCGACACCACCACGATGGGATCGATGCCGGCCGCCGTGAGCACGGCGAACCGTGCGGGAGAGGCCGACGCCAGGATCGTCGTCAAGGGCTGTGGGGTGGCAGGGCTCGGTATCGAGGTCACCAGCGCAACCTAGCAACCGCCGCGGACGGCACGGCCGCCGTGGCAGCGGCCCCTTAAGGTGGCGGCTGTGAGCATCGAGGACCTTCGTCGCACGATGGCGGCCGACGAGGTGCGGCGGCTGCTGGTCAGGCCGGACCGGTGGCAGGTGCACCATCTGCGTTCGACCAGGTCCACCAACGACGATCTGGCCCGCGGCTCGGACCTGATGCCGGAGCCGGGCGTCGGCGACGTGCTGACCACCGAGGAACAGACGGCCGGGCGTGGCCGCTCCGGACGCGGCTGGAGCTGCCCGAGGGGGGCCGGACTGATGTTCTCGGTCAAGGTCTCGACCCAGGGCATCCCGACCCAGCGCCGGGCGTGGGTCGGCGTGGCGCTCGGCCTCGCCGTGGTCCGGGCCTTCCGGGAGGTCGCGCGGGTCGACGCCGGCCTGAAGTGGCCCAACGATGTACTCGTCGACGGGCTGAAGTGCGGTGGCATCCTGGCCGAGTCGGTCGGCGAATCCGTGGTGGTCGGTGCGGGTCTGAACATCTCGCTGGATCGTGACGAACTCCCGCGCCCGGATGCCATCTCACTTCGGCTGGCCGGCGCCGAGGTAGACCGAAACCTGCTGCTGGCCGCGGTTCTCGACGAGTTCGGGGATCTGCTCGACTGCTGGCGCGCTGCCGACGGCGATGTCGACAGGAGTGGGCTGCGGGCCCGCTACCTGGCCGCCTGCGCGACGGTCGGGCAACAGGTTCGGATCGAACTACCCGGCGGCCGGGCCGCCACCGGCCTGGCGGTCGACGTGGACCCGGACGGCGCCATCGTCGTGGAGCAGGCTGATGGTCGCCGCAGATACTCGGCGGGCGATGTCGTGCACCTGCGTCCGGTGCTGCCTGGCGCTCCATCACCGGTGCCCGGTGGATAACCTCGGTGGGGTGCACCCCCTGCCGACAGGTCCCGACCAGCCGGCCGGCAACGATGTGCTCGGTCGCCTCAGGGTGGTGTCCGGCCAGGTCCGCGATGCAGCCGTCGCGTCCGGACGCGGTGCCGGCGATGTCCGATTGTTGTTGGCCACCAAGACCATCGACGCCGATCTCATCCTGACCGCGCTGACCGCGGGCTACACCCTCATCGGTGAGAACCGGGTGCAGGAAGTGGTGGCCAAAGCGCCGCAACTGTCGGCGGTCGAGCACGAGTGTCACCTGATCGGTCACCTCCAGGGGAACAAGATCAACCAGGTCCTGCCCCACGTCAGCTGCGTCCAGACGGTGGATTCGGCGGATCTCGGCCGCCGACTGAACGCCAGGGCCCAGTTGCTCGGGCGAACGCTGGACGTCCTGCTCCAGGTGAACGTGTCGGGGGAGACGAGCAAGTCCGGCGTCACGTTCGACGACCTGCCGAGGCTGCTCGCCGACGTAGGGAATTACGGGGCCCTACGTATTCGCGGTTACATGACGATCGGGCTGAATTCGCCCGATCTGAGCGCGGTCCGGGCCGGGTACCGCGCCCTCGCCGACTTCCGCGACGACGCGCTGCACCGGGGCCTGCACGGTGCCGCTGCAGCTACCGAGCTGTCTATGGGTATGTCCGGTGACTTCGCCGAGGCGATCGCCGAGGGCGCGACGATGGTCCGGGTCGGCTCCGCAGTTTTCGGTCGCAGAGCGCCCACCGCCCCGACGCCGGACTGAGTCTCACCGGCCGGTTGGCCACCGGGTACCGTGAGCATTCAATTCGTTCTGGCGATGATCTTGTGAGGGGCACCAATGGCATACCCCGACGAACTGCTCTCGCGCGACGAGAAGGTGATGCTGAACAAGCATCCCCACTGGAAGACGCTGATCCTGCCGTCGGTCGTATTCGTCGTCGCCATCGGTGGTGGGTTCTGGCTGGCCGCGGTGCTCAGAAACTGGAACCAGCACCAGATCGCCTGGATCGTCATCGCTGTGGTGGTGGTGGTGCTGCTGATCCTGTTCACGCTGGTGCCGTTCGTCCGCTGGCGCACCGAGCATTTCGTCATCACCAACCATCACGTCTTCTTCCGTCGCGGCCTGCTGCGCCGGCGCGAGCACCAGATCCCCCTGCGCCACATCCAGAACATGGAGACGGCCGTGACCTTCTGGGGGCGCCTGATGGGTTACGGGTCGCTGATCGTCGAGTCCGGTGCCGACGCTCCGCTCGAATTCCAGAACGTGGCCTCGCTGTCCAAAGTGCAGGCGCTGTTGAACCAGTTGATCGCCGAGGATCGGGAACAGGATCGGATCGGTCCGGGCAACAACCAGGGGTATCAGCAGGCTCCGCCTGCCGGTTATCAGGCTCCGCCTGCCGGTTATCAGGCTCCGCCTGCTGGTTACCAGCCCCCGCCTGCTGGTTACCAGGCTCCGCCTGCGGGCTACCAGCCCCCGTCCGGCTGAGACCCCGGGTCAGGAGCCCTGCTGCCGGAGGCCGAAGATCCCGGTGAAGGTCAGCCGCAGAACCTCCTGTTCCGTGCCGTCCGGCCGGTCCCGGTGGGCCGTCCCGGTGAATTCGACCAGGCCCAGCTCGGGCCGTTTCACCGATCGGCGCGTCGAGTTGATCCGCATCCGGCAGTGCAGGTCGTCGCCGGGAAAGACCGGGGCAGGCCAGGCGAGTTCGCGTCCACCGGGGGAGCCCTGGGAGGTGGAGTCGGACAGCACCGTCCGCACGTTCTGCTTCATCCAAGGGAGCAGGTGAACCAGCCGCTCGCACACAGGCCGCCGAGCACCGACGCCTTCGCAGCTTCCTCGTCGACATGGAACGGCTGGGGATCGAAGGCGTGGGCGAACGCGAGCATCTCGTCCCGATCGACGCGAGCCGTGCCCAGTTCGATGACCTGACCGGCACCGAAATCTTCGTAAGCGTAGCGAACCATGGCTCCATCCTGCCTCGTGCGGAGCGGTGCCCCACGCGCGGGCCGCTGATTGATCACCTACCGTGGCCCCATGGACACGGACACCACGGCAGCCGAGCACCCCAACCTGTCCGTACTGCGCGACCAGGTCGGCGCCGGTGGTGCGCAGCGCTATCACGATTCGAATGCGGTCAAGGGAAAGTTGTTCGCGCGCAAGCGGATCGACCACCTCGTCGATGCCGGCAGTTTCCTCGAAGACGGGCAGCTGGCCAATGTGCTGGCCGCCGGCCTGCCCGCGGACGGCGTGATCACCGGTACCGCGTCGATCGATGGACGGCCGGTCGCGCTGATGGCCAACGATTCGACGGTGAAGGCCGGTTCCTGGGGGGCCAGGACGGTCGAGAAGATCATCAGGATCATCGAGAAGGCCTACGCCACCGGAATTCCGATGGTCTACCTGGTCGACTCGGCCGGAGCCAGGATCACCGACCAGGTCGATCTGTTCCCGGGACGCCGCGGAGCGGGGAAGATCTTCCACACCCAGGTCAGGGCATCCGGCTCGATCCCTCAGGTGTGTGCGCTTTTCGGCCCGAGCGCGGCCGGGGGCGCCTACATCCCGGCCTTCTGCGACATCGTCATCATGGTGGCGGGCAATGCCTCCATGTACCTGGGCAGCGACCGGATGGTCGAGATGGTCACCGGCGAACAGACGACCCTGGAGGAGATGGGCGGGGCCAAGATGCATACCACGGTGTCCGGAGTCGGACATCTGCTCGTCGACACCGAACTCCAGGCGCTCGACGCGGTAGCCAGGTACCTGAGTTTTCTGCCTACCAACCACACCCAGCCGCCGCCGCACGCCGCACCGGCCGGTCCGGGGCCCGGCGACCTGCGAGCCCTGGTTCCCGAGTCTGAACGGCAGGCCTTCGACATGCGTCGGTACGCCAGGGCGCTGCTCGACGCCGATTCGATCTTCGAGATCCATCCCGGCTGGGCCAAGGAGTTGCTGGTCTGCTTCGGTCGGTTGAACGGTGAGGTCGTCGGCGTCGTCGGCAACAATTCGATGTTCAAAGGTGGTGTGCTGTTCGTCGATTCTGCCGACAAGGCGACACATTTCATCCAGCTCTGCGACGCGTTCAACATCCCGCTGATCTTCCTGGCCGACGTCCCAGGATTCATGGTCGGTGCCGCCGTCGAGCGGCAGGGCATCATCCGGCACGGGGCGAAGATGATCACCGCGGTGTCCGAGGCCACGGTGCCCAAGTTCTGCGTCGTGGTGCGCAAGGCGTACGGCGCCGGTCTGTACGCGATGGCCGGCCCCGGATTCGATCCCGATGCGACCATCGCGCTGCCGACGGCCAAGATCGCCGTCATGGGTGCGGAGGCGGCAGTGAACGCGGTGTACGCCAACAAGATCGCCGCGCTCGCGGACCCGGATGAGCGCGCCGACTATGTAGCCGAACTGCGGGCCGAATACGAGCGGGACATCGACGTCGTGCATCTGGCTGCCGAACTCGTCGTCGACGTCATGGTCGAACCGGAGGAGCTCAGATCTGAACTGATCGGCCGCGTCCGCCGGGCCGGCACGAAGGACCGGGGCTTCGCGCGCAGGCGCCACGGTGTGACACCGGTATGAGCGCCGGGCCGCCCGGGGGAGACGCCCGAGCATCGTCACCACCCTCATCACGCCTGTTTGACAGCTGTGCGTCGTAGGGTGACGTCGTGACCACCGTGCTGCTGGCCGAAGACGACTCAGCCATCTCAGATCCGCTGTCCCGGGCCCTCGAGCGGGAGGGCTACCAGGTGCTGGTCGCGGCCGACGGGAACGCCGCTCTGTCGGCGGCTCTCTACAACGACGTCAACTTGGTCATCCTGGATCTCGGACTGCCGGGTACGGACGGCCTGGAGATCTGCCGCCGGATCCGCGATGCCGGCCGCGACGTGCTGGTGCTGATGCTGACCGCCCGCACCGACGAGGTCGATTTCATCGTGGGTCTCGACGCGGGCGCCGACGATTACGTCGGCAAGCCGTTCCGGTTGGCCGAACTGCTCGCGCGGGTGCGCGCCCTGCTGCGCCGCCGGGAACCGGAAGTGCTGGAGCTGGGCGGCGTCCGGATGGAGGCACGAGCCCGGCGGGTCATCGTCGACGGTACCGAGGTCGCTCTGGCGAACAAGGAATTCGAGCTGCTGCGGGCATTGATGACCAGAGCCGGCCAGGTCGTCCCACGCGAGGACATCATCGACGAGGTCTGGCACGACCCGTCGCTGCTCGCGTCCAAGACCCTGGACATGCACATCTCGTGGCTCCGTCGAAAGCTCGCAGGCCCGAGCGGCGGGGTCGACCATCGCATTGCGACCGTTCGGGGCGTCGGCTTCCGGTTCGACACGGAGCCGATCGGAAGCACGAATAAATCCGCTGCTGAGTAGAGGCAGACGTGCGTCGTCGAATTCTGATCTCCATCCTGCTGGTCATCGCCGCCACGGTCCTCACGCTGGGGGTTCCGCTCGCCATCGTCTCGTGGCGACTGGTCGACGACCTGTTGCACCAGGAACTCTCGGGGCGTCTGCAGTCGATGGAGACGTCCATCTCGCTGCGCGAGGAGGACACCTCCGCGATCGACCTGGCCACGCTGCGGGTAGCCATCCCGGAGGGCGGGCGGCTGGAGATCCACGAGGCCGGTACCCCGACCCGTGGCATCGGAGCGGCGCCGAGCCGAGATGTCTACTCGGGCGAGGTGGCCCTGCCCGGCGGTGGCCAATTGGTGCTGTCCCTGCCGATGGACCGACTCCGCGACGAACGGTGGAAAGCCCTGCTGCTGGTCGCCGGCGCCGTGCTGCTCTCGATCCTGGTGGCCACAGCGATCGCGCTGGTGCTGGCCCGGAGGTTGGCCACCCCATTGAGCGATGTCGCCAAACGGGCTGCCCGTCTGGGATCCGGTGACTTCCGGACCTTCCGAAGACGCTACGGAATAGCCGAGCTCGATCGGGTGGCGGACGTCCTCGACTCGTCGGCCACCGATATCGCAGCGTTGCTGAGCCGCGAACGTGATCTGGCCGGCGACATCTCGCACCAGTTGCGCACCCGGTTGACCGGGTTACGGCTGCGGCTCGAGGAGCTGGCCCTGAACCCCGATCCGTTGGTGGTGAGCGAGGTGCAGGCGGCCCTGGAGCAGACCGATCGGCTCGTCACGGTGGTGGATGACCTGCTCGCAAATGCCCGGTCGCAGCGTGCGGCCGGCGCCACCGAGCTGGATCTGTTCGTCGAGCTCGAGGAATTCACCTCGGAGTTCGCCCCACGTGTCCTGATGGCCGGGCGGAAGCTGAAGGTGGAGTGCCCGAAGAACATCTCGGCGCGGTTCACCTCCGTCCGATTGCGGGAGGCGCTCGGGGCCCTTGTCGACAATGCTGTTCAGCACGGTGCCGGAACGGTGCGGATCGACGTCCGGCCGGGCGCCAGCTCGATTGTCATCGAGGTCTCGGACGAAGGCGCCGGGGTGCCGGAAGCCATCGTCGGGCACATCTTCGAACGCGGCATGTCGACGGTGTCGTCGACCGGAATCGGGCTCGGGTTGGCCAGGGCGCTGATCGAGGCCGACGGAGGACGTCTGGAGTTGCGCCGGGCCAGCCCGCCGGTCTTCGGGATCTTCCTCGCCGCCGAGAACACCGCCGATCACGGCGCCGATCCGCTTGCCGAGCCCGACGATCAGCGGGATTTGGGCAGATCCAGGTCGGCGTCGGCAGGCGCCGACCCATTCTCCGGGGCCAACTCCTCCGGGAACACCCACCGACGGTAGGCCCAGAAGCGGAAGGCCATGGCCAAGAGTGTGCCGATGACGTTCGCGGAGATGAAGTCGACGACGCTCACCGTGAGCGGGCTGTAGTGCGAGGCATTGATGCCGAAGACGTAGTGGCTGAGCCACAGCGGGATCAGGTTCACCACCAGGGCGATGGCACTGACCAGGAAGAACAGCATCGCTTCGTGATGCCGTTCGCGACCACCCCGGGAGCTGAACGACCATTCGCGGTTCAGGATGTAGTTGAAGATCGTCGATACCAGCACCGAGATGATCTTGGACGTGATGACCCGGTCGTCGAGGATCGTGTGCGACAGCAGGGTGAAGATCCCGGTATCGAGAATCCAGGACGAGCCACCGACCACGAGGAACTTGGCGAGTTCACGATATTTCTCGGGCAATACCTCGCGCACGCGGTCGATCAGATTCACCGGCCAAGTGTACGGCGGAGCGTGTGAGATCCCTGCTGATCAGCGCGGAGGCGGCTCGGCGACGATCGTCGTCACGGTGTTGGAAACCGAGTTGGGCTGCACGGCCCCCGACCACTGGTAGCTGACCACCGCGTTGTTGCTGATCGTTGCCCCGTCCGGAACATCGCCGTTGATGACTACATCGAAGGTCACCGTGGTGCTCTGGCCCGGTTCCAGCACGTCGCCGTCGGATTGGTCCGGCGGCCCGAGCTTGGCTGTGACCGTGCCGCCCGCGGCGCCGGATTCGTCGCCGGCCACCCCGTCGATGGTCAGCGAGTCGGGTCCGAATGTGGTGTTGGTGGGCAGGATGTCTTTCAGCGTGATCCCGGCCGCCGGATCACCGCCGTCGTTGGTCACCGTGGTGGTGTACCGCAGGTGGTCACCCGGGTTGGTGGTCTTGTCCAGCGGCGTCACCGTGGTGACGCTGGTCAGGCACGGCTCGGTGGCGAAGGAGATGTTGTCCAGGAAGTTGCCGTAGGTGTTGCTCCCCGACGATGAGGAAACCGCCGCGAACTGGAATCGGGTCAATGTTTGATCCGTGGGCACGGTGTAGACGCCGGTGTACTTCACCCAACCGTCCGGTCCGTCGGAGATGTTCGCGCTGGTCTGCCCGGTGGGGATCTGGGCGATCACCGACCCTGCGGTGCCGATCTGGACCTGCATGACGTCCTGGCCGTCGGGGACGCTCGTTGCGCGCGCTCGGTGGTAGATGGTCCAGCGCATCTTCTGCCCGGGGTTGGTCTTGACGTCCTGGTACAGCGCGCTGGCGTAGTTCGCGTTCAGCTCCACCCACTGATCGCCGCTCTCCGCCTGGATCGGTGTGCCGTTGTTGGCGTCCTGCACGTTGCCGCCGTTGTGCCAGAACTCGATCTGCCTGTCGGGCGCGGTCGTGTTCCAGATCGTCCCGTCGTGGACGGTTCGGTTGGGACCGGCGCCGTCCTCCACGACCGGAGTCTCGAAGTCGCCGTTGTCCAGGGCGACGACCTTGTTACTGCAGGCGGCGCTCTCGGGTGCTCTGAATGTTGTGTCCGCGCCGGCGGCGAAGGTGGTGTCGAGCTGTCGGCCGCCCGGCAGGGTGGCCACCGGGGACAAGGTGCCAGGTGCAGAGCCGACGCCGATCGCAATGGTGAGCGTCCAGGTCGTGGGAGTGCCGTCATCGTTGGGGGTGCAGGTTGTCGTTGCTTTGTCCACGACGCACTTCCCGCCCGTATCGGTGACGCCCGTGATGGTGACCCCCTCGCCGAGGACCGTCGGGAACTTGACTTCTCCTGGATTCTGGAAGCCGGGCGCGGGGGTTCCAACGACGATGAGCGTCGTGCTGGTGCCGTGGAGGAGAGGGCCGGGCGCAAGCGTGATCGACGCGTAGCCCCCGAGCGTGGGATCGACGGCAAGCGGGGTACCGCTGGTGGAAGCCAACGGCAAGCTGCCACCGGATCCCACCGTGGCGTCGCCGAGCAATTGTTCCGCGGTCGCATTGGGGTCGACCGTCACGGTGAGGGAAAAGGTCGGTGGATTGCCATCGGTGGGAGTGCAGGTCACCGTGGTCGATCCGAGCTCGCAGCCGTCCGGCACTCCCGTGATCGTCAGACCGGGCGCCAGCGCGATCGGGACCGTGATCGGGCTGGGGGTCAGCACCCCGCTGTCGTCCGGATTGCCTCGCAGCACGATGGCGATGGCCGATCCGGGCCGGAGGGGGCTGTCGGGGCCGTCGAGGGTGACCGACGCATAGCCGCCGTTCTTGCTACCAGAGACGGCCAGTGCTCCGGTGGGCATGGTGCGTTTGCCCTGGTCAGTGGCTTTTGCCGTCGGTACCGAGCCGGCAACCCCCTGGGGATCGACCGCGACGGCCAGGTCGATCCCGGCTTCGGCCACCGCTGACGGGCAGGTCAGCACCGTGGCGCTCAGGGTGCACGTCGGCTCGGCGGCCAGGGCGGTGACGGCCCGCGCGGCGGTGGCGACGGGCGGGGGCGGGGCGAGGCCGACGATGGTCAGGCCGGTCCCGAGGTCGACGGGCACCGAGACGGACCCTGGGTTGGTGGCATTGGAGCTCAGGGTGGCCGAAAGATGCACCCGGTTGACCGCCCCGCGGATGAGGTCATCGGAGGTGACGGCGGTGGAGGAATATCCGCTGACCACGGTGACCCTGATAGGCGTGCCCGCCTTGCCGTTGACGGTCACCTCGATCTCACCGGTCGCCTCGGCAGTCGGGTCGGTACTGAGCGGGAAGGTCAGGATCAGGGTCGCGCCGGCATCGATGGCCGGGAGCGTGCACGACATCGCGGTACCGGTCGGTGTGCAATCCGAAAGGGCTGCGGTCGCGGCAAAGGCGACGGCCGATCGACGCAGACCCAGTGCCGTATCCGGCTCGCCCACGGTGAAGCCCACCGGTGCGGTCACTACCACCGACTGCCCGGCGCTCGAGGCGGTCCCGCCGGAATTCCTGATCTTCAACGTCAGTGACCCGCCGTCACCGGCCGTCAGATCGGTGCTGACCGACGAGCCGGCATCGATGCCGACATCCGCGGGGGAGGGCGGAGTAGTCGGTGGCGAGGTGCTGGTTTCGGACGTGGTGGGTGCTGACGTGCTGGGTGCTGACGTGCTGGGTGCTGACGTGGTGGGTGCTGACGTGCTGGGCTGAGGGGTGGCAGGCTCAGTCGGGGTGGTCCCGTTCGACCCAGGATCCGATGAGGTCGGGTTCGCCGAGGTAGCCCCGGTCGGGAGTGCACCGTTCTGCGACGCCGTTGTCGGAGCGGTGGTCGCCGTGATCGGAGCCGGCGTATCGAAGATGGCGCCGCCCGGGCCGGTCGTGCCGTTCGCTCCAGCTCCAGCTCCAGCGCCAGCCCCGGTCCCGATGCCATTGCCGCCGCTACCTGCACCCGCGCCGGCTCCGGCCCCTGCTCCCGCACCCGCGCCTGCCCCAGCTCCAGCTCCCGCGCCTGCTCCAGAGCCAGCCCCGGCCCCGGCTCCTGCTCCCGCGCCTGCTCCAGAGCCAGCCCCGGCCCCGGCTCCTGCTCCCGCGCCTGCTCCAGAGCCAGCCCCGGCCCTGGCTCCCGCACCCCCGCCTGACCCAGCGCCAGTGCTGATCGCGCTGGCCACGGGTGGGCCGTTGCCGGCGGTGGCCGGGGTGGTGTGGTGACCGGTGAGCGCGATGACGAGGCCCGCCACGGCCACGGCGGCCACCACGGCAACCCCGGCCATCACCCCGGCTGGACTCCAGTTGCTGGGCTTGGCCAGACCGGCGAGGGCGTGACCACCGGCGGTCTTGCCGCCCACGGCCGCCGCGCCGGTCCCCGAGAGTGCGCCCAGTTGGACCAGGGGCACCACCGGGCCGAGGGTGGCCAGGTAACCGACAGCGGCTCCGCCGAGCAGCAGCGGTGCCAGCAGCCCGCGGAGGCTGCTGTTGATCTCGGTGAGTTCGGCTGCGAGTGCCCGGCATCGGTCACACGTCTCCAGGTGAGCGTCGACCTGCGCCTTCTCGCGCTTGGACAGACCACCTCGGGCCCATGCCCCGAGCCGATCGACGGTGGTGTGGCAGCTGTCCTCGGCGGTTTCGGCCAGGTGGGCCTGGAGGTAGGCCTCGCGCAGCCCCTCCCGAGCCCGAAATGCCAACGACGTCACCGCGTTCGGCGCCATCCCCAGCAGAACGCCGACCTCGGCCGCCGACTGACCTTCGACCTGGGTATGCCACAGCACTGTCTGCCAGCGCTCCGGCAGGCTGGCGAACGCCTTGCCGACCAGCCCGGTCTCCAGGTCCGCGATCACCGGATCGTCGGCTTCGACGGCTACGTCGTGCGACTCGATGTCGTCGGTGAACTGCAGCCGCTTGTCCTTGCGGGTGCGGTCGTAGGCGGTGTTCCGTAGTGTCGTGAACAGGTAGGCGCGGAACGCGGTATCCGGCCCCTTCCCGGCCAACATTCCGTCGAGTACCCGGGCGAACGCCTCGGACACCAGATCGTCGGCTTCCGCTCCGGACCGGGAGAACTGCCGGGCCAACGACGAGGCGGCCGCGGCATGACGGGCGTACAGGTCACCGAACGCGGATCGGTCGCCGGCGCGGACACGCGTGATCAGCTCGGCATCACTCGCCAGCTGTGCGTGATCCTCGACAGAGGCCACCGAATGTCTCCAGTTCCTTGGTGTGAGGGCAGGCTCCGACCCGCTCCCCCTTGGCTCGCTCTCCATTGTGACGGTTGAGCAGCGATTTTCTCACGCCGACGGGGAGCCGAACGGTGGTGTGACTCGCCTCGCGGTCGGCACGCGGCGGGCCTGGTCGCCCCGACCGTCCGGGCACCGCTCGTTGGTCTCGGACGCGGACCGGGACAGTCCCGGGTCGGGACCGACAAAGAAAGTCCGGGAATCCGCGTGACGATCACTGCGACGCTCCGTCTCATCCTGCAGAACCGCCCGGCGGATGCCCGTTGATCGGGTTGCCGGGTTGTCCGAGCAGTGGAAGGAGCGCACTCCGTGGGACGACTACCAGCAGTCGTGATGACCAGCAACGAACTTCGTCAGCAGTGGAAAGCGCGGGCGTCGGCGTACGGATGGGCGTTCCCGTCCGACTGGCACGTTCCCGCCGTCGACGCTGTCTGCGACGCCCTGACCGCGGATGCCGATGTGTGGGCCGCGGCCGAGCGGCTGGGCCGGGATCGGGCCGGAGCCGGCGTGTCCTTGGCCGAAGCCCTCGTCGATGTCGACGGACTGGCGACCATCGCCCATGCCCGTTATACGGATCCACTGCGCCGGGCCGTCTGCCTGGGCTGGGCCGATCGAATCTCCGCCCCGCCGTCGAGCGTCGAGGATCCGTTGTCCGGACTCGCTACGCCGGAGTACCTCCAGGTCCGCCTGGGTGAGGTCTACCGCGCGGCTGAGGTATCCGGTGGGTCGGTCGAATCAGATTCCGCACTGGTCGTCGTCCGACTGGATCTCGAGGACCAGCGCGGATGGCAGCGGACGTTGCCGATGATCCTGGTGGCCGACGCCATGCGTCAGGTCTTCGACGGCGGTCAGAGCCTCGCGCTGCTGGGCGAATCGGTGGCCGTCGTGCTGTGTGACCGAGATGCGATGCTCGCCCGCCGGGCCAGATTGCTCTGCAACTTCATCAACCACCAGATCGACGTGGATCCGCAGGTCGCCATCCCCGGACCGTCGGTGTGGATCGAGACACTCCCGACCAGGTACGGCGCGGCGATGGATCTCATCGCCGAACTGGGTCGCTGACCGGCCAGTACAGGACAACTGAATCTGCCGCCCAGCGGCCACGAACTCGCCGGGCCCTTTCGGGACCCCGACTCCTGACGGGGCCCGGTGACCGATGTACCCCCGCAGCCACCCCGACGGCTGCGGGGGTACGTCTATCTCTGGCGCCAGGCCGGCGAGAATTGTGGGTCGACAATGCTCTACGGCTACTGTCGTGCCTCGTGGACTCCCGGACAGGAATGCCCCGCGTCGGCATGGTCGGCGGCGGCCAATTGGCCCGGATGACGCACCAGTCGGCCATCGCCCTCGGCCAGAGCCTCCGAGTGCTCTCGATCACCGCTGACGAGTCGGCAGCACTGGTGGCGCCTGACGTGGAGATCGGCTCCCATCTCGACCTCGACGCGTTGACCCGGTTCGCGCAGGGTTGCGATGTCGTCACCTTCGACCACGAACACGTACCCACCGAGCACATCCGTGCGCTGGTCGCGGCCGGTCACGCCGTGTACCCGGGTGCCGACGCACTCCAGTACGCCCAGGACAAGGCGTTGATGCGACAACGTCTGGGCCAGCTCGGCCTACCGGTCCCGGTGTACCGGATAGTCGAATCGCCCCAGGAGCTACCGGCGGCCGTCGGCGAGTTCGGCGAGGCACATGGCTGGCCGGTCGTCCTCAAGACCTCGCGTGGTGGGTACGACGGCCGCGGGGTCTGGGTGCTCGACGACGCGTCCACCATGTCCACCGCGGCCACTGTGTCGGCCCTGGCCGAAGAGCTGACCGGCCGGACCGTCCTCGAGTCCTTCGTCCCGATGAAACGAGAACTTGCCGCTGTGGTCGCCCGGTCTCCGTTCGGCCAGGCCGCGGCCTGGCCCATCGTCGAGACGGTGCAGCGGGACGGCATCTGTGTCGAGGTGATCGCACCGGCCCCGGGGTTGGACTCGCACATTGCCGCGGTCGCCTCCGAGATGGCGTTGCGGATCGCCGGTGAGCTGGGCGTCGTCGGGGTGCTGGCGGTCGAGCTGTTCGAGATCGAGCCAGGGCCGGATGCGCCGGACGGCCTGCTGATCAACGAGCTGGCGATGCGTCCGCACAACTCCGGTCACTGGTCGATGGATGGCGCCGTGACGAGCCAGTTCGAACAGCACCTGCGGGCAGTGCTGGACTACCCGCTCGGTCGCACCGACGCGCTCGCCCCCTTCACCGTCATGGGCAATGTGCTGGGCGGTCCCGACACCGGGCCGGGGTCCGAGATCGGCATGGACGAGCGGGTCCACCATCTCGCCGCGCGCTTCCCACAGGTCAAGATCCACCTGTACGGCAAGGGTTTTCGGCCAGGGCGCAAGTTGGGGCACGTCAATGTGCTGGGGTCCGATCTGGCCGAGCTGCGCCGGATTGCGATGCTGTCGGCCGCCTGGCTGGGCAACGGCCAGTGGGGCGACGGCTATGAGATCCACACAGGTGCAACAGGTCCGGCGAGCCGGGCCGGGGCGGGGAGTACGTGATGAGCGAATCTGGGGCACGGCCCGTCGTCGGTCTGATCATGGGCAGCGATTCGGACTGGCCGGTGATGTCCGCGGCCGGTGAGGTGCTGGACGACTTCTCCGTGCCGTACGAGGTCGGGGTCATCTCGGCGCACCGGACTCCTGGCCGGATGCTCGACTACGCCACCTCCGCGCTCGGGCGGGGCCTGCGCGTGATCATCGCGGGCGCGGGCGGGGCAGCGCATCTGCCCGGCATGGTGGCTTCGGCGACCGTCCTACCGGTGATCGGCGTGCCGGTGCCGCTGTCCACCTTGGACGGGATGGATTCGCTGCTGTCGATCGTCCAGATGCCGGCCGGTATCCCGGTGGCCACCGTGTCGATCGGGGGCGCCCGCAACGCCGGACTGTTGGCCGTGCGGATCCTGGCCTCGTCAGGGACCGAGGCCGGCCTGGCGCTCGCCGGCGAGTTGGCTGCCTATTCCGACGACCTGCAGGCCATGGTGTTGGCCAAGGACAGTGCGCTGCGGGAGCGCACCGGGCATTAGACCGTCTTCAGCACGAGCATGAACTGACCGCCGCCGGGTTCGGCGCCGGCGGTGACCTTCATGGTCGGCGCCAGCCGCGAGAGCCGATCGACGAGCCACTTGCCGGCCTCGTCAGCGTCGCTCCTGGTGGGACAGCGCGCCACCACCTCACGCCCGCCCTTGCGGCCCAGTCGTTCTGCCACCCCGATGATGGGGGCCGGTTCGATGACGAACAGCCGATCCGGCCAGGGCACGACGGGCTTGACGGCACCCTTCTTGGTGTTGCACGCCCGGTGGGCCAGACGTTCCTCGCCGGCCTTGCCCTTGGCGTTCTTCCCGGCCACGTTGATGCTGTCGATGCTCGGGCCGCGGGCGTCGTTCACCGACTTGCGCGGATCCACCGGCTCGTCGCACAGCCAGCAACGCCACGATTCCCGCTCGCCAACCTCGTCCAACTTGCTCACCGACATGACGCTACCGGTGCCGGCACGGTCTACTATCCAAAGTTACTGACCAGTAGCAACGAGGCTGCGCTGGCCCGACGACTTCGAGGGCGAAGACATGACCACTTCCTCCAACAACCTGTTCGGTCTCACCGAAGACCACCGCGCGGTGCGCGAGGCGGTCCGGGAGATCTCCGAACGCGAGATCCTGCCCTGGGCTGCCGAGGTCGACGAGAACGAGCGCTACCCGATCGAGGCGCAGAAGGCCTTGGAGACATCGGGTTTCGGGGCGGTGCACATCCCGGAGGAGTACGGCGGGGCGGGTGCGGACGCAGTGGCCACCGTCATCGTCATCGAAGAGGTCGCGCGGGTGTGCGCCTCGTCGTCGCTGATCCCGGCGGTCAACAAGCTCGGCTCGATGCCGATCATCCTGTCCGCCTCGGAGGACCTCAAGCAGCAGGTGCTGCCGTCGATCGCCGCCGGCGAAGCGATGATCTCCTACGCGCTGTCCGAGCGCGAGGCGGGCAGCGACGCCGCGGCGATGCGCACCAAGGCCACCGCCGACGGCGACGACTGGATCCTCAACGGCACCAAGTGCTGGATCACCAACGCCGGGGTCTCGACGTGGTACACGGTGATGGCGGTGACCGATCCTGACAAGCGGTCCAATGGCATCAGTGCGTTCGTGGTACACAAGGACGACCCGGGCTTCGAGGTCGGATCCAAGGAGCGCAAGCTCGGCATCAAGGGTTCTCCGACCCGGGAGATCCACTTCGTGAACTGCCGGATTCCCGGGGACCGGATCATCGGCAAGCCGGGCACCGGATTCAAGACCGCGCTGGCCACGCTGGACCACACCCGCCCGACCATCGGCGCGCAGGCCGTCGGCATCGCCCAGGGTGCGCTCGACGTGGCGATCGCGTACGTCAAGGAGCGCAAGCAGTTCGGCAAGAGACTGGCCGAGTTCCAGGCCCTGCAGTTCATGATCGCCGACATGGCGATGGAGATCGAAGCGGCCAGGACGCTGGTCTACCAGGCGGCCGCGGCCACCGAGCGCGGCGACGCGAACAAGGGTTTTCTGGCCTCAGCCGCCAAGTGCCTGGCTTCCGACGTGGCCATGAAGGTCACCGTCGACGCGGTCCAGCTGCTCGGCGGGGCCGGCTACACCCGGGACTTCCCGGTCGAGCGGATGATGCGCGATGCCAAGATCACCCAGATCTACGAGGGCACCAACCAGGTCCAGCGCCTCGTGATGGCGCGCAGCCTGCTGCGCTGATCAAATCGCCCAGCCAGACTGCAGAGCGCACGGCGCACCTCGTGGGGCCACCGAGCCGCTCGTCGATCCCATCGCGAGCAGGTGTGCGGCGAACGCTCGAAGTATGCGGTGACCGCGTGCGGTGTGCTCCGGCCTCGGTGCGCCGGCTCAGGAGCAGCGTCAGGTGAGGCGGAGGAGCCCAGGGGCATCGAAGCCGGCCGTGACGGTGGCCCGCTCCGCCGCGGCCTGGTCGGCGAGCGCCGGACCGGTCGAGTCGGACCAGACCAACGAACCCCCGACGGCCAGCGCCGCCAGCAGCGACACCGCGATCCCGCCGGGGAGTGTCCAGGCGAGCGTGGACATCAGCCGCGCGCCGTCGGGAAGTGCCTGCGCTCGGGCGGAGGCCAGCAGGTCGGCGACACCGATCTCACCCTCTGCGTCCAGGAATGCCGCCGCCGCAGCGTCACCGCGCGGGGAGAATCGGTCGGCCTGTGGCAGGACGGCCGTGGTGAAGTCGCGCTGGTATGCGGCGACCGACCGGCTGGGGGCGCCCAGCGGATGCCCGGAGACGACGAAGACCTCCTCGGCGGAACCCAGGCCCGGGTCGGCGCCGTCCGGGACGAACGCGGCGACCGCCCCGGGTAGATCCTGATCGCTCACCGTCAGGCCGGCCCACCAGGCGCCGAGCAGGATGGGCGCGGTCTGCCAACCGGCTCCGACGCCGACGTAGACCACGTCCCCGCGGACACAGCCCAGCTCGTCCAGCAGCAACCCGGCGACCTTGGCCGACCAGTTCGCCAGCGAGGCGGTCGACAGTTCCGTGCGGAAGCCGGAGGTGTAGGTAGTCAGGCGGGGCCGATGGGGGTCGCCGCGCAGCAGCGGCCCGAGCAGCGCCGCGGTGACCGACTCGACCGGCATCAGTTGACACACCCCGCGCTGGCGGCGGTGATCGGGGCCGGCCCGGCGGAAGCAGTCGTCGTGGGCGCGACCGCGCCGGCGGCCAGACCGTTCAAGAGCGGCGACCGCAGGCCTGAAGGCGCAGGTAGATCCTTTCCGGCCGCGACCGAGATGTGACCGGCGGAGACCGAATCGTCTTCGACCAGTTTGCCCTTGCCGCCCAACGCCTTCTGCACGGCCGCGGCCTCGGCCTTGGCTCCCGACGGGTAGCCGATGGTGGTGGTCGCGTGCGCGTTGCCGGAGGTGATGCCGGGATAGGTGGTGACGTCACCGGCCTTGAAACCGGCGGCGACCAGCGTCGAGGACACAGAGGACGCGAGATTGCTGACCTTGGCCGCATTCTGCACGTCCACGGTGATCGAGGCCGGATCCACAGCGGTGGCCGCACCCGAGGACTTCGCCGGGCTGGCCGGGGCGGCCGACTTGCCGTTGATCGCGGCGAAGAACGCCTTGATCTCAGCCGGATCGGTGGCCAGTGCATCGGTGTTGGTCGACGTCTCGGCACCGTGCGTCGGGATCGTCTCGAACGTCATGTTGCCGCCGGACAGATCGGCCATCTGCGCCGCGAAGCTCAACAGATCGAATCCGGAGTCCAGGATGAGCGATCGGCTGGCCGCCGACATCAGGTCGCTCAACTTGCTGGGAGACGTCAGGATCCCCGCCGACAGCATCTTGCTGGTGGCGCCGGCCAGGAAGGCCTGCTGCCGACGAACGCGGTCGAGGTCGCCGTTCGGCAGCCCGTGACGCTGCCGGACGAACGACATGGCCGCGCTGCCGGAGATCTCCTGCGGCCCGGCCTTGAAGTTGGCTCCCGAGAACGAATCCTTCACCGCGGAGTTCAGGCACACCGGGACTCCGCCGATGGCGTTCGACAGGGTGTAGAAGCCGATCAGGTTGACCTCGGCATAGTGGTCGATGTGCAGGCCGGTGAACGCCTGGATGATGGCCTGCAGTTCGGTCCGGCCGGCATTGTTGGAGTCTCGTTCTCGCTGGGCCGCGTCCTTGACACCCTTGCTGACCTCGTACTCCTGGGTGTAGAACTTCGCCGTGCTGTAGAACGAGTTGACCTTGTTGGGCTTGTAGGGGCCCGAGGTGCCGTCGTTGTACGGGCCGTTGACGATGTCCGTGACCGATTGCGGGATCCACGTGTCCCGGGGGATGGACACCGCAGTGGCCTTCCCGCCGCCCTGCGGGATGTGCACGATCATGATGGTGTCGGTGTTCACGCCGCCGCCGTCGTCCCCGGTGCTGACCGCAGCCAGTTCGGCAGCCGTCAGCGGATTGCCCTGCTGGTCCGTGCGGGCATCCGACCCGATCAGCAGGATGTTCTCGCCGCCCTTGAACAGGACGCCCGCCGTGCCGGCCTTGGCCGTGTCGTTGCCGGTGGCCACCGCGCCGGTGGCCTTGTTGGCGAAGCCCCAGGCGAAGGCGAAACCCGCCAACACCGCGACGGACAGCACAGCGGCCAGGATGCGGCCGGCCACGAACAACCCGGGTGTCCGGTGCGGACGATCCTCGGAAGGCCGGTAGCCGACGGGAGGTACCGGCCGCGCGCGGCCGACAGTCGGCGTGCCCGGCGCCGGGGGGCGCTCGGCGGGCCGGCCGGGGGGCAGTCCGTCGTCGTAGCCGAGGGTCCCCGGCGGGTAGACGGCCGTGCGGTCCGGCTCCTGCGACCAGGCCGGACGCGGGGGAGGAGGCGGTTGGTAGCGCGGCGTCGGACCGTTCGGGGCGCGGTACGGCGGCGGCGGTGGTGGCTGCTGCGGGGGCCTGTTCTGGGTCGGGCCGCCGTTCGCGTCGTTCGAACTGCTCGGCCCGTACCGTCGTGGTCCGCGCTGCGGATCCGGGTCCTGGGGCCTGTTCGTCACGACGGACCTTTCTCTTCGGGCGATCTTCGATGCGACGGCCGACCTGACCGGCTCGGCCGGTACGGGCGCCTTTGTTCCTGGGACGTGCGGGGGTGGGCTGCGGTTGCGCTGCGCTGGATCCGGTGCGGTGCTGAATCCGGTGCAGCGCTGGATCAGTACCGAGGGTAACGACCGGACGCGCGCAAACGGTGTTCATCGGGCGGTGTGTGACATGCGTTCTACTGCCGTTCTACTGCGAGCTACTGCCGTTCTACTGCGAGGTGGTCACCACCGGTCCGCCGGGAACACCGGAGTGGGACCTGCAAGCACGCGACCCGGCGGCCTCTGGCGTCCGTCACGGCCGTCCGCTTCGATGCCGGACGAAGGCACGGCGTGAGGCACAATGTCTCACCATGCGCATTCTCGTCACCGGCGGCGCCGGGTTCATCGGTTCGGCCTTCACTCGCAACGTCCTGGCAGACGCCTACCCGGGTCTGGAGGGCGCGGAGGTGACGGTGCTGGACAAGCTGACCTACGCCGGCAACCTGGCCAACCTGGCGTCGGTCGAGGACTCCGATCGGTACGCCTTCGTCCACGGCGACATCTGCGATGTCGAACTGGCCACCAAGCTCGTCGGCGAGGCTGACGCGGTGGTCCATTTCGCCGCGGAATCGCATGTCGACAGGTCCATCCTGGGCGGTGCGGACTTCGTGCTGACCAACGTGCTCGGCACCCAGACCCTGCTGCAGGCAGCCCTGTCCACGAAGCTGACCAAGTTCGTGCACGTCTCCACGGACGAGGTCTACGGCTCCATCGACGAGGGATCGTGGGACGAGAACTGGCCGCTGCAGCCGAATTCGCCGTATTCCGCCTCCAAGGCGTCGTCCGATCTGATTGCCCGCGCGTACGCCAGGACCCACGACCTGCCGGTGGCGATCACCCGGTGTTCCAACAACTACGGCCCCTACCAGTTCCCGGAGAAGGTCATCCCGCTGTTCGTCACCAACCTGATGGACGGACAGAGCGTCCCGCTCTACGGAGAGGGCGCCAACGTCCGCGACTGGCTGCACGTCGACGATCACTGTCGCGGAATCGCCCTGGTTCTCGCCGGTGGCCGTCCGGGTGAGGTCTACAACATCGGCGGCGGCACCGAGCTGACGAATGCCGAGCTGACCTATCAGCTGATCGAGGCCACCGGTCGCGACGAGTCCTACATCGAGCGGATCCACGATCCCCGTGGTGGTGGCCACGACAGGCGCTATTCCGTCGACATCTCCAAGATCCACAACGAACTCGGTTACAGCCCGCAGGTGCCGTTCGAGCAGGGTCTGGCCGACACCATCGCCTGGTACCGCGACAACCGCGACTGGTGGGAGCCGCTCAAGGGCCGCGCGGTCATCGACCGATGACCCGACTTCTCGTCACGGGTGCTCGCGGGCAGCTCGGTTCAGACCTGCTCCGCGCAGCAGCCGGCGCCGGCATCCCGGCGACCGGACTCGGCTCGAAGGACCTGGACATCACCGACGCCGGTGCCGTCGAGACTGCGGTAGCGGCGTTCGCGAACAGCGAGGGCGATGGTCCCGCGGTCGTCATCAATGCCGCGGCCTATACGGCCGTCGACGCGGCGGAGACTGATCTGGACGGGGCCACGGCCGGCAATGTGACCGGGCCCGAGAATCTGGCGAAAGCGGCTGCGGCACATGGTGTTCGGCTGATCCACGTGTCGACCGACTACGTCTTTCCCGGCGATGCCTCAGAGCCGTACGAGGTAGACGCCCCAACCGGTCCACGAAGTGTCTATGGTTCGACCAAACTGGCCGGGGAGCGGGCGGTGCTGGCCGCACACCCCGACGCCCACGTGGTGCGGACGGCCTGGGTCTACGGTGCGACGGGCAGCAATTTCGTCAAGACCATGGTCAAGCTGGAAGCGGCGCACAAGACCATCACGGTGGTCGACGACCAACTCGGCTCGCCGACCTGGTCGGCCGACCTGGCCGCGGGACTGGTCGAACTGGCCGGTGCCGATGTGCCCGGTGGCGTCCTGCATGCGACCGGTGGAGGCGAAACCACCTGGTGGGGCCTCGCCAAGGCCGTCTTCGCCGAGTTGGGGGCGGACCCGGAGCGGGTGCTGCCGACGACGACTGACGCGTTCCCGCGCCCGGCTCCCCGGCCGGCGTACTCCGTGCTGTCCGGACGGGCTTGGCAGCAGGCCGGCCTGACCCCACTTCGCGAGTGGCGGGCAGCGCTCGCCGAGGCCTTCGCCGCGCATCGGGCGGAACTCGCACCCGCCGAGTAGAAATCGGGCGCCGGTCGCGCACGCCGGTCGACATCGACCGGTGCCTTTGTCCGCTCGGCCGGAGTCGTCGGAATCCGGCCGCCCATGGGTCGGACGAGTCATTCTCACCCGCCGACGGCCCATCACTCTTCGTGTACTCTTCGTGCCAGAACAACTACACTCAGTCCGGTAGGACGTTTCGTCGTTGGCGGCTTCGGTCGGGGACTGGAGTAATCGAAGATGGCCATGAGCTTCCGGGAACGATGGGGCGGCGCGGCGACCGTGGTCATGGTGGCTGTGGCCACCGTGGCGATCGCTCTGACAGGTCAGGCTGTCGTGTCGAGAGCACATCCCACGCCGTCCGTGCCGACAGCCGCCGGTACTCACCTGGCCAGTTTCGACTCGCAGATGATCACCCTCGTCAACGGTGCCCGGAAGGCAGCCGGCGTCGCCCCGGTCCAGGAGGCCAAGGGGCTGGATCAGCTGGCGGTGTGGTGGTCGGCACAGATGGACGCCGGCGTCACTTCCTATGCGCTCCAGCACAATCCCAACGCCTGGACGTCGCTGCTCACCTACGGGGCCGCCAACCGTACGGCCTGGGGTGAGAACGTGGCGTGGTCGTCTTCCACGAGCACGACACCGCAACAGCTGTTCACGGCCTACATGAACTCGGCCGGTCATCGGGCGAATATTCTCTCTTCTGCGTACCACTACGTCGGGATGGGCACGGTGGCCGGTACTCACGGCCTGTTCAACACCACCGAGTTCACCGACGCCGTACAGGCCGGTCAGGCCATCGTGCCTGCGGTCCCCACCGACTTCGTCGTCGACACGACCACCCACGCGGTCTACCGCTTGGTCGGCGGGGCACCGATCTACGTCACCAACTGGGCCGCAGTCGGTGGTACGCACCCGACCCGGGCGATGACGCACGCTCAGATCCTGGCGCTCCGGCCGTACCCGACCGACGGCACGTTCGTGGTCACGTCGGGCAATGGTGCGGTGTACCGGATCGCCGGCGGTGCGCCGGTCTACGTGTCGTCGTGGACGCCGTTCGGCGGCTCCAAGCCGGCCGTGTTGATCGATGCCGCCGCGGTAGCCAGAGCCGGGAGCGGGAGCTACTTCAACCACCTGCGCGTGCTTCCGCTGGACGGCACGTTCCTGAGCACGTCGGGCGGTGGCGGCGTGTTCCGGGTGGTCGGCGGCGCGCCGGTCTACCTGTCGTCCTGGGCCCCGTTCGGCGGAGCGAAGGCCACGGTGGCGGTAGATCCGGCGGCTCTGTCCAGGGCCGGGGCCGGTTCCTACTACAACCATCTGCGGTCCGTTCCGGCCGACGGCACCTTCGTCGTCGGGGCGGCCGGCGCAGTTTTCCGGGTGGCCGGGGGAGCTCCGATCTACGTGTCGTCGTGGAAGCCGTTCGGTGGGTCGAAGCCGAGCCTGGCGATCGATCCGGCGGCGATCGTGCACGCCGGCGGCGCCGGGGCATGGAGTCACCTCCGGCAGGTGCCGGTGGACAACACCTACATCCAGGGTGCTGGGCAACCCAGCATCTACCGGGTGATCAGCGGCATTCCCCGCCACGTCACATCCTGGGCCTCGGTCGGTGGCCCGAAGCCCTTCACGCCGGTCGATCCGGCGGCCATCAGCAAGGCCGGTACCGGCGGGAACTGGAATCATTTGTTGAAGGCTCGCTGAGCCGGACCCTGGTTGACCTCACGCCGGGTGCAGGGGCAGAGCACGACGATCTAGTCTTGGCGCACCATGTCCGGCTCCAGCAGTGCTCCCACCAGCAGTGCTCCCACTGGCGCACCGGTCGGGATCGACGCGGCCGCCGAACCGATGGCGTGGTTCGACGGCTGGCTGGCTACCGATCTCCGGGAGACCGCGGACCTCGGCGATGACCCCGGTGCGCTCGAGCGCCCCGGCTGGTGGGCGGTGCTGGCCACCTTCGAGGGCCGGATGACCGGATACCGATTCGGTCGGGTCGTGCCGTCGCCGTCGCCGTCGCCGTCGCCGTCGCCGTCGCCACGCGGCGCGGGTAGCTGGAACGGGCCGGCCAGCGACGCCTGGACCAGTTCGCTGGACCGCGACGAGTACATGTCCGGGGTGGAGGCGATCCGGCGGCGAATCGCTGCTGGTGATGTGTATCAGGTCAACCTCTGTCGCATGCTCTCGGCGCCCCTGCCCTGCGCTGCCGACCCGGTCGCGTTGGCGCTCCGTCTGGTGGCCGGCAATCCGGCGCCGTACCAGGGTCTGCTGCACACCGGGACCGACTGGGTGGTGACAGCCTCACCGGAGCTCTTTCTCGCCAGGAACGGTCGAACCGTGGCCAGCGCGCCGATGAAGGGGACCGCACCGTCGGGTCAGCCGTTCGCCTCGAAGGACGTCCCGGAGAACATCATGATCACCGATCTGGTCCGCAATGATCTGGGACGGGTGGCCGAGCCGGGTTCGGTATCGGTGACGTCCCTGCTCGCCCGCGAGGAGCATCCCGGTCTGGCTCATCTGGTGTCGACCGTCCGTGCCGAGTTGCTGGCCGGCGTCGGTTGGGCGGCCCTGCTGGCGGCCACCTTTCCGCCCGGCTCGATCTCGGGTGCGCCGAAACACACTGCGCTGCAGGTGATTTCCGATCTCGAATCGGCGCAGCGGGGGCCCTACTGCGGCGCCGTCGGATTTGTCGACGCCACCAACCGGCGGGCCGTGCTGGCCGTCGGGATCAGGACGTTCTTCACCAGGACCACCGACACCGGGCGGACGCTCAACTTCGGCACCGGCGCCGGCATCACGTTCGCGTCGGACGCCGGCCAGGAGTGGGCGGAAACGGAGCTCAAGGCCGCCCGCCTGATCAGCCTAGCTTCGACCTGACCTCCTGGACGCCCCGTTTGACGGTGGCGGCGACGCCGTCCCGCTCGAGCATGCGTCTCGCTGCGGCCACGTACTTCCGCATGGTGCCGGGACCCTTCGGTTGTCGTACCCTGCCGTCGGGGCGGATGTCGAGGGGGCCGTAGAACTCGGTTGCGGTGGGTGTGAATGGCTCGGCCGTGGCCTCGGGTGTCCACCGGGTGAACTGCGCGCGGTGTCCGTCCCGTTCGACCTGAGCCCTGGCCGCCAGCAGGATCTCGCGGTAGCGGTAACCCTGACGGGCCGGTGGCAGGTCGGTCAGCACGCTGTCCAGTGCGGCCTGGCCGAGCCGGGTCCGCAGCGCCGGATCGTCGATCAGTCCGGTGAGCGAGTCGAGCCAGTCATCGGGGCTCGAGGCAAGCCGACCGGTGACGCCATCCGTGATCGCCGCCCGGAACGGTTCCGACGGCGAGGCCACCGTCGGAGTTCCGACCAGCGCCGCCTCCAGGAACTTGATTGCGCTCTTGGCCTCGTTGAAGGTGCGGCCTGGCTCCAACGGAGCCAGGTTGACGTCCAGATCGCGCAGCAGCGCCGGCAACTCGAACCACTGGGTGAACGGCAGTCTCGTGATCCGGTCCGCGAACGGGGTCAGAACGTCAGAGGTCTCCAGCAACCCGCCGATCCAGAGTGTGACGTCCGGTCGGTGCTGCAGCAGCCGAGCGACCGCCGGCTCGATGTACGCCCAATCCTCGTTGTGGGTGTTCGTCCCGGAGAAATAGCCGATCCGGACGGGGCCGGGTGTGCGCGGACGCCGCAGCTGCGCGTCACTGACCCGGGCCAGCTCCCGCCCGACGCCGTTGGCGAACCGGTAGGTGGGCAGTCCGGTCAGCTCGGCGACCCGCTCGCACAGGTAACGGGTCGAACCGATGTAGCCGTCGCACGCTTCCAGCGTCGTCCGGTAGCGCCGAACACCTTGCCAGTAGAGCCCGAGGTCCATCCCGGGCACTGCGGACAGGATCGGGTCCAACTCGGTCGCCAGGCCCGGATCGACGATCAGGTCATCGATGTCGAACAGGATCGGTACCGCGTCCGGGCGCTCCCGGATTGCGGCGATGACATCCAGGACCTGGTCCGTGGCCGGTACCCGGTAGAGCACCACCGCGTCCACCAGAGCCGCCAGCTCCGGGATCCTGGCGTCGCGGTACATCACCACGTCGACATGGATACCCAGGCCGGCCAACGCCTCCGCCGGCAGGAAACCCCGGTACCGAAGCGGTGCTCCAGTGATGCCGCTGATCAGCAGCACCCGCTGCATCGGGCGATCAGCGGTGGCAGCCGGCGGCGGCCGCTCGTCGAGCACCCGCTGGAAGTGGGCCACCAGGCCGGTGGCCTGTTCCTCCTGGCTGCGCAGGGTCAGTTCGCCCGGCTCGGGCCGAAGTCGTTCCAGCAGCTCGCGGTCGACGATCAACGACCTCATCGCTGCCGAGAGAGCGGCGGCGTCGCCGCGCGGCACCACCAGTCCGTTGACGCCGTCGTGGACCACCTCGACGGGCCCGGGGTTGTCGCTGGTGATGACGACACAGCCGGCCGCCAGCGCCTCCCTGGTGAGCAGCGAGTACGACTCGAGCATCACCGAGGACATCACCAACACGTCGTAACCGGACAGCACGGTCGGCACATCTGTGGCGGCGTAGGGCGGAAGGGCCCTGGTGTGGCGAGGCATCCGGGTCTTGTCGATGCCGTAGAGGTCTAGCGACCAGCCGGGCAGGTCGCCCAGTCGACGCGCCGCTTCGAGGGCCAGCGGACCGCCCTTGACCGCATGTCTGCCGCCGGCGAAGACGAACCGGACCGGTGCGTCCCGATCGCGAGGCGGCCGGACAGGCTGAAGTCGCACCGAGTCGGGTGACGGGTTCTCGTCGAGCGCCAGGCGGGCCGGGTCGACCCCGTTGGCCGCGAGCAGGCTCAGCATCGGGGTCGACGGGGCGAGCACCAGGTCGGCGGCGCCCAGGTCGGCGGCCAGCTCGGCGTTCCTGGCTCGTAGCCAGCCGTTGTCGGCGGCGCAGGGACACACCCCGGCATCGACCACCGTGCTACAGGGGTGCAGGTTCTGTTCGACGAGGAACTGGCGGGCGCACCACCACCACATGTCGTGCATCATGACCACCGTGGCCGCCCCGGACGCGGCGGCGAGCGGAACCAGGCCCCCGCCCAGGCCCTGCAGCGAGTGCAGGTGCACAGCGTCGGGGCGCACACGGCGCAGGAACCGGCCGAAGATTGCATCCATGTCGGATCCGGCGTAGTTGTGACGCTCGTTCCAGCTCAGCCGTCCGGTCAGGCTGACCCAGGTGATGTCGATGTCCGGTCCGCCGGAGCTGACCAGCTCCACCCTCGTCATCAGGTCGGGTTGCCCGGGCGCGAGTTCGCCGGCGAAGACGAAGACCTGATGGCCCCGGGCGGCCAGGTGTTCCGCGATCCGTTGCGGCACCAGGGTTCCGCCGGAGACGAAGTTCGGCGGGTAGTGGGCCGAGACGATGGCGATGCGCACGCTGGAGATCCTTCGAGGTGGTCGGTGGGTCGGCGGCAGAGTGATCGCACCCGGTCGTGCAGGTCAGTGGTGACGAGTCCCGAAGAGCCTGCGGACCGGCCGCACGACCGGCCCGGTGATCTTGACGAAGATCCGTGTGCCGACCACCTTCCACCGCCCCTCCTGGAACACCCGGCGGCGGGCCGCCGGGTCGCGGTAGACCCTGAGGTAGTCGAGCCAGTTGTCCCATCGGCTGCCCAGTTCGCCCATCTTGTTCGCCAGCCGCCTGCTGGCCTGGCCGTGGGCAGCGGGCCACGGGTCGCGGCAGTAGCGGACCAGCGGTTCGAGGACCGTCGACCAGTGGTAGTCGGGCGCCAACCGGCTGACGTTGGCCCGGGCAGCGGCCAGCGCGGCGGGGTCGATCAGCAGCCCCCGCAACGCCTCCGCCAGGGCAGGTACGTTCCCGGTCGGCACGGCGCGACCGAGGCCGTGCCGGGTGACCAGGCCGGCGAACTCGTCACCCTCGGAGCAGACGATGGGCAGTCCGGCCCACAGATAGTCCAGCATCCTGGTGCGGAAGCTGTAGGCGGTCTCGACGTGCAGGAAATGTGTGGACACACCGATGTCCGCATCGGTCAGGAAGGTGCTGCGTTCGTCGTAGGCCACCCAACCGGGCCGGAAGAAGACGTGCGAGTCCAGCAGACCCAGGTCTGTGGCCAGTTGGACGGCCTGCGCGAGGACCGCCGTCGAGAGGTCGTCGAAGGACGGATGTTTGGTGCCCATGAACACCAGACGAAGGTTCGGCATGTCGGGCACCAGCTCGGAGACCGCTCGGATCAGGGTGACGGGATCGAACCAGTTGTAGACGCCGCCCGCCCACAGCAGGACCTGGTCCTGGGCGGTGATGCCCGGGATGACGCCTTTGATCGCGCCGGGCCGCGCCGCCGGCGGCAGGTCCGATATGCCGAAGGGGGCAACGTCGATCAGCTTCCGCAGTGTCTCGTCCTGGGCGTACGAGGGAAAGTTCACCCGGCCGAGAGCGGCCAGGTAACCGAGCCACATGTCGCGCTGGCGCTCGGTGGCGCAGAGGAAGAAGTCCCCGTGCTCCATCTGCATCCGCAGCGCGTCGAGCCCGCCGGACAGCATGAAGGTCTGCTCGGAGGGGGTGTGGTCCTGGCCGCCCTCCAGGATCTCCAGATGGATCGGGTCGTACAGATCGATCACCATCCGCGCGCCGAGGTGGGCGAGCCAGGGCTGGCTCCGCAGGGTGAAGCCCTGCAGGATGAGGATCTGTTGGCCGGCCGCGATGGCCGGTAGCCGGCCGCCGCCGCCGTCCCGGATCTGGAAGTTCTCCGCCGACCCGGTGGCTCGGAGCGTCGAGGCGAGGGTCACCTCGTGCTCCTGCCCCAGGATCGCCGCGATGTTCCAGGCTCTGATGGCCGGCCCGGCCATCCTGTCGCCGATCGCATCGTCCGTGACGATCAGGATCCTGCGGGGGACCGGGTCGGGTCCAGAGTTCCTGTCGGATGCCGGGTGGGGCATGGTGGGTGCCCTCACCTGGCGTCGAGTGCCATTTCCGTCGGCGGTTGCAGGTTGGTCCAGGAGCTGTTCATCGCGACCAGACCGCCGGACTCGCGCGGCTTGCCCACGTGCACGTTGAACCGCGCTCCGCGAGCCCACTGGTCATAGGAATGCGAGAGCGACTCGTCGACGACCGACGTGTTGACGTCGAAGGCGCCGGGCTGCAACGGGATCGCCGGGATCTGGATGTCGATCGATCCGCCGCCGGAAAGCTTGGCCGGCAGGAATCGGGCATCCAGCGTGTGGTGCGACCAGACGTGCAATCCTTCCACCGTATTGATCGACACGCCGAAGACCGGACGGACGACCGGAGAGGCCGCGCGATAGTGCAGCCGGATCGTCATCGGGTCGCCGGTGCGGAATTCCGGGAGCTCTGCGCCCGGCTTGCCGCTGCCGCCGAGCAACTCGACCTGCTCGATCTCGATCTCGCCGCTGCCGTGCCGACTGCCCCCGTTGTCCGTGGGACGTGCGCTGTGTCCCGCCTCGACGTACCTGTCGACGATCGCGGCGGCGGGCCCGACCTCGACCACCTTCCCATGATCGAGCCAGGCGGCCGTGTCGCAGAAGGTCTTGAGGTCGCCGAGGCCGTGGCTGACGACGACCACCGTCCGGCCCTGCTCCTTGAACTCGGCGAACTTCTCCGCACACCGCTCCTGGAACTGCATGTCACCGACAGCCAGGATCTCGTCCACCAGCAGGATGTCCGGCTCCACGTGGATGGCCACGGAGAACCCGAGCCGCACGTACATGCCGGAGGAGTAGTTCTTGACCGGCTGGTCGATGAAGGCACCGACGCCGGCGAACTCGGTGATGGCCTCGAACTTGGCGTCGATCTCCTGCTTGGTCATCCCCAGGATCGAGCCGTTGAGGTAGACGTTGTCCCGTCCGGTGAGCTCGGGATGGAATCCGGAGCCGAGCTCGAGCATCGCGGCCAGTCTGCCTCGGGTATGGATGGCGCCCTGGTTCGGCTGCAGGATCTTGGCGATGCACTTGAGCAGCGTGGACTTCCCCGATCCATTGGGTCCCATCAGGCCGAAGGCGCTGCCTTCGGGGATCTCCAACGAGACGTCGCTCAGCGCCAGGAAATCCTCGTACGTGGAGTGCTTCCGTCGCATGACGGCGGACTTGAGTGACTGATTGCGCTCGGCGTAGATCCGGAACGATTTCGTGACGTGCTCCACACTGACGGCCGTGTTGCCCGAGAGCTTCTTGCTGAAAGGGTTGCCCGTGAGCAGGTTGGTCACAATTCCTCCACGATGCGGGCCGTGTACCTGGCGAACACCTTGATGCCGATGAACAGCACCAGTCCGGCTGGGACGATGCAGGCCAACCAGGTCTGCCAGGACGGCACCTGGAAGTTGTACAGAATCTCGTGGTAGGCCGTGATCAGCCGTACGGCCGGGTTCAGTTTGTACCAGAACAGGTACTTCGCCGGGATCAGGCTGATCGCATAGATGATCGGCGTCACGTAGAACCAGATCTGCATGAACAGGGCCATGAAGTGCTGGGTATCGCGGAAATAGACGAGCGCCACGCTGAGCATCAGCGCGATTCCGGTACAGAACGCCATGGTGATGGCGACGAGGATCAACAGCAGCGGGAGGAAGAGGAAGACCTCGGGCCCGATGAAGATCGCCATGGCCACCACCACGACGCTCAGCTCGATCAGGAACGTGTTGGTCAGCGCCAGGATTGCTGCGACGACCAGGGTCCATCGCTGGAAGTACACCTTGGTGAGCAGCCCGGAATTGCCCACCACGGCGCCCATCCCGCCCATGATCGCGCCGGCGATGAAGGTCCAGGGGATCAATCCGGAGGCGAGATACAGGGTGAAGTTCTGCACGCCGTGCGCACCCACCGGCGGCTTGGACTTCAGCAGGATGCCGAACACCAGCGAGTAGATGATCAGCGTCGCGATCGGGTTGATGAACGACCACAGCCGACCGAGGGTGGTTCGCTTGAACTGGGACTTGATCTCTTTGTTGGTCAGATTGAACAGCAGTTCCGGTGGTCGTAGGCGTTTGAGCAGCGACGGGGCGGTGCTTGACCCGCTGCTCGGTCCGCCACCCGGTGCACCGGGCAGCGGTGTCGGGCTTTGCGCGATGGCCATCGTCGGTGCAGTCCTCCCGGAGCGGGGTCGACGCGTCTTTCGGGCGCCGGGGCCCCGCGGGCCCCCCGCCATGGTAGATCGACCCACGGTATTAGCGGGTATTCGCCGGAGCCGGGGACGCACTCGTGGCGCCGGGTGTGCGACGCGGGCGAGCTATGGCAACCTAGAGCATCAGGCAGGGCAACGCCGCCCGGACAGCCGGGCAGCTCGAACAGCAGCAGCTCGTGGACACGGATGTCAGGAGAAGTAATGGCCCAGCACGTCACCACCCGCTTGGACGGCGCAACCGGGATCGACGAGATCCTGGACACCATCCCCGCGGAGGCCCGGCTGATCCTGCGGGATCACATCAAGGGCTTGGAGGCGGAGGCCGGTACCGCACGGTCGCTGGCCACTCGCACCCAGCGACTGCGGGACGAGGATGCGGCCACACTGCAGATACTGGCCGACAACCTGCGGCGCGAGCGGGACGAACTGCGCCTCCGTGTTGCCTACCTCGATCCGCACCTCGGCAAGCGACTACGCGCCGGCGTCATCAGCCGGGCGCACCGGCTGGCGGCCAGGTGAAGGTCCGGCCCCTGCTCAGCCTGCTCTCGATCGTCCGGTCGGGGGTCGGCGTCCTCCCGACACTGCAGTCTCTGAACAATCAGTACGACACCGGGTGGCAGTGGTGCATCGTGGTCGAGCCGGGAGTCGACCCGGCCGTTTTCCGTGACATCAGGGCGTTGGTCAGGGGACTGACCAGGGTGCGAGTGCTCGACGGTGCCGGGCTGGCGCGGGTCGACCTGGCCGCGGCTGCGGCCGACATGGCCGTGGGTGAATACCTGGGCTGGTTGGCACAGGGTGCTCGACTCGACCCCGGAGCCGTCGGTGCGATGCGTACCGCTCTGCTGACTGCGGACTGGGCCTACACGGACGAGTCGATCCAGGGCGTCAACGGCAATGCCTCCGGTGTCTGGCTCAAGCCGGACTATTCACCCGAGCTGTTGCGGTCCCAGCCCTACGCACTGTCCCTTGCCGCCCTGCCGACCGCCAAGGTCGCCGAGCTGGGCGGCTTCTCCCGACGGGCCCAGGCTCCCTGGTACGACCTGGTGTTGCGGGTGTCCGAAGTCAGCGGTCCACCGGCGCACGTCGCCGGACCGTATTACATACGGCCGGCGCTGATCCTCGGTCTGCCCGCGGGCGCGGTCGCCGATGCGCCCTACCTCGACGATTCGGCCGAGGCCAGGTGTCGCGCGGTGGCCGACCACTGCGCCCGCGTCGGCATCGCGGTCGACGACATCACGCCGGTCGAGGTGGACGGTCGTCCGGTGGGCCAGCGCCTGCACCGCCGTATCGGTCGCAGGCCCAAGGTCAGCATCGTCATCCCCACCATCGGCGGGACCTCGATCACCCACGGTTTTCCGCGCTGTCACGTCGCCGAGTTGGTCGACGGGCTGTGCAAGCCCGGTGGCTACCCGGACCTCGAGATCATCGTCGTGCACGACGAGGGCACCCCGCCCGGTGTGCTGGAACAGATCGAGAAGCTCACCGATGGCAACTGGGTGTCCGTGCCGTTCCACGGACCGTTCCATTTCAGCCGCAAGTGCAACGCCGGCGCGATGGTCGCCACCGGCGAGTACCTGTGTTTCCTCAACGACGACATGGACATCGACGATCCGGGTTGGCTGGCCGAGCTGGTCACGCTGTTGGACGACCCCACCGTCGGTGCCGTCGGACCACGCCTGTTGTTCGCCGACGGCACGCTCCAGCACGCAGGGCACGTCTACAACGGATCTCCCGGGCATCTGCTGTTCGGCGAGGATGCCGCCACCCTCGATTTCGGCGGCTGGGGCCAGCTGGCCGGCGAGCGGTCCGGGGTCACTGGTGCCTGTCTGCTGATGCGGTCGACGGACTTCGCCGAGCTCGGCGGTTTCTCCGAGCTGTTTCCGCTCAACTTCAACGATGTCGATCTCTGTCTCAAGATCAGGGCCGCCGGTCTGCGGATCGTCTACAACCCCTTCTCCACCCTCTACCACTACGAGTCGCAGACCAGGGTGGCCAAGGTGTCGCCGGTGGAGATGGCCAGGATCGAGCGGCGGTGGAAGTACGAGTTGGAGACCGACCCGTACTGGAACGAGATGCTGCGGCCGGCGATCCCGGGCCCGGTGTTGGATCTGCGTCCGTGAGCCGGCCGGTCGACCACGAAATCCGAAACCACCGCCGAGAGGAAGGGCAGAGATGACCGATCAGCGAAGTTTGGCGTCCGACCCCACCGTGTCCACCGACTACGACGACGAGTACTACGGCGATGATGGTGGCGGCCATCTGGGTGGCGTCCCCTATACCTACGAAGAGCCGCACTGGCAGAGCTTCTTCGGTAGCATCGCCGACCAACTGGTGGCGCTGTTCGACCCGTCGACTTCTTACGACGCCGGGTGCGCCAAAGGTTTTCTGGTCCGGTCGATGGTCGAACGCGGGGTCGACGCTCGCGGCGGTGACATCTCGGCCCACGCCATCGAGGGTGCCCCTGCCGGATTGGCCGAGCGCCTCGAGGTCAAGGACCTGACCGAGCCCTTCGCCGACCGGTACGACCTGGTCTCGTGTATCGAGGTGCTGGAGCACATGTCGGCCGGCGACGCCCGGGCGGCTATCAAAAACCTCTGTGCTGCAACTGATCTCATCCTGATGTCATCGACCCCGGAGGACTTTGCGGAGCCCACCCACATCAACGTGCGCCCGCCGGCCGACTGGGCGCAGGATTTTGCGGCGCAGAGTTTCTACCGGCGGACCGATATCGACGCGTCGTTCGTGGCGCCGTGGGCAGTCGTCTACCAGCGCTCCCGGCCGACGGCTGTGCAGGTGGTCGGGGCCTACGAAGCGCTGCTGGCTCCGCTGAGCCGCGAGGTCGTCGCCAAACGGCGTGCTCTGCTGGAGGCACAGCGGGACCTGACCGAGGCGCGGTCTCCGGTCAACCAGGCCATTCGGAAGGCTCGTGACGAGCGCGATGAAGCGGCCGCCGAACGCGATCTGGTCGCGGCCGATCGTGAATTGATCGTGGCTGACCGGGATCGCCTGGTTGCGCACATCGAGACCCTCGGCGAGGCGGATCTTCAAGCGGAACGAATGAACCGGCTGGCGATGGCCGACGAGATCATCGGCCTGCGGGCGGAGCTGGCCCAGGTCAAGGTGCTGGCCGAGAACCAGGTGGTCGACGCCGGTCGCGAAGCCGTACGGCTGCGCGATGTGCTGGCGGCCACTACCGGCGAGCTCGAATCGGCACGCACCGAGAGAGCCGGTGCCGAAGCCGGACTGGCCGAGCTCCGGGCCTCCACGACCTGGCGGATCGGTCGGACGATCATGCTTCCGGTTCGGATCGTGCGATTGCCGATCCGCGTGGCCCGCGCTGTGGCGCGCCGGGCCAAGCGGCGCCTGCGCCGATGACTGCGGTCGGTACGCCGCGGTTCTCGTTGCTGGTTCCGGTGTACAAGACACCACTGAACTACCTGCGCGAGATGATCGATTCGGTCGTGGGGCAGACCGCTACCTCCTTCGAGCTCATCCTCGTCGACGACGGATCGCGGGACAGCAGTCTGACCGCTGCGCTGGACGCCGCGGCTGCCGCCGATCCGAGAATCGTCCCGGTCGTGCTGGCTGAGAATGCGGGCATCGTCGCCGCCACCGCGGCCGGGTTGGCCGTTGCGGCCGGTGAGTTCGTCGCTCTGCTCGACCACGACGACATCCTGGTCCGCACCGCGCTGGAGCGGGTGGCCGCCGCACTGGACGCCGCCGAGTCGGCCGGGCAGTCGATCGATCTGCTGTACACCGACGAGGACCAACTCCACCCGGACGGAGAGTTCCGCGGAGCGTTCCGCAAACCTGACTTCTCGCCGGAACGGCTGCGCGGCCAGATGTACCTGGGGCACCTCAGCGTCTACCGGCGCTCGTTGTTGGAACGGGTCGGTGGGTTTCGGCCCGGCTACGACGGCAGCCAGGACTACGACCTGGCGCTGCGGGCAACCGAAGCTGCCGCCGGCGTGCTGCACCTACCGGAAGTGTTGTACCACTGGCGAATTCACCCGGACTCGGTGTCGCACCGGTCAGACAATGCGCCGGTCTTCGACGCCGCCCGCCGGGCCCTGGCCGACCACCTCGAACGGACGGGTATCGCCGGATCCGTGGAACAGGTACACCCGGTCGGCATCTATCGAATCCGGCGGGAGCTGCCCGACCCGCCGCTGGTCAGCATCATCATCCCGACCCGCGGTTCCCGCGGCTACACCCACGGCGCCGACCGGGTGATGGTCGTCGACGCCGTGCGATCGCTGGTCGAGCGCTCCACCTACCCGAACTACGAGATCGTTCTGGTCGCGGACACTGCGACGCCGTCGTCGGTGCTCGACGACCTGTTCGCGTTGGCCGGCGACCGACTGCGGGTGATCCCGTACGCAGCGCCGTTCAACTTCTCGGCGAAGATGAACCTCGGTGCCCTCGAAGCCGCCGGCGATCTCCTGCTGCTGCTCAACGACGACGTGGAGATCCTCTCGCCCGATTGGATGGAGACGATGGTCGCCCTGGCGATCATCCATGACGTCGGCATGGTCGGGGCGAAGCTGCTCTACGAGGACGGCACCGTTCAACACCTCGGGCATCTCTACGAACGCGGCGAGGTCACCCACGTGGCCGGTGGAGCGCCGGCCGACTGGCCGGGCCCGGTCGGGGATCTGCTGCTGGAGCGCGAGGTTTCCGGCGTGACGGCGGCCTGTGCGCTCCTCCGGCGGGATGTCTTCGACGAGGTGGGTGGTCTGTCACCGGCTCTGCCCGTCAACTTCAACGACGTCGACCTGAGCCTGAAGATCACGGGTGCGGGTTACCGGATCCTGGTCACCCCGTTCGCCGTGCTGCACCACTTCGAGACCAAGACGCGGGAGAAATCGGTGGCCTCGCACGAGGTGATCGCGCTGCGGCGTCGCTGGGATCACCGGTTGCTGGTCGACCCGTTCTGGCGACACGACCCGGCGGAGGTCGCCGCCGCTCAGGCGGCCGCGACGGCGACCGGCTGAGCAGAGCGGGAAATGGCCGCGCCGAAGGCGTCGACGACGAACCCGGAGACGAGGTCGGACTGCCGACCGACGATCATGGTCGGTCCGGTGTCGCCACTCAGAACCCTGCGGTGGTGCGGTGTCCCGCGGCGTCGGACGCGATTTCGGTTATCCGGCCCTCGCCCCCGCGATGCGGGTCCGGGTCGGCCAGCGCCGCCCGGAGGGAACGCAGATCCTGGTTGCGCACCACTGCCCAGATGGCCCAGGCGCCGCCGCCCAGCCAGGCCGCGGCGGCAATCACCAACGCTCCGAGGCCGACCGCACCTGGCACCGCACTCCACGCAAGCAGACGGTGGACGGCGGAGGAGAACAGACCGGGGCGCAACGCCTGGCCCGGCGGCAACCAGAACAGATCAGCCGAGGTGTAGATAGCCCAGGCGCTGACGAGCGACCCTCCGGCGGCAATCAGTACCGGGGTCCATCGCCACAGGCGCCGCAGCAGGAGCGCCCCGAGGATGGTCAGTGGGAACAGGATGCCGAAGACCCCTGGGTAGGCATAGCGACCCTGGAGACCGGAGGCGGCGACGAAATGCAACCAGTGCCGGTAGGAGGTCCACACCAGCATGGCGACCGCTGCCACCCCGACGACGAAGACGGTCAGAAACTCGATACGCCGCCCCGTCAGGGTCACGATGGTCGCTATCACCGCAATGATCACCAGGATCGTCAGGGTCCAGATCATGGTCTTGGGCAGGTTCGGTGGCCCACCGAGACCGAGACCGGCCCAAAAACGACTCGGGACCTGGTCACGGACGGCGCGCAAGAACGGGGCCAGCTCCCCGCGCTCACCGGGGGGCCTCGGATTGGCGATGGCAATCGGATTGCTGCCGAACCCATCGGGTTGGAACTTGCCGAACACCAGGACGTTGCGAACCCACCAGGCCGCCGTGGCCACCGCCCCGGCCAGCAGGATGAGCATGGTGTGCCGAGCCGGCCACCGTCGAACCCGGATCGCGGCGATCAGGTATGCGATGGGGACGATCATCAGCACGAACAGCACCGTCGACTTGGTCAACGAGCCGGCCACGCAGAGCGCGGCGATCCAGCCTGCCGTTCGCGCGGTCTGATCGCCGCGGGCCACCGCCAGGGAGAGAGCGACGACCGCCGCGCCGATCACGATGGCCAGGTTGTCGTTGTTCATGCTCGCGGCGCTGTGGGCCAGACCGGGCACCATCAGTGGCAGGAAAGCCGACGCCTGGGCGATGGCCGATGTGCCGACCAGTGTGCGCGCCGAGCGGTACATCAGATAGGGCAGCGGCAACATGAGCAGGATGTTGACGAGCTTCAGGACCCACATCAGCAGATCGACCGGCATCGTGTCCGAGCCGGGGATCAGCCAGGCGACGCCCCCCATCACCGCGTAGTACAGCGGTGGGTGCTGGGTGAGGTAGTTGGGGACGTTCGCGGTACTCGAGCGGTCGTCACCGCCCAGTTCCTGGTAGGAGGCCCGAGAGTCGCGCGCGGGTGCGGCGGTGACGGCGAACAGCTGGGACAGGGCGAGCCGGGGCAGCGGCGGCGGGAAGTAGGCCGCGGGCACGCTCGCGGACCCCTGGCTGGTGTTCATCGTTCCGGGATCCGGCGCCAGATGACCGTGTTCGGAGGCCATGATGCGGTCGAAATGGTAGAGCTCGTCGGGACTCTGCAGCAGTGGGGTGTTCATCAGGAATCCGAGGCGGACACCGCCGAACATCAAGGTGGCGGCCAAGACGGAGATGACCTCGGTGCGCCAACGCCGGGGGGCATTCCGAGTCACATCATCGTCGACCTGGCCGGGCCGCGTCACGCGGTCGGCAATCTCGGAGGCGACCCGGCCGCCGGCTCGGGCGAGGGGAGTGCCCGTTCGGCGTTGCGCCTGCGGCGGGTGACCAGGTACAGCGCCACCAGGATCACCAGGCTGACGCCGGTGACGACCAACCCGATGGCCAGACCCTTACCGCGATAGCTGAACTCCACGCGGTGGCTGCCGGCCGGTACATAGACGCCACTGAATGCGTGGTCGGCGTCCACGACCTGCCCCGGGGCGCCGTCGATGGAGACCTTCCAGCCGGACTGCATGTCATCGGCGACCACGAGATAGCCGGCACCGGCGGCGTCGACATCGACCGTGACGTTGTCGCCACTGTCGTTCACCGTGCGGATCACGGCCTGCTGGCCCGATGGCTGCGGCCCAGGTTTCGACAGGACGACTGTGCCGGCCGGAAGGGTTTTGCTCTCCAGCGCTGCCAGACGAGCGGCGGGCGTCAGGATCACCTCGGACTTGTCCGCCCACCGGATGCGGGGCAGCGCGGACGGGCGTTCCCAGATGGTGCCCTCATCGCCCGCGAAGGTCTCCCGCAGGCCATCGTCGATCGGTCCGACGATGCGCACGGTGGGGACCGTGCCGGTGCCGGCCAGGGTGACCCCGGTGGCTTGCGGTCCACCGGAGTTCACCCCGATGGAGAGGGTCAGCGGTCCCTGATGTGTCGCCAGATCCTCGCCGGCCACCGGAATCTGGTACCACTGCGGATGAACAGCAGGTTGGCGGACGGACCCGGTGGCCAGCACTTTCCCGGTGGCGTCGGTCACGGATGCAGTGAGCTGCACACCGGTCGATCCGCCGGGCAGGTCCTGCATGCTGTAGACCTCCACTGCGCGGACGCCACCCGCCGAGATCGGCAGGGTGACCGCGGAGTGGTTGGGGATCGCGATACCCGCCGCACCAGGTGCCGGTCGCCCGGGGGCCGCGGTGCCGTCCGGAAGTCTGCCGGTGCCGGGGATCTCGGTCTTTGCCGCGGCCACGACGGTGTTGGCCGACAGCCGGTCCAACAGCGGATTGTTCAGACTGCCATCGCTCAGGCTCAACGACAACGACGGATTGGTGGGTGTGCGGCCGGGGCCCGAAAACGCCTTGGGATCGATCGCGGTCAGCAGCTGGCTCCACGCGGTCGGCTGGAACGTGTGGCCGGTGATGGTGCGTAGGTCGTATGCGCTGGCGGTCGAGCCGATGAAGGTGCCGACGGTGGCTATCCGCTGGCCCGCGGATTGCGTCTGGGCGGCTTGGATCACCGGATTGGTGGGATAGAAATCGTTCGTCGGTGACATCGGCCAGAAATAGGCGACGGAATGGCTGGTTTGGATCACCGACAGCACGATGACGCCGACCGCGCCGGCGGTGGCCAGCCACCGTCTCCGGCCGAGGGCGAGCACAGCCAGCACGAGTAGGGCGGTGGCGACTCCCAGGGCCGCATCCACCAGGAAGGTCCGATGGTCCATCACGTGCCCGTATCGGCGCGAGATGAGCGAGAAGAGCGCAACGATCCCGATGACTCCGATGCTGCCGCCCACCAGCAGGCGACGTCGAACAGTGCGCCCGAGATCCGGACGCAGCACCAGGTTCATCCCGATACCGGCCAGCAGGCTGGCGAACAGCCCCACCAGGTCGCGGAGCCTGCCGGGGTTGTTGCCCTGGAAGATCGGCAGATCGGCCATCCAATCGGTCCACCAACCGTGGCGCCACACCAGAGCGGCTGCCAGCATGATGGTCACGACCGAAAAGGTCAGCACCCCCCGGGCGACGCCGGTGGAACGGGGTGCGAGCACCGCAAGTCCGCCGAGGAAGAAGGTGCCGACGCCGACGTACGCGTAGGCCTCGATGATGTTCGAGCCGGCGAATCCGGTCGAATTCAAGGCCCGCGGCACGAACAGGGTCAGGAACGATTTGAGTGGCTGAATTCCATTGAACTGGGAGTCCCGGTAAGCGAGATTTGTGTTCAGCAGGCCGCTCACCTGCGGCAGGAACTGCATGGCGGACAAGCCGATGCCCAGCGCGACCGCGCCGACACCGAGCCCGAAGGTGCGGACACCGCTCTGCCACGTGCCGACCGCGCGTTCGGCGATCAGGCGGACCACGAAGTACGCGGCTGCCGCGTACAGGGCATGGCCGGCCGCGGCCGGGAACCCACCGAAGAGGAGGAAAGCCACGACCACCGATATCGGTAGGGCCGATCGAACCGTCCTGGTCTGTACGTGTCGTTCGACGAGCCAGAACAGCGCCGGCATCAACGCGGCGACGCTGGCCTGCCCGGACCAGTCGCCCCACGCGGCGGAGAAGCCGGTACCGATGTAGATCAACCCGGCCATCAAACCGGCCGCCCAGACCGTGCCGACCCGGCGTAGCCACAACGTCATGCCCGCCACGGCCATGAGCACCTGGACCAGTTTGGCCAGACTGGTGGCCCAGGAGGTCGGCAGCAGCAGGGTGAAGATGGCCGATGGAGTCAGGGTCGGAACGCTCGGTGTGGCGAGCAGTGCAGATCCAGGACCGCTCAACGACGACCACCACGGCAGGTCGCCGGAAGCGAAGCGCATCTGTATCTGGATGTAGTCCGGCAGGATCACGTCCGTCGGGTCACCGATGTTGTCGTTGAAGATCGCCGACACGGGTCCGCCGTTCCACCAGGGCGCACGCGGGGCGAGCATGTCCGCCGGTGAGAAGGTCTTGAACCCGAGCAGGGCCGGTCCCAATCGGATGGCGATGAAGGCGAGTACGGCGGCCAGGGCGACGAGGACCAGGACGGCGGCCGGATCTCGAAGCCGAGCGCTCACTCCCACGGACACTGCCGGGCCCGGTGAATCCGGCCCATCGGCACGTTCCTCGGAGATCGTCGCGAGTCCGGCTGCGGAGTCGGAGCTACCCGTCTCGGGCATGCACGTTCCCTTCTGTGTGGTCGGCCCTGTGTGGTCGGCCGGACCCGCCCCACGGGTGACCGACAGGTGAGCCGCCGGGAGTGACGGTACCGGCAATGACACCGTCGCCGGTGAAGCAAGGCCGCACCAGGGGACGCCGCGCAGGGTCTGTTCAGCGAACATGCTGCTGCTAGCATCGCCTCGTGGATGACGCACGGCCCTTGCGCGGGTTGCAAGGGGCCGGTGATCAGCCCCTACAGTTGCCGCCGTCCACCGATGCGACCGCGTACGGACGACATGCGCACATCTCCGACCTTCCTGCCGAACCGGGTCCGCCGGCGGCAGCCGCACCTCCCCATGGGCCAATTGATGGATCGGGCGGCAGCCCCACCAGCGGTGCGCTCCGCGACAGCCGATGGTCGGGACGGATCTCCATGCGGGCCGCGGGCATGCTGCTCTCCGTCTGGGCCGCCTCGGCGCTGTTCGGCTCGTTCTGCCTGGCGTTCCTGCTGAACACTCCCACGCTGATCGGACCTGACGAGCCGTATCATTTCGACCGGATCATCGCTGCCGCGCATGGGAATCTGGTGCCGACACCCGGAAGCCTGTACGTCAGCAAGGGCGGCCGGGGCACGGAACGTGTCTTCGTCGTCACCCAGATGCGCCATGGCACCGCGTCCTGGGCGCAGTACACGCCGAGCCTGCGCGCCGACCGGCCCAGCCTCCACGATCTCGGCGGGAACGCGCGCTCCGTCAATCGCGACGTCTCCAATTACATGACGCAACATCCGCCGCTGTACTACGCGCTCATGGGCGGGGTCATGTGGCTGATTCCACATGCCGAGGACATGTCCGCAGACGCGCTGGTGTTCTGGCTGCGGTTCTGCTCGATCCTGCTGCTGGCTCTTCCCCTGCCCTACCTTTTCGGCCGAGCGGCGCTCAGCCTGTTCGGACCGGGCGTGATCAGTCGCGCGGCTCCATTCCTGACCTTGCTGGTTCCCGGGCTGGCGCGAGGCGCGGCCACCATGAACAATGACAACCTGGCGATCCTGGTCGGTGCCGCAGTCGTCGCGATGAGCGTGCAAGTCATGAGGGGCGACCGCACCACACGCACCGCATCGATCCTGGCCGCCCTGTGCATCATCGGGTCGTTGACCAAGGGGACCGAGCTGATCTTGCTGCTGATCGTTCCGCTCGCCTACGGGTTGCAGGCGTTCAGGTTGCGGCGGTTGCCAGGTCGCGATGCGCTGATCGCGCTCGGCGTCGGGGCCGTCCTCTCGGCGGCTTGGTGGGTCCGGAATCTGATCCTCTACGGACACCTGACTCCGGAGGAGCTCGCCTGGGGCTCTCAGTACCTGAGGGCGACGGGCGTTCCCAGGGTCGGTACGCCGGTCGACTACGGTCAGTTCTGGCGGGTGGCCCTGCACAGCATCGACATCCGCTTCTGGGGCGCTCTGGGCCTGCACGAGCCACCGCAACTGCCGCCGGCGATGCTGACGGTGCTCTGGTTCGCCCTGTTCGCGGCTTTCGCCGTCACGATCGCGAAGGTCAGGGGGAAGCGACTCGATGTCCTGTTGCTGTGGGGCGTGCCCGCTCTGTCACTGGCGGCGGTGATCGGTCAGTCGCTGGCGGCGTTTGCGAAATATCCGACGATCGCGGGGATCCAAGGGCGTTACACCTATCCTGCGGTCTTCGGTCTGCTGCTGCCGTTTGCGGTGGCCGCTGCCGTGCTGCTCGGCCGGAAAGCCCGCTGGTGCTCCGCCGTAGTGGGTCTGCTCGGTCTGCTGGCCTCGGGTTGGGCGCTCTACACCTCGGTCGAATACACCTGGCTCGTCCGCGGTGACCGCCTGGTTCCGTCGAACTGGATCGATGCGTTCCGTTCGATGGCGGGTTTCTTCCCCTATCCGGGCGTGATGTCCGGGCTCCTGGTTCTGGTGGCGCTCGGGCTCGCAGCTTGTGGTCTCGTCCTCACCGGGCTGGCCGTGCGACGAGCTCCACAAGCGGGTCAGCGCGCCGAACTGGACTACCAGAGCGCATGACGTCAGCCGAGGACAGCGCTTCGGTATGCGCGATCATCGTCACCTATCGTCCCCGCCCCGGACCGCTGGGCGAGCTCGTCCAACGGGTCCGACCTCAGGTGACCGAGGTCGTGGTGGTCGACAACGGCGGAGCCGACCTCGAGACCCTGGCGGTCACCGCACTGGCTCAACCGCGCAACGTCGGTCTGGCCGCCGCCCAGAACGTCGGAATCGACTACGCCCGGTCCCATGGCCACACCCATGTGTTGTTGCTCGACCAGGACAGCATGCCGGGCACCGGGATGGTGGACGAACTGCTCGCCGCGATGCTCCGGCTCACCGCGGCGGGCTACCGGGTCGGAGCGGTCGGCCCCCGGTTCCACGACGAGCGGGAAGCCCGGGACGCTCCGTTCGTCAGGGTGGGATTCCCGGTCAGCGAAAAGATCTGGTGCGGTGACGAGCCACAGGTCGAGTCCGACTTCCTGATCGCTTCGGGCGCCCTGCTCCCGCTGGACGTGCTGGGTGAAGTGGGCGAGATGGCCGCAGGCATGTTCATCGACAACGTCGACCTGGAGTGGAGTTTCCGGGCGCGCTCGCTCGGCTACACGCTCTTCGGCATCTGCTCGGCCACGATGTCGCACCGGCTGGGTGACGATCGCAAGCCGGTGCTCTTCGGTCTGCGGCAGGTCACCACACACAGCCCGGTCAGGCTCTACTACATCATGCGCAACCGCGTGGTGCTGGCCCGTCTGCCCCATACCCCGACGGTCTGGAGCGCGCAGGACCTCCTGCGGATCCCGGTCAAGTTCTTCCTGTTCGCGGTGATGATCGGCCCCCGACGACGCAACAGCCGATTCATGCTGCGCGGACTGATCGACGGGCTCTACCGACGGCAGGGCCCCTGTCCGCTGGTGGTCGACTCATGACCCAGCCTCCGGATCACGACGACGAGCGAGTGGGGATCGTCGCGGTGACCTTCTCGCCCGGTGAAACCCTGGCGGCGATGTTGGATTCGGTGCCGGCAGCGTCCGGCCGTCCGGTCGAGATCGTGCTGGCCGACAACGGTTCCGTCGACGGGTCGGTCGAGCAGGCCGCGCAGCGGGAAGGGGTGACCCTGCTCCGCACCGGCGGGAACATCGGTTACGGGGCTGCGGCCAACGCGGGTTTCGCCGCGCTGGATCCGGCGATCGGCTGGATGCTGTTGATCAACCCCGATGTCGTTCTGTCACCTGGTTCCCTGGACGAGATGATCGCGGTGGCGCAGCGGTATCCGCGTGCCGGGTCGGTGGGACCACTGATCACCACCGAGGACGGGCTCGTCTACCCCTCGGCGCGCCAGTTGCCGTCGGTCATCGCAGGTATCGGGCACGCCACGCTCGGCTGGTGGTGGCCGTCCAATCCGTGGACCCGGGCCTACCGGCTCGATCATGCGGTGCCGCAGGAGCGGGCAGCGGGATGGCTGTCGGGTGCCTGTCTGCTCCTGCGCAGGACGGCGATCACCGAGATAGACGGTTTCGATCCCGCCTACTTCATGTATTTCGAGGATGTCGACCTCGGAGACAGGCTGGGTGCCGCGGGTTGGCAGAACATCTATGCCCCCTCGGCCCGGGTCATGCATGTGGGTGGGCACTCGACCGAACGACATCCCGGCGCGATGGCCCGGGCCCATCACCACAGTGCCTACCGATACCTGGCCGGTCGCTACCCCCGTCGGTGGCAGGCGCCGTTGCGGTGGGTGCTGCGGGCCGGGTTGGCGGCGCGGGCCGCGTTGGCCAGCCGGTCGGCTCAGGTGTCCGGCGGAGCAGCGCTCCCGGATCGCCGGATCTGACAGACCGGGCTCGATCGGCGGCCGCGGCGCGGCCGACGCGGCGCGGCGATCAGGCGGTGCGGGTGTCGGTTCTCGATCCGTTCGCGTCGGTGCGGTCGCGGGCTCCGAATGCCAACTCCCGGTCCCGAGCGTCCGACCGGGCGGCTCGGTCCCACGCCGCGATGACCTCGTGGGGCAGCACCACGGTGCCCAACCGGTCGGCCGGCGACGTGGCGCCGCCGGGGAGACAGGAATGCGGATGACGTTCCAGCGCGGCGGCGAGGGTTGCTTCCGCGTGTTCGATCCGATCCATCCCCGTACCCCGTTCATTCCATTCAGGCGGTGTGATCGAGGGTAGGTCGTCGCTGTCCGCACCACGGGAGGCGGTGCGGAGTGTCGGGATCCGACCTGCTCCGGGTCCGGCGGAGGTGCCCGTCGACTCCGGTAGAGTCTGGACGCGCGCGGCGGCCCAGGCCGCGCCGCGCGCCGGATCACATCCGGCGCGGACCAGCGTGGGATGTCCTCGGCGCATCTCGCCGACGGGGTCCGCCCGCCGAACTCGACGATGAAGAGGCAGCAACATGAAGGGCATCATTCTGGCCGGCGGCGCGGGCACGCGTCTGCACCCGGTCACCAAAGCGGTTTCCAAACAGCTGCTGCCGGTCTACGACAAACCGATGATCTACTACCCGCTGTCCGTGCTGATGCTGGCCGGCATCCGGGACATCCTGATCATCACCACCCCGCAGGACAACGCGGGCTTTCGCCGGCTGCTCGGCGACGGTTCCGAGTGGGGGTTGGCCATCTCGTACGCGGAACAGCCGCAACCCAATGGACTGGCCGAGGCCTTCATCATCGGCAAGGACCACATCGGCGACGACTCGGTGGCGCTCGTCCTGGGCGACAACATCTTCTACGGCCAGGGCTTCTCGCACACGCTCAAGTCCGCCGTCGAGAACATCGATGGATGTGTGCTCTTCGGCTACCCGGTCCGCGATCCGGAACGCTACGGCGTCGGCGAGAAGGACAAGGACGGCAAGCTCATCTCGATCGAGGAGAAGCCGCTGCAGCCGAAGTCGAACCTGGCCATCACCGGCCTCTATCTCTACGACAACGACGTCGTCCGGCACGCCGCCGCTTTGCGGCCGAGTTCCCGCGGCGAGCTGGAGATCACCGACCTGAACAACGTCTACCTGGCGCACGGCAAGGCGGCCCTGGTGGACCTGGGCCGCGGGTTCGCCTGGCTCGACACCGGGACCCATGATTCGCTGCTGGAAGCCGGCCAGTTCGTCCAGGTGCTCGAACATCGTGCTGCGGTGCGCATTTCGTGCCTGGAGGAGATTGCCCTGGCGTGCGGATTCATCACCGCGGAGCAGTGCCTGGAGCTGGGTAGGGCCTTGGCCAAGTCCCCGTACGGCCAGTACGTGGTGGAAGTCGCCCGCGCGGCCGGCGCCAAGGGCTGACCACCGCGATCTGCCGTATGGTTCACAGGGCGAAAGGAGCCGCGAGCATGGTGACACGGCCCAGTGATCCGCCGTTGACGGGCGACCAACGCGTCGAGGTCGAACCCGGTCTGCCCGAGGTTCCGCAGCCGGCCGTGGGATCGATACCGGAGGCGGGCGTACTGCTCCGCCTCATCCGCGACCAGCGAGTCGCGTTCCTGCTGGTCGGCGGCCTGAACACGGTGATCAGCCTGGTTGCCTTTCTCGTTCTCAGCCAGTTCGTCCATCTCTGGGGCGGCGACGTGGCGGTCCTGGGCGCACAACTGATCGCCATTCCCTGCGCCTTCGTCCTCCACCGGAGATTCGTCTTCCGGGTGACCGGTCACGTGGTGCGTGATCTGGGTCGGTTCGCACTGGTCAACGTGATTCCGGTCAGCGTGAACCTGATCGTGCTACCGATTCTCACCAAGGGTTTCGGCGTTCCGCTGCTCCTCGCCCAATTCAGCTTCACCATCGTCTGGGTCATCGGCAGCTTTTTCCTGCACCGTGGGTTCTCGTTCAGGCGGACCGCGGCCGATCAGGCTGCGCCCCTCGTCACGCCCACCAGCGACGGAGGTCAGGGATGACTCCCGGTGCAGGGGATTCGCTGGTCGCGGTGACGATGCCGGCCGGAAACGGTGCGGCGCCGATCGCCACCGAGCGAAATCTCGCACCGGAGGCCTCCGCCCGTGTGGGCAACCCGGCGGCGAACGGCGTTCCGCGAGTCTCGGTGGTGGTGCCGTCGTACAACAATGCGCTCTACATCGAAGCCACGATCCATTCGATCCTGTCGCAGACCTACACCGACTTCGAACTGATCGTCTCGGACCACAGTTCCACCGACGACACCTGGGACCGCCTGCAGGGCCTCGCGTCGGATCCGAGGATCCGGTTGATGCGTGTTCCGCGCGGTGGGGGAGCGCCGGCGAACTGGGCCGCCGTCACTGCTCAGGCCCGGGGCGAATTCATCAAGTTGGTCTGCGGCGACGACATCCTGTATCCGACCAGTCTGGCCGAACAGGTCGCGGCCTTCGACCAGCATCCCGAAGCCGTGCTGGTGGCGTCCCAGCGGGACATTGTCGACGAAACCGGCGTGCCGGTGGTGCGCGGTCGGGGGGTTCAACATCTGCACGGTCTTGTCGACGGCCGGCAGGCCGTTCGACGAAGTGTGCGGGCCGGAACCAACGTCTTCGGCGAGCCGGCCTGCGTGCTGATGAGGCGTCAGGTCCTGATCGACAGCGGAGGATGGGATTCCCGCTCCCCGTTCCTGCTCGATCAGGCCACCTGTTCGCGGGTGCTCATGCATGGGCCGATGGTCGCCGTCCGGCGACCATTGGCAGGTTTCCGCATCAGTGCCGCGCAATGGAGCGTGGCCCTGTCGCGGGAGCAGTCGGAACATGCCCGGGCTTTTCACCGGCGAATCTCCGACGAGTACGAAGGTCTGCTCAGCCGTTCCGATGTCCGCATCGGTGACGCACGGGCCACTCTGATGGCGTTCAAGCGACGAGCCACCTACATCTGGTTGCGGCGCCGAATGGGGCGCTGAGGGCTTTTCGCCGGCCGGCAGATGAGCGGGCCGGCGACGTGAAGTACGCCATATCCGAACGGGTGGCCAGACACGGATTTCACGCGGCGAATTGGGCCGAGGTGGTATCTTCCACGTTGATATTTCGGCGGAAATCCCCTCACCCGCGTCGACTGCGGACGGTTTGATCGGCACGGTCGTCGGTCGGCCGTTCGAGTTGTCCACGGAAAGGCAGCTACTTGTCCACAGTCGTCCCGGAGACTCTCGATTCCCCGCCCGAAGAGAACCGTGGGCGCGGTCAACGTGGCACATTGTCGCAGTTGGTCCTCCGCCACTGGGTGCCGATCTCGCTGACGCTGATCCTGCTGGGCGGCGCCGCGGTCCGTCTGCTCGGGATCGGTTGGGGACTGCCGCTGCAGTTGCACCCGGACGAGTACGTGATCGTCGACGGGGCGATCGACATGGCGCGGAGACATTCGTTCGAGCCACCCTACTATTTCCGGCCCGACCATGTGGAGACCCAGCTCAGCAACCTGGCCTATCTGGCCTATTCACATCTCCTCCACGGCTCCTCACCGCAGGACCTGTACGCAAAGAATGCTGCGCCGTTTTTCCTGATTTCCCGGCTGATCACTGCCTGCTTCGGAATCGGAATGATCATCCTGGCATATCGAATCGGTGTGCGCTTCAACCAGGCAATTGGGGTCATGGCGGCCCTGTTCTTCGCATTCTTTCCGCTCTTCGTCTCGAATTCGCATCTCGCCACACCCGACGTGCCGCTGAGCTTCGCTTTCATGATCGTCATTCTCGGCTGCATGCGCTACCTGGATTCGCCCGTCTGGCGCAATGTGCTGATGGCCAGTCTGGGCGTGTCGATCGCGTTCGCCATCAAGTACCCGGGTGCCCTGGGCACGATCATGATCGCCATCGTCATCATCCTGCGGGGAGTCCAGGATCGGCAGTGGCGCCGAATCGTCGTCCATGGCATCGGAGCTGTCGGAGCCGTCATCGGCTTTCTGTTCCTGATCTCCCCGGTGCTGTTCACGAACGGCGCCGTCGTCTGGCAGAACATCACGGGCGAGGCCGGGACCGGGCATCTGGGTGCGGACAACCTGGGCTGGTTCGGGAAGGTCGGCTTCTACGCGACCGAGCTGGCCACCGGTGCCGGCATCGCGCTGGTGGTGTTCTTCTTCCTGGGCGCCTTCTGGAGCGTCCGCCTGCGCCTCACCCGATCGATCCCGCTCTGGATGGGGGCCATCATCTGGCCGTTGCTCTCCGTTGTCCCACTGCATTGGGACCGGTGGGGCCTGCCGATGTACATGACCCCTCTGCTGGTGGCGCCGATCGGCATCTACTACTCGGTGAAGTTCCTGCTCGAACGCGACGTGGCCAACTGGCTGCGATGGGTGGTCGCCGCAGTGTCCGCGGTGATGGTGGCGAACCTGGTGGTGGCCTCCGCGGCGGTGTCCGCCCAGTTTCTGGCACCCAACACGCAGAGTGTCGGCCAGGGTGATTTCGCCGCCCGTGGAGTGAGTACCGCGAACACCATCTACGAGGGATACACGCCGTTGTACCCCGGGGGACCCCGCACCGTGTTCGGTGAATTCACCGTGGTGAACGGTCGGCTACTGGTCAATCCCAGAGAAGGTGACCGAGCCGCCATGCGGTATGTGACGATCAGCAGCAACATGTACGACCGCTACAACGGTCAGCCCAAATATCTGGAGCAGCAGCGCTTCTACCGTCTGCTCGCTCAGCAGTATCCGCTGGTGACGACCCTGGATCCGGTGCCAACACCCGTACCCACCGTGTTTGCGACCGCCGGCATCTGGCGGTCGGTCGAGTACATCGGCAGCACGGCGCGCGGTGGCCTCAGCGGACCGACGATCAAGCTGTACGCCATCCCGGCCGACCGCCGGTGAGCGCCCGGCCGTGAGAGGTCTGCGCTCAGTGGGATCGCTGGACTGACCTCAGGGTGCCGGCCAGAGTCGCCGCGACGCCGGAGGGGAGCGGCGTCAACGACCGTTGGTCGATCCGGGGCCAGACCACCGATCGCAATCGGAGGTCGCGGACCTGGAAGCGCGCGGTCGACGAGCTGCCCAGCACCAGACGAGGCGGCCGCTTGAACACCTGGCGGCAGATCGCGATCAGGGCGGCGATGGTGGTGCCCTGCTGCGAGGCCAGGACCTTCGTGATCACCTGCCCGGAAACTCCCTCGGACCGGCTCAGATCAAGCATGTCGGCGACCATCTCCGCGCAATCCTCCACGTAGAGGTAGTCACGGATGGTATCCAGGGAGACGTAGATCGAGATCGGTTGCCGGCTGATATTCGCCCGGCACAGATGAGAGATCAAGCCCTGGGCCTTCGACATGTTCTGGCCGGGCCCGTACAGGTTGGCGATCCGCCCGACCAACACCGAACTCCCCGAAGCCGGACCGTAGCGGGCCACGGCCTGCTCGCAGGCCAACTTGGCCCGGCCGTAGTCGGCGATCGGCATCGGAGCGTGCAGTTCGGTGAACGGCCCGCCACCGGCCGTCCCGGCGAAGAGTCCACCGGCCGACGAGGCCAGGAAGACCGTGCCCGGCCCGAGGCGGTCGCGGTACGAGGTCAGGTCATCGAGAAATCGGGTGAGAACAGCAACTTCCTGGTCGAGATCGGCGATGGCCGTACCGGTGACGCCGGCCCCCGCACACCAGGCGATGCGCCACGGCCTCGGGCGCAACCGCATCGCGTCCAGCAGGCGATCGATGCCGATGGCGAGGTCCGTACCGGCCGTCCCGGTCGACCAGCCGATGGGCGAGGTCATCACCGATCCGGGGTGACGGGCGCCGAGTGTGCTGACCAAGGTGCTGCCCAGCAGGCCACCGGCCCCGACGACCCAGGTCACCGTGTCGGCGTCGGGCACCGCCGACAGCACGCTGCGAGGAATGGTCCCGGTCACCGGGCGTTGTGTGCCGGGGTCTCCGCCGGGCGGGGCGTGACCGGGATGGTCGGCCCGGCGCCGGGAGGACCATCGACCCGTGGCGAGGCGGCAGCCGGGACGGTCACCGCAGGTGTCGTCCCGGCGTTCGTGTGCCGATCTGAACGCGGCTGGCCGCCCATCCGCCCCAGCGGTCCGACCGCAGGGTCACTGACGATGAGGTAGAGCGGTTTGCCCATGGCCATGTTGACCGCAACCCCGATGTACTCGGCGATGACGCCCAGCGAGAACAGGATGGCCCCGCTGCAGAGCAGTATGGCCACCATCAGTGACGGCCAACCCTGCGGGGTATTCATGTTCCAGATGGTGGCGGCCAGGACGAAGTACACCGCCAGCAGGAAGCCGGCCGCGGCGAACAGTCCGCCGAGCAGACTCACCAGTCGCAGCGCTCGCGTTCCGCTGGAGAGCACCATGCGCCAGAAGTGCGAAGTGAGGGAGCGGAAGGAATATCCGGACTGACGGTCACCCTCGGTGCGCAGCGCCACCGGGCAGGTGGTCACTCGTCTGGCCACCCAGCCGACCGCCACGTCCAGGTAGACACCCGTTCCGGCGTAGGCGGCCACGCTGCGGCCGACCTCGCCCAGAATCAATCGGTAGCTCTGGAAATCGGTCGATCTGGCGCTGCCGGAGGACGCCCGTAACAGCACCTTCGCGGTCCGGGATGCGCTGTTGCGCAGGAATCCGTGCGGAGCCTCGTTGGTCGGCTTGGCGTAGACCACGTCGGCCTGCTCGGCCATCGCCACGTCGAGCATGGATGGAATGGCGGCCGGGTCGTGCTGCCCGTCTTCGTCCAGCGTGACGATCCAGTCACCGCCGGACGAGGCCATCCCGGCCAACGTGGCCGGGTGTTGGCCGAAATTCCGGCTCAGCCAGACACCTCTGGCCCAGGAATGAACCGATGACAGTTCACGGATGACATCCGCCGACCGATCGGGCCCGTTGTCGTGGACCAGGAGCACCTCGGTCACCACGCCCCGGTGCCCGGCGGCGGTGATGAAGGGCTCGGTGAGGGGAGAAATCTCGGCCAGCAGGGCGGCGAGAGTGCGTTCTCCCTGGTAGACCGGTATGACGACCGAAACGGAATGGGATGTCCGAATCTCTTCGGACCCGTCGACGGGCATTGACAAATCATAACCGACTTCGACCTGCGGGCCGGTGATCGGAAAGCGGCGACGGCTGGGCTCCGGCCCTGCCGCGGGTGACGCGACCACTGCGTCCTGGCAAGATCTGGTCCATGTCAGACACGAACGACTCCCCGCCCGACGCGAGCGGCCCGGCGTCCACGCCGGCAGAGCCGGCACCGCTCACTGCGGGGCAGAGCTACGCCGATCGCCTGAACACGTTGCAGGGCAAGAAGTGGAAGAAATGGCTCAACGTCCAGGCGCCGTACCGGGCCAACCTGAGGCGGTACAAGCTCGGCCGAACGCTGGACGTGGGGTGCGGAAACGGACGTAATCTGGGAGCGCTGCCCGCGGGCTCCGTGGGCGTGGATCACAACGCCGAACTGGTGATGTCGGCGCGCAAACTGGGCCTGGCGGCCTACACCACCGAGGAGTTCTTCTCGGATGCCGAGCTGTCCGCGCCGGCCTCGTTCGATGCCATCCTGGGCTCCCACCTGATCGAACATCTCCAGTTGGACGAGGCCAGGGCCGTCATCGGTTCATACCTCCCGCTGCTTCGTCCCGGTGGTCGGGTCGTGTTCATCACGCCGCAGGAGCGCGGCTACGCCTCCGATCCGACGCACGTTGTCTTCGCCGATTTCGACGAACTCCGTCGTCTTTCGACTGATCTGGGGTTGACCACCACCCGTCAGTATTCCTTTCCTTTCCCGAGATCTCTCGGGAAGATCTTCATCTACAACGAGTTCAACCACTCCGCGCAGATGCCGACCTGATGAGCGCGAACGACAGCGTCGACGCCGTGGTGCTGGTGGGCGGCCAGGGCACCAGGTTGCGACCGCTCACGCTTTCCGCGCCGAAGCCGATGCTCCCGACCGCAGGGGTCCCGTTCCTGGAGCATCTGCTCTCCCGGATCCGTGATGCCGGCATCACCCACGTCGTCCTCGGCACCTCCTACAAGGCCGAGACGTTCACCGACCATTTCGGCGACGGGAGTGCTTTCGGACTGGAGATCGAGTACGTGGTCGAGGAGGTGCCGCTGGGCACCGGCGGTGCCATCCGGAACGTGCTCGACAAGCTGCGGTCACCCGACGCCATGGTGTTCAACGGCGACATCCTGTCCGGTGTCGATCTGAACGCACTGCTGACGACCCACCGGGTCAACGATGCGGACGTCACCCTGCATCTGGTCGAGGTGGAGGACCCACGCGCATTCGGCTCTGTGCCGACCGATTCCACCGGTCGGGTCGAGGCTTTTCTGGAGAAGACCGACAACCCGCCGACCAACCAGATCAATGCAGGCTGCTACGTCTTCCGACGCGAGGTCATCGCCCGAATCCCCGCGGGAGCGGTGGTGTCGGTCGAACGCGAGACCTTCCCGGGCCTGCTCGGTTCCGGGGCGAAGGTGATGGGGTTGGTCGACACCAGCTACTGGCTCGACATGGGCACCCCGGCTGCGTTCGTGAAGGGCTCGGCCGATCTGGTCCGCGGCCTGGCTCCCTCCGGCGCCCTGCCGGGGGGGCCGGCGCAGATGTTGGCGCTGCCCGGTGCGGCTGTCGCCGGGGACGCAGTGGTCTCGGGCGGCAGCGCTCTGGGCCGAGGCTCCCACGTGCGGCAGGGTGCGACGGTGAGCGGCTCGATCGTTTTCGACGACGCGGATGTCGGTGCGGGGGCCAGGGTTTCGAACTCCGTCATCGGGCGTGGGGCCGTGGTCGGTGCCGGTGCGGTCATCAGCGATGCCGTCGTCGGTGACGGTGCGGTGGTGGGGGCGGGCTGCGAGTTGTTGGCCGGAGTGCGGGTCTGGCCGGGAGTTCGGATCCCGGATGGCGGGATCAGGTTCTCGGCTCCGGCCTGACCGGCGGCGCCGCCTCAGGTCGAGCGCGAGACCGCCAACTCCAGGGCCGCGCGCAGTCCTTCGTCGGTGTCCGCCGGCAGGTCGTCGAGAGCAAAGAAGCGCAGGTCGAGTGATTCGTCGGAGATGACGGGGCGGGCTCCGGGCGGCGCGATGACGACGAACTGGACGTCGAAGTGGCGGGTGGGCACGCCCAGCGAGCAGGTGATCGGGTGCACGTCGAGGCGGACCGGGTCGGGCAGCACCTCGAGCCCGCCGAGGCCGGATTCCTCGACCGCTTCGCGCAGCGCCGCCGCGGCCATCGAGGTGTCCTGCGGCTCGCAGTGGCCGCCGAGCTGCAGCCACCGCCCGACCCTGGGGTGCAGCGTGAGCAGGGTCGATCGGCGATCGGCCGAGAGCACCAGGGCGCTGGCGGTCAGATGACCTGCCGCACACGACCGCTGTGTGACATCGGGCCGGGCCGCCAGGAATCCCAGGTACGCCTCGCGCAGTGCGGCCTGCGACCAGTCGGGCGGTGACCAGGACGTCAGCAGTGCGGTGGCCTCGGCTTGCAGATCGGCCTGCGGCCAGCCCCGGGGCGGCGGCGCCTGGCCGGTCACCGGATCACGAAAGCATCGTCGATCGGTGCCGCCGGGCGCGGCTCGAGAGCGCCGACCGGATGGCCGATCCCGATGGCGCCCAACGGTTCCCAGTCATCCGGCAGCCCAAGGACGGACCGGACGACGACCGGAGCGAAGATGGTCGAGGAGATCCAGGCCGAGCCAATTCCCGCCGCGGCCAGGGCCACCAGGAGGGCCTGGACGGCCGCGCCGCCGGCGACCGTGAACATGGTCCGTTCGGCCTGCCGCCGCCGTTCGTCCGGATAATCGTGCCGCCCGTCGCCGGTGACGAACGGGATGATGATTTCCGTTGCCTGGTGCAGGATCTGGCCGCGCGCGGTGCGGCGATCGATCCGGTCGTCGGGCCAGCCGTCGGTGGCCAGGTCCGCCTCCCACTCGGCCAGCATCGACTGCAGCAACGCCTGCCGGTGCTCGCGCACCAGCACGAACCGGACCGGCTTGGTGTGGTGCGGAGCCGGGGCGGTGAGCGCGATGCCGATGCAACGTCGCAGGGTGTCCTCGTCGACCGGGTCGCTCGTGAAGCTGCGGACCGTGCGCCGTAGCAGTACCGCCTCCCGGCGCCCCTGCGCGATGGCCAGGTCGGTGCCGAGCCGGAAGAGGTCTTCGTCGTACGGCCGGATCAGCGCTCTGGCCCCGAGGTCGGCGCCGGGAGCTCTGGCCGCCAGTCCGCGCACCACGGCGACGGGAACGCCGGCCAGCTTGCCCTTCACCAGATCGCCGGCGGCGGCGATCTCGTCGCCGAGTCCGACCTGGGTGACGACCAGTTCGTTGCCGAAGGCGTCGACCCCGCCGCGATGGTCGTCGAGCACGAGCACGCCGGCCGCGCCGATGGCCACGTCGGTGACGCCGTTGCGCCAGGCCCGGCCCTGGGTGTCGGTGATGACCACTCCGACGGTGATCGCGCGGTCTGCGAAGGCGGCCACGATGGCGGCCGCGGAGGCATCCGGATCCACTGGCAGCAGTGCGATCTCGTCCAGTCGGACATTCGATGCGTCGATCCCGGCCGCGGCCGCGATGATCCCGAGTTTGTTCTCGACGATCTTGGTCCGGCCCATCTGGGCCACCAGTCGTACGGTCTCGGTGTCGATGAGGTCGCGGCGGAAGTTCTCTCTGGCGATCGGGTCCGTGGGCGAGACGACCAGTTGACCCTCGACCTTCGACACGATCTTCGAGGTCACCACCAGCACGTCGCCGTCGACGATCCATGGCGCGGCGGTGGCGATCGCGCCCGCCAGGTCGTCACCGGGCCTGAAGTCGGGCAGGCCTGTCACCGGGAGCACCTGCAGGCCGGCCGGGGCCGCGGGCAGTCCGTCGGGGGTCGGGCTCCCGGTCACTTCGTCATCCCGGCCAACTTCAGGCAGGCGGCCACCATGGCCGCCGTGGCCGGCGGATCCGTCATCAGCAGCGGAGCTTCGGCCACCCGGACCCCCGGGATCTCGGCGTTCTCGCCCTCGGCGACCAGGAATCCGTCCAGCAGCCCACCGGCCGACCGGGCCCCGTAGTGGCGGCCGACGCCCTGGGCGCTGACCTCGACGCCGATGGCCGTCAGGCAGGCGTCCGCGTGTCCGCGCAGCGGCTTGCCGGCGATCAGGGGTGACACCCCGACGACGGGCACCGCGGCTGCCAGCACGGCTTCGCGGATGCCCGGGACCGACAGGATCGGTGCGATCGAGACAACAGGATTGGACGGGGCGATCAGGACCAGGTCGGCGTCCGCGATGGCGTCGAGCACACCGGCGGCCGGGCGTGCCTCCTGGGCGCCGACGAACACGAACTCCTTGGCCGGAATACCCGCCCGGTAACGGGTCCACCATTCCTGGAAATGCAGTGCCACGTCGGCAGGGTCCGCACCGGATTCGGTCGGATCCTGCACCACCACGTGCGTCTCGACCCGTTGGTCGGACATCGGGAGCAAGGTCACCCCCGGCCGCCACCTGGCCGCGAGCGCGGCCGTGACCGCGGAGAGCGGATAGCCGGCATCCAGCATCCTGGTCCGCACCAGGTGCGTGGCGATGTCCTTGTCCCCCAAGGAGAACCACGGCGCCTCGGCTCCGTAGGCCGCCAGTTCGGCGGCCGCGGTCCAGGTTTCCTCCTTGCGCCCCCAGCCCCGCTCGGTGTCGGCCACGCCGGACAGCGTGTACAGGCAGGAATCGAGATCGGGACAGACCTGCAGTCCGTGCAGCCGGATGTCGTCGCCGACGTTGACCACCGCGGTGATCCCGTCGGCCGGGTCACCGCTGCCGGCGCCGGGGCCGGTGGGGTCCCAGCCGAGGAAAGCCTTGACCCCCAGGAGGAATTTCGCCCCGCCGACACCGCCGGTGAGCACACAGATCTTCACCTCAGCGATCCTGCCATGCGGTCAGCGCCAGAACTGGAAGGCACTGGCGCCCTTCCCGGCGGCGTAGCTGGTGAACTGGTTGCCGAACAAGTCCATCAGGCGGTAGGCGGGGGTGAACAGATAGCTGTTGACCTGCGGAATGCTGAAGATGATCACGAAGAAGATCAGGGGCGCCCAGGGACGGATCGGTGCGATCGCCCGCTGGGTGCTGGGGGACAGGTACGGCGAGATGATGCCGAATCCGTCGAAACCGGGGACCGGCAGGATGTTCAGGATGGCGGTGAGGAACTGCAGCAGGGCCAGGTAGCAGATGGCCTGGTACAGCCCGTTCGGCGTGAACTGATCATCGGTGAACTCCAGCGGCATCGCCTTGGCCACGAACACCAGCACGATTCCCAGCACCAGATTGGTCACCGGGCCGGCGAACGAGACCAGGCTGGACCAGGCCCGCGAGCGGAGTCGATGGTTCTCGATCAGGACGGAACCACCCGGAAGGGGGATACCGCCGATCACCAGGATGACCAGCGGCATCACGATGCTGTACCCAGCGTTGACGTATCGGAACGGGTTCAGAGTCAGGTAGCCCCGGGCGCGCACGGACGTATCGCCGCCGGCCAGCGCGGTCGCGGCGTGGGCGAACTCGTGCAGGCACAAGGTGATCACCCAGCCGGCGAGCACGACGACGAAGATCCACACCCCGAGCGGACTGGCATTGGTGGCGGCGGCATAACCGGCGGCCACCAGGACTCCCACCAACCCGGGGAATACCCATCTGCCCGCGGCCTGCTTACTCAATGGTCCCGTCATGCCTCCAGTGTGCGGCAGAGAAAAACCGCTGATAGCACGTACGGCGCTTGACGCGACGCGGGACACACCTGTGTAATCACATCATTGTGATTCGCCCGGTGGCTGCTGGAGAGTCGGCCGCGTTCGATGCAAGCGCAGTTCGGTGAGGCAGTCCGGAGCAGTCGGGGTCGGTCTTCTGTTGCTCTGCACCACGTCATCGCTCTGGGCCCCACGGGGTCCACATCTCGACCCGGCCACCGGTACCGGTGCCGAAACCGTTGGAAAGGACTCGACTCGTGTCGAACCTGGGGGAAGTCTCCGTAGTGCACAACCTGTTCACCGGATCCGAGGTGGATGACGACTACCTCGTGGGCGACGAAGCCGACTGGCACGAGCGGGCACTCTGCGCCCAGACGGATCCGGAGGCCTTCTTCCCGGAGAAGGGCGGGTCGACGAGGGAGGCCAAGAAGATCTGCACCGGATGCGAGGTGCGGTCGGAGTGTCTGTCCTACGCCCTCGCCAACGACGAACGGTTCGGTATCTGGGGCGGACTGAGCGAGCGCGAACGGCGTCGGCTCAAGCGCAGCGTCGGCTGACCCGCCCGTTCGCAGCAGGCGCTCGGTTCGCCGCAAGATCGGGCCACCTCGACTCCGGGCCGCTTGCTGGTACCTGGCAACTTTCTCTTCGTGACGTCGGGCGCCGCGCTCAGGCCGGTGGGGTGCCGCCCTCGCCCAGGACGGCGGTCAACTGCTCGCCGAGCACTTCGGCCACCAATTCACCCAGGTCCCCCGAGTCTGCGGCCCTGACCTCCAGTGGGCGCCGATAGACGACGACTCTGGCTCTGGTGGCCCGCCCCCGTGAATCGACACCGGGCGGCGAGAATCTGGTCAGCGGGACACCACCGTCCAGCACGACGTCCGACGACGGCACCATGCCTCCGGCCGGCAGCGACGGGACCTCGTCGACGGCGAATTCGATGGAGGCCAGTTCGTCCGGCCACCGTTCCTCCAGATCGGCCACCGCCTCCAGGACGGCGTGATCGAATTGCTGCGCCCTGGTTCTGGCGGCCGGTAGCTGCGCCGGCAGCAGCGGAGATCGCAGACCTCGTCCCCGGCGGTCCCGGAGGGCACGTCGTCGACCGGCCCGTGGTGTGACGCCGGACCGGCCGATCTCGGGGACCGCTACCGCGGGTGGCGGCGTGGTGACGTCGCCGTGGGGGACGCCGGCACGGGGGATATCGCTGTATTCGGTCATGACCGGCCCAGTCTAGAAGTCGTCCGCCATCTTCGACGGCGCGCCGCCGCGGCACTGTCCGCGTCGGAGGTTACTGTCCCCGGGTGGTCAGATCGCGGCGGTGCTCGCGGACCGGGTGTACCGACCCGGCCGTTGCCACGCTGACCTATGCCTACGCGGAGTCGACCGCGGTCGTCGGGCCACTGGCCACGGCCGCAGAGCCGCATTCCTACGATCTCTGCTCGCGTCACGCGGTGCACCTGACGGCCCCCAAGGGCTGGGAGGTGGTTCGCCCGGATGCGGACTTCGACGACGACGTCCGTAGCTCCGACGACCTGGAAGCGCTGGCCGATGCCGTTCGCGAGGCCGGGCGTGTCGAGCGCAGCTACGAGAGCGCGCCGGTGACCACCGGTCGACGCGGCCATCTCAGGGTGCTGCGCTTTCCGCCTGACTGAGCGCTGTTCGACGATGCCGGGGAACGTGCCCGGATCAGGGGCGGCGATCGTTCATCCGGCCGGGTCCAGCGTCAGCCCGCTGAAGTCCGCGACCGAGCGACCTATTCTGGAGCCACGCATCTCGACCGCTGCGCCCGGCCGGTCGCGTGAGGTGCGCTGTCATCACGTGGTTGCAGTGGACGAGTGTGTCCACGCGAAGGAGGGGCTAGACATGGCTGTTCAGTTGGATCCGGTACTGCTCGAGGTCCTGGCCTGCCCGGCCGAGCACCATGCCCCGTTGGAACTCGGCGCGCCGGGCGACCCCGACGCCAACGCCCTCACCTGTACCGAATGCGGGCGCATCTTCCCGATCCGTCACGGCATCCCGGTGCTGTTGCTCGACGAGACCATCGGCGGTCCCGGCGTGGATCCGGGCAGCGCGACGCCGTGACGGTCCGTGCGGGCCTGGCCGTACTGCGCGAACCCGACCTGGGTGCAGCCGATCGGGTCGGTCTGCTGCCGGCCGCCGCGTCCGCCGGCGCGCAGGTCCGGTCGGTGTTGGCCGCGGCGGCCGAGTTGCCCGCTCTCGAACGGCCGCGCGCGATGGTGGTGATCGGCCCGACCGCGGAGGTCGATACCGCATTCTTGACGGCGCTTTCCGGTCGATCCGCGCCCGCCCCCATCCTGTGGTCTCCAGCGCTGCCGCCCTGGGTCGGTCCGCTCGATCTCGTCGTCGTCCTCGCGGTGCGGGCCGATGACGAGAATGCGGCGCAGGCAGCCGCCGTCGCACGTCGTCGCGGGGCGACGACGCTGGTCCGCTGCGCCGACCACGGGCCGGTCGCCGACGCGGCGGGCCCGACGCTGATCGCCCCGGTGGTGGCGGTGCCCGAGGCGCTGGCCGCATCGGCCCGATGGGCTCTGCTGACGCTCGTCGCCGCCCGTGCCGGCCTGGCTGCACCGGTCGATCTGTCGCGCACCGCCGACCTGCTGGATGCCACGGCTCTGGCCTGTCACCCTGGAGCCGAGACGTTCCTCAACCCCGGGGTCAACCTGGCCGAATACCTCGGCGACGGAACACCGCTGCTGGTCAGTTCCGATCTGCTCGCCGACGCCATCGCCGGACACGGTGCGCAGGTGATGTCCGAGGTCGCCGGCGTCGCGGCGGCGGTCGTCAACTCCGCGGCCGCTGCCGGGTCGCCGGCCCTGCTGCGGCGGGTCGGGGCGCCGAAGGATCTCTACGCCGATCCCTTCGACGGCGACGAGGCGGGCCAGCGGGTCAAACCATTGCTGGTGTCGACCACGCCCGAAGCCAGGCATTCCTTCCACTATCCCGAGCAGGGCGTGGCCGACCGGATGATGCTGGCCGGGTTGATGCGTTCGTTCACCGGGGCGATGCACCTCGACGGCTCGTCGGATGCGCTGCCGGCCGTCGCCGGCCTGCCGGACTTCGGTGCGGCGCAGGATCGGGAGCCGCATCGCCGTCCGGCCGACGTCCTCGCCCCCGCCGGGCAGCCTGCCGACGCTTTCGACGCGGCCCTGGCGGCCTGCCTCCGGCTCGATTTCGCCGCCGTCTATCTCGGTATCGCCGCGGGTCAACTCGCGCCTCTGGACTTTCCGGACGGACTGGGCCGGGCGGGCGGAACCAGATGGGCCGTGCGGCCGGCCACCGTCGGCGGCGCCCGCGACCGAGAGCAGGACACAGATCCATGGAATTGATGGCCAACCGGATCCGTCCCTACGCGTGGGGCTCCAGAACTGCGATTCCCGAACTGCTGGGTACCGAGAGCCCCGCTCCCCACCCGCAGGCCGAGCTCTGGATGGGGGCCCACCCCGGCGACTCGTCGCAGTTGATGGATCCGTCCGGCGAGAGATCGCTGATCGAGGCCATCGCCGACAAGCCGGTGATGATGCTGGGTGAGCGCGTCGAGGCCACCTTCGGACCGAGATTGCCGTTCCTGTTCAAGGTGCTGGCAGCCGCCGAGCCGCTGTCCCTGCAGGCCCACCCGTCTGCGGAGCAGGCGGCGCGTGGCTTCGCCCAGGAGGAGGCCGCCGGGGTCCCGATCGGGGCGAGCCGCCGTAACTACAAGGACAGCAGTCACAAGCCCGAGTTGCTCTGCGCCGTCACCGAATTCGAGGCGCTGTGCGGTTTCCGGGATCCGGTCATGTCCGTCGAGCTGCTGGCGAATCTGGCCGTGCCGCAGCTGGACCACTACCTCTCGCTGCTCTCGGGACAACCGGACCAGGACGGTGTGCGAGCGCTTTTCTCCTCCATCCTGACGATCCCGTCCTCGATGTTGTCGCCGCTGTTGTCCGCCGTACTCACGGCGTGCGTCCGGCTGGTGCGTCAGGGCTCGGTCTTCTCGGCCGAGTACCGCACCGCTCTCGAACTCGGCGAGCGGTATCCGGGCGACCCGGGCGTGCTCGCGTCGCTGTTGCTCAACCGCGTCACCCTGCGGCCGGGTCAGGCGTTGTTCCTCTCGGCCGGCAACCTGCACGCGTATCTGGCGGGGGTCGGGGTCGAGCTGATGGCGAACTCGGACAACGTGCTGCGCGGGGGCCTGACGCCCAAGCACGTCGACGTGCCCGAGCTGATGCGGGTGCTGGACTTCAACGCCGGGGACGTCGAGGTCCTCACCGGCGACGAGGTGCGGCCGGGGGAGCTGGTGTACCGCACCCCGGTACCGGAGTTCCGGTTGTCCAGGATCACGCTGTCCGATCACCCCTTGGGGCTGGACCACGACGGCCCGCAGGTGGTCCTGGTGGTCGAGGGGTCCGCGACGGTGACCGACGGCGACGGGCGAGAGGTCAAGGTGCCACGCGGCCGTTCGGTCTGGATCGCGGCCGGCGACGTCGGGGTGCACATCTCCGGCTCCGGCCTGGCCTTCCGAGCCACCGACGGACTCGTCACCCCCTGACGTTCCCGCGCCCGGACCTTCGGCGCGGATCAACTACGCTTGCGCGGCTTCGGTCCGCCCGGTTGTGTCTGGTGTGACGCAAGTACTCGAGTTCATCCGCGCGGTCCGCGCGGCGCGAAAGGACATGGATGTTCGACTCATTGCTGGTGGCCAACCGTGGGGAGATCGCCCGCCGGGTGATCCGCACCGCGAAACGGATGGGCCTGCGCACCATCGCCGTGTACTCGGAGGCCGACGCCGGCCTGCCGTTCGTGCTGGAAGCCGATGAGGCGGTACTGATCGGTCCGGCCAGCCCCGCCGAGTCGTACCGGAACGCCGCGGCCGTGCTGGCCGCGGCCAAGGCCACCGGCGCTGCCGCGGTCCATCCGGGCTACGGTTTCCTCTCGGAGAACACAGATTTCGCCCGCGACGTGGTCGAAGCCGGGCTGATCTGGGTCGGGCCCAGCCCGGCGGCGATCACCGCGATGGGTGACAAGATCGCTGCCCGCAACCTGATGGCTGCCGCCGGCGTTCCGGTCGCGCCCGGCACGGAAGACCCGGTGGCCACCGCCGACGCCGCCGGCGCCGCGGCGGCCGAGATCGGCTACCCGGTGATGATCAAGGCGTCCGCCGGCGGTGGCGGCATGGGGATGGCGGTGGTCTCCGACCCGGCCGACATGACGGCGGAGTACGAGAAGGTCACCGCCTTCGCCGGCCGGCTGTTCGGCGACTCCTCGGTGTTCGTGGAGCGATACTTCCCCCGGGTCCGGCACGTCGAGGTCCAGATCCTCGGTCTGGCCGACGGACGCGTGCTGGCCCTGGGCGAGCGGGACTGCTCGGTACAGCGCCGCAACCAGAAGGTGGCCGAGGAGACCCCGTCGCCGGCTCTGACCGAAACGTTGCGGGCGGACATGCTCGCGGCCGCGCGCAAGGCCGGCGAGGCGGTCGACTACCAGGGGGCGGGGACCGTCGAGTTCCTGTTGGCCCCGGCCGTCGACGGACGTGAGCCGGAGTTCTTCTTCCTGGAGATGAACACCCGACTCCAGGTCGAACACCCGATCACCGAGGCCGTGCTCGGCATCGACCTGGTCGAGGCGCAGTTGCGCATCGCCGCAGGGGAGGAGCCCGGCTTCGACCCGGAGTCCCTGACGCCCAGCGGACATGCCATCGAACTGCGGATCAACGCCGAGGATTCCACACGGTTCCTGCCCGGTCCCGGAGCGATCACCCAATGGTCTGAGCCATCCGGTGCGGGCATCAGAGTGGACGCCGGCTACGCGGCCGGCACCACCGTGACACCGTCCTACGACTCGCTGATGGCCAAGCTCATCGTCCACGCCCCCGATCGGGCCGCGGCGCTGGCCCTCGCGCGGGAGGCTGTGGCGAGTTTCACTGTGGTCGGCCCAAAGTCCAATCTCGCGTTCCACGCCGAGCTCCTGGACAACACCGAGTTCGTCTCCGGCGACTACGACACGGCGCTGGTCGCCCGGATGCGGGCGCCGAAGAAGTAGGAGCGGGCTACTGCCGTCCTCGACTGCGCCGACCTACGGCCGCCGGCGCTGGGCGGTGTGCCGAGCTGTTCCATATCTCACGGAGCCGGGCCCGGAACCGCCGGGGTGCCGTTTGCCCGGGCACGGCGAAGATGGGTAGGTTCACCAGCGTCCGTACAGGTCAGGACAACCCCTGACACCTGAAGGTGGTCGGTAGATCCGGCCGGTCGACCGATCGTCGACCGTCGGGTTGCCCGCCCCGGCCTGCGGGCACCATGAAAGATCGAGCACCATCGAGCACCATCGAGCACCGTCGAGATCTGATCCGCAAAACCGAGAAGTGAGGCCGAAGTGGCACTGCCCCAGTTGACCCCCGAGCAGCGTTCAGCAGCGTTGGAGAAGGCCGCCGCAGCGCGGCGCGTCCGCGCAGAACTCAAGGAGCGCCTGAAGCGCGGTGGCACCACGTTGAAGCAGGTCCTGATCGACGCCGAGACCGACGAAGCGCTGGCCAAGTTGAAGGTCTCCGCGCTGCTCGAGGCACTGCCCGGGGTCGGCAAGGTCCGCGCCGCAGCCCTGATGGAGCAATTCGAGATTGCCGCCAGTCGGCGGGTCCGCGGTCTGGGCGAACGGCAGCGTCAGGCGTTGCTGGCTGAATTCGGTTCCTGAGAACGGCCCCTGCCGAGCTGAGCAGGGTGATCATGGAAGTCAGCCCGGTCGGGGAGTCAGCGCCGCCTCCCTGGCCGGACGCGTCGGCAGTGCCGTGCGGCACGGCCGTCCACCATCAGCGGATCCGATGAGGGCCAGGGAGAAGCAGGCTCGATGATGGATCCGCAACCGTCCCGGACGCAGTCGGCCGCGCGCGGCCGGCTGTATGTGTTGTCCGGCCCGTCAGGTGTCGGCAAGAGCACCGTGCTGTCCCGTCTGCGGCGTGACGTGCCGCAACTGTGGTACTCGGTGTCGGCCACCACCCGCCGCCCACGCCCCGGGGAGACCCACGGGGTCAACTACTTCTTCGTCAGCCCCGATGAGTTCGACGATCTGGTCACCGAAGGGCAGATGCTCGAGCACGCGTTTTTCGCCGGCAATCACTATGGGACTCCCCGTGGGCCGGTGGAGCAACACCTGGCCGCGGGCGAGGACGTCCTGCTCGAGATCGACGTGCAGGGTGCGCGTCAGGTGCGGTCCGCGCCCGGTCTCGGGCCGGAAGCCGTGCTGGTGTTCCTGGCGCCACCGTCATTCGACGAACTGGCCCGCCGGCTCATCGGACGGGGCACCGAGGACGAGGCGACCAGAGCGGCCAGGCTGGCTGCGGCCAGAGACGAATTGGCGGCCCAGCCGGAGTTCGATCACACCCTGGTCAACACGAGCGTCTCGGAGGCCACCGCCGGGTTGGTATCATTGCTGGCTGAGCCACGTTCGCCGGCCACCTCCGGCTGACGAGACCGCTCTAGATATCGCCCGCACCACCGGTAACGCCCATCTTTTTCTCCGGTCCGCGAATTTCCCGGCGGCCGGACTGTGGCAATTTCTTCGAGGAGCCCCGCTGTGAGCACTGCATCCGGAATCCAGGCCGACGCTGTCTCGTCGGCGCCCATGACCGCATCGCAGATCACTGCTGCCGGCATCACCTACCCGCCGATCGACGAGCTGCTCACCCATACGAGCTCGAAGTACGGTCTCTCGATCTTCGCAGCCAAGCGGGCGCGCCAGATCAACGACTACTACGCCCAGCTCGGCGAGGGCCTGCTGGAGTACGTCGGCCCGCTGGTCGAGCCACTGGCCAAGGAAAAGCCGCTCTCGATCGCGCTGCGCGAGATCAATGCCGGGCTGCTGGAGCACACCGAAGGCGAGTGACGGCTGACCGCCGGCGCTCATCGACATCGTCCGCGCTTGCGAACCTGCCCGCTTTGATGCGGGTGGGACTGGAGTGAACCCGATCATGAGCGCCGTCGACGTTGATCAGCGCGCCGTACGACCACCGCGGGTCATTCTCGGTGTTTCCGGTGGGGTGGCGGCCTACAAGGCCTGCGAGATCCTCCGGCTGCTCCGCTCCGCAGGAGCCGACGTCACCGTCGTGCCCACCCCCTCCGCGTTGAACTTCGTCGGATCAGCCACGTTCGAGGCGCTGTCCGGCCACCCGGTGGCGACCGATGTCTTCACCGACGTTCCGACGGTCGCCCACGTGGCCACCGGCCAGCACGCCGACCTGGTCGTCGTGGCACCGGCCACCGCCGATCTGCTGTCCAGGGCGGCGGCCGGACGGGCGAACGACCTACTCACGGCCACCCTGCTGGTGACGCGGGCGCCCGTCCTGATGGCGCCGGCCATGCACACCGAGATGTGGACCCACCCCGCCACCATCGAGAACGTGCGGTGTCTACGCTCGCGAGGGGTCAGCGTGCTGGATCCCGCAGTCGGGCGTCTCACCGGCGCAGACTCGGGGGTGGGTCGACTCCCGGAACCCGAGCACATCGTGGCCATGGCCCTGTTGCTCCTGCGCAGGCCGGAAGCGATGACCCGCGATCTGGTCGGCCGCCGCATCCTGGTCACGGCCGGCGGAACCCGGGAACCGCTGGACCCGGTGCGCTACCTCGGCAACAGGTCGTCCGGGAAACAGGGTTACGCCATCGCACTCGCCGCCGCCGCGAGGGGCGCCGAGGTCGTCATCGTGGCCGCCAACACATCATTGGCCGGACCCCCCGGTGTCACCGTCGTACCGGTCACCGACGCGCGCGAGCTCGAGTCGGCCGTCTCCGAGCTGGCCCCGGGCATGGACGCGGTGGTGATGGCGGCCGCCGTCGCCGACTTCCGGCCGAAGGTGTCGGCCGGCAGCAAGATCAAGAAGATCCCGGGTGAAGGGCCGGTAGCGCTCGAACTCGTGACGAACCCGGACATCCTGGCCGGACTGTCCGCGCGCCGGACCGGCCGTCAGATCATCGTCGGGTTCGCTGCCGAGACGGGCGACGAGAACGGGACCGTGCTCGAGCACGGCCTGGCCAAGCTGGCCCGCAAGGGCTGCGACCTGCTCGTGGTCAACGGCGTCGACGCCGGCCGCGGGTTCGAGGTCGACGACAACGCGGGCGTGATCCTGGCCGCGGACGGAACCGATCCGATCGATGTCCCGCTGGGGCCGAAGACCTTTTTGGCCGCCGTGATCTGCGACGAGTTGTCGCGTCGGCTAGCTGCCGCGGATGCGGGCTGAGACCTGTTTGCCTTGTATTCTCTCCCGGAGCGTCGTGTGGTCACACGTCATTGCCCGGGCTCCGTCGTGCCCGTGACGACATGAACGCAACATCTTGTAGTCGGCATTCTGCACGCACAGCACCATCCACAGCGGGTCCGCCCGCTCGATCCTCCTAGGAGCACTGCGCCGTGACTTCCCGCCTGTTCACGTCCGAGTCGGTCACCGAGGGCCACCCGGACAAGATCTGTGATGCCATCAGCGATTCGATCCTCGACGAGCTCCTCCGCCAGGACAGCTCCAGCCGGGTCGCCGTCGAGACGATGGTCACCACCGGACAGGTCCACGTCGCGGGCGAGGTCACCACGACGGCCTACGCCGACATTCCCAAGATCGTCCGCGACACCGTGCTGGCGATCGGCTACGACAGCTCGTCCAAGGGCTTCGACGGTGCCTCCTGTGGCGTCAACGTCGCCATCGGCGCGCAGTCTCCGGACATCGCCCAGGGTGTGGACACGGCGCGCGAGTCCCGCGTCGACGGCGCCGAGGACGACATCGACCAGCAGGGCGCCGGCGACCAGGGGCTGATGTTCGGGTACGCGTGCAACGACACCCCCGAATTGATGCCGCTGCCGATCGCGTTGGCGCACCGGCTCTCCCGCCGGCTCTCCGCGGTCCGCAAGTCCGGCGCGGTGCCGTACCTGCGTCCCGACGGCAAGACCCAGGTCACCATCGAGTACGTCGGTGACCGGGCCATCCGCCTCGACACCGTGGTCCTGTCCACCCAGCACGCCGAGGACATCGACCTGGAGAAGCTGCTCGCGGTCGACATCGCAGAGCAGGTCGTCGCACCCGAGGTCGCACTGCTCGATCTTGACGTCTCCGACTTCCGGCTGCTGGTGAACCCGACCGGCCGCTTCGTCATCGGTGGTCCGATGGGTGACGCCGGTCTGACCGGCCGCAAGATCATCGTCGACACCTACGGCGGGATGGCCCGCCACGGTGGCGGCGCGTTCTCCGGCAAGGACCCGTCGAAGGTGGACCGCTCAGCGGCCTACGCCATGCGGTGGGTGGCCAAGAACGCCGTCGCCGCCGGCCTCGCGGACCGCCTGGAGGTGCAGGTCGCCTACGCCATCGGCGTGGCCGCCCCCGTCGGACTGTTCGTCGAGACCTTCGGCACCGAGACGGTCGACCCGGACAAGATCGCCGACGCCATCAAGCAGGTCTTCGACCTCCGTCCGGCCGCGATCATCCGCGACCTGGACCTCAAGCGCCCGATCTACGCCCAGACCGCCGCGTACGGCCACTTCGGCCGCACGGACATCGAGCTGCCGTGGGAGAACCTGGACCGCGTCGACGCCCTCAAGTCCTACCTCGGCTTCTGATTCCTGGCTGTACCCCGCGGGCGCCGCACCTCTCACCGGGCTGCGGCGCCCGAACCCGTTCCCGGCATGGGTCAACTCCGCAGACACGGATCAAATTGGCGACTTCTCTCACTCTGGTCCCACAACCCGCACGTCGATCCATGCATCCCCGGCTGCGTTGTGCCCCGCGGTGGATGACGGTGCCGCGGTGACGGTCGGGTCTGATACCAAGGGGACATGACTCCGGCCCCGACTCGCACCCGCCGGGAGTCCGCGGGAGCGAAAGTCGTCGCCACCGAGTTGCCCATCGCACGGGTGGCGGTCGACGTGTCACTGGCCCACCTGGACCGGACGTTCGACTACCAGGTCGCGGAGTCCGATTCCGAGGCGGCGCAGCCGGGCACCCGGGTCCGCGTCCGCTTCGCCGGCCGCCTGCTCGACGGGTACGTCCTCGACCGGGTGGCGACGTCGGATCATGACGGACGGCTCGGCTTCCTCGAACGGGTGGTGTCGCCGGAAAGAGTCCTGAAGCCGGACGTCGCCCACCTGGCCAGGGCCGTCGCAGATCGGTACGCCGGCTCGTTGGCCGATGTGCTCAGGCTCGCGGTGCCGCCGCGTCACGCCAAGGCGGAGGCGGCGGCAGTACAACCACTTTCAGATCAGACGGTCAACATGGTCGATCGCGTTGGCTGGCAGGTTTATCAGGCCGGCGACGCCTTCCTGACGGCGGTCCACGACGGGCGGCCGGTGCGTGCGGTGTGGCAGGCGCTCCCCGGGGAGGACTGGCCGACCCGGCTGGCCGAGGCGGCGGCCGTCGCGCTCGCCGCCGGGCGGGGGGCGCTGCTGGTGGTGCCCGATGCCCGCGACCTCGAACGCGTCGACAAAGCCCTGGCCGTCTGTCTGCCCGCGGACGCCTACATCACGCTGGCGGCCGATCTCGGCCCGTCGGAGAGGTACCGACGGTTTCTCCGCATCAGCCGCGGCCAGGTCAAGGTGGCGGCCGGGACGAGGGCGGCCGCCTTCGCGCCCATCGAGAACCTCGGCCTGGTCGCCGTCTTCGATGATGGGGACGACCTGTTGGCCGAGCCCCGGGCGCCCTACCCGCACACCCGCGAAGTACTGATGCTCCGCTCGGCCGCGCAGGGCTGCGCGCTGCTGGTCGGCGGGTTCGCCCGGACGGCCGAGGCCGAACTGCTGCTGACCTCGGGCTGGGCCCGCCCGATCGTCGCCGACCGCAACACGGTCCGCGCCAGGGCGCCGCGTATCGAGGCCGCCGGGGACGAGTACGCGACGGGTGCGGATTCCGCCGCGGCCGGCGCCCGACTCTCTCCGGCGGCGTTCGCGGCGGCCAGGTCCGCGTTGGCGGGCGGCCGGCCGGTGCTCGTGCAGGTGCCCCGACGCGGGTACCTGCCGACATTGTCGTGCTCGCGGTGTCGGCGCGCGGCGCGGTGCCGGCACTGCCACGGCCCGCTGGCGCTGGGCGGAGCACGCCGACTACCCGCCTGCCGGTGGTGCGGTATCGCCGAGGCGCACTTCAACTGCCCGGCCTGCGGATCGGATCAGTTCCGGACGGCGGTGGTCGGTGCCAGAAGAACCGCCGAGGAGCTGGGACGAGCATTCCCCGGAGTCCAGCTGATCACCTCGTCCGGCGACACCGTGCGGGCCGGGGTTCCGGACGAGCCGGCCATCGTGGTCGCCACCCCGGGGGCAGAACCGATCGGCCGCTACGGTGCGGCACTGCTCCTGGATGGCTTCGCGCTGCTCGGCCGGGCCGATCTGCGGGCCGCGGAGGAGGCCATGCGTCGGTGGATGGCCGCGGCGGCGCTGGTGGTGCCGGCGTCGGACGGCGGCCGGGTAGTGGTCGGCGCGGACACCTCGCTGCCTGCCGTGCAGGCGCTGATCCGCTGGGACCCGGCCGGTCATGCCGGGGCCGAACTGGCCGCGCGTACCGAACTCGGCTTCCCGCCCGCGGTCGCGATGGCGTCGATCCAGGGCCCGGAGCTCGAGGTGACCACGGCCGCGGCGGGACTCGGGCTGCCACCCGGCGGCGAAGTCCTCGGTCCTGTCCTGCTCGAGGATCTTCCGCCGATCACCGGGTCGAGGGCGCGCACCGCCGCCCCGGTCGCCGGGACCGCCCGAATGTTGCTGCGGGTACCGCCATCGGGTCGCAAGCAGCTCGCCGCGGCGGTGAAAGCGCTTGCTGCGGCGAGGTCCGTGCGCAAGGACGACGAGAACCTGCGGCTGCGTATCGACCCGACGGAGCTCTTCTAACTCGCCACACCGGGAAGACGTGGGCGAAATCCGAGGGGAGCCCACGACCGGGGAAGGTCCGTAGACTGCTCGGGCACCGGAAGACACCCGATGCGAACCACCCGCCGGCCGGGGCACCATCAACGACCACAACACAGCATCGACCACCACACAGGGAGGCCCGTCGTGCGGATCGTCTTCGCGGGCACCCCGGCGCCGGCCGTTCCCGCCCTGCAGGCCCTGCTCGACTCGTCCCACGAGGTCGTCGCGGTCATCAGCCGGCCGGATGCTCCGTCCGGACGGGGCCGGAAGAGTGGTGCGTCGCCGATCGCCGCTCTGGCTCGCGAGGCCGGGATCGAGGTGCTCACGCCGGCCACCGCACGCGCCCCCGAGTTCGTCGCCAGGCTGACCGAACTCGCGCCCGACGCGGCCGCCGTGGTCGCCTACGGCGCGATCCTGCGCCAGCACGTCCTGGACATCCCGGCCCAGGGCTGGGTCAACCTGCACTTCTCGCTCCTGCCGGCCTGGCGCGGTGCGGCTCCCGTGCAGGCGGCGATCCGGGCTGGCGATGCGATCACCGGCGCGACCACCTTCCGGCTGGAAGCCGGGCTGGACACCGGCCCCGTGTACGGGTTGGTCACCGAGCCCATCTCGCCCGCCGACACCGCCGGCACGCTGCTGGACCGGCTGTCCGTCTCCGGCGCGAAGCTGCTGGTCGCGACCATGGACGGCATCGCCGACGGCTCCGTCGTCGCGGTGCCACAGTCGCCCGACGGGGTCAGCGTCGCCCCCAAGATCAGCGTCGCCGATGCCGAGATCGACTGGACGTTGCCGGCCGCGGCGATCGACCGGACGATCCGCTCCGTCACCCCGGCGCCGGGTGCGTGGACCGAGTCGCCCTGGGGACGGCTGGTCATCGGTCCGGTCACGGCCACCGACGTCGATTCGCTGGCACCTGGGGAGTTGCGGGCCGAGAAGAAGCAGGTGCTGGTCGGTACCGGCAGTTCCGCCGTCAGGATCGGTGAACTGCAACCTCAGGGCCGGCGGTCGATGGCCGCCGCCGATTGGGCGCGGGGTCAGCGCCCGGAACCGGGGATCGTCCTGACGGCGCAGACGCCGGATCCGACTTCACCACAGCGAGAAGGTGCTGCCCGATGAGTTCCGCAGACCGGCACGGCCGCGGGGGCGGACGTCCCACCCAGGGTCCACGCGGCGGTCGGTCGGCCGACACCCACCGGGGGGGCGACGGACCGCCCCGCCGCCCGCAGACCAGGCGACCACCGGACATCGACCACGCCCGACAGGCGGCGCTCGACCTGCTGGCCGCGGTACGTGCCCGTAGCGCCTACGCCAACCTGACGCTGCCCGGATTGCTCAGCGACAGGGGGTTGTCCGGCCGCGACGCCGCGCTGGCCACCGAACTCGCCTACGGCACCTGCCGTGCTCTCGGTCAGCTGGACGCCGTGGTCGGTGCCTGCTGCGACCGACCGTTGGCCGACCTGGACGGCCCCGTCCTCGACGCCCTCCGACTGGGCGCCTACCAGCTGTTGCACACTCGTGTCCCGGACCACGCGGCCGTCTCGGTCACCGTGGATCTGGTCAGGGCGGGCCCGAACCCGGGTGCGGCCGGGTTCGTGAATGCCGTGCTGCGCAAGATCTCCCGCAACGATCTGGCCGGCTGGATCGCCGAGATCGGACCGAATCGCGCCGAGGACCCGCTGGGTTACCTCGCCCTGTCCACCGCCCATCCCCGGTGGATCGCGACGGCCGTCCAGGAAGCGCTGGGCGCACGGGACGACGAACAGGGCATGGCCGAGTTGGAAGCGGCCCTGACCGCCAATGACGTGCCGCCGCATGTGCACCTGCTCGCCAAGCCGGGGCGGATCACCCAGGACGACCTGATGATCGCGGCCGCCGGCGAGCGGGCCAGATATTCGCCGTTCGGCGTGTATCTGCCCACCGGTGACCCCGGCCGGATCTCCGCGATCATCGACGGCCGGGCGGCCGTGCAGGACGAGGGCTCCCAATTGGTGGCGCTGGCTCTGGCCAGTGCCGAGCTGGACGGGCCGGATCTCCGGTGGCTCGATCTCGCGGCCGGGCCAGGCGGTAAGGCCGCTCTGCTCGGTGCCTGGGCCGCGCAGGTCGGTGCCAGGGTGGACGCGGTGGAGATCACCCCGCACCGGGCCGAGCTCGTCCGCAAGGCCGTGGCCGGGTTGCCGGTGGCCGTCCACACCGCTGACGGTCGGGATCCGGGGTTGCCGGCCGGGGCGTTCGACCGGGTGCTGCTGGATGCGCCGTGCACCGGGCTGGGGGCCTTGCGCCGGCGGCCTGAGGCCCGTTGGAGGCGACAGCAGAGTGACGTCGCGCCGCTGGTCCGGCTGCAACGTGAGTTGCTCGAGTCGGCCGCAACGCTGGTCCGGCCGGGTGGTCTGGTCGGCTACGTGACGTGTTCTCCTCATCTGTCCGAGACGTCGGGCGTGATCGCAAGACGGCCCGAGGATCTCGAACTCGTCGACGCCCGGCCCTATCTCCCCGGGGTCCCCGATCTCGGCGACGGCCCCACAGTCCAGCTGTGGCCACACCGACAGGGGACGGACGGGATGTTCCTGGCGCTGATGCGCCGCCGGCTCTGACCACGAGACCTTCCACACGGCAGTGACAGCGCTCGCCGTCGGTCCGGCCGAACGATCTGGTGGGACGTCGATAGGCTGAGCGGGTGGCCCCACTCATCGCACCCAGCATCCTGTCCGCCGATTTCGCCCACCTCGCTGACGAGGCAGCTGCCGTCGCCGGGGCCGATTGGCTGCACGTCGACGTGATGGACAACCACTTCGTGCCGAACCTCACCCTGGGACTGGGCACCGTCACGGCCTTGCTCAAATCGACGAAGATCCCACTCGACTGCCACCTGATGATCGATGATCCGGACCGATGGGCCACCGCCTACGCCGAGGCCGGCGCCTACAACGTGACCGTGCACGCCGAGGCCGTCGCCGATCCGATCACCATGGCCGTCGAACTCCGGGCAGCGGGCGCGAAAGCCGGCCTCTCGCTGAAGCCCGGCACCGATCTGGACGACTGGGTCGACGTCCTGCCGTACTACGACACGCTGTTGATCATGACGGTGGAGCCCGGTTTCGGAGGTCAGTCGTTCATGCCGGAGATGCTGGACAAGGTGACCAGGGCCCGACGGATGGTCGAGACCGGCCATCTCAAGGTGATCATCGAGGTGGACGGCGGCATCAATCTGGAGACCATCGAACGCGCGGCCGAGGCCGGCGCCGACTGTTTCGTCGCCGGGGTCTCGGTCTACGGCATGGCCGACCCGGCCGCTGCGGTCACGGCGCTGCGGGCCAGGGCGGCGGCTCACGCCCGCCGTCCGACGGAGGACTGAAAGCCCGATCACCGATGTTGCAGCACAACAGCGGGGTCGCCGCTGGGGGAGTATGGAAGTCGCGGGCCGAATGCGGCCCGAGAAACTCGAGAATGGATGGCACATGTTCACCGGGATCGTGGAAGAGCGCGGCGAGGTCGTGGCCCTGGATCTGTCGCCGGACGGGGCGGACGCACGGGTGACCGTTCGCGGGCCGGTCGTCACCCAGGACGTCAGACATGGTGACTCGATCTCGGTGGCCGGCGTGTGCCTGACGGTCGTCGCCACCGAAGACGGAACGTTCACCGCCGATGTGATGGCAGAGACCCTGCTCCGCACCAGCGCCAAGGAATGGGCGCCCGGCCGTCCGGTCAACCTCGAGCGATCGGTCACGCCGACCACCAGACTGGGCGGCCACGTCGTGCAGGGCCACATCGACGGGGTGGGCACGGTGGTGGCCCGGGTGCCGCACGAGGGCTACGACGAATTCAGCATCTCGGTCGGGTCTGATCTGGCCCGCTACATCACGGGGAAGGGCGCCATCGCCGTCGACGGCATCTCTCTCACCGTCATCGCGGTGACCGACTCGCCCACCGGTGCCGTCTTCACCCTGGGGATCATCCCCGAAACCAGGACAGCGACCACGATCGGCACCGCGGCCGTGGGGTCGGCCGTCAACATCGAGGTCGACGTCATGGCCAAGTACGTGGAGCGACTGCTGTCGTTCCGGGAACATTCCGGATCCGCGCACGTCGGCGGGTCGACAGATATCAACAGCGCGGAGCACCTATGACCACCACCACCGACCGGGTGAAGTCGGAGGCCGGATTCGACACGATCGATTTCGCGGTCGCCGAAATTGCTGCGGGCCACGCCGTGATCGTCGTCGACGACGAGGACCGCGAGAACGAGGGCGACCTGATCTTCGCGGCCGAGCTCGCGACGCCCGAGTTGGTCGCCTTCACCGTCCGGCACTCGTCCGGTCTGCTCTGCGTGCCGCTGTCCGGCGAGGACTGCGACCGGTTGGGTCTCCCGCCGATGTACCACGTCAACCAAGACCGCAAAGGCACCGCCTACACGGTGTCGGTGGATGCGAAAGACGGCGTCACCACAGGTATTTCGGCTACCGACCGAGCGTGGACCATGCGTGTCCTGGCTGACTCGTCGACCACCGCGCAGGACCTGACCAGGCCCGGTCACGTACTGCCACTTCGAGCCCGCGAGGGCGGCGTGCTGGTCCGGCCCGGGCACACCGAGGCCGCCGTCGATCTGGCCACGCTCGCGGGTCTGCGGCCGGCTGGCGGCATCTGCGAGATCGTCAGCTCGTCGAGCGTCGGCGAGATGGCCCGGTTGCCCGAGTTGAAGAAATTCGCGGTCGAGCACGATCTGGCGCTGATCTCCATCGCAGATCTGGTCGCCTACCGACGCGTCCGGGAAGTCCAGGTGAAGAAGGTCGCCGACGCGAGATTGCCGCTGCCGCAGGGTGACTTCCGGGCCGTGGGTTACATGAGCAAGGTCACCGGCCGGGAGCTCATCGCCCTGGTCCACGGCGACATCGCGGACGGTGATGACGTCCTGGTGCGGGTGCACTCGGAATGCCTGACCGGAGATGTCCTGGGCTCGTTGCGTTGTGACTGCGGTCCGCAGCTGCATGCGGCGCTGGATGCGGTGGTCTCGGAGGGCCGCGGCGTCGTGCTGTACATCCGCGGCCACGAAGGCCGCGGCATCGGCCTGCTCGAAAAGCTACGGGCCTACGAACTGCAGGACGAGGGTGCCGACACGGTCGACGCAAACCTGTTGCTGGGCCTGCCGTCCGACTCTCGCGAATACGGCACCGGGGCCCAGGTGCTCGCCGACCTAGGCATCAAGTCGATGCGGCTGCTGACCAACAACCCGGCCAAACGAGCCGGCCTCGAAGGCTACGGCCTGCACATCCTGGGTCGGGTCCCGCTGGCCGTCTCGGTCAATCCGGAGAACCTCAAGTACCTGACCACCAAACGGGACCGGATGGGCCACGAGATCGAGGAGCTGGGTCATGCCTGAACATCGCCGGGATTCGGCATGAGTGGCCGGGGAAGGCCAGAGCTGACGGTCCCCAAGGCGCCGGGGCTGCGGGTCGGCATCGTCTCGACCACCTGGAACGCAGAGATCACCGACGCTCTGCTGGAACGGGCGCTCGCCGTGTGCGCGGAGGCCGGGACGGCCAGGCCGACGGTGGTCCGGGTCCCCGGAGCGATCGAGATCCCCGTGGTGGCCCAGCAACTGGCCACCGACCACGACGCGGTGGTCGCCCTCGGGCTGGTGGTCCGCGGCGGAACTCCGCATTTCGAATACGTCTGCGATTCCGTGACGGCCGGCCTGACCAGGGTCGCGCTCGACTCCGGCGTTCCGGTCGGTAACGGGGTGTTGACCTGCGAGAACATGGAGCAGGCGATCGCCCGCAGCGGCGGGCCGGACGCGAGCGAGGACAAGGGCGGTGAGGCTGCCGCCGCTGCTCTGACGACCGCACTGGTCCTGCGAAAGCTGCGAAATACCGGCGGCGGAATGGGTTTCGGGCGATGAGCACGCAGAGCACGGGAGCGGTCCATGAGCACTGAAGGCAAACCGACCACCACGCCACTGCTCGTGGTCCGGCCGCGCCGGATCGCGATCTATGCGGCGATCTCGGCGTCCACGGTGGTGATCGTGATGATCGTGGTGGGCGTCCTGCTGCACAACACGAACGACGGCGTGTCATTCGAGTGGTCCGACCAGATCGGTCTGATCGGACTGGGGGTCCTGATCGGGATCGCCATCCTGATGATGGCCCGGCCGTCGCTCAAGGTCTTCCCCGAAGGGCTGCTGGTTCGGAACATCCTCGGTGAGAATTTCTACGAATGGGCCCTCGTCTATGGGATTTCCTTCCCGCAGGGAGCGCAATGGGCGCTACTGCGGATGCCCGACGACGAGACGCACCCCGTGATGGCCATCCAACTGTTGGATCGCGGTCGGGCGGTCGAATCGTTGACCCAGGTCAGAGCGTTCCACGAGAAGTACGCGCCGCCGCCGCCGAAGTCGAGCGTGCCGGACGAGGAAGCCATGCGCCTGCTCCAGGAGCAGGAGAACAACCGACCCCTCGGCCGGCTGGAGATCATCGATCGGGTCAACGCAGCCAAGGGCAAGACGCCTCGCCGGTCCTCCTGAGCCGGGCCCCGCCGGGCGTAGGCTCGCAGGCGGCATCGGAGGAGAAATTGACGCTCGACCAGATGAATCAACGATTCCGGATCATCGAGGACATGTGGAAAGTCGGGTCCGCCGAGGAGCAAGAAGAGTATCTGGCCGAACTGACCGACATGAAGCTCGAATTGGCGACCATCACCGGCTCGGACGCGGACGGCGCCGTCTGGCTGCGGCGAACAGTGGACCGGTTGTCGCGCAACATCTCTGTCGAACAGGCTCGGTTCTAGAGCCGCCCTGGGTCTAGAGAGCGGCCGGCGGCCGACGCGGTGTTTCACCGGGGCCGGCTCCGGGTTCGTCCGGGATGATCGAGTATTCCCGGAAGGCGCCCTGGAGGGCTTGCAGCCCCTCCCGGAAAGCGGCCGCGTGCGGTCCCAGGTCGGGCAACGCCGCTTGCAGCAGTCCGGCCAGCGCGGTGATCAGGGTCCGGGCCTCGTCCAAGTCCCGATGGCCCGGGTTGTCCGGGTCCTCGGCGGCAAGCCCGAGCTGCTCCGCAGACGCGGACATCAGCATCACGGCCGCCCGGCTGATGACCTCGACCGCTGGGATGTCGACGAGGTCGCGATCTTCGAAGCCGTGTTCGTGTTCTTCGGACGGCCGGGTAGGCGGTTCGGACGCGACTTCGGGGGCGGGCTCGGGGATTCGTGGGGGAGTGCTCACACCGTGTAGAGTGTCACTCGCGACCAGCTCCCGTTTACCCGGGGGCAGGGTCCCTGTGTGAGCAGGGACTGTCCCGGATCTCTGCCTCACAGCGGCGGACCTGGGACAACACAAGTGGAGTCCGACTCCCACCCGAGTATGCAGTGCTTCACCGAGCGATCGATGAGCGCGTGCGGCCGGGTCCCGGTCCATCGACGATAGGTCGGTGGAGCACGTCCCCTCCCAGGGCGAGCTGACGGGTAGATCGGGCTCCGCGTGTCCACGCCGCGGGGCCTTTCGTCGTTTCGGGGGACTTGCGAGCGGGGACGAGCTGTCACCGCACATGCGGGGGCAGGCAGGACAGCAGCACCTCACACCCGCAGGTACCCAGGAGGATTCAATCAGCGTCGAGCCACGTATCAACGACAGGATTCGCGTTCCAGAAATTCGTCTCGTCGGAGCCGCCGGAGAACAGATCGGCATCGTCTCCGTCACCGAGGCACTTCGTATGGCCCAGGAGCAGGACCTCGATCTCGTCGAGGTGGCGCCGGAAGCACGTCCGCCGGTCTGCAAGCTCATGGACTACGGCAAGTTCAAGTACGAAAGCGCACAGAAGGCCCGCGAAGCCCGTCGTAATCAGGTCCTGACGGTCATCAAGGAAATGAAGCTCCGCCCGAAGATCGACTCGCACGACTACGAGACCAAGAAGGGTCACGTCGAGCGTTTCCTCAAGGCCGGAGACAAGGTCAAGGTCACGATCATGTTCCGCGGGCGCGAGCAGTCGCGTCCCGAGCTCGGGTTCCGCCTGCTGCAGCGACTGTCCGTCGACGTGGCCGAGCTGGGATTTGTCGAGAGTGCACCGAAGCAGGACGGCCGGAACATGATCATGGTTCTGGCCCCGCACAAGACGGTCAAGGCCAAGCCCGTCGCCACCCCGGCTCCGGCCGGCGCAGTCGAATAGCGGGCCGGGTAACAGCACCACCCGTCCGATCCCGCCACCGGGCATCGCGTCGAGCGAGCGCCGGGCGGCGGATCGAATGCTGCTCACACGAGCATGCAGAACAACTGAGCAATCGAGGAATGTCATGCCCAAGATGAAGTCCCACTCCGGGATGAAGAAGCGCGTCAAGATCACCGGCACGGGCAAGCTCGTGCACCAGGGATCCGGTAAGCGGCACAACCTGGAGAACAAGTCCTCCAAGCGCATCCGCCAGATGGACAGCCACACCAGCATCGCCGCCGTCGACGTTCCGCGCGTCAAGCGCATGCTCGGCATCTGAGCCTCTCCACCCTTCGCCGGTTCGACCGGCCCCGAATTCGTCCCTCGGCCTGCGATTCCAACACCTCGCCGGCCACCCGAAGTAGAAAGACAGGTGTCCCGTGGCACGCGTCAAAAGGGCAGTCAACGCCCACAAGAAGCGCCGCGTCGTTCTCGAGCGCGCCAGCGGTTACCGCGGCCAGCGCTCGAGGCTCTACCGCAAGGCCAAAGAGCAGATGCTGCACTCGCTCAACTACGCCTACAACGACCGTCGCAAGCGGAAGAACAACTTCCGCAAGCTGTGGATCGCCCGCATCAACGCGTCGGCGCGCGCCCACGGCATGACCTACAACCGCTTCATGCAGGGCCTCAGGCTGGCCGGCATCGAGGTCGACCGCAAGGTCCTGGCCGATCTGGCCGTCCATGACGACGCCGCTTTCGCCGCGCTCGTCGTACTGGCCCGCGAAGCCGTTCCGTCGGTTGCCGACGTCAACGCCGCTGTCGGAGACGCAGCCTGAGCCCCCGAGAAGATCCTCGGTCCCGCCCCGCCCGGGACGCCGCCTCCAGCGGCGTCCCGCAGGCGGGGCGTTCGGCTGCTCGTTCCGATTCGGCCCAAGGGTCACGCCCGGGCTCGAACTGGGTGCCCGATCCGACAATGCCGGCGCGCTCGACGCCCCGCTCCCGTCGTGCCGAGCAGGCCGCCGCGGATCGCGCGCGGATCGCCCCCGGCAATTCGGCAGCCGTCAACGAGCCCGAGGTCGAGGAAGGCGTGCTCACCGAGCGCTCGAGCCGGGTAGCAGCCGCCCATCGACTGCTGCGCAAGCCACGTCGCGCCGAGGCCGGCGAGTTTCTCGCCGAGGGCACCCAGGCGGTGGCCGAGGCCATCGCCGCTGAACTCAGAACCCCGGGCATCGTCAAAGAGCTCTACATCACCAAGGACGCCGGCACCCGCAACGTGGAACTGGTCCGGGCTGCGTTCGCCGCGCGCATCGAAGTCACCCAGGTCACCGATCGGGCGGCCGCCGCGTTGTCCGACACGGTCTCGCCGCAGGGCATCGTCGCGCGCTGCGCGATCACGCTGACCGACGTCGAAGACGTCATCGCGGCCGGCCCGCGCCTGGTCGCCGTGCTGGTCGACACCAACGATCCCGGCAACGCGGGCACCATCATCCGGTTGGCCGACGCCGCCGGGGCGGATGCAGTCATCTTCGCCGGCGAATCGGTGGATCCGTTCAACCCGAAAGCCGTCCGGGCGTCGACCGGAAGCCTGTTCCACCTCCCGGTCGCGCGCGCGGCCGATGTGTACAGGCTGGTCACTGCACTGTCCGACGCCGGTCTGTCCGTGCTCGCCACCACCGGCGTCGCGGCGAACACCGACCTCGACACAGCTGCCGACGACGGAATCCTCGACCTGCCGACGGCCTGGTTGTTCGGATCGGAGGCTCACGGGCTGCCGACCGAAGTCATCGCGGTGGCGGATGAGTCGATCAAGGTACCGATCTACGGTGCAGCCGAGTCGCTCAATCTGGCGACGGCTGCGGCGATCTGCCTGTACGCCAGTGCGCGGGCGCTTCGGGCCGGCCGAATCGCCGAGGCGGACGTTCCTGGCTCCGCAGAATCATCGATGTAGGCTTACCTAACTTCGCTGCTCTGCAAGGGCAACGGATCGATCTGAAGTTCAGTACGAAACCGGCGCTGGCGCAGCGCACACCAGAGAGGCACGGGTATCGCAATGGGTTACACCAAGCTCGAGATCTTCGAGAAGAACGGCTACGTCGTTCTGGATCAGCACGATCAGGCCGCCGACCCCACCGAGTGGCTCGACGTCGAGTACAACGACTGGAAGTCCTCGGGCGTCACCCGCTTCGCGCCGCTGGCCAGCGCGTTCGGTGAGATCGAGTGCGACGGATTCTGGAACCACACACCGCCGCGCACCGACAAGGACGGCGTCTGGATCGACTCGCAGACCGCTACCGCCCCGGTGCTCACGGCCCGCGCGCAGGAGCCGGGTGCCAACGTCGGTCGCTGCCGCATCATCGAATTGCAGCCGAACGAGTACGCCGACTGCATCTACAACCTGCACCGTGACGACAACAACCGGTTGAACCCGGACGGCACCGGCTGGATCGTGCGCGGGTTCTTCAACCTGACGGACAACCCGGACTCGATGATGATCCTGCGCGAGGATCGCACAGATCCGTCGACCGAGACCCGCATCGCGCTGCCGGCCGGCGCTCAGCTGATCGTCGACACCCAGCGCCTGTGGCACGCGGTGTTCCACCAGGGTGACGAGCCCCGCTACTGCCTGATCACGTCGTGGGAGTCGGGTCCCGAACTCGGTGCCTACATCCAGAAGTACAACGGCGTGGACCACACCGAGTCCTACCCGGTGGCCCAGGACGTCATCGACGCCGCTCAGGTGACGGTCAACCGTCGGCACGAAGAACGCGCGGCTGCGTTGGCCGCCCGCAAGCAGGCCGACGTCGAGGTTCTCTCCGAGGCCTGATCCACCCTTCTCGACCCGAAATGGGGCCGACTCCGTTGTCGCGGAGTCGGCCCCATTTGGTTTCTTGCGCCCCGTTTCGGCATGGATCAACTTCTCCGGCATGGACGGAATTGACGACTCCTGTCTCTCGTCCCAAGCAGGCCAAGTGCCTCCGTGCGGACCGGCGCGGACTAGTTCTCCCGGGGGTCGGGGAGCTGCCCGCTGACGATCAGGTCCACCTTGCGGAAGGTGACCTGTGCGCCGATGATCAGGGCGAAGCCGACGCCCAGGACCCAATCCTCGAGCTGGCCACCGAAGCCCGCCAGCAGCAGCGGCGCGGCAATCACGGCGACACCGAAGGCCACGAGCCACCAGGAGCGACCACCGGGGCTGGTCAGGGCCAGCGCCGTCTGGGTGACCAGCACGTAGGCGGCCATTCCACCGCCGAGCAACCAGCGCAGCCCGGTACCCATCGGTTCGTCGGGCTCGCCCACGATGTCGCCCAGTCCGGCTGCCATCAAGATGATCGAGGCGGTGGTCAGGAAATGGACTGGAAGGGCCAGATGGGGTGGCAGGGCGTCGACCTTCGTGGCGCCCTCGGTGTACGAGCTGTATCGGAAGGTCAGCCACCACAGCCCGAACAGCAGCATGAACGCTGATATCGCAGCGACCATGAACTGCTTGTCCCATTCGACCCGGCTGGCGGCCATCACGATCTGGCTCACGGCCTCGCCCAGCACGATGATGGTGAAGGTCCCCAGCCGTTCACCGAAGTGCGACTGATTGACCTCGACCGCCGTGAGTTCGACCATGTCATCGGGTCGACCCCGCACCGGGCCGCGTCGATCGGTGCGGCGTCGACGGGCCGCGGCCCGTTTCGCGGCCTCCTCCTTGAACCTGTCCAGCACGCTCCCGGAGCCGTTCGACCAGAGCGCGTAGCCGACGTCGAGCGCCAAACCCAAGGCCCACAGGTAGTACCGGTAGGGGTCGTGCACCCAGATCGAGACGAACCACGGCAGCAGTCCGACGGACAGCTGGGCGATCGGCCATTCGACCAGGACCTGCGTGGTGTTGCGCCAAGACCCGCTGGCCACGAGCCGGGCCGCGATGTACGCGATCGCAAATACCCGTCCGCGTTGGAAGTTGTCCGCCTCCGGGACTGCCGCCGCCATGATGGCGATCAGCCCCATCGCCCACAGCATGGCCCGACGGTGGGTCTTCTCCGCGGCGACGTTGGCGTAGAGCATGAACGACGTCCAGACCAGCCAGATCGCCAGATACATGATCAGGACGAGAGCCAGCGCCGAGCCGTCCGAGTGCTCCTCGAGTCGCTCGGTGAGGGTGGCGATGGCCACCACGACGACCAGGTCGAAGAACAGCTCGAGCCAACTCGCCCGGTGCTCCGGCTCGGCGCGGTCGCTCTCGATTGTGGGTCCTGGGTCCGTCATCGGTCACACGGTAGAAGGGGGGTGTGACGGCCTCGGTCAGCGGGCAGCCGCGCGTGCAGCTCAGGGCTCACGATTCGGTGTGGCCGTCGATGAGCCAGCGGATGGTCGCCTTCCACCCCGCTCGCCAGGACGATCCCGATGACGCGCACGACGTCACCCTGCCGCGCGCGACGCTCGGACTGGAGCCCCCTGAACAGCGCGGTGAAATAATCGAGCATCTCGCTGCCGTGGCCCGGAACAATCTCGGGTCGCATACAGTTGTCATCGGTGACGGTCTCTTGGACATGCCCCGGGTACCACCCCTTACGTCGCCTAGAGCGACCACGTGCCGAGAGGCGCACTGGCAAGGGCCGTCACCGCGAACCGCCCGACGTACCGTCGGGCGGTTCCTGCGTTTCCGCGCAGTTCAGCGCCAGCCGTAGCGCGTCTTCAGTTGCTGGGTGACCTTCTGGAACGGTTCCTCGTCCAGCGCGGCTGCCTCCCGCCGCATGCCGCCGGGGTGAACCCTCAGTACCCGGTCCAGGTTCACGAACGACTCCCTATGCTGCCCGTCCCAGGCTCCGGCCCCCACCGATATGAAATCACTCCGGCCCTCGTGCTTCTTGCTGGTGAGCTGCACCACCAGCAGGGTGCCGGCCTTCTCGGCCGCCACGACCAACACGGGCCGATCTTTGCCCTGCCCGTCGTTCTCCTCGAACGGCACCCAGGTCCAGACGATCTCACCGGGGTCCGGATTCCCGTCGCGCACCGGCGAGTACGACATGCGGACAGCGCCCACCTTGCGCGGGTCGACCTCTACCGTGCGGTTCGGGCCCGACCTGCCTGGCGAACCTGCTGTTGGTGCTTGCTGACCGCGGGTCGGCGTGGCCGTTTGCGTGGCTTTGCCCGCGCTGAAGACCGACCTGATGGCCGAGCCGAGGGACCGTGTCAGATGTGAGAGGAAAGGCACCGATGCAGCCTACGTGGCGACGTGGTCAGGTCAGGCAGAACTCGTTGCCCTCCGGGTCGGCCATCACGAGGAATGGATCCGCGGGGTTGTCGGAGGCCCTCAGAAACGACCCACCGGCCTTCTCGACCTCGCGCCGTGATTGCGCTCTCTCTTCGGCGGAGCCGGCCCGCACATCCAGATGGACCCTGTTCTTTACGGTCTTCGACTCGGGAACACGCTGAAAGTAGATCCGAGGGCCGACGTCGAGCGGGTCGACGATGGTCGCCCCGGCGGATGCTTGTTCGACGGTCACGCCGTGGGCGCCGTCGTAGTCGGCCCAGGTATCGTAACCGGGCGGGGCGGGGTCGTCCGTATAGGCGAGAAGCCGGCGCCAGAACGCTGCGAGGCGTGGTGGATCGGCACAATCGACGGTGATCCCAAATCGCGTTGCCATGAGCTCATGGTGCACCAGGGGTAGGGCAGGGGGGCGATTCAGCACGGGCTATCCGCCGGATCCTGAGACCAGATTGCTGCGCCATTCGCCCACGGCTACCTGCTGGGTCGTGGTGGGCGTCAGGGGGTTGGTCAGGGCGCCGCCGGTGCCGCTGGAAGCGGTCCAGGTGACGTCCCAGTTGGTCGTTGCGGTGACCGGCCAGGTCTTGCTGCCATTGGTCCGCTCGGCGAGCGATTTCCAGATGTAGGTGTATCCGCACGGGGGTTTGACCGCCGGATCGGGGTGGGCCGGTGACGGTGTGCCTGCGCCCTCGCACTCGAAGGATGCGACCTTGTGGGACGGATCTGCCGGATCGACGGGCTCGCCCATGGACCAGGTCGTCGATTTCAACGTCGCCGTGACGGTGACAGACAAGCCACGCACGGCAAGAGTGAACGAGATCGGTTCCTGAGTGTCGACCCATAACCAGACGGGCACCTTGACGGCAACCTTGGTGAGATCAGGGCCGAAATGGACGACTGGGTCAGGCGCGGTCATTTGATCGGCCACGCTTTGAGCGATCTTCTCAGGATTAGGCGGTGGAGGCGCTGGTGGCGCGCCATTGCGAGCCCATACGGCACCCGTTTGGTTGAAGACCACATTTCCTGTTTTGAGGTCGATTGCGTCGGGGCAGGACACAATATATAAGGACCCGGACGTGGGGTCATCTCCGCCCAGGCGACTATCCCCGGGTTTAGCTTCGATGCGCGTGTACCAGCAAGGATCATCGGTCGCCGCACCGCCCGCGTTGTCGCTCGCCGGATTCGGATGCTTGGGCATATAGCCTTTGCCGCTCGAGCTAGTGCCCTTGAGGCTTCCGCTCACAGTCGATGTGTCGCTTCCTGTCCCACCGCCAATTGTGGGTGTAGGAGGGGCCGATGTGGCAGCAAGTGGCACTGCTGCTGCGGTAGACACATGTATGAAGAGGCCCGTGGCAAATATGCCACAGGCGAGAGCCACGGCGAGCTGGACTCTCAGCACTCGGAGCTCGGGTGCTGAATGTCGGTAACTCGCCAGATTCCATCGGCATCCCTTTTAAGGCTTGCGCGAGTGTTATCTCTTGGTAGTCCCACGGTCAGCTTGGTCCCGGTCTTTCTGTTGAGTGTTCCAACATGGCTCGTATCCATGCAATCGCCGACTGTCGCTATATCCGCACCATTGACTGGCGGGCCCCAGTAAAAGTCGTGACGAACGTAGCCGTAGTTGTCAATATCCGTGGCCTTGAAGCCAGCGATTCTCTTCAGGAATACCGAAAGGAGGGGCTCCGCTGCAACCGTTGACGCGCGCGCTGACCATGTTTTCGGATTTGCGCGAATTAGAGGCAGGGTGACGTCCCAGTACTTGACCCACGCGGCTTGGATTGCCGCGCGGTCTGCGATCTCAGTCGCTGAGAGCCCAGCGGTCGCGACAGTCGGCGTTGTCGCGCTCTTCGGCGTGGCCGAAGGCTTGGTGGAGGACTTCGAAACAGAGGTGGGCGTGGTGGCCGGCGTCGATGGCGGTGGCGAGGTCGACAGGCCGGGTGTAGGTGTCGGCGTGGGCACCGGGACAGACGAGGTTGGACTGACTGCGGCGCTCGACGAACCAAGCGACGCAGCGTTGGACGAAGACAGGCCTGACGGGAGGCTGACCGCCGAGCCGCCGATGCCCAGCACCTGGCTGCTGGTGGGCGGTCCGTTCGGGGTCGAGGTCGAGGTGCAACCGGTCACCAAGATGGCGGACAGGACCGCGGCCGCGCCCGCACGGAGCCATCGCGAACGGCCCTGCATCCCGGAATCACTGCTCAGCGCCATCGGAAGACTTTAACCAACCTTTGCCTCCGAGCAGAAGGTCTGTCCACAGAGTCAGAGGACAAACCGAGCCAATACTCGAGACCGGGTCAGGACAGCGGCAGGGGCTGATCACGAATGCCGAACAGCGTGGCGGTGAGCTTGCCGGGCCCGGCCACGGAGACCCCGCAGAACGCCTGGGCGAGCCGCGACTGACCGGACTTCGTCTGGCCGGCCGACGGCTTCGCAGGCTCACCGTAGAAGGAAGTCGTGGTCTCGACTCGCACCCGGCCATCGGTCAGGAGGTCGGGACGTGCGGTGAGGTACTGGACAAAGCTGGAGCACGAGGCTGTCAGCGACGCCTGCGATGGCAGAGCGCCGACGATGCCGGTGTCTGCGAAGAGTTCGGTCGAGTGGGGGCCAGCACAGTCAACCGGGTCGCCACCACGGAGTTGGTCCGTGCACAGCGTGTACGAGTTCGGCAGCGTTCCTCCGACGAAGGCACCCCGCACCGTCCCGAGGTATGGCGCGTCCGTGCTGCCCTTGGTCACGCAGGCAATCCATTGCTGGCCGACCAGTTGCTGCGTGACGTTCGGCCCGATGAGGCCGACCAGGCCGACCGAGACGGGCTGCCAGGAACCGAACGAGACGCTGCGGTAGTCACCGCGGTCGAACCGGGGCAGAACCTGGTCCACGCTCAAGTAGCTGTCCGCTGCGGAAGTGCACGCGGACGGGTCGGGAGCGGCCGGCTGCCCTCCCTGGATGTGGGGGAACGTGTCGGACTCGGCGAACACCTGGACGATCTCGCCGTAGTGCGGCCGCGAACAACTGCCGTAGTGCAAGGCCGTCACTCGCCCGAATCCGCCACCGTTTGCCGACGGGTTGTCGAGAATGCACTGGCCGACGGTCGGTGGCCGCTGGATCGGTATGGGTTTGGCGGTACCGGCTACGTGCGATCCGACCGAGCGGGGGATGAGCACCGCGAGGGCCACGGCCGTGAACAACACGAATGCCCCGAGTGCTCGCCGGTCCACGCTCCGACGGTACGTGCCCATACGGCTGGTTCGCAGCGGCCGAAAGGATCGATGGGCCGCGGCTGCGGCTACAGGCGGAGACTTGGTCGACCTCGAAGCACGTGACTCGTTCGAGGTCGCCCATGGCGCCCGAGATCACGGATCGTAGCTGCCGGACCTGGCGTTTCACCCGCGGGGGCAACAGATTCCGTCGACCGCCGAGTGAACGGCCGTTAGGCTTGATGAATGTCGAAATCGCCAGGACGAACCCCGAGAACGGGGCTACGTCGACTCCCCGTCATTGGCTTGGCCGTCGCGGTCATCGCCGGTGCGATGGGCTTCGCCGCCCTCCCGGCGACGGCTGCGCTCCCCGCGACAGCCGCTCGAACCGCAACAGCACAGGCGGCTACCGCAATGACCAAGCTGCACACCTCGGGTTCGCAGATCCTGGATGCCTCGAACAAACCGTTCCAGATCAAGGCGGTCAACTGGTTCGGGATGGAGACGTCCAACTGTGCGCCGCACGGTCTGTGGCAGATCGGCCTGGACAGCGGGATGGCACAGATCGCCGGCTTCGGCTTCAATGCGATCCGGCTGCCGTTCTCCAACCAGTGCATCGAGCAGACCACACCGGTCAGCGGGATCGACGCCACCAAGAATCCAACTCTGCAGAACAAGACGCCGATGCAGATCATGGACGCCGTCATCGCCTCGGCGAAGGCCCACGGGCTGCGGATCATCCTCGATCGGCACCGGCCGGACTCGGGCTCGCAGTCCGAGCTCTGGTACACCTCGTCCTATCCCGAGCACACCTGGATCGCAGACTGGGTGAAGCTGGCCAAACGGTATGCGAACGAGCCCGCCGTCGTCGGTGCCGACCTGCACAACGAACCCCACGCAAACGCTTGCTGGGGGTGCGGTGACCCGACGCGCGACTGGGCTGCAGCCGCCACCAGAGCCGGAAACGCCGTGCTGGCCGCCGATCCGCACCTGCTGATCCTGGTCGAAGGTGTGGAGAAACTGGCCAACGGCACCTCAACTTGGTGGGGAGGTGGCCTCAATGACGTTGCCGCGCATCCGATCACGCTGAAAGTCCCGCACCAGCTGGTCTACTCGCCGCACGACTACCCGGCGAGCATCTATGCCCAGACCTGGTTCGGTGCAGCCAACTACCCGGCGAACCTACCGGGTGTCTGGGACAAGTCGTTCGGCTACCTGCAGAAGCAGAACATCGCGCCCGTCCTGCTCGGCGAATTCGGTACCAAGCTCGAAACCACGTCCGACCGGCAGTGGCTCAACGCCGTGGTCAGCTACCTCAAGACGAACAGGATGAGCTTCGCGTACTGGTCGTTCAATCCGAACAGCGGCGATACCGGGGGGCTGGTCAAGGACGACTGGGTCACCCCGCAGGCGGCCAAACTCGATGCTCTGAAACCACTGCTGGGCGGTGCCGGGACGCTTCCCCCTCCTGCACCGACCACGCCCCGCCCCGCCCCGCCAGCCACCCAGACCACCAAGATCGGATCGACGACGACGCCCCCGAAGACAACGGCACCCACGACCACCAGGCCGCCGACGGCGGGCCCGAGGGTGGCAGCGACCTGGATGTTGCAGTCGGCGTGGAACGCCGGCTATGTAGCGGAGTTCGTGATCTCCTCGAAGAGTGCGGTGACCGGTTGGTCGATCAGCTGGGCCGACCCGGGAGCAGCCTCCGTAGCCAACGCCTGGGGCATGAAGTGCACGGTCACAGGGGGACGAATCCAGTGCACAGGCACCGACTGGGCTGCTGCCATCGCGGCGGGTGGCAGCGTCCGGGTGGGCCTGCAGGTGGCCAACAACGGTCATGCTCCGACGAATCCGACCGTCATCGCCAGCTGATCATCCAGGCGGGCGTGACAACGCAAACGCCGCTTTCTCGGGAGGGTCTGGGGCTCAGCATGTGACACACACGAGGAAATCAGCTCAGGGAAGCGATTTCCGTAGTCGGTCGCTGTGCAGCTGAATCTCGCGGCGGATGGCCGCGTCCCCGTGGTGGCTGCGCCCGATCATCTCTTCGGCCAGGTCGTCCAGCACGTCGAGTGCGCGACGACGTGCGAGTGTGTCCCCGTCTTCGGGTTGCGCGCTGATCACGATCAGGATGTCCTGGATCTCCTGATCCGTGCGGAAAGGGGCAGCAACGATCTTGGCAGCTTCGTGATCGGACAACCGGGTGACCCACTTTCCATCGACGTAGCTCCACGGTAGGTGCGTCGTCGACGGACCACGAGGGCCGAAAGTCCCTGTTGCGGCAGCGCTCAGTCGACTACCTCGAGTTCGCCCATCGCCGACCACTGCTCGCCCGGCACGACGAAGTTGACGATCTTCGGCGTGGAGACCAGCGCGGGCAGCATGGTCTTCATCGCGGCCTTGAAGTGGTCGGAATTGACGTGCGCACCGGCGGCATCGTCCTGGAAGGCCTCGACCAGCACGAACTCGTTCAGATCCTCGACGCTGCGCGACCAGTCGAACCACAGGTTGCCCGGCTCGGCCCGGGTGGCCGTCGTGAAATCCCTGGTCAGGTCCAACCATCCGTCCACGTATTCGGGCTTGACCTGGAATTTGACCGTGATGAAGATCATTCGGATTCCCTCACATTCGGGTGCTGGCACTGACCGCCCGAATGTTAGATGCAACCGTCCCAGCCGTCCGAGTCAGTCGCAAATTGCGACGAAGAATTGAACCGAGATGTCTGGGCCACTACCCGCGGCGCCCAGTACCCGTCCAAGTCCCGCTGTGACTCCATCAGAGATTGGGGATCGTCGGATCGGCCGTGAGAACATAGGAGCGTGACGGCATCCGAGAGCACCGAGATCAGGCGGTTTACCGAGCCCGTTGCCGGACCGCGCCGCTGATCCTCGCGTATCCGAGCCGACGGGCGCCTCGCCGCCACCCCATCCCACCACCGCATGCCGGACGTTCGTCGACGAGCGTCCGAGTTCGGAAGGCGTCATGTCAAACCCGCTCGAAACTCCAGTTCCAACCGTTGATCCGACCAATGCCGGCGAGGTGGAGGCGGCTGTCGCGGCCGCGCTCCTGGCGATCGAGAACGCCGCTGATCTCGACAGTCTGAAGCTCATCCGCCTCGCGCACACCGGCGACAAGAGCCCGCTCGCGCTGGCCAACCGCGCGATCGGCCGGCTCGACAAGGCGCAGAAGGCGGTCGCCGGCCAGCTGATCGGCCCCGCTCGTGGGCGCGTCAACAAGGCCATCGCCGCACGCGAGGTCGAGCTCGCCGCCGAGCGGAATGCCCGGGTGCTGGCCCAGGAACGGGTCGACGTCACCCTGCCGTTCGATCGTCGGCCGCCCGGCGCCCGTCACCCGATCTCCGCCGTCATGGAGGACGTCGAGGACATCTTCGTGGCCATGGGCTGGGAGGTCGCCGAAGGGCCGGAGCTGGAAGCCGAGTGGTTCAACTTCGACGCTCTGAACTTCGCTCCGGACCACCCCGCTCGCGCCATGCAGGACACGTTCTACGTCGCCGGCCCCGACGGGCAGGATTCCGGCCTGGTGCTGCGCACCCACACGTCGCCGGTGCAGATCCGCACCATGCTGACCCAGCAGCCGCCGATCTACGTGATCTGCCCGGGCCGGGTCTATCGCACGGACGAGCTCGACGCGACCCACACCCCGGTCTTCACCCAGGTCGAGGGTCTGGCCATCGACAAGGGTCTGACCATGGCTCATCTCAAGGGCACGCTGGACCATTTCGCCAGGGCCATGTTCGGTCCGGAGTCGAAAGCACGGCTCCGCCCCTCGTTCTTCCCCTTCACCGAGCCGAGTGCCGAGATGGACATCTGGTTCGAAGGCAAGAAGGGGGGCGCCGGCTGGGTGGAGTGGGGTGGCTGCGGCATGGTCGACCCGGATGTCCTCCGCGCCTGCGGGATCGACCCCGCGGAGTACACCGGCTTCGCGTTCGGCATGGGCATCGAGCGGACTCTGCAGTTCCGCAACGACGTGCCGGACATGCGTGATCTGGTCGAGGGCGACGTCCGATTCACCTCGGCATTTTCCGCCCCGCCGGCCCGCCACACCAGGGAGGTCTGACCATGCGAACACCGATCGAATGGCTGTCGGAATACGTGTCGCTCCCGGCCGGGAGCACGGCTACCGACGTGGCAGATGCGCTGCTGCGGGTCGGCTTCGAGGTCGAGGACATCCACACCGTGCCCGAGACGACCGGCGAACTCGTGGTGGGCCAGGTGTTGACCATCGAGGAGCTCACCGAGTTCAAGAAGCCGATCCGTTTCGTCAGCGTCGACGTCGGCGCGGGCCACGGACCGGACGGTTCCGATGAGCCGCGCGAGATCATCTGCGGGGCAAGAAACTTCGCGGTCGGCGACAAGGTGGTCATCGCCCTGCCGGGTTCGGTGCTGCCCGGTGGCTTCGCCATCGCATCGCGCAGCACCTACGGCCACATCTCCGACGGGATGATCTGCTCGGTACGCGAACTCGGCATCGGCACGGAACACGACGGCATCCTGGTACTGGACGACGATGCCGAGATCGGCGGCGAGGCACGAGATCTGATCGGATCCCACGATTCCGTGGTGGAGCTGGCGATCACGCCGGATCGCGGCTACGCCCTGTCCATGCGCGGGCTGGCGCGCGAAACGGCTGCGGCGCTGGATGTTCCGTCGGTCGACCCGGCGGCCGTGGACGTTCCCGACCGGGCGGATGGCGGCTGGCCGGTCACGATCGCGGATTCCGGCTGCAGCCGTTTCGTCACCGTGCGAATCACCGGAGTCGACCCGAATGTCGCTTCCCCGTTCTGGATTCGCCGCCGCCTGCAGGCTGCCGGCATCCGGAGCATCTCGTTGGCCGTCGATGTCACCAACTACGTCATGCTCGAGCTCGGACACCCGTTGCACGCCTTCGACGCCGGCAAGCTGACCGGCGACATCACGGTCCGACGGGCGAAGACCGGTGAGAAGCTGAAGACCCTCGACGGCGCGACCCGCACCCTGGTCCCCGACGATCTCCTGGTCACCGACGACACCGGCCCCATCTCCATGGCCGGCGTCATGGGTGGGGAGTCGACCGAGATCTCCGCCGACACGACCGAGGTCGTCATCGAGGCGGCCTGGTGGGACCCAGCGGTGATCTCGCGTGCCGCGCGTCGGCACAAGCTTCCGAGCGAGGCCTCGAGGCGGTTCGAACGCGGAGTCGATCCGGCCATCTCGGCGATTGCCGCCGAGGCGGCCGCCGCCCTCCTGACCCGCTACGCCGGCGGCACCATCGTCGGGCGTTCGGATGTCACGGCCGACGCTCCGGCCATACCGGTCATCGCGCTACCGGTCGATGAGTCGGAACGTCTCGCCGGCCGCCCGTACGAGCGGGCCGACATCGTTCGACGTTTGGAACAGGTCGGCTGCACGGTGGCCGACGCCGGTGCCGACCCGCTGCAGGTCACGACGCCGAGTTGGCGGCCGGACCTGACCAGGCCGGCCGACCTGGTCGAAGAGGTGGCCCGCCTCGAGGACTACGCGACCATTCCGACGATCCTGCCCGGCGCGCCGGCCGGTACCGGTATGACCGGCCGTCAACGCCGCCGCCGGCGGGTGGCCGACGATCTGGCGTCGGCCGGATTGACCGAGGTTCTGTCCTTCCCATTCGTCGGAATCGCCGACTTCGATGCGTTGGGCCTGGCCGCGGACGATCCGCGCCGCTTCACCGCAACTCTGGTCAATCCGTTGGACGCCGACCGGCCTGCGCTCCGCACCACGCTGCTGCCGGGTCTGCTGGATACGCTGACCCGCAACATCTCTCGCGGTGCCCGCGATCTGTCGTTCTTCGAGATCGGGCAGGTCTTCCAACCCGATGCGGCAGCACCGACGCCGGCGCGGACCGCCGTCGACCATCGCCCGGCCGAGGCCGAACTCGACCAGCTGAACTCCAGCCTGCCGTCACAGCCTCGGCATGTCGCCGTGTTGCTCGCCGGGGCACTGGAGAGTGCAGGTTGGTGGGGCGCCGGCCGGAGTGGCTCGTGGGCAGATGCCATCGAACTGGCCCGTCGGATCGGCTTCACCGCCGGTGTCAGGGTCGAGGTGATCTCGGCCGGCCTCGCGCCCTGGCATCCCGGTCGCTGTGCGGCGATCCAGGTGGCAGGCCGGACGGTCGGCCATGCCGGGGAGTTGCATCCGGCGGTGGTCGAGCGGCTCGGGTTGCCTGCCCGGTCGGCCGCGCTGGAACTGGATCTCGACGCGCTGCCGGACCGTGCCACCCCGGTCGCGCCGCGGATCTCCCCGTTCCCGCCCGTCCACCTCGATCTCGCGGTCGTGGTCGTGCAGGAGATCCAGGCTCAGGACGTCACCGATGCCCTGATCACCGGCGGTGGCGAGTTGCTCGAGTCGGTCCGCCTGTTCGACGTCTACGCGGGTGATCAGGTCGCCGGCGGCGCGAAGTCGTTGGCGTTCGCGCTGGTCGTCCGGGCTCCGGACCGCACGCTGACGGCCTCCGAGGCGCTGCTCGTCCGGGACGCGGCGCTGGCCGAAGCCGCCGCGCGGACAGGGGCCACCTTGCGATGACACCGACGATTTGGGGATGAAGTGGGTGATCGGGCGTGCGGGATGTGAGGATGGAGCCATGTCATCGCAGTTGCCGCTCGATCTGTCCCGCAAGATCCTGAAGGCCGGCTACTACCCGGCCTTCGTCACCGACGTGCTGGACATAGCGCTCGCTGACGAGCAGGTGGAAACGCATCTCGTGCACCTGGAGACGACGTTCGACGTCGAGACGATCCGTCGACATCTGTCGGTGGTCGCCCTGACCCGGACGAGGTTGATCTTCGTGCACGCCGACGACCATGGCGGGGACGAGGAGCATGGTGAGCAGTCACACGGCATCGCCACCAGCGAATCGGTGCCGCTGTCGGCAGTGAAGACCGTGATGGTCACCCATGTCGTCCCCAATCCGGAAAAGTACAAGGCCGGCAGTCTGGGCCGCGAGGTCACGGTGACGATCGGATGGGGTGCGGTGGCGCGATTGGACCTCGAGCCGGCGACCTGCGGCGATCCGCAGTGTGAGGCCGACCATGGCTACACCGGCTCGATGACGGGCGACGATCTCTCGCTCCGCATCAGCGCCGATGCGGAAGGCGAGAACGAGCTCGCCGACGCGCTCGCCTTTGCCAGAGTTCTTTCGGCGGCGACCGCCTCCGCACGAGTGTGACGAGCGACAGCAGACCGGAACGCGCATGAACGCGCCGACCGGTCCGGGGTACGGTCCGAACACCTTGGGGGCGGTGCTCCCCGGAATCGCCGCGGCCCTGGGGGTCCCCACTGCATTGCCCGCAATTGACCTGCCGGTCGCCGGACGAGTGTGCGTCGTCCTCGTCGATGGCCTGGGTCAGACGCTGTTGGCCGAGAATGCGGTCGACGCGCCATTTCTCGCGACCTTGGTCGGTACCGCGCTCAGGGCGGGGTGTCCGAGTACCACGGCCACCTCCCTGGGTTCCTTCGGCACCGGTCTGCACCCGGGTCAACACGGTCTGGTCGGCTACCAGGTGATGGATCCCGAGCGGCGTGTGCTGCTCAACGAGCTCCGCTGGGATCCGGCTGTCAATCCGCGGCGGTGGCAGCCGCACCCGACCGTCTTCCAGCTGCTGACCGCGGCCGGCGTCAGCTGCACGTCGATCGGCAACCCGGAGTTCGCCGGGTCCGGCCTCACCGAGGCGGCACTACGTGGCCCCCGCTTCGTCGGCGTGGACAAACTGCACGACCGGGTCGACGCCGCCGTTGCGGCGCTGCGCGAGCCAGGTCTGGCCTACGTGTACTGGGGGCAGGTCGACGGGGCCGGTCATCTGTACGGTGCCCAGAGCCGGAACTGGCGACGGGCCCTCCGGGAGATCGACGAAGCCATCAAACGGCTGGCCCGGTTGCTGCCGCCCGGCACTCTGCTGGTGGTGACCGCCGACCACGGCATGATCGATGTGCCCCACCACCTTCGGGTCGATCTGGCCGAGCGCCGCGACCTGCAGGCCGGTATCGAAGTGCTGGCCGGAGAGGCCCGGTTCGCCCAGGCCTACTGCTATCCGGGCGCGGAAGCTGATGTGGCAAGACGACTCTCGGCCGCCTTCGGAGATCGGGCTTGGGTGCGAACCCGTGGCGAGGCGATGTCGGCGGGTTGGTTCGGGACGGTCGACGAGCGCGTCGTCGAGCGCATCGGCGATGTGATCGTGGCCGGCGTGGAGCCTTTCGCTTTCGTGGATTCGCGGACGACCTCTGCGCACGAACTCAAGCTGATCGGGCAACACGGGTCACTCACCGACGACGAACAACTGGTGCCGCTGCTGCAGAGCGTCCTGTAAACCGGTGTCAGAGTACGGGGATCGGGCGGCCAGTCGGGCTTGCAGGTGCCCGTCGTGCCGCACCCCGCTGGACCCGAGCTGAGCTCGGCGTCATGAGCCCTCCGATCGGAAGCCCGCCGCGTCCGAGCGGGACGCCGGGTCCTCGATCGCGTGCCGGAGGGAGACCCTGCTCGATCCCAGTTTGGCTCGATCCCAGTTTGGTCAGCGCCCAGTTGCTCGCCGGCAGCGTCGAGTTGCCGGTGCGTCGAAGAGCCGGTGTGGTCGAAGTGCCCACGACCGGAAATCCTGCCACTACACGCGGACGATGAGATAGCAGGCCGCGCAGGCGGCCACCACCGAAGCGATGATCAGCGGGGTACCGAAACGCGCGAAGGTCGCGGTGGAGTAGCCGCCGGGTCGCATCACCATCAGATTCGATTGATGGCTGAACGGGTTGATGAACGTGAACGAGATGCAGGTGCCGATCAGCGCCAGGATGGTGACCGGATTGATCGCCAGTTCGGTGGCGATGTTGATCGCCACCGGGGTCAGGATCGACGCGGCGGCAGCATTCGTCACGAGGTTGGTCATGACGGCAGTGACAACGGCGAAGACGATCACCACCAACAGAACGCTGCCCGAGGTCAGATGCCGGATGACGGTGGCCAGACCGTCCGCGAGACCGCTCTCCACCACGACGGCACCCAGCCCGATCGAACCGGCCAGGATGAACAACACGTTCCAGTCGAGTGCGCGCACCGCGGACGTCGGCGTCAGCACGCCGGTGATCACCATCAGGAGTGCCCCGCTGACGGCGACCAGTTCCACGGGCGCCAAGCCGAATGAAGCGGCGACGATGACGGCGGCCAGGATGGACACCGCGATCCACGTCTTCCTGGGTTGGGGAGCCCGGCCGGCCCGGTCCTGAGCCAGCGAGACCAGCGGATTGCGCCGCCAGGCCTTCTCGCTGGGACCGGTGACGAAGCACGTCTCGCCCGGCACGAGTGGCGAGTCACGCAGCGGCTTGTCCGTCCGTGCGGCGATGACGTGCATGCCGGGATCCACCTCGAGGTCGTGGAGAACCCCGGTCTCGCCGGAGCCCACCGAGATCTCGAAGAGATGCTGCGGCCCGATTCCGAACTGCGGGCTCTTCCAGAGCGCGGCGACGCCGGTTTCGGTGGCCGCGAACACCAGCAGATCGCCGGCTTCGATCGGACCGTTCGGGTCGACGACGTCACCCGAACGCAACACCTGCTCGAGGGCGTACTCCTGGTTGGTGACCAGGCCGAGGGCCGCCGCGGACCGCCCCCGGGCCAGCGCGGACGGATAGACCGGAATCTCCACCCGCCAGTCCTTGGTGACCTCGAGATCCCGCCGTTCCCCGCGGAGCAGGAAGGGGGCAGTGAAGTAGATGACGGCCCAGCCGATCAGCGCCACCGGCAGCGCGACCGCGGCGAAGGAGAGCATGCTCATCTTGACGCCGGCCCCCGCCGCGATGCCGGCGATCAGTAGATTCGAACTGGTACCGATGAGCGTGATGGAACCCGCCAGGGTGGTGACGTGGGTGATGGGCAGGAGGAGTTCTCGAGCGGGCACCGCGCGACTCTGCTCCAGTTCCTTCGAGGCCGGGATCAGCATGGCCACGATCGGGGTGGTGTTGATCAGCGCGGAACCGACTCCCACCGGGAGGATCAGACGCCGCAGCGCCTGTGAAGCGGTCTTCACCGTCGCCAGGAGGACAAAGGTCACCCGCGTGACAGCACCGGTCTGGACCAGACCCTTGGCAATCACCAGCATCCCGCCCACCGTGATGACCCCGCCGTTGCTCAGTCCGGCGAAGAGCTGAGCAGGCGTAGCGATCTTCAACAGGCCGGCCAGGGCCAACGATGTGCCCAGGACCAGCACGGCCGGAACCTTGCCCGATGCCATGGCGACCAGAGTCAGGACCACCAGCACGCCAGCTACATAGATCATGCTTCCGCCTATGCCGGGTTGATCCCGTCGGGTCGATGCGCCGGGAGAGCGGACGCCGCGTCCGCCAATCAGCACTGTAGAGGCAGCTAATGACAATCAGGTTGTGGATGATCATGCATCACGTTGTATAGTTCATCCATCATGACTGAGACGAAATTCCGTGTCGCAGTAGCCGGCGCGAGCGGCTACGCCGGCGGCGAGATCCTCCGTTTGCTGCTCGCCCATCCGCTCGTCGAGATCGGCGCACTGACCGCCAATGCCAGCGCCGGCGACCGGCTCGGCGTGCATCAGCCGCACCTCTGGCCGTTGGCGAACCGGGTGCTCGAGCCGACGTCCGCCGAGACCCTGGCCGGTCATGACGTGGTGTTCCTGGCCCTCCCGCACGGTCACTCGCACCAGGTGGCTGCGGAACTGGGTCCCGACGTCGTGGTCATCGACTGCGGCGCCGATCACCGGTTGACCGACGCCGCGGCCTGGCGACAGTTCTACGGCGGCGAACATCCCGGGTCGTGGCCCTACGGAATGCCGGAACTGCCCGGCGGACGGGCAGCCCTCGAGGGTGCGAACCGGATCGCGGTTCCTGGGTGCTATCCGACTGCGGCTTCGCTGTCGATGGCCCCGGCGCTGGCCGCAGGCCTGGTCGATCGTGAGGTCGTCGTGGTGGCGGCGTCGGGTACCTCAGGAGCGGGTAAGTCACTCAAGACCAACCTGCTCGCGTCGGAGGTGATGGGTTCATCGGCCGCGTACGGTGTCGGAGGGGTACACCGGCACACGCCCGAGATGATCCAGAACCTCTCTGCCGCAGCGGGTGCCACGGTCACGGTCTCGTTCACGCCGGTGCTGGTGCCGATGTCACGTGGGATTCTGTCCACGTCCAGCGCGGCCCTTCGTCCCGGCGTGACCGAGGCCGAGATCCGGACGGCTTATGAAACCGCCTACCAGGACGAGCCTTTCGTGCATCTTCTACCTGCAGGGCAATGGCCGACGACCAGCGCCGTGCTTGGGGCGAACACGCTGTTGCTGCAACTCGCCGTCGACGCGGCCGCCGGTCGGCTGATCGTCGTGGCGGCCGTCGACAACTTGACCAAGGGCACCGGCGGCGCGGCCGTCCAGTGCCTCAACCTGGCTCTGGGACTGTCCGAGGTCACCGGACTGAGCACCCTGGGAGTCGCGCCGTGAGCACCATCCAGGGAGTCACCGCACCGGCGGGATTCCGGGCGTCCGGAGTGACCGCGGGTCTCAAGCCGTCCGGCAAGCCGGACATCGCGCTGGTGGTCAATGACGGACCGAGCCATAACGCTGCCGGTGTGTTCACCGGCAACCGGGTCAAAGCGGCGCCCGTCCGCTGGTGCGAGCAGATCTTCAGCGGTACCGGTGGTTTCGCTCCCGCACTGGCCGCTGTGGTGCTCAACTCCGGCGGTGCAAATGCCTGCACCGGGCCGGCCGGCTATGCCGATACCGTCGCCACCGCGGAGCATCTGGCTGAGGTGCTCCGAGTCGGACCGACCCAGATCGCGGTGTGTTCCACCGGGTTGATCGGCGAGCGACTACCGATGGACAAGATCCGGTCCGGCGCCTCGGCGGCAGTCGTGGCGCTCAGTGAGGACGGCGGCCCGGCCGCCGCCACGTCCATCATGACCACGGACACGGTGGCCAAACAGGTGGTCGTCGCAGTCGGCGGCTTCACGGTGGGCGGGATGGCCAAGGGGGCCGGCATGCTGGCGCCGGCGCTGGCCACCATGTTGGTCGTGCTCACGACGGATGCAGTCGCCGACAACGCCGCGCTGGAGCAGGCTCTGCGGGCCGGCACCCGAGTCTCGTTCGACCGCCTCGATTCCGACGGCGCCATGTCCACCAACGACACCGTGCTGCTGCTGGCCTCCGGGGCCTCCGGGGTGCAGCCGACGCAGGAGGTGCTGACCGCCGCGGTCACCAGGGCCTGCAAGGACCTGGCCACGCAACTGCTGGCGGACGCCGAGGGTGCCACCAAGGAGATCTCGATCGAGGTGGTCCACGCCGAATCCGAGGACGAGGCGGTCGAGGTCGGGCGTGCCGTCGCGCGGAACAGCCTGGTGAAGACCGCCTTCTTCGGCGGCGACCCCAACTGGGGCCGGATCCTCGCCGCGGTCGGCACCACCAGGGCGGCGTTCGATCCGGATCAGATCGACGTGGCCATCAACGGGGTCTGGATCTGCCGGCAGGGCTCGAACGGTGAGGACCGGTCGCTGGTCGACCTCACGCCGCGCCGCGCTCACGTCGTCATCGACCTGCATGCGGGGACCGAGACCGCGACCATCCTGACGAACGACCTGTCGCACGCGTATGTCCACGAGAATTCGGCCTACTCCACATGAGTCCGGTGGTCGGCCTGGAGCCCCGCAACACTGCGGATCTGAGCGACGCGGGGGCGAGGGCCGCAGTTCTCGCCGATGCGCTGCCCTGGTTGCAGCGATTCGCGGGTGCGCTCGTGGTCGTCAAGTATGGCGGAAACGCCATGACCGACGACACTCTCAAACAGGCCTTCGCGGCCGACATGGTCTTTCTGCGCACCGTCGGTCTGCGTCCGGTCGTGGTGCACGGCGGCGGTCCGCAGATCAGTTCGATGCTGAGCAGACTCGGCATGGTCGGGGAGTTCAAGGGTGGTTTCCGGGTGACCACCCCGGAGACCATGGACGTGGTCAGGATGGTGCTCGTCGGTCAGGTCGGGCGAGAACTGGTGGGGCTGATCAACAAACACGGACCGTTGGCCGTGGGCATGTCCGGTGAGGACGCCGGGCTGTTCACGGCGGCCCGCCGCACCGTCGCCGTCGACGGGGTCGAGACCGACATCGGACTCGTGGGCGATGTCGTCGACGTCAATCCCGCCGCCGTGCTCGATCTGCTCGACGCTGGGCGGATCCCGGTCATCTCGACCGTCGCGCCCGACGTGGATGGCGTGGTGCACAACGTCAATGCCGACACCGCAGCCGCCGCCCTGGCGATTGCCCTGAACGCCTCGAAGCTGGTGATGTTGACCGACGTCGAGGGGCTCTATTCGAACTGGCCGGACAGATCGTCGCTGCTGTCCAAGATCTCGGTCTCGGCACTCGCCGACATGTTGCCCGATCTGGAGTCCGGGATGGTGCCGAAGATGGAGGGCTGTGTCCGTGCGGTCCGCGGGGGCGTCGCCGCGGCGCACGTCATCGACGGTCGCACCCCGCACGCAGTGCTGTTGGAAATCGTGACCACGCAGGGGATCGGCACGATGGTCGTACCGGATTCCGGCGCAACAGACCCGGCCCGCGAAGGCCAGGTCGAGGAGAACTGATGACAACGCAGAATCAGCTGGCCGCCGACCGGTGGGCGGGCGCCATGATGAACAATTTCGGGGTGCCGGCTGTCGAATTGGTGTCCGGCCAGGGCGCCGTCGTCACCGATGCCGACGGCAAGCAGTATCTCGATCTGCTGGGCGGTATCGCGGTCAATTCCCTCGGCCACGCACACCCGGCGGTGGTCGCGGCCGTCACCGAGCAGATCGCCACCCTCGGACACGTCTCCAACTTCTTCACCCACCCCAAGGTGCTCGACCTCGCCGAACAGCTGCTGCGACTGGCCGGCGCCGAGGGTGACGGCGGGGCGCTGTTCTGCAACTCCGGTGCGGAGGCCAACGAGGCGGCGTTCAAGATCGCGCGGCTCACCGGCCGCTCGCGGATCATCGCCGCGGAAGGGGCCTTCCACGGCCGCACCATGGGTGCGCTGGCGTTGACCGGTCAACCGGCGAAGCGAGCCCCCTTCGAACCGATGCCGGCCGGTGTCGAGTTCGTGCCGTACGGAGACGTCGACGCGCTCCGTGCCACGGTCGATTCCGACGTGGCGGCGGTATTTCTCGAACCGATCCTCGGCGAGGCCGGAGTGGTACCCGCGCCGGACGGCTACCTGGCCGCTGCCCGCGAGATCACCTCCGCGCACGGCACTTTGCTCGTCCTGGACGAGGTGCAGACCGGAATCGGACGTACCGGGGTGTGGTTCGCCCACCAGCGAGCCGGCATCAGACCCGACATCATCACCCTGGCGAAAGGCCTCGGCGGTGGACTCCCGATCGGTGCCGTGCTTGCCTTCGGGCCGGCCGCGCAACTGTTGTCGGCCGGGCAGCACGGCTCGACTTTCGCCGGCAATCCGGTCTGCGCCGCGGCCGCGCTCGCGGTGCTGTCCACCATCGAGTCGGATCGGCTGCTCGACCATGCCGACTCCCTCGGCAAGCACATCTCCAGTGCCATCGAGGGTCTCGGTCATCCGTCGATCGCTCGGGTCAGGGGGTCCGGGCTGCTGCTCGGGATCGTGTTGACCGACCGGACATCCGCCGAAACCGCCGCTGCGGCGATGGAGGCCGGATTCATCATCAATGCGCCCGCGCCGGACGTGCTGCGGTTGGCACCCCCGCTGATCCTCACCACGGAGCAGGCCGACTCGTTCGTCGCCGCCCTGCCCGCCATTCTTGACGCGGCCGCATCGGTCGCGGCCGCGAAAGCCGAACACACCGGAAAGGCAAGCTCATGATCAGGCACTACCTCCGGGACGACGACATCTCTCCCGAAGAGTTGATCGCCCTGCTGGACACCGCCGACGCATTCAAGGCCGACCGCTACGGATACACCCCGCTGGCCGGAAAGGCCGTCGCCGCCGTCTTCGAAAAGAACTCCACGCGGACCCGGCTCTCCTTCGAGGTCGGCATCACCCAACTCGGTGGCCAACCGGTGATCATCGACGGACGCACTTCTCAACTCGGCCGCGAGGAGACCATCGAGGACACCTCGCGGGTGCTGTCCCGCTACGTCGACGCGGTCGCCATCCGTACTTTCGCGCAACGCCGGATCAACGCCCTGGCCAATGTTTCCACCGTCCCGGTGATCAACGCGCTGACCGACGAGTTCCACCCGTGCCAGGTCCTGGCCGACCTGCAGACGATCCGCGAGCGCTTCGGTCGGTTGGCCGGCATCACCTTGACCTATCTGGGCGACGGCGCCAACAACATGTCGCACTCGCTCATGCTCGGCGGGGCCAATGCCGGTCTGCACGTGCGGATCTCGTCCCCGGTCGGGTTCGATCCACAGGCGGACATCCTGCTGGACGCCAAGAATCGGGCCGCGATCACCGGTGGCTCGATCGAGTTGATCACCGACCCTCTGCTGGCGGTGGCCGGGGCCGACGTGTTGGTGACCGACACCTGGACATCCATGGGCCAGGAGAACGACGGACTCGATCGGGTCGGCCCGTTCCGCCCCTACCAGGTGAACTCGGAACTGCTGGCGATCGCGGCCGACGGGGCTGCGGTCATGCACTGCCTCCCGGCCCACCGTGGTTGGGAGATCACCGACGAGGTGCTCGACGGCCCGTCGTCGGCGGTCTGGGACGAGGCCGAGAATCGGCTGCATGCGCAGAAGGCGTTGCTGGCCTTCCTGGTCGAAGCGGCCCGGGGCTGACCGACGTGGCAGCAGCGTGACGAGGTGAGGACGTGACGACAGGCCAGTTCCCCGCGACCAAGGCGGCCCGGCACGGCCGGATCACCGACCTGATCCGGGACGGCGGCGTGCATTCGCAGACCGAACTCGCCGCTCTGCTGCAGGCCGAGGGGGTGGGTGCCACGCAGGCCACTCTCTCGCGGGACCTCGAGGAGCTGGGCGCACTCAAGCTCCGCGGAGTTGACGGCGGCGCGGCCGTGTACGTGATTCCGGAGGATGGGTCACCGCGCCCGATGGCCGGCGGAACATCAAGGCTGGCTCGGCTTCTCAGCGAGCTGCTGCTGTCGCACCAGGCGTCGGGAAACCTGGTTGTGCTGCGCACTCCGCCCGGCGCAGCACAGTTCCTGGCCTCGGCGATCGACCGGGCCGGTCTGGCCGACGTCATCGGCACCATCGCCGGCGACGACACCATCCTGGTGGTGGCCAGAGCGGGATTGTCCGGCGAGGAGCTCGGTCATCGGCTGGCCGCCTACTCGACGCGACCGGGGGACTGACAGCATCAGGATCGTCGAATTTCTACTCGAGGAGTAACCACTCGTATGACTGAAGCCTCTCCCGTCGCCCTCTGGGGCGGGCGGTTCTCGGACGGCCCGTCGGTGGAGATGGCGGCGCTGTCCAAGTCCACTCACTTCGACTGGCGGCTGGCGCAGTACGACATCTCGGGCTCGAAGGCGCACGCCAGGGTGCTGCACCACGCCGGACTGCTGACCGAAACCGAGCTGGACGGCATGCTCGCCGCGCTGGCCGAACTGGCGGCGGACGTCGCCGACGGTTCCTTCGCGCCGAACGAGGACGACGAAGACGTGCACACGGCCCTCGAGCGCGGCTTGCTGGACCGCGCCGGGGTCGACCTCGGGGGCAAGCTGCGCGCCGGACGATCGCGCAACGACCAGGTCGCGACCTTGTACCGGCTCTACCTGCGCGACGGGGCACGACGGGTCGTCGAACTCCTGCTCCAGCTGCAGGAGGCGTTCCTCGCCCAGGCCGAGGCGCACCCGGGCGTGGCCATGCCGGGGCGGACGCACTTCCAGCACGCCCAGCCCGTCCTGCTGGCCCACCACCTGGCCGCCCACGCACAGGCCCTGGTCCGCGACATCGACCGGATCCGCGACTGGGACCGCCGCGCCTCCGTCTCGCCCTACGGTTCCGGCGCGCTCGCCGGCTCGTCGCTGGGGCTCGATCCGGAAGCCGTCGCGAAGGAGCTCGGCCTCGACGTCGCCTCGGCAAACTCGATCGACGGCACCGCATCTCGTGATTTCGCCGCCGAGTTGGCGTTCTGTCTGGCCATGGTCGGGGTGAACCTGTCACGCTGGGCCGAAGAGGTCATCATCTTCACCACCGCGGAGTTCGGATACGCGAGACTCCACGACGCATTCGCCACCGGATCGTCGATCATGCCGCAGAAGAAGAACCCGGACATCGCGGAGTTGACCAGGGGGAAGTCCGGCCGGTTGATCGGCAACCTGACGGGCCTGCTCGCCACGTTGAAGGGTCTGCCGCTGGCCTACAACCGCGATCTGCAGGAGGACAAGGAGCCGCTGATCGACTCGCTCGAACAGTTGGAGCTCCTGCTGCCGGCGCTCACCGGGATGACCGCCACGCTGACGTTCAAGACCGCCAGGATGACGGCCATGGCCGGTGCCGGCTTCTCGTTGGCCACCGACATCGCCGAGTGGCTGGTCAAACAGGGCGTGCCGTTCCGGGTTGCCCACGAGGCTGCCGGTGAATGCGTGTCGTTGGCCGAATCCAGTGGACGTGAGCTCGACGAGCTGACCGATGCCGAGTTCGCTGCCATCTCGCCGGCGCTGACCCCGGACGTCCGGGGCGTGCTGACGGTGGCAGGTTCGATGGCCTCGCGTGACGGCATCGGAGGCACCGCGCCGATTCGTGTCGCGGAGCAACTCGCCGGCCTCCGCGCGATGATCGCCGGTGATCGGGCCTGGCTGGCCCATCCCTGATCTGTCCTCTCCGGCGGGGATCAACTTGAACGGCGGGGATGAACTAGTTCCGTCCTGTCTCACCCGTCCCATTTCGACCACGTTCATCCCCGCGAGCATCGGAGGCACGGTGGCGGCATTGGGGCGGCGGTTGCCGAGGTCGTTCCTGGCCGGGGACGCAGTGAGCATCGCGCCCTGGCTGCTCGGCCGGGTGATCGTGTCCGAGTCAGCCGAAGGCCGGGTGGCCGTGCGACTCACCGAGGTCGAGGCCTACCGCGGGCTCGACGATCCGGCCTCGCACGCCTATCGCGGGCTGACCCGACGCAATGCCGTCATGTTCGACGAGCCTGGGCATCTGTACACCTACTTCGTCTACGGGATGCATTGGTGCGCCAACATTGTCACCGGGCCGACCGGCCGTCCCGCGGCCGTTCTGCTGCGTGCCGGCGAGGTGGTGGCGGGACACGATCTGGCCGCCTCCCGCCGTCCGGACCGGACCAAGCCCGAGCACCTGGCCCGGGGACCGGCCGGCCTGGCTTCCGTCCTCGGTCTGGCCGCGGACCAGAACGGTCTCGATCTGTGCGCCGGCGATTCATCACTGGCGCTCCGAACCGGCACCCCGCCGCCGGCGGGTCTGGTGTCGGTCGGACCGCGCGTAGGCGTCAACGTCGGCGCTGAGCTTCCCTGGCGATTCTGGGAGTCCGGCGCTGCCTCGGTGTCGGCCTTTCGGCCCGGCGTCAAGCGCCGGCGAGCGGGAAAGTCGACACCGGGCTGAATGGCAGGATGAGTAGCGTGCCTGATGAGAACCCGACCTCGGCCCTGCCCCCCGCCTCGGTCCTCGATGACCTGCGGTGGCGGGGATTGATCGCCCAGTCCACCGACGAATTCGAGTTGGCCACCGCGCTCGCCGGCGACCCGATCACCTTCTACGGGGGATTCGATCCGACGGCGCGAAGCCTGCACATCGGCAATCTGGTCCTGCTGCTGACCATGCGCCGGATCCAGGAAGCCGGGCATCTACCACTCGGACTGGTGGGTGGGGCGACCGGGTTGATCGGCGATCCGCGGATGTCCGGCGAGCGGGTGCTGAACGGACCCGAGGTGGTCGCCGAGTGGGTGGACCGCATCCAGACCCAGGTGGAGAAGTACCTCGATTTCACCGGTCCGCACGCCGCGAGGATCGTCAACAACCTGGACTGGACCGCGCCGTTGAGCGCCATCGACTTCCTCCGCGACGTCGGGAAGCATTACCGGATGGGGCGAATGCTCTCGAAGGAGATCGTGTCGGCCAGGCTCAACAGCGAAGAAGGTCTGTCATTCACCGAGTTCAGCTACCAGATCCTGCAGGGCATGGACTTCCTGGAACTCAACCGGCGCTACGGCTGCGTCCTCCAGCTGGGTGGCAATGACCAGTGGGGGAACCTGACCAGCGGCACCGACCTCATTCGCAAGGCCGACGGCAAGGTGGCGCATGCCCTGACCACCCCGCTGATCACCAAGGCCGACGGCACCAAGTTCGGCAAGACCGAATCGGGCACGGTGTGGCTGGACGCCGAGCTCACCTCGCCCTATGCCTTCTACCAATTCTGGTTCAACACCGAGGATGCCTCGGTCGACTCGTACCTGAAGGTCTTCTCGTTCCGCACCCGGGAAGAACTCGAGGAACTGGCCCAGGCAACGGCCAGCCGACCCCACGCCCGGGAAGCGCAGCGAGCACTGGCCGCTGAGGTGACGACATTGGTCCACGGGATGGAGGCGACCGCCGCGGTCATCGCGGCCAGCGGCGCGCTGTTCGGGCGCGGCGAGCTGGGGGACGTCGACGAACCGACATTGCTGGCCGCGTTGACCGAGGCGGGCCTGCACCACATCACGGGTGGCACGCCCTCGGTTGTCGAACTCCTGCGGGCGTCGGGCCTGGCGGCCTCGGCCTCGGAAGCCCGCCGGACCATCGCCGAGGGCGGAGCCAACATCAACAACCAGCGCATCAAGGATCCGGAGCACACGCCGGCGCCCACCGATCTGCTGCACGGCAAGTACCTGGTGATACGCCGTGGCAAGAGAGCAGTGGCCGGTGTCTGCGTGCTTTGAACCGCCGAATCAGCGCCATGTGCCCGGCGTCACTCCACGATCGTCGGCGCCACCGCCGAATCGCCGGACGATCACAGCCGCCCGAACTGCATCGATCCAGATCGCCGAAGCCCTGACCTGCACATTTGACTTGCCGGACGCATGCCCGTAACTTTCTCGTTGTTGCCAGCGGAGAGCCGGACAGCGAGCAGGGAAGCCTGCGGAGCTGGACGGAGCCGGGTAGCAAAACCCGAAGTTCGGCTCCGGTGAAACGGACAGGGATGAGCACGCGCTCAGCCCAGGACCAGGGAAACCGGAGACTCCACCGAGTTGTCACTCGGAGGAAGATCGGGTAGCGTTGATCAGGTTGCCCCGGAGAAGGTTGGAAGGCCTTTGAGGGTGCGCGTTTGATCTTTGAGAACTCAACAGCGTACCGAAAGTCAGTGCCAACTGATTTATCGTTCATACACCCTCTTCGCGGGGTATGGGCATCATTTGGTGCATTACGAGATACAATTTTGTTCACCTTTCTGGGTCTCTTTGGGGATCTTTGTGGGGTGTTTGAAGTGCTAGCTCGTGTGGACCAGGTTTCATCGAGCGCCCTTTTGGGGGTGTTCGCTTTCCAGTGTTGATCTCGGGGCTTGTCCCTGCAGGTTATATGGCATTCAATGGAGAGTTTGATCCTGGCTCAGGACGAACGCTGGCGGCGTGCTTAACACATGCAAGTCGAACGGAAAGGCCCGCTTGCGGGTACTCGAGTGGCGAACGGGTGAGTAACACGTGGGCAACCTGCCCTCAGCTTCGGGATAACACTTGGAAACAGGTGCTAATACCGGATAATAACTTTTCATCGCATGGTGGATGGTTCAAAGTTTTTCGGCTGAGGATGGGCCCGCGGCCTATCAGCTTGTTGGTGGGGTAATGGCCTACCAAGGCGACGACGGGTAGCCGGCCTGAGAGGGCGACCGGCCACACTGGGACTGAGACACGGCCCAGACTCCTACGGGAGGCAGCAGTGGGGAATATTGCGCAATGGGCGAAAGCCTGACGCAGCGACGCCGCGTGAGGGATGACGGCCTTCGGGTTGTAAACCTCTTTCAGCTCTGACGAAGCGCAAGTGACGGTAGGAGCAGAAGAAGCACCGGCCAACTACGTGCCAGCAGCCGCGGTAATACGTAGGGTGCAAGCGTTGTCCGGAATTATTGGGCGTAAAGAGCTCGTAGGCGGTCTGTCGCGTCGAATGTGAAAATCCGAGGCTCAACCTCGGACCTGCATTCGATACGGGCAGACTAGAGTTCGGTAGGGGAGTCTGGAATTCCTGGTGTAGCGGTGAAATGCGCAGATATCAGGAGGAACACCGGTGGCGAAGGCGGGACTCTGGGCCGATACTGACGCTGAGGAGCGAAAGCGTGGGGAGCAAACAGGATTAGATACCCTGGTAGTCCACGCCGTAAACGTTGGGCGCTAGGTGTGGGGGTCCTTCCACGACCTCCGTGCCGCAGCTAACGCATTAAGCGCCCCGCCTGGGGAGTACGGCCGCAAGGCTAAAACTCAAAGGAATTGACGGGGGCCCGCACAAGCGGCGGAGCATGCGGATTAATTCGATGCAACGCGAAGAACCTTACCAAGGCTTGACATGCACGGGAAAGTTCCAGAGATGGTTCCCCCGCAAGGTCCGTGCACAGGTGGTGCATGGTTGTCGTCAGCTCGTGTCGTGAGATGTTGGGTTAAGTCCCGCAACGAGCGCAACCCTTGTCTTATGTTGCCAGCGGGTTATGCCGGGGACTCATAAGAGACTGCCGGGGTCAACTCGGAGGAAGGTGGGGATGACGTCAAATCATCATGCCCCTTATGTCTTGGGCTTCACGCATGCTACAATGGCCGGTACAAAGGGCTGCGATACCGCGAGGTGGAGCGAATCCCAAAAAGCCGGTCTCAGTTCGGATTGGGGTCTGCAACTCGACCCCATGAAGTCGGAGTCGCTAGTAATCGCAGATCAGCAACGCTGCGGTGAATACGTTCCCGGGCCTTGTACACACCGCCCGTCACGTCACGAAAGTCGGTAACACCCGAAGCCAGTGGCCCAACCTACTTGTAGGAGGGAGCTGTCGAAGGTGGGATCGGCGATTGGGACGAAGTCGTAACAAGGTAGCCGTACCGGAAGGTGCGGCTGGATCACCTCCTTTCTAAGGAGCAACTGGCCCGAGCCTGCTGTTTACACAGGTTCATTCATGGGTCCAGGCCCACTTCGCAGACAAATGTTCTGCGGTGGAGCTCACGGGTGGAACACTGACTAGTTCGGTTCACACGTTGTTCTGTGTGTCTAGTACGACCCAGCCTCTTGATTGAGGCGTTCAGCCAGGTCCCTTCGGGGGTGTGGTTGGGGGTTGGAACGGGCGCAGGGTGGCAGTGTGACCCGTAGGTACGCTGTTGGGTCCTGAAGGATCAGACGATTCGTTTGATGCCTTCTTCGGGCCGACCCTAGTTTCGAACCGCCGGCACAGATCTTTGTGGATCTGGTGCTGGTAGGCGGAGCGAGTTGGGTTGAGCATCGCCCGTACCTTGAGAACTGCACAGTGGACGCGAGCATCTTTGTGGCTAAGTTATGAAGAGCACACGGTGGATGCCTAGGCACCAGGAGCCGATGAAGGACGTAGGAGGCTGCGATAAGCCTCGGGGAGCTGTCAACCGAGCTGAGATCCGAGGATTTCCGAATGGGGAAACCCAGCACGAGTCATGTCGTGTTACCCGCATCTGAACACATAGGGTGCGTGGAGGGAACGTGGGGAAGTGAAACATCTCAGTACCCACAGGAAGAGAAAGCAACCGCGATTCCGTTAGTAGTGGCGAGCGAAAGCGGATGAGGCTAAACCGATTGCGCGTGATAGCCGGCAGGCGTTGCGTGATCGGGGTCGTGGGACCATTCTTATCTCTCTGCCGAGGGATTAGGGAGTAAGAAAAAGTTGTGTTAGGCGAATGGCATTGGAAAAACCAAGCGTAGAGGGTGAGACTCCCGTAGCCGAAAACATGATTTCTCCCGAGTGGGATCCCAAGTAGCAGCGAGCCCGTGAAATTCGCTGTGAATCTGGCGGGACCACCCGCTAAGCCTAAATACTACCTGGTGACCGATAGCGGACTAGTACCGTGAGGGAAAGGTGAAAAGTACCCCGGGAGGGGAGTGAAATAGTACCTGAAACCGTGTGCTTACAATCCGTCGGAGCTGACCCCTTGTGGGAAGGTGACGGCGTGCCTTTTGAAGAATGAGCCTGCGAGTTAGTGGTATGTGGCAAGGTTAACCCGTGTGGGGAAGCCGTAGCGAAAGCGAGTCCGAATAGGGCGTTTCAGTCGCATGCTCTAGACCCGAAGCGAAGTGATCTACCCATGGCCAGGATGAAGCGACGGTAAGACGTCGTGGAGGTCCGAACCCACCAGGGTTGAAAACCTGGGGGATGAGCTGTGGGTAGGGGTGAAAGGCCAATCAAACTTCGTGATAGCTGGTTCTCCCCGAAATGCATATAGGTGCAGCGTCGCGTGTTTCTTACCGGAGGTAGAGCACTGGATGGTCTAGGGGGCCCACAAGCTTACCAAAATCAACCAAACTCCGAATGCCGGTAAGTGAGAGCGCGGCAGTGAGACAGTGGGGGCTAAGCTTCATTGTCGAGAGGGAAACAGCCCAGATCGCCGGTTAAGGTCCCTAAGCGTGTGCTAAGTGGGAAAGGATGTGGAGTCGCCCAGACAACCAGGAGGTTGGCTTAGAAGCAGCCACCCTTTAAAGAGTGCGTAATAGCTCACTGGTCAAGTGATTCCGCGCCGACAATGTAGCGGGGCTCAAGCACACCACCGAAACCGCGGCATTCACATATTATCTCGGCCCCTTGTGGGTCCAGGAGTGTGGATGGGTAGGGGAGCGTCGTGTTGCCAGTGAAGCGGCGGTGGAAACCAGCCGTGGAGGCTACACGAGTGAGAATGCAGGCATGAGTAGCGAATGAGGAGTGAGAAACTCCTCCACCGAATGACCAAGGGTTCCTGGGCCAGGTTAATCCGCCCAGGGTGAGTCGGGACCTAAGACGAGGCCGACAGGCGTAGCCGATGGACAACGGGTTGATATTCCCGTACCCGCGAAAGAGCGCCAATAGCGAGCGCGGTAATGCTAAACGCCCGAACCAATGGGTTCCTTCGGGAAGCCGGCGGGGAGCGCGTGACCCGAACCGCTAGTAGTTAAGCGATGGGGTGACACAGGAAGGTAGCTCCGCCAGTCAGTGGTAATACTGGTGTAAGGGTGTAGGTAGGTTCCGTAGGCAAATCCGCGGGATCGTTGATCTGAGACCTGACGCATAGCCGATTGAGGCGAAGTAGAGTGATCCTATGCTGTCGAGAAAAGCCTCTAGCGAGCTCTGAGCGGCCCGTACCCCAAACCGACACAGGTGGTCAGGTAGAGAATACCAAGGTGATCGAGCGAACTATGGTTAAGGAACTCGGCAAAATACCCCCGTAACTTCGGGAGAAGGGGGACCGAGGTGTGTGAAGCCCCTTGCGGGCTAGCATGTTTTGGTCGCAGAGACCAGGGAGAAGCGACTGTTTACTAAAAACACAGGTCCATGCTAAGTCGCAAGACGATGTATATGGACTGACGCCTGCCCGGTGCTGGAAGGTTAAGAGGACCGGTTAGCCTCACGGCGAAGCTGAGAATTTAAGCCCCAGTAAACGGCGGTGGTAACTATAACCATCCTAAGGTAGCGAAATTCCTTGTCGGGTAAGTTCCGACCTGCACGAATGGCGTAACGACTTCTCTACTGTCTCAACCATAGGCTCGGCGAAATTGCAGTACGAGTAAAGATGCTCGTTACGCGCGGCAGGACGGAAAGACCCCGGGACCTTTACTATAGTTTGGTATTGGTGTTCGGTTCGACTTGTGTAGGATAGGTGGGAGACTGTGAAGTGGTCACGCCAGTGGCTGTGGAGTCAACGTTGAAATACCACTCTGGTCGTACTGGATATCTAACTTAGGTCCATGATCTGGATCAGGGACAGTGCCTGATGGGTAGTTTAACTGGGGCGGTTGCCTCCTAAAGAGTAACGGAGGCGCCCAAAGGTTCCCTCAGCCTGGTTGGCAATCAGGTTTCGAGTGTAAGTGCACAAGGGAGCTTGACTGCGAGAGGGACATCTCGAGCAGGGACGAAAGTCGGGACTAGTGATCCGGCACCACCTTGTGGAAGGGGTGTCGCTCAACGGATAAAAGGTACCCCGGGGATAACAGGCTGATCTTGCCCAAGAGTCCATATCGACGGCATGGTTTGGCACCTCGATGTCGGCTCGTCGCATCCTGGGGCTGGAGTAGGTCCCAAGGGTTGGGCTGTTCGCCCATTAAAGCGGCACGCGAGCTGGGTTTAGAACGTCGTGAGACAGTTCGGTCCCTATCCGCCGCGCGCGCAGGAGTCTTGAGGAAGGCTGTCCCTAGTACGAGAGGACCGGGACGGACGAACCTCTGGTGTGCCAGTTGTTCCACCAGGAGCACGGCTGGTTAGCTACGTTCGGAAGGGATAACCGCTGAAAGCATCTAAGCGGGAAGCTCGTTCCAAGATGAGGACTCCCACCCTTTGTGGGGTAAGGCCCCCGGCTAGACCACCGGGTTGATAGGCCAGAAGTGGAAGCACGGCAACGTGTGCAGCTGACTGGTACTAATAGGCCGAGGACTTACCACAAAAATGCTACGCGTCCACTGTGCGGTTCTGAAGACACGGAACCGCTGCACCCCGTTTTCCCATAGCCACGGGAAAAAGGTGCGCACCGAACATCTTCATAGAGTTACGGCGGTCATAGCGAGAGGGAAACGCCCGGTCCCATTCCGAACCCGGAAGCTAAGCCTTTCAGCGCCGATGGTACTGCACCCGCCAGGGTGTGGGAGAGTAGGTCGCCGCCGGAACAACATTCCCAATAGGGGATCATCACGAGAAATCGTTGATGGTCCCCTATTTGGCATTTCAGGGCGGACTACCGTTGGTGCGGTGTGCGATCACTCGAACCGGAGCGATCGCGGAGTCCATCAGAGGTGTCGGTGGTCGAGGCCGAGCCGTCGAGCGGCCCACTGCGATGGGCTCATCTCTGCGGACGGTGACGGTTTCTTGCCTACTCGCCCTCATCAGCCTCGAACCGAGCCGCGCGCAGGGCAAGTGGGCGGCCTACGATCCAGCGATGCTGATCTATTCGATGGGCGTGTCCGTGGATGGTTACATCGCCGACCGGCAGGGCGCGTTCGCCTGGGCTGCACCGAGTGATGAACTCTTCGCTTTCCATCTCGCTCGGTTGCGCCAGCTCGGCGCTCATCTCTCCGGTCGCCGTCTCTACGAAACCATGTTGCCGTGGGAAACCGATCCCACCATGCGCGATTCCGAAGTCGCGGTCGAGTTCGCCGACGTCTGGTCTGCGCTCCCGAAGATCGTGTTCAGTCGTACGCTCGACAGCGTGCAAGGCAACGCCCGGCTCGCCGGCTCTTCGGTGGCCGAGGAGGTTGTTTCTGCGCTCGGCGCGACTTCGAGGGACGTCGAGATCGGCGGCGCCGGACTCGCCGCTGCGGCGATCGAACTCGGCCTGGTCGACGAGTTCCGCATCTTCCGAATGCCGGTGGTGGTCGGTGGTGGTACGCGCTATCTCCCGTCCACGACCCAAGACATCCATCTGCAGCTTATCGAGACACGAAGCTTCGATTCAGGCGTTGTCTACGAGCGCTATCGACGTGCACACCGGGCTTCGAGCTGACGCCGGCGGCGTCCGAGTTTTTCCGTCGGACGCGGCTCGAGCAGGTGGGCCGCCACCGATGCAGCCGGCCGGCCCAGCTGATCGCCGAGCGGTGTCCGGGAGACAGGAGGGGAAGTTCGACGGGGTTCCGGTCTCGTGGCCGATGCCAGTAGCCGCGACGTCGGAGCTTTGCGGCAACCATCAACTCATTGACCCGGTGTTCATTGGCTGCCCGCACTCGACGATGGCCCCCCGGTGGGATCGCACCGACCTCAGTGAGCTTTGCGACCGGGCAGCGGATCAACTCATCCCCAGCACCATGATTTGTACCGGTGGTGCCTCGGCGAACGTCGCTCGACCGACCAGGTCATAGGCTCGCTCGGCGCCCGGGTCCGGCATATCTTCTGAGGCAAAACTCTTCTGCGGCAAAACCGCGGACGGCGCTCACCGTCGGCCGTCGAGACCGGTGCCCTTGTCGCGCGACCGGAGTAGGTGATGCTTCGTCCCGTGTGCGTCCCGTGTGCATTCGACAGCTAACCCGCGCCCGGCCAGATTGCTCGACCATGGCCGTCCTCCTGGTTATCG